>CAWIZC010000019.1:0-84708 GCA_963840445.1 uncultured Alphaproteobacteria bacterium | reverse complement strand
ACCGCTCATCGATATAGCGCACTGTCGCATCGAGGATGCGCACGCTAGACGCGGGCAGCAGACCGCCCCGGCCACTCTGCTGCCTTGGCTCCAAACCGGCATCGTTGGTCCGACCGCCGGCCTGCGCCAGGCGAATTGGGCGATCCTGCCAGGCCGCGAAATCCCAGCTGCGCCGTCCCTGTGCGTCGACGTGCAGCTCAATCACCGGAGCGTCGAGCCGAACCTGCTGCAGGGCGACGCGACGCGACAGCAGCGACCAGACCGGCTCGACCCGCAACGTCCGCGCCGCCAGCAGCGGAGGACCGCCCATGTCAGCCGGCGCACCAAGTGACACCTGCGCAAAAGGCCACGCCAAGCGCGGGAAATAGGTGAGCTTGGTCGGCCCGGCGATCACCAGGTCACGCCCCGTGCGCGCCTTGACCAGCTCGACGGCCCGGTCGGCGGTACGAAATCGACCGGTGCGGCGATCAGCAGAAACGTCACGGCGCCGGCCACCATGCAGCCGACGCTCAGGGCCACATAGCCGGCGATCCCCGCCCACGACGATCGACGGTGTGGCGCTTCCCTGCGTGGGACGCGCATGGGGATCGGACGCCCGTCCGCCCACATTGGCCGGAACGCGCAGCATCGCGCGCATCGGCGTCTCTCGGTCTCGGCACTATGGGATCGGTCATTGCTTCGAAGCTCGGCGCCTGCAGCAGCGCGCGGCGCCCTATGTCCATGGCTGCAGTCGGATACACCCAACCTTGCCGCAAATTATGTCATGGGCGGGTCAGCAAAAAGGGGTCATAAAGTCTTTTACACGCAAGCTTTTCCCAGACTGCGCAGCCCCATAGGGCCGCATACCCCTCGACTGGTCGTGCGACATCTGCGCTCACCTGCTCTTGGGCCACGTCGGCCAGATGGCCGGCTGCCAAGGCCCCTGCACTTGCCGTGAGCCAGACAAACCAGGTAGCGCGGCTCGGTGGGGCACCCTATTGTCGCGCAGCCGGAAATACCCGCGGAAGCCCTGCATGCTCACTGGACGTGTGCTGTTGTCCGTCGTCGCCGCCCTTGTCATTGCCACCTGGAGCGCTGCAGCCGGCGCACAGGTGGCCGACCGCTGTCTCGCCGTCTCGGAGGCGCAGCGCCTGGTTCAGCCGGTCGCGCTGAAGACGTCGGAAGTGCGCCTCACGTTCATCGGGCATTCGACCTGGCTAATCGAAAGCGCTGGGGGCGTGAGCATCGCCACCGACTACAATGACTACGTGCGGCCACCGACCGTGCCCGATATCGCCACCATGAACCGGGCGCACACCACCCACTATTCCAATTTTCCGGACCCCAGCATCAAGTACGTGCTCAAGGGTTGGAGCACGGACGATGGCGCGGCCAAGCACGACCTAGCCTACAACGATGTGCGCGTGCGCAACGTGCCGACCAACATCCGCGACTGGGCCGGCGGCTCGATCCCCTACGGCAACTCCATCTTCGTGTTCGAGATCGCCGGACTGTGCATCGGCCACCTCGGCCACCTGCACCACGCTGACCGAGCAGCAGATCGGCCAGATCGGCCAGCTCGACGTGGTCATGGTGCCCGTCGACGGCAGCTACACCATGGACGTGACCGGCATGGTCGAGGTTCTGCTGGGCCCTGCGCGCGCGCCTGATCCTGCCCATGCACTACTTCAACCCCTACACGCTGGAGCGCTTCGTCGAGCGCATCCGCGGCGATTTCCCCGTCGAGATGTCCGAGACGGCCACCATCGTCGTCTCGCAGACTACGCTGCCGAGCGAGCCCAAGGTTCTGGTACTCCCGGGCCACTAAGCCGCCCAGCCCGCATTCCAGCGAACGATTTCGTCAGCTGCGCGGCGGAACGCGAGGCTGGCGGCGGGGCGGCTGGTTGGTCATGGTGGAGACGCCGAGGTCGGCATCGGCGCGCGGCCAGGAGAAATCGTCGGCCCGACCCGGCTTGGGGGTGGCGCGCTCGCCCTTGACCAGCACCTGGTAGTAGGGCGTCTGGCTGGGCGCGATGCGGCGGGCCGCGCCGCCGGGGCCGACCCCGTCGGCGTGATCGAGTTCAGCACCACCAGGCCGCCGCCGACGTCGTCGGCCACGACGTCGCCGATCTGCGAGGCGCGGTCGCTCGATTCCTTGCGCGTCATCAGCGAGATCACCGCCGACGGAATGGCGGGTCGCGGCATGTCGAGGGTCACCGATTCCTCGCGGCCGCCGGCGCCGATGCTCTTCAGGGTGATGCGCCCGTTGTCGGCCTTCTGCTCGGGTCGGCCTGGATCTGACCGGCGGACGGTGCCCGCAAGCCTTTCGGCTGGCCGCCGGCCTTGCCTCCTTGACGGCGTTCACGGTGCCCTTCCAGCCGCCGTCGCCGTCGGTGGGCCGCGCGGGCGCTGGCGGCGATGCGCTTCTGCTCGGTCTCGTTGCCGGCCAGCGGAATGGCCCGCTCGTTGCGCGCCTGCGGTGAGATCGCGCTTGATCTCCTGCTCGACGAAATGCGCCAGCTTGCGGTAGCCGGCCGGCGTGAAAAGGATGCCGTCGGACTCGCGCAGCAGGCGGCTCTTGCCGGTGAGGTCCGGGCCGTAGGCGGCGTAGTTGCCGGCCTCGTCGGCGAATTGGCTCTGGATGTCGATGAACTTGATGCCGTTGAGGTAGGCCTTCTCGCGCACGATGTCGTTGATCAGCTGCGCATCGTCGTTGGCCTCGGCGCGGCGCAGGATCGGCAGGCCGATCCAGTACAAGGCGACGCCCTGCCGCTTCAGCGCCTTGATGAAGCGGTCGACGCGGCGGCCGTACTCCTCGCGCCATTCGTCGGACTCGATGGCGACGCGGCGGCCGGTGGTTGGCAGGCGGATCGGAGATGCGATCGCCGTAGCCGATCATGATGACGCCGATGTGCACGGGCTCGCGGCCGGGCCCTCCTCGACGCGCAGCTCGTCCTCGAAATCGGCGCGGGCGAGGCCGGTGAGCGCGCGATGCCGGCGCTGCACCTGCACGCGCGTGTCGCCGGCCATCGAACTGGTCGAGCCGGTCAGGAGGCCTTCGGCAAAGGCGTCGCCGTAGGCCTGCAGCTTGTAGATGTCGCCGGGCGGAAACGGATTGATGTAGCTGATGCCGGCGGTCTCCTGCTCGGCGCCGGCATGCGCGGCGCAAGCACGATCGCCCAGACAGCGCGGGGCCAAACCCACGCCACGCCAGCGCCGAACCTGAGCGCGCATCCGCTTCACCGCCGCTTCCTGCCTCGTGTCGTCCATGGCCTGGCTCCCGTAGCACAGCCGTCGACTCCACGCGCGCACACAGCGAGGTCGACGCAAGCCCACCATGCGGCACTTTCCGGCGCATCGCAAGAGGCCGCAAAATCAGACGGTTATGGCGTCGCTTCGACACGCAGCCGCTGCAGCAGTTCGAAGCTGGGATGGCCATCCTCGGCCAGATCGAGGCTGCGCTGGGTGGCGCGGATGGCGGCCCGCGTCTGGTCGCCCATGATGCCGTCGACGCCGCCGGTATCGTGCCCCGGGCGGCCAGCAGGCGCTGCAGTTCCTCGCGCTCGGCGCGGGTAGCGGCCTGTCCGATCGGCCAGGCCGCGGCCAGCGGCGCCCCGCCGGCAATGCGGTCGGCGAGGTGACCGACCGCGAGCGCGTAGGCCTGGGCATTGTTGTAGCGCAGGAGCGCGCGGAAATTCCTGCGTGACGAGGAACGCGGGGCCCCGCGCACCGGCCGGCAGCACCAGCTGCAGCGGCAGCCCGAGATGCAGATTGCCGGGGCGCGGGAATGCGCACACCGGCTGCCAGCCACTGCGACAGCGTCTGCGAGCGGCCCGGGCGCCGACCAGCCGTAGTCGAAGTCGGCCGGCAGGATGACCTCGAAGCCCCATGGCGCGCCGGCCGACCAGCCGGACGCGCGCAGGTAGTTGGCGGTCGAGGCCAGCGCGTCGGCGACGTTGCCCCAGATGTCGCGGCGGCCGTCCTTGTCGAAGTCGACGGCGTGCGCGGCGTAAGTCGATGGGATGAACTGCGTGTGGCCGATGGCGCCGGCCCAGGAGCCGACGAAGGTCTCGGGGCGGTCTGGCCGTCCTGCAGGATGCGCAGCGCCGCGATCAGCTCGTTGCGCCAGAAGGCCGCGCGGCGCGAGTCGGCGACGGCGAGCGTGGCCAGCGAGCGCACCACGCTGCGCGATCCCATCGCGGTGCCGTAGGCGCTCTCGATGCCCCAGATGGCCAGCAGCACGTGGCGGTCGACGCCGTAGGCGGACTCGATGGCGGCGAGCAGGCCGCGGTGCTTGCGCGCCAGCTCGCGCGCCGGTCGCGACGCGCTCCGCGGTGACGAGGTCGGTGATGTAGGCGCCGGGCGACTTGTCGTGCTCCGGCTGACGGACCGCAAGCTCGACGACCTCGGGGTCGGGCGCGAAGCCGCCGGCGAAGCGGTCGAACACACGGCGGGAGATGCCGCGGGCCTGCGCCGCCGGCCACAGCGCGTCGGCTGACCCAAGCTGGGCACGCCGGTCGCCCTGACGACCGCGGCGCCCGGGACTCTGGCCACGCTGCAGGCGCAATGGCCGTCGCACGGCGACAGCAGCGATCGCCGCGGCGAGGCAGGCTCGCACGCCTAGTCTTCGCGATTTCGAGTCGCTGCCGCCATGCGTCGAATATGGCGATTCCTCGATATCGCCTACTGTACGCCAAGCCCCGTCCCTGCCTCGCGTGGCATCACCGCCCGCTTGGCCGGTTGGGCCCGATCCCGCGCGCCGCTGCCGCGCAGATGGGTGAGCACGGCCTCCGACGGCCAGCAGTCGACCTTCAGTCTGTTGGCCTGCTGGTAGGCGCCGATCAGCGCGCGCGTGTTCATGCCGGCCTTGCCGTCGACCTTGGCGACGGCGTAGCCGAGCTCCTGCATGCGCTCCTGGATTTCCTCGATGCCGTGCGCGGACAGCTGGCGGACGCCGGCCCAGGGCGTGTCGAAGTCGCCGCCGCCGGCGATGCGGTCGGCGAGGTTGCCGACGAACAGCGCGTAAAGGTCCGACATGTTGTAGCGCTTGATGACCAGGAAGTTCTCGAGCGCCAGGAACGCAGGGCCGTAGGCGCCGGCCGGCGTCAGAATGAAGGCCGGTGCGTCGAGGACGTCGGCCGGAAATTCGCGCCCGCGCGTGCGCACCACGCCGAGCTTGACCCAGTCGCGCAGCGGGCGCGTGTTGTCCGCCCCTTCCGCAGGCAGGTCACGCTCTTGGGCAGGCGCACCTCGTAGCCCCAGCTCTGGCCCGGCACCCAGCCCTTGGCCTTCAGCTGGTTGGCGGCCGAGGCCAGCGCGTCGCCGACCGAGTTCCAGATGTCCTTGCGGCCGTCGCCGTCGAGGTCGTAGGCCAGCGTGTAGTACTCCGACGGCATGAACTGCGTGAGGCCCATGGCGCCGGCCCACGACGCGTTCATGGTCTCGCGCGTGCGCACCTTGTCCTCGAGCATCTTCAGCGCGTAGAGCAGCTCGGTGCGGAACATGTCCTTGCGCCGGCCGAGCCAGGCCTGCGTGGCCAGCACCTGGACGGCGTAGTGGGGCGAGCGATGCGCGCCGAAGGCCGTCTCGCGCCCCCAGATGGCGAGCACGAACTGGCGCTGCACGCCGATCTCCCGCTCGATCTTGGCGAGGTCCGCGCGCGTGCTGCGTCAGCAGCGTTGCGCCCCTGCGCGGTCGAGCTGGCCAGATGCGCCGCGTTGAGGTATTCGGCCGGCGTGCGCGTGAACTCGGCCTGGCCCTTCACCTCGCTCTGGCCGGGCAAGCACGAGATCGGGGATCGACAGGTCGGGCTCGACGCCGCGGAAGGCCTTGTCGAAGGTGGCGCGCGAGACGCCCATGCCCTGCGCATCGGGCCACAGCGCGTCGACGAAGCGGCGGAAAGCCTCGGTGGACTGGGCGAAGCCGAGGCGGCGTCCCGATCGCGGCAGCGACAGCAGCCAGCGCCAGCAGGCCAGTGTCTGGCGACGGGACGCCGGACAGGTAGCCCCCGGCCTGCCGGATCGAGCTTGGCCCGGACTACTTCCTGACCGGCGCTGCGTCCCGCGATCTTGTGGCGGGGTTTGGCCACCTTGCAATCGCGACACTAGTCAGCAATTTATAGGCCATTTTTGGCGCCTTCGCGCGCAGCGCGGCGCGGGCGGAACCAGCAGCCGGCGTGGTTAATGTTCCAGGTTGCCGCATGGCCGCCGCGCATTATCGCGGGTATGTGCGATGCGATACACTGAAACGTTCGCCATGTCTCATCGCCAGCCGAGAGGGATCCGATGTCGAGCCAGAACAAGCGCATTCGCAAGGCCGTATTCCCGGTGGCCGGGCTTGGCACCCGCTTCCTGCCGGCCACCAAGGCCATGCCGAAGGAGATGCTGACGGTCGTCGACCGGCCGGTCATCCAGCACGTGGTGGACGAGGCCAAGGCGGCCGGCATCGAGCACTTCATCTTCGTCACCGGGCGCAACAAGGGCGTCATCGAGGATCACTTCGACAGCCAGTTCGAGCTGGAGCGCACGCTGGCCGAACGCGGCAAGACAGAAGGAGCTCGATCAGCTCATGCGCGAGCTGCCGGGCGCCGGGCCAGACCAGCTTCACCCGCCAGCAGGCGCCGCTCGGTCTTGGACACGCCGTGTGGTGCGCGCGCGAGATCGTCGGCGACGAGCCGTTCGCCGTGCTGCTGCCCGACGTGCTGCACTATGCGCCGGGCAGCCCTGCCTCGGCGAGATGATCGCGGCCTACGAGGCGCACGGCGGCAACCACATGGCGGTCGCGCCGGTGCCGGACGACCAGACGCACCAATACGGTATCGTCGGCGTGGAGGACGCCAAGGCCAAGGTGTCGCGCATCACGCAGATGGTGGAGAAGCCCAAGGCCGGCACGGCGCCGTCCAATCTGCACATCTCCGGCCGCTACATCCTGCAGCCCGAGATTTTCGCCAGTCCTGGAGAGCCAGGAGCGCGGCGCCGGCGGCGAGATCCAGCTCACCGACGCCATGAAGACGCTGGCCAAGCAGCAGCCGTTCCACGCCGTGCGCTTCGACGGCACCATCTACGACTGCGGCGCCAAGATCGGCTTCCTCACCGCCAACGTCGCCTACGCGCTGGAGCGGGACGATCTGGCCGGCCCGCTCAAGGCCGAACTCGCCAAGCTGCTGGCGCCCGGGCAAACCTAGCCGATCGGGCTGACATCTCACTGTCATCTGACCGGAGCTATTTCGTCGGTGTGACACATTTCGCCAGACCCGCCCCGCCATTTGATGGGCGGAGGAACGATTGCTTTACTGGAGATTGTCTATGTTTGCCCGCAGGATTCCGAGCGCGCTCTACGTCGACTTCAACAACATCGTTGCCAAGATCGTGGGCGGCGGCTTCGGCGATGCGTCGGCGGCCTGGCTGGCGTGGCTCGAGGACGGCCAGTTCGATCCGAAGAAACGCAAGCGCACATTCATCCAGAAGCGGGTGTATCTCGGCGAGCCGTATCTGCATTTCGCCAAGCCGCTCGAGGCCAATGGCTTCCAGACCATCCTGTCCTCAGCCGACCTGATTATCGCCCTTGATCTGGTGGAGTTGGTGCACCAGCAGCCGACCATCACGGAGTATGTTCTGCTGTCCGTCGACAACGATTTCCAGCATCTGCTCGAACGGCTGGGCGAGCGCGGCAAGGCCCGCGTTGCCACCATCGAGTTGGGCGCTCCCTGCGCCGCCACCTTTCCCCCGCGGACCGAGATCGTGTTCCCCGTCGAGAGCCTGAGGGCGGCTCTGGCCTACCAGCGGCCCGTCAGCCGATGGCGACGACTTTCCGGCTTCGCGCGGGAGACTGCAGCCGACATGCGGCAGCGGTATAAGAGCCTGCTGCGGCGCCTTCGGCACCGGGGCGAGCGGCGCTGGATCCGAGTGGCCGCAGACCACGTGGCGGCTTTGGCACATGAGACGCCTGGCCTGCCGCTCGGCAAGGACACGGTGGTGCGACACCTTTCCAAGCTGATGCCCGACGTAACTTCGGGGCGCTTCCGCAGCCGCAGAGCCTATCAGCAATTGCTCAGGCAGATGACGGAAATCCGTGACGACCTGCGGCTGTTCGAGTATCCCAACGGCGGCATCGCCATCATGGCCGAGCCGCGCGAACGGACTGGCCGTGAAAAGTCCCCTTAGTGCTGGCAGTTGGCCGGCGGAACGCCACGTCCACTGTCTGTCGGCCTGCTGGGGTTGCCTACGCCGCCGGCAGGTCTAGACTGCCGCGCCGGCCGCAATGAGGGCCGGTCAATTCGAGGCGACATGCAAAAAGCTGTGGCGAAGGGAAAGCTGCGTCCGGTGCCCCGCGACGGGCTGGCCGCCGTGCAGTCGGCGGCGCGCACCCTGGAGCTGGAAAGCGAAGGCTTGAGCGCGCTGCAGGCGGCGCTGCAACAACAGCAGCTGGGCGCAGGCATTCGGAGAGGCCGTCGAGATGCTGTCCGGCGCCAAGGGGCGCGTGATCGTGACCGGCATCGGCAAGAGCGGCCATGTCGGACAGAAGCTCGCGGCCACCTTCGCCTCGACCGGCACGCCGGCGTTCTTCGTGCATCCGAGCGAGGCGAGCCACGGCGATCTCGGCATGATCGCCAAGGACGACGCGATCGTCGCCATCTCGTGGTCGGGCGAGAGCGTGGAGATCGGCAACATCATCACCTACTCGCGCCGCTTCAAGGTGCCGCTGGTGGCGATCACCTCGCGCGCCCAGTCCGCGCTCGGCAAGCAGGCCGACGTGGTGCTCGAGCTGCCGCGTGTGAAAGAAGCCTGCCCGCACGGCCTTGCGCCGACAACCTCCACCACCATGCAGCTCGCCATCGGCGATTGCCTGGCGATTGCACTGCTGGAGAGTAGAGGCTTCACCGCCCACGACTTCAAGGTGATCCACCCCGGCGGCTCGCTGGGGGCGAGCCTCAAGTTCGTCGCCGACGTCATGCACACCGGCGACCGCCTGCCGCTGGCCGGCGAGGACGTGGCGATGAGCGCCGCGCTCGTCACCATGACGCAGAAGTCGTTCGGCTGCCTCGGCGTGGTCGACGGCAAGGGCAAGCTGGTCGGCGTCATCACCGACGGCGACCTGCGCCGTCACATGGGTGCCGACCTGCTCGGCGCCCGCACCGGCACCATCATGACCCGCAAGCCGAAGGTGGTGGCGCCCGACATGCTCTCCTCGGCCGCCTTGGAGGTGCTGAACACCTCGCGCATCACCGCCCTGTTCGTGGTCGACAAGGGCAAGCCGGTCGGCATCGTGCACGTGCACGACCTGCTGCGGGTGGGCGTGGCGTAGGGAGCTAAACTGCCTCCACCTGCAGCGCGTCGCGGCGGACACTGGTAACTTTGACGCGGGTGCCGGTGGGCAAGTCGGCGCCCTCGGCCAGCCACAGCGTATCGCCGACGCGCACCTTGCCGCGGCCGCCTTCGATGGCCTCCTCGAGCAGCAGCACGCGGCCGATCAACTGCTCGGCGCGGCGATTGAGGTCGGGCTGATCGCTCTTGGAGATCGAGGGATGCGCCCAGACGAAGTCGATCAGCACGTCGGCAACCAGCATGGCCGCGCCCGCGCCGACCAACCACCAGCCGGATTTGTCCCCTTGCGCGATCTGCCAGGCGCCGGCCAGGCCGCGCCGATGCCGGCCCAGGGCAGGGCCAGGCTGATCAGCGCGATGAGCCAGGCGATTGCGCTCGGGCCATCGTTACGCGGCAGCACGCTCCACCACTAGGACGTTGCCCTTGGCCTCTTTGACGGTCACGCGAGCGCCGGCCGGAGAGTCGGGCCCTTCGGCGGTCCACAGAGTGTCGCCGACGCGCACCTTGCCGCGGCCGTTCTGGATCGCCTGCTCGACGATCAGAGAGCGGCCGATGTACTGGTTGGCGCGCACGTTGAGATCGGGCAGGTCGGAGTTGGCCGTCTCCGCGCGATAGAAGCGGCGCACCCAGAACACGGTCAGCACCGAGATGACACCGAAGGCGACCAGCTGCCATGGCCAGGCGATGCCCGTTGCCACGGAAAGCACACCCACCACGACGGCGGCGAGGCCGAACCACAGGAAGTGCACGCCGGGAACAACGGTCTCCAAGATGAACAGCAGCACGGCCAGGATGAACCAGTTCCAGAAGCCAAGACTGGACAACATGGGAAACATCGATTGCATGGAAATCAGCTCCCCAACACTGAGACAGCAGGTCTGATCAGGCGGTCGGCACGCTGCCCTGGCGCGGCAGTTGGCGGCTGCCGCTCGGCCTGGGAGCCGGTTCGCCGCCGGCGCCGTTCCTGCCGAAAGCCTCGCTGGTGATCTCGGCCAGGCCCGCCAGCGAGCCGATCACCGAGGCCGCATCGAGCGGCATCATCAGGATCTTCTGGTTGGGCGACTTGGCGATGGCTTCCAGCGCCTTCACGTAGTTGTTGGCGACGAAGTAGTTGATGGCCTGCACGTTGCCCTTGGCGATCGCCTCGCTCACCATCTCGGTGGCCTTGGCCTCCGCCTGGGCAAAGCGCTCGCGCGCCTCGGCGTCGCGGAACGCGGCTTCCTTGCGGCCTTCGGCGGTGAGCACCACAGCCGCCTTCTCGCCTTCGGCCTTGAGAATCGCGGACGCCCGCGAGCCCTCGGCCTCCAGGATCTGGGCGCGCTTCTCGCGCTCGGCCTTCATCTGCCTGGCCATGCTGTCGACCAGGTCGCGCGGCGGAGCGATGTCCTTGATCTCGATGCGGGTAACCTTGACTCCCCACGCCTCGGTGGCTGCATCGACGACCTGCAACAGCCGGGTGTTGATGGTGTCGCGGTTGGACAGCAGTTCGTCGAGATCCATCGAGCCCATCACGGTGCGGATGTTGGTCATGGTCAGGTTGACGATGGCCGCCTCCAGCCGGTCGATCTCGTAGGCGGCCTTGGCCGCGTTCAGCACTTGGTAGAAGTTGACGCCATCGACGGTGACCATGGCGTTGTCCTTGGTGATGATGTCCTGCGAAGGGATGTCGATCACCTGCTCCTTCATGTTCATCTTGGCGCCGATGCGCTCCATCACCGGGATCAGGATATGCAGGCCGGGGCTGAGCGTGCGCGTGTAGCGGCCGAAGCTCTCGACCGTGTAGTTGTAGCCTTGCGGAATCATCTTGACCGTCGACCACAGCGCGGCCGCGGCTAGGGCAATCAGCAGAAGACCGAAAATCTCAAAGCCGCCAAAAATGTTCATGGGTGCACCCGTTGTGAACTGCAGCGACACACCAGATATGGCGATGCCGGCCCGACGGTTTTAGGGCAGGAGCGCAAAGGTTTGGTAAATCAAAGGTTTACAGAGAGTGAAGAGAGGCTGAACGCCGTCGCGGAGCCTTTCACAGCCAACCCATCAGCTCACGCCGTACAACGCTGGTGATGACGGCGACGCCAGCGTCGCTATCGTTGAGGCAGGGCACATAGGCGAACCGCTCGCCGCCGTTCGCCAGAAAGGCGGTGCGGTTCTCCATGTCGAGTTCCTCGAGCGTCTCGAGACAGTCGGCGGAAAAGCCGGGCGCTACCATGGCGATGCGCTTCGTGCCGCTCAGTGCGAGGCGGGCGACCGTATCGATCGTGTAGGGCTGCAGCCAGGGATCGTTGCCGAACTGCGACTGGAAAGTGGTCAGCCAGCGGTCGGCCGGCCAGCCTAGTCGCTCGCGCACCAGCCGCGAGGTCTTCTGGCATTGGCAGTGATAGGGGTCGCCCGCTTCAAGGTAGGCCTGCGGCATGCCGTGAAACGAGGCAATGATGGTGTCGGGCTCGAAGTCGAGCGTGCCGAGATGGCTGCGGACCGATGCCGCGATCGCCTCGATGTAGGCAGGGTTCTCGTAGTAGGCGGGCGCGACCCGGACGGCCGGCTGCCAGCGCACGCGCATCAGCGCGCGGAAGGCCTGATCGCAGGCGGTGGCGGTGGTGGCTGCCGCGTACTGCGGATAGAGCGGCACCAGCAGGATGCGGTCGCAACCCTGCGCCTGCAGCGAGGCGAGGCGCTCGGAGGTGCTGGGGCTGGCATAGCGCATAGCCCAGTCGACGACGATGCGCTCGTCACCCAGCGCGCGCGCCAGCTTGTCGGCCTGCGCGCGCGTGATGGTCTTGAGCGGTCCTTCATTGCGCTCGTTGTTCCAGATCTTGGCGTAGTCCTTGCCCTTGCGGCCCGGCCGCACCGTCAGGATGATGCCGTTGAGGATCGGCCACCATTTCCAGCGGGGCACCTCGATGACACGCCGGTCGGACAGGAATTCCTTGAGATAGCGCCGCATCGACCAGTAGTCGGTCGCGTCGGGCGTGCCGAGGTTGAGCAACAGCACGCCGACGCGGCCGTGGCGTACGATAGCGTGGCCGGCAGGAAGATGGCGCGGTTCGGGTGAGCTGTCCGGCATGCTGGTCCGTGAGCGTTGTGTGCCGGCTGCGTAGTTGCGCTACTAGGCAAGTTGGGTCAAGCGAAGCGCATACCCATCACTGACACGATTGCGGCAAGTGACCCACGCTGGGTCATCACTCAGAGGCCCGAACCGCGCTCGCCACGACATCATCCCGCGGCGTCAACCTTCGGGCGCCCGACGCTGACGTAGCTGAAGCCGAGCCGGGCCATCTCTTCCGGGCGATAGATGTTGCGCAGATCGGCAACCACCGGCTTGCGCAGCAGCGACTTGACGCGTTTCAGGTCGAGTTTCCGGAAGGCGTCCCACTCGGTGATGATAACCAGCGCGTCAGCACCCTCCATGCAGGAGTAGGCATCGTTTGCGTATTCCACATCACCCAGAAGGGCTCGCGCGTGCTTCATGCCTTCGGGGTCGAACACGCGAATGCGGGCGCCCGCATCCTGTAGCGCGGTGATGATGGCGATCGACGGCGCCTCGCGCATGTCGTCGGTATCGGGCTTGAAGGTGAGGCCGAGCACGGCAATGGTGCTGCCGCGCACGCTGCCGCCACACAGCGCAATAACCTTGCGCGCCATGGCCCGTTTGCGCTGCTCGTTGATGGAGATGATGGTCTCGATGGAGCGGATCGGCACGCCGAAATCAAGCCCGGTGCGCAGCAGGGCGAGCAGGTCCTTGGGGAAGCACGATCCGCCATAGCCGGGGCCGGCGTTGAGGAACTTCGGGCCGATGCGGTTGTCGAGGCCGATGCCCTGCGCCACCTCCTGCACGTTGGCTCCGGCCTGCTCGCACAGGTCGGCAATCTCATTGATGAAGGTGATCTTGGTGGCCAGGAAGGCGTTGGCTGCGTACTTGATCAGCTCCGCGCCGCGCCGCTCCGTGAATACGATCGGCGTGTTGTTGGCAACCAGCGGCCGGTACAGCTCGCGCATCACGTCCTGGGCGCGCGCATCCTGCGTGCCGATCACGACGCGGTCGGGGCGCATGAAGTCATTGATGGCCGCGCCCTCGCGCAGGAACTCGGGGTTCGACACCACGGCGAAGGTGGCATTCGGGCGCAGCTCGCGGACGATGCGGGCGATCTCGTCGCCGGTCCCCACCGGCACGGTCGATTTGGTGACGATCAGCTTGTAGCCGTCGAGGTGCGCGGCGATCTCGCGCGCCGCCTGATACACATAGGTCAGGTCGGCCAGGCCGTCGGCCGGGCGCGACGGCGTGCCGACAGCGATGAAGACCGCGTCCGCCCTCTTGGCCGCGCCGGCGAGCTCAGTGGTGAAAGACAGCCGGTTCGCGGCGACGTTTCCCGCCACCAATTCAGCGAGGCCCGGCTCGAAGATCGGCATCTCACCACGCTTCAGGGCCGCGACCTTGGCGGGATCGTTGTCGATGCAGGTCACGACGTGGCCGAACTCGGCAAAGCACGTGCCAGTCACCAGGCCGACGTAACCCGCACCAATCATGGCAACATGCATGGTCACTTGTCTCCGCGGCCGTTGCCGCCCCGCTCACTCCGGCTGCCTGTCGATGACCATCACACAGGCACGAGGTCTCGTGCCGGGCCGCCGCCTCGACGCAAGATCACCGGCCAACGCTCTGGAACCCAAATGGCCGTGTGCCCTCGACTTGGGCCTTTATGCCGTGGGGCTCGATGGCAGGCAAGGCAGGGCAGGGGAGGGCAGGGAGGCAAACACCGCTTTTCAACCTGTTGCAGCCTTGCGGCGGCGCATGCGCGACTCGGTGGCCGGGGGCTTGCGCGTTGGCGGAGGCCGCTCCTCGGGCTGGCATTCGGCAAGGCGGCAGGCCGACGACCAGTAGGCCTCGATCCTCCTCCTCAGCTCCTCGGCGGGCTCCGCGAACAGCCGCGTTCCGCGCGGCTCGGCCTGCGCCCTGATCTCGGCCTGACAGGACCGGCAAAGCCTGTTGATGGCCGCTTTGTCCTCACGCGTCAGACTTTCCGGCGCAGCCTGCGCCACATGGGCGGAGAGAACGGCGAGGTCATGATCCTCGCCGAGCAGCCGCGACAACTCCTTGGCCTCGCCGGCCCGCGCCGACAACGCCTCCGGCCAGGCACGCGAGATCAGCTGCATGTGCCGCCAATGCCGCTGCACGGACTTGCGCCAGGCGTGAAACGACTCATCCGACGGCTTGCGGAATGCCTCTCGGAAGGCCCGGCGGCCCTTGCGATAACAGCGCTCCAAGCCCTCTGCTAAAGCCTCGACCGACACACCGTCGAGCGCATGGCCGGCAAAGAACTTGCGGGTCTGCTTAAGGCGTTTCAGAGCCTGGGCTCGGCCGTCCTTGACGGTGTCGGAGGGGATGGCAGCGGCGCTGGCGGTCAGCATAGCCTGTAGGCGCTTGCCGGCGCCGTCGGGCAGCGGGCCGAAGCGGCTCTCGAGCTTGCTGGCGGTCAGGCGCATGACGTGCACGTCGCGCGCGCCAGCCAGCAGCCGGCCGGCACCGGCGACGCGTTCAGTCTCGCGCCGGTAGGCGCCGTCCCCGAGCGCCGGGCGGACCAGGCGAATCAGGGCGCGCAGCCGTTTCAGGCAGCGGCGGGCGTCGTGAATGGCGCCGGCCACGTCGTCCTTGCTGGCGAGCTTCTCCTCGGCCATGTCGATCTGCTCGAGCGCAACGCGGCGCGCCTCCTGCGCGAGCGGCTCTTGCAGTTTGAACCGGTAAGCCATCTCTCCCGCACGCCCTGCAACGATCAAAGCAACACGCGGCTACCTTGGATTTGCCCGCGTCTAAAGTCCAGTACGGGTGTTTTGTCACATTCCACAGGAAGATCGGAAGCAGAATGAACGCTGCCGGCCGCACCGGTTTTGCGGCGCAACGGGCTAGGCGGCAGCGAGCTGCCGCGGCTCAGGCAAGGTTGCATCCAGGACTGCCACCGCGAACGTGGACGACAGCACGAACAGCGTGATCACAGGGGCAAGGGGGCTGCCGTACAGCGCAAGCATCATGGTCGCCGGAGGAGCTAGCCAGGCCAGGATGTAGATCGGACCGACCTCGGGGCGATATGGCAGACGTCCGACCATGATCCACACCAGCGCCGCCCCGAGGGCCGTCATGTCGTAGTTGAAGGCATAGGGGGTGGCCAGCAGCGTGGCCGCCGCCAGCACGAAGGCGCGAGCGCAAGGATCGGCGATGCGCCGCATCGCCCAGCAGGCCAGCGCAATCGCGCATATCGAGACGACCACCTGCAGGCCGAGCGCGACCGGATAGGACAAGCCGAGCTGGCGCGCGCTCGCCAGCACGGACACCATCATCGTGGTGTAGAAGCCCTCGAACTGGCGCAGGAGCTCGCCCTGGTAAGGACCGACGACCGCGAAATAGTCGCGCCAGGCATCCAGTCCAAATATGACGGTGCCGACCGCGAACAGCGCGAGTGCCGTGGCGACGGCGGCGGCGATAACGCGCCAGGCCCCGAGCGCCACCAGCGCGAACGGCAGCAGGATGCCGAGATGCGGCTTGAACGTCAGCAGACCGATCAGCACGCCGGACAGGATCGGCCGCCGATCGATGTTGAGCACGCCGCCCAGGAACAAGGCCGCGCTCAGGAAGCCATTCTGGCCACCGATGGTGTTGATCAGGCAGGCTGGTGTCAGCGCCAACAGCAGCAGGGCCTGTCGCCGCCGCGCCGGCTCGACCTCGCCCAGCACGATGGCGGCGAACACCGCGAATAGGCCGGTCGTCCAAATAGTAAGCGCCCAAAAATAGGGCAGCTGCGCCAGCGGCCAGAAGGCCGGCAGGGTGAACAGCGGGTAGCCCCAGTTGTGGAATGGCAACGGCGCTCCGAACAGGCGCCCGATGGCTTCATGATATCCACGCAGGTCGAACAAAGCGGAGACCTTGTTGCCGAAGGCAACCTGCGGGCCCGACCACACGTTGATGAAGTCGCGGCCGAGCGGATAACCGACCACATCGAGCCCGCCGCCGGCCGGCCAGCAGAAGCGCAGCACCGGCAGCATGAGCGCGAGCGATGCGACCAGCAGGAGCAGGCAATCGCGAGAATTGTCGGAGCGCATTGGCAAATCCAGGCCCTCGCCGCGCAAAAGCCTCAAGCGCCGGCCGATTGATCGACAAACAGGTAGAGGTTCGAGCTGAACGGGCCGAGCCTCAGGCCCGTGTAGGCCGTCTCGGCTCTGGTGCCGGCGGGCACGAGCCTCGCGAGGCGCCTGCGCGACATGAGGATGAGATTTGCAGCTTCGGTCCACTCCCTCTTGCCGAGGAGCCGACACGCCGAACGGAACCCTGCGTCGGAATAGTGCAGGAGCGGAATGGCCGTGTGGTGCTCGACGGGGAAGTAGCGGTTGGGCACGCTGATGAACACCTTGCGCGCCACGCGGATCAGCTCGTGCACGAACAATTCCTGATGCGCCGGGCTGCCGACGTGCTCCAGCACGGCGTTGGAAGTGGCAATGTCGAATTGCCGATCTGCGAACGGCAGGCGCTGGTTGGCGGCGATCTGCTTATACGCTGTCAGCGGGTACGCGGCCCGGAAATCCTCGCCTGAGCCAAGCCCGACAGCCGTGATCAGCTCGGCAAACGGATACTTACGCTCCATCATGTTGGCGGCGTCGTTGACGACGTCGGATACGCCGACGTCCAGGATGGTGTCTCCCCTGCGCGGCTGGCAGATGGCCGTGAAATCGTCGTAGATGCGGTCGCGCGCCAGCACGGTGATGCGCTCGCCGAGCGAGCGGGGTGCCGCCGCCTGGTAGTATTTCTCGTCAACCAGCTCGGCGGTTTTCACTCGTCACTCCGGGCTGTTCGGATGGTTGGGGCGGACGCGAGCGAGCCGGTGCCGACAGCTGCAGGTACTGCATCCGCTTCAACTCGCGCCGGTTGGCGCCGACGGCGTCCGTGATGATGCCGCACGCCAGGCTGAGGAAGCCGAGCTGCATGATGGCCGCAGCTAGCAGCGCGGTCGGCATCCTAGGCACAAGTCCGGTATGGGCGTACTCGATCAGCACCGGTGTGCCGATCAGTATCGACAGCAGCATGAGGCCGAATGCGATGATGCCGTAGAACTGCAGCGGCTTCAGCGCGCGGTACATCATGACGATCTTGGCGAGGATGCGCAGGCCGTCGCGATAGGTGCGCAGCTTGCTCTTGGAGTTCTCGGGCCGCTCGCCATAGACAAGCGGTAGCTCGACGGTGACGAGCTTGAGGTCGAGCGCGTGCATCGACAGCTCGGTCTCGATCTCGAAGCCGGACGACGCGGCGGGAAAGGACTTGGCGAAACGGCGCGACATGACGCGGTAGCCCGACAGGATGTCGGTGAAGCCGCTGCCGAACAGGCGGGCGACCAGCTGGTTGAAGAAGCGGTTGCCGGCTCGGTGTCCCCGGCGATAGGCGGCTTCGACGGTGCTGACGCGCACGCCCACCACCATGTCGGCATTGCGCTCGATAAGGGCCTCGACGAGCTGGCCCGCAGCGCTTGCATCGTAAGTCAGGTCGCCGTCGCCAGCACGTAGATGTCGGCGTCGATGTCGGCGAACATGCGCCGCACGACATTGCCCTTGCCCTGATAGGGCTCGAAACGCACGACGGCGCCGCCGGCCTTCGCCACTTCGGCGGTGCGGTCTGTGGAGTTGTTGTCGTAGACGTAGATGTCGGCGGAGGGCAGCGAGCGGCGGAAGCCTTCGATGACCTGGGCGATGGTGGCTTGCTCGTTGTGACACGGCAGCAAGACGGCAATCGAGCGCGCGGCGCCGGCAGCCTGCTCGAAGGCCTGCTGCAGTTCCTCGCGCATGCGCAGAACGTCATTCACCCGTCTGCTCCAGCGTACGCCCCGAACCAGCGCGGTCCGGAAAATCTGCGCAAAGATAGTGAGGTGAGATTAAGAGACGGTTCGCCGAGGGGTTGCAGGTCTCCAATCCTGTGCTCCGCTTGTCGGAGGGCGCATAGTGAACTCAGTCGTCCTTCGACGGGCTCAGGACGGAGTGCAGAGTTCCGGGCAAGGTGCGAGCACGCTCAACGCAGTGTCGCCGCCCAGGCCAGCCACTGGCGTACGCGCGCCTCGGGGTCCGGATTGGTGAAGAAATCCGTAATTACCGCGATGCTGTCAGCGCCGGCGCCGACGACGCCGGCCGCCCGTTCCGGCGTGATGCCGCCGATCGCCACCAGCGGCAGGTCGCCGATGCGCGCCTTCCAGTCGGCGACGCGGGCTAGCCCTTGCGGCGCCCACTTCATGGCCTTGAGGCGCGTCTCGTAGATCGGCCCAAGCGCGATGTAGGCAGGCTTTGCAGCAAGCGCGATGTCCAGCTCTTCCAGGCTGTGCGTGCTGATGCCGAGCCGAATACCCTTGGCCTGGATGGCGACGAGATCAGCCGCAGCCAAATCCTCCTGGCCGAGATGGATGTAGTCGGCGCCTAGCTCCAGCGCCTCGCGCCAGTAGTCGTTGACGATTAGCTGGCAGCTATGCTGCCGGCACAGTGCGAGGCTGTCCGCGATCTCCTGGCGGACGCGATCGGGCGAAGCATCCTTGAGGCGCAGTTGGACGGTGCGAATGCCGAGTGGCGCGAGCCGCTTCAGCCATGCGACGTCGGGAACGATCGGATAGAACAGGTCGAGCCCGTCCGGCATGATGCTACGACCGGTCGAGATCGAAGAACGGTGTGCCGGCCACAGGCGTCGATGGCGCAGCCATGTCGCGCGTCTCCATCAGGCCGGACTCGTAAGCGGTGCGGCCGGCATCGACGGCGGCGGCGAAGGCACCGGCCATGCGCACCGGATCGGCGGCAGACGCGACGGCCGTGTTCAGCAGCACGCCATCGAAGCCGAGCTCCATGGCTTCGGCGGCGTGCGAGGGCGCACCGATGCCGGCGTCGATGATGAGCGGTACGCCGGCGAAATACTTGCGCAGCGAGCGCAGCGCGTAGCGGTTGGCGAGGCCGCGTCCGGTGCCGATCGGCGCACCCCACGGCATCAGCACCTCGCAACCGGCGGCCAGCAGGCGTTCCGCGGCCACTAGGTCCTCGGTGGTGTAAGGGAACACCTTGAATCCATCCTTGCCGAGCGCGCTTGCCGCCTCGACCAAACCGAACAGGTCGGGCTGCAGCGTGTCGTCGTTGCCGATCACCTCGAGCTTGATCCAGTCGGTGCCGAACAGCTCACGCGCCATCTGCGCGGTGGTGATCGCCTCGCGCGGCGTGCGGCAGCCGGCCGTATTGGGCATCACGCGCACGCCCAGCGATTTGATCAGCTCGAAGAAGCGCTGCCCCGTGCTGGCCCGCGCCGCCTCGCGCCGCACGGAAACGGTGACGATGCCGGCACGCGAGGCCTGCACCGCGCTCGCCATCACCTGCGGCGAGGGATACTGCGCCGTGCCGAGCAGCAGACGCGAGCCGACCTCGACGCCATAGAGCTTCAGCGTCGCGCTGGCCGGCGAGATGGGTTCGATCGCGTTCATGGTCCGTCGTTGGTATCAGCCGCCCTGCCGCGGCGCTACGATCTCGACGCGGTCGCCCGCCGAGAGCTGGGTGGCGGCGCGCGCATGCCTCGCCACGAACTCGCCGTTGAGGGCGGTGGCGACGGCGCCCTCGGCAAAGCCCCGCTCCGCAACTAGGTCCGCGAGCGACGCGGCCCTCGTCCTGGCGGCCTCGCCGTTAACGTGGATCTGGATGTGCTCAGCAACTTCTGATTGCATATCTTAGACCTGCCTGTGCCCTATCCTGCTATCTGCGCCGGGCCACCCCCCGATTCAAGAAATTTTGCGCCTGGCCGACACTTTCACAGCGTCCGATCGGCCCGACCCGCCCAGTGATTTACGTAATTGAACATCGTTTCTTTATCTGGCCATCTTTCTGAAAGAGGATGCGGTTTACTGTGGTGGAACACGGCCTTCGCCTGGCCGAGGTGGGTCGGTCAGGGCCGATTGGGGATGACATGTTCAAGAGCTTGATGACGACGCGGCGCTTTGCGCCGCTGTTCTGGTGCCAATTCTGCTCCGCTCTCAACGACAACTTCCTGAAGAACGCGCTAGCCATGCTGATCCTGTTCGGCATTGCCGGCTCGGGACAGGTGGTGGGCGGCAACGCCGGGGTGCTGATCACCCTGTCCGGCATTATTTTCATCGCCCCGTTCTTCATCTTCTCAGCACTCGGCGGTGAGCTGGCCGACCGCTTCGACAAGGCCTATGTGGCCGAGCGGGTGAAGCTCGCCGAGATCCCCGTCGCCGGCCTGGCCGCGCTCGGCTTCTTCTTGCACTCCGTGCCGATCCTGATGTTGGCGCTCGGCCTGTTCGGGATCCTGGCCTCGCTGTTCGGCCCGCTCAAATACGGCATGCTGCCCGAGAAGCTCGACACCGCCGAGCTGTCGGCCGGCAATGCACTGATCGAGGGCGCGACGTTCCTCGCCATCCTGATCGGCACCATCGCCGGAGGCATTGCCGTCGCCCAGGCACAGAGCGCCAGCGCCGTCGTGCTGGTGATCGCCCTGCTGGCCGTCTCGTCGTGGCTGTTCGCACGCACCATCCCCAAGGCTGGCGCGGCGGCGCCCGACCTCGCCATCACGACCAATCCCTGGACCTCGACACTGGCGCTGCTGCGCGAACTGCGGCAGGGCGACCCGCGCCTGTGGGGCGGCGCGCACATCGTGTCATGGTTCTGGCTGGTCGGCTTCGTGGCACTGGCCCTGCTCCCTGCTCTGGTGAAAGACAGCATCGGCGGCAGCGAGGGCGTGGTGACGCTGTGCCTTGCCACATTCACGGTTGGCATCGCGCTCGGGTCGGCACTCGCGGCCGGCGCCAGCCACGGCAAGCCGAACCTCGCGCTGGTGCCGCTGGGTGCCATCCTGATCGGCGTGTTCTCGCTGGCCGTCGGCTGGGTCGCGGTCGGCGCTACCCCGGGCAGCCAGCCGATCGGCGCGCTGGGTGTGCTGATGTCGCCCGGCGGCCTGGCGCTGATGCTCTCGTTGTTCGGTCTGGCGGTCGCGGGCGGCCTCTACATCGTGCCGTCGTTCGCCGCCGTGCAGTCCTGGGCACCGCCTGAACGGCGCGCCCGGGTGATCGCCGCCGTCAACGTCATGAATGCGGCCTACATGGTGGGAGCCGGCGCGGTTGTTGCCGGGCTGCAGGCCGCCGGTGTGGGCCTCGGTCCGCTGTTTGCCGCGCTCGGCCTGCTCAGCTTCGGCATGGTGCTGCTCGTGATGCGCGCCTGGGGTTCCGGCCTGATGCGCGACATGGGACGGGAGGTGTTCCGGTTTTTTTTTAGGTTGGAGGTGAAGGGCCTCGAAAACCTTCCTCCTCAAGATCAGCGCGTGGTCATCACGCCCAACCATGTCAGCCTGCTGGACGGCCCCATCCTGCATTCGATTCTGCAGAAGGAGGCGGCTTTTGCCGTCTACACGCAGATCGCCAACAACCGGTGGATGGCCCCGTTCCTGCGTGTGGTGCGCGTGCACCTGCTGGAGCCGTCCAAGCCGATCGCCGCCCGCGCGCTTATCAATACGGTGAAGGCCGGCGAGACCGTGGTGATCTTCCCCGAAGGCCGCGTCACGGTCACCGGCGGACTGATGAAGGCCTACGACGGCGCCGCCATGATTGCCGACAAGGCCGATGCCTGGATTGTGCCCGTGCGCATCGAAGGGCCGGAGCGCTCGCCGTTCGGCTACCTGCGCGCAACGCAGGTCAAGCGCGCGCTGTTTCCCAAGGTCACGGTCACGTTTCTGCCCGCGCGCAAGCTCACCCTCGATCCGGCCATCAGAGGCAAGGCACGCCGCCAGGCCGGTGGCCTGGCCCTGCAGGACATCATGGTCGATACCGCCGTCGAGACGGCGCAGTGCGACCGGACGCTGTTTGCCGCGCTCGCCGATGCCAAGCGCACGCGCGACACCGGCAAGCCGGCAGTGGCCGATCCGCTCGGTACCAAGATCAGCTACGCCAACCTGATTCTCGGCGCCCAGGTGCTGGGTCGCAAGCTCGAGGCGTTCAGCTCACCCGGCGAGGCGGTAGGGGTAATGCTGCCCAACTCGGCCGGCGTCGCCATCACGTTCTTCGCCCTGCAGTCGATCGGGCGCGTGCCGGCCATGATCAATTTCTCGAGCGGCGCGACCAGCGTCCGGGCAGCGTGTCGCGCAGCCAAGGTGTCGGTCATTCTGACCTCGCGTGCGTTCGTGGAGAAGGCGCGGCTGATCAGCCTGGTCGGCGAGATCGCCGATACCGTGCACATCGTCTACCTCGAGGACATCCGCGGCCGCATCAGCTTGGCGGACAAGATTGCCGGCATGCTCGCGGGCGGACGCCAACGTGTCGCGCGCATGCCGGACGATCCGGCCGTGATCCTGTTCACCTCAGGCTCGGAGGGCAACCCCAAGGGCGTGGTGCTGTCGCATCGCAACGTCCTGGCCAACACCGCTCAATGCCTGGCTCGTGTCGATGCCAACGGCGAAGACCTGGTGTTCAACGTGCTGCCCGTGTTCCATTCCTTCGGCCTGACCGGCGGCTTGATGATGCCGCTGATGGGCGGCATTCCTGTGTACCTCTACCCCTCGCCGCTGCACTACCGCATCGTGCCGGAGCTGATCTACGACACCGGCGCCACCATCATGTTCGGCACCGACACGTTCCTGAGGGGTTATGCGCGTGCCGCCCATCCCTACGATCTGCGCACCATCCGCCTCATCGTGGCCGGCGCCGAGCCGGTCAAGGACTCGACCCGCCAGACCTACATGGAGCGCTTCGGCGTGCGCATCCTGGAAGGCTATGGCGTCACCGAGACGGCGCCGGTGCTGGCCATGAACACGCCGATCGCCAACCGGTCGGGCACCGTCGGGCGCCTGTCGCCGCTGATGCAGGCGCGGCTGGAGCCGGTGGCCGGCATCAGCGAAGGCGGCCGGCTGTTCGTCAAGGGACCGAACGTGATGCTCGGCTACTTCCGCACGGAGAACCCGGGCGTGCTGGAGTCACCGGCCGACGGCTGGCACGACACCGGCGACATCGTCGCCATCGACCCACAGGGGTTCATCACCATCAAGGGACGCGCCAAGCGCTTCGCCAAGATCGGCGGCGAGATGGTATCGCTGTCAGCGGTCGAGGCGCTGGCCTCCGAGGTCTGGCCGACCCTTACGCTGGTCGCCGTCGCGTTGCCCGATGCGCGCAAGGGCGAGCGCATCGTGCTGATGACCAACGACGTCAAGGTCACGCGTGAGCAGTTCCTGCACTATGCCCGCGGTAAGGGTGCGCCGGACCTGATCGTGCCGTCAGAGGTGCTGCTGGTCGACAGGCTGCCCCTGCTCGGCTCCGGCAAGCCGGACTTTGTCGGGGCACTGGCGATGGCCAAGGAGAAGGCGGCCACCTTGTCGGTTGCCACCAAGCCCGCGGCTTAGTCTGTCGCCCCGGAATGCGCCGGCGCATCCGGGACCCAGAACTCAAACGGGTAACCCAAGTGGCCCTGGGTTCCGGCTTGAGCAGCGCTCAGGCCGGGATGACAACCATCACTTCGCCTCGATCGACTCGCGCGCCACCTGGATCGCCTCGCGCAGCACGGCCTCATCGCCGATGTGATTGGCGAGCAGCAGCACCAGCCGCGCGTTGAGCGCCGCGCTCTCCGATTCGCTCAGGTCGCTGTGCGCCTCGATGACGGCGGCGTACAGCGCATCGAAATCGCCGACGTTTGGTTCGCGCTTCAAATGCATGGCGCACCTCGTACCCTCAATTCGGCCTCTTGGCCATGGCCCGCTCGAGCGCCGCCTCGATCGACCCCGGCACATATCCCCGCCAGCGCGCCGCGACGTGCTGATCGGGGCGGAATAGGTACAGCGCGGGCTCGCGCTCGGCCCCGTAGCGGGCGCAGGCTGTTTCCCGTGAAACAATGGCGAATTTAGCCCGCTGATCTGCCCTGGCAAGGGTCGCCTGAACATCCCCGAAGGCTTCGGGGACAACGCCGTCACGGCTGAACAGGATGGCCTGGAAGCCCCCATTCAGATAATCGAGCAACCAGCGGTTGCCGAGCGGCACATCGAGCGCCGCGGCGCCTGGGCGGGTAGCCGGGCATTCGCCTGGCGCAAACTCGTCCGGGCCGTTCAGCCCCGAGCCGGCGTAGCAGGTCGCCACTGACAGCCGCCCCGAGTTGACCAGCCGCCGGGCGAAGGGTTGCGTCTCAGCCAGGGCCAGCACCCCGTCGCGGAAGGTGCGACTCATGGCGCCTTTCGGCGAGATGAAGTCGATCGAGCGCATGGTGATGGCTAGGTTCTCGTCGGCGGCCTGCATGCGCTCGACCGCATAGCTGTCGAGCAGACGCTCCGGCGCCAGCCCGCGCAGCACCAGGTCGAGCTTCCAGGCGAGGTTGTCGGCATCCTGAATGCCACTGTTGCCGCCGCGCGCGCCGAACGGCGACATCTGGTGCGCGGCATCGCCGGCGAAGATGACGCGGCCGTGCCGGAATTTTTCCAGCCGCCGAGACTGGAATCGGTACAGGCTGATCCATTCGAAGCTGAACTCGATGTCCTCACCGAGCATGGCGCGCACGCGCCGGGCGGCATTCTCGGGCTTGATCTCCGCTTCACGGTCGGCGTCGTTGCCGACCTGGAAATCGAGCCGCCAGACGTCGTCGGCCTGCTTGTGCAACAGGGCTGATTGCCCGCGATTGAAGGGCGGATCGAACCAGAACCAGCGCTCGGCCGGCCGCTGCATCGGCATCTTGATATCGCAGATCAGGAATTGGTCCTGGAATACGCGACCCTCAAAACCGAGGCCGAGCAACCGGCGCAGCGTGGAGCGGGCCCCGTCGGCGGCGATCACCCAATCGGCGGTGATGCGATAGGCACCATCCGGCGTGCCGATGTCGAGCAGGGCGCCATCGCCGCTCGGCTCCATGCCCGTCACCTCCTCCAGCCAGCGGATGTCGATCAGACCGGTCTTGCGTGCGGCCTCGATGCAGAAGTGCTCGAAATAGTACTGTTGCAGGTTGATGAAGGCCGGACGCCGATGCCCTTGCTCGGGGAGCAAATCGAACTCGTAGACCTGCCGCGTATCGAAGAACACCTTGCCGGTCTTCCAGGTGATGCCGGTGTCGACCAGCGCCTGCCCCACGCCGAGGCGGTCCATGATCTCCAGAGACCGCTTGGCCCAGCAGATGGCGCGGCTGCCGTCGGACAGGTTGCTCTTCCTGTCGAGGACGACGCAGCGATGGCCCTTGCTCGCCAAGTCGAGGGCGGCGACGAGGCCCACCGGGCCCGCCCCGACGATCACCACCGGATGGTGCGCCGGCACGGTACGTTCCTGGTCGGCCGATCGCCCGTGCTCGAACGTGATATGGCGGACATCGCTCATGCGGTATCGATCGCCACGCCCCTGCAGGCTGTCAAGCGCGCCCGCCACCTGCGCCCGCCGTCTTGAAAATCCGACAGAGCGCGACCGCTCCGTCGATCGGCTGGCCGCGCCCAACATCTCGCCATACAGTCCGCTGCCCACTCCAAGCGCACGGACCTCCCCACAATGCCCAACCTGCCGACCTTGCTACTCCCGGTTGCCCTGCTGTTTCTGTCCAACGTGTTCATGACGTTCGCCTGGTACGGCCACCTGAAGTATACCGACCGGCCCCTGTGGATTGTCGTGCTGGTCAGCTGGGGCATTGCCTTCATTGAATATTGTCTGGCTGTCCCGGCCAATCGTTATGGTTCTGCCGTCTACAGCCCGGCACAGCTCAAGACGATGCAGGAGGTGATCACCCTGATCGTCTTCGCTGTCTTCTCGGTGCTCTATCTGAAGGCCGCATTCACCCTCAACCATCTGGTCGGCTTCGTACTGATCGCCATCGGCGCCTTCTTCGTCTTCAAGGGCCCCTTCTGAGGCGAACTGCCGCGCAATTGCCATGTGCGTCCCGCATTAGGTTCGGTCCATGCGGCAGACCAATCTCAAGACTGCAGGCCTTTTCCTCTCCCTGCTATTGGGCGGATGGCCGTCGTCCGTCCCAGCTCAGGAGGTGAAGGCGCTGGCCGGCACCTATTGCCTCTCCGGTGTGATGGAGGTCGGCTCCTGCATCCGGCTGCTCCCGGACGGCCAATTTAGGTATTTCCTCGCCTACGGCGCCTACGACGAGGATTCGGAGGGGACCTGGCGCATCGAAGGCGGGCAGATCGTTTTCGACAGTCCCGCCTACGACCGGCAGGCGGCATTTGCGTTCAAGCGCATGCAGCAGGCCGAGGGAGATGCGTTCGACATCATCGTCGAAAGCAAGGCCGGGCGGGCCATGCGGGGCATCGACGTGAGCGTGATCTGCGACGGCAGAACAGCGCACGCGGGCGTCACTGGTGCCGTCGGCTTCAAGATCGAGTGCGCGGAGGCGCCCACACACGTTCTGCTCGGCCTCAGCATGTACGGCGTGCCATCCCAGACCATCGAGGTTGCAGCCCAAGCCGGCGCGAACAAGGCCTACGTGTTCGAGTTCGATGCAGGCGATCTCGGCCGCAAGAAGTTTGCCTCGCAGCGCTTTGCCATCGAGGACGGCACGCACCTCGTGACGGTTTACGGCGATACGCCGATCCGGGAACTGGCCGGCCGCACCTTCCGCTACTCCCGTCAGTAGCGGGATCCTTCCACGGTCATCCCGGCCTCGATGATGCGGGCGCGCCCCGCACAATCATCGAGAGCGGGGACCTCTCGCGACCGACCTCACGAGGTCCCGGATAGCCTCGTCCGGCTGTTGGGCCGGCCTCGGCTTCCGGGATGACGGTTGTCCTGCCGGGGTGCTGGCCTACCCTTGCAGAGCTTCCCACATGGCGCGGTCGCGCTCGGCCGTCCAGATGCGCGGTGTGTCAATGCCCTGCGCCTCGTCGTAGGCGCGGGCGATGTTGAACGGCTGGCAGTGCTCGAAGATGGGCCAGCTGCCGTATTTGGGCCGCATGGCGGCGGTGGCCTCCTGGAAGCAATCCTTGAGCGAAGCGCCGCGCGCCACGCCGCGCTTCACGGGCGTGTAGGTGTCGCGCAGGAAGTCGCGGGTCAGCGCGATGCCCTCGGCCACCGTGTCGACGCCGACCAGGGCGTCGCCGCGGCCCGGCACCAGGGCGTCCGCCTTGACGCGATCGAGACGCGAAAGCGTCGCTGGCCAGTCGGTGAAGTGCGCGTCGCCGCAATAGCAGGCAGATTTGTATTCGACGATGTCGCCCGAGAACACCACGTTGGCGTCCGGGACGTAGGCGAGGATATCGCCGGCCGTGTGCGCCCGGCCGATGAAGCGCAGCTCGACGCGGCGCTTGCCGAGGTAGAGCGTCATGCGGTCCTTGAATGTCAGCGTCGGCCAGGTCAGCCCCGGAATGGACTCGGCGGCGCGGAACAGGCGCGGGAAGCGGCCGTACTCGGAATCCCAGTCCTCCTTGCCCCGCTCCGCGATCATGGCGCGACAGGCGTCCGAGGCGATGATCTCCTGCGCCTTGTAGGCCGAGGCGCCGAGCACGCGCACCGCGTGATAGTGCGACAGCACCACGTACTTGATCGGCTTGTCGGTCACCTTGGCGACCCGCTCGATGACCTGCCCGGCCATCGCCGGCGTCGCCTGCGCGTCGATGACGATGACGCCGTCATCGCCGACGATCACCCCGCTATTGGGGTCGCCCTCGGCGGTGAAGGCGTAGAGGTCGCGGCCGATCTCGGCGAAGGTGATCTTCTTCTCGGCCATGTCGCCGGTGGAGGCGAAGGTCTTGCTCATGCGCGTTCTCCCTTCTGACCATTGATCTGCCGCACGCTGCGGCGAACGTCCTTGGCGAAGGCTACGATGGCATCGATGACAGCCGCCTCCTGATCGCGGTGCGGGGAGTGCCCACATCGGTCGAGCACCAGGCGGTGGGTCGGCATGCCAGCCCGAGCCTCGATGCGGTCGAGCTGGTCCAGCGTACCGTACTCGTCGTCTGTACCCTGGATCAGCAGCATGGGCGCCTGCACGCTGGCAACCAGTCCCTCGATGGACCAATTGCGGAACTCCGGCTCCAGCCAGATGTCGGCCCAGCCCAGGAACGCATCATCGACGCGGGCATGGTATTTGGCCAGCCGCGACTTGAGCGGCCCCGTGCGATAGGTGTCGCGGATGTGCGCGATGCTGTTCACGCAGACCTGCTCGACAATCACGTGCGGCGCCATCAGGGCCAGTCCGCTGACCGGTCGCTCGCCGGCTGCGGCGTGGATGATGGCGATCGACGCGCCATCCGAATGGCCGATCAGAAGGGGATTGTCGATGCCCAGTTGATCGAGCAGGACGGGGAGGACCTTGAGCGCCTCCTCGTGCATGAAGCGCGGCGTGCGTTTGGCCAGCAGCCCGTCCGACTGGCCGTAGCCGAAGCGGGAGTAGATGAGCGCCCGCGCCCCGAGGCGGGCGGCGATCCTGTCGGGAAAGTCGCGCCACAGCGCCGCGCACCCCAGTCCCTCGTGCAGGAACACCAGCGTCGGTTGCGCCAGCGCATCGCCCGGGATCATGCGATATTCAATCTGGCGGCCTTCGACGTTGGCAAACGGCATCACTTACACCCCGAGATGCCGGTGCATCAGCTCCGGCTTGGCCTTGAGGTCGACGGGGCTGCCTTCGAACACCACCTCGCCCTTGACGAGAATGACGATGCGGTCGGCGATGTCGGTGACCGCCGCGACGGATTTGTCGACGATCAGGGTTGCGACGCCGCTGTCACGGATCAGCCGGATGATGCGCCAGATCTCGTCGCGGATGATGGGCGCCAGGCCTTCCGTGGCCTCGTCGAGCATGATCAGACGCGGGTTGGCCAGCAAGGCGCGACCGATGGCCAGCATCTGCTGCTCGCCGCCCGACAGCTGGTCGCCGCGGTTGGCCCGCCGCTGAGCCAAGCGCGGGAACAGCTCGAGCACGCGCTCCACTGTCCAGCGGCGCTGGCCATTGGCGCCGCCGCGCTCGGCGATCGCCAGGTTCTCGATCACGCTCAGGGAAGCGAAAATGCCTCGCCCCTCCGGCACGTAGGCGATGCCGCGGCGGGCGATGGCGAAGGTCGGCGAGCGTGTCACGTCCTGGCCGTCCACCAGCACTTGCCCGCGGCGCGGATGCACAAGTCCGATCAGGGTGCGCATCAGCGTGGTCTTGCCCATGCCGTTGCGGCCCATCAAGCCAATGGTCTCGCCTGAGCGGATGGCGAGCGACACGCCACGCAGGATGTGGCTCTGGCCGTAGTAGGTGTCGAGGCCGTTGCCGGCAAGCAGCGGGCGATCGGATGAGGCCGCCGGCATCACGCATGCCCCCCGAGGTAGGCTTCTTGCACGGCCGTGTTGGCGCGGATGGCGGCCGGCTTGCCTTCGGCCAACATGGCGCCTTCTGCCATCACGGTCATCCAGTCGGCGACCGCGAATACGAAATCCATGTCATGCTCGATCAGCAGCACGGCATGCTCGCGGGCCAAGCTCTGCAGCAGCCCGGTCAGCCGCTCCGATTCCTCCGGCCCCATCCCGGCCAAGGGCTCGTCCAACAGCAGGACCTTGGGATCGCCGGCGAGGGTCATGGCTATCTCGAGCTGGCGCTGCTCGCCATGCGAGAGGGCGCCGGCGAGCCGGTCCGCCGTGCCGCCCAGACCGACTCGCTGCAGGGTGGCGCGTGCCTTGTCGACAAGGCCCCCATCGCTCGATGCCTGCTGGAAGGGGCGCAGCGGCGCCGAACTCACCGCCTGCACCGCCAGGCGGACGTTCTCCAGCACCGGCAAGGTCGCGAAGATGTTGGTGCGCTGGAACGAACGGCCGACCCCGGCCCTGGTCATCCGCCAAGCCGGCTCGCCGGCCACTTCGCGGCCGTTGAGCTCGATGCGCCCGGCGGTCGGTTGGATCTCGCCCGACAGCATGTTGACAAGCGTGGTCTTGCCCGCACCGTTCGGCCCGATCACAGCGTGCAGCTCGCCTTGATGCAGCGAGATCGAGACATCGCGCACGGCGATGAGGCCGCCGAAACTGCGCGTCAATCCATGCGTTGCGAGCACAGGTCGGGTGCTTGGGCGCGCATCAGCCATTGGGGCGCACCTCGGCGGCGGATGCGGGCGTGATCGCGGCAGGTGCGTGGCCGCCCATCTTGTCACGCAGCCAGCGCGGCAAGGTGATACCGCTCAATCCCTTCGGCAGCGCCAGCACGACCAGCAGGATGATGACGCCTTCCAGCAGCAGCGGGCGCTCGGACAAGGGCTGCAGAAATGCCCCGACCTTCGGCAGGCCGATGGCGTTGAAGATCGTCGCGAACGGCTTCCATTCCTCCATGACCTGCGGCAACTCCGTCAGGCCGGTGAAGGCGAGCGCGCCAATGATGGGACCGTGCAGGGTGCCCAATCCGCCGATCAGGATCATCAGCAGCGCCTCGGCGGATCGATGCCAGCCGATCAACTCGGGGTTCACGAAGCCGCGGTGCATGGCCCACATGTGGCCGGCCACGCCCGCCAGCGAGCCGGCGATCACGAACGCCGCCAGCTTGTAGCGGTAGGTGTTGAATCCAAGCGCCTGCATGCGGTGCTCGTTGACGCGGATGCCTTGCAGGACACGCCCGAACAGCGAGCGCAGCAATACGACCAGCCCAAGGTACATCGCCACCAACAACCCGAGCGCCACGTAATAGGTGGCCATGGGTCGCTGGCGCCGGTTGAGCGGCATCTCCCAACTGAACAGCGACAGCACCGGCCGGGTGAGGAAGGCGCCGTCGGTACCGCCACCGAGCTTGGTGTCGTGAAACAGGAAGAACACCATCTGCCCGAACGCCAGCGTCACCATCAGAAAGAAGAAGCCCTTGGTGCGCAGCGACAGCGAGCCGACCAGCAGCGCCGCCAGGCCGGCAGCAATCACAGCGGCCGGAAGCGTGATGAGGATCGACAGACCGTTGCCGGCCGGCGTGATGAGATAGACGGTGTAGGCCGCAAGTCCGTAGAAGGCGGCATGGCCGAGGCTGACCAGCCCCGTGCAGCCGACCAAGCAGCTGCAGGCTGAGCGCCAGCATGGCGGAGATCATCGCGTAGGTGCCGAGCTCGGTATAGTAGCTCGGCGCAAAAGGTGGAACTACCGCCAGCAGCAATGCACCGAGCGCCAGACCTATGCGCCCGTACATTGTGCGAGGCAGCATGCTCCGCGCTTCGGTCATGTGCGCTGCTGGCCGAACAGGCCGGACGGCCGCCACAGCAGCACGGCGGCCATCAGCACATAGACGGCGAGACCAGCCACCTTCGGCACGTAGGCCTTGCCGAGCGTGTCGACGAGCCCGATGACGAGCGCGGACCAGAACGCGCCCGACACCGAGCCGAGGCCGCCGATCACCACCACCACGAACGAGATGATCAGGAACCCGTCGCCCATGTTGGGGTAGACGGAATAGAGCGGCGCCGCCAGCACGCCCGCCACCAGCGCCAGCGCGGTGCCAAGGGCGAACACTGTCATGTAGACGCCGCGCGCGTCGATGCCGAGCACGTCCACCATCTCGGGCTTCTCGGCGGCGGCGCGAATGATGGCGCCCATCTTGGTGCGCTCGATCCAAAGAAACAGCAGCGCCGCGAGCGCCAGGCAGATGGCGATCACCGTGAAGCGGTAGGCCGAATAGCTGAAGCCGGAGGTGATCGGCACCGAGAAGTCGAACAGGGCCGGCACCGGCACGGAGTAGAAGTCGTTGCCGACCAGCAGCGAGCGGCCTTCCTCGAACAGTAGGATCAGCGCGAAGGTCAGCAACACCTGATCGAGGTGGTCGCGCGTGTAGAAATAGCGGAACAGGCCACGCTCCAGCAGAAGACCGAGCAGGATGCCGCCGACGACCGCTACCGGCAGCGCCAGCCACACCGTCCCCCACTGGCGGGCCACCAGATAGGCGACGTAGGCGCCGATCATGAACAGCGAGCCGTGGGCCAGATTGATGATGCCCATCACGCCGAAGATCAGCGTCAGCCCGCTGGAGATGAGGAACAGCAGCAGCCCATACTGCACGCCGTTGAGGAGCTGCGCGAGCAATCCCGGAAAGTCCATGGCGCAGATCGTGGGCTCAAGTGATGCAGAGAGCCGGCCCGTCTTGCGAGACGGGCCGGCCCGCAGCGTGTGGATCAGGTCAACTTGCAGCCGGTGCCCGGGTCGGCGAGGTTCTCGGCGGCGATGCCGATCACCTTGTTCAGGCCGCCTTCCACCTTGCGCAGGTAGATGTTCTGAATGACGTCCTGAGAGGGCGAGATGCTGATCGTGCCGCGCGGTGAATCGATCTTGGCCGCGCGCATGGCCTTGTAGAGATTGGCCTCGTCCTCGAGCTTGCCCTGCACCGCCTCCAAGCCAATCGCCAGCAGCTGCGCCGCGTCATAGCCCTGCACGGCATAGACATCGGCCTCGCGGCCGGCCTTGTCCTTGAAGGCTTTGCGGAATGCATTGTTCTTGGGATTGTCGAGGCCGTCGCCGTAGTGCAGCCCGGTTTCGATACCGTCCGCCGCCGCACCTTGGGCCTCCAGAGTGCCCTCGGTCAGGAACCCGGAGCCGCACAAGGGTGCCTTGAGAGCGGCCGCAGCGTACTCCTTGACGAACTGGACGGCGCCGCCGCCCGCGAAGAACGAGCCGACCACGTCCACGCCGAGCCCTGGAATCTGCGCGAGCAGAGGCTGGAAGTTGGTTTGCGGGAACGGCAGAGTGAGATTGGGCAATACCTCTCCGCCGCCCTTCTCGAAACCCTCCTTGAAGCCGGCGCCGCTTTCAGCGCCGGCTGCATAGTCCCACGTTACCCAGACGGCCTTCTTGTAGCCCTTCTTGGCTGCGGCCACGCCCATGCCGTAGGCTGGCTGCCAGTTGGAGAAGGACGTGCGGAACACGTTCTTGGCGCACAGGTTGCGCGTCACGGCGACGTTGCCGGCGTTGGGCACGATGGTAAGCGTGCCGCTCTCCGACACGACCTTGTGGATGCCCATCTGCACGCCCGAATGCACGGTGCCGATCAGGACGTCGACGCCGTCGCGCTTGACCAGCCGGTCGGCGTTCTGCGGGGCGTTCTCGGGCTTGAACTCGTCGTCGAGCTTGACGATCTGGATCTCACGCCCGCCCAGCTTGCCGCCCTTCTCGGCGATCAGCAGATCGACGGCGAAGGTGATGTTCTCACCCAGCTTGGCGAAGGTACCAGAATAGGGAAGCATCAGGCCGACCTTCAGCGGCTTGGCCTGCGCAATGGCCCAGCCCGTTGGCACGGCGGTGGCCGCCGCGAGTGCTGCGCCACCCTTGATTACGCCTCTGCGGGACGTGGCCCGCGCATTGTCGATCGACATCAGTTTCCTCCCTACCTCTGCATCACCCTACGAATGCGAACTTACTCTGCGATTGATCCGACGGAGTTCTGCGCCGGACGCCTCTGTCCGGTGCCTTGGCTCGCATGACAGGCCGGCATTTGCAACGGTTCTTGCAAGGCTTGGCCGCCCATCAGTAACACGCCTCTCAATAGGTTTCGACGTGGTAGCGGCCGGATGCGCGCATATGTGGCTTGAGCGCATTCCAGTCGAGGCCGTGATCACGGCAAATACTGTCCAGAGCGTCCTCGACGCCAGCTTCCATACCCTTCAGGCCGCAGATGAAAATATGGCCTTGCTCGGCCTTCAGCAGGTCGGCGACCGGCCCTGCCTCGGCGCGCATGCGGTCCTGCACGTACTCCTTGGATTGGCCGGGCAGGCGAGAGAACACGAGATGCTTTTCGAGCAGGCGGTCGGGCACTTTCTGCAGGGGGCCGAAGTAGGGCAGCTCCTGGGGCGTGCGCGCGCCGAAGAACATCATCAGCTTGCCGGGCGCGCCGGGAGCCGCCCGGCGGCGGCGTTCGGTGAAGGCCCGGAACGGCGCCGAGCCTGTGCCGGTACAGATCATCAAGATGCTGCAGTTGGGGTCGTTCGGCATCAGGAAGGTGGCGCCGAACGGGCCGGTCACCTGCACCTTGGCGCCGACCTGCAGACCGCAAAGATAGTTGGATGCCATGCCGCCCTCGGCCCGCTTGACCGTCAGGCTGACGTTGTTGGCGTTGCGCTTCTCGCCGTCGCGCGAGGAGGCGATCGAATAGAGACGAACATCGTGGGGGCGGCCGTCAGGACGAGTGCCGGGAACGACGATGCCGATCGACTGGCCTTCCAATACCGGAAACACCGTGGCGCCGAACGACAGCACGATATGGCGGACATCGCTCGATGAGCCCGCGGCCGTGATGCGGTAGTTGCCCTGTACGGTGGCGATGGCCGGCTTGCTGCGGGTGAACAGGTTGACGACAGGCTTGGAGGCGGATGCCGGCGCCACCGGCTTGCCGCCGCTGCCGGCATGGGCCTGCTCCAATAGCGCGCCGACCTCGCTTTCGACGGCCTCGGTCGCCGCCGCAGCTGCCTCGCCGAAATCCTCCTGGCGGGGCAGCTCGGTCCAGCCGAGCTGCTCGGCGAGCGAATACGGCGCCTTGACGACGCGCCAGTTGTCGATCGAGCCGGTCGGACATGGCGCAATGCAGTCCATGCAATAGTTGCACTTGTCCGCATCGACCACGTAATTGGCGTCGTCGTGCGTGACAGCCCCGACCGGGCAAGTGGCCTCGCAGGTATTGCAGCGAATGCAGATCTCAGGGTCGATGAGATGCTGCTTCTTGAACTCGGAGGACAGCGTCGGAGCGTTCATGGGAGACCCCTGCGTTCTCCCTCTCCCCGTACTTGCGGGGAGAGGGTCGGGGTGAGGGGCAGCAACGAGCGCCGGAGCAAGCGACCGCCCCTCACCCTAACCCTCTCGCCACGAAGGGGTGGGGAGAGGGGATTCAAGCTAACCCTGGTGGATCTTCACGTATTCGAAGTCGCCGGGCTTGTTGTCGATGCCGACCTTGGGCTGCGAGATCCAGGAGGCGAACTTGCCGCGCTCCCAGCACGGGCTCATGAGGCTCTCGATGAAGGCGCCATCGTCCTTGGACGGCAGCCACTCGTCCTTCTTCTTGATCCACTCGGGATCGCTGAGCACCTGGCCATCGGGGGAGGCCTTCACGTTCTGGAACTCGCCGATGTGGCGGTGAAAAGCGACGTGGGGCAGCGTCAGGCGGAATTTCACGCCGGCCTTCTCGATCACCTTGTTCCAGCGTTCCATGCCTTTGGCGCAGTCGGTGACGTAGTCGTCGCGCAGTCGCATGTTCATGGCCGTCAGCGCCGGCTCGTCGATCATCCTGATCTGCCCGTCCACCAGCTTGCTCACGGGATAGGTCGAGCCGGTCAGCAGGTGGTCGTCCTCGATTCTGGTCTCCTGGTAACGGCCCTTGAGACCGTTGTTGTAGTAGTTGGCGGCGTTGGTGGAGACCTCCGATCCGAACAGGTCGAGTGACAGCGTGAAATGCAGGTTCGACTTCTTCTGGATGGTCGGCAGATCGATCACGCCCAGCTTGCGCACCGCATTGATGTCGTAGGGATCCTCGATGCCGGCCTCCTTCATGGCCTGGCAGGTGCGCTCGATGATGCGCCCCACGCCCGTCTCGCCGACGAACATGTGATGCGCTTCCTCGGTCAGCATGAAGCGGCAGGTGCGCGACAACGGATCGAAGCCCGATTGCGCTAGGCTCTCGAGCTGCATCTTGCCGTCGCGGTCGGTGTAGAAGGTGAACATGAAGAAAGACAGCCAGTCCGGCGTCGCCTCGTTGAAGGCGCCCAGCATGCGCGGCTTGTCGTCGTCGCCCGAGCGGCGCTGCAGCAGGCCTTCCGCCTCCTCGCGGCCATCCTTGCCGAAATACTTCTGCAGCAGGTAGACCATCGCCCACAGGTGGCGGCCTTCCTCGACGTTGACCTGGAACAGGTTGCGCATGTCGTAGAGCGACGGCGCAGTCTTGCCCAAGTGGCGCTGCTGCTCGACGCTGGCGGGCTCCGTGTCACCCTGCACCACGATCAGGCGGCGCAGCATGGCGCGATACTCGCCCGGCACATCCTGCCAGGCCTTCTCGCCCTTGTGGGTGCCGAAGTTCACCTGCCGGTCCTCCTGACGGGGCGCCAGCAGGATGCCCCAGCGATACTCCGGCATCTTCACGTAGTCGAACTTGGCCCAGCCCTTCGGATCGATGCTGATGGCGGTGCGCAGGTAGACGTCTGAGGTCTGGAAACCTTCGGGCCCCATGGTCATCCACCAGTCGATATAGCCCGGATGCCATTGCTCCAGCGCCTTCAGGACGCGCTGGTCGTCGGTAAGCCCGACGTTGTTGGGGATCTTGGTCGAGTAGTCGACGTTGCTTGTTTCGGGCATCTCGGTTTCCTCTTGGCTCGGTCCGGTCCCCTCTCCCCACCTCTTCGTGGGGAGAGGGTTAGGGTGAAGGGCAGCCGCTCGCTTCGGTGTTTGTTGCAGCCCCTCTCCCCGTAAGAACGGGGAGAGGGAGAATTCACACCCGCTCCGGGTTGAAGTTGGCCTTCACGCCGCTGCCGTAGCGCTTGAGGGCACCCTCGGCGCCGGCCGCATTGGGGCGCTGGAAGATCCAGTTCTGCCAGGCGGTCAAGCGGCCGAAGATCTTCGTCTCCATGGTCTCGGGGCCGGCAAAGCGCAGGTTGGCTTCCATGCCGGTGAGCCCGTCGGCGGAGAAGCTCGAGCGCTCCTCCAAGAAGATGCGCACTTCGTCGTCCCAGTCGATATGGTCGGGCGCGCTGGTGACGAGACCGAGAGCGTCGCAGTCCTCGGCATCCAGCGGCTTGCCCGCCCTGGCCTTGGCCTTCCCGACGCTGTCGGGCTCGCCGATGAAGCGTGTGGCAAGCCGCGTCAGGTCGTTGCTCATGGGGTAGGCGCCGAAGTTGAGCGCCGACAGCGTGATCATGGCCGGTGATTTGTTGTCGCCGGGGAAGGTGCCCGACAGCATGAAAGACCGGTCGCAGGCGAACACCATCTCGGCCAGCGTTCCGACAAAGCAGCTGCCCGGCTCGACCAATGCCACCAGCGAGCGCGAGGTGACGTCGATGCGCTTCAGGGTGCGCTTCCAGTAGTGCAGGACCTCGCGGGCGAGCCATTGGCGCTTGTTGGCCTCCAGGAAGGCGTCATATGCCAGCACCTGCGCGGGATCGCCCTGGCTCTTGAAGATCAGCACGCCGATCTCGGGCTCGTTGAGGCGCAGATGCAGGATGGCATCGTCCAAGCTCGCGCGCCAGCCGTAGCGGCCAGAATTGTGCGCCCTGCTCGAACATGGCTTCGACGGATGCGGGCGGTCGCGGCTACGGCCCGAGGACGGTCAGTGTGGCTCGGCGCGTGCCGCGGTCCATGGCGACCTTGAGGCTGGAATAGGTCACCGCGTCGCCCTCGATCTTGCGGTCGAGCGGCGTGAGCTTGATGCCTGTCGCGGCGGCGGGCCTGTCCGACTGCGCCGCGAGCTTGCTGGCCGTATCCTTTACCGCCTGCTCGAACTTGGTGTTCGGCGAGGTTTGATCGACGAGTCGCCACTTCACGGCGCGCGCGCCTTTGACGCCCTCCTCGACCGTGCAGAACGCATCGGCCAGATCGCGGCGCACCTTGCGCTTGTCGGTGACGCGCGTCAGCCCGCCGGTGCCCGGCAGCACCGCCAGCAGCGGCAGCTCGGGCAGCGCCACGGTCGAGTTGCCGTCATCGGCCAGCAGGATGTGATCGGTGGCCAGCGCCAGCTCGTAGCCACCGCCGGCCGCCGTGCCGCGGATGGCGCACATGTACTTCTGGCCGGAGCTGCGGCTGGCGTCCTCCATGGAGTTGCGCGTCTCGTTGGTGAACTTGCAGAAGTTGACCTTGTGGACGTGCGTCGAGCCGGCCAGCATGCGGATGTTGGCGCCGGCGCAGAACACGCGGTCCTTGCCGGACCGGATCACCACCACCTTCACCTCGGGGTGCTCGAACCGGAGCCGCTGCACGGCGTCGCTGAGCTCGATGTCGACGCCCAGATCGTAGGAATTGAGCTTGAGCTGGTAGCCCTCGAACAGGCCCGCATTCTCGTCGACATCCATGATCAGCTCGGCCACGTCGCCGTCGAACTTGAGCTTCCAGTGGCGATAACGCGCGGGCTCGGTCTGGAAATCGATGCGGTGTGCCATGGTGCTGGGCTTCTCCCGATCAGCCACGCTTTTTTCTGCAGCCGTGCGGGCCACAATGTACCCTTGCCGGGCCACGATGGGAGGTCGCACGCCATCATGCATTATTATTCCACGTACGTACCAGATGATGCATAATAATGCAAGCGACACCTTGCGCCATGGACCTGCCTCGGTTGAGTCCGCAGGCTCGTATCGCCGTGGCCGGGGCGGGCAGCATTGGCTGCTATGTCGGCGGCTGCCTGGCAGTGGCTGGGCGTCGCGTGGCGTTGCTGCTGCGGCCAGCCCTGGCGGACGAGATCGGGCGTCATGGCATGCGCCTGTCCGACCTGCGAGGGCGGAAGTCGCATGCCGGCTGCCGAGATCCTGAACCTGGCAACCGATCCTGCAGCGGCCTTTGCGCAGGCCGACGTCATCCTGGTCACCGTCAAGAGCGGCGCGACACAGGAGATGGCGCGATCTCATCGAGCGCCATGCGCCGCCCCGCGCGATCGTTGTCAGCCTGCAGAACGGCGTCGACAATGTCGATCGCCTCAAGGCCCGCCTCGGCGACAAGCACGCGGTCGTCGGCGGAATGGTGCCGTTCAATGTCGTGCAAACGCGCGAGGTGGACGGCCGTCCGCGCTTTCATCGCGCCACCAGCGGCAAGGTGCTGATCGGCACGGGCATCGCCGGCCTGCGTTCGCTGCTGGATGTGCCGGGCCTCGCCGTTGGGGAGCAAGCGGATATCAAGGCTGTGCAGTGGGGCAAGCTGCTGTTCAATCTCAACAACGCGTTGAACGCGCTGTCGGGCCTGCCTCTGGCGACGCAGCTGGCCGATCGGCGCTGGCGCCGGCTGCTCGCCGCACAGATCGAAGAGGCGCTCGCCGTTCTGAGGGCGAGCGGCATCCGCCCAGCCCGCATCGAGAGTGTGCCGCCTGGTCTGATCCCCTTCATTCTGCGGTTGCCCGATGCAGTGTTCCGGGTGGCGGCGCGGCGCATGCTGGCCATCGACCCGCAGGCGCGCTCGTCGATGTGGGAGGATCTCGAACGGCGGCGCTCCACCGAGATCGACCACCTGCAGGGAGCGATCGTGACCCTGGCGGCCAGAGGCGGGTGTGTCGGTGCCGATGAATGCGCGCATCGTCGGCCTCGTGCACCGGGCGGAAACTGCGGGCAACGGCTCGCCGCACCTCACACCCGAGGAGGTAGCCGGCGACGCGGCGTGAACGGCCGGGTCGACAACAAGAAACGCGAGGGAGGAAAAGATGGACGCCGACGTGATCGTCATCGGGGCCGGGCTCGCTGGCCTGGTCGCCACCGCTGAGCTGGTCGACGCCGGCCGCAAGGTGATCCTGCTCGACCAGGAGGGCGAGCAATCGCTGGGCGGCCAGGCGTTCTGGTCGTTCGGCGGGCTGATGCTCGTCGACAGCCCCGAGCAGCGCCGCCTGGGCATCCGCAACTCGCACGACCTGGCGTTGCAGGACTGGATGGGCTCCGCCGGCTTCGATCGCGCCGAGGATCATTGGCCGAAGCGCTGGGCCGAAGCCTACGTGGCGTTCGCGGCGGGCGAGAAGCGCGCATGGCTGCGCGGCAAGGGTGTGCGCTGGTTCCCGATCGTTGGTTGGGCCGAGCGCGGCGGGTATACCGCGACGGAGCATGGCAACTCGGTGCCGCGCTTTCACGTCACCTGGGGCACGGGTCCGGGCGTGATCGCCCCGTTCGTGCGCCGCGTGCGCGAGGGCGTCGCCAGAGGTCTCGTGTCGCTGCGCTTTCGCCATCGTGTCAGCGAATTGACCAGCACGGCCGGCGTCATCGACGGCGTGCGCGGCGAGGTATTGGAGCCGACCTCGGTGGAACGCGGAGCGCCAAGCTCACGCACTGTGGCTGGCGAATTCGTCTGTAAGGCGCAGGCGGTGATCGTTACATCCGGAGGCATCGGCGGCGATGTGGACCTGGTAAGGCGGAGCTGGCCGAAGCGCCTGGGCGAGCCTCCCAGCCGCATGCTCTGCGGTGTTCCCGACTACGTCGACGGCCGCATGCTGGCGATTGCGGAACAGGCCGGCGGCAACGTCATCAATGGCGACCGCATGTGGCACTACACCGAGGGTATCGCCAATTGGAGCCCGATCTGGAGCAGGCACGGCATCCGCATCCTGCCGGGACCGTCGTCGATCTGGCTCGACGCGCGCGGGCGACGTCTGCCGGCGCCGCTGTTTCCGGGCTTCGATACGCTCGGCACGCTCGAGCACATCATGCGCACCGGCCACGACTACTCCTGGTTCGTTCTGAGCCAGAAGATCATCGAGCGCGAGTTCGCGTTGTCCGGCTCGGAGCAGAACCCGGATCTGACCAGCGGCAGCTGGATCAAGGTCATCCGCGCTCGCCGCGGCGGCGGTGCACCGGCACCGGTGCGCGCCTTCATGGACAAAGGCGCTGATTTCATCGTCGAGCGCGATCTCGGCAGACTGGTAGAGCGTATGAACGCGCTAGCCGGGACTGATCTGCTGGACGCAGGCAGAGGTGCGGCGCGTGATCGAGGCGCGCGACCGCGAGATCGACAATACCTTCTGCAAGGACGCGCAGGTCACGGCCATCCGCGGCGCGCGCAACTACCTGGGCGACCGGCTGATCCGCGTGGCCAAGCCGCATCGCATTCTCGATCCTGCCGCAGGTCCGCTGATCGCCGTGCGGCTGTCGATTCTCACCCGCAAGACGCTGGGCGGGCTGCAGACAGACCTGTCCGCGCGCGTCCTCAAGCCGGACGGCGCGCCACTCGCCAATGTCTACGCAGCCGGCGAGGTGGCAGGTTTCGGCGGCGGCGGCATGCACGGCTATCGTGCGCTGGAGGGGACGTTCCTGGGCGGCTGCATCTTCTCGGGACGGGTGGCCGGGCGCGCAGCTGCGGCTGCCGTCGCGTAGGCGCGGAGGGGCCAGCGCCATTCTGCGCCAGCCCCTGTTACCTGCTCAACGGCCAGTTAGTTGTTGGTGGTCGGCCGGCTCGGGAGGTTGCGGTTGGGCTCAGCCGCCCGCTTCTCGTTGTCCATATCGCGCTTGGACTTGAAGGACGGGGCGTTGGCCAGCTCCTCCTTCTTGGCGTCCATGGTCAGCTGGACAGCACCCTCGGCGGTGTTGGTGATCTGCAGGCGGTCCATCTTCAGCGCCACGCTCTTCTCGCCGATGCCGAGAAAACCGCCGACGCCGATCACGAACCCATCAACCGTCCTGCCGTCCTTGCTGAGGATCAGGTCGTTGATGGTGCCGATCTTGGTCTTGTCGGGCGAATATACCGCGAGGCCGATGAAGTCCTTGGCCAGCAGCGAATTGCTGTCTTGAGTCATGATCTGACCGCTGACGGGCGCCTTGGGCACCTCGGTGGTGGCGGTCGCTTTCTGCGATGTGGTGGTCTGAGCGCTTGCCGGGCCGATGCCAAGAGCGATGGCCAGCACTGCGATACTCGCTCCGGTCTTGAGTGTCATACGGTTCCTCCATGAATTGATGCGAGCCCAATCGGCTCCTCGCGTCGTCAACGCGAGTGTTTGCCGAAGGTTGCGCGTGCATGCTGCATCGCGTTGCGATGCGCAGCGGCAATTGCGCCCTTGCGTGACGGGAACCTGGAACCCTGCAAGTCAGTGCCCGTTTACAGACCAGCGCGGTTCAGCCGCGGATCACGCACTGCAGCCTGGAGAGACGTCCATGAAATTCGTCAGTCTACGAGCGGCGACGGCAATTGCCCTGGTGTTGAGCGCCACCGCCGCGTACGCACAAAACCAACAGAAGGAGCAGGGTCCCGAGGCAGCGCCCAAGGGCTCGCAGGTCCAGCAGCAGGAGCGGACGCCGGATGCGAGCGGGAAGGCCGCAACCTCGCACAGGGAGGAGCCGAAAGCATCGAAGGGTGCGGAGAAGGCCGAGCCAAAGGACAAGGCAAGCAAGGGTGCTGCTCAGAACGAGCCCAAAGAGAAAGCCAGCAAAGGCACAGCTCAGAAAGACATAGAGCCGAAGGAAAAGGCCACCAAGGGCACCGCTCAGTCCGAGCCGAAGGAGAAGGCCACTAAGGGTGCTGAGCAGAAGAGCGATACCACGAAGGAAAAGTCCGCTGCAGAGAAGGCGGCGCCTTCCGATACGACCGCCAGCAAGGCCGGCACACAGCCGCGCGTACAGCTGTCCGAGCAGCAGCAAACCCGCGTGCGCGAGACGGTCCTGAAGCAACGCAACGCGAGAGTGACCAACGTCAACTTCTCGGTGACGGTCGGAACGCGCGTCCCGCGCTCCGTGCGGCTGGTGGCGCTACCGGCTGGGGTGATCGAAGTCGTGCCGGAATATCGCAGCTACCATTACGTGGTGGTGGGCGACGATATCGTGATCGTCGATCCGGGTAGCTACGAGATCGTCTACGTCCTGCCTGGTCGCAGCACGACGGCTGGCGGTAGCGGAGGCCCGGCGGCTCTTGCACTGTCGGACGAGCAGATCGCATTCGTACTGCGCAACATCGATCTGAAGTCGGACGGCCGGCTTGGCATCGGCGGCATTAGCGTCGGCGCAACGCTCGGTCGCGAGGTTGAGTTGCGCGAATTTCCGGTCGTGGTGGTGGAGAAGCTGCCCGAGCTGCGCTCCTATCGCTACCTGGTGCACGAGAACGACATCGCCTTCGTCGACCCGCGCGATTCCAAGGTCGTGCTGGTGAAGGACAACCGGCACTAAGCCGGGGGCCGTCCGCTAACAGGTGTCAGGGCCGGGCGGCGTTGTTGCCCGGCCCATTTCATTGCGCATCGCGCAGCTTGAAGCGCTGGATCTTGCCGGTGGCCGTCTTGGGCAGGCCGTCGACCAACTCGATCCAGCGCGGATATTTCCAAGGGCCGGCCTTCGCCTTGACGTGCTCCTTGAGGGTCTCGTTCAGGCCGTTGCCACCGGTCTTGCCCGGCTTCAGCACGATGAACGCCATCGGCTTCAACAGCCCATCGGTATCCTGCCGGGGCACGACGGCGGCCTCGAGCACCGCCTCGTGACTGACGAGCGCACTCTCCACCTCGAAGGGCGAGACCCAGATGCCGGATACCTTGAACATGTCGTCGGTGCGGCCCTGGTAGGCGTAGAAGCCGTCGGCGTCGCGGATGTACTTGTCGCCGGAGCGCGTCCAACCGCCTTCGAAGGTCGAGCGGCTCTTGTCGCGCTGGTTCCAGTAGCCTTCCGCCGCGCTGGTGCCGCGCACCAGCATCTCGCCGACCTCTCCGTCGGGAACATCCCTGCCCTGCTCGTCGACCAAGCGGATCTCGTAGCCCGGTACCGGCTTGCCGGAGGTGCCGTAGCGCACTTCGCCTGGAGTGTTGCAGACATATTGATGCAGCATCTCGGTGGATCCGACGCCGTCCAGCACGTCGACGCCGAATTTGTTGCGAAAGGCCTTACCCACCTCGGCCGGTAGCGCTTCGCCAGCGGAGACACACAGGCGCAGGCGCTTAGAGCTGTTGTCGGGCGTGCCCTGCGGATAGGCGAGCATCGCTGAGTACAGGGTCGGGACACCGAAGAACACGGTAGGCTGGTGCTGCTTCAAGGTACGGAACACAAGCTCCGGCGTCGGCCGATCGGGCAACAGCACGCTTGCCGCACCGACCGACATCGGAAACGACATGGCGTTGCCGAGGCCGTAGGCAAAGAACAGCTTGGCGGCAGAATAAATAAGGTCGTCCTCGCGAATGCCGAGGCAGTCCTGTCCGCACTGCCGGGCCGTCTCCATCGGGCTCGAGTGCACATGGCGCACGCCTTTCGGCATGCCCGTAGAGCCGGACGAGTAGAGCCAGAACGCCGTCTCGTCGCTGCAGGTGTCGACGGTCTCGAAGTCCGACGACTGATGCTGCAGCTCACCCCGCAATGGCAGGGCAAACGGCGGTACCTCTCCGCCGGAGACGAAGATATGCTTCAGGAACGGTAGCTGCCCGAGGATCGGCTGCACCACGGGCAGCAGCGGCGCCGAGATAAACAGCGCCTTGGCGCGGCTATCGCCGAGGATGTAGGCGTACTGCTCGGTCGTCAGCAGCGTGTTGAGAGCGACCGGAACCACGCCGGCCTTGATCGCACCCCAGAACGCGACGGGAAAATCGACCGTGTCGTGCAGCAGCAGCGCCACGCGCGCCTCGCGCGGGATGCCGTAGGTGTTGAGCAGATTGGCCATACGGTTGCAGCGGCGCCTGCAACTCGCCGTAGGTCAGCGTCTCGTTCGGATCGATGAAGGCCGGCTTCGAGGCCCGGCCTTGGACCACGTTGCGGTCGACCATGTCGGTCGCCGCATTGTAAATGCGCGGATAGGACATCGCTCCTCCCTTCGACCGTCTCGGGCGGCCTATTCAATTGCGATGCCCTGCTTCAGCGGGCATCTGCAACATGGCCTGCATCATACTGCAAGTCGGTACCCTTTGAAGGCCCAAAGTTTTGCGCAGAGTGGTCGCGGGCGATGTAATATCCTGCAGGTATCTAGGCGAGGCGGCATGGCCAGCAACCCGGAGACGGCTACCGAGACCCGCCGCGGCGCGGCGCCCGCCGACGAGGCCTATCTGCGCCGGGTCGGCGAGCGCGTACGTCTGGGTCGGGCACGGCGCGGTATGTCGCGCAAGGTGCTGTCGCGTGCGTCCGGCGTGTCGGAGCGCTACCTCGCCGAGCTGGAGCGGGGCGCCGGCAACGCCTCGCTGCTGGTGTTGCGGCAGATCGCGCAGGCCCTAAGCATCGAGGCCGCCGCCCTGGTGAGCGACGAGCCCGAGCAGCCGATCGACCTGACGCTTGCCATGCATCAGCTGCAGCGGCTGTCGCCGGACGAGCTGGCCGAGGCGCGCGAGCTGATCGCACAGCGCTTCGGTGCGGGAGCGGCGTCCGCCCAGGGCCGCGTGGCGCTGGTGGGGTTGCGCGGGGCCGGCAAGACCACACTTGGCCAGCTGGCGGCGGAGGCGCTCGGCGTGCCGTTCATCGAACTCGACCGGGAGATCGAGCGGGCATGCGGCATGGAGCTGTCGGAGATCTTCGCCACGCACGGGCAGGCGATGTTTCGCGAGCTGGAGCGGCAATGCCTGCTCACCATCGTGCAGCGCTACCAGCGTGCGGTGATTGCCGCCGGCGGCAGCCTGGTCACCGAACCCGCCACCTACGATCTGCTGCTGTCGACCTGTCTCGTCATTTGGCTGAAGGCGACGCCCGACCAGCACATGGGCCGCGTGATCGACCAGGGCGATTTGCGCCCCATGGCCGACAATCCGCAGGCCATGGAGGATCTCAAAGCCATCCTGGAGAGCCGCACCGCGCTCTATGCGAAGGCCAACGCCGAGGTGAATACCGCCGACAAAAGCCAGGCGCAGGCGTTCGCAGCCCTGCTTGGCGTCATCGCCAAGGCCAAAAGCGCGTCCGCGGGCTAATGCTTGTGGGCGGCGGAGCCCTTCTCAGTCGATACGGGCTGGCTGTCGAAGCCATGCGGTCCCTTGGCGCCGGCCGGCTCGACGGTCGCCTCTACCTCGATGTCACCGGCCTTCTCGAAGGACAGAGTGAACTTGAGCGTGTCGCCTTCCTTGAGCGGCCTCTTCAAGTCCATCAGCATCATGTGATAGCCGCCCGGCTTGAGAACGACGAACTCGCCACCCTTGATGGCGAGGGCGTCGATGTGGCGCATCTTGGCGACACCGTTCTCGATGGAACTGCTGTGTACCTCCACAGAGCCGGCGATGGTGCTGCGCGCGCTGATCAGCCGATCGCCATTGCCGGGGGCAGCCTTGATCTCGAAATAGGCGCCGCCGACGCTAATGCCGCCTGGCGTGGCCCGTGCCCAAGGGTGGCTGATGGTAATGTCCTTGCTGGAGAATTCATGCGCGGTGGCCGCGCCGACCACGATCAGCACGAGCGCCACAGCCAGTATGGCACCGCCGATCAGGCGAGGCAGGTTCGACGAGCGCGCGGGTCTGGGCGCACGAAGCGAAGCTCGCGAGCGCGCGGCGCGTGTCGATACCGGACGGCGGCTACGGTTGTTCATAGTTGTCCTTTCGCCGGATGCCCGCAATCGCAGAGCCTAGCGGGCACACTCGCAGAGCGTGGGCCGTGTTTCCCGCGCGTACCATTTCCGCACGTGGTCTCCGTCACCACGATGCAAATCAGCACGGTCTGTCAATGGTCGCATAAGGGTTGCACAAGCCGTGCCGGTCGTGGCCCCTAGATGGGCTGCCCCGGTCGCCGACGTAAGGCCGCATGTTGACGCGGCCCCGTTGTCAGCTCAGGCGGCTTTGGCGAGCCGGTCAACCAGGCGCACGATGTCGGCCATGATGGCGTTGAGCTGGAAGTTCTTCGGCGTGTAGACGGCGGCGACGCCAAGACCCTTCAGCGTTGCGGCGTCCTCGGGCGGGATGATGCCGCCCACCACCAACGGCACGTCGTCGAGGCCTTCCTTACGCATGCGGGCCAGCACCTCGCCGACCAGCGGCACGTGACTGCCCGACAGGATCGACAGGCCAACCACATGCACAGCCTCATCGAGGGCAGCGCGCACGATCTGCGCGGGTGTCAGCCGGATGCCCTCGTAGACCACCTCCATGCCGCTGTCGCGCGCCCGCACCGCGATCTGCTCGGCGCCGTTGGAATGGCCGTCGAGGCCGGGCTTGCCAACCAGCAGCTTGATGCGCCGGCCAAGCTTGGCGGAGACGCGTTCCACCTGGGCGCGCACCTCCTCCAGGCCGCCGTCGCTGGTGCTGGCCATGGCACGGCCGACGCCGGTGGGCGCCCGGTATTCGCCGAACACGCCGCGCAGCGTCGCGCACCACTCGCCGGTGGTGACACCGGCCTTGGCGCAGGCGATGGAGGGCTCCATGACGTTGTTGCCCTCCTTGGCGGCGCGCTTCAGAGAATCCAGCGCCGCCTTGACGTCCTTGGCTTTGCGCCCCTTGCGCCACGCGGCGAGGCGCTCGATCTGCTCGGCCTCGATGGCCGGATCGATGGCTTCGATGGCGTTATTGCCGGTCGACAGGGGTGAGGGCTCCGTCTCGGTCCACCGGTTGACGCCGACCACCACCTGCTCGCCGCTCTCGATCTTGCTCAGGCGCTTCGTGTTGCTCTCGACGAGGGAACGCTTCATGTAGTCGATGGCCGCCACCGCGCCTCCCATCTCCTCGATGCGCGTCAGCTCCTGCCGGGCCGCGGCTACGAGCTCGGCCACCTTGCGCTCGATCACCTTGGAGCCCTCGAAGATGTCGGCGTATTCCAGCAGATCGGTTTCATAGGCGAGGATCTGCTGCATGCGGATCGACCACTGCTGGTCCCACGGCCGCGGCAGGCCGAGCGCCTCGTTCCAGGCCGGCAGCTGCACGGCGCGCGCACGCGCGTCTCTGGACAGCGTGACCGCCAGCATCTCAAGCAGAATGCGGTAGACGTTGTTCTCGGGCTGCGGCTCGGTGAGGCCCAGCGAGTTGACCTGCACGCCGTAGCGGAACAGGCGATGCTTGGGATCGGTGACGCCGTAGCGCTTGAAGGTGACTTCGTCCCACAGCTCCTTGAAGGCGCGCATCTTGCAGATCTCGGTGATGAAGCGCACGCCGGCGTTGACGAAGAACGAGATCCGACCAACCACCGGGCCGAACTCTTCCGGTGCAACCTCGCCGGATGCCTTGACGCCGTCGAGAACGGCTTGCGCGGTGGCGAGCGCGAAGGCCAGCTCCTGCACCGGCGTCGCTCCGGCTTCCTGCAGGTGGTACGAGCACACGTTGGTCGGATTCCACTTCGGCATCGCCGTGGTGGTGAAGATGATGGTGTCCTTGATCAGCCGCAGCGACGGCTCGGGTGGAAACACGTAGGTGCCGCGTGACAGGTATTCCTTGATGATGTCGTTCTGGATGGTGCCGGTAAGGGCAGGTCTCGGCGTGCCCTGCTCGTCGGCGACGGCGACGTAGAGCGCCAGCAGCCAGGCTGCCGTCGCGTTGATGGTCATCGAGGTGTTCATCTCGCCGAGCGGGATGCCGGCGAGCAGCGTGCGCATGTCGCCGATGTGCGAGACGGGCACGCCGACTTTGCCGACCTCGCCGCGCGCCAGCTCGTGGTCGGAGTCGTAACCGGTCTGGGTCGGCAGATCGAAGGCGATGGACAGACCCGTCTGGCCCTTTGCCAGGTTCTTGCGATAGAGCTCGTTGGACTTCGCCGCCGCAGAGTGTCCGGAGTAGGTGCGGATCAGCCAGGGCTTGTCGCGCTCGGCCTGTCCTACGGCGGGGGCAGCGCGCTTCGGCCGGCTCATGGCATTTGGCTCCTCACATGCGCAGTCAGGCGCAGCGTAGCCTGACTTGGGTGCAGTGCAAAATGGAGCTTTGACGGAAGATCGCGCTTGCTAGCGTGCGGCGCGTGTCGGCCTGGAAGGAGCCGGCGGTGGACGACGGGGGCCGCCGAGCCTCTCACGCAGCACTGCCAGGAGGCTCAAGGCAACCGTGCCGATCGCGGTGCCGCAGATCGAGGCCAGGATCGTCCACATCAGCCACTGGTCGATCTTCTTCGGATTAAGCTGCTCGGTGGCGACAAACAAGTAGTAGGCAGCGAGGGAGCAGAAAATCATGACCGGATAGACGAAGATGATCATGGGCGGGTGGGCCAGGTATTCTTTAAGAACATAGGCAGCAATCGCACACGGCAGGGCGACAACTGCCAATGTCGCCCAATCCGGGCTCAGAATGCTTGTGAGATGGGAGATGAGCTTGTCCATGAAACCATGCGTGCCCAAGGCCGATGCTGGTCGATCCGGCGCGCCAACCTATCCTGCAGCCGTTAAGGGCCGCTTAGCGCTTTGGCTGGTCGCCGACACAGAATTCGCTTGAGCCGCGCCGCGTTCTGTTCGACCTTCTGCACTGCAACATTAAGGCGCATCCGGTGCAGCAGGGCCCCGGGCGCGCCATCGAGGTCGGGAGCAACCCACATGGCAGCACGGTCGAAAGCCGTATCCGGCGTCAAACCCCCGAGAGTACGGGAAGACCAGTCGGCCCCCAAGGTGGTGCCGATCAACGGCGAGGCGGCCAAGGGCGCTGCAGCGTCGGGCGCGCCGCTCAAGGACCTGTACGAGATCGGCGAGATTCCACCGCTCGGGCACGTGCCGAAGCAGATGTACGCCTGGTCGATCCGCAAGGAGCGGCACGGACCGCCCGACACGGCCATGCAGGTCGAAGTGTTGCCGACGTGGGAGCTCGACAGCCACGACGTTCTGGTGCTCGTGATGGCGGCGGGCGTCAACTACAACGGCGTCTGGGCCGCGCTCGGCAAACCGATCTCCACGCTCGACGGGCACAAGAATCCCTTTCACATCGCTGGCTCCGATGCGTCCGGGATCATCTATGCCGTCGGCTCCAAGGTGAAGCGCTGGAAGGTCGGCGACGAGGTCGTCATCCACTGCAACCAGGACGACGGCGACGACGAGGAATGCAACGGTGGCGATCCGATGTTCTCGCCCAGCCAACGCATCTGGGGCTATGAGACGCCGGATGGCTCGTTTGCCCAGTTCTGCCGTGTGCAGGACCGTCAGCTGATGGAGCGGCCCAAGCACCTCACGTGGGAGGAGAGCGCCTGCTACATCCTGGTGCTCGCCACCGCCTACCGCATGTTGTTCGGCCATCGCCCGCATGTCATCCGGCCGGGCCAGAACGTGCTGGTGTGGGGCGCCTCCGGTGGGCTCGGCTCGATGGCCGTGCAGCTGATTGCCACCTCAGGCGCCAACGCCATCGGCGTGGTTTCCGAGGACGACAAGCGCGATTTCGTCATGCAGCTGGGCGCCCGCGGCGTCATCAACCGCAAGAAATTCAACTGCTGGGGTGAGTTGCCGAAGGTCGGCACGCCCGAATACGACACCTGGTTCAAGGAGGCGCGCAAGTTCGGCGCGGCCATCTGGGAAATCACCGGCAAGGGCAACAACGTAGACTTCGTGTTCGAGCACCCCGGCGCGGCCACCTTCCCGGTTTCGGTACTGGTGGTGAAGCGCGGCGGCATGGTGGTGATCTGTGCCGGCACCACCGGCTACAACCTGACCATGGATGCCCGCTACCTCTGGATGCACCAGAAGCGCGTGCAGGGATCGCACTTTGCCAATCTGCTGCAGGCCTCCCAGGCCAACAAGCTGGTGGTGGAGCGGCGCATCGATCCGTGCATGTCGGAGGTCTTCCCGTGGGAGCAGATCCCGAAGGCGCACATGCGTATGTGGAAGAATGAGCATAAGCCCGGCAACATGGCCGTGCTCGTCAGTGCCCCCCGTACCGGCCTGCGCACCTTCGAGGATGCGATCGAGGAGAGCCGCAAGCGCTCGACCTGATTTGCGTGCAACAGCGAGGCGACACGGTTGCATCGCGGTCGCGGCGGGCTAGTGTGTCGACTCGGGTGATCGGCGTGTCAGCATCGAGCAGCCATGGGGGTGGTCCGCGGTCATGCGCCAGCACGCAAGAAGACTGCGCAAGGTGGCGCTCTCCGCGCTGCACTACTCGGGTGCGGACAGTGTGATCGCGCCCTTCACGCGCGGTCTCGGCGCCATTCTCACGCTGCATCAGGTGTCGCCGGACAAGCCCGGCGCGTTCGAGCCCAACCGCAACCTCAAGGTCACGCCGCAGTTCATCGTGCAGGTCATCCAGCAGGTGCGTGCGGCCGGCTTCGAGATCGTTTCGCTCGACGAGGCGCACTTTCGCCTGGTCGAAGGCGACTACGGCCGGCCGTTCGTGTGCTTTGCCTTTGATGACGGCTATCGCGATCTGTTCGAGCACGCCTACCCGATCTTTCAGCGCTACGACCTGCCCTTCGCGGTCTATGTGGCGACCGACTATCCGAGCGGGCACGGAGAGCTGTGGTGGCTCGCTCTGGAGAGGATCATCATCAAGGTGGCAGCCCTCGATGTGAAGATCGACGGCTCGCTGCGACGCCTGAAGTGCGGCTCGCCGGCCGACAAGGAGGCGAGCTATCTGAAGCTGTATGCCTGGCTCAGATCGATCGACGAGAGCGACGCGCGTGCACTCGTGCGCGAACTTTGCACCGGCTTCGATGTCGATCTTGCCGGGCTCGGCTCTGACCTGATCATGTCGTGGGATCAGATTCGCGAGCTGGGCGCCGACCCGCGCGTAACCATCGGCTCGCACACCCGGCGCCACTTGGCGCTGGCGAAGCTGACGCTGGCTGAAGCGCGCGCCGAGATCGAGGAAGGCGTGCGGCGCCTCGAACGCGAGACGCGGCTGGTGTGCCGGCATTTCGCCTATCCTTACGGCGACGAGGCCAGCGCCGGCCCGCGCGAGTTCGATCTCGCCAGGGAGCTCGGCCTCAAGACCGGCGTGACCGCTCGCGGGGGGCTGATACATGCCCAGCATCGGGGCGCCCTGACGGCGCTGCCCAGCATCTCGCTGAGCGGCGAATACCAGCATCCGCGCTATGTCAAAGTGGCACTGAGCGGTGCTCTGTTCGCGTTTTCCGGCCTGACACAAAAGGGCGCGAACCAGCCGTCCGCCTCCACTTGACGCGGACAGCGCCGCCCACGGCGATGCGCCGCATGCCAAATTGCGGTCAAACACCGTAAGAGCGCGTCGATGGCGCAAACCCGCACTCTGCCCGATGCTGCGACGCCCGTGGCCGGCACCACGGCAGTGCGCGTCTGGCTGCTGACGGTGGCCGCGCTGGTTTTCCTGCTGGTGAGCGTCGGCGGCGCCACCCGCCTGACGGGATCGGGCCTGTCGATCACCGAGTGGAAGCCGATCATGGGCGTCGTGCCGCCGCTGTCCGACGCGGACTGGCAGGACGCGTTCGCCAAATATCGGCAGATCCCGCAATACGAGCAGGTCAACAGGGGCATGAGCCTCGGCGCGTTCAAGCGCATCTTCTGGTGGGAGTGGACGCATCGCTTGCTCGGCCGGCTGGTCGGCTTCGCGTTTCTGGTGCCATTTCTCGTGCTGCTGGCCGCCGGCCGCATTCCCCGTCCGCTGCTGCCGCGGCTGGTCGGCATCTTCGCGCTCGGCGGACTACAGGGGTTCGCTGGCTGGTACATGGTGAGCAGCGGGCTGGCCGAACGCATCAGCGTCAGCCAGTACCGGCTGGCCGTGCATCTGGGTCTTGCCATCCTCATTTTGGGTGCGTTGCTGTGGGTCGCACTCTCGCTTGACGAACGGCCCGAGAGGCGGGACGGCGTTGCTATAGCGGGGACCGGGTGGGCGGGGGCCATCGCCGTGCTGGTATTCGGGCAGATCCTGCTTGGCGCCCTGGTGGCCGGCATGAAGGCCGGCATGGCCTACAACACCTGGCCGCTCATGGACGGGCAGTTGATCCCTGACGGTCTCGGCATCATGCGGCCGTGGTATTTGAACCTGTTCGAGAATGCCATGGCGGTGCAGTTCAACCACCGCATGGTGGCGTATGCGGTAGCGCTGGCCGTGGCGTGGCACACGTGGAGCACCCTCCGCTCCAGCGGCGATGTGCGTGTCCGAAGCACGGCCGTCGTGCTGGCGGCGGCGACGCTGCTGCAGATCCTGCTCGGCATCTGGACGCTGCTGGCGCAGGTGCCGCTGTCCCTCGGTCTGGCACACCAGGCCGGCGCGGCGGCGCTGTTCGCAATCGCCGTCTGGCACATGTATGCTGTTCGGCGCGCGCGGGCCGTCTAGGCCGCGTACTCACGAACTGGCGACGGGCCCCGTAGTTGGCGGCGGCAGGGTTGAACGGCAACCTACGTCTCGCTGATGCGCGCAATGTAGCGCGCGACGGACGCCGCCACCGCCCGCTTGCCGTTTGCGTCGATCTGCCCCCTGCCCGAAAACGCGCCGTAGACCGCGTCGAATGCGAACGGCTCAAGGATCTCAGCGATGCGCTGGACCATGGCGGCGGAGAGCGGGATCAGGTTCGGGTAGGACCACATGAAGCTGACGTGCCCGCTCGGGACCACCTGCAGGATGTCGCCCGAGAGCAGCACGCCGCGACCTTCGCCCCAGTCCGCCCAGTGCAGGACGGTGCCGCCGTCGAAGTGTCCTCCCAGGCGGACCAGCGTGAGGCCCGGGCCGATCGGCTTGCTGTCGCCCTCCCAGAACTGCACCGCGGGGTCCGGCCGCATCACCCATTGGCGATCGGCCGCGTGCAGGTGGATCGGCACTCCACCGAGCGCGCGGCTCCACTCCACCATCGTGGTGTAGTAGTGCGGGTGGGAGATGGCGATCGCCGTGACGCCGCCCAGGCCCTTCAGCACATCGACCGTGGCGTCGTCGATCAGGGCGATGCAATCCCACAGCACGTTGCCTGCCGGCGTGCGCGCAAGAATGGCGCGCTGGCCGATGCCGAACGCGGGGGTGGTCTCGATGGTGGTCAGTCCTGGCGCCAAACGGCGGAATTTGTTGCTGTGCGTGTTGCGCAACCGCTCCAACGTGGTCCAGGACTGGCCCAAAGCCGGGACGAACTGCCGCTCGTCGATGCAGATCGGACACGCACCGGGCGGAGCCTCGGATGGCGGATACTGCGTACCGCAGGCCGAGCAGAGAAATGCCGGCATGATTTCCTCCGTTTGGCCGCCAACAGGCATAGGACGGTGAGGGATTCCACTGAAGGCTCTGCAGGCCACCATACCCACTGCGGAAAAAAGAAAAAATACATACTCGGACCGCCAGCGGGTGCGGCGACAGACTTAATGTTGGCTCTGCGCGCGCTCGTTTGCTGCACATCTAGTGACGGCAGACGTGCGAAGCCCGTACCATGGCCCCATCGTTGGCTGCATGGAGGGACACATGGCTATGAGCACCGCCTCATCCGACGTCTTTGCCAGGAAGCCGCTGCCCAGGCGGTTCTGCAATCTCGACCGCGTGCTGCACGCGCTGGAAGCTCGCGGGCTCGACGGCATCGTGGCGACGCTGCCCACCAATGTCTTCTACCTGTCGGGCTTCAACGGCATCGCCCACAAGTCCGACGAGCCGCGCGTGTGTGCCGTCATCCTGTCCCGGCATGCGCCCGATCACCCGATCATGGTGGTCGCCGACTACTACCTTGCCACCTTCCTTACCCAGCCGACCTGGATCGAGGATATCCGGCCGTTCCGCGCCGTGATGATGCCGCTCGACCTGCCGGCGCAGAAATCCGACATCGACCGTTTCATCCCGCCGTCCGCCGGCGGCACGGCATGGGTCGAGAATGCGCGCAAGCAGTATGCGTTCGACATGGGCAGCTCGCTCAAGGGGGCGCTCGGGGAGCTGAAGCTCGACCGCGCCAAGGTCGCCTTTGACGACCGGGGCTTCGGGATGCGGCTGGGCCTGGAAGGACTGGCCGTCGCCGACGGCTACGATCCGATGATGTTTGCCCGGTCAGTCAAGACGCCGGTCGAACTCGACCTTATTCGCCGCGCAACGCGCCTCAACGAGACGGCTATCCGCAAGACGGTTGCTTCCTGGCAAGAGGGGGCGACCTGGCGCGATCTCAACATCGCCTATGCCCGCTCGGTGGCGGAGCTCGGCGGTTTCGTGCGCGATCCGGGCGGCATGGTCTGGGGTCATCCGCGCGGCACGGATGCGACCATCATGCTGTCGACCGGCTTCGAGGACAGCGAGGTCGAGGCCGGCACGCACGTCATGTTCGACTGTCACGGCACCATCGATCTTTATTGCTGGGACGGCGGCAAGACCTGGGTGGTCGATGGTGAGCCCGAAGGCGACGCGAAGCGCTGGGCGAAGGCGACTTCGGCGGTGGCCGAGACGCTGATGGGCGCCATGAAGCCGGGTGCGCGCATCAAGGAGCTGCAGGCGCTGGCTCGCGCCACCTACCGAAAGGCCGGCGTGGCCGATCCCGACCGGGCCGTCGTCTTCTTCCATGGCCTCGGCCTGTCGCACATGGAACTCGAGCTGATGACCTCCGACGGCACGACGCCAGGCGGCAACTGGGTGCTCGAGGAGGGCATGGTGGCGCCCATCCACCTGCTCTATCCGGGCGGCCAGTTCGACCGCTCGTGGTGCGAGGAGGTCGTCGAGATCCGCAGCGACGGCGGCAAGCCGCTGTTCTCTTGGGGCTTCGACCCGATTGTGGGGAGCTAGGTCCCGTTATCGCGGGCGCACCTAGCCCGACCATCCATCAACTTGCTCAGGCACTCATGGATGGCTGGATCCTCGGGACCCTCGGAACAAGTCCAAGGGCAAGCAAGCCCGAGGATGACAGGTCTGGTCGTGCACTCCGGTTCGGCCAACACGGGAAGCCTCTAGGCGGCCGCATTCGGGCTTGTCAGCAGGTGGCCCTTGGGCGGAAGCATGACGTTGTCGAAGGTCTGTGTCAGCGCGTCGCCGGAAAAGAAGGCGATGGCGATCAACGGCACCGTTCCGGTGTTGCGCAGATCGTGCCGCAGGTCCTTCGGCAAGACGAAGATGCTGCCCGGGCCGGCCGGCCAGGAACCGTCGTCGCGCTGCAGCTCACCGCTGCCGGCGATGATGTACTGCGTCTCCTCGAGGCTGTCCGTGTGCCAGCCCAGATGTCCGCCAGGGGCGATCGAGAAGGGAACGACGACCGTGTTGTCCGCGCCTTTCCCGCCATAGCATGCGAACGCAGCGGTCCAGTCGATGGAAGCGTCGTCGGTGCTCGAAATAGGGATCATCTGCAGTGTGCTGAAATCGACTGGGTTCATCTTGTCCTCCTCGGCACGATCGCGGCGACCCCACTTCAAGCTCGGCACGCTGCGCGACGCAGTGGAGCCGTCTGCGAGAGTCAGGTCGCGACTTGCATGCCGAGAATTGTTAGCCGCACCGCCTGGACCAAACCATTGGTACGAACCCTGAGTCGAGAGTGCGCGTTAACCCGAGGTGGACCAGCGATCTACTTGGAGTGGACCTCGGCCAGCGCGCAACCGCCTCCAGGACGCTCTGGCGATCACGGCAGGCGACGATCTCGATGACCTTCGGTAGCCCTGCTGGGCCAGGCGCGCAGTGTGCGGTGCGGGCAGGCAGTCACTTTGCCTGCCCTGGCTTCCGGTAATCCGATCACCGAATCTTGGTAAAGTCGCCGTGGCGGCCGAGCCCATCCCTGAATCGACCTGCACCCGCGACACCGTCCGCGATCAATGCCTGACGTCCGTTGTACCATTCCTGGACCAGAGCATCGCGCACGCCAAGTCCATGGCTCTTGATGGCGCTGCGCCGATCAGCGCGGACGCAGACCTGCGGAAAGTCGGCGATCTGGCGAGCTATCTCCTCCGCCTTCGCGCGAGCGCCTCCCTTGGGAGTGAGGTACTCACAAAGGCCGATGTTCACGCATTCCTCGGCCGGGACCTTTCGGCCTGTGAGAATGATCTCCAAGGCGCGACCTTGGCCAACGATGCGCGGTAGCCGCACTGTCCCTCCGTCGATGAGGGGCACTCCCCAGCGGCGGCAGTAGACACCCAAGTACAATTCCTCCGCCATTACCCGAAAATCGCACCAAAGGGCCAGTTCCATGCCGCCGGCGACGGCCGGACCTTCGATGGCTGCGATCACCGGCTTGTCCAACTCCAGTCGCGACGGTCCCAGTGGACCGCGGGGGATCTCCCCGCCATTGCCGCGCGGACCCGCCATCGGGATATCGAGCTCGCCCAGCGGATAAGCCGCATCGAGCGTGCTGACATACTTGAGATCCCACCCCGCGCAGAACGAACCGCCCGCGCCGTAGAAGACGGCAACCGCCGCGTCCTTGTCGGCATCGAACTCAAGGAAAGCCTGCGTCACCGCATCGGCGCTTTTGGGGTCCATGGCGTTGCGGGCCTCGGGCCGATCGTGAATGATCGTCCACACCGGTCCAGCCTTATCGATCCTGATTGTCACGGCCAACTCCCTCACTAGATCGATATTTCTAACACCGTTAAAATCTAACGCCGTTGAAATAAATGTCAAGCGTGCTACTGAATGACCATGCCAAGGGACCAACGAGCCGGCAGGCGCAAGGCGGTCAGCGATCTGAAGCGCAACCTGATCCTGGACGCCGCCCGCAACATATTCGAATCGGAAGGCTTGGATGGCGCATCGCTGCGGGCGATCGCGGCGGCCGCCGGCTACACGCCAGCTGCGCTCTATTTCCACTTCGAGTCCAAGGAGGCGATCTACGCGGAGGTTCTCAGGGATTCGCTAGCCAGTCTCGGTGAGGCGGTGACCGATGCGACCGCACGCGCGAAGGCACCGTCGGATCGGCTGCGGGCAGCAGCGATGGCTTTCTTCGACTTCTACGCCGAAAACCCGAGGGACCTCGATCTCGGCTTCTATCTGTTTCGCGGGGGCATGAAGCCGCGTGGCCTGGGCAAGCAACGCGACGAGATGCTCAATGCAGCACTGGCAGAAGCGCTGCATCCCATCTCCGAGGCAGCCGAAGCGCTGGGTGTTCCGCAAGGGGAAGCGCGCCTGCTGACGGTGGACACGTTTGCTCACGCCGCCGGGCTGCTCCTGCTCGCACACACCGGTCGTATTCGGATGTTTGACGCGTCGGCTTCGATGCTCATGAAGCGCTTTGTCGAGAACAAGATCGCTACGCTTGCGCGAGCACGAAAAAAGTAGCCTGGGCGCCAATACCACCGCGGGTCCGGCATCCATGCCGCGCACTGCCGCGAACCATCGATCATCACGCCGGCAACGGTCGGCAGTCGTCTGGTTGCGCAGCCGTCATCAGGTGCGCTGCGTTGCCAGGGCGCTGTCGAGCAGGCTGGCGAGGCGCACGGCGTCGGCGTCCTCGAACGCCAGCCTGATGGGCAGCACGCGCGAGGCCTCGGCGAGCCGGGCATGCAATCCGGTCGCCCCGCGCATGCGCGCCTGATCCTTCTCGGTGGTGACCAGCGTCGCGTCGTGCCATTCGGCCTGGGCGAGCAACCGGTCGGCGTCCGCCTCCTGCACGCTCTGGTGATCGCGGAAGGCGACCGCCTCGATCACCTCGGCGCCCAGGTCGCCCAGCATGGAGAAAAAACGCTGCGGCGAACCGATGCCGGCCCAGGCGACGACGCGCAAACCCTTGAGCCAGCCCGCATCCTCGGCCGGAACGGCGGTGGCGCGCAGCACCGGCCCGTTGAAGTGATTGCGCATCCATTCGGCGACGCGGTCGCCGGCGCCGCGCGCCGGCTCGTTGACGACCACGGCATCGGTCAATTCGAGCTGGAACTCGAGCGGCGCACGCAGTGGCCCGGCCGGGATGACCATGCCGTTGCCGAGGCCGCGCACGCCATCGACGAGGGCGATGCTCAGGTCTTTGGCCAGCTGCGGGTTCTGCAGGCCGTCGTCCATGACGATCACGGTGGCGGGGTGCGGTCCGGTCTCGATGGCGCGCGCGCCTTGCTGGCGATTGCGGGCGAGCTGGGTCGGCGCGACGCGCGCCAGCAGCAGCGCCTCGTCGCCGACGTCGCGCGCCTTGTCGGTGCCGGCGTTGACCCAATAGGGCCCGTCGAGGCTGCCGCCGTAGCCGCGGGTCAGCGCGACTGGCTCATGGCCCGGCGTGCTTCAGATGATTGCAGATGTAGAGCGCCAGCGGCGTCTTGCCGGTGCCGCCGGCCGTGAAATTGCCGACGCAGACCACCGGCAGCCGAGCAGCGGTAAGGCGTGCCGCGCTCGTACAGCACCTTGGCGACCGACCCATAGACCGCGCCGACCGGGCTCAGCAGAGACGCCGCCATCGTGCCCGGCGCATCGCGGTACCACCAGGACGGCTCGTCAAGTCGCACGCACCGGTTCCTCGCTCGGCAGGTAGTGCAACAGCGCCTCAAGCGTGCGCGGCAGGGCTCCCGAGATGGTGGCAAGCGCCGCGCTGGCGCGGTGGCGCATGCTGCCGAGCTCCGCCTCGTCCGACAGCAGCTGGCGGGCGGCGCTGGCCAGTTCCTCGGCCGAGCGCACCACGATGGCGCCGCGGTGGCTGATGAGCGTGCGGTAGGCATCGCCGAAGTTGTGCCAATGCGGCCCGGTCAGCACGACGGCGCCTTGCCGCACCGCCTCGATCGGGTTCTGTCCGCCGCGGTCGACCAGCGACCCGCCGATGAAGGCGACGGGCGCCAGCTTGTAGAGCGTGCCGAGCTCGCCGATGGTGTCGGCGACATAGGCGTCGCTGTTGCGGTCGGGCAGGTGGCCGAGCGAGCGCTGCGCCACGCTGAGGCCGCGGTCCTTCAGCATCTGCGTGATGGCGCCGCCGCGCTGGGGATGGCGCGGCGCGATGATGGTGCACAGATTGGGCAGGCTGCGGCGCAGCTCGCTGTGCGCGTCGGCGATGATCTGATCCTCGCCGTCATGGGTGCTGGCGGCGATCAGCAGCGAGCGGCCGTCGAACATCGGGCGCAGGCGCTCCAGCTCGACCTGGTTGACCAGCGGAGCCGGCGCGTCGACCTTGAGGTTGCCGGTCGGGACGGCGGAGACGGCGCCGAGCGTCTTGAAGCGGTGGGCCAGATTCTCGTTCTGCGCCAGCACCAGCGCAAAGCGGCTGAACAGCGGGCGAGCCACGCTCGGATTGCTGCGCCAGCGGCGGAACGAGCGCTTGGTCATGCGCGCGTTGACGAGCGCCAGCGGGATATCGCGCGCCGAGCTTTCCAGGATCAGGTTGGGCCAGATCTCCGACTCGGTGAACACGGCGAGGTCCGGGCGCCAGTGGTCGAGGAAGCTGCGCACGTACTCGGGCGCATCGAGCGGCGCGTATTGGTGCACGGCGCGAGGCATCAGCCGCTCGCCCGCGAGCTTGGCCGATGTGACGGTGCCGGTGGTCAGCAGGAAGGACAGCGACGGACGCTCCTCGGCCAGCGCCGCCATCAGCGGCAGGATGGCGTTGGTCTCGCCGACGCTGGCGGCATGGAACCAGGCGAGCCGGCCGGCCGGCCGCGCAGCGCTGGCGCGACCGAGCCGCTCCGGCCGACGTGCTGGGTCTTCCTTGCCGTGCCGCTCGCGCAGACGCAGCAGGGCCGGCGCGACGGGCCGGGCCAGGCTGGTGAAGACGCGGTAGGCCTTGAGGCGCAGGCCGGGCTCGGTGCCACCGTTGCGGGCAGCGATGGGCGTGGCGCGTGTCGGGTCGGCGCTGGCGCGCTGGTAGGCGAGCTCGGTTGCGATGTTGAGCCCGTCCTCGACCGCCTGGCGATAGGTCTCGAGCTGCTCGGGTGGAGCCTCGCGCGGCACGGTGACAAGCGGACCGACGGCAAAGCCTATGCCCGAGTAGGGCAGGTTGACCGTCATCCGGCTCCAGGTGTTGAACGAGATGTAGCGCGAGGTGGCGATGGCGACCGGCAGGATCGGCCGTCCCGACTGGCGCGCGACCATGACGATGCCAAGTCCCGCACGCCGCGCCTCCGCGCCCGGCACGTCGGCCGTCATGGCCACCGTGCGGCCATCGCGCAGCGACTGCACGGCGGCGCGGAAGGCGTGGGTGCCGCCGCGGTCTTTGGCGCGGGAGCCGGCGCCGGCGCCGCGGATCAGCTGCATGTCGAAATGCTTGAGCGTCTGGCCCAGAGCCTCGGCGTCGCCGTGCCGGGCCAGCATGACATCCACGGGGACGTCCGACAGCCTGATCAGCGGCAGCAGCATGAACTGGCCGTGCCACATGCCGATGATGCAGGGGTGGTTGCCTTCGTGATCCTCGAACGACTCCGTCATCTCGCGCGTCTGCCAGGAGGTGCGCCAGACGAATCGGATGTAGCGGGCCAGCAACGAGCCGGCCGCTACGTCGATAGAATCTGGGCTTGTCGTGGATGTTCGCCATCCGGGCCGCACCCCTAGTGTCCCGCTTCCGAAGTTCGCCTTACCTCGACGCTAGTGTCCCGAGCGAACCTCGGAAGGATAAGGGACACCAGGAACCATTAGACTAGCCCGTGTGATCGAGATCGAGAAATCTGCCCGGAACCATGCCGCCAACTCGGCGAATTCCTCGATCATCAGACCCGATCATCAGACGGGCGCGCGTGGAGACGTCGCAACTCTGAGGGTGCGCACTTCTATAGCCGATCCGGGCATCGGTTCGGAAGCGCCGATTGCAGACCGTCAAACCATTTCATGAGATGCCCTGCCCCCTTTACCTATGCCGCCGAGGCCGTATCGGACCCGATCAAGGCCTGAGACCGGCACAACCGCGCATACGCCCCGTCGCGCGCGATCAGCTCGGTGTGCGTTCCCGTCTCGACGATGCGCCCCGCATCCATCACACAAATGATGTCCGCTCGCTGTACAGTAGACAGTCGATGAGCGATGACCAGCGACGTACGGTTGCGCGTAAAGCGCGCCAGCGCCTCCTGCACCAGCAGCTCGGATTCGGTATCCAGGGCGCTGGTCGCCTCGTCCAGCAGCAGGATCGGTGCGTCCTTGAGGATGGCGCGTGCCAGCGCCAGCCTCTGGCGCTGCCCGCCAGACAGGCGAAGCCCGCTATCGCCGATCACCGTGTCGTAGCCCTGCGGCTGGGCCATGATGAAGTCGTGCGCCGCCGCCGCCTTGGCGGCTGCCACGATATCGGCTTCGGTAGCGCCGATGCGCCCGAGCGCGATGTTGGCGCGGATGCTGTCGTCGAACAGCGTCACCTCCTGGCTGACGATGGCCAGGGCATCGCGCAGGCTTGCCAGCGTCACGTCCCGCACGTCCTGGCCATCGATCAGTATCCGGCCGGAGGCGACGTCGAACAGGCGCGGCACCAGGTTGATGATGGTCGATCTTGCCGGCGCCGGACCTGCCCACCAGAGCTGCCGTCTTGCCGCCGGGCACGGTCAGCGAGAACTCCCTGACGGCCTGCAGACCGGCTGCGGAGCTATAGGAGAACCCGACGCGGTCGAACTCGATGGTGCCTTGTGAGACGGCAAGCGGCCGTGCGCCGGGGCGGTCGAAGATGGTCGGCTTCTCGTCGAACAGTTCGTACATGCGGTCGGCGGCAGCCAGACCTTCCATGGTCGAGGTGGCGATATTGCCGAGCGATCGCAACGGCTGGGCCACCATCAGCAGCGCGGCGATGAACCCCATGAAGTCGCCGACCGTGCTGACGCCATTGGTGATTCGCCAATAGGCAAAGCCGACGATGCCGGCCACCGCTCCTCCCGCCAGCGCCTCGAGCGCGGGCGCCGAACGTCCACGCGTGCGGACCGATTTCATTCTGAGCCGGAACACTTCCTCGAAGTTCTGGTTCAGGCGCCCGATGGTGTAGTTCTCGAGCCGGAAGGCCTTGATCAGGCGCGCGCCGGCGAGATTCTCCGTCAGCCGCGAGGTCGTGTCGCCCAGCTGGCTCTGCGTGCGGTGGGACACCGCCCGCAGGCGCCTGCCGATGCTGCCCATCGGCAGAATCGCGATCGGGTAGATCGCGACGACGATCAAGGTCAGCATCCAGTCGATGTAGAACATGGCACCGATCAGGGCGACCGCCGACAGCGCGTCCTTGACGAAGGCGATCATCGACCCCTGGGCGGCCTGCTGGATGAAGGAAAGGTCGTTGGTAAGCCGCGAGACCATTTGTCCGGTGGTCTCGCGCGTCAGGCGCGCATAGTCGGCATTGATGATGTGCGCGAACGCTTCCTTCTGGATATCGGTCGTCATGCGCGTAACGATGCGCGCACTCACGATGCTGTGCAGATAGATGACGATGCTGCGCAACAGGGTGACGCACGATGATCGCCGCCTATCACCAGCGGCAGGGTGCTGCCGTCGCCCTTCAAGAGCGTATCGAACGAATGCTTGATGATCAGCGGGTAGCCGCCGGTGGTAGCGGCCAGACCACTGGTGAGAACGAGCGCCCAGGCAACCTCGCGCCAGCGCGGGAGCACCCAGTCGTCCAGGAAGCGGCGCAGAGTGCCCTTGCTCCGGGTGCCGGGTTGTGCGTCGCTGCCGATCGAATCTGATAGCCTTAAGGGCTTCCGCCATCCTGTGCCCGCCCCTGCTCCCTGCGCCAGTGTCCCGCGAGTCGCCTACCTATCAGGTTGCCTGCGGCGAGGCTACCCGGATGCAACCCTTTGTAAGCGTGGACGATTGCCGCGCCTGAGCTTTGCCGGAGCGTCAGGCCCGTGGCTTCGGCCTGGCGGTTTCGGGATCCAGCAGCCGATGCATGTGGACGATGAAATAGCGCATGTGCGCATTGTCGACGCTGCGTTGGGCGGCCGCCTTCCAGGCTTTGTGGGCTTCCGCATAGTTGGGGAAGATGCCGATGACCTCCAGCGCCTCGACGTTGGCGAACTCGACGCTCTCCAGCGATTTGAGCTCGCCGCCGAACACGAGGTGCAGAAGCTGCTTGGCCGGGCGGCTGGTGGCGTCTGCTGCGGACATGCTCGATCTTCCCTGGCTAGGACGGCGGCGCGTCTATGCATCGCCGGAGCCGCGCGGCGGCGCGGCGAGGGCCTCCCGCAAAGGCGGCCGGTCCGGCTCTGGCGGTGGCGCACGTCCCATTTACCCTTTCGCTTAAGCGTATCGGAAGTGTTTTGTGGGAGATTGTACTTGCGAAGGCCGCGTTGAGACGGCTGCTCAGGAGTTAACGGGTATCCATGCGGCGCCGCAGCCACCCGCTGCAGGTGACGCATGGATGTCTTTCTGCCTTCGAGCCGCGCAGGCGCTACCCCGGCCTGCCTCAAAAAACGCCGAACAGGCCGTCCAATGCCATGTCGGCCACGATGCCGAGAAAAAGCGCCCAGCCCACCAGCCGGTTGGACTTGAAGCGGGTGAGACAGTTTACGGCGTCCGACGTGTCGAGGGTGGCCACCTGCCAGGCCAGCTGGGCGGCTGCCAGCACCAGCGCGAGGAAGAATCCGGCCTGGGCATGCGCCAGCACGCCGGCCAAGCCCCACAGCAGGATCGCGCCGGCATAGAAGGCCACGAGCCAGCGCCGGGTCGCCTCGCCGAAACGCAGCGCCGTCGACTTGAGGCCGACCATCAGGTCGTCTTCCTTGTCCTGGTGCGCGTAGATGGTGTCGTAGCCGATCGTCCACAGCACCGAGCCCGCATAGAGCGCCACCGGCGCCAGGGCCAGCGAACCATTGACCGCAGCCCAGCCGACCAGGGCGCCCCATTTGAAGGTCAGGCCCAGCATCAGCTGCGGCCAATATGTGAAGCGCTTGGCGAAGGGATAGACCGCGATCAGCGCCAGCGACGCCGCGCCCAGCACGACCGTGAACCGGTTGAACTGCAGCAGCACCGCCAAACCGATCAGGCACAGCAGGACCAGGAAGATCTGCGCCTGCCGCACCGTGACCTGGCCGGACGGAATGGGCCGACCGGCGGTGCGGGCAACGCTGGCGTCGTAGTTGCGGTCGACGATGTCGTTATAGGTGCAGCCGGCGCCGCGCATGACGAAGGCGCCGATGTAGAACAGCGCGAGATACCAAACGTTCGGGAAGGACTTGTACTGCGCATGCTCGGCCAGCACCTGCGACCACCAGCACGGAAACAGCAGCAACCAGGCCCCGATCGGACGGTCGAAGCGAGCCAGCTTGAGGTATGGCTTCCAGGTCGCGCGGGGCCGCACGGTCAACCCAGTTGTCGCGCGGGGCATCGGGCAGCGCGTCGCTTACCGGGGTCGATGAATTTCTTGCGGTGGCCATGATGCGCCCACGCTACCTCACCCGCCGTGGCTGAAAAAGCCATCGACGTCGGGGGTGGTGGGGATTATCGCTTGCCGGCCCGGGCCTGCACAGTGCGGTGGCGCTCGAAAGAGATTTCAGCGGAGGTATAGGCCTCCTGCAGCTCCACGCTCCAATAGCGCAGATCGGGCAGCATGATCGGCTCCCCCGTCACGGCGCAACGCACGAAGTCGCCCGGACTGAGGACCTGAAACTCGCCGTCGAGGTAGCGCAGCTTCGCCTCGCCCTTAAGGCCGAGCAGCTTTTCAAACCAATTCATTCCCTCTCCACCTCGACACCCCGCGCAGGAGCGACAAACAGGCGCAGCATACATTCGGCTGGCCGACCGCGCCAGTGTGGCGCGCTGACATGGGTCCAGTCCGCGCCATCCTCAGAACAGCGAGCCCTGGTTGCCGCCGCCCGGCCTGCGCTTGGGCGCTCCGGCAGCAGACGGCGATGCGGATTTGTGCACGGCGGTGCCGGCTTGCAAGGCCTGGGCGGGGATACGGCCGTCGGCCAGCTCGATGTCGAGCTGCTGGCCGGCGCCGACGGCCGCGGCCGAGCGGACCGTGCGCCCCTCGCTGTCGCGCACCAGGGCGTAGCCGCGCTGCAGCACGCCATGATAGCCGAGCGAGCCCAGCAACTTGCCGCAGGCGTCGAGATGACGGCGCTCGGCAGCCATGCGCGCCGCAACGGCCTGCCGGGCGCGTGCCTCCAGCACGCCGAGCCGCTCGCCGCACGTGGCAAGCCGTGCCGACAGGGTCTGCGGTGCCAGCCGGCCGGCGACACGCTCCAGGCGCGCACGCCGCGGACCGGTGGCGCGGACCAGCGACGACGTGGCGCGGCGGCCGAGCGCTTCCAGGCGGTCGCGCGTGCGCTGCAGGCGAGTTTCCAGCAGGCGCGGCTGCAGGCGCGCCGCTGAGCGCGTCAGGCGCACGCCGTGCACGCGCGTGTTGGCGAGCAGGGCGCGCGCCAGGCGCTGCTCGACGGCGTCGTAGCGCTGTCGCGGCAAGGCGAGCAGATCCCCGCGCCGCGGCAAGCCACGCGCGGCAGCACGCAAGTGAGCGCGCATGCCATCCAATGCCCGGCGCGCGGCGGTGGAGAGCCGCAGGGCAAGCTTGCCGGTCTCGGCGATGAGCTCGGCGTGCTTGGGCACCGCCCACTCGGCGGCCTTGGTGGGCGTCGGCGCACGCGCGTCGGCGGCGAGATCGATCAGCGTCCAGTCGGTCTCATGGCCGACGGCCGAGATGAGCGGAATGGTGCTCGCCGCCGCCGCGCGCACCACTGTTTCCTCGTTGAAGCCCCACAGGTCCTCCAGGCTGCCGCCGCCGCGCGCCACGATCAGCACGTCCGGCCGGCGGATACGCCCGCCCGGAGGCAAGGCATTGAAGCCGCGGATCGCCGCCGCCACCTCGGCCGCGCAGGTGTCGCCTTGCACGCGCACCGGCCACACCAGCACGCGCACGGGAAAGCGCTCGTCGAAGCCGTGCAGCATGTCGCGGATCACCGCGCCGGTGGGGGAGGTGATGATGCCGACCACGCGCGGCAGGTAGGGCAGCCGCTTCTTGCGCTGCTCATCGAACAGCCCCTCGGCGGCGAGCGTCTTCTTGCGCTCCTCGAGCAGCGCCATCAGCGCGCCGACGCCGGCCGGCTCCAGCGCATCGATGACGATCTGGTAGGAGGACTTGCCCGGATACGATGTGACCCGTCCGGTCGCCACTACCTCCAACCCCTCGGCCGGCTTGAACTTCAGGTTGGCGAACGTGCTGCGCCAGATCACGGCATCGATCTTGGCCCTCTCGTCCTTCAGCGCGAAATAGCAATGGCCGGACGAGTGCACGCCGCGGAAGCCCGAAATCTCCCCGCGCAGGCGCACATACCCGAACGTGCCCTCCAGCGCCCGCTTGATGGCGGACGACAGCTCGGACACGGAAAATTCCGGCGCATTGTTGCCGACGCCGCCGTTCTGGCGGGTGGCGCTGGTGGCTTCGGCCACGGTTTTCCCCGGCTTTGTTCAACGACCGTTAGATGATACACGAGGACGCGCTGTAAAGAGGCCAATTGATGGCTGATTTCCAGAGCTTTTACAGGGCGCCTCCATGAACGTTCTCTTAATCGGCTCCGGCGGCCGCGAGCACGCCCTGGCCTGGGCGATTTCGGCAAGCCCCCTGCTCGGCCGCATCTACTGCGCGCCCGGCAACGCCGGCATTGCCGAGATCGCCGAGATCGCCGACATCGACATCGACAACCATGCCACCATCATCCAGTTCTGCATCGACAACGACATCGGCTTCGTGGTGGTGGGGCCGGAGGGGCCGCTGGTAGCTGGCCTCGCCGACGATCTCGCCGCCGCACAAATCAAAGTGTTCGGGCCGTCCAAAGCAGCGGCGCGGCTGGAGGGGTCGAAAGGTTTCACCAAGGATTTCTGTGCCGAGTTCGGTATTCCGACCGCCGCCTACAAGCGCTGCAAGGATGCCGAAAGCGCGCTCGCCTATGTCGCCCAGCAGCCCCTGCCCGTGGTGGTGAAGGCCGACGGGCTCGCCGCCGGCAAGGGGGTCGTCATCGCCGAGACCCGCGAGCAGGCGACGGCCGCCATCGAAGCGTGTTTCGCCGGCGCCTTTGGCGCGGCCGGTGCCGAGGTCGTCATCGAGGAATGCATGGTGGGCGAGGAGGCAAGCTTCTTCGCCCTCGTCGACGGCACGCATGCCCTGCCGCTGGCAGCCGCCCAGGATCACAAGCGCGCCTTCGATGGCGAGCAGGGTCCCAACACCGGCGGCATGGGCGCCTATTCGCCGGCACCGGTCATGACGCCGGAGATCATCAAGCGCACCATGGACGAGATCATCTGGCCGACCGTGCACGGCATGGCAGCGCGCGGCACGCCCTTCAAGGGCGTGCTGTTCGCCGGCCTGATGATCACCGCCGACGGCCCCAAGCTGATCGAGTACAACGTGCGCTTCGGCGATCCCGAGGCACAGGTGCTGATGATGCGCCTCAAGTCGGACCTGCTGCCCGCTCTCGTCGCCACCGCCGACGGCGTGCTCAAGACCTTCGACCTGCGCTGGCACGATGATGCCGCGTTGACCGTCGTGATGGCCTCCAAGGGCTATCCCGGCAGCTACGCCAAGGGCACGCCCATCGGAGCCCTCGACGCGGCGCGCGCTGTGCCCGGCGTCGAGCTGTTCCACGCCGGCACGGCCCGCGAAGGCGACCAGCTGCGCGCAACAGGCGGGCGGGTGCTGAACGTCACCGCACGTGGCAGAAGCGTCGCCGAAGCGCAACGCGCGGCCTACGAGGCAGTGGCCAAGATCGACTGGCCAGGCGGCTTCTGCCGCCGCGACATCGGCTGGCGCGCCCTGGCCAGGGAGAGCGAGAGGAAAGGATAGGGCGCAGGGGATCTGGCGCGTCCGCGCCAGAATCTGCTCGATGGCGCCGTTTACATTTATCCATCAAGTCCACCTTATCCCCGAAAGCAGACTCTGAGCCGCACGCTCAGACACCCGCTTCGAGCTAACAAGTGACCTGCAACGTCTCGGTGGCCTCACCTTCGCCAACTTGCACAATGACGGTCGCCTGCCTGCCAGATGGCACGCGTCGTTGCTCGGGGGCACTATGCAGTTTCGGGCGGTCTTTCTTTGCGTGGCGCTGTGCTTAACCACCGTGCCGGCCCAATCCGCTGGAGTTCGGTTCTTCGACGTTCCAGCCGACACTAAAGGCAGACAGCTGACCGGAGCCGTTTGGTATCCGTGTAGCGCGCCTCAGCAAGAGGCAGTCGTCAGAGACAGGGTCATCCTGGGGACGAGGGATTGTCCCCTCGTCGGCGACAAACTGCCGCTCGTCGTGATCTCGCACGGCCGCGCTGGCTGGTTCGGGGGCCACCATACGACCGCAGCAGCTCTTGCCGATGCCGGCTTCATCGTCGCGGCGGCCGACCACCCCGGCGACAACATGCAAGATCGGACCCGCGTGGATCATCTCTCAGTCTTGGTCGAGCGACCGGCTGACATCAAGCGGCTGGTTGATTTCATGCTGCTCAGCTGGGAGCAGAGCGCGAGAATTGACCGCGACCGCATCGGGCTGTTTGGCTTTTCGATGGGTGGATATGCTGCCCTAGTTGTGGTAGGCGGGGAACCTGACCTCAGGAGGGGCCTTGTTGGTTGCGAAGGGTCGGACTTTCGAGCGTGCGAGGATCTTCGAAGCGGCGAGACCCGGGTTGATGCAGCCCCACATGATGCACGTATCAAAGCCGCCGTCATTGCCGACCCGGGACCTAGTTTCTTCTTTCCGATCTCAGGGCTACAGACCGTCAATGTTCCGCTCCAGTTATGGAGCTCAGATCCGACACTCGCGCCCAACTATGTGTCAGGGTGCTGCGGCCTTGGCATTCGGTCTCGGCTGCCCTCAAGTCCCGATTTTCATCTAGTCCCAAATGCGATTCACTTCTCGTTCCTACCGCCGTGCTCACCTGCGGAAGTGAAGGATTCACCCAGGATTTGCGCCGACGCTCCCGGCTTTGATCGCGCCGCGTTCCACAAGGATTTCAATGCTGCGATCCTGGCATTCTTCCGCAGGCATCTGCTGGGTTTCTAGAAGCGGTAGAGCTCTTTCTCCCAAAGGTCGGCTTGGGATCAAAAACCCCGATGACCGGGACGGCAGTGTCGAGCCGCCTCGGCGGCGGCCGCGGACCACTCAGTCCGTGCGCAGGCCCGGCGGCAGCCACGCTCCATCAGGTCCGCTTTATCTTTGAAGCAGACATCGAGGCGGATGTTCCGACACGGCCGCTTCGCGCCATCTTCGGACTCATGTGCCGCAGGACATATCTCGCGGCGGCCGCAGCGCGTCTGTGCTGGCGTCTTCCTTCGGTGCGAAGCTTCCGCAGTGCTATCCGGAATCCGGGAAGGGAGAGGCAGCGATCAAATCGCAGGCGTTCGGGCTCACATAGCCGGGGATATAGCGTTCACAGACGCCGGCGTTCACGGTGCCGTACGTGGTGCCCGGCTTGTGCGCAAAGCCGGCGAAGTACGCCTGGATGAAGTCTTCCTTGAAGTGAGTACGAGGGTACTGGGCAACGATTTGTTCGCGCAAATCCGCAGGGAACTGGTCGAACCCTTTGCCGAGCACGTCGAGGCCGACACCTGAATACAGGAGAGCAACTTCGGGGCCCATGTATTGGGGTATGCCCGGCGTAGTGTGCAGGGCAATGGCTTCCCAGACAGTTTGTATCTGCTCTGGAGGTACGTTGTGCGCACTGAGGAATTGACGGGCGGCATTCGCGCCGTCGACCTCGAAGCGCTCGTTTTGGCTCGAAAACCTCTTCATCAGACCGAAATCGTGAAATGTCGCTGCGACGTAAAGGAGTTCTGCGTCAAACCGCAGCTTTTGCTGACGGCCCTGTTCTGCCGCAAACAGATAGACGCGCACGGAGTGATTGAAGAGCAGATCGCTGGAATGCTCGCGCAGGATCCCGGTGGCCTCTTTTGCAAGAAGCGAATTGGGAATGCCGAGGGTGGAAGAGGGACTTGGCATGCTCCTGCCTCCTTCGAGATCAACTCGTCCGGACCATCGTCTTTGGGATCGACGACGGGCATCGTCGTTCTCGGGATGGAGAAGGATAGCGCTTCGGTGGGACTATGAAACTCGGGCACAACCCTGAGGAGTGGACGGCTCGCTTGCGGGTGAAAAGTCCCGTGGCCGCAAGGCTGCCGGCGGGTCAGGTGCTCCCAGCAACTTTGCGCCGCCGCCAAGGGGCGCTTCGATTCATGCGGGGGAGTAAGCCGCGCGCACGGCGGCCTCGAAGCGGAACATTACTCCATCACCTCGTCGGCGCGGGCTCGCAAGGGCAACGGCAGTGTGGAGCCGCCTCGGCGGCGGCCGCGGACCACTCAGTCCTTGCGCAGGCCCGGCGGCAGCCAGCGCTCGATGGCGCTTACGATCTGCCGCTCGTTGCGCTGCCAGAGCACACCGAGCCACACGACGCCGAGGCCAATCAACATGAGCATGAAGGGGAATAGCAGGCTGTCCTTGAACACCTTGTAGGAGAGGTGGCCGAGATAGCCGGCAATTCCGAGCGCGCCGAATACGGTGTAGACGCGGCGGTCGATCGCGACACCGAACACCAACATGACGAGATTGGTGAGGAAATAGGTGAACTTGCCGACCTCGCTGGCGGAACTCATGGCGGACAGTCCGCCCCAGAACGCAGCCACGCCGGCAAGGTGCAGCCAGAAGGCGTAGTCCTGCTGCGAGCGTTTGGCGCGATCAACCGCAATGGCACCCGCTATGATGGCAAGGCCGACGACGACCGACGCCCACTTGCGCAATTCCCAATAGGCGGCCCAGTAGGCATTGCGCTGCTCGTATGAGAGGTTCGGGTCGTTGGGGTCGATGCCGGACAGCGACGTCTGCAGCAGCGGCGCAATATCCATGCTCATGTACCACAGGGTGACGGCCACCGGCATCACCGAGAATGGCAGCCGCCAGAGCCAGAGCACCGCTGCGCCGACGACGAGCGTGCCCAGCTCCATGATGATCCAGCGCCAGTCGACGTGCGTGTGATAGCTGCGGTAGGGGGTCGTGAATTCCCAATAGCCGACCGTGCGCTGCAGGCCATAGACGGCGAGTGGAGTTGCCGCAACGATCAGCGCCGCCATGAGACCCGCCGGAATGGCAAGTTTCTGCTGCTTGACAAAGTAGTCCGTAAGCCAAATGGCGACAGCCATCACGGCGAGGGCAACGAGGAAGAGGCCCATGCCGCCGAGCGTCTCCCACCCGAGCGTGACGAACACCGAGACGCCGCCGATCGCAACCAGCCCGCCGAGGTAGTAGAGCAGATGGTTGAAGGAGAACTCCGGACCCCCGACCCGCTCGGTCTCGAGGAAGTCCCAGAGCGGACCCGCCTGCGCCTCGTTGATGATGCCGCGTTGGGCGGCGGCCTCGAGCTGGGTTCGTTCAATGCGCATAGGAAAATCCGAGTGTCGACGAAGAAACCAAAAGCCCAATCACTTTTTGCAACCGCGACGCGACTCACCTGCGCTGTCAGTCGATTGAGCGCGAGCAAACATGCCCCATCACACCTCGGGGCTGAACAGACGATATCGCGAGGGTATGGAAAGAGTTTGGCTCAACTAGGCAGGTTTCCGGGTCAAACTCGCTCCGCTTTGTGACGAATTGCCGACGCTGTTGCTTCAGGAGCGAGGAGGCTGGAGTTCGAATTTCGCCCCGCCGACCAATTCAATCAATGACTTAACATTTACGCCCGCGGGCGGTATCGCGGGCAGATGCGGGCGCTTGGTGCCAGGCGCGGTTATCCATTGATGAGCAAGTACCGCGGAACTCTGGCCTTGTAGGAGCGATACTCTTCACCGAATTTCTGCTCTAGGTAACGCTCCTCGCGACGGATGATGCCGTAGTGAAGTATCAGGTGGGCTGGCACCTGCAGCAGTACCAGCCAGTCGAGCGCAAAGGCGACCGCGATACCGACCATTGCGAAACTGCCACCGAGGTAGATGGGGTTTCGCGTCCATTGGTAGATGCCGCCGCTTACGATCTTTAGCGTCGGTTTCGACGGAAGGACGTTGGTCTCGGAACGCGCCAGCGTGACTGAGCCGCTCGACGATATCAATGCACCGATGATGACAAGGCCAAGGCCGATCGCTACGCGGTCGAACCGATCGAAGTGTACCAGCACGCCGAGTGGGAACAGCCATTGCAAGGCAAAACCGAGTGCGATCGTCACGACCGGCACGACGGGCGGGAAGACGATGACGTTCGAGTGGTCGGATGCTTGTTCGCTCATGGTCGAGATCTCACCTTTGTTGGATGCGCAGGTCAGTTGATTGATGATGCTCGCAACGGCTGGGCGTGCGCGCGCTAGGCAACCGCGCTCGCACGGAAGACGACCAGCGAGAACAGCGTCATGCCCGTGAAGACGACAAGTGCGCCGAGGATCACGACCGGAAAATAGCGCCGGTGATCGCCGAGGGTCACACAAGCGATGCCGATCGGGAACAGGATGGCGCCGACAACAGCCAATGCTGCTTGTATCTTTGCCAACCTCGTTGCAGCCGCCGCGGGGAAGGCGCGGTAGTACAGCGCCGTCAAGAACAGGACTACGAATCCCAGCAAGTTCAGGTGGGCATGCACCGGCATCAACGAGAAATCCTGCCTGATGCCCATGAAGATGCCGAGGCCTATCCCAATCAACCCCAGCATCACGCTGATCCGAAACAGTGTGTTCGACATGACACTCTCACTCCTTCAAGGGTACGATCCACTTCACTTGTCTCCAATGGAGACATACCCCTTACCCCAAGGCGAAATGAAGGCATAGTGGCGGCTCGGGGCATCACGGATTTCTGATCAGCCAAAAGGATAGATGACGCATGACTGCAAGCTGGCGAGACACGCGCGAGCAGTTCCGACATGGCGATCTTCCCGCGGCGTTGATCAGGGTGGCGCTGGCTCGCTTCGAGGCCGATGGGGCGGAGGCCATAAGCCTCCGTGATCTGGCCCGCGCCGTCGGGGTCAACCACCGCGCCGTCTATCGTCATTTCCCCGACAAGCTGTCGCTGATGGCCCGCGTGGCGCAAGAGGGCTGGCTACTACTCGGGGGCCAGATCGAGCATGGGATCAAGGGCCGCAAATCCGGCGAGGAAACACTTGTCGCCGGTGGCGTCGCGCTGTTCACCTTCGCGCGTGCGCATCCCAACCTGTTTCAGCTGATGGGTGGCGCTCAATTCAGCGCCAACCATGGCTTTGCCGATCTCGACACGGTCATCGGACAAACCTTGGCCCTTCTGCGCCAAGGATTCAGAGATGCCGGCGCCCCCGAAAAGGTGACGCAGATACGCACCCTGATTTACGTGTCGGCATTGCAAGGCATCGTCAGTCAGATTCTCGTAAAGCGCTTCCGACTGTCGCCCGCAAATGCCGAGCGTGAGGTTGCCGACGTCTGCCGGATGCTTGTCAAAGGCCTCAGGTGATGGTTTAGGCCTCAGGAACGGGCATCACACAGCTCAGCGCGTCTAGGCCGCTCCGTGCCAACAGAGACGAATTCAACCGACGATCTATTTTATCGCCACGACGACAAGCGCTTGGATTTTGGCACTCACCTCGCCCTTGCCGTGTCGTCCCGCAATCGCTGCCGCTGCATGCTCCGTGGCGGACTGCAGCCGGTCGGCGCCTCGCGCCTCGATCTCATTTCTGAGCGGTGTCCCCTGACAGTAGGCCATCGCTACGTGGTGCGGCGAGGGCGCGCGACTATTCTCGCTCCTCTTCTCGATACTTATCCGCGAGAATCCGGCCGCCTTCAACTCGCTCTCGATCAGCTTCTCGTCGTAGTAGCCGTGTGGAACCCTCGCAAGAAATCGCGGCGGATCGTCTGGAAAAATCTCGCCGAGAGCTATCGTGACGTCATTCGCAAACACGTTTTCCTCGATCCGATCCCAAACGTTGAAGACGAAACGTCCGCTGGGCCTGAGGACTCGACTGGCCTCTCGATATCCCTTCGTGCGATCAGGAAAGAACATCGCCCCGAATTGGCAGCAGACGACGTCGAACTGCCCATCGGGAAACGGCAAAGCGAGCGCGTCCGCCTGCTGCCAAGTAATGCGTCCATCCTGTCCCTGTCGCTGTGCGGCATGATCAAGCATCGGTTGGTTGAGGTCCGTCACCACATAGCGAGTTCCCGCAGAAAGCTTGCAAGCCAGAGCGCGCGTCACAACGCCGGTGCCCGCCGCCGTCTCGAGAACCGCCGCCGGCGAGAGGGCGGCGGCCCTCTGCGCGAGATCTTCGGCGAACCCAGCAAAAATGAGCGGCACCATGTACTCGTCATAAAACTTCGGGATCGAGCCGGCGAAGACTTTGTCAGACGCGGACATTGCACTTCCTCCCAGGCGAGACACAGCCGTTATCACAATTGGTTGCGCTAGCGGATCGTGGTGCCAAGTGACAGCAAAATTCAATCCGTTCTATGTCTGCCATAGCCGACAGTCATCGCACGAACCCTGTGACGCCATTTTGTATTAGTGCAACAGATCGCCGGCACAAATGCGCGGCGGGCCCGCATGAGCACGGACCGCCGCCGCCGTTCACAACCTTGAGGGGAATGCAATGGCAGAGCTTTGCCATCGAGGGACCGCATGACCGACCAGGATCTGACACCCTTGCTGATCGATGCGCTGGGCAAGCACATCGACGATCCGGCCGCTACCAGGCTGACCGCGGCGCTGGGCAAGAAGCCGTTCAAGAGTGCCACGCCGAACACCAGTTCTAGTTTTGATGTCGTCGATCGCAAACGCGGCCTGGACATCGCAACCAGCATGATGATCCGCAACCGGGCGTATTGGCCCTATCGAAAGGACGGCCGCCGCTGGGTGACGTGGGTGTCTCACGCCTTCATCCATCCTGGCTATCGTGGCTCCCTGCCGGCTGGGCTCGATTGGCACATGGATGACACAGCCTTGAGCGCGCGCTTTGAGCGGCGCATCGAGGGCGTCCACCGTGCGGTCCGCTTCACCCTGCCTCCGCCACGCGAAGGCCTGTCGGCGAGCGTTGAGCTGTCCGACGAGGGCCGCCCGAGGCATCTCCTGCTGGGCGTCGCCCAGGAGCGGGACTATGCGACCACCCATCCCGACAGCAAACCCGAGCACAAAGTGGAGGACGGCTTCTTCGCCGGCTGGTGCGCGCTGGCGGACGTCTTGCGTCAGGGGCGGCTCGATACCCAGCACCGAGATGCACTCCGTTCTCGGTCCATCACACCCGGGGCTTTCTTCGCGAACGCTCTCGACGGCCTTCTGTGGCAAGGCGATGTCAAGCCTGAACTCGACCCGTTCTGCTACGCCTACCTGAAGCGATTGATGGAGCCGGAGGAGGCATCCTCCCTGCTTGATATAAGGCAGATTTTCGGCGAAGCGAACCACTGGCGCAAGCCCGGCGAGCCGATGACCGGGGATGACTGGGCGAACTACGATCGCATTGCGCCCCTGTATTCGCGGCGGCTCGAGCAATGGCGCCGTGGTGAGATCCGGTCACAGGTACACCACCCTCGTTGAGGCGCCTCCTGCGGCTTGCCTAAGCCCGGCCATTCGTGCCTTCGATCATGATCGAATGTGGCCTATAGTCCGGGTCCATTCTCAAACATCGGCTCGTGCCGAGCCGAACATCGGGGGAGCTTGTGCTGCAGCACGTTTCCAGCAAAACGGGACGCATCGCATGAGCGGGTTGCCCGATCTGTTTCCCGGCTTCGAGGAACGGCGTGTCGACACGGCCGGAGGCTCGATCTTTCTGCGCACCGGCGGCGCGGGTCCCCCGCTGTTGCTGTTGCATGGCTACCCGCAGACGCACGTGTGCTGGCACAGGATGGCGCCCGAGCTGGCCCGCCGCTTCACCCTGGTGATCCCCGATCTGCGCGGCTACGGCAGCAGCTCGGCTCCGCGCAGCGATGCCGAGCACAAAACCTACTCCAAGCGGGCCATGGCCACCGACTGCCTGGCGGTGATGCGCGCGCTCGGCCATCAGCGCTTCCTGGTTGCGGGCCACGACCGCGGCGCACGCGTCGCCTACCGGCTGGCGCTGGATCACCCGCAGGCCGTGCGTGCGCTGGTCCCGATCGACATCATCCCGACGTCGGAGATGTGGCGGCGCACCGATGCCAGCCGCGCCTTCAAGTCGTACCATTGGACTTTCCTGGCGCAGCCCCATCCGATGCCCGAGACGCTGATCGCCGGAGCGCCGGTGGCCTACCTCGAGCATACGCTCAAAAGCTGGGCCAAGCCGCGCGACCTCTCGCCCTTCTCGGCGGAGGCGCTCGTGCACTATCGCGCCCTCCTGCAGGACCCCGCCCGCATCCACGCCGTGTGCGAGGACTATCGCGCCGGCGCCACCATCGACCGGCAGCTCGACGAGGCTGACATGGCGGCGGGCCGCAAGATCGCCTGTCCCACCTTCGTGCTGTGGGCCAGCGACTACCTCGACACGTCGCTGGCCAGTCCCCTCGACATCTGGCGCAACTGGTGCACCAGGGTCGGCGGCGGCGACGTGATCTCCGGCCATTTCATCGCCGAGGAAAATCCCAAGGACGCGCTGGCCTCCCTGCTGCCCTTCCTGCTCAGCCACAAGGACGGCTAGATGTGGCGTCTCACCCCGAGGCCGTGGATGCCTTCCGCACTGGTCCGCACTCGCTGCCTCCTCCTGGAGGGGGGAGGTTGGAACGCCACGCGCTTGGGTCGCCAGTCGCGTGACGAGCCCAAGCATCAACCGGCGAGCTAAGTGCGATGAAGTTCCTGGTGGGGGTGACCTTGCAGAGATTGCCGCCGATCATCCGAACCCGGTACGTCCAGCGGCTTAGGCTGGCCGTCGAGGACGCTGAGTTGCCGATAGCCAGCCTAAGGCGCGGACGCACCGCCCTCCCCCCTCGTTCGTATCGAAGGCCGTGCCTTCGATACAGGGGGAGAGAGGATGAGCTTGGTGGAGCCCCATGACCAGCAAGGCCATCCAGGTCCGCAAGCCCACGCTGCCCGCCGTCAGGCCTTCGATCGCGTTGGCGCTGGGCGGAGGCGGCGCGCGTGGACTGGCGCACATCCTGATGCTCGAGGTGTTTGACGAGCTGGGCCTTAAGCCCAGCATCATCGCCGGCACATCGATCGGGGCTATCTTCGGCGCGGCCTATGCGTCCGGGCTGTCGGCCAAGCTCATTCGCGCGCATGCCGAGGAGGTGTTGGGCAGCAAGCGCTTCGGCCTCGCCCGCCTGCTGATCTCGGCCCGTTCCGAGCCGATCCTGAAGATCCTCAACGTCCTGCCCGTGCGTTCCTCGGTACTCGCGCCCGAGCCGCTGCTCGACTTGGTGCTGCCCTCCAAGCTGGCACGCGACTTTGCCCAGCTGCAGATCCCGCTCAAGATCGTGGCGACCGACTTCTACGCCCAGGAGCAGGTGGTCATCGACAGCGGCCCGCTGCGCAGCGCCATCGCGGCCAGCATGGCCTTGCCGGCCATCTTCACGCCTGTGGTGCGCTCGCGTGATCAGCTGCTGATGGACGGCGGGCTCGTCAATCCGCTGCCCTTCGATCTGCTGACCGGGGCCGCCGACATCGTCGTTGCCGTCGACGTCAGCGGCGCGTCGATGGGGCCCGGCAAGCGCACCCAGCCCACCGCCTTCGAGGCACTGATTGCCTCCTCGCAGATCCTGCAGCGGTCGATCGTGCGCGAGAAGCTGAAGGCGCAGCAGCCCGACATCTACATCGACGTGGACGTCGACGCCTTCAATGTGCTGGGCTTCCACAAGTTTCGCGACATCCTGGCGGCTGCGGAGGGAGCCAAGGCGCAGCTGCGCCGCCAGCTGCAGCGGGTGCTGGCCAGTCAGACCGTCGAGACGCTGCCGGCCGTCGTGCCGGCCGAGCCGCCTGCCAAGCCCGCCCGCAAGCGGCGCCTGCCTAGTCTCAAGCAATTGACGCGGGGAGGCGGCACATGAGCGGCTCCCCCCGAATTGGCCTGGCACTCGGCGGCGGATCGGCACGCGGGCTGGCTCACATCCTAATGCTGGAAGCCTTCGACGAGCTCGGCATCAAGCCCAGCGTGATCGCCGGCACGTCGATGGGCTCGATCTGCGGCGCAGCCTATGCGGCCGGCCTGTCGGCGGCCGAGATCCGCGTCGAGTTCGAGGCACTGCTGCGCAATCGCGCTACGTTTTTCGGACGCGTTGCAGGCGGGCTGCGCGGCGAGCTCGCCACCTTCTGGAGCCTGCGCGCGCCCAGCGTCATCGACAACACCACGCTGTTCGAGATTCTGCTGCCCGAGGCCCTGCATCGCGATTTTGCCTCGCTCAAGATTCCCTTCGTTGCGGTCGCCACCGACTTCTACGGCATCCAGCAGGTCGTACTCGACCACGGGCCCCTAATCCCGGCGCTGGCGGCGAGCTGCTCGCTGCCCGGCCTGTCGCGGCCCGTCGCGCTGGAGGGTCGCCTGCTGATCGACGGCGGCTACATCAACCCGGTGCCGTACGACGTGGTGATGGAGCGGGCCGACATCACCGTGGCGGTCGATGTCACCGGCGATCCAAAGCGCCGCCCCGGGGCACGGGCGCCGAAGACCTTCGATCTGCTCACCGGGGCCGCGCAGATCCTGTTCCACTCCATCACCCGCGAGAAGTTGAAATCGGTAGCGCCCGATATCTTCATTCGCCCGGCAGTCGGCGGCTTCGCGGCCATGGATTTCTTCCACATGGGTGAGATCCTGGCGGCCGCCGAGGACGCCAAGCAGGACCTCAAGCGCCAGCTCGCGCAACGGCTTGCGCGCTTCTGACGCCGGCCCGCGGCGGGGCAAGCCGCAATCCGTTGGTCGCTTGATCAGACGCGCAGCAAGGGCGTACGCTGCTCACGTCCGCAGATGTTGGTTTCAAGCATAAAACAAAGGGAGGAGTTGCCATGCACGCAGTTGTTCGCACGTATTCCGGGTCCGGCGCCAAGAAGCTGTTGGATCTGCTGGAGGAACGCAAGCAGGAGATCGAGGCCCTCATCCGTCCTGTGAAGGGCTTCGTGAGCTACGTCCTCATCCGCGGCACCGATGGCGGCGCATCGATGACGGTCTGCCAGGACAAGGCCGGTACAGACGAAAGCGTGCGGGTTGCTGGGGATTGGATACGCGCCCATGCGGCCGGCATCGGAGCCAGTGCGCCCACCGTCGTTGAGGGCTCGGTCATCCTCAAGGTGAACTAGCCGTTGCCGGCACTGCAGGGATGTGATCAGCGCAGACGCCAGCTCTCAAAGCGCAGCGTTGCGCGTGTGCGTGAACTTCGCCCGACACTTCGGACCGGGCCCGCGCATATAGTGCGCTTCCGGACGATAGGCCTCCGTCTGCAGTGCGAGCATCGCCCGCCATGATCGGATGAGTTGCGAGGCAAAGGCGAGCGCGCCACGCGATCCCAGCAGCACATTGAGGTCCGCACTCTCGAGCGATGCTCGACCGGTGCTGTTGGGAGTTGCTTCAAGCATCGCAGTTCACTCATCAGGCTGGCGAAGCGGCAATGCAGCTAGTCTAGCCCCGGTGGATTAAGCGAGGGCTACGCCAAGGTAAAAACGGAGTTGACGGGTGTGCCGAATTTAGCAGGGGATAGTCAGTTGGGTGCGCTGCGGTGCGGGACGGGGTCTGGCGACTACAACTTCCCGCCGGTTCGGGCCGAGTAATAGCCGCGCGGCGTGCAAACGGAATAGCCCCTGGCGGCCATCATGCTTTGCGCCTCTTCGAGCGCCCGCTCCCGCGACTTATGGGCTGGCGACGCGCAGGAGAAGCCTGGTGCGGTGCAGCAGTAGTGGATAAAGACGTCGTCCAGCATGTTGGTGAATGCCGGGTCGCTCGCGCAGGTCTGCGAGACCTGTCTGCAGGCTTCGGTGGCACGCTGCTTGGCTTCGGCCGCCGTCGCCCCCCAGCGCACCTGCAGATTGCCCTCATAATTCGCGTTGAGCGCCGCATAAATCTTCGCGTCCTGCGACGCCGCCGGGCCCACGCAGGCCAGCGCCATCAACCCGGCAATCATCCCCACACGACGCATGACAATCTCCAAACACGGCTAGCGCCAGCCAGCTTAGCAAGGCGCACTGACCGGGCGGCAATGCTAGAGAAAAGCGCTCCCGACTGAAAACGCAACAATAGTCGCAGATTGCTCAGGCCGCTTGAATAGCGGTGCGGGCGCCACACCACTTGCCGAGCACCTGCTGCAGGTCCTCGCGATCGAACGGCTTGGCCAGGTAATCGTCCATGCCAGCGTCAATACAGCGTCGGCGGTCCTCCTCGAAGGCATTGGCCGTCAGTGCGACAATCGGTGGCGCACGCAGTCCAGCGTCAGGTTGTGCGGCATACAGCCCCTTGATGATGCGTGTTGCCTCGAGGCCGTCGAGGACCGGCATATGTACGTCCATGAAGACCACATCGAAGGGCGGATCGGGTCCGGCCAGCCGCCGCTGAATGGCGTCGACGGCCTCGCGGCCGTTGCCGCGCACCTGCACATCGCAACCGGCTTTCTCCAGCATGCGCCGCGCCAACAGTGCATTGATGTCGTTGTCCTCGACCAACAGCACGAGGGGCCGCGTCCTGCCGGCGGGGCGCGCAGGTCTTGCTCCGAACGAGCCGGAGCCGGCACAGGCGCCTCCGGCGCGACGGCACCGACATGCATGAGAATGGACTGCGGTCGCACCGGGCGAACCAGATAGGCATCGAAGCCCGCTGCTCGGAAATCGGCGAAGCTGGCTTTGGCGGCCGTGTCCAGCACGACGATGCCCTGCACCGATCCGGCCGGGGCGAGCGCTCGTGCGCCGTCGAGCAGCTGTTTGGCCGCCTCGCGACCAGCTTCGCCGCCGACCAGCACCGCCGAGAAAGGCTCTTGGGCACTGGCGGCCGCGCGGATCAGCTCGTCCGCGGCCGTGCTGGTGCCTTCCTCAACGGGAATGCCGGCACCTTCCAGCGACAGGCGCAGCGCGCGTCGCTCGATCGGCCGGTCGAGCGCCAGAAGCACATGCTGCCCGGCTTGTGCCGACGCCTTTTGCTGCACGCGGGCTGCAGGCTCGGCAGCTCGTTTCAGGCGCAGCGCCGCCGTGAACTTCGACCCGGCGCCGGGGCCGCTGGCGACATGGATGTCGCCCGACATGGCGCGCGCGAGACGGCGCGAGATGGCGAGCCCAAGCCCCGTGCCGCCCTGCCGACGACGTATGGCAGCGTCGGCCTGCTCGAATTCGAAGAACAGGAAGGGCAGCGCCTCCTGCGCAATGCCGATGCCGGTATCCTCGACAATGATGGCTATGCCCACCTCGTCAGCCGCCGGTGGATTGCCGTAGGCGCCATTCGGGGCTCGGCCCACGGTCACCAGCACGCCGCCCGTGTCGGTGAACTTGATGGCGTTGCCGACCAGGTTGGTGATGATCTGGCGCAATCTAACCTCGTCGCCCAGCAGCGGGCTCGGCAGTTCGGGATCGACCGCCCAGGCGATGTCGATGCCTTTCTCGTAGGCCTTCGGTGCCAGCAGCTCGACGACGCCCTGCACGCAGTCGTCGATCGCCAGCGGCCCGCTCTTCAGTTGCAGCTTGTCCGCCTCGATCTTCGAGAAATCGAGGATCTCATCGATCAACGTGAGCAGCGTCCGCGCCGACCGCTCGATGGCCTTGGCGTAGGTCTGCTGCTCTTGTGACAGCTCGGTGTCGCACAGCAGGGAGGTCATCCCGAGAATGCCGTTCATCGGCGTGCGAGTTCTCGTGGCTCATCGCCGCCAGGAAGCGCGACTTGGCGCGGTTGGCGTCCTCCGCCTGCTTGCGTGCTTCGCGCAGCTCGGCCTCGCCGCGGCGTCTCTCCGTGATGTCGCGACCCAGACACTGCACCTCCGGCACGGCGTCCTCGGCGGTCGGTACGGCATGCTCCTCCCACTCGAACCAGCGTGGTCCGGCGGTCGTCTCGATCTCCTGCACGTAGCGCTGCCGGCACAGCGCCGAGCCAGGTGCCAGCGGCACGACTTCCTCACCGGCAACGACGCTCGGCGCGAAGACCTGCCCGAGGACGTCGCGGCGCTCGAGCCCGAACACCCTGCAGAACGCCTGGTTGACGAACGTCAGCCGGCCATGTGCGTCGCGCCGCAGGATCACGTCAGCCTGGTTGTCGAGCAGATCGCGGTAGCGCGCTTCGCTCTCCCGTATCTCCCACTGGATGTCCTTGAGCGCCTCGAGGCCGCGCTCGAGACGCTCCCCGATCTGCATGAAGCGCTCGAACTCCACGTTCAGATCGCGCTCGGAAACGGCGGCGGGCCGGGCGCCGGCTGCAGCCCCCTGCACTGGCACGGCATCCTTCCGAGCAGCACTGAGCCACGCGCGCACAAGGCCGGGCAGTTCTCGCAGTGGTGTCACGCTTGACGGACGCTCTCTTATGGTCGACCCCTGTTGGGGGGAGAGACAACCACTCCGGCATTGAAAAACGCTTACCCCGAACGCACACGGACTGTGTCGCGGCGCGACGAGACGCAACAGAAAGATAACCACGATGGGTCCATTGGCCGGGTTCCGCATCATCGAGATGGCAGGCATCGGGCCGGCGCCATTCGCGGCGATGCTGCTGGCCGACATGGGCGCCGAGGTGATCCGCGTAGATCGGCGCGAGGAACCGACCTCGGACTGCCGGGCCGGGAGACCAGGTTCGAGGTGCTGCACCGCGGCCGGCGCTCGCTCGCGCTCGACGTCAATCCGAGGCCGGCCGGGCCATCGTCCTGCGGCTGGCGGCCAAGGCCGATGCGCTGATCGAAGGGCTTCCGCCCGGCGTCATGGAGCGGCTGGGGCTCGGACCCGACGCTGCCTCGCCAAGGTCAACCCGAAGCTGGTGTTCGGCCGCATGACCGGATTCGGGGCAGGACGGTCCGCTGGCGCAGCGCGCCGGCCATGACATCAACTACATCGCGCTGGCCGGCGTGCTGCATGCCATCGGCCGGGCGGGGCAGCCGCCGGTCATCGCCGCTGAACCTGGTCGGCGATTTCGGCGGCGGTGGCATGTTCCTGGCCTTCGGCGTGCGTCTGCGCGCTGCTCGAAGCGCAGAAGTCCGGCAAGGGCCAGGTCGTGGACGCCGCCATGGTCGACGGCGCAGGCTTAGCTGATGGCGCTGATGTACGGCATGCACGCGCAGGGCGCATGGCGCGACGAGCGCGGCGTCAACCTGCTCGACACCGGCGCGCCCTGGTACGACAGTACGAGACCAAGGACGGCAAATGGCTGGCGTCGGCGCCATCGAGCCGCGCTTCTACGCCGAGTTCGTCGAAGGGTCTCGGCCTCGCCGATGCCGAGCTGCCCGACAGCATGACCGCAACGGCTGGCCAGAACTGGCTGGCCGCTTCGGCGAGACCATCCGCCACGCACGTGACGAGTGGGAACGCGTGTTCGAGGGCAGCGACGCCTGTGTCGCGCCGGTGTTGTCGCTGGCGAGGTGCAGCCAGCACCCACAACGCGGCGCGCGACACCTTCACTCGAGCTAGACGGCGTGGTGCAGCCTGGGCCCCGCGCCCCGCTTCAGCCGCACGGCCGATGAAATGAGCTCGGCGCACCGCCGCGGGCGCGTGGTGCCGACTGCGAAGCTATCCTGCGCGACTGGGGGTTCGAGACCGCCGAGATCGATACGTTGCAGTCAGCCGGCGTCATCGGCGCCGCCTAGAGCAGGATCGCTTCAGATGGAACACATCGTCTCGATCGCGGAAAAGTTCAGATTGACGTTCTTGTGGAAGCCGAAGTGCTTCCATCAAAGAACCATTCCTCCAGCTGTCACTTTCACCCATGCTTAATGTCAGTTTACTCACCTGCCTCGGGCGGACCGGCGCCTCTACATAACCGATGTCAAAAACCAGAACAGGTGAGGTTGTCATGAAGCGATATGTCATCGAGCGTGAAATTCAGGGCGTCGGCAGCTTGACCGACCAGCAGCGCCAGGGCGTTGCCGCCAAATCCAACGAGGCACTGGCGAAGCTGGGCGGCAAGGCACAGTGGATCCATTCCTATGTGGCCGACAACAAGACGTTCTGCATCTACCTGGCCGAGGACGAGGCTGCCGTGCGCGAGCATGCCCGCATCAGTGGATTCCCGGCGAACAAGGTGACGGAAATAGCTGGCGTCATCGATCCGACCACCTCACGTTGACCAAACAGCGCACAGCCCGGCTCATCGCGCGGCCGGGCAGTGCCAGCCGACGCGCCGGTGTCATGCTCAACGACAGGCCTGAGGGACAGCTCGGCCGTTTCTGCTGGGTCGATCTGGCTTCTGCCGATGCTGGAGCCGCGAAATCATTCTATTGCGACCTGTTCGGCTGGACGGCACGGGAGCGCAGCATCGGCAAAGGCCAGTTCGGCACGTTCGAGCAAGCCGACGAGCTCTTCGCGTCTCGTCATCAGCTCACGCGCAAACAGATCGAGAGCGGCGTCCCCTCGCATTGGACCGCCTACGTGTCCGTG
>CAWIZC010000018.1:47500-386342 GCA_963840445.1 uncultured Alphaproteobacteria bacterium | reverse complement strand
GCTGCAAGTGGGCGGAACATGGCGGCCCACCAGTTGAGCCACACCACAGAGGCGCTGGCTCTGGGGCCGACGCTGATCGAGCGCGCGTTCGTGGCCCAGTACCTGCAGGGTCGGGCTCGCTTGGATTTCAATCCAGCCGGCGTTCAATATGAACTTGAGGTGCCACTTGCGGCGCTGCTGCCGAGAATTCTCAAACTGAGACAATACCGAAGCCTGAGGATGGCTGGATGCTCGGGAACGCAGAGCCTTGCCCCCAAGATGACCGATCATACCATCGAGCCAATGTCTTGACCTGTCGGCATCCTCCGACGTCATTCCCGCGGAGGCGGGAACCCACGACACCAGGCGATGAATTTCCCAATAGTTGCGTGGATCCCCGCCTGCGCGGAGATGACGGCGCAATGGTTCGACGCGAGTTGGTTCTTCCGCTGACTGGTATCAGTCGGCTTTGGCGGCGCCGGCCGCGAGCTGGTCGAGCGCGCGCTCGAAGCCGTTGCGGCTGGCCCTGGAAATCGGCACGAACGGCTTGTTGAAACGTCGGCACAGCACCTTGGCAAGCTTGCAGGCGCCGTGGCTGACGCAGTCGATGGGACACACCACCGCGTCGCAACCGCCGACCAGCTCCTCGATGCGGTGCGCGCTGTCCTCGATGCCGCCGTCGTGCACCAGCAGGATGGCTTCGCGGGCCTCGGCGGCGGATTTCGAGTGCGGCAGCACACGTCTTGCGTCCGCCGAGATAGAGGATGCGCCGACCATCCAGGCGACAGGGGAGGTCCTCGTCCTTGCAGCACGCGCAAGTAGGGAGCGCCTGTGGATGCATACGCTGCGTGCGCTGCAGGCTTTGCAGAGAAGCCTGCAGTCGCGCATTTTCCGCCTCGGCCTCCCGGGCGCGGGCGCGGGCCGCCGCCAGCACGCGATCGCGCTTGCCGGACGTGTCCTTGCGTGCGGCGACCGGTGCTGCGACTTGGTCGGGGAGATCGCCCGCTTCCGTTGCGTTCAGGCGGCGGCACGCGCTTCGAGCTCGGCACGGGCCAGGTCGCGCTCGGCTAGCGCTTCGTTGCGCGCAGACTCGGTGCGGCGCAGACGGGCGTCGACTTCGGCGGCGCGGCGCTCCATATCGGCGATCTGCGTGGCCATCTCGCGCGCGCCGCGGCCATGCAGATGCGACAGCATGTGCACCTCACCGAACGCCTGCCGCGCCAGCTCGGCCGGCACGTGCGTGTGCGACACGACAGCCCAATAGCCGGCGCCGATCTGCCCCGAGTCGCGCAGCTTCTCCCACAGTGCCAGCATCTGCTCCGCGGTCTCGGCGCGCGAGACCAGGCGCACGCCCCCTCGTACCGCTTGTCCAGCAGCTTGTGCAGCGCCTTGGACAGGGCGTTGGCGGAGGTCGCCATTTTCACGCAATGGGCGTGGATGTCGTAGCTGGTCGCCCGAGCCGGCAGCGACAGGCCGCACTTGCGGATGGCGCTCAGCAGGTCGTCCTCGCTCAGGCATGTGCCGAGCACCGAGCATTGCATGCTGCCGCCGATCTCCCACAGCATGCGGCGCTTGCCGGCCCGCTGCGCAGGCAACCAGGCAGAGGACGGGGCATCGCTGTGCGGGGGCTTTGGCAGCTTGTGGTCGATCATGCGCGAGATACGCCGCGCTCATGCGGGTGGCGGCTTATTGTTGACTAACACAGTCAAGAAATAGCATGCCTGTGACCAAGTCAAGCCGCAACCCCGGATGGGGACGGCCGGCCGCGCCAGTGTTGGTTACTGAATGCGAAAGCGGATCGGGATGGTCAGGTGCAGCGTCTCGCCCTGCACGGCCGACAGGCAGAGCGCGGCAGCGGCGAAGCCCGCTTGAGTATTTCGAGCGCCTCCTGATCCAGCAGCGCAAAGCCCGAGCTGCGCGCCACCTCCGTGGCCATCAGCTGGCCGCTGCGATCGATGGCGATGCGCACCTCCACCACCCCCTGCATCTCCTGCGTGCGGGCTGCGACGGGATAGCGCTTTTGCCGATTGATCTGCAGCACCACCGAGTTCTGCCAGGACACGACGGTGCGCGCGTTGCTGGCCGCCGTGCCGACGTCGGGCGCCGCCGACTTGGTGGAGAGTCGGCGCATCGGTGCGAAGTGGCGCCGTCGCCTTGCTCGCCGCAGTCGCCTCCTGCGCAACGCGCACCTGCGGGCTCGTCTCCTCTTTGACTTCTTCCTTCGGCTTCTCTTCGACCGGCGTCGGCTTGGGCAGCGCCACTTCGGGCTCGGCCGGTGAGGGCAGATCCTCTTTGGGCGCTTCCTCCTCGACCTTCTGGACCTTGCGATCGGAGGCCGCCTGCGTCGCCTCGCGCTCGTCCGACAGTTTGCCCAGCAGGGCGGTCGTATCTGCCTCGAGCGCGGTGGCGATCGGAGCGATCTCCACGACGATGGCGCCCGGTGCTTCCTCGACGAACTCCTCCTGCCAGTACAGCATGGCGAAGCTGCCGCCGCCGAGGTGGATGGCGCTGATCAGCGTCGCCGCACCGATCCAGCGCGTCAGCCGGCGACGGCGCGGCTCGACGAGATCGACGCTCGGGATCACTGCGGCTTGTCCGGGATGAGCACGGGCTCGCCCGGTTTCGGGACGTCCGGCCCTGCAGCGGCGGGTCCCGCCGACGCTTTCCAGCCCGACCAGCGCGATCTTCAGGTAGCCGGCGGCGCGCAGCATGTTGAGCACGTTCATCAGCTCGCCATAGGGCACGGTCTGGTCGGCGCGCAGGAACAGGCGCTTGCCCTTGTCCGACTGCGTCGCCGTCTCGATCGCGGCCGCCAGCTGCGCGCGCGCAATGGATTCGTTGCCGATGTTGAGCGACAGGTCGGACTTGATGGTGAGGTACAGCGGTTTGTCGGGGCGCGGCTGCGGCCTGGCCGTGGAGACCGGCAGGTCGACGTGCACGTCGACGGTCGACAGCGGCGCCGCAACCATGAAGATGATCAGCAGCACCAGCATCACGTCGATGAAGGGCGTGACGTTGATCTCGTGCGCTTCGACGAGTTCGTCCGCGCCTTCGTCGATGCGGCCGGCCATCGGCCTACTCCGCTGCCTTGATCACGCGCAAGGGGCTCGCAGTCCGGTCCATGTCGCGCGAAACCAGCCGCTGCACGTGCGCCGAGGTGTCGCCGACCAGCGCGCGATAGCCCGCCGTCCAGCGCGCGAATTGATTGTAGATGATGACGGCCGGGATGGCCGCAACCAGGCCGATGGCGGTGGCGAGCAGCGCCTCGGCGATGCCGGGTGCGACCACCGCGAGATTGGTGGTCTGGGCCTTCGAGATGCCGATGAAGCTGTTCATGATGCCCCACACCGTGCCGAACAGGCCGACGAAGGGGGCGGTCGATCCGATGGTGGCCAGCACCCCGGTGCCGCGCGCGATGCCGCGCGCGGCTGCGGCCTCGATGCGCGCAAGGTGCGAGGCGACCCGCTCTTTCACGCCGGCCGGATCGGGGACGGCGCCGGACAAACGCAGCTCGCCCGCGGCCGTCTCGAGCATGGTGCGGGCCAGACCGCCGCGACCTTCGAGCCGGTTGAGGGCGCCAAGCAGCGAGCCTTCCGCACTGATGCGGCGCAGGGCTCCGCGCAGGCGTCGGCTGGCCAGGATCAACTCCAGGCTCTTGGCAACGCCCACCGTCCAGGTCACCACCGAGGCCACGAACAGGCCGATCATCACGCCTTGCACGATGATGTCGGCCGACAGGAACATACCCCACGGCGACAGGTCGTGGGGCAGATGCGCTACGCTCCCCGCCGTCTCGCCCTGCTGTGCTGTGGCCGCTGTGGCCGAGGCTGCGACTGCAAGCGCGCCGAGGATACCTGCCTCCAGCCCAGCGGCCAGTTCTGCCGCGGCCTTTCCGGACCAACCCGCTGCCCGCGCCCATTCTGGTCACCCCGTACATTCCCATGCGTTCCGCAGCGTTATACTGTAACATTGGTCAAAATTCGGGCCGCCAGCCGCGGTAAAGCGCGCGACAGCAACGCAAAGGCTGCGCCAAGCGTCGGGAATGCAAGCCGCAGCAACCGCACGACATGTGTGCGTCGATTAATAATACCTGAATATCCTTGTCAAGATTTGCCGTGGCGCAGCCGGCCAGCTACGCGCGATGGTAGGGGTGGCCGAGGAGGATGGTGGCCGCCCGATAAAGCTGCTCGGCGAGCACGACGCGCGCCAGGCCATGCGGCAGCGTGATGGCGCCGAGCGACAGCACAAGATGCGCCGCCTCGCGCACGTCGCTGGACAGCCCGTCCGGGCCGCCGATCAGCATGACGGCCGATTTGGCACCGCCGTCGCGCGACTTGGCGAGATGGCGGGCGAATGCATCGCTGGACAGCGCCTTGCCGCGCTCGTCGAGCGCGATGATGGCATCGGCCTCGCGGGCCAGCCTCAGCAGTCCGGCGCCTTCGTCCTGCCTGCGCTGGGCGACGCTCGCGGCACGGCTTTCGCCGATTTCATGCCAGGCGATGGGGGCTAGCGCGACCCGCTTCGACAGCGCCTCGAACCGCGTGCGATAGAGATCCAGAAGCTCGCGCTCCGGCCCGTCTTTCAGACGGCCTACGGCGGCAACCATCAGCCGCATGTTAGCCTCCGGCGCATCGGCGGTTCGCCGCCCGCGACGCCTTGCAGGTTCGCGCCGATCGGCCCTTCAGTGCGTCGTCGTGTCGGCCGCGGGATCGGCCGGCCGCTCGGCTGACCACATCTTCTCGAGGTTGTAGAACTCGCGCACCTCGGGCCGGAACACATGCACGACGATGTCGCCGACATCGATCAGCACCCAGTCGCACTGCGGTTGACCCTCGACGCGCACGCGGCCGAAACCTGCTTGCTTGAGCTTGCGGTGAAGCTGGTCGGCGATGGCGCCCACATGCCGGTCGGACCGGCCCGAGGCAATCACCATGTAGTCGCCGATGGAAGACTTACCCCTGATATCGATCGCCACCACCTTCTCCGCCTTGGCGTCATCGAGCCAGGCCATCAGGTGGGCGAGTAGGACTTCCGAGTCGTGACTGGGCACGAGTTCGGCCGGAGGCGTGCTCTTGCGAGCATCCTCAAGTGCGCTTGGCATCTTGTGCTGGGTATCCTTTCGTCATCAAACCCCGGTGGGGAAGGAGCGCCCAAGGGTCTATGCACGCGCACCAAGGACGCCAGGAACGAGCCTGCGAACAGACTCGCTTTGGGGAAGATAGACAGCCACCACCTGGTGTTTCAAGCCCCCGCGCTGGGCGTTACGGGTGCTCCATCTGCATTAGTGGCGACCGGTGTTGCCTGGTCGGCTCCATTTTCGACCGTCTTGCCCTTGCGCCAGGGCAGCTCCGCCGTCGAATGCGACTTTTTTGCCACAGTAGTGGAGCGAGCCTTGCCCTTGCCGCGCAGAGCGGTTGAGGACAGATGCGACAAAGGACCAGTCAAGAACGTCCAGGCCGGCGCGGGAGCATGCAGCAGCGCGCGAGCGTCGGTCTCGGGCACGCGCTGGTCAGCGAAGGCCTGGGCCGCTTTTGAGGCCAACGCCTTCATGCGCCAGCCGGGCCGGTCGACCACCACGATCGGCACGGTGGTGAAGATCTCGCGCCAGTTCTGCCAGCGGTGGAAGGAGGCGAGATTGTCGGCGCCCATGATCCACACGAAGCGAACCAGCGGGCTGCGGCGCTTCAGGAAGGCGATGGTGGAGGCGGTATAGGGCGTCGGCAGGTCGGCCTCGAAATCGGTGATCTCAATGCGCGGGTTCTTGGCGATCGCGCGGCAGAGCACCATCCGCTCGGCCAGCGGTGCCTGCTCGGCGCGGTTCTTCAGCGGATTGCCCGGCGAGACGATCCACCAGATCTTGTCGAGCCCGAGCCGCTTGAGGGCGGTCTCGCTGATCAGCCGATGCGCGGCATGCGGCGGATTGAAGGAGCCGCCGAGCAGGCCGATCACCTGGCCGGGCGCTGCGTAGGGAGGCTGGGCTTTGATGCGGCCGAAGGTGCTTGGAGCAGGCATGAACTCACGCGCGGTTCGCTACAGCGGAAATGATTGTAGCGCGAGGATTTCGCAGTGCGAAAGGGTATTTGTGACCAGCCGGTCGCCGCCGGCTCGACGCGCCGGCCGTCATGCCCGCGAAGGCGGGGCATCCACGCCAAAGAGCGATGCACATCCTTAAAGTCGCGTGGATCTCCGCCTGCGCGGAGATGACGGGGTGTGGCTGGCTAGGCGCGAGCGGGTTCCTCTGCCGGCCGAATAATCGACATCAGCCGGGCAAACGCGCGATGGCTTCCACCTCGAGCAAGAACTCGGGCTTCACCAGGCGGTTTACGATCAGCAGCGTGTTGGGCGGATATTTGCCGCCCGGGAACATCTTAGGGAACAGACCGGCACGCGCGGACATGAAGGCCGGGATGTAGTCGGCGCTGGTGAGATAGGTCGTGAGCTGCACGACCGACTCGAAGTCGGCGCCCAGGTCTTTGAGGATCTTGCCGAGGTTGTCGAACACCACCGGCACCTGCGCGGCGACATCGCCGACGCCGATGGGAGTGCCCTTGGCATCGATTGCCACCTGCCCAGCGATGAACGCGATCTCGCCCGGCGTCATACGCGCCACGTGGCTGTACATGCCCTGCGCCGGCCCGGCGCTCGGCGGATTGACGTAGGTGACGCCGGATTTGCTCATTGTGCCTCCTTTGGGGCCACCCCAACGGGGTGCACCAGGCGATTGGTCACGAACTCCACAACGGCAGCCAGTCGATCTTCTCGGCGGCAGCGCAATTGCGGGGTGCGGCTACGAACAGCACCGTATCCAGCCTTGTGCGGAAGGGAAAGCCGAGCAACGGACCGAGTTTGTGCTTGAGCCATTCCAGACGTACTGAGCGCGGCGCCGCCACGCTCCAGGACTGCCCGACGAAGACGTAGTGGCTTACATCGCCGGGCACCAACGAGCCTTCCAGCAGGGGCACCTCTTCCAGGCTGAGACGTATCGGCGTGACCCTTACCGGCCAATCGCAGCCTGGCACGGCGACACTCATCGATCGGGAATATCCGAGATAGACCGGCAGGACAGACGTGCTGAACCCTTGATCTTTGAGGATGTCCGCCAGCTTCGAAAGCGCATCGGTTTTCGGCGCGTAGAATGCGTGGAACTGGCTCGCTGGCGTCGCGACCAGCAGCGCCGCAAATATCACACGGAGAACCGCCGGCCTCATGCGTGCGCGCGTCGCAACGCCCCCCAGACACTGATCGCGATGACTGCGGCTGATGCCACGAGCGCGAACAGATGGGCGCCGAAACCCGTGTGCCAGTAGGCATACATCTCGGCGTTGAGGGCCATCAGATAGACCCTCCCCGTGTTCAGGAGCACCACCGCGACCACCACCAAGGCAGCGACCCAGGCATCGCCCGGCGCCCAATCCGGACGGCGCAGTTTGGTGATAGCGACCCAGCAGAGCAGACCGAGCGAGATGTTGTGAAACGATGAGCAGGGGCCGAACATGGCTATGCCATGTCCTTCGGTTTGTATGACGGTGCCGTGCCAAGAATAGCCAGAATGGAGCAGCGACAAGAGGCCGCCGACAAGGGCCGTGTCCGCCGACAAGAGCGGGAAGGCCAATGCCTCGAACATCTTGGGACCCCAAAAGCCATTGAAGGCCAATGCGAGCAGCACGACGCCGGCCGCCCGCAACTTGGCCTCGCCTCGCGCTGTCGCCCACAGATAGAAGGCCGTGGCCGGATCGAAAGCCACAGAGGTGAATACGCAGGCACGAAGGGTATAAGGGCAGCGATCAGAGCGAAGGTGACGTCGTAGCGTGAGCCGCTTGCCCGCGCGCTGACTACATCCAAACCGACACGGCGTAGAGACCGCTACATATTTTCCGCGCGAAAAGTATCGTGGCCGTCGACCGCGGTCGAACCGGTTCGTCGCGCGATCGTGTACGGCATGGAACTGGATTTCGGTTCCTTCCGTCTGAGGAACGCGGTTGGCGGCGCAAACGTACCGTATCCACCATTTCCGGGTGGTCCGGCCAATTATTCGATGCGAGCAGCGATTGAGAGCGACTGGTTGCTGACCGCTCGTGCGCGCGTCGGATGGACACCAGCATCCAATTTCCTCATCTACGCGACCGGCGGATTGGCAGCCACCAGGGTGCAGGTCCGCAACTCATTCAGCGACACCGCGCCTGAAGAGGGCGTCGGCGGCGCGAGCAACGACCAAACAAAAATTGGCTGGACCGTTGGCGGTGGTGCGGAGTGGGCGCTGTCCAGCCATTGGTCATTCAAAGCCGAATACCTTCACGTCGATTTCGGTACAACCAAAGCGTCGGGCAGCATCTTTTGCGGGCCGAGCATCCCGTGCAACGGCGTGCTTACTCCCAATCCTTTTGTCTCTTCAGCCGACTTGTCGGCCGATGTCATGCGGCTTGGGCTGAACTACAGGTACTGAGTTTGATTCCCCCTTGCGCCGAGGCCCTACGCGCTCGCTGGCCGACTCGACCAAACAAGCAATCGCCGAGTTACAACTCACTCATCTCGCGCACCTGAGCGTGGGGCGTTGTCAAGCCAGCCGCACCCAGACGTGGTTGTCGTGGAACGGCGCGCCGCCGTAGGGCGCGGCCTGCACGGCGCTGGTCAGCGTATTGATGCCCCAGCCGCCTTCGAACTGGTCGTTGGGCGCGATGCTCTCGACGATCACCACGCCGCGCTTGACGCCGTCGAAGGACTCCGCCGCCAAGGTGATCTCGCCGCGCTCGTTGCCCATGCGCACGCGCGCGCCGTCGGCGATGCCAAGCGCTTCCAGATCATCGGGATGCATCTTGACCCGCGGCGGCCCGGCCTTGGCGCGGCTGGTCGGCGTCTCGTTGAAAGACGAGTTTAGGTAGTCGCGCGCCGGTGAGGTGGCGAGCCGGAAAGGATGCTTGGCGTCCGCCTTCTCGATCACGTCCCAATGATCCGGCAGCGCCGGCATATCGCGACCGAGACCCCAATCGAAGCTGCGGCCGGCCGGGATGCGCGGCCAATCCGGCTTGAACTTGAATTTCTTGTCCGCGTAGCCGAACCCGCCGACGTAATGCGCCGTGTCGAACTCGGGCTGGCAGTCGATCCACTTCTTCTCTTCCAACTCGGTCAGCGTACCCCAGCCGGAGTTCTGCAAGGTCCAGTCGATGAGGGCGCGCGGGCTCATGGCAAAGCCGCGATGCTCGGCGCCAACGCGCTTCGCCAGCGCGCAGATAACATCGTGGTTGGACCAGCATTCGCCAGGCGCCTCGCGCAGCTTTGGCCCCAGCAGGATGCTCTGCTGCCCGCCGGCCTGGTACACGTCGTCATGCTCGAGGAACATGGTGGCCGGCAGCACCACGTCGGCCATCTGCGCCGTGGCGGTCATGAAGTGCTCGTGCACCGCGACGAACAGGTCTTCGCGCGCGAAGCCGGCCTTCACCTTGCGCTGCTCGGGGGCAACCTGCACCGGGTTCATGTTCTGGATGAGCATGGCCGTGACCGGCGGCCCGGCCTTGATGTCGTAGGCATCGCCGGTCAGCACCGGGCCGATGCGCGACATGTCGAGCGTGCGCACGCTCGCATCGGCGACATCGCTGCCTTCGATCAGCGTTTTGTTCCAGTGGAAGATGGCGCCGTTGTTGTGGAAGGCGCCGCCGCCCTCGTTGAGCCAGGCGCCGGTCACCGTCGGGATGCACAGCGCGGCGTGCATGTTGTGCGCGCCGTTGCGCGAGCGCGCGAAGCCATAGCCGAGCCGGAAATAGCTGCGCGGCGTGGTGCCGACCATGCGCGCGAACGTCTCGATCTCATCGACCGATAAGCCGGTGATCGCGCTCGCCCACTGCGGAGACTTGTCGCGCAGGTGCGCTTCCAGTTCGCGCGGGCAGTCCGTGTATTGCTCTAGATACGGCCAGTTGGCGTGGCCGTCGCGGAACAGCACGTGCATGACGGCGCAGGCCAGCGCTCCGTCGGTGCCGGGCTTCAGGCACAGCGCCAGGTCGGCCTGCTGCATGGTGCCGTTCTGGTAGACGTCCACCGCCACGATCTTGGCGCCGCGCTGCTTGCGGGCGCGCATGGCGTGGGTCATCACGTTGATCTGCGTATTGACCGGATTCGTGCCCCAGATCACCACCAGATCGGACTTGGCCATCTCGCGCGGATCGGGGCCCGCCAGCTTGCCGGTGCCGGCGATGTAACCGGTCCAGGCCAGCGTCGTGCAGATCGACTGGTACATCTGCGAGTAGCGCTTGGCGTGGCGCAGGCGGTTGATGCCGTCGCGCATGACCAGGCCCATCGTGCCCGCGTAGTAATAAGGCCAGACAGCCTCGGGGCCGTAGCGGCGCTCGGCCGCCAGCATCGCCTCCGCGGTCAGGTCGAGCGCGGCGTCCCACGAGATGCGCTCGAAGCGGCCCGAGCCTTTGCCTCCGACCCGGCGCAGCGGGTGTAGCAGGCGATCCGGGTGATGGATGCGCTCCGCATAGCGGGCGACCTTGGCGCAGATCACGCCGGCCGTGTAGCTGTTGTCCTCCGCGCCGTGCACGCGGCCGATGCGGCCGTCGTCCAGCAGCTCGACATCGAGCGCGCAGGTGGACGGGCAGTCGTGCGGGCAGGCGGAATGGCCGATCTTGGCGTGCGCGTTCATAGGGGCTCCAGGCCAGCGTCGCGCAACGCTATCCGAGTTCGCCGCTGCGGCCAAGAACGCCTGATGCCGCAATAGATCGAGGGCGCAAAAGCAATGAGGCCCGCATGCTCAGCACGCGGGCCTCATTCATCCTGGACTGCACTGACCCGTTAGCGGGCGCTGCGCTCGAGCTGCTCGTAGAAGCTCTTGGCATCGAAGGCGTTGGCCGAAGCGGCAACGCCCGTCAGAACCGAGAGAGCGACGATAGCGGACAAGATGGTCTTCATGATCAGTCCCCTATTTTCTCGAGTTGTTTTTGTTGGGTTTCGTTAGTGGGTGCTGTTGCCCTCGAACTGCTGGTAGAAGCTCTTGGCATCGAAGGCATTGGCTGAAGCCGCGACGCCGGTTAGGACCGACAGGGCGACAATGGCGGAAAGGATGGTCTTCATGATCAATCTCCTCGAATTTTTTTCCGCGCAGTTTCTCTGCACAGATCGGAGATGGTCGCGCCCGCCGGAGTCGACAAGCACTGCTCACGCTGGGGTGACTAAGAGTGATTCCAGCTCGCGAATCCGCGATCGGATGATCCGGGTGCCCTGCGTCAAACCGGCATGAAGGGCAGGTCGGTGGCGTCCGGCTTGCGCTTGAGCTGGGTGAGCAGGCAATGCACCTGGCCGCGGTGGTGGGTCTGATGGTTAAAGAAGTGGGCCACCAGCAGCGCCCGGGGCTTGGTCACCTCGCGTCCCATGGCGCCGGAGTACCAGGTCATGTCGCCGGCCAGCCATTGCGGGTCCAGCCGCTCGGCCCAGCTGACGATCACCTCATCGAAAGCCACCCGTTGCTGCTTGAGATCGTCCCAATGCGGGACGGCACCCACGCTTTCAGGGATCGACTTCGCCTTGGGTGCGGGAGTGTCGGCGAAACGGTGCATCCAGATCTGATCGCCGAACAGCAAGTGGCTGAGCGTGCCGTGGATCGACCCGAAGAAAGCTCCGCGCTGCTCCTTGCGCTCGGCGTCGCTGAGCGCATCTGCCTCACGGTAGAGTGAACGGTTCTGCCAGCGGTTATAGGCCGCCATGGCACGCGTGTACTCGGGTGTGATCATCCGGACCTCAATGCGCGAGCGAACTTGGCGATGTCCTGCGTGACGATGTCGTCGATTCTGCTGTCGGCTCGCGCCACCGCGTCCAGCATCTCGATCAGATCCGCACGTTCCGTCGCACCGCAGGTACGCTGGATCACCGGGGTCAGGCGACGGAACACCTCGCTGGCGTCGGCGCTATCCTTGACCAGCCAGCGGGCGCGGGCAAACAGCGCCTCGGCCTGATCCGACGTGGCGCCGAAGCGCTTGATCATTTCGCCCGTGATGGCGGCTCGCTCCCGCTCGGTGACGCCGCCGTCCGACTGCGCCACCACCACCATCATGGCCGCCGCAGCCTCGCGCGCATCCTCGACCATGTCGAGCGGATGGCGGGCATGTTTCCTTTGCCAGCTCCAGCGGCGGAACAAGCCCCGGGCCTCGTCGGCGGCATCGACAATGTCACGCGTGGCGTTGGCAGCCTGTTGCATGCGAATGAGTGCGAACACCAGGACGCCGATCACCGCGCCCAGAATGGCAAGAATATGCATGGCTCCCCCACCCGGATGAATTCGTGATGAGATGCGCCGACGCACATTGCCAGCGGCGGACCACCGTCCGCAGCCATCACCCTACGATTTCATCTGGGCGGAAATTCAGCGCAATCTCGGCCGCCGCATTTTCCGGGCTGTCCGAGCCGTGCACGGAATTGCGCTCGATGCTCTCGGCGTACAGCTTGCGGATGGTGCCGGCATCGGCCTTCGCCGGGTCGGTGGCGCCCATCACCTCCCGGTACGTCTTGACCGCATTTTCACCCTGCAGCACCTGCACGACGATGGGGCCCGAGGTCATGAACGTCACCAGGTCGGCGTAGAATGGCCGGGCCTTGTGCACCTCGTAGAACTTCTCGGCCTGGGCCTTGGTCCAGCGCACCCGCTTCTGGCCGACGATGGCGAGACCTGCCTTTTCGATGACGGCGTTGACGGCGCCCGTCAGATTGCGTGCAGTTGCATCCGGCTTGATGATGGAAAAGGTGCGCTCGATGGCCATCCCGTGCTCCGTGGAGAGTATTTTCTCTTGCTGTGGCGCGGGTTATAGCTGGTGGTGGCATTCACCTTCAAGGGACGGATGGCGCCCGGTGCGACTATAGCGGGCAGCCTATGCCTTGGCGTAGCCGCAAGTGGCCTGTAAGTCGTTGGCATGCTGGAGAATTGGTACCGCCTGTGGCATGACTTGAGCGACCCAGTGTAACGCCAGATCACTAAGAGAATTTCGAGCGGCATTCGTGCCGGAACATCGCATGACAGCGCCGGCCTCACAGATGCAGTGGTATCTTGCTCGCGAGGGTCAGCAGTATGGACCCCTGAGCGATGCGGAGCTTGCCAAGTTCATGGAGCTTGGCCACCTCCAGTCGAACGACTTGCTGTGGCGCGAAGGCTTTACCGATTGGCGCCCGGCCTTGGTGGTGTTCCCGCAGCGGCAGCAGCGGCAGACCGCCCCGACCGCCAGGCGTCCGCCTCCCTCCTTTGGCAACGAGCTGGCATCGCCGCGCCTCAGCGCCGAAGGTCCGCTGGCCGGCCGCACGCGTCTGCCCCATTCGGCGCCGGCTGAGGCCGAGGAGCGCGCACCGCGGCGCTCGATTGGCGGCGTGTTGCGCAAGATGGTTGTGGCGCTGATCCTCATTGGCGCGCTGTGCGCTTCGGGATGGCTGGCTTATCCGCATCGCGCTCAGATCCTGGAACTTGCCACCTCGCTGCCGACCATGGCTCTGGGCAGCCCGGTCGATCGCAAGAGCCTGGAGACGCCTCCCCTTGCCGGTCTCAAGGGGGACGCCAAGGCCATCGATGCGACCATGCAGTCGGCAGCCGTGTGGCGCCTTGTCAAACGCGAGTTCCCCGACTGGTACGCGGCGCGGTTGAAGGAGATCGAGGCGCTGTCCGCGGCCGGCAAGGATGACGCCGCCACCGGTCAGCACATGGCGCGGGCGCTGGTGGCCCTGCGCCGCCAGCAGGTCGACAACGCGCTCGCCGCTCCGGTTTCCAGCTTGAAGCGGGTTGCCTCGGCCTTTCTCGAGAACATCGTGCTGTTGAGAAAATCCAGCACGGAGGCGTGCTACACGTTCATCTCGCAGGGCGAGGCCAGTCCAGCCGTCGTCGGCTTGCTGCAGGGCTCGGAGCAGGTCCTGCCGCTGCAGACGCAAATGGTGGCTGTCATCGAGGCCATCTCCGACGGCCGCAGAGCGCCGCGCGTCTACGCGCCGCCCCGGCAGACCGACTACGACATCCTGGCGGCCGATCTCGGCAAGCGCGGCTGGACCAAAGCCGATTTGCAGCTGTTCTCCGATGAGCGTGCGCTGGCGCGCGCCGCGCCGGACAAGGTGTGCCAGCTCGTGCAGGATTGGTTTGCCGCGCACCTTGCCATCACGGACAGCGAGGTACAGCAGAGGCTGCTGGTGGATTCGCTGCGCCCGGTCGTGGCCGGCTGATCGCAGCGAAGAGACCGCCGTTATTGTCGGTTCTGCCCGCTTGATGTGAACGGGGCTCACCGGCCACAGGTCGCCTGGTTCAACCGCCCGTGCCTCCGTGTCGCCCGAAAGTTGCCACGGTTGGGTCGTTGCTGGCGCAGCCTTTGTCGAGGCCGAGCTCGGAGGGGGTTCGGCGCCGATCCATCGATGAGGGCCAAGGCGAGACCTGCGGGACCGGACGGAGGATCGACATCCGGATGGCCTCGCCTTGCAGCCCCTGTGCAAGAAATCACGTTCCGCTGTTTTCTTGCACACGATGTCCCCAGCAGGATTTCGCAAACGCGATTTCGGTCCTGGGCACGGGGCGCACCGGCGGATAAGGGTGCGAGTTAGAGGAGCCGACCTGCAGCGGTTGTGCGGCGGGGGTGACTGCTCCAGCGACCGAGGGCCATCGGGTCGGCTGGAAGTTGCGGGTTGGCTTCTCGTTTCCCTCTGAAAGCGGGGCGCGTGCGGCCGCGCTTTTTTGTTGCCTGCCGCGGCCCGGCTCGGCACCATCCCGCCCGCAGGCATCGATGCCGCGGCAAGTCCGTAGAGGCTCACCCATGATGAAGCTGCTCTCCAATCCCTTCTCGCCCTACGGACGGAAGGTGAAGATGACGTTGGCCATGAAGGGGCTCACGGACAGGGCTGAGGTCCTGAACGTGGATACCAACATTGCGGCCAACCCAGCGATCACGACCACCAACCCGCTCGCGAAGATTCCTGCCCTCGTGCTGGAGTCGGGCGAGTGCATCTACGACAGCGCGGTGATCTGCGAGTACCTCGACAGCCTGACGCCGTCTCCGCAGCTGTTCCCCAAGTCCGGCCCCGAACGCTGGAAGACGCTGACCTTGTCCTCGCTGTCTGACGGCATTCTCGATGCGGCGCTGCTGCTGGTGTACGAGAAGCGCTTCCGCCCCGAGGAGAAGTGGCACGAGCCCTGGACGGATCGTCAGCGCACCAAGATCGATCGCTCGCTGGACTTGCTGGAGCCTAAGCCGCCCGCCTGGGGGGCGGCCCCGGACTACGGGCACCTGACTCTGGCGGCTGCGCTCGGCTATCTCGATTTCCGGCACGAAGGCAAATGGCGCGCCGGCCACCCCAAGCTGGTGGCATGGCTCGATCAATTCTCCAAGGCGGTGCCGTCCTTCGAGGAAACCCGACCGAAGCAGTAGGCTTGTAGCAGGGGCCACAGCCGCCAGCCGTGCTAGCGCGCAGGGGCTGGATTCCAGCCCCCCACAACGCTTCTGTGAGAACGGGGCACTGCGCTTGGCAGGCTGCAAATTGATTTGGGTCCCCATCTATTTTTGCTAGTATGATGCTGCGCCGGCTGCCACAAGCCGCGGCGTAATTTTGCCTGCGAGGCCGCCGTGCAACGGCCGAAACACGAGCGCAGGCTGGGAGGACACCCTTGGCTCGGCTCCTCGAGTTGACACTCAACGGACGCAAGCGCGTCGATGCGGTGCCGGACAATCGGCTGTTGCTCGATTTCCTGCGCGAGACGGTTGGCCTGACCGGCACCAAGACCGGCTGCGATGGCGGCGAATGCGGGGCCTGCACCGTGCTGGTCGACGATCAGCCGACCTTGTCCTGCCTGACGCTGGCCGCGCAGGTTGCCGGGTGCCGCGTCGACACGGTGGAGTCGCTCGGCGCCAACGGCGCGCTCTCGGCGGTGCAAAGAGGCTTTCACGAAAAGCTCGGCTCGCAGTGCGGCTACTGCACGCCCGGATTCATCATGGCCTCGGCCGGCCTGTTGCGCCGCAATCCCAAGCCCAGCGACGGAGAGATCCGCGCGGCGCTGGGCAGCAACATCTGCCGCTGCACCGGCTACGTGAAGATCATCGAGGCGGTCCAGCACGCCTCCAAACTCCTTGCCGACGGCGAGGCGCGGCCATGAATAGCATCCCGCCAAATCGCCGCGACATCTTCCTCCCCCTGCATCGAAGGGACCTTCGATGCGTACGAGGGGGGAGGGCGATGCGTCCGCGGCTTGGGCCGGCCATCGCTGCGCTTGACCCTAGTTCAACGGCCGGACCAAGTCGCTGGACGGATCGGGTGGGGGTGACCGCCCGCGCTCGCGACAATGCCACCCGCACCAGGAACGCCACCGGACTTAGCCCGCCCGTAGCGTTCGACGCTCGCTCGGAGGTGGGCGAGCTAAGCCCGTGGCGTTCCGTCCTCCCCCCTCAAGGGGGAGGGGCAGCGCGCAGTGCGGCATGGTGGCAGCCCATGAACGAGATCGCACGCATTCATCCGATCGGCGGCTATGTCCCGATGGTGGACGGGCCGGAGAAGGTGTCGGGTCGCGCCAAGTACACCGCCGACTTCGTGCATCCGGAGATGCTGGTGGGGCGCATCTACCGCAGTCCCCATGCACACGCCGAGATCGTCGAGGTCGACGTGTCGGAGGCGGCGCGGCTGCCCGGCGTGAAGGCGATCGTCACGGGTGCCGACTGCGACAAGACCTTCGGCGTGCTGCCGATCGCACGCAGCGAGCATCCGCTCGCCCGCGACAAGGTGCGCTATCGTGGCGAGCCGGTCGCAGCAGTTGCCGCGATCGATGCCGAGACCGCCGAGCGGGCGCTGCGGCTCATCAAGATGCAGGTGCGCGAGCTGCCGGCTTACTTCACGGCCGGTGCAGCCATGGCGCCCGACGCCGTTCTGCTGCACGCCAAGAAGCCCGGCAATCTCGAGCGCGAGGTGAGCTTCGAGCTCGGCAGCACGGCACAGGGCTTTGCCGAGGCCGACCTGGTACGCGAGGCCACCTACAACTGCGCCGAGGTGTGCCAGAACCAGATGGAGATGCACGCTGCCGTCGCCGACTATGACGCGGTGCGCGATCGCATCACCGTGCACGCGTCCACGCAGGTGCCCTACTACGTGCACCTGATGCTGGCGCAGATCCTGGACATGGATATGTCGCGCATCCGCGTGGTGAAGCCGTTCGTCGGCGGCGGTTTCGGCTGTCGCACCGAGTGTCTCAACGTCGAGCTGATCACGGCGCTGCTCGCGCGCAAGACCGGCGGCGCCGTACGCACCGTCATCAGCCGCGAGGACACGTTCATCACGCATCGCGGCCGACCGGAGACCGACATCCGCCTTCAGATCGGGCTGCGCAAGGATGGCCGCATCACCGCCGTGGACTGCGACGTGATCCAGCGCGGCGGCGCGCACTCGGGCTACGGCGTGGTGACGATCCTGTACTCGGGCTCGATGCTGTATGCCATCTACGACCTGAAGAACGTCAAGTACGTCGGCAAGCGCGTGCTCACCAACACGCCGCCGTGTGGGGCCTTCCGCGGCCACGGCACCGTCGATGTGCGCTTCGCCTTCGAGAGCCTGCTCGACCAGATGGCGGCCGAGATGGGCCTCGATCCGCTGGCGGTGCGACGCGCCAATTTCCTCAAGGCGCCGACCTTCACCGACAACGACCTGATGGTGAACAGCTACGGCCTGCCCGAGTGCGTCGACTGGGTGGAAGAGAAGAGCGGTTGGAAGGCGCGAAAAGGCAAACTGCCAGCGCCTGCGCCTGGCAAGAGGAAGGGTCTGGGCTTTGCCTGCTCGCACTACATCTCGGGCGCCTCAAAGCCGGTCAACTGGACCGGCGAGCCGCACGCCACCGTCAAGCTGAAACTCGATTTCGACGGCTCGATCGTGGTGCTCACCGGCGCCGCCGACATCGGCCAGGGTTCCTCCACCATCCTGGTGCAGACAGTCGCCGAGGTGCTGGGCCTCGACATCGGCCGCGTGCGCATCGTCTCGGGCGACAGCGACGTGGTGCCGAAGGACAACGGCTCCTACTCCTCGCGTGTCACCTTCATCGTCGGCAACGCGGCTATCGATGCCGCCAACAAGCTCAAAGGCCTGCTGATCACCGCCGCCGCGCGCCGGCTGGACGCCGAGCCCGGCGACATCGAGTGCCTGGGCGAGGTCTATCGGGCCGGCGCGCAGGACAAGGGGCTCACCTTCGAGGAGGTGGTGAGCGAGGCGCTCAAGGATTGCGGCACCATCACCGTGACCGGCATCTACTCCACCATCCCGGAGTTGCACGGCGGCAAGAAATACCGCGGCGCGGCCATCGGCGGCACCATGGGCTACAGCTATTCCGCGCAGGTGGTGGAGGTCTCGGTCGACGAGGAAACGGGTGAGGTCGAGGTCGACAAAGTGTGGGTCGCGCACGACTGCGGCAAGGCGCTGAACCGCCTGACCGTCGAAGGCCAGGTGCAGGGCTCGGTGTGGATGGGCATGGGCCAGGCCATGAGCGAGGAGACGGGCTACCACGACGGCCTGCTGCTCACCGCCAACATGCTCGACTACCGCGTGCCGACCATCCAGGATTCGCCGCCGATCGAGGTTGGCATCGTCGAGAGCAACGACCCGCACGGGCCGTTCGGCGCCAAGGAGGCGGGCGAAGGCTCGCTCGCCGCATTCCTGCCGGCCCTCACCAACGCCATCGCCGACGCCACCGGGCTGCGCTTCAACGATCTGCCCGTTACGCCCGACCGGGTGTTCGCCGCCATCGAGAAGCGCCAGCGCGCGGCAGCGCGGCGGCCGAAGTCGCAAGGGGCGACCTGATGGAGGCGATCGCCGATTTCCGTCTGCTGCGGCCCTCGACGCTGTCGGGAGTGATGGAGGCGCGGGCCGCGCATCCTGACAGCCGGTTGCTCGGCGGTGGCACCGACCTGATCGTCAACGTGCGACGCGGCATCGTCGCCCCGTCGGTCCTGATCGACATGACTGGCGTTGCCGAGTTGCGCGGCATCAGGGCGGATGCGCAGAGGCTGGAGGTCGGCGCGTCCGTGACGCTGGCCGAGCTCGCCGCACATCCCGCTGTGGTGACGCACTATCCGGTGCTGGCGCAGGCGGCGGCGTCGATCGCCGGTCCGACCCAGCGCAACATGGGCACCGTCGGCGGCAACATCTGCCTCGACACGCGCTGCATCTTCTACAACCAAAGCGAATGGTGGCGCTCTGCCAACCATCATTGCCTCAAGACGAGTGGGCGAAATATGCCACGTGGCGCCCAAGAGTCGCGGCGTGTGCTTTGCCACCTACAGCGGCGACCTGGCGCCCGCGCTGCTGGTGCTCGGCGGCGAGGTGGACCTGCTCGGGCCGCAAGGCCGGCGCACGCTGGCGCTGGCCGATCTCTACATCGGCATTGCCCGCCATGATGCCAGCGCCGGTGGCGGCGACGGCAAGCATTTCCTGGGGCTGAAGCAAGGCGAGGTCGTGGTCGGCGTTCGCGCCACCAATACGCCGGGCCTGCGCTCGGCCTACGACAAGATCCGGATCCGCCGCTCCATCGAATACCCGGTGGCGGGCGTTGCCGTGGCCCTGCGGCGGGAGGGCAATGTGCTGGCCGATCTGCGTGTCGCCGTGACCGGCACCAACCCGCGCCCGGTCCTGCTGGAGGGTACGCACGAGCTGTGCGGGGGACCGCTCGACGCGCGCCTCTTCAAGGGTCTCGACGATCTGGTGCGCGACCAGATCATGTCGATGAAAACGACCTTCACGCCCGGCCACTATCGTCGCCGTGTGGCGGGCGTACTGGCGCGGCGGCTGGTCGGCCGGCTGTTCGACGGGCCCGAACCAGGGCTGAGCGGGGTTGCCGCCGGGACAAATGCGGATTTGATGCATGCTCCGTCGGCGGGGCATTGCCATGCGCCCCGCGGCTCGGCCATGATGGTTCATGAAGATCGTCAGCGGCGGCCAGACCGGTGTGGACCGTGCGGCGCTTGATGTGGCCATCGAGCGCCAAATGGCGTGGGGCGGCTGGTGTCCAAAGGGCGGCTGGGCCGAGGACCTTCCCGATCCGCCGGGGTTGCTGACCAAGTACCCCAAGCTCAGGGAAACGCCGCTCCCGCATCCGCTGCAGCGCACCCGCTGGAATGTGCGCGACAGCGATGCGACGCTGATCATTACCGATCACGACGGTCTGTCGGTCTCGATCGGCACCATGCGGGCGCACCACTGCGCGCATCGATATGCCAAGCCGCTCCTGGTCGTGCAGGCCAGCGCGCCGGTGTCGGCAGATCAGGCTGCGACTTGGCTGGGTACCCAGCGGGCGCGGTTCGGTCCGCACCTGACGCTCGGCATCGGCGGCCCACGCGAGAGCGAAGCCCCTGGCATCTACGCACGTGCCAGGGCGCTGATCGTGTCGATCCTGGATCACGCCACCTGAGGGTCGCGACCTTCACACGTGACGAGCCGCCCAGGTGGGCACCCAGGCGGCTCGCGGGCTCACCAATAGCGATAGTGATGATGGTGACGGTACCATCCATAGTGGCGATGGCCCCAATAGCAACGGCGATAGCCGTGATACCAGTAGCAGTGCCAGTGGCGCTTCCACGTCACCTGTTCGATCACCTTGGCGGCATCGCGGTCGATCGCACCGGCGAGACCTCCGGCGGGTGCGGCCTCGGCTGCGGGCGCGACCAGTGCAAGGGCAAGCGCACCGAGTCCCGCTGATAGGACGGACTTTGCTTTCATGTGGCATCTCCTTGTCGTTGTTCCCCGACCTGCGGAGATACGGGCTGCGTGCAGGAAGGTTTCGCAACTCCGGCAGAGCGAAGCACTTGCGATCATGCGCATCGATCCAGCGCCAAGCACACTGCCGCGACGCCAGATCTCAAACCGAGATGAGCTGCAGCGACAGCGAGAAGGCCGGACGGAGGACCAGCCTTTCGCCGCGCCGCCACGACACCGCCGTCCTGGCCGCCATGTCATGGACCTTGTCCCCGCGGCCGTCGATCGTGCCGGCGTGCAGCATCGAGCCGCCGCGATCAGGGTGAGAGAGATGTGCCGCCCATCGTGCGACCGGATCCGGAAATCGTCGGATCAGTGAGCCCGACGACGAGGCTGAAGGCCACGGCACAGACGGCCAGCCCGATCGAGCACTTCGCCATCAGGTGACGTGACACGACGACCTCCGGCCCAATTCGTACAGTTGCAGCTACGGGCCGCAGCGGTCGAGGTTTCACCTACATCCGCATTCGCTTTGTTGAGCCAGTGCGTCCGGTTCGGCAATGCTGGGCAGACCTAGGCAAAGTCCCGCCGCTCTATCAGCAATTGCCCGGATGGCGCCGCGCACCCCGGATGCATTTCACTGCCCCTGCGGAAGAGGGCGGTCTTGCGGCCATGCCGCGCGGTTCCATCGATAACACAGACAAGGGCGACCGATGTTTCGCTTGCGTTCATTTCCCACGCTTACGGCAGTCGGCTTGCTATGTGCGCTCGCGCTCGGGCATGCATCCACCGCCAAGGCGGCCACCGACCCCGAGCTGACGGTCAGCGAAAAGGAGTTGGCCGAGACCTACTTCAAGGACTGCATGAAGGATTGGGACGAAGCCACGCATATGACGCGACGGGATTGGGAAGTCACGTGCCGGCGCGTCACCAGCGATCGCGCGCGCTTCAGGATGCAGCAACAGCTGGACCCGCGCGCGAAACAGAACTGAGCGGAAGCGGATTTCCGCTCAACCGCACTCCTGCAACTGAGGCGGACGCTTCTATTGTCAGGGCTTTGGTGCCGGCGCGCCTGGCGGCAGAAACCAGTGCGGCCGGACAGAAGAAACGTGACGTTTCTGCGCTGCCCGGCCGCACGGAGCTTCGGGTACGCAATACTGGATCCCGCCGCTTCCCTCTATAAGAGCCGGCTTGCGTTACGAATTTGCGAACGCCCGCTCGAATTGGGTCATTGATCCACCCTGGGCCGAGGGTTGGGCTGGGGTTGGCAGGCTTTCCTGGCTTCCTCCGCGCGTGCCGGGAGCAGCATCGTGCAGCCGCCCCCGGGCCTAGCGTCGAGCATGCTCCCCATCGGTCCCACGCGGCTTCAGCAGCCAGCCCACGATCGGAACCAGTATTCTGTGCGGCGTCAGGCGCATAGCGAGGGCCAAGACCGGCGCAACCAGCCCTGGGACGACCACCCGCCAGCCGAGCGCAAATGCGAGGTAGCCGGCGCGGGCCACGCTGTCCGGGCCGGAGACCGGCAGCAGTTGCAGATAGAGGCCGCTCTCGCCGCGCATGCGCTCGTGGAACGGGGTGGCCACGGGGCCCGGAGCCAGCACGCAAATGCGCACACCTTCCCCGGCCGTCTCGGCCGCCACCGCTTCGCTCAGCGAGATCACGTATGCCTTGCTCGCATAGTAGGCCGCCTGATAGGGGCCGGGTGCATAGCCGCCAGCCGAGGCGAGATTGAGAATTCCGCCGCGTCCGCGAGCGCGCATGCCGGCTAGAAAGTGCCGCGTCAGGGCGGTCAGTGCGCGGACGTTGAGATCGACCAGCTGGTCGAGTTCCTCGGGCGCTTGCTCCAGGAATGGCCCGGCCAGCCCGATGCCGGCGCTGTTCACCAGCACGTCGGCGTAGGCGCCGTGCTGGGCCAATGTCGCCTCGATGCGGGCGATTGCGTCGGGCGCCGTGATATCGAGAGCCAGTGCTGCAACTTCGACTTTGCCGTCGGCCCGGATAGTGGCAGCTGCCGCCTCCAACGGTTCGGGGTTGCGCGCGATCAGCAGCAGGTCATGTCGGCCGCGCGCGAACTGCCGGGCCAGCGCCAGCCCGATTCCTCCGGACGCGCCGGTGATCACCGTCATTGGCCGCAAGCCGGCGTAGGCTGCCAGCGCCGCCGCATCCGGCTGCCACCAGCGCCGACGCCAAGCGCTCGAAATTTTCTCCGTCAGACCCGCCATGTCGTGCTCGGCTACTTCCTGTACGAGGGGTCATGCACACCTACACGACCACGCTCGTGGTCTTCAATAGTATCGAAACCACCGATGCCGACCGAGGTCAGCCTAGCTCCTATCGGCCACCACCTCGGTGAGGGTGCCTTGGTCGATGTCGTAGAAGTAGCCGAAGATGTTGACCTGCTTCGGTGTCCCGGGAGCGCGTCGATGGCGCCCTTCCCGCCACGATCACAGGAAACACGGTGTGGTGGATGCGAACCCGATTGCCCGAGGCGTCAGGCAATCGCTCGACGCTTGGCGTCGCCGCCGACGCCTATCAGGCTTAGCGTGCCAGCGCCGTCACGGTATCCAGTCTGCGCCGGGCGCGCACGACGAACTCGTGGCTGTCGTAGCGCCGGAAGCGCGACTCGAATTCCTGGCGGATGTGCCGCGCCAGCTCCACGGCTACCTCGCTCTGCCGCGCCGGCGGCAGGTACATGTTGACCAGGAACACCGGCAGACGCGGCAGGCGTGCGTCCTTGTCGATGACTTGCAGATAGTCGGGTGTCGAGCGCCGCAGCATCGGGCCGACCGCCAGATCGGCTTCCATCGAGGCGAGCAGCGGCTCCATGCTGGACACCTCGCATACCGGGCGCCAATCGAGACCCGCGCCGGCCAGCGCCTTCAGCACCGAGCCGCGGAACTCGCACTTTTCATCACCGATCGAGACCGGCAGCGGATTGCGTCGATGCGCCAGGCCATTGATGGCTCCGATCCACACCAGCTGGTCCTCGATCAGCGTCTCGCCGTTGCGTCCGCAGCGCTCCTCGGTGGTGAGCGTCAGATCGATGCTGCCCTGCCGCAGCAGCTCCAGCAGGTTTGGCGTGGTGGTGCACTTGAGCGACACGCGCACGCGCGGCCAGGCCTTGTCGAAGCGGCGCAGGATCGGCGGCAGATAGGTGCCGACGATGTCGTGCGGCACGCCGAGGCGCACCTCGCCCTCATAGGCTGGCGCGCTCATGGCGCCCCACACCTCGTCATTGAGGGCGATCATGCGCTGCGCGTGTGCCATCAGTCGCTCGCCGTTCGGCTTGAGCACCAACCGCTTGTGATGGCGCTCGAATAGCTCGGTGCCGAACACCTCCTCGAGGCGCTTCACCTGCTGGCTGACCGCCGCCTGGGTGAGGTTGAGCAGGTTGGCGGCGCCCGTGACGCTACCCGTCTCGACGACGGCGACGAAGGCGCGCAGCAGGGCGATATCGATGTCACGACGCATGGCTCTGGCTCAGGCTTCTTGATTAAGGGACCGTGATGCAGAACATAAATAACATTCGTTTTAGTTATGCAAGGGGAAAAGGTAAACCATCGCCACTGTCGCCAAACACGGAGCAAAACAATGTCCAGCATTGCATCGGCGGCGCTGCGGCCCTGGACGGGGCTTGCGCACTTCGCCACCCGCTTCTCGAACTTCGCCCTGGCCATCGGGCTCGCCATGCAGGTGCGCAAAGAGCGCCGCATGTTGATGCGTCTGGACGACCGCGCCCTGCAGGACGTCGGCTCCGACAAAGGCCGCGCTTATGGCGAGGCGACCCGAACCTTCTGGGACGTGCCGACAGATCGGCTGGGTTCCGGACGCACAGCCAACCCATACGTTGATCATGATGCTGGATCCCGGCTCTGAGCTTGGCTCAGGCCGGGATTTCAGTTTGCGCGTACGCGTTCCCGCGGGAACAGCGTGGCCGGCTCGGGATGCCTAGGGTCGCTGACATCGAGATCAGTCGTCATCCACGCGAGAGTGCCATGCAAGACCCGACAGCCAGAATCATCGCCATCCTCAAGCAGTACGCCCGTGACCTCGGCTATCCGGTCGCCGGATGGACGCGCTTTTCCGAGCTCGGCATCGACCGGCTCGACCTGCCCCTGATCGTGCTCGACATCGAGGACGCCTTCGCCATCCAGATCGGCTACGACCAGGAGCTGGACGGCTTCGCCAGCGTCGGCGACCTCATCGCCTGCGTGAAGGCACACCTCGCCGCCAAGAGCACGCGCGTCCGCTCGTCCGCGCCGCGCTCCAAGCGCCCGTGGATGTCGAAAGCGGCGTGAGGCCGGAATGGCCTCCGACGCCCTCTGCAAACGCGCAGAGCGGGCTGTCGCCGATCAACCGATGATCGTAGTCTGCCGTCAGACGCAGGCGACATCGGGAGCGAGCCATGAAACTGGAGGGCGGGTGCTATTGCGGCCAGGTGCGGTACGTAGCCGAGGGCGAGCCGACCTTGAAGGCGCAGTGCCACTGCCGCGAATGCCAGTACATCAGCGGCGGCTCCCCGAACATGTTCCTACTCGTGCCGCCTGATGGCTTCCGCTACAGCAAAGGCACGCCGAAGCAGTTCAAGCGCAGCGATCTGGAGCAGCCGGTGACGCGCGAATTCTGCGCCGACTGCGGCACGCACCTCACCACGCGGCGACCGGGATTGCCGGCGGTGATCCTGAAAGTCGGCACACTCGATGATCCAAGCGTGTTCGGCGCGCCGCAGATGGCGATCTACACGGTGGACAAACAGCCGTTCCACGTAATTCCGGACGGCCTGCTGAGCTTCGATCGGCTGCCGAAGCGGTGAGGCCCCACCCGCGAGCGCCTCACCCCTTCACGCAAATGATCTGCCGCAGCGTGTGCAGGACCTCGACGAGGTCGGTCTGCGCGGCCATCACCGCATCGATGTTCTTGTAGGCCATCGGCGTCTCGTCGATCACGCCGGCGTCCTTGCGGCATTCGACGCCCTGGGTGGCGGCCGCATGGTCGGCCAGCGTGAAGCGCCGCTTGGCCTCGCCCCGCGACATGGCTCGCCCGGCCCCGTGCGAGCAGGACTGGAAGCTCTCGGCATTGCCCTTGCCGCGCACGATGTAGGACTTCGCGCCCATCGAGCCTGGGATGATGCCAAGGTCGCCGTTGCCGGCCCGCACCGCGCCCTTGCGCGTCACCCACACCTGCTCGCCGAAGTGCTGCTCGCGCTCGACGTAGTTGTGATGGCAGTTGATGGCCTGCTTCTCCATCTGGAAGGGCGGCAGCTGCTCGCGCAAGACGCGCAGCGTCGCCGCCATCATCACCTCGCGATTGTGACGTGCGAACTCCTGCGCCCAGGCCACCGCCTCGACGTAGTCCGCAAACAGAGGCTCCCCCTCCTCCAGCCAGGCGAGGTCGCGGTCCAACAGCGGCCGCGTCAGCTGACGCCGCTCCAGCGCATCGCGCGCCTTGGAGATGAAGTACGTGCCGATGCGGTTGCCGATGCCGCGCGAACCGGAATGCAGCATCACCCACACGTGGTCTGCCTCGTCGAGGCACACCTCGATGAAATGGTTGCCGCCCCCGAGCGAACCCAGGTGCGTGACGCTCTGCGCCTCGCGGATCGACGGGTGCTTGTCCTCCAGCGTCTGCAGCCCTTCGGCCAGCCCGCTGTCGGAAAAGCGGCGCGCGACCGCGTTCGGTACGCCATCCTTCCAGCCGCCCTTGATGCCGATGCCGCCGTGCGGAACGGCTGCCTCGATGCCGACCCGCAGCTTGTGCAGGCTGTCGGGCAGGTCGCCCGCCTTCAGCGTTGTGCGCACCGCCATCATGCCGCAACCGATATCGACGCCCACCGCCGCCGGTACGATCGCCGCCTTGGTGGCAATCACCGAGCCAACGGTTGCGCCCTTGCCGAAGTGCACGTCCGGCATGATGGCCACGTGGTGGTGGATGAACGGCAGCGCGGCGATGTTGAACAGCTGGCGGCGCGCCTGGTCCTCGACCGGCACGCCCTCGACCCAGGCCTTGATCGGCGCATAGCCCGTCTCGATGACCTCCGGGCCGGCCATGGCAGCAGTCTCCTATTCGGTTGTGTTTGCCGCTTTGTTGGCGGCGGGGCCGGAGCCGCTATACCCCATCAACGGCGAAACGGTGTCATCGTCCCGCATCGGAGCAACTATTCGTTGATACCCTTTCCTTAGCGCGCAAGTGCGCTCGGCGGCGCGACTGCGGCCCCGGCGCACAGTTCTGCGCCGGTCATCCGCTTGCTCACGCGCCGTTTCTTCCTGACGGTCGCGCCCAGCGAGTGTCAGCTTCGTAAAACCGAGGGAGCGGGGCGTCCGACGCCTGGCTCTGTTGTAATCGGGCAGTCCATGCTGGCACGGACGCTCCGCGTCGTATCCGGTTTCTGCTGCGCGGCTCCAGCGAGTGACCCAACTGGCCACGTGCAGCGGAGCGCCCTTGGCGGGCTACCCGGATACGACCCCCGGCTCGCACCATTGAGACGCCTCGCGATGGCGCCCCTCGTTGGGCCGAGGTGCCAGTATCGTCGCATTGCGCAGACGCTCGGGGATAGCTCGGGCGCGCTTCTGGCGCGCATGGTGAACTCGCGGCTGCGCTTCGCCCAGTTAGTTTGACGCTCAAACTAATGCTGACAAGCTTTGCAGGCGCGCGTAGAACACGCCGAGAGGCGGCTCGAGAGGTCAGGCATGCGCACGCAGGTCGGGATTGTCGGTGGCGGACCCTCCGGACTGCTACTTGCCCGTTTGCTGGGTCTTGCCGGCATCGAAACGATTGTGCTGGAGCGGCGCACGCCCGAATACCTGCGCGCCCGCATCCGCGCCGGCCTGCTCGAGCAAGGTACCGTCGACCTGCTGAACGAGATCGGCGTCGGCGACCGCCTCAACCGCGAGCGGCTGCTGCACGACGGCGTCGAGCTGGCGTTCGACGGCAAGCGTCGGCGCATCGACCTCAAGGCGCTGTCCGGCAAGTCCGTCACCATCTACGGCCAGGCCGAGATCCAGAGAGACCTGATGGACGCCCACGAAGCAACCGGCAGGCCGATCATCTACGAGGCGGAGGACGTCAGCCTGCACGGCCTGACCGGCCAAGCGCCGCGCCTGCACTATACCAAGAGCGGGGAGAGCCATGACATCGCCTGCGACTTCATCGCCGGCTGCGACGGCTTTCACGGCATTAGCCGCCAGGCCATCCCGCAGGAAATGATCCGCATCTACGAGAAAGTCTATCCGTTCGGCTGGCTCGGCATCCTGTCCGATACGCGGCCCGTCAATCACGAGCTGATCTACTCCAACCACGAGCGCGGCTTCGCGCTGTGCACCATGCGCTCGCTGACGCGTAGCCGCTACTATCTGCAGGTCCCGGCCGACGAGGATCCCGCCGACTGGTCGGACGATCGCTTCTGGAGCGAGTTGAAACGGCGCCTGCCGTCGGACGTTGCCGCGGCCCTCGTTACCGGCCCGTCGATCGAGAAGAGCGTGGCGCCGCTGCGCTCATTCGTGGCCGAGCCGATGCGCCACGGCCGGCTGTTCCTGGCCGGCGATGCCGCGCACATCGTGCCCCCGACCGGGGCCAAGGGCCTCAACCTTGCGGCGGCCGACGTGCGCTTCCTGGCCGAGGCCCTGATCGCCTACTACAAGACCGGCAGCACGACGCTGCTCGACGGTTATTCGGCGAAATGCCTGGCCCGCGTGTGGAAGGCGCAGCGCTTCTCCTGGTGGATGACGAGCCTCACCCACCGCTTCCCCGAAGCCAGCGCCTTCGAGCGGCGCGCACAGGCTGCCGAGCTCGCCTACATCACCAGCTCGAAGGCCGGCCAGACCACGCTCGCCGAAAACTACGTCGGCCTGCCCTTCGAGTGACTGTTGTCATGGTCGGGCTTGTCCCGACCATCCATCCATCAGCTTGCTCTGGCGGTCGTCGAGAGGCCAAGCCTGAGGATCACACATTTGCGGTTGGATTTGCTGCAGTTGCAGACCGAATGCTGCCGAGTCCCGCGAACTCACCCTTTCGGAACAATCACCGTCAGATAAGGCGAAGACGGCGCGCCATCGGGACCGGCAAGCGGCGGAACCGCATTGCGAATCGGTGACATCGACTTGAGATAGCGTGCGAGCTCGCGCGCATCGGCATCTGTCAGGGCAGCATAGGAGTGCCACGGCATCGCCGGCGCGAGCATCCGGCCGTCGGGCCGCACGCCCGCGCGCACGGCGCGCATGATGTCGGCTTCGCTCCAGGCGCCAAGGCCGGTCTGCGCATCGGGCGTCAGGTTCGGCGGATAGAAAAAGCCAAGCCCCGGAATATGGAAGCCGATCTCCGAGCCTGCGAGGTTGCGCGCGTGATCCGGCTTGCCGATCAAGGCGCCGGGCGTGTGGCAGCCTGCGCAATCCATGATGCGGGCGAGGTACTCGCCACGCGATGCGGCGCGGCTCGTCTGCGACTGAGCGGGAATGGTAGTAAGGCTCGTGGCGAGGATCAGGCTGGCGGCCAGGAAGCTTCGAGCGCGCGACATCGTCGTCTCTCCAATGCTCAGGTTGAAATGACTGGGCTGATATTCGATCAGTCGCGCGCGGCCTGCTTCTTTGCGGCCTCGACCAACGCCCGAATGGCCCAGCGCTTCACTTTGCGCGCCTCGGCATCGTCGAGCTGCAGCACGTCCTTGAAAACGACCATCGCTTCCGTGCCGATCACGAGGGCGAGCGCCTTGCGCAGAGTGTCGAGAGCAGCCGGCTTGAACTGCTTGGCCGCGGGTTTGAGCGCCGCCTCGATCAGAGGGGCGCGGCGGTTCTGGCGTCTCGGCAGCGCGTCGTCATCCTCGCCGCGCAGTCCACGCTGCAGCGTATGCACCAGCATCATGCGCAGCGGCGCCTCGTTGGCGAGGATCATGTCGTGCAGCGCCGTATCGACGCGCTGCAGACGTGCGACCGGGTCGGTCGACGTGTCGCCGTCGAACAGGCCGTCCGCGTCCGGAACGCGACAGATCGAACGAGGCTTCCACCAGCAGCGCCTCCACGCTCGGGAAATAGCGGTAGGCCGTCGCGCGCGACACCAGCGCCTCCGCGGCGACGTCCTCGAGGCTGGGCGTTCGCCCCTGCTTCATCAGTCGGGCGGCTGCCTGCAGCAGGTCCTTGCGCGTGCGCGTGCGCTGGTTCGGGCGCCCTGTATCTCCGACCGCCATGTCAGTCCTGCGGCAGCTGGCGCATGATAGCGGCGAGGTCGACCCACACGTTCTCGCGCTTGATGTCGCCGTCGGCCGCGAACTCGACCACGTGCAGCAGGCGGAACTCCAGCGGCCGACCATGTCCCTCGAGGCCGAACGGCCGGCCCGGCGCCCGCCCGCTCCACAGCGACTCGTCCACCATGAAGCTGTCGCCGTATAGCCGCCTCACGGTCTCAACCTTGCTGTCCGCCAGGTCGACGAACATGGTCTCGTAGAAGCGCCGCGCGGCCTCGCGGCCCTGCGTCGGCCCGAGCGGCCAGCCGACGATGTCGTGCTCGGCGTCGGCGGTGAGGGTCGCCAGCACGCCTTCCACATCGTCCCTGCCCTCGAAGGCGAAGTGCTCGTCCATTTTCGCATTCATCTGCTGCGGGGTGAGCGGCATGAAAAAGCCTCCAGTCTGGGCGCGTTGATACTGTCACCCTATAATGAGACAACAGTCTCATGTCAATACGAGCGTCGAATCAAGAAGAGGCTGGCTCGCCCATACGATCCCTGTGCAGACGGAATCCTCCGCCACTGGCTACGCAGTGGCCGTCACGTGCCGGTCTTGTCGACGGCGGGCATTGCCAGCGGCTCTACAGGCGCCTGCCGAACGCGCCAGCAGGTCTGCCTGCAACGCCGCAGCGTCCGCCACGAGTACATCGCTCAAGGGCGAGACTGGCCTCAGGCGGCCGACACCCGGCTCTTTTCCTTGGCGAACGGGCTCAGGCCCAGCCACTGCTGCATGGACCTGGCGATCGCCTTGTCGCCGGTGAGCTCGATCTGGCCGGCGGCGATTTCCTTCTGGACGGTCGTCATGCCCATCCACACCGCCGTCATGCTGCGCAGCGAGCTGCGCACGTAGAGGTCGATCTCGAAGCCCGGGTCGGTGGAGCAGAGATCCACCATGCGCTCGTCGACCACCAGCCACCAGGCTTGCTTGCCCGACTTTACCTCCGGGAACACGAACTGGATGGTGCAGCGTCGCGGCGGCAGCGGGGTCGGGACCAGCCAGCGGCGCATGTCCCACATCAGCAGCGAGGGATCGAGGTTCTTGAGCGACAGCGAGGATTCGACCCAGCGCTGGCCCCAGATGCCGAGCGCCATGACGACGGGGCGCAGCTCCTCGCCGGCATCCGTCAGCCGGTACTCGACGACGCCGGCTTGTCCCGTCGGGGTCGTCACGATCACGCCCGCCTCCTCCAGCTCCTTGAGCCGCTTCGACAGCAGGGATGGCGACATCAGCGGCACGCCGCGCCGCAGATCGTTGAAGCGGGTCGTGCCGCATAGCAGCTCGCGCACCACCAGGGCGGTCCAGCGCGAGCAGACGACCTCGGCCGCCATCGCCACCGGACAGAACTGCCCGTAACTTCCTCGTTCGACCTTCTCGCTCATTTTTCTCTCGTGAGGACTGCTGATCACCGGCGCTCTGCTACCAAGACTGCGAGCCGGCTGGGAGTACAGATACTGTACCACCATGGCATGTGCGCGTCACCGGCGGCCACCAGCTGCGACCGGTCGAAGACCGCCATAATCGGGGCAATCACAGAGCCTTGCAGTCCCCGGGCCGCGCGTCGTGCTGCTCCGCCGGTACAGTTCCTGGACTGGAGGCTGCCGGTCAGCCGCGGGATGCTGGGGGCACGTTCGATTTCCGTCCAACCGAACCAACCAGCAGGAAGACAACCATGTTTTTCAACACATCAGCCAAGGCGCAAGCGGAAGCTCCGCAAAGCGCCGTCGACATTGCCCGTGACCTCGGCAAGATCTTCGCCCAGCGCGCCGCCGAATGCACCGACGAGGACCGCTTCGTCGCCGACAATTTCGCCATGCTCAAGTCGTCCGGCCTGGTCGAGGCCGGCGTGCCGCGCGAGCTTGGCGGCGGCGGCGCGGATGTGGACGAGCTGGCCGCTATGCTGCGCACCTTGGCCTATCACTGCGGTTCCACCGCGCTCGCCTTTTCCATGCACACCCATCAGGTCGCCATTCCGGCCTGGCGCTGGACGCACCAGAAGGCGACGCCGGTCGAGCCGCTGCTCAAGCGCATCGCCAGCGAGCGCATCCTGCTGCTGTCGAGCGGCGGCTCGGACTGGATCGCCGGCTCCGGCAAGGCCGAGAAGGTCGAGGGCGGCTATCGCATCAACGCGCGCAAGATCTTCACCTCCGGCGCGCCGATGGGCGATCTGCTGATGACCGGGGCCGTGCACGAGACCGACGGCGAGCCTCCCATGGTGCTGCACTTCGGCATCCCCATGAACTCCCCGCACGTCAAGGTGCTCGACACCTGGCGCACGCTCGGCATGCGCGGCACCGGCTCGCACGACGTGCTGATCGAAGGTCACATGGTGCCGGATGCGGCCGTTGCCGTGAAGCGCAAGTCTGGCGAATGGCACCCGCTGTTCCACATCATCTCCACCATCGCCTTCCCGCTCGTCTACTCGGTGTATCTGGGCGTGGCGGAAAGCGCGCGCGATATTGCCGTCGAGCTAGCCAAGCGCAAGAAGCCAGGCCGCTCACACCATCGACCTCGCCGGTCGCATGGAGACCGAGCTGGCCGGAGCGCGTCTGGCGGTCGAATTCGATGCTGGCAGCGGTGCGCCTCAACGCGCCATCGGCGGCCACGCGTCAATCAGGTGATGATCGGGCCGGCAGCTGGCCCAGCGCCACGCCATCGCGGCGGTGGAATACGCGATGGAAATGGCGGGCGGCGTCGGCTTCTACCGCTCGGCTGGCCTGGAGCGGCGGTTCCGGGACATTCAGGCGGCGCGCTATCACCCCCTGCAGGCGGGTCCGCAGGCCGAATACGCCGGTGCCATGGCGCTGGGATTGCCGATCGAGCGGGTGTTCTGAGCGCCCACTTCTGACAGCGAGGCGGGGCGCAGCGCGAGCAGCGCTCCGCCGGTGTCAGGCCGGCCCTTTTTCAGCGCCGAAGAAGATCTCGACCGTGCGCCACAATCTGTGCCGCTCGGTGCCGAGCGGCGTGCAGTGCGCCAGGCCGGGCAGCACGGAGAACTGCTTGTCGGCGTTGGGCAGGCGGACCAGGAAGGCGGCCAGGTCCGCCTCGGTAGCGATGCCGTCATGCTTGCCGCGCACCACCAGCGTCGGCGCCTGGATGCGGGCCGGATCGACCAGCGGCAGCCGGGTGGTCATGTCCAGGTAGGTGCCGGTCGGCACGGAGTCGGCATAGGCAAGCTGCGCGGCGGCAACGGCCGCCATCACCGCCGGTTCGCTGGTGCCCGGGTGGTCGCGGGTGAAGATGCTCTCGATGAAGGCCCGGTCGATCGGGCGCCGGTTGCTGGCCTTGAAGGAGGCGACCCCCTCGCGGCGCTTGGCGAGGGTCGGCGATCCCTCGCCCGTCCACACGAAACCATCGAGCGCCAGGCGGGCAACGCACTCGGGCGCAGCCTGCGCGAATGCGGCCGCCCGCAACGCGCCTGAGGACAGGCCATAGACGTTGAGAGCGGTCGCTCCCGTCTCGCGCTGGATCATCGGCACCGCCGCCTTCAGGTCATCGACGCCGCAGGCGATGTCCGAATTGCTGCTCGTGATCGTCGAGTACCCGTAGCCCTCGTGATCGAGCGTCCACACGTCGTGGCCGAGCCGCGCCAGCCAGTTCATGAACGAATAGTCGGGGTGGCCCGGCACCTCAAGGTCGAAGGTCGGCAACGCCGACAGCGAGGAGCCGTGCACCAGCAGCACCGGCGGACGTCCCGGCTCCGGGCCCTTGCGGGCCCTCTTCCGCCACAGGAAGAGGGACACCGCACCTTTCTGCGCCCGATACTCTTGCCCCGTCACGGGCTCAGCGTTGTCGGTCATGGCTTCGGCAGGAAGTTGTTGGTGAAGGTTTTCTCGAACTCGATCGGCTTGTCGCCGGGCGGCTTCAGGTACTCGTAGACCTTCTTGCCGCCCGCCGGGGTCATGCGGCCGTCGGCGCTCCAGATCGGCTTCACGACGTCATAGGCGCGCTTGTTGGCTTCCGCCGACATGGTGGAAAATTCCTGTCCCATGATGGCCACGCCGCGGTTGGGATCGAGCAGGATCTTCTGCGCCTCGGCGAAGGTGGCGGCCACCTTGCGCACCAGCTCCGGCTTCTCCGCGATGGTAGAGGGATGGGCGGCAACGGTCATGAAGATCAGGTCACGGAACTCAGGCACCTCGCCATTCATGAGGTCGACCAGAGTTTTGCCGAGCTTTTGCATCTCGACCTGTGTTCCGGCGGGTTCGAACGGCATGCCAGCATCGATCAGCTTGTTCTGGAATGCGCCGACATAGGCCGCAGCCTCCGCCCCCAGATAGACGAGCTCGATGTCACCGGGCAGCTGCAAGCCATATTTTTTTGCCAGGACGGTCAGCATCTTCTCGCCGGAGCCGCCCGCTGATGGCGTGCCGATCTTTTTGCCCTTCAGCGCCAGCACGCGTTCTTTCAGGCTCTTGTTGTGGTTGGCGTCATAGAGGGCATTGCTGACCACGATATTGTTGAGCGGCCGGTGCGTGACGTTGAAGACCGATACCAGGTTGCGGCCCTGAGCGCCGGCTGTGAGTACGTGCTCATAGCTCAGCACGCCGAAATCCGCCTCGCGCGTGAAGACGGATTGAAACACCAGCGCCCCGCCCTGCACGAACGTCACCTCGGCCTTGAGGCCGTGCTTGGCGAACAGGTTCTCGCGCATGGCGACGTACAGAGGGCCGGCATAGTAGCCGTGCCCGATGTTGGTGATGCGTACGGTCTCCTGTGCGGCCGCGCTCGTGGCGAATGCCATGGCCGTCGTGAGCGCGCATGCCGCCAGTTTCAGCAGTTTCATCTTGCTCCTACTCCGTATTTTTTTCGTCTTGATGGTGGAACCTTGATGCTTCGCTGCCGGGGCGATCAGCGGCTCACCACCTTCCAGCCCTGAATGCGGTCCTGCACCCGGGCGACCATTTCGTTGAAGATCACGGCAAGCAAGGCAATGACGACCAGGGCGGCAAACACGCCGGCCGTATCGAACTCGGCGCCTGAACGCTGCACGAGGTAGCCGAGCCCGCGATTGGCGGCGATCATCTCGCCGATGATCGTGCCGATCAGCGCATAGGGCACCGCGGTCTTGAGGCCGACGAAGATCCACGAGGTGGCCGACGGCAGCACGACCTTGGTCAGGATCTGGCGGCGCTTGGCGCGCATCAGGCGCAGGCTGTCGACCAGGTCGGGATCGACCTCGCGCACGCCGGCGAAAGTGTTGACGAACACCAGGAACACGACCAGCACCGCGGCAAGCGCGATCTTGGAGTTGATGCCGAGCCCGAACCACAGAATGAACAGGGGGGCCAGCGCGACCTTGGGCAGCGCATTGAAGGCCCAGATGTAGGGGTCGAGCAGTCGGCTCAGAAATGGTGACAGACCGAGCCACAATCCGCCGACCACGCCCGCGACCGCACCAATCAGGAAACCGATCACCGTGGCGTACACCGTGGCCCAGATGTGCACGTAGATCGTGCCGCCCGCGATCCAGCCCCACAGACGCACGATCACATCAGCCGGGCTGCTGATCATGAACTTGTCGACCAGCCGGTCGGCGCTGAGCTGCCAGGCGATCAGCAGGACGATGCCGAGCACAGCCTGCAGCAAGAGCATCGTCCGCTGGCTCATCTCGCCGAGCGGCCTGCGCTGGGATCGCGCCGGCGCGGGCTCCGACAGCTGAGGCGTGACGGTTTGTGATGCCGTCATAGCTTCTCCTCGACGTATTCGGCCCGCAGCTTTTCCCAGATCGCGTTGTAGATCTCGTGAAAGCGGCCGGTGAAGCGCACCTGGGCGACGTCACGGGGCCGCGGCAAGTCCACCTGCTGTTCGTGCGTCACCCTGGCCGGACGCCGGCTGAACACGACCACGCGGTCGGCCAGCGTGATGGCCTCGACCAGGTCGTGGGTGACCAGCAGGATGGTCTGCTTGTTGGCCGCCCACAGCCGCAGCAGCAAGTCGTGCATGGCGATGCGCAATTGTGCGTCGACCGCGGCAAACGGCTCGTCGAGCAGCAGCGCCTTTGGTTCGTAGAGCAGCATGCGGGCGAGGCATGCGCGCTTGCGCATGCCTCCCGACAGCTCACCGGAGTATTTGCTCTCGAAGCCGTCCAGTCCGACCTGGCGGATCATGGCGCGCGCGGCCTCGTGGCGCTTGGACTGCGGCCGGCCGGCCAATTCGAGCGGCAGAGCCACGTTGTCGAGCACCGTGCGCCAGGGCAGCAGGTTGTCCTTCTGCGTCATGTAGCCGACGTCGGTATTGACGTCCGCTACCCGCTTTCCTTCATAGACAATCTGCCCTTCGCTCGGCGGATAAAGACCGGCGATCATGTTGAGCAGGGTGGACTTGCCGCAGCCCGAGGGCCCGATCAGCGCAACGATCGACTGCGGTGCGATTGCGAGATCGACGCGGGCGACGGCGCGCACTTCCTCTTTGCCCTTGCGGAACGTCTTGCCGATGCCTTGAAGCTCAATCATCCGCGCTCCGGTCAGAACAGCATACGCTGATAGCCGCCATCGACGTCGATGTTTGCCCCGCACATGAAGCCGGCGCGCGCCGAGGCCACAAACAGCACGGCATTGGCGATATCATCGGCTTCGCCCCAGCGGCCCAGGGGTACATTGCGCCCCCACCCACTTTCCTGCTGCTCCAGGCTGCGGCCCAGGAAAAGCTCGCCATCGAGATTGAGTTCGGCGGTGAGCGGACTATGGATGCGGCTCGGGCAGACTGCATTGACCAGGATGCCATCCTTGCCGAAATCGTCGGACAGCGATTTCACGAATGCGTGTTGAGCGGCATTGACCACTGCCGAGCCGATGACATCCTTGCCGGGCACCTTACCGGCCTGGCCGATGATCAGGATGAAGCGTCCTCCGCCGTGCCGGCGCATGTGCGGTGCGACCTGGCGGGCGAGTTCCCACGGTCCCAGCACTTTGGTGCGCAGATGCGCCTCGACTTGCTCCGTCGTCAGATCCTCGAGCCGACCCTTCAGATGGGTGCCGGCATTGCTGACCACGATGTCGATGCGGCCCAGCTTGGCGATGGCCGCAGCGACCAACCCCGCCATCTCGGCGGGCCGGTCGACATGCGCCGTTGCGCCATGCGTCTCGCCGAGGGCCTCGAGCTCAGCGAGCGCCTCCGCCAGCTTGCCCTCGTCGCGCCCGCAGATGAACACCTTGACGCCCTCTCCCAGAAGACGGCGGGCGATAGCGAGGCCGATGCCGCTGGTGCCGCCGGTGATCAGGGCCGTCTTGCCTGTAAGTCCCAGGTCCATAGCCGGTGTGCTCCCTTAGCCGAACACGTAGCGGTGATAGCCGCCGTCGAGCGACACCGAGCTGCCGCATACAAAGTTGGCGCGATCCGAAAGCAGGAACGCCACCAGGTCGGCCACCTCCTCGGATTCGCCCATCCGGCCCAGCACGTTGGCGCGCGTGAAGCCGGCCGCTGCGGTCGCCCGGTCGACGCCGCGCTTCTTCATCTCCCCGGCAATCAGCGACTGCACCAGCTCGGTGGCAATGTATTGAGGACACACGGAATTCACCCGCACGTTGTCGCGCGCGACCGCGTCAGCCACCGCCTTGGTCATGGCCTGCGCCGCCACGTTGGCGATGCCGGATGGCAGCCGGTCCGGATGGGGATGGCGCACCGCCTGGCCGATGACGTTGACGATGCGACCGTCCTTGCGCGCGCGCATGCCGGGCAGGACGAGGCGGATCATGCCGTAGAAGCCGAACAGCTTGTCGTCGAGCTGCCGCTGCAGCTGCTCGTCCGTCATGTCGTCGACGCTGGCCCGCACGTGCGTGCCGGCATTGTTGACCAGCATGTCGACCCGGCCGAAGCGATCGACCACGGCGCGCATGAATGCCTCGCGCGCCGCAGGCACCGAGGTGTCGGCACTGACGGCCAGCACCTCGCCGTGCGCCTGCAAGCGGGCCCTGGCCTCATCGAGCCGGCCCTGGTCGCGCGCGCAGATGGCAACGCGCGCCCCTTCCGCCAGCAGGCGCTGCGCCGTGGCGAAGCCAATGCCCCGCGAGGCGCCGGTGACGATCGCGACCTTGTCCTTGAGACCGAGATCCATCTAGCGTCCCGATTCCGAAATTCGCCAAACCTTGCAGCCAGTGTCCCGAGCGAATTTCGGAATCATGAGGGACACTTGAATCATAAGCTGGCAGGTGTGATCCAGATCGAGAAATTCGCTCCGAACCATGCTGCGACCTCTGACGAATTTCTCGATCATCACACCAGCGTGTTACCAGAGCCCCTTGAGACGGCCGCCGTCGAGGTTGAGCGACACGCCGGTAATGTAGCTGGAGCGCTCCGAGCACAGGAACACGATGGCGTTGGCCAGCTCCTCCGGCTTGCCGAAGCGGCCCAGCGCATTTTTCTTGGAGGCTAGTCGGCGGGCCTCCTCCTCGGACGTCACGCCTAGCTCCTTCTGCAGACCGCCGGCGTTGCGTTTCCACAAATCCGTCGCGACCCAGCCGGGGCATACCGCGTTGACCAGCACGTTGTAGGGCGCGAACTCGGTCGACAGCGACTTGGTGATGTTGAGCAGCCCGCTGTTGGTGATGCCGGATCCGAACATGTACGGATCGGGCTCTTTGCCGGCGCCGCCGATCATGCTGACGATGCGTCCCCATTTCTTGTCGCGCATGATGGGAAACACGGCGCGGATTGCTCGCATGAAGCCGAACAGCTTGGTATCGAGCTGGGTCTGCAGGCCCTGGTCGGTCATTTCGTCGTAGCGGCCCGAGTACATGGTGCCGGCATTGTTCACCAGGATGTCGACCGTGCCGTAGGCTTTCAGCGTGGCGTCGACCAGCTTCTTGATTTCCGCCTCCTTGGAGGTGTCGGCAACGATGCCGCGGATCTCGCCGCCGGTCTTCTGCGCCAGCTCCTTGCAGGTTGCTTCCAACTGATCGCCGTGGCGCGAACAGGTCATCACCTTGACGCCCGCTTCCAGGAACTCGCGCGCCGTCTCGCGGCCGATGCCGCGGCTGCCGCCCGTGACGAGGGCTACGCGCCCCTTGATGCCCAGATCCATGCTCAGTTCATCCTTCTGCTTGCGATAGGAGTGTGAAGGTCATGCGCTCGCGTTCGGCTGCACGGCATGTTCCGGCGCATGAAGTCGAGCGTCAGCCCCAGCGCCTTCTCGGCGCTTGGGGCGTGCCATTCCTTGCGATGATTGCAGTTGAAGCCGTGGTCGGCGGGGAACAGATGCGTTTCGATCTGGGGGTTGTGGTGCCGGATCGTGTCACGGTCGGCTTCCGAGATGCGCGGGTCCATGGTGCCGAAGTGAAACAGCACCGGCACGCGCGGCGTCTCGTGAGCAAATGGGATTGTCTGGGCGCCGTAGTAGCCGATTGCGCAGGCGACCCGCTCCAGCCGGGTGGCGGCCAGGAACGCCAGCGTGCCGCCCCAGCAATAACCGAGCACGGCGACACCCCGCGGTGCCTGCACGCTGTCGATCGCGGCCTGAACGTCGAGGAGCACTTGCTCCAGCGCAATTGACGTGCGCAGGCGGCGACCTGTCTCGATGCCGTCGGCGTCGTAGCCGAGCGCCGCTCCTCGCTGCGCGCGATCAAACAGCGCAGGCGCTACCGGCTTGAATCCGCGCCGGGCATAGTCGTGACAGACTTCGCGAATGTGTGGGTTGACGCCGAAGATCTCATGCAGGACGACAAGGCCCGCTGCATCGGCAGTTGCGGGGATTGCTACATATGCATGCAGCTGATGGCCGTCAGCAGCCCGCAGCTCGACATCGGTACCTTGCGTCGGGATCAGCTGAGCCTCGCCGACCATCATAGAGATGCCCATCTCTTCGATGTCCGACGGCGGACACCACATTTCCCCCCGCAGCTAGCTGGATACTACTTTTTGTTCTACACTATTTGTGACAAGTTTGTAGGACACTATCGCGGCGGTGGCGTGGGTTGTCAAGCGCCCGTGGCGAAACCTTGCTTCGCGTATACGGAACGGACATGCGGGCTCCATGCACAGACTGGCATTAGATCCAAGGCGCGGCGACACGGTCGACTACGTGTGCGTCTGCATTCGCCAGGGCGTCGTCGACGGACGCTTCGTGCCCGGCCAGAGGCTCATCGCGCGCGATCTGACGGAAGAGATCGGCATCAGCCGCGGCGCGGTGCGCGAGGCGTTCCGGCGCCTGGCTGCCGAGGGCATGGTCGATCTCATCCCCAACCGCGGCGCCAGTGTGCGACGGCTGTCACGACGCCAGGTCGAGGAGCTGTTCCAGATCCGCGTGTGCGTGGAAGGACTGGCGGCGGGGCTCGCAGCAACTCAGATCGACAAGGGCGACAATCGGCAAACTTTCACCGACGTTTGGGAGAAGGTGCGCCCGACCGGTCAGGTGATGTCCTGGAACGTGTTCATCGACAACAACCGGCTCTACCACCGGACTATCGTCGAGATGGGCGGCAACGCGCAGCTGTCGGCACTGATCGTCAATCTGCAGCTGCCGGTCGTGATGGTGCAGGTCGGGCGCGCCATGCGGCCGGAGCACGCCGAGCTGTCGCACCAGGACCATGTTGCCATCGCCCAAGCCATTCTCGCCGGTGACCAGGCAGCAGCCGAAGCCGCCATGCGCCGCCACGTGCGCGGATCGCACGACTGGATCCAGACGCTGCCCGACAGCGCATTCAAGCCGGAACGATAGCAGCCGCTACTTTACGAGCGGACAGCCACCGTCCTTGAGCGGCCGGAAGGCTTTGTCCGCCTCGATCGTGCCGACGATCTTGAAGACGTCCCAATCGCCTTTCGACTCGGCCGGAGTTTTGACCTGCAGCAGGTGCATCGGGTGCACCTTGCGACCGTCCTCGCGCACCACGCCATGGCCATACAGCGGGTCGTCGGTCGGCATGGCCTTCATCGCGCTCACCACCGCTGCGCCGTCCGCGGGCGAGCCCACCTTGTCGACGGCCTTCAGGTAATGCAGCGCGCCGGCGTAGACGCCCGCATGCATATGATTGGGCATCATCTTTTTGGCGTGGCGGTCCTGGAAGCGCTTGGACCAGGCCTGCGTTGCGTCATTCATGTCCCAGTAGAAAGCGTTGAGCGCTATCAAGCCTTGTGTTGTCGCAATGCCCACGGCGGGCACGGTCTGCACATCGAAGATCAGCGCCACCACCTTCTGCTTCTCTCCGATCTTGAACTCGGCGGCCTGCTTGACGGAGTTGGCGGTATCGCCGCCGGCGTTGGCCAACGCCACCACTTCGGCGCCGGACGCCTGCGCCTGCAGCAGGAATGATGAGAAATCGTTAGTGGCAATGGGATGCCGAACGGCGCCGAGCACCTTGCCGCCGCCCGCCAGGACCTCTTCGGTGGCCTGCTTTTCGAGATCGTGGCCGAAGGCGTAGTCGGCCGTGATGAAAAACCAGGTCTTGCCGCCTTGTTGGAGCACGCCTCTGGCAACGCCGTGGCCCATTGCCCAGGTGTCGTAGGTCCAGTGCACGGTGTTGGGCGAGCACTTTGCCCCGGTCAGCAGCGCGGTGCCGGCGCCTGACCCGATCACCACCTTGTTCTTCTCGCGCGCGATATCGGCGACCGCCAGTGCCACCGCCGAATTCGGCACGTCGATGATCATGTCGACCCCTTCGGTGTCGATCCAGCGCCGCGCGATGCTGCTGCCGAGGTCCGGCTTGTTCTGATGGTCGGCCGACAGGATCTCGACCTTGCGATTGGATTGCTTGGCGAAGTCCTCGACAGCCAGCTGGGCGGCAACGACCGAACCCGGTCCCTGGTAGTCCGCATACACGCTCGACATGTCGTTGAGCACGCCGATGCGCAGAACGCCGTTCTGCTCGGCATGGGCTGGCAAGCAGGTAAGGATAAGCAATGCGGCAGGCAAGCCGAGGCAAGCGTAGCATATGAAGCTCCCTGGGTGAGCGCGGTGGCGCTGCTTATGTTTGGCGCCACGTGAGCGCGTGCTAACGTTGTCATTGACAACAATCAGGGTCAAGATCGTTGCATCACGTGATGGCAGAGCGATGACGAGGACGAGCGGAGCGCAAAGGACGCGATCGGCCCTCGCCGGCAGCGAGCGGAAGGTCGGTCTGCTGCAGCGCGAGATCGCAGAGCGTGCCGAAGCCGAACGGCTCGAACTTGGTCACCTCGACGAGCACCTCGGCTATTTCGTGCGACGCTTGCAGGTCATGATTTTCAAGGACTTCATACGCACGCTCGCGCCCGTGCGATTGCGCCCCGCACAGTATTCCGTCCTGCTCCTCATCGAGGCCAATCCAGGCAGTTCACAAGCCGCTATCGGCCGGGCGCTGGGCATCGAGCGCGCTCGCCTCGCCCGCCTGCTGCACGACCTGGAAGCCCGCAAATGGATCGAGCGGCGCGCTGCCAACGGCGATGGCCGCTCGCATGCCTTGTTCCTCCGTGCCGACGGCTCGAGCGCCCTCGCGCGCAGCAAACGGCTGGCCGGCCGTCACGAGGCCCGCTTGGCGAAACTGCTTGGTGCCAAGCGCCGGCTGTCGCTTATGCAGCTGATGAAGGACTTCGGCTAGTTTGAGTGAGGTTCATGCGCCGATGGAAGCGGAACTGCCTCCATCTGAAATGCTAAGCCCTGAGCCTGTCGAAGGGCGCATTAGTCCGATAGTGCCGCGCTTCGACAAGCTCAGCACTGGGTTATGGCTGCCGATCCCGATTTCATCCGGGTCGAGAGGGCTCTAGTGCCCGCCACCAGCGGATGCGGCCCCTGCGGGGCGCTTCACCAGCAAGGCGAGCACCGCCAGGGCAACGAACAGCAGCGTCAGCACCAGGAACACGTCGCCGAAGGCCATCACCACACCCTGGCGATGCACGATGCTGTTGAGCTGCTTGAGCGCCATCTGTTGCGCATCGCTGCCGTAGGAGGAGAACCGCTGCGTCATGTTGTTCAGCATCTCCATGGCCGGCTGTCGCGACCAGGTGATGCTCTCGTGCAGGCGAGCCAGATGCAGATCGGTGCGGTCGTTCAGGATGGTTGTCAGAGCCGCAAGCCCCACCGCGCCGCCGAGATTGCGGGTCAGGTTATATAGGCCGGACGCGTTCTTGACCCGCTCGGGCGGCAGCGTGCCGAGCGCGATGTTGTTGACAGGGATCATGGAGATCATCAGGCCGACGCCCCGGAACACCTGCGGCCAGAACAGCTCCCAGAAGTCCCAGTCCTTGGTCAGATAAGTCATCCAATAGGTGCCCGCCGCGAAGAACAGGAAGCCGGCGACCAGCATGTAGCGCGGGTCGACCCTGGTCATCAGCCGGCCGGCGATCGGGGCGGTCAGGAACATGAAAACGCCTGACACGAACATGGTCTCGCCGATCATCAGCGCGTTGTAGCCACGGATCTGAGCCAGGTAGACCGGATAAAGGTAGGTGAGGCCGTAGAGGCCGATGCCGACCACGAACGAGAACAGACTGCCGAGGCCGAAGTTGCGGTCGGTGAAAGCCCGCAGATCGACGATCGGCTCCTTGGCAGTCAGGACGCGAACGAAGAAGACGATGGCCGAGATGCCCGAGACCCAGGCAAACAGCAGCACCGTATCGTCGCCGAACCAGTCGTTGCGTGGGCCTTCCTCCAGCACGTACTCCAGTGCACCCAGAAAGCCGGCCATGGACAGCAGGCCGACCCAGTCGAAGTGGTTGAGCAGCGACCAGTCTGGCTTGTCGAAGTCGATCAGGATCAATGCCGCGGCCGTCACGGCGATGCCCGGCACGATGTTGATGAAGAACAGCCAGTGCCACGACAGCGCGTCCGTGAGATAGCCGCCGACCGTCGGGCCGATGGTCGGCGCCAGCGTGGCGACGAGGCCGATCATGGGCGCCACCAGACCCATGCGCGAGCGCGGGAAGATGATGTACGCCGTGGCGAACACGGTCGGGATCATGCCGCCGCCGATGAAGCCCTGCACGGCGCGCCAAAAGATCATCTCGTTGATGCCGGTGGAGAAGCCGCACATCAGGCTGGCCGCGGTGAAGCCGCCGGCCGAGATGGCAAACAGCAGGCGCGTGCCCATGGCGCGGGATAGGAAACCCGACAGGGGAATCATGATCACCTCGGAGATCAGGTAGGCGGTCTGCACCCACGTGATCTCGTTGGCGGAGGCGGCCAGGCCAGCCTGGATCTCGGTCAGCGATGCCGACACGATCTGGATGTCCAGGATGGCCATGAACATGCCGAACACCATGCACAGGAAGGCGACGAGCCGGCGCGGCTCGATGCGATCCTGGTCGACCGGAGCGGCCGGCGCGGCGCCCGATGCCGTCGCGTTCATGGTGGTGGCATTGGCCATGGCACCTATCTCTGGCTGGCTGGTTGCCGATCTAGCTCGTGGCTAGTTCACGGCCCGCGGCAACGCGGCGGTGCTCATCGGCTGCGAGGATGCCGCGGCGCCCGGCTTGGTGTTGACCTTGACGACCACCGACATGCCCGGCCGCAGCACGGATTGCTCAGCCACGCTGGCGGGCACCAGGATGCGCACCGGGATGCGCTGCACGATCTTGGTGAAGTTGCCAGTCGCGTTGTCGGGCGGCAGCAGCGAGAACACCGAGCCCGAGGCCGGCGCGAAGCTCGCCACGCGGCCCTCCACCGTGCGGCCCGGCAGAGCGTCGACGGTGATGCTGACCGGCTGACCAGGCTGCAGCTGCGCGACCTGCGTCTCCTTGAAGTTGGCGTCGATGTAGACGGCCTCCAGCGGCACCAGGCTGGCCAGCCGTTGCGTCGGCTGTACATAGTCGCCGACCTGCACAGCGCGGTTGCCGACCACGCCGTCGAACGGCGCGCGGATGGTGGTGAACGACAGGTCGCGCTCGGCCTTGGCCAGCGCCGTCTGCAGCTGCTTGAGCGAACGCCCGGCCTCCTCCTGCTGGGCCTTGAAGACATCGACGTTGGCAGCAGCCGACTCGACGCCCGCCTGGGAGGCCTGCACCAACGCGACAGCCTGGTCGTAGTTGGCCTGCGCCTGCTCCAGCTGCTGGCGGCTGTTGATCTGCCGGTTGGACAGATCCTGCTGCCGCTTCAATTCCAGATCGGTGCGGGTTTGTCCGGCCCGGGCGGACGCGAGCTGCGCGTTGGCCTGCTCGACCGCTGCCTGCTGCGCCACCACCTGCTTGCCGAGCCGTGCGACCGTCGCCTCCTGGACGGCGATCTGATCACGGGCCGTCTGCACGGCCAGGCTGTAGTCGCCGTCGTCGACCCGGATCAGCACGTCGCCGGCCTTCACATGGTCGTTGTCGCTGAAGGCGATATCGGCCACGTAGCCGGCCACCTTGGGTGACAGGGTGGCGCTGCGGGCGCCTACATAGGCGTCGTCGGTCGTCACCAGGTAGCGGCCCGCCGTCCACCAGTAATGGCCGTAGTAGCTGCCGAGGCCGAGCGCCAGCACCGCGGCCGCGGCGATCCCCGCCTTGCGAACACTGAACCGGGACTTTGCAACTGGCGACGCGCCACGCGAATCCATGCCGGCTGCGCTGGCCGTCTCCCCGAACGAGGGGCCGATCGAGTCGTCGCCGTGGACATCCACATTCGGGAGTACCCCGTCATCGGTTCCACGAAGATTTTGAACGTCTTGCACTGCCCACCTCATGACCCTGCATATGCATGCTTCTATTGACCGAACGGTTCGGTCAGGCGTTGACATAGGTGACATCAGCCCTTATGTCAATGACTGAACGGTTCGGTCAATGTATTGTGAAGCTGAGTCTCGACTGGAGATGATCGACCGGAAGTTGCCGTTCTTGAGATGCCCTCACGGGCAAGGAGAGGCCATGACCACGCAGGACTATCGAGCGGCAGACGAGCGAGAGCCGGGGAGTGGACCCCGCCAAGCGGGCGCAGATCATCGACGGTGCCCGCCGGGTGTTCCTGGCGCAGGGCTTCGATGCCGCCAGCATGGGCGCGATCGCGCGCGAGGCCGGAGTCTCCAAGGGCACGCTCTACGTCTACTTCAAGAGCAAGGAGGAGCTGTTCGAGGCCATCGTCGAGGAAGAGAGGCGGCACCAGGCCGACCACATATTCACCCTTGACGAGCAAGCGGCCGTTGCGACCGAGCTGCGACGCCTGGGCGTCGAGCTGGCGCGGTTCCTGTGTCGGCCGGGCGGCGTCTCGACACTGCGTACAGTTATTGCCATTGCCGATCGCATGCCCGAGCTGGGCGCCAGGTTCTATCAATCGGGACCGGCGACCGGAGTCGGGCGTCTCAAGCACTATCTCGAAGCCAAGATCGCATCCGGGGTCCTGAAGCCGCACGACTGCGAGGTAGCCGCGGCGCAGTTCATCAACTCCTGCCTGTCGACCACCTTCAAGCCGATGCTGTTCAATTTCGCCGGTCCGCCGGATGACGCGCGCATCCTGCACGTCGTCGATATTGCGGTGAGCACGTTCCTCGCCGCATATCAGGCTCGCTAAGGCGGGCGCCGATACGAGCGTCGCGGCAAGGCGCCCGATGTATCAGCGCGGCAGGAAGTAGCGCGTCGACTCCAGCTCGCGGTCGTCGAAGGCGCGCAGCGCCGAGTGCAGCGCGGTTGTGCTGGCGGCGAACAGGCTGCCGGCGATAGCGCGCGACAGCCGGTTGGCTCCAAAGGCAAGCCCGGGAATGTCGCCCGCCAGGGCCGCATGGCTCATGGTCGAGCCGGCGTTGAAGCAGTAGATGTGCGAAAGCCCGGGGAGGGATCCCGACGTTCGCTCGATCAGCTCGAAGCCCTCACCCAGATAGGGATATAGCGCGGCCGCCGGATGCAAAGCCGCCTCTTCCGCCGACACGTGGTGGGTCCAAAGTGCGATCTTGTCGTGGACGTGGATCAACTCCGGCCGCTGCGCCAGGTCGACGGAGAAGCCGGTGGCCAGGATCACTGCGTCGAATTCGTATTCCGCTCGCGCGGTAGCAATCCTGACCTCGTCGGTGCGCGGAACTACGTCGAGCCAGGGCTCACCAAAATGCACGGAAAAGCCAGCATGCCGGTCGCAACGCAGCACCAACTCGTGCGGTGGTGGCACCGCTTCGGACAGGATGTAGGTGTAGATTTGCCACCGCATCGCGTCGTCGAGATCGCGATAGCCGTGAAAAAACCCGGGAAACACGATCCACTTCGATTTGTTGATCTGAGGCAGGTGCGGCCGGCGCACGAACAAATGCGCCTCGGCCACGCCTGCTTCCAAGGCCACTGCCGCATTGTCGAAGGCCGAGGCACTTGCTCCAAGGACGCCGATCCTGCCGCCCTTGAAGCGGGCGAAGTCGATAGTGTCGGAAGAGTGGAATACGCGGCCCGCCGCGCCTTTGTGCTCTGCAGGTAGCGACGGGAAAGCCGGCCGATACGGCGCACCGGATCCATCCCGCCCGCCGGCCAACACGACCTTACGGGCGTAGACTGTTTGCGTCGCCGCCCCCGTCGCAAGCTCGACGCGCACCCAGGCTGGGCCGGGATCGAGCCGCGTAACCTCGGTGCTATTGTCGACCGGCAGGCCGACGGTATCACGCACCCACAACAGGTAGGCGAGCCAGTCCCTGGTGGCGATCTTGTAGAGGTGCTCCCAGCCTTCCGTACCGTGCTGCGCCTCATACCAGGCTCGAAACGTCAGCGCCGGAAACCCGAGATCGGGTCCGGTCAGGTGCTTGGGTGAGCGCAGCGTGTCCATGCGCGCGTAGGTGCCCCACGGGCCCTCGCGGCCGCGCTCCGCACGATCGACGATGCGCATGTTGCGCACGCCCTCGCGCATCAGCGCGAAGGCCGCCGTCTGCCCGCACAGGCCGGCGCCGACCATGAGCACGTCGAGCACCGGCTTGCCGTCGGGGCCTAGCGCAACGGGGACCCAATTGGCAGCGGGAAAGTTCATGCGCGCGAAATCGCGCCGCGCCAGAGCAGCCAGTTCGTCGAGTCCTGATGGCATCATACGGGAGGCACGCTGAGCTGCGCCGAACCGATCGTCGGCGGCCTGACATGCGCTCTGATATAGCCTTGGCGTCACCGTGTCGCCAGCCAGCCGGCCGGGTGCAGAGTTCCGCTTCCTCGCGGCGCCGGTTCGCGCAGTACGTGCGAGAGCGCCAATCATCGCGCGGCTGCCGCTTGTGGAGGAAGCTTTCCGCGCGGCAGTTGTCCCCGGAGTTGGTCAGACGGGTGCCGCAATCTCACGCGAATCGGTCGCTAATCTTGGACATCGATTCGGTGCGTTGCTGCGAGTTCACGGACATCCAAAGCGCAGGAGGCCCCGCTGATGCAAGAGGTCTATGACCGCGACCGGACCGCGGCACTGGTCAAGGAGGCGCAGGACATCATTGCTGCGCTCAAGTCTGAAGCCGGAGAAATCGCGACACAGATGGCCCGCGTGCTGAGCGGTCCCGAAGACGATGACGACCTGGATCGGCGAAGAAAGGTGCCGCCGCCGCTGCCGACCACGCAGCGCGACACCCGATCAAGGCCGTTCTGGAGGTTTTGGCGCTAACCGGAACGAATGCAATGCGGTGGATCAGGGACAAGATGACGTGGGTGGTCGTGTTTGCTGCCATCGCAGCGACGTCAAGCGCCTACAGCGCCTATAAACTCTACCAAATGACCGACGGCCGCCCCGCTCCCACCACCAAGAGCAAACGTTAAAGGCGTCTGGAACAGAATTTCGCGGCAGTGGTTGCCGGGGACGCCGAGATTGGCAAGAATGGTGTTGGCTGAGCAGTCCGAGCAACTTCAGGACGCTGGAGTGGTGCCGTGAAGGTAGCTGACGTTCTCGTCGTAAAGGGTAACACCGTTATCACCATCAAACCCACGGAAACGATTGCGGCGTTATCGCAGCGGCTGCGCGAGAAGCGCATCGGTGCGGCCATCGTCAGCGTCGATGGGCGAAGCGTCGATGGGGTGATCTCCGAACGCGATATCGCCTATGGCCTGTGCATGCACAAGGGCGACCTGCACGCGATGCCGGTATCGACGCTCATGACCAAGGCCGTGATTACTTGCTCGCCCAGCGACAACATTGCCCTGGTCGCCTCGACCATGCTGTCACGCAACGTCCGGCACTTGCCCGTCAAGGACGGCGACCGCCTGGTCGGCATGGTCAGCATTCGCGACGTCTTGAACTTCCGCGTCGACCAGCTGCAGCAGGAGACTGGCCTGTTGCGCGCGTTTGCCAGTCAAACGGATCGTGAGGTCCAGGATCGATAGATCGTCGCAGCCGCGGCTGCGGATCGAGCGCCTGTTCTCGCAAACGGCAGTCGGTCGTTATGGACGACCCATTCAACCTGCAACGTTTTGTCGATGCCCAGGATGGCGTCTTTGACCGCGTCTGCTCCGAGTTGCGCGCCGGGCGCAAGCGCAGTCACTGGATGTGGTACGTCTTCCCGCAGATAAGCGGGCTTGGCAGCAGCCCTACGGCGCAGAAGTTTGCCATCTCGTCCCTGGCTGAAGCCAAAGCCTATCTCAATCACCCGCTGCTAGGCCCGCGCCTCTTAGCCTGCACCGAACTGGTAAACGCCATCGAAGGCCGCTCGATCGAGGATGTGTTCGGCTACCCGGACCATCTCAAGTTTCACTCGTCGATGACCTTGTTTGCCCGCGCCGCGCCGCAGGACCCGGTGTTCCACACCGCACTGCAGAAGTTCTTCGGCGGCCAGCCGGACCCGAGGACGCTCAAACGGCTTTCGTAGATCCGAGCGAGAGGTCAGGCCCGTTTGGAGCGGGCGCGCGCAGCCTGATCAAAGAACAGCACCTGGCTGACGATCGCCTTCACCGCGTCCACGCGGAATGGCTTGGTGATGAGGAAGGTCGGCTCCGGCCGCTCGCCCGTCATCAGCCGGTCCGGATAGGCGGTGACGAAGATCACCGGCACGGTGAATTTGGTGAGGATGTCGTTGACTGCATCCAGTCCCGAACTGCCGTCGGCAAGGCGGATGTCGGCCATCACCAGCCCAGGCTTGGCCTGCGATGCGGCGCGCAGCGCGTCCTCGTGCGTGCGTGCAATCGAGGTCACCCGATGCCCGAGATCGGTCAGCAGGGTCTTGAGGTCCAGCGCGATCAACGGCTCGTCCTCGATGATCAGCACATCGGTCGATATCTGGCTGCCGATGACCGCCCCGGCCTCCTCGAGCAGCTGTTCTGTCCGCCGATCGGAGATCTCCAGGATCTGCGCGGCTTCCCGGTGTGTGAATTCCTCTACAGTGACCAGGAGGAAGGCCTGCTTGGCCTGCGGGCTCAGCGCCGCCAGCGATCGTGCCGCCGTGGGGCCCAGACCCATAGCCTCCTGGCTCTTGTCCTCGAGGCGGGTCGTGAAGGCTTCGAGGAAGCACTGATAGAGGCCCAGCCGCGGCGGCAGGTCCGGGAAGATCGAGGGGTCGGCGAGGATGGCCTGCAGAACGCGGGCCACGGCAGCGTCCCCGGCCTTCTGGCTGCCCGTCAAAAGACGGGCGAAGCGGCGCAGGTGGGGCAGGTGAGCGGAAATCTTTTCGGCGAGCGACATGTGGAAAAATGGGCCCGTCTAGCTCTGGCGCAACGGCAGGACGCCTCCCTGACCATTTGGATGGTCTTAGAACGACATTTGCGCTGTTGAGCGTTGAAGTTCGTTGGGCCATATGTAAGCCATTCACGTCACATATCAAAGGCGCGATGGGCAAACGGGGCGAACAACGGCCGCCGGCGGCAAGCAAGGGCGCGGCATCGGGAGGCGAGGGCGAAAGCGGCAAGCCCTTCCCGGTGCATGAGCATGTCGGCCACCGCCTCAAAGAGATGTTCGACGAGGTCACGACGCAGCCGATCCCCGACAAGTTCGTTAAGCTTCTCGCGGAACTTGAGCAGAAGCATTCGGGAAAGCCCCAGCCGGATCCGGTCGAGCCCTCCCCATCCAAGTCGGCGCCAGCCAAAGCCAGGCCGCGGAAGTCCAAGTAGTCGCAGGGCCTTGGCTTGCCGGAACCAAACCGCGCGCGCCTGGTTGTCGGGCAAACCTTCCTTTGTTGGAGTGCGTCCGATGAGTCCCCGAAGCGCGTGGATGTCAGAGTTTCGCGAGGTCGTCTGGCTGGCGTCGGTTGTCAGCGGCCTGTCTGTGCTGGGTGTCGGCGCGGCCGTTGTGCTGGCGCTGGCCTTCGACCACTGGGCTTCGCTGGCGCCTGCCGTCCTAGGCCACGCTTGAACCATACCGGCGGGTGAACTTAACGCGGTTCAAAAAAATCGACACCGCGCAAAAAAAGTTAGGAACCCCGAATTGGTGTCGGCGTTTTACTTCCAGACGGGCGCGCAGAACCCCCCTTCTGCTTCCCTCACGCGCCAGTCGCGCTTGACCCGCGGTTCCCCCAAGCCGCGGGTCATTGCTTTTTTGCGTTCTGTTAACGCTGTCATGCGACCATCATCGCTCAGGCGAGGGGCGCGCGAATTCCTCATCCGACACAACGTGCGGTTCGCGGAACACCGTGAACTTTGCTAACGTTCAGGCTCTGTAGGGTTTCCCTAACAGAGGCCGCCCTCTTTGGTTGTAGGAGTACGTACATGGCGCCCCGGCCCAGTTGGAAGGGATACCTGAAGCTCTCGCTCGTCTCCTGCGCCGTCGCGCTATATCCGGCCACCAGCACCTCAGAGCGCGTCACCTTCCGCACCCTCAACCGCGCGACCGGCAATCGCGTGCGGCGCCAATTCGTTGATGAGGCGACCGGTGCGCCCGTCGAGGGTGAGGATCAGGTCAAGGGCTACGAGACCGCCAAGAACGAGTACATCACCATCGAGGACGACGAGCTGAAGTCGGTCCAGCTGGAGAGCAATCACACCATCGACATCGAGCGCTTCGTGCCACGGGCGCAGATCAACGAGCTCTACTTCGACACACCGTACTATCTCGCCCCCACTGATCGCGTCGGCGAGGAAGCGTTCGCCGTCATCCGCGAGGCGATGCGGGCCGAGAAGATGGTCGGCATCGCCCGCGTCGTGCTGTTTCGCCGTGAGCGACTGCTGATGCTGGAACCGCGCGGCAAGGGCTTGGTTGGCTTCAGCTTGCACTACGCCAACGAGGTCAACCAGGAGAGCGGCTACTTCGAGGAAATCCCGGACATCGACATTCCGGTCGAGATGGCCGATCTCGCCAAGCACATCATCAAAAAGATGACCGGCAAGTTCGAGCCTGGCGAGTTCGAGGATCGCTACGAGAATGCCTTGATCGAGCTGATCCGCGCCAAGCAGAAGGGCACGCCCATCAAGCCGCAGCCGACCCATCGTCAGGCCAACGTCATCAGCCTGATGGATGCCCTGCGTCGCAGCGTCGATGCCGACAAGGCAGCACCCGCCAAAAAGCCGTCCTCGACGACGACTGGCAAGGCGAAGGGGAAGACGCGCGCTCGCAAGACTGGCTAAGTTAAGTCCATGCCGGGCTCCGCATCGCTTCGCGCCTACCATCAGAAACGCAATTTCACACGCACCAAGGAACCGCGCGGCAAGCTGCAGCGGCGCACCGGCGACTTGTTCGTCGTGCACAAGCACGCGGCGCGCCGGCTGCACTATGATCTGCGCCTGGAGCTGGACGGCGTGCTGAAGAGCTGGGCCGTCACGCGCGGGCCAAGTCTCTCGCCCGCTGACAAGCGCCTCTCTGTGCGCACAGAGGATCACCCGCTCGACTATGCCGAGTTCGAGGGCAAGATTCCTGCAGGCGAGTACGGCGCGGGCAGCGTCATCGTGTGGGATCGCGGTCGCTGGTCGACCGAGGGTGATCCGCATCAGCAGCTCGCCAAGGGCCACCTCGAGTTCACGCTGGAGGGCAGCAAGCTCAAGGGTCGCTGGCACCTCGTGCACATGAGAGGGCGCGACAAGGGCGGCAAGGAGAACTGGCTGCTGATCAAGGTCGACGATGAATACGCGACCACGAACGGCGACGCCGAGCTGCTGGAGGCCAAGCCGCGCTCGGTCAAGACCGGACGCACGGTCGAGGACGTGGCCGGCGGCGAGGTGCGCATCCGGCGCAAGCCCAAGGTTGTCGCCGATGATGGCAAGGCGCCCGCAAAAAAAAAATCGCCGAGCGCTGAGACGACGGCGCCGACAAAGCGTGCCGACATCGATGTAAAGGGCGCCAAACCCGGCGCACTGCCTGGTTTCATCGAGCCGGCGCTCGCCAGCCTCGTCGAAAAGCCTCCGCTCGGCGACCGGTGGGTGCACGAGGTGAAGTTCGACGGTTATCGGCTGCTGGCCCGCGTCGACCACGGCCGTGTCAAGCTGCTGACCCGCACCGGGCTCGACTGGACCTCCAAGTTCGCCAATCTCGCCAAAGCACTCGCCGCCCTGCCGGTCGTCACGGCCTTCCTGGACGGCGAGGTGGTGGTGGAGACCGAGCACGGCGTGCCGGATTTCAGTGCCCTGCAGGCGGACTTGAGCGAGGGCCGCAGCGATCGCTTTTCCTACTACGCGTTCGACCTGCTGCATCTGGATGGCAAGGACCTGCGTGGCGCGACGCTGCTGGACCGCAAGAGCGCCCTCCAGTCGCTGCTGGCAGACACGGCGGGCAGCGTCCTCAAGTACAGCGAGCATTTCACCGACCGCGGCGACCTGGTGCTCAAGCACGCCGCGCGCCTGGGCCTGGAAGGCATCGTCTCCAAGGTCGCGAACGCGCCCTATCGGTCAGGGCGCTCCAAGGCTTGGACGAAAGCCAAGTGCGTCGAGAGCGAGGAGTTCGTCGTGATCGGCTACGTGCCCTCCACGACGCAGCGGGGAACGGTCGGTTCCCTGTCGCTCGCCACCAACATCAAAGGCAAGCTCACCTATGTGGGCCGGGTCGGCTCAGGCTTCTCGGCGGCGATAGCGGGCGATCTTTGGCAACGCCTGGAGAAGATCCGAACGAGTGCGCCGGCCCTCCCGGTCCACCCGCCGGTCGAAGCTCGCAGAAACGTGCGCTGGGTGAAGCCGTCGCTCGTAGTCGAGGTAGCGTTTCGCAATTGGACGGCGGACAACATCATACGCCATGCCGTCTTCAAGGGCCTGCGGCCGGACAAGGCCGCGCCCGAGGTCGTGCGCGAGAGGCCGGCGATGAGCAGGAAAGCCAAGAAGGTCGCAAGCCCCGCGGCGCTTCCTGTGCGCCTGACCCATCCCGACCGCGTGCTCTGGCCGGACGTCGGTATTACCAAGCAGGGGCTGGCCGAGTTCTACGCAGAAATTTGGCCGTGGATCTCGCCCTGGGTCGTCGATCGGCCGCTGGCTCTGGTGCGCTGTCCGGGCGGCGTTACCGAGGCTTGCTTCTTCCAGAAGCACGCGTGGAACGGCATCCCTGACAGCATCATCCGCGCGCGCGATCCTGAGGGCGGGGAGGAGTTGCTCGCCGTTCGCAGCCTGGAGGGGCTGCTCGCGCTGACACAGGCCTCGGTGCTGGAGATCCACGTCTGGGGCGCCAAGCTGGACGACATCGAGCGTCCGGATGGCATCACCTTCGATCTCGATCCCGACGCCGAGGTTGCCTGGAGCGACGTGATCGCTGCGGCCATCGAGGTGCGCGACCGCCTCACGGCGAAGGGGTTGGCGGCTTTCGTCAAGACCACCGGAGGCAAGGGGCTGCACGTCTACAGCCCCCTCAAGCCGCATGCCGACTGGGCCAGTGTGAAGGACTTCGCGCACGGGCTCGCCAAGGCCATGGCGAGCGACAGCCCGCGCAAGTACCTGGCCACTGCATCAAAGGCGCAGCGACGGGGCCGCATCTTCCTTGATTATCTGCGCAACGGCCGCGGTGCCACCGCCGTTGTCGCCTATTCGGCGCGGGCACGAGCCGGCGCCACGGTCTCGACGCCGATCGGTTGGGACGAGCTCGGCCCGGAGTTGCATTCCGACCGTTTCACCGTGACAAATCTACTGCATCGGCTCGCCCATGGCGAGGATCCCTGGCGGGATGTGCGCAAGCATGCCCGCCGTTTACCTTGAACGCCGGAACCAAAGCGGCGCACGGGCTGTTTAGCTTCTCACAATGCCTGTCGCCTTGGCGGCGATGCAGCAGGAGAAGCTCAATGTCCCGAGAGATCAGGACTGCCGGCTCGGGCACTACCCGTGGTTTTGCCGGCATGGACCAGGAAAAGCAGCGCGAGATTGCTCGCAAGGGCGGGGCCAATGTGCCCAACGACAAGCGCAGTTTCGCCCAGAATCGTGCGCTGGCGTCTGAAGCGGGCCGCAAGGGCGGGCGCTCGGTTGCTCCGCAAGACCGCAGCTTTGCTCAGAATCGGGCCCTGGCAGCCGCAGCCGGCCGCAAGGGTGGGCAGGCCTCGCAAAGCCGCCGCCTCAACAGCTCTAATACGAACGGAGACGGCGACAGTCACAATAAGGAATAGGGCCGGCCTTTGGGGGATGAAAAATTCGTGATGCGTGGGCTGTGCGGTGTTTCTCCTGGAACGCCGGCGGCCCGTCGCGCGTTTCCTCCACTCTACTATTGTGAGGAGGAAGTAATGGTCAGCTCATTGAGCTTTGCCGCAGAGGCCGTCCACAACCCGACACGCTATTACCAGCGCCCGCGTCAGGTCATTCAGGACCGCCGTCTCAACAGAAACGAAAAGCTGGCAATTTTGGACGCCTGGGAGCTTGAGGCCCGCGGGCTTTCTGTGGCGTCCGAAGAGAACATGGGCGGCGGAGAGCCCACGCTTCTTTCGGAAGTTGTGGAGGCGCGTATCGCCCTCGGCGAGCAGGCCGATCCGAGACATGATAGTGGCGCGCCGACCAAGCATGGCGCCCGCAAGACTTCGTAACACAGTTTGAAGAGAGCGGGCGGGAACGGGCCCCGGCCCTATGAGCTTTCGCCGGGGGCCGTCAGGCGCGGCCTCCAGGATGGCAGTTCGACCGGCATGCGCAACTGCCAGCGCGAGCGCGCCGGTGCCAGCCCTAGCAAGGCGAGTTGGTGCCGCGCGCTCAGCAGCAGCGTCCGGAAATGCCCTGCGTCCAGCTTGATGATCTTGGCCGACGGCAGCTGCAATTCGATCGCGCGCTGCAAGGCCCCGCGCCGTTGCGAGGGCACGAACGGATCCTTGCGGCCAATTACGAACACGCTATTGGCGGCGATGCCGGCGAGATTGTGGATCGGGTGGTAGCCGGTCATTACGCGCGAGTAGTGCGCGAGCTGCAGGCCTTTCTGGATCGCCCGCCGTTTGACGATGCGTGTGGCCGGGCTCTGCCACATCATCATATCGGCGCGATCGGACGGGGCGACGGCGCACAGTCGCGCGCCAATGCGGTTGGCGAGGTAGATTGCAGCAAAGGTGCCGACGCTCAGCCCGATCAGCACGGCAGTGTGCGGCGCGATGGCCTTGCTCTCCAGCAGCTTGTGCGCGTCCTCGACAAGGCCGAGGATGGACTTCACGCTTATCTCGGGGTCGGAGCTGACCAGTCCGCGCGGCATTTCGTAGGCCGCCAGGAAGTCGAGCGGAACGAAGCCGGCCTGCCTGGCCACGTTGAATGGCGTGTTCCAGGGCAGGAAGTAGATCACCCTCGACTGCGGGTTGCCGTCGATACGACGAAACGTCAGCGTCCGGTCGTCAGCGGGGACGCCGCGCCGCAATAGGATGAGGTCCAATAGATCGAGCATGACGGGTTACACGCAGTTGGATGGAAGCTCTATATCATCTGACATAGAGCCTGAGCTTGCAGAATTTAAGTCCCTCTAAGGGAGAAAGAGCCCACTGTATGGGCCCTTTCCCGGACGTGCCGCCTCACCAATAGGGACGGACGTTGTAATAAGTGTGGGTCTTGGTTTCCCAATTTCTGTCGGTCCAGGAATTGTCGCTGAAGGCCGGCGCGTCCTTGAGCTGCGCTTCCGTCACGCCGGTCTCGAAGCCGTTCAGCTTGGTGTTGTACTTGAGAGCACCCCACGGCAGCGGATAGTGGCTGTGGCCGAGACCGATGAAACCGCCGAAGCTCATCACGGCATAGCTCACACGACCTGAAATCTTGTCGATCATCAGGTGATCGATCTCACCGATCTTCTTGCCTTGCATGTCGTAGACGTTCACGCCCTCGACATCCTCGCTCGAGATAAGCTGGTGGTTGGGGTGAGCCGTCGCGCTAGCCATGGTTTATACTCCCTTGATCTGAAAAGGATTGTCTTGGGAGTGCAACGCTGAAGCCGGGCGCCTTGTTCCGGGTCGGGGGTCGATCGGTCAATCGCGCGCGAACGGATTGTCGCCCTTGCGCAGCTTGAAGCGGATCGGCACGCCGGGGAGACCGAAGGCGTCGCGCAGGCTGTTCGTGAGATAACGCAGATAGGCCTTCGGCAGCGCGTCAGGGCGCGAACAGAAGGCAACGAAGGTCGGCGGTCGCGAGGAGGGCTGTGTCATGAACCGGATTTTGACGCGGCGTCCCTTGGAGGCTGGCGGCGCATGCCGCTCCAGCGCCTCCGCGAGCCAGCGATTGAGGTTGGGCGTCGACACACGGCGGTTCCACACCTCGTAGCTTCCAAGTACCGCCTGCATCAGCCGGTCGAGTCCGCGACCGGCCACTGCGGAGATGGCTACCATGGGAACGCCCGGCAGCTGCGCCAGCCGCTCGTCGAGGGTCTCGCGCAGCTCCTTCAGCTTCTTCTGCTTGTCGGGCATCAGGTCCCATTTGTTGACGGCAACGACCAGCGCCCGGCCCTCGCCCTCGACCAGATCGCCAATGGTCAGGTCCTGATGCTCGAAGGGGCGCTCGGCATCGATCAGCAGCACCACCACCTCGGCGAAGCGGATGGCGCGCACGGCGTCGCTGGCTGCGAGCTGCTCCGCCTTCTCGCTGATGCGCGCCTTGCGCCTGAGACCGGCGGTGTCGAACAGCCGGACGGGCCTGCCGTTCCATTCAAAGTCGGTCGCCACCGCATCGCGCGTCAGGCCGGGTTCGGGACCGGTGATCATGCGCTCCTCGCCGAGCAATGCGTTCACCGAGTGTCGACTTGCCGGCGTTCGGCCGTCCGACAATGGCCACCCGGATGGGCTGGCTGGGCGCCACGGGCTCTTGCGGCTCGGCGGCCTCATCGGGGTCGTCGCGATCGCGCCGCTTCCGCATTTTGGGCTCGAGACCGAGTGCCGCCAGGATCGCCTCGCTCAGGTCGCCCATGCCTTCGCCGTGCTCGGCCGAGATGGCGATCGGCTCGCCCAGTCCCAGCTGGAAGGCCTCGTAGAAGCCGTCGGCACCGGCGCGGCCTTCGCACTTGTTGGCGACCAGCACGGCGGGCACGCCCGCGCTGCGCACCACGCGTGCGAACGCGGCATCGTCCGGTACGACCCCGTCGCGCGCATCCAGCACGAACAGCACGAGATCGGCAGCGCGCAGCGCGGCCTCGCTCTGCGCACGCATGCGCGCGGCAATCGAGCCTGCAGCCGCGTCCTCGAGACCGGCCGTGTCGATGAGCGTGAGTTTGTGCCCCCACACGTCGGCCTCGCCTTCGCGACGATCACGCGTCAACCCCGGCATGTCCGAGACCAGGGCGGTGCGCTTGCCGGTCAGGCGATTGAAGAGCGTCGATTTGCCGACGTTGGGACGGCCGACGATGGCGATGGTGGGCATGGGCGCTCGCAAGCGTTCGTGTGTAGCGGAGCGCTAGCGCGAAACGGGCGCCGGTTCAATTGAAGGCCATCAGCTTGGCCTTGTCGGTAAGCACGAACATGCGGCCCCCGGCCACGATTGGTGCGATGAAGACCGGCTGGCCGAGATCCTGGGTGGTATCGACGCGCCCGGTTGTGGCGTCGACGCCGACCAGCTGGCCGGTGCTGGATGCCAGCCACAGCCGATTGCCGGCCAGAACCGGCCCCGACCAGGTCGTGCTGCCAGGCAGCTTGACGGACCATTGGATGCTGCCCTCGCGGCGCGACACCGCCAGCAGCTGTCCGCCCGTGTCGACCACGAACACGGAGTCGCCTGCTACCCAGGGTGCCTGGATACCCGGTACCGAAATGGACCAGAGGCGCTCGCCGGTCTTCTGCGAGGTCGCCACCATGCGGCCGGAGTGGCCGACCGCAAACACCGTACCGCCGTCGATGGATGGCCGCGCCGTGTCGCTCATCGCCGACAGCGACGAGCCCGTGCGGGCGCGCGCCAGCGACTCCGTCCACATCTGCTGACCCGTGGAGGCACGCAGGGCCACCACGTCGCCAGTCGGGTAGGGAAAGATGGCTATATCGCCTTCGACTGCCGGGCTGGTGTTGGTCAGGATACTGGCGCGCTCCGGCATGCCGCGGAAGGTCCAGAGCTCAGTGCCGTCCGATCCCGATAGGCAGAACGTCTCTCCCTCCATGGAGACCACGAACACACGCTCGCCGGCGGCAGTCGGGGAGGCGCGTACCGGTGCTCCGACACTCTTCTCCCACAGTTTCTTGCCGCTGCCAGGGTCGAGCGCCACCACCATGCCGAAACCGGTAGCCGCGTAGATACGCCCACCGTCTGCTGCCAAGCCGCCGCCGAAACCCTCTCGGTCCTTCTCGTTTGGCGGTGTCGTCGACACCCGCCACGACGTCGAGCCGTCCGACAGGCTGAAAGCGGATACCTGGCCGTACGCGTCCAGTGTGAAGACCTTGTTGGCATAGACGATGGGGCTGCTGGTCAGCTTGCCCCAGAAGCTGGAGCCTGCGCCGGCGTCCGCACTCCACGAGTTCTTTACAGCTTGTCCCAGGGCCAGATGGCCTGGCGCATTATTCGGCGTCCCGCCCGGCTGCGTCCAATCCGTGTTCTGGCGCTGCGATGGCAGCGAGATCGGCCGCTCGGCCGACGCCAGTTCTCCTCCTGAGTTCTCCTTCTGCATCACCGAGATGCGCTTGCCGGTCAGCGGCACTTCCTTGTCCTGGAAGGGGTTCTGCAACTTCGGCATGCTCGGCAGGCTCATACCGGCGAACGTGTCGGCGCAGGCGGACAGCAGCAAGGCGCTGCCAAGGACGGCGCCGAGAGCGCGAAGGCTCCTGCTGTGGTTGCCCGACCTGCCGGCCATTGCCCTTCCCTCGTCCTGTCGCCGACCCAAGCTACTTGGCTTTCTTGGTGTCTGCCTTGGTGCCGTCAGCCTTGGCCTTGTTGCCCGACTTGGCCGGAGCCTCGACAGGCTTGTCAGGTACCTGCGGCGCCGATTTGGCGAGCTCGGCCTGCGTGATGACACCCATCATGATGCGAGCACGCTCGGCAATGCTCTGCGGCACCGCTCGATCACTCATCAGCCGCTGGAACTCCTGGCGCGCTTCATCGGTCTTGCCGGCCTTATACGCTGCCAGGCCCAGCAGCTCGCGGGCACTGTAGCGCCATGGATTGTCCTCGGCCGCTAAGTCGTTGAGCCGATTCTGCATGTCCGTCCAGCTGGCCACGTCAACCCTCAGGCTGGCCGACTGCAACCGCGCGTAGTCGCGCAGCAGGGGATCAACGCCGCGGACGTCGGCGATGGCATCGAATTCGTTGGCGGCCTCTACCGCTTTGCCGGCTGCGGCGTCCGCCGCGGCAAGGCGCAGGCGCGCCAGCGTGGCATATCCGCTAGGGCCGTCAGCGACGATGCCTTCCAGCTCCTTGCGAGCGTCCGATTGGCTGTCCGCGACCTGGCGCGCAGCCGAGATGAAGCGGCCGCCCGCCGCCTCGGCTGCCAAAGCACTGCGATGCTGGTAGTACTTGACGCCGCCGACGCCGACGATGATCAGGGCTGCTAAGGCGATAATGTAGGTGCCGTACTGCTCCCAGATCTTGAGAAGCTGCTCGCGCCGCAGTTCCTCGTCGACTTCCCTGGCTAGCTGGTCTCGCTGCTCAACCATTCTCTGCTGGCGCCTCTAATTCCTTGATTCCGTTTGTCCGGCATAGATAGCGCGCTGCGGCGGGGACAGGAAGTGGCGACCTTGGCGCCTGCCCCCTCTGATGGCGATCTGGGGGCTAGTTTTCCGGCTTTTTTGCGGCCCGCCCCTTGAGGCAGGGCCGCTTTTTCAGGGCGTTATCCCGGCAGCCTGCGCACGACCAGCGGCCGCTGTGCCAGGACCTCGACCTCATCACCAAGGCCGATCGGCCCACCCTCCAGCACGCGGCAGGTCACGCCGCCCCGCCAGTCCTTGGCCAGCGCGGACAACAGGCCAGCCCATGCCTCCTCCATGCGGGCGCAGGGAAAGGTCTGGGCCGTGACTTCGAGGCGGACCGCCCCGATACGCAGGACACTGCCCGCTGCGCGGGGCAATTCTGCGCCTTCGACCAAAAGGTTGGCGCGCCGGGTTGTCCAAGATAAGCTCGGTTGACTGATTTCGATGAGCGCCGCCTCCCAGGCCTCGCGTGCCAGGACGGTGATCTGACGACGCGGGTATTTGGCACCCTTGAAGTCGCCTACCAGACCGCCTGCCGGGGTGATGAAGCCATCGCCGACCTCCTGCATCGGCGCGCGCCGCTTATCCCGACGCGCTATGCCGATCAGCCGGCCCGTCATGGCCCGCCGGAGGTCCGCATTCCGCTGTATGACCTGCGTCTGCCTTGCATTTTGCCGTTCATCAAGTGTTGATGGTACATCCCCCGCGATTTGCCAAATCGCTCCGCGGGCCGCCATAATTTATACCACATTCCGCCGGTCTACTTCGTGCGCTGGTTGCGAGGGGATCTGCGCGGCCTGCCGGATCGCACGGGGACGACCTGCCTACAGCAGCTTGCTGGTCAAGCTGATTGCCACTAGCGGGCAACTCGGGGCTCGGGCGTTCGCGGAGCATGGGCATACGCTTTGGGTGTGGTCTCGCCCAATTTGCATGTGCATCAGCGATCTCTGCGGTGCCGGCACCTTGCGATACTCGTGGACGAGGAATTGGGCCTTGGTGTAAAGCCACGCAGTCTCGCAGCGTCGCGTAGCGTAAAGAGGGGCGGATATGGTGAGAGACGAGTCTTCGGCGAACGGACAGGACGCTGAGCTTGAGTCGGGCGCACCACAACTACCACAGAACACGCACACCCGCGGCCTTGAGACGCCTCTCGGCACGGGCAATCTGACGCAAGAGCTGGCCCAGCTGCTGGCCGCTACCATCGCGCACAACCAAGCCCAGCGCGGTGCGACCGGCGGCGTTCCGACCGGAGCCGACTTGGCGAGCTTGGCCTCGCTGATGACGGCAGCCTCCCAGCACCGCTCGATGTCGCCGACGTTCAAGGACGGACTGTCCGCGCTGTCCTACAACCAGTCGTCGCACAGCGGCCACTCGCAGGGTGGCGCTGTCGAACTGCGCGACTCCCATCACGACGACGAGCCGATGCCGATCCCATCGACTTGGCGGCAGCCGGTTACCAACGAAGGCGACCGCTGGTTCCGCCAGCAGATGGGCGCCGCAGCACTGGGCTTGGCAGCTGGTCTGCTGATCGTCGTTCCCACGGTGCTGTGGTTGAGCGGCTGGATCGGCGGCGGCAAGCAGAAAGTTGCCTCGGTGCCTACATCACAGGCTGGCGATTTCGCCAGGCCCTCCTCGGAGGTCAAGACGGTCAAGGTGCAAGTGCGGCCTGTCGACCGCTCCAGCGGCGAGACCGCATCGCAGTTCGTGACCAGCAGCGTCTCGGCAGAAGCGCCGCGCAGGCCGGACGCCTCTGCCACGATTGCAACGGCCAGAGTGCCTGAGCCGGTTGCCACGATCAGGGTGCCGGAGGTTCCCCAGCAGTCCCCCGCGGAAGAGGCGTTGGCGCAGGCCGCCCGCCGCATCGAGAGCGGTGACATCGCCGGTGCGCGCGAGGTGCTGTCCGGTGGCGAGTTGCAGGCGGTCGGACAGGCGTCGTTTGCGCTGGCCGAGACTTACGATCCCAACATGCTGGCTGCCTGGGGCACGCGTGGCGCGGTGGCCGACGTGGCCAAGGCGCGCGCGCTCTATGCCAGGGCGCTCAACCTCGGCGTCGGCAAGGCGATGGTCCGCCTCGAGGGCCTCAGGTAGGCTCGCACGATCCAGCAATTGCAGGCTGGATCAGGGCGGCCCGTCAAGCCGGTCAGGGCCGATCGCGCTATGTGATGATGCCCGGCAAATGACAGCTTAGCGACCTGCCACCACGACCTCTCGACGCCGATGCGTCAAGCCCCGCAGGCGTCGCCGACTATGTGCGGTCGATCGCCCGACTAGCCGAACCGGCGCCGAGTTTGGTCGAGGTGAAGGGCTTCAGTGATACTGGCAGGCCACGTCTCAGTAGCTGCTCTTGGTAGCCGGCTTTTTCGCGGCCGGTTTCTTGGCAGTCTTCTTCTTGTCCGTCTTCTTCGTGGCGGCATATGCACTGTCAAAGGTGGCGATAGCGGGAAGGATGACTGCGGCTCCGAAGGCGGCAATCATGGCGGCGGCGATCAATTTCCTCATAGGCCATTCTCCAATTTGCTTTGCTAGGCGGTAGCCGGAGAATTGACTACGGGCGGCTGAGGACGCAATCGGGGAGACTACCGAGGGCTTTCGGAATTACTCCCGACGCAAGCACTCTGCCGGCCTCCGAGCGCCGCGCTTCGCATGTGCTTGCAACTGCAGCTCCCGCGATGCGACTGGCAGCGCCACTGGCCCAACGCGGTACTCCGCCAACGGATGTCAGCTATCGCACTTCGCGGCTCTTGAAAGCTCGCCCGCAGAAATTGCGAATCAGTGTAGAGATCATCTTGTGTCGAACGAAATCCACAACAGCGGGTTCGAGTGGTCGTCCTTACCGCGCCCAGCTTTCCGTCCCTGGAAGGAAGAAACATCATGACACGTTGGATCGCGCCCCTTGCATGCATGCTTACTCTGACGCTCGCCGCGCCGTTTGCTACTGAGGTCAAGGCTGATGGCATGGCGCGTTCAGTTTACCACCACAAGCGCTGCGTCGCTCCGGCAATGCGATGGAGAGCGCAAACAACGTGGGTCTGCAAGGTGAGTGAGAAATGCTGCTACGACTGGCTGCTACGCAGGGGAAGCTGTGCGGCGGATCGCTGCTTCTGAGTTTTGCGGTCTCTCCGGTTAGGCCGCACGCTGGCGAATAGACGCTGCGGCCGGCGCCAGATGAAGGTGCGCCGCCCCCCTTCCAGAGGGGTCGTGCTTGTCTAGTGCCGCCCGTTGACGACATGGGCTTCGGCCGAGGTTGGCTCCCGCGCTGGCCTCGGCAATTTCTATTCGATTTTCGGTATTTCTCCTGATTGTTCCCCGCCTCTGCAGGACCAAGGGTTTCGAGCTGGACGAGGTCGCCGATTGTCTAGGCTCGAGGGTTCTGCCCATGAGGATGCGCATTGCGATCGGGTGCCACGCGTGCGGCGGTGCGATACTTGCTGTCTGTTTGTTTGCGGCAGCACCGGTGAAGGCCGAGGCGTGCAAGCACGGTTGGCCGGATGAGACCTGCTCCATCGTGACGCCGGGCAAGAGCGAAACTGCAGCTGCTGAGCGCAATACCAAAGTGCGCGGATGGGCCGCTAGGCGCCACAAGGCTGCCAGACATCATCGAGGCCCGGGTTATGCTGGAGGCCGGCGGGCCAATCCTCAGTTGTGGTACTGGCCTTTCTGAGGCTTGGCGGTGCGCCAGACCGCCGCGCTCGCGTCCCTGGCGCTCTCAACCGGATTGGCCGGCCCGTGGCCGAGCGATAGCTCGCTTGCCCTCGTCGCGAGCTTCCCCTATGAACTTGCACGCACTTGCGGGCGCTCGGTGATTTTGCCGAAACGGCCGAAGAGTTCGTGGGGGCTTGTGGCGCCTCATGGGCTCAGGGATGTGCCAGCCGGCAGATCGCAAAGCCGGCGCTCCAAGCCGACGCCTTGAACAGGGCGAAAGCCGCAGTAGCTCAGGGGTAGAGCAACGCATTCGTAATGCGTGGGTCGGGGGTTCAATTCCCTCCTGCGGCACCAATCACCCGATGGGTTTTGCCCCAAACGCTGCGGCGCGCATCGGTTCAGATGGGCCGATTTTCCGCCCCTCCGCCCGACCTCACAATGGAACGCGGTTGGCGCGTTCGATCGATTGTCAGGAGCCTGGCTTTATCCGGTTCGTGGGTTTGCCGAGCTGGCGCTTCAGGTAGGCAATATTTCGGATGGTTATGCTCACCAGCTCCCATCCTTTCGCTCCGGCTTCGTTTAGAAGAGCCGCGTCGTCGCTCTTGGGCTGCAGCTCGGCAAGATCAAGAGTCATGTACTCCCACTGCATTATCCGTCTCCCTGCAATGCAGGACCTCTGTACCACGGGCGGGGAGAGGCGGGCCAACGCTAGTCGAAATTGACCGTTTCGCTGAGCAGCGTGCCGCTCGCCCTAGAAGGGGACAAAACAGCGCTCGTCCTCGTCGAGTTTGAGAAGCGTTGCTTGCGGTTGGCCTGCGAGCGCCGCTTGGCCAAAATTCGCGTCATTTTGGCACTGCGGATCCGACAATCGAGGACATCTATAGGCCTCTCGCCGGACACGAATTCGTCAACAGAGACGGGAGCCTGCCTGGCCAGCGTTATGCATTCATCGAACTCATGCTGTGCCGGGCGTTGATACGCTGCACATGCGCGCCCCAGTTCGCTCGCGCTCCGCCAATCCCGGCCACAGCGCGCACCATTCGCCGAGGATCAGGCACAGTAATGAGGCATATCGGACAGCGGTCTATTGCCGCGCTAGGCGGATGGCGCTGGCCGTTGGTGGCGATCGCCGGCATCGCCGCGGTTTACGCCGGCTGGCACCAGTTTGCCTCGGCCGGAGCCTCCGTGCGCCAGCCGGCGCCAGCGCGAGTGCCCGTCCACGTCGCGTCTGCGGAGAAGAAGACGTTTCCCGTCATCCTCAACGGGCTCGGCACCGTGCAGGCCACCAACTCCGTAACCGTGCGGTCGCGCGTGGACGGCCAGATCGAGAAGGTCGGCTTCGAGGAAGGCCAGATGGTCAAGGAGGGTGATCTGCTTGTCCAGATCGATCCGGCGCCGTTCAAGGCAGTCCTGGAACAGGCAACAGCCAAGCTGGCGCAGGATGAGGCCAGCCTCGCCAATGCCAAACAGGATCTCGATCGCACCACGACGCTTGCGCAGCACGGCAACGCCACGCAGCAGCTTCTCGACCAGCGCACAGCCAATGTGGCCAGTCTGACGGCGCAGCTTCAGGCCGACCGGGCGGCCATCGAGAGCGCCAAGGTACAACTGGCCTACACTACCATCCGCTCGCCCCTTACCGGTCGCGCCGGCTTTCGCCTGATCGATCCCGGCAACATCATCCACGCTACCGACCAGAACGGCGTGCTCACTATTACGCAGTTGCAACCCATCTCGGTGGTGTTTACAGCGCCCGAGCACGATCTACCCGCCGTCAGCCAGGCCCTGAAGTCCGGCCCGCTGAAGGTTACGGCCTACAGCTCGGACGGCAAGAAAGCATTGGCGACGGGCCTGCTCAAGCTCCTCGACAATCAGGTCGACGTGGCTAGCGGCACCATTCGCCTGAAGGCCAGCTTCGACAACGCGGATAACGTCTTGTGGCCCGGGCTGTCCGTGACCACGCGGCTGCTGGTGTCAACCATCGACAATACCGTGGTGGTCGCCGACAGCGCCGTGCAGCGCGGCCCCAATGGGCTCTACGTCTATGTCGTGGACCCGGACTCGAAGGCGCAACTGCGCAACGTCACGGTCGGGCGCATCGAAGGCGGCCAGGCGCAGATCGAGAATGGCCTGTCGCCGGGCGACCGCGTCGTCACCGCCGGACACTACCGGGTGGTGCCTGGCGGACTTGTACAGGTGCTCCAGGAGAAGCAGACGGCTGAAACGCCGGCTGACGACAAGGTGGAGTGAGCATGAGCGGCAGCATCTCTGCGCCCTTCATTAAGTATCCGATCGGCACCTCGCTGATCATGGTCGGCATCCTGTTCGTCGGCATCATCGCCTTTCAGAACCTGCCGGTCGCGCCGCTGCCGAAGGTCGACTTCCCAACCATCCAGGTCACCGCGACGCTGCCCGGCGCCAGCCCGGCCATCATGGCCTCCTCCGTGGCGCAACCGCTGGAGCGCCAGTTCGCGCAGATCCCGGGCGTAAGCCAGACCACATCCTCGAGCGGTCTCGGCATCACCACGGTGGTGGTGCAGTTCGACCTCGATCGCAACATCGATGCGGCCGCCAACGACATCCAGGCGGCCATCAACGCGGCGAGCGGTCAGCTGCCGCAGAACCTGCCCTCGCCGCCAACCTATCGCAAGGTGAACCCAGCCGATGCGCCGATCCTGCTGCTGTCGGCGACCTCTGACACCCTGCCGCTAACGGAAGTGGATGACAACGCCGACACTAAGCTCGCCCAGCAAATCAGCCAGATCAGTGGCGTCGGCCAGGTAAGCATCGGCGGCGAGCAGAAGCCCGCCATCCGCATCCAGCTCGATCCGGCCAAGCTGGTGGCGAAGAACTTGTCGCTGGAGGACGTGCGCTCGCAACTCGCCATCACAACGGTCAACGCGCCTAAGGGCAGCATCGACGGCGAGGTGCGCAGCTACACCATCTACGCCAACGATCAGCTGACTGCAGCCGACAAGTGGAACGATGTCATCATCGCCTATCGCAACGGCGCGCCGCTGCGCATTCGCGACATCGGCCAGGCGATCTCAGGACCAGAGGACGTCAAGAAAGCCGCCTGGGCATCCGGCAAGCGCGGCGTGTTCCTGATCATCTTCAAGCAGCCTGGCGCCAACGTCATCGAGACGGTCGATCGCATCAAGGCGGAGCTGCCGCGGCTGCGCGCCGCGATGCCTCCGACGCTCAAGGTGGAGATCCTGAGCGACCGGACGCAGACCATCCGTGCATCGGTTGATGACGTGCAGCTGACCTTGCTTGTGACCATCGGCCTGGTGGTGGCCGTGATCTTCGTCTTCCTGCGCACCTTCTGGGCGACGGTCATTCCGAGCGTCACGGTCCCGTTGTCGCTGCTCGGTGCCTGCGCGCTCATGTACATGATGAGCTACAGCCTCGACAATATCTCGCTGATGGCGCTCACCATCTCGGTCGGCTTTGTGGTCGATGATGCCATTGTCATGCTGGAGAACATCGTGCGGCACGTCGAGGGCGGCATGCGGCCGTATGAGGCGGCCCTCAAAGGCTCGGGCGAGATCGCCTTCACGATCATTTCGATCAGCATCTCGCTGGTCGCCGTGTTCATTCCGCTCCTGCTGCTAGGCGGCATCATCGGCCGCCTGTTCCGCGAGTTTGCCGTTACCACCACCATGTGCATCGGTGTGTCGGCGTTCGTGGCCCTCACGCTCACGCCTATGATGGCTGCACGCTTTCTGCGCAATGAGCACCAGGTCAAGCACGGGCGCTTCTACGTCATCACCGAGCGCGGCTTCGATCGACTGCTGCGCGCCTACGAGCGCGGCCTCGACGTCGTGCTGCGCCACCAGTTTGCGACCCTGTGCGTGTTCCTGGCGACTCTGGTCGTGACGGGCTATCTGTTTGTCAAAATCCCCAAGGGCTTCTTTCCGCAGCAGGACACCGGCCTGATAACTGCCACGTCCGAGGCCGCCCAGGACATCTCGTTCTCCGAGATGATGCGCCGGCAGGAGGCGATCGGCGAGATCGTCGGTAAGGATCCGGCCGTTGCCACCTACGCCATGGCGTTAGGCGCCGGCGGCTCCAGCCCGACCATCAACAACGGTCGCTTCTTCATCACACTCAAGCCCAAGAGCGAGCGTGACGTGAGCGCGTTCGAAGTGATCGCGAGGTTGAGGCCACAGCTCGAGAAGGTCGAGGGCGCGCGGCTCTTCATGCAGGCCGCACAGGACGTCAATGTCGGCGGCCGCGCCTCCCGCACGCAGTTCCAGTACACCCTGCAGGACGCCAACCTCGACGAGCTGTCAGAGTGGGCGCCCAAGGTGCTGGAGAAGCTCAAATCCCTGCCGATGCTGCGCGACGTGGCCTCTGACCAGCAGATCTCCGGCGCCGCGCTGACGCTCACCATCGATCGCGACCAGGCGGCCCGCTACGGGCTGACCCCGCAGCTGATCGACGACACTCTTTACGATGCCTTCGGCCAGCGCCAGGTCACGCAATATTTCACGCAGCAGAACAGCTACCACGTCGTGATGGAGGTGCTGCCCGAGCTGCAGGGCAAGGTGGACAGCCTCGACCACATCTACATCCGCTCGCCCACCACAGGTGAGCAGGTGCCGCTCGCAGCTTTCGCCTCATGGACCACGCGCAAGGTCGAGCCCTTGTCGATCAGCCACCAGGGGCAGTTCCCGGCGGTCACCATCAGCTTCAACCTGGCGCAGGGCGCCTCGCTCGGCACCGCGACGCAGGCCATCCAGGACGCCGAGAGGGAGATGCAGGCGCCGGCTTCCTTGATCGGCACCTTCCAGGGCAACGCACAGGCGTTCCAGGCCTCGCTGCGCACCGTGCCGATGCTGATTCTGGCTGCGCTGTTCGTCGTCTACCTGATCCTCGGCATCCTGTACGAGAGCTACATCCATCCGCTGACCATCTTGTCGACGTTGCCATCGGCCGGCGCCGGTGCGATTGCAACGCTCATGCTGTTCGGCTTTGATTTCAGCTTGGTCGCCATGATCGGCGTCATCCTGCTGATCGGCATCGTCAAGAAAAACGGCATCATGCTGGTCGACTTCGCCATCCATGCCGAGCGCAACGAGCACCTGTCGCCGACCGAGGCCGTGCGCAAGGCGGCGCTGCTGCGCTTCCGGCCGATCATGATGACGACTGCGGCCGCGCTGTTGGGTGGCGTACCGCTCATGCTGGGCGCCGGCACGGGCGCAGAGATCCGCCAGCCGCTCGGCTATGCGATGGTGGGCGGTCTGCTGGTCAGCCAGGTACTTACGCTGTTCACGACGCCCGTCATCTACATCTATCTCGACCGGCTGTCGTCCTATCTAGGCTCATTCTCCTCGCGCGGCACTCCGGAAGCAGAGCCCGCGCAACATCCGGCAGCAGCGGAGTAAGCTGCCGGCCAGCACACTACTTGGGTTGTTGCCATGCGCACAAATCAGCGACCCGCCGCGGGTGGCGTCAGCTCAACCGGAGGCGCCAAGATTCTTGCATTCAAACGCAGGGGGCCGGGCGGCAGGGCCACATTGCCGCGCATCAGCGATCCGCTGACCCGCATCGAGGCCGAGGAGGACCGCCGGCGCATGCGCGAGAACGTCGCTGCTGTTCTCATTATCGCGCTGCTGTTCGGCGCGGGCTACCTGTTGATCAATGAGTTGCGCACTAGCGCACGTATTGCGATCTGCCTCGAAGCCGGCCATCGCAACTGTGCGCCTCTGGACCTGCAATCGATCCAAGGTCACTGAACGCGTGGCCGGTCGAGGGAGCGCAGTTTGGTCCGGATCGGCCGTTTCAGCGCGAGGAGTTCTCCGGAAGGCCCTGCCGCAGCACGCCCGTAGCTGCTTGGCGACCGGTGTCACCAACAGGATCGCATTCTGCGCAACGGGTCCGACCACGCCGGCGCCCTGTCGAGCCGGTGCGAGCAGGAATACAAGTCTGCGCTTTCCTTGGCGCACAAGCAGGGCAGCCATCTCGCGAGACGATTGAACGTGGTCGAGCGCCCTATCCAGCCATCGCCAGACGAAGAAGCGGTTGGCCTTCGCCAGTCGCTGCTGCAAGTTCCAGACGCAATCGTCCAGCAGCCGCGCCCCGTCGATGGAGCGGCGATGCCGGACACGCTCCGCCTCGAGCTCCTTGGTCAGGTTGGCGATCGTCGCCTTGAGGTGGCGCATTTCCTGGTCCGGTGTGTCGAACCCGGGAGGGGTTCCTTGATCGTCCTGGTTGCGGCCGTTCGGCGCCTCCGGGTGATCCGCTTGTTTGTCGTCCAACGCTTTGGCCCCCAGCGTCGAGATGCCCCACCCCATAGCCGCGGCGGTGTCAGCGGTCGGCTGCATCATCAGCTCGTCCTCTCCAATCCCTCCTCGCTCGCAACGTGCTGCAGGCAGCATCGTCGGCCCTCTGGTGGGGTTAACGCGTTCCGCGGTCTCGATGGGTTGAAAGGGTGCGTCAGCGGTGCGTGCTGACCGGCCCCACACCGCGCCTCGCATTTTTACGATCTAAATCGTGCCGCAATTTCAATTATGTAATATCAACTGCAATTCGTTTCCAGTTATCCGATATATTCCATCGGTCGAAAATCAATTCGGGCCGCCTGCGAAACATAATTGCATCTATTTCCGACCAGGGATCGCCAAGCCTTCGGGCGCTGACCGGGCGGCCTGTTACACCGCCCAGCAGCTGCAACCGAGCACACCCCAGAACGACTTCTCATCTGAGGTCGGCAGGTCGGCCGACCAGGCCGTGGCGTGATCGTGGCCGTGCAGGCCGCAGGCGTTCGCGCAGCCGCACCCCGCGGCGAGGGCGCGCGTGTGTACATGGCCGCCGGTATCCGCCCGCTTCTGGTATCCGCCGTAGGCCCTGACCGGCGACCAATCCGGCATCGCCGGCGGTAGGGGCGGCGCCAAGCCTTTGAAGTCGGCGTCGGCGTAGACGGGCTTGCCGGCGAGCAGCGTCAGCACCGACGTGATGTTCTGGATGGAAGTGTCCGGCACGGAAAAGTAGTCGTCGGACAGAACCGCCAGATCGGCAAGCTGTCCGACCTTGATCTGGCCCTTCTTGCCCGTCTCGGTGGAAAACCAGGCGTTGGCTTGCGTCCACAGTCGCAGCGCTTCCTCGCGATCGAGCAGGTTGGCTGTCGGATAAAGTGCCAGCCCGCCCAGCGTCCTGCCGGTCACGAGCCACGACAGCGAAACCCAGGGGTTGTAGGAGGCGACGCGGGTCGCATCGGTGCCCGCGCCGACCGGCACGCCGGCCTCCAGCATGCGCCGGATCGGAGGCGTACGCTCGGCAGCTTTGGCGCCGTAGCGCTCGACGAAATATTCGCCCTGATAGGCCATGCGGTGCTGCACGGCAATGCCGCCGCCGAGTGCGGCAATGCGGTCGATGTTGTGATCGGAAATGGTCTCGCAGTGGTCGAAGAACCAGTGCAGTCCCTTGAACGGGACGTCCTTGTTGACCTTCTCGAACACATCGAGGGCTCGGGTGATGGTCTCATTGTAGGTGGCGTGCAGCCGCCACGGCCAGCGGTTCTCGGCCAGCAGCCGGACCACCGGCTCCAGATCGCCTTCCATGCTGGGCGGCATGTCGGGACGCGCGACACGGAAGTCCTCGAAATCAGCAGCGCTGTAGACCAGCATCTCGCCGGCGCCGTTGTGCCGGTACAGGTCGTCGCCCTGGCCGGGTTTCACCTGACCGGACCAGCTCCTGAAGTCGCCGAGCTCTTCCTTGGGCTTCTGGGTGAAGAGGTTGTAGGCGATGCGCACCGTGAGTTCGCCCGCCGCGTGCAGCTCCTCGATAATGCGATAGTCCTCGGGATAGTTCTGGAAGCCTCCGCCGGCATCGATCACGCCGGTGACGCCCAGGCGGTTGACCTCGCGCATGAAGTGACGCGTCGAATTCTTCTGGTAGTCCGGCGGCAGCTTCGGCCCTTTGGCCAACGTGGCGTAGAGAATCGACGCATTTGGCTGCGCCAGCAGCAAGCCGGTCGGATTGCCGTGCTGGTCGCGGACGATCTCGCCGCCGGGCGGGTTGGGCGTGTCCTTGGTGTAGCCGACCACGCGCAGCGCCGCGCCGTTGAGCAGGGCGCGGTCGTAAAGGTGCAGCACGAAGACAGGCGTGTCGGGGGCGACGGCATTCAGCTCATCGAGCGTCGGCAGCCGCTTCTCGGCGAACTGGTGCTCGGTGAAGCCGCCGACCACTCGCACCCATTGCGGCGCAGGCGTGCGATCGACCTGCTCCTTGAGCATGCGCATGGCGTCGGCCAGCGACCGGACACCATCCCAGCGCAGCTCCATGTTGTAGTTGAGCCCGCCGCGGATGACGTGCATGTGGCTGTCGATCAGGCCAGGGATGACGCGCCGACCACGCAGGTCGATGACCTCCGTTTTTGCATCTGCAAGCGCGCGAACGTCCCGCTCCGATCCGACCGCGAGGAACTTGCCGTCGGCGATCGCCAGCGCTTCCGGGTCCGGGTTGGACCGATCCAGCGTTGCGAAGCGACCGTTCACCAGGATCAAGCTTGCTGTCATGACAGGCTCCGCATCCTTATGCGCCGGCCTTGCCGGCTATGAGTACAGCCAACGTGAGATGAGGCGCGTATAGCGCGGCATCACCACGTACGTCATGACGGCGACAATCAGCGCTGCAATGATGAATGGCTGCACGACCGGCAGGCCGAGCGTCGGAAGCCAAGCAAACACAGGCTGCAGCAGCCACGGCACCAGAATGGTCAGCGGAAAAATGGCCGAGAACGTCACCAGGAACTGCTTGTAGGGCTTGGCCGGCTTTCCGCCGGGCGGCGGCGTGAACCAGAATTCGAAGCCGGTCTTGATGTCGACATGCTCTTCCGCGCGCAGGAGCGGTCGGATCTTGGCGATCAGCTGCGAGCGCACATCCGAGTCCAGCCATGCTCGCAAATGCTCGACCGTGTCGAAATGCAGCACGATCGTGTAGGCGTCCGAGCTGCCGTGCGGCCTGATGACGTTTACGCCTTGATGCCCGGCAAACCTCTGCGCGGCCGGAACGATCTCCTTGAGCCAGTCCTCGTACCGCCCGACGGCGTCGGCCAGCGGGCGGTGCAGGATTACCGTCGTGACGGCCTTATCGAGGTCGAGGCTCACGCTTTTGCTGCAGCCATCAGTTCGCAATATTCGGACATGTGATCTCGTTTCTATCGGCCTCACGGGGATGAGCACTCTTACCGTTCCGTGCCTGAGCCCGCACGCCTACGGGGCGTCCACAAGATCACATTTCCGGCAATCGACTGCCCAAAGCGCAAGCAGGTGGGATGCGCAGCACCCTTCTAGCAACTTGGCACACGCCGGAACCGGCCTTACCGGCTGGCCGGCGCCGAATGCGCCCTAAGACGCTGACGACACACGTGATTATCCCTCGCTGAGTTTCAACCAGACCGTTCACCCCGGCCACCTTGCTGGCGGTCATGCGCGTAGAACCGCCGTTGGCACGCTTGGCGCATTGCATGCTGCCGCGCGCGTCCCGAAGCGCCCGCCGGGGGATGGCTGTGAGTTCCTACGCGAAAGAGCTGCTTCAGCGTTTTGGCGACGACTGCGGCCCGTCCGACGATGGGCTCGCGGAACTGCCGCTCGTGCGGCAGGTGCTCGGCCGCAAGACGGTGCGCGCCTACACCGACGCCGTGCCTTCCGATGCCCTGCTCGAGCTCCTCTGCGCTGCGGCGCTCAGCGCGTCGGCCAAGTCCGACTTTCAGCAGGCTTCGATCCTGCGCGTCCTCGACGCAGGCAAGCGCGCTAGCATCGGCAAACTGTTCCCGGCGATGCCCTGGATCGGCGCCGCCCCGGTGTTTCTCGTCTTTCTTGGCGATGCGCGCCGTCTACAGCGCATCGGAGCCTTGCGCGGCAAGCCCGTCGCCAACGGCACGCTCGAAGGCTTCTTTAACGCGACAGTCGATGCCGCCCTGACGCTGCAGACCTTCATTCTTGCGGCGGAGAGCGCCGGTCTCGGCTGCTGTCCGATCAGCGTCATCCGCAACAAGGTCGACGAGGTTGCCGCGATCCTTGGCCTGCCCGACCAGGTCTTTCCCGTCGCCGGCCTGTGCGTCGGATATCCCGCGCGCACCGGCTTCGTCAGCCTGCGCCTGCCGCGCACCGCCACGCTGCATCGGGATGTCTACGATGACGGCGGTCTGGCCGAAGCCGTTGGCGACTACGACCGGCGCCGCGACGCCATCCATTCGATCCCCAAGGAACAGCAGCGCTCCCCCGACGAATTCGGTGTGGCCGATTTCTACGGGTGGTCGGAAGACAAGGCGCGTCAGGCGGCCAAGCCCGAAGGGGCGGCGTTCCCGCTGTATCTGCGCAAGCACGGCTTCACGTTGGACTGAAAGCGTAACAGGAGATTTTTGGCCATGACCATGCGTGTATCGACTGCCTCACGGCTCTGCCTGACGCTATGCGGGTGGCTGGCGGCGTGCCTTCTGGCCGCGGCATTGCCGCAGGGAGCCGACGCCGCAACGCTCGATGAGATAAAGAAGCGCGGTTATATGATCGTGGCGACGGAGGACGATTTCCGGCCGTTCGAGTTCGTCAAGGACGGTAAGCCGACCGGCTTCGACAACGAGCTCGTGGCGGAGCTGCGCAAGTATGCCCCCTTCGAGATCAAGCAGGAGATCCTGCCTTGGACGGGGCTCCTCGCCGGCGTGAGCACCGGGAAATACGACATCGCCATCACTGCCGCGATCATCACCAAAGAGCGCACGCAATCGCTCGATTTCACCAGCCCGATTGCTGATGCCACGCACTACTACGTGAAACGAAAGAACGATGCGAGCATCTCCGCCATCAAGGATCTGAACGGGAAAACGGTCGGCGTCCAGGCCGGAAGCGCACTTCTCGGACGCCTACCGGAGCTCGAGACGATGCTGAAAAAGGACGGTGGCAAGCTCGGCAAGGTCGTCGAATACACCTCCTATCCCGAGGCTTATCAGGACCTGGCACTTGGACGTACGGACTTCGTCGTCAACACGATCATCAATCTGAAGACGCTGGTCGCCGAGAAGCCCAACGTCTTCGAAATCGGCCAGCCCGTGTCGGGAAAATCATACCCGGCCTGGGCCTTGAAGAAAGGCAACGCCGAGCTCCTGGCCTTCATGAATGAGTTCATCGCCAAGCAGAAAGCCAGTGGCAAGTTCGCCGAGCTTCAGAAGACCTGGTTCGGCGAAGCCTTCCCCGACTTGCCGGTTTCGTTCGAGCCCGAGTTCTGAAACACCACGCTCAGTTGCTAGCGGACAATGAGCGCCGCCGACATCCTCACGATCCTTCAGGGAGCCGTGACGACCATATCGCTTTCGTGTGTCGGCATTCTGCTCGGGCTGCCGCTGGGACTGCTTCTGGCGGTTACGCGATGGGCCAGGGTTCCTGTCGTCGCGCAGGTGGTGACGGTCTACGTCAGCATCCTGCGCGCGACGCCCCTGGTGACGCTGCTCCTGCTGCTGTTTTTTGCCCTGCCCAATATCGGCGTGCCGATCGGTGCCGTTTCGGCCGCCATTCTCGCGCTGACCATGAACACCTCGGCCTTCAACTGCGAGGTGTGGCGCGCCGGCTTGATGAATTTTCCCAAGGATCAGTACGAGGCCGCCCAGTCGGTCGGCATGTCCGCAGGTCAGCGGTTTCGCAGGATCGTGCTGCCGCAAGTTCTGCGCGTCAGCCTGCCGGGCCTCGTCAACGAGATGTCCCTCCTGATCAAGGTCACACCCGTGCTGGCTGTAGTAGGCGTCGTCGATATCACGCGAGCCGCGGTCAGGATCGGGGCCCAAACGTACGAGCCCCTGCCGCCCTTCTTTGTCGCCCTGGCGATCTACCTGCCGATCGTATACGTGGTCGTATCCGTGCAACGGTTGATGGAACGCCGGCTGGCCCGCGCGGAGGCCGTGGCATGATCCACGACTTCCTCATCGTGTGGCGAGAGCGCGATCTGCTTATCAGCGGCCTGTCCAACACCATCGTGCTCTCGGTGGTCTCCACGGTCGCGGCTCTGCTGCTCGGGGCGCTCCTGACCGTCCTACTGATGTCGCCGCGCAGGAGCTCCCGGTGGCTTGCCGGCGGCTTTGTGGACGGCATGCGCTGCGTTCCGTTCCTGTTGTTCGCCTACATCGTGTATTATGGCTTGCCGTCCGTGGGCGTTAATTTTGACAACTGGAACGCTGGCTTGGTCGCGCTCACAATCTACAACGCGGCTTATATGGCGGAGATCCTGCGCGGTGCGTGGGCTGCCCAGCCGATCGAACCTATCGATGCCGGCTACGCTTTCGGCTTTACGGGTCTCAGCCATTTTCGCCGGATCGTGCTGCCGCCGCTGGTGTTGTCGGCTGCGCCGGTCATCGGCAACCAGGTGATACAGATCATCAAGGACAGCGCCTTTCTCACGGTCATTGCCTTGCCGGAGCTGACCCATGCGGCGAGCTCGATCCAGTCGCGCCATTACATACCCTTCGCCGCGTTCATCACGGCGGTGCTACTGTATTGGATCCTCTGTCTGACGGTGGAGGCCTGTGTGGCCGCCGTCGGCCGCGTCGCGGAGGCGCGGCGATGACTGCGCCCCGGCCATCGGTTGCAGACGAGGCGCGCCCGGTTCTGACCGTTGCTGGCGTCTCGAAGGCGTTCGGCTCGCTCGCGGTGCTGGACGACATCAATCTGCGGGTGCAGCGCGGCGAGACGGTCTGCCTGCTAGGTCCGTCAGGCTCGGGCAAGTCGACGCTGCTCCGATGCATCAACTGGCTGGAGAGGCCCGACAGCGGCCAGGTGTACCTGAGCGGCGAGCCCATCGGCGTGACCACCGGCGGCGTGGTGATGAGCGACCGGGACCTGTCGCGCATCCGCACCCGCATCGGCATGGTGTTCCAGCATTTCGCGCTCTGGCCACACCTGACCGTTCTGCAAAACGTCATGGAAGCGCCTGTCCAGGTGCAGCGCAGGCCCAAGGCGGAAGTACGCCAGGAGGCCGAGGCGCTGCTCGCTAAGGTGGGCTTGATCGACAAGAGAGATGTGTTCCCGGCCAAGCTGTCCGGCGGGCAGAAGCAGCGCGTCGGGATCGCCCGCGCTCTTGCGATGCGTCCGGAGCTGCTGCTGTTCGATGAGCCTACCAGCGCCCTCGACCCGGAGCTGGTCGGCGAGGTGCTGGCCGTGATGCGCGCCCTGGCGGCCGATGGCATGACGATGGTGGTGGTAACCCACGAGATGGGCTTTGCCCGCGAGGCGGCCAGCCGTATCGTGTTCCTGGACCGCGGCCGCATCGTCGAGACCGCCGCTCCCGGCGAGTTCTTTACCGCGCCTGCGACCGAACGCGCGCGACAGTTCCTGCTTCGCTACGCCGGCAACGGCGCACCGCATGCCAACGGCGCTGCATCCGGATCACCCGCTTGAACCTTTGAGCCAAGGACCAAGGCTATGTCACCCGTCTTTCACTTCATGCCCAACGCGCCCAAGCCGGTCGCGCCTTACAGCCATGCCGTTGAGGCGGACGGCTTCGTGTTCGTGACGGGGCAGCTGGCGACGGATCCCGACGACGATGCGCTGTCGGTGCCCGAGGGCATCGAGGCGCAGACCCGCAAAGTCATGGACAATCTCACCCGCGTGCTCGATGGCGTGGGCCTCACGTTTGCGGACGTGGTGTGCGTGCGCATATTCCTGACGGCATTCGAGCGGGACTATGCCGCCATGAACGCGATCTACACCTCCTATTTCGACCCGAATCGCCTGCCCGCCCGGACCACAGTCGGAGTGACGCATCTGGCCAGAGGCGGGATAGTCGAGATCGATCTGATCGCAAAGCGCAGCTAGCGCACTGCAGGGAAATCGCCAGATGACGGAAGCGTTGATCGAGATACCGGCTCGTCGAGGCAAGGCGGCGCACGTTGTGCGCGGTGGCCACGTCAAGGTCATCAACACGCACGGCGAACAGGTGGTCGACACCTGGGCGTTCAATCGCGTTGACCCCAGCGAGTTCATGTCGATGGAGCACACCCGCGCTCACACATTGCGGATTGTTCCCCGCGTCGGCGACGTCCTGCGCACCAACCGGCGCCGCCCGATCCTGACGCTGGTCGAGGACACCTCCGGCGGCATCCACGACACGCTGATCGCGGCCTGCGACCGCTATCGCTACGCCTTCCTGGGCGTCGAAGGCCACCACGACAACTGCGCCGACAATCTGATCGCCGCCCTGGCCGATCTCGGCATGACGTCGCCGCACGTGCCAAGCCCCCTCAATCTGTTCATGAACATTCCCTGGACCGGGGAGGGTGGCTTGAGTTTCGGCGCGCCGCCCAAGCCCGTGCCGAGCAGCTACGTGGTCCTGCGCGCGGAAATGGATCTCACCATCGCCTTCTCGGCGTGTCCGCAGGACATCCTGCCGATCAATGGCGTCGCCGGCCGGCCGGTCGAGGCGCACTTCACCATCACCTGAGCCCCACGCTCGCAACGGAGCAGACGCATGACGACTCCCAAGGCCAGGAGCGACGCCGCCGAAGCCAACCGCCGCCGCTATGAAGAGCTGCGCGCGGCGGGTCAGGGCGAGGCCTTGGATGGCCTGCCGTCGCCAACCGTGTTGGGCTCAGTGCCGATCCCAGCGGCCGCTATCATCCATCGCGAGGACGTGCCCGGCGGCTGGTACATGACGACGCGGCTGCGCCGTGGCGAGATGCTGCGACTGGTGGATGTGAACGGAGCCGCAACGCCGACCTTGGTTGCCTGGCGCGAGGCGGACCCCTCCGAGCGCATCAACCTCGCCGATACCGTGAAAGTGCAATGGAGCGCCGCCCTGCGGCGCGGACGCATCATTCTCTCCGACATGGGCCGCATTATGCTGTCGATCGTCGAGGACACTAGCGGCGCGCATGACGCCCTGGTGGGCGGATCGGTGCCGGCCTCGCAATCCGTGGGTAGCAACGAGCCCTATCGGCGCAACACCCGGGAAAACCTCGTCGCCGCGACCGCCAAGCTGGGCTTCGACCGGCGCGACATACCCCCAGCCATATCGTTTTTTGCGCCCGTCAGCGTCGACAGTGGCGGCCGCTTTCAGTGGGCGCAAGGCAAGAAGCGGCCCGGCGATTTCGTCGACTTGCGTGCCGAGATGGACCTCCTGGTCGCGATCTCCAACTGCCCTCATCCGCTGCATCCGGGCGCGGACGCCGAATGGCCGCCGATTGAGGTGATCCGCCACAGCGGCCGCGCCTATGCACCCAAGGATCCGTGCCGCACCGCGACGGCGGAGGCGGTGCGGGCGTTCGAATTCACCGACCGGCTCGCCAAGTAGTAGAAATAGGATGGCGCCATGACTGCTCGTGATCCAGCGTCGGCGATCTACGACCATGTGATACCGGCGGAGAGGCCGTGGTCGCGCGTCGTCAAGCGCGGACAGACGTTGCGCATCATCGACAGCGAAGGCCAGCAGGCGGTCGACGCGCTCTTCTACCGGGCCGACGACCACGCCGAGCGCTACAGCGCCCAGGACACCATGCGCGTCCAGGGCGGTGCCTACATCGGTGTCGGCACGCAGCTCATATCAAGTGAGGGCCGCGTGATGATGACCGTGGTCGCCGATACCTGCGGCCGGCATGACACGTCGGCCGGATGCTGCTCGTGCGAAAGCAATGCGGTCAGGTTCGGAGAGGCAACCAAGTATCAGCACGCTTGCCGGGAAAATTTCCTGCTGGAGTTCGCCAAGCACGGCATGTCGAAGCGGGACATGGTTGCCAACGTCAATTTCTTCATGAACGTGCCCATCGACCCGTCCGGGAACTTCACCGTGGTGGACGGCATCTCCGACCCGCGGGCCTATGTGGATCTGCTGGCGGAGGACATGGACGTGCTGTGCGTCATCTCCAACTGTCCGCAGATCAACAACCCCTGTAACGGCTTCAATCCGACGCCAATTCGTGTGCTCATCTGGGATCGGTGATCCTGCGCTGCGGACCCAGTGTAGGGGCGCCGTTCGCCGCGACCGCTTGATCCCGTAACGGTCCTGCATATTCCGCTCGCCCTGCCGCGACGTCTTGCCTTACCGTCTTGCGGCAAGAACGGAGCCGGCCTTCACAGACACGGCATGGACCTTCGCTACGGCTCACAATGGGCCGGGCGCCCGGTCGCAGCGGCCGGGTCGGCGACAACGAACAACGGGGAGGCAGAGCATGGACGAAACAACCCTGCGCACGGCCGCGCTCGACTATCACCGCCTCCCGACGCCCGGGAAGATCTCGGTCGTTAGCACCAAGGGCCTCACCAACCAGCACGATCTGTCGCTCGCCTACTCGCCGGGTGTCGCCTACGCCTGCCTCGCCATCAAGGAAGACCCGCGGCAGGCGGCGTCCCTGACCAGCCGGGCGAACCTCGTTGCCGTCGTGAGCAACGGCACGGCTGTGCTCGGACTCGGCAACATCGGCCCCCTCGCCAGCAAGCCGGTGATGGAGGGCAAGGGCTGTCTGTTCAAGAAGTTCGCCGGCATCGACGTGTTCGACATCGAGATCGACGCCACCGACCCCGACCGCATCGTCGACGTGGTGGCGGCGCTGGAGCCGACCTTCGGCGGCATCAATCTGGAGGACATCAAGGCGCCCGAGTGCTTCATCGTCGAGCGGCGACTGCGCGAGCGCATGAAGATCCCGGTTTTCCACGACGATCAGCACGGCACGGCCATCATCGTATCGGCGGCCATCCTCAATGGTTTGAAGCTGGTCGGCAAGGACATCGCCGGCGTCAAGGTGGCGGTATCCGGCGCCGGAGCGGCGGCACTTGCCTGCCTTGATCTGCTGGTCACCCTCGGCCTCCGCCCCGAGCATATCCGCGTCTGCGACATCAAGGGCGTCGTCTACAAGGGTCGAACGGAGGAGATGGATCCCGAGAAGGTGCGCTATGCCTGCGACACGCGCGCCCGCACGCTGGCAGAGATCGTATCCGGCGCCGACGTCTTTCTTGGCCTCTCGGCAGGCGGCGTGCTCAAGCCCGACATGATCGCCGGCATGGCCGCACGCCCGCTGATCATGGCACTTGCCAATCCGGAGCCCGAAATCCGCCCCGAGCTCGCTCACCAGGTCCGCCCCGACGCCATTCTGTGCACCGGCCGCTCGGACTACCCCAACCAGGTCAACAACGTCCTGTGCTTCCCCTTCATCTTCCGCGGCGCATTGGATGTCAGTGCCACCGTGATTAACGACGCCATGAAGATCGCCGCCGTGCACGCCATCGCCGAGCTGGCCCGGGCCGAGGCCTCCGACATCGTCGCCAGCGCCTACGGCGGGCAGGCGCCCCAGTTCGGACCCGACTACCTGATCCCCAAGCCGTTCGATCCGCGCCTCATCGAGCGCATCGCCCCGGCCGTGGCCAAGGCCGCCATGGACAGCGGGGTCGCCACCCGCCCGCTCGATGATCTTGAAGCCTATCGCCAGCGCATGGCGCGCTTCGCCTATCACTCCGGCACCAGCATGAAGCCGGTGTTCCAGGCAGCCAAAGCCGCGCCCAAGCGCGTGCTCTACGCCGAGGGCGAAGAAGAGCGCGTGCTGCGCGCCGTGCAGGTGGTGGTCGACGAGGGGATCGCCTTTCCCGTCCTGCTCGGCCGCGCCGACGTGATCGCGCGGCGCATCGAGACGCTGGGGTTGAGGCTGAGGGTCGGCGAGACCTGCGAGGTGGTCAACATCCTGAGCGACCCGCGCTATCCGAGCGTGGTGGCGGAATACTATGAGCTTGGACGCCGCGGTGGTGTTACCCAGGCCATCGCCAAGGAGGCGATGCGCAGCCGCGCCTCGCTGATCGCCGCCATGCTGCTGCGGCGCGGCGACGTCGATGCCATGCTGTGCGGGACGGTTGGCACCTTCGACGAGCATCTCAGGCACGTGCGCGAGGTGATCGGCTGCCGCAAGGGCGTGCTCACGCTCGCTGCCATGAACATGCTGATGCTGCCCGACCGCCAGATCTTCATCTGCGACACCTATGTCAATCGCCATCCCAAGGCGGTCGAGATTGCCGAGATGACACTGCTGGCGGCCGAGGAGATCCGCCGCTTCGGCCTGACGCCGGCGGCGGCGCTGCTTTCGCATTCGAGCTTCGGGAGCTCGGAAGCGCCGGAGGCGCAGCTGATGCGGGATGCGCGCACCATCCTGCTCGAGCACGACCCCGATCTGGTCGTCGAGGGCGAGATGCAAGGCGACGCCGCGCTGTCGAAGGCTGTTCTCGACCGCACGTTCCCCCACTCCCGCCTTGCTATCACCGAGCCCAACCTGCTGATGATGCCGAGCGTAGATGCCGCCAACATCGCCTACAACCTGCTCAAGGTTACGGCCGGCAACGGCATCACGGTCGGCCCGATTCTGCTGGGCCTGGCCCGGCCCGCGCACATCCTGGAGCCCGGCGTCACCGTGCGCCGCATCGTCAACATGACCGCGCTCGCCACCGTCGATGCCGGCGTGCAGCGCTAGGCGGGGGCCGGATCTCGTATCGGCGGGCTGGCAACTTTCCGGCTAATTGTCGAGCTTGAGCCTGATATCGACCTCTCGGTCGACGAAGTATTCTCCGCAGCGCGTCTTCGCGACGACCGCTCCGCGCGTGCCGGAGATCCCGATTCAGGACACCGAAAGCACGCGGATATTGTTGGTCGTCCCTGCCTGGCCAAACGGCACGCCGGCGATCACCACGATGTTGTCGCCGCGTTTGGCGTAGCCTTCGTTGCGGGCGTGGCCCGCGGCCCTCTCGACCATCTCGCGGAAGCTTCCGATCTCTTCCGACTTGACGCTGTGCACGCCCCACAGCAGGGCGAGCTGCCGCGCCGACTTCTCGTTCGGCGTCACGCCTACGATCGGCACACGCGAGCGCTGGCGCGCCACGCGGCTGGCCGTATTGCCGCTCGACGTGAAGGCCACCATGGCCGCTGCTCCCAGCCGATCGGCAATCTCGGCCGCCGCCGCCGATACCGCATGCGACACGGTGCCCTCGATACTGGGCTCCAGCGCATCGATGATCGACCGATAGGCCCCGTGGTTCTCGGTGTGAGAGATGATGCGATCCATCATGGCGACCGCCTCGAGGGGAAAGGCGCCGGACGCCGACTCGGCCGACAGCATGACGGCATCGGCGCCGTCGTAAACCCCCGTCGCCACGTCCGAGGCTTCCGCACGAGTGGGTGTCGGCGATTGGATCATCGACTCCAGCATCTGCGTGGCGATGATCACCGGCTTGCCGGCCATCCGGCACTCGCGCACGATGTCCTTCTGCCAGCCCGGCACATCCTCTGCCGGGATTTCGACTCCGAGGTCGCCGCGCGCCACCATCACGGCATCGGCAAGCTGGATGATCTCCTTGATCCGCTTCAGCGCGGCCGGCTTCTCGATCTTCACCATCAGAGCGGCTCGGTCGCCGATCAGGCTGCGGCCCTCGATCACATCTGATGGTTGCTGCACGAACGACAGCGCTACGAAGTCGACACCGAGGGACAGGCCGAATTCCAGATCGGCACGGTCCTTGGCCGTGATCGGTGACAGTTGCAGCAGGGTGTCGGGCAGGTTGACGCCCTTGCGATCACTAACCTCGCCGCCGACCATCACGCGCGCATCGAAATGCGTAGACCCGCAGCCGATTACTTCGAGCCGCACGCGGCCGTCGTTGATCAGCACCTGATGCCCGGGCGCAATGGCCTGGTAAACCTCGGGGTGCAGCAGGGGCAGGCGGCTCTGATCGCCAGGCTGCTTGTCGGAATCGAAGCGCACCACCGCTCCGACCTGCAGCATGGCCTTGCCGCCGCCAAGTGTGCCGATGCGGATCTTGGGCCCCTGCAGATCCTGCAGGATCGCAATGGGCCGGCCCAGCTCGCGCTCGATTCGCCGGATGATCTCGTAACGGCTGGCATGGTCCTCTTTGCTGCCATGACTAAAATTGAGGCGAAACACGTCGACGCCAGCCTCGAACAGGCGACGGATGATGGTCGCGTCCGAGCTTGCAGGGCCGAGGGTTGCAACAATCTTCGCCCGCCGATTTCGCCTCATCATGGTCTCTCCAGGTCGGTTCGGTCACGACATCAGAACTGCGCGGCATGGCCTGCGTTCCTGCGAGTCGCTGTCGCGCCATTGTACACCGGGACGCGGCGGTTCGGGGGCCCGCAGTTGCGGGTCATCACCTCCGATCCGGCGCCGACTACCGCCTGCGCCAGGCCTGCAGTTTACCGAACACCAGGCGATCGAGCAGGAGGTGCAACAGCTTGGCGGCGAGTGCGGTCAGCACGATCAGGGTTGCCATGGCCGCCGCCGCCGCCGTGGCGCCGGCCTCATCCATGTGCACCACCGAGATGGAGGCCAGCTTGTTGGAGGCGCCGTACAGGAAAATAACGGCCGACACCGTGGTCAGTGCGTTCACGAACATATAGATGGCGATGTCGAGGATGGCCGGCATGCAGATCGGCACCGTGACCCGGGTGAAAGTGCGGTAGAACGGCACCTTCAGGGACGCCGACACCGCCTCGAACTCGTTGTCGATCTGCTTCAGCGCAGTGACGGCGGTGATGTGCGCGGTGGTGTAGAAGTGGGCGATGCAGTTGATGGCCAGCAGCAGGATGGTTCCGTACAGGATGCCCAACGGGTTCCACCTGGCGTTGATGAAGAACACGTAGCCGAGCCCGAGCACCAGGCCCGGCACCGCCATCGGCAGCATGGCCAGCAACTGTGCGAAGGCCCGGCCGGACGCGAAGCCCTGGCCCTTCTCGATCAGGTAGGCACCACTGAAGATGATGGCCGTGCCGAGAACCGCGGCGATAGCAGCCATCTGCAAGGAAGCGAAGTAGGGCCCAAAGCCGTTCGGCTCGAACTCCGCGAAATTATAGTTCTTCAGCGACAGCGTGAGATTGTAGGGCCAATAGGTGATGAACGAGCCCCATACGGCCACGCCGAGCACGGCTGCAACGAGGCCGCCGATCACCAGGCAATAGAACAAGAATGCCGTGTCCTTCAGGCGGTTGACGCGCGGCTCGAGCGGCACGGCGCGCGCCGACAGCAGCGCCACCTGGCGCCGCTGGATGTGCCGGTCGAGGGCGAAGGCGACCACGGCGGGCACCAGCAGCACGAAACCGACCACCGCGCCCATCTCGAAGTTCTGCTGGCCGATCACCTGCTTGTAGGCATCCGTCGCCAGCACGTTGAACTGGCCGCCGATCACCTTGGCGATGCCGAAATCCGTCACCACCAGCGTGAAGACCACGAACATTGCCGATATCAGGCCGTACCGCACACCAGGCAGCGTGACCGTCAGAAACACACGCCAGCGCGGCGTGCCCATGGCTTCCGCAGCCTCGTAAAGCCTTCCGTCGGCGAGTGCGAGCGCGGTGATGAGGATCATCATCGCGTGCGGAAGGCAGTAGAACACCTGCGCCAGGATGATGCCGATCGGCCCGTACACGCTGGCGCCGAACAGCCAGGTCTTCAGGAAGCCCTGGTTGCCGAAGATGTAGATCAGCGAGATGGCCGACAGCAGGGACGGCGCAAACAGGGGAAGCAGGGCGACGGCCAGGAAGAAGCCCTTGGCGCGCATGCGAGTGCGCGTGAGGCCGTACGCATAGAAGAATGCCAGCGGCACGACGATGATGGTCGCCACCATCGCCACCCAGAAGCTGTTCCACAGCGAGGCGACCAGCGACGGCGTCGAGAAATAGCGCGCGTAGTTGGCCAGGCCGATGAAGCGCCCGGTCGAATCCTGGAAGCTCTTCGACAGAAGCGTTGCCAGCGGCAGCGCAATGGCGAGCACCAGGAAAACGACCAGCGCCAGAATGGCGACGCGCATCACTACGTCCTCGGCGGTGATCCGCCGAGGTTCCCGCGTGACCACGGTTGCTGCGTAGGTCATGTGCCGCCCGCTGCGGCGGCATCGAATGCGCGCAGCGACTCCGGCGGCAGGCCGATGGTCAGCGTCTGGCCTTCCGTGATGCCGAGGTCGCGCATGGCGTTGGCCGAGAAGTCGGAGCGCAGTACGAGATCGCGGGCCGCTACCGGCCGCAGGGTGGCGCGGCAGAAGGCGCCGAGGAAATCCAGCAGCTCGACGACGACAGGAATGGCATTGGGTGAGCCCGCCTCCACGCCACGTACGCGCACTTCCTCCGGGCGCAGCCCGAGCACCACACGCTGCCCGGCTTGTTTGCCGTTCAGGCTGTTACAAACCAGGTCCAGCGCCCCCACACGCACCCGCCCGGGACCCACCACCTCGGCCTCGAACATGTTCATGGCGCCGACGAAATCGGCAACGAACGCTGACGCGGGCCGGGCATAGATATCGGCCGGCGATCCGACCTGCTCGACCTGTCCGCGGTTCATGACCACGATGCGGTCGGCCATGGCGAGCGCCTCTTCCTGGTCGTGCGTCACCATGATGGTGGTGATGCCGAGCCGGCGCTGCAGCGACTTGATCTCATCGCGCAGGCGCACGCGCACCCGGGCGTCCAGCGCAGACAGCGGCTCGTCCAGCAGCAGCAGCGACGGCGAGGATGCCAGCGCCCGGGCCAATGCCACACGCTGCTGCTGGCCGCCCGACAACTGAACAGGATACTTGCTGGTCTGCTCGGGGAGGCCGACCAGCGTCAGCAACTCGGCCACGCGCGCTTTGATCTCCTTGCGCGCCTTGCGGCGGTTGACCAGTCCGTAGCCGACGTTCTGCGCGACCGTCAGGTTGGGAAACAGCGCGTAGGATTGGAAGACGATGCCGAAATCGCGCTGCGAGGGCGGTAGCGGGGTTACGTCGCGGCCGCCGATCTCGATGCGTCCGGCATCCTGCGTCTCCAGTCCGGCGATCACCCGCAGCAGGGTGGTCTTGCCGCAGCCCGATGGGCCGAGGAAGCAGACCAGCTTGCCTTGCTCCACGGCAAGGGACACGTTGTCGAGCGCGGCGAACGCGCCGAAGCGTTTGGTCACCCCTTGCGACGCGCACATGGATGGTGGCGCCAGCATGCGCCGATGAAGACGGCGTGCCCGGAGCAACTCGGCCGACGATTTGGTCCATGGACGTGCAACCCGATGCGCCATCGCGTGGTGGCCCCTCACGCTAGCATGTGAGGGGCCACGGAACGAGATGGGTGCGGGCCTACTTCTTGGGCGCCGCCTTCGAACTCGTAGCGCTTCGTCCACTCCGCCAGGATGCGCTCGCGGTTCTCGGCCATCCAGGCGAAGTCGTTCTTGATCATCAGCTTTTCGGCCTCGGCCGGATAGTTCGGCGGGTACTTGCCGGCATCAGCCATGGCCACGATCGCGTAGGTCTTGGCATAAATCTCGTTGGCCCCCTTGGTCGCCACCCAGTCGGCAACCTTCTTGGCGAGCTCGAGATTCTTCGTGCCCTTGACGATCCCGGCCGCCTCCATCTCCCAGCCGGTGCCTTCAGACGGGATAACCACCTCGAGCGGCGCGCCCTTGGTCTTCTCCGAAGCGCCGCGCATGTCGAGTGCAATGCCGGCAACCCGTTCGCCCTTGGCAGCCTGGACGCAGGGCGCGCTACCCGAATGGGTGTAGACGGCAATGTTCTCATGCAGAGCGTCCATGAACTTCCAGCCTTCGGCTTCGCCCATGGTCTGCAGCCAGCCGCCGACCATCAGGTAGCCAGTGCCGGATGATGCGGGATGCGGCATAACCAGCTGGCCCTTGAGCGCCGGGTTGAGCATGTCCTTCCAGGAGGTCGGCGCCTTGACGTTGATCTTGCCGGCTTCGGCGGTATTGAAGCAGATCACGCCCAGGTAGGCGTCCATGCCGGTCCAGGTGTAGGGCTCCTTGGTGTCGCGGAAGGCCTCCTTCAGGGCGTCGACTCCCTTGGGCTTGTAGGTTTCGAGCAGTCCCATCTTCTCGAACACCAACAGCGCCGTGGCGGCGTGGCCCAGCACCATGTCGGCCTTTGGATTGTCCTTCTCGGCAAGGAAGCGGGCGGTGATCACGCCGGTGGAATTGCGCACCCAAGCCACCTCGACTTCGGGCACGGCGTCTTCGATCGCCTTCTTGAAGTCGGCCAGCTGGTCGTTCTCGAGCGATGTGTAGATCGTCAGCGTGGTCTTCTGGGCCATCGCCGGAGCGGCGAGCGCGCCCACCAGCAGGGCGCCCGCCGCCACTGCCTTCAAAAACTTCACAAACATTGACAGTACTCCCGTGTGACTGACGACAGACTTCCGTGCTCGGTTCAGGTTGGCCATGGCAGCGAGTAGGTCTTGATGTTGGTATAGCTTTTCATGGCTTCCCAAACGCCTTCCTTGTAGCCGAGGCCGGAATCCTTGATGCCCCCGAATGGGCTCATCTCGATCCGGTAGCCCGGCACCTCCCAGATATTGACGGTGCCGACCTCCAGCTCGTTGACGAAGCGGGTGATGTAATCAAGCCTATTGGTGCAAACGCCCGATGACAGGCCGAAGGCCGTGGAGTTCGAGATCCTGATGACCTCGCCGATGTCGTTCGGGCAGCGGATGATCGGAATGACCGGGCCGAACGTCTCCTCGTGCACCAACTCGCAGGTGTAGGGCACGTGGTCGACCACGGTGGCGGGGTAGAGCGCGCCCTTGCGGTCGTTGCCATGCAGCAGCTTGGCGCCCTTGGCGATCGCGTCATTGACGCGGTCCTCGAACATGCGCGCCGCCCGCTCGTGGATGACGGTGCCGATGTCGGTTGCAGCGATCCATCGGGTCGCCGCTCTTGAGCTTCTTCGCCTTGGCTAGAACGGCTTCCGCGAACTTGTCGGCGACCTTCTCCACCACCAGGATGCGCTTGACGGCCGTGCAGCGCTGGCCGGAGTTCTTGGTGGCGCCCTGCACGGCCAGTTCCGCCGCCTTGTCGAGGTCCGCATCCTCCATGACGATCAGAGGATCATTGCCTCCCAGCTCCAGCACCAGGCGCTTGTAGCCGGCGGTGGCGGCGATGTGCTTGCCGACCCTGACGCTGCCGGTGAAAGTGACGATGTCGGCGTGCGGATCGGTGATCATCGCATCGCCCATGCTGCGCGGATTGCCGGTGACGATCGACAGCATCTCCGGCGGCAGCCCCGCCTCGTAGAGGATGTCGGCCAGCAGCAGCGCGGTCAGCGGCGTCAGCTCGGTCGGCTTCGCCACCACCCGGTTGTTGGTCGCGATCGCCGGCGCGATCTTGTGGCTGATCATGTTGAGGGGATGATTGAACGGCGTGATCGCCGAGATGCAGCCCAGCACCGGCGTGCGCGAGGTATAGATGCGTCGCGGCTTGCCGTGCGGAGTGATGTCGCAGGAATAGATCTCGCTGTCGTCGCGGATCGCCATCTGGCCGGCCAGCAGGTAGACGTCGTAGGCGCGCCCGACCTCGTACAGCGAGTCCTTGAGGCACAGCCCGGACTCGGCGGTGATCAGGTGCGCGATCTCCTCGCGGCGCCGGGCCAGGATCTCAGCCGTGTTCGTCAGGATTTTTTGGCGGTCGTAGCGGGTGAGCTTCGACTTGTAGGCGTTGCCGATCCGGAACGCCTCCGCGACCTGCCCGGGGCTCGCCGCTGCGACCGTCGCGACCACGTCGCCGGTGTAGGGATTGCGCACCTCGATGCGCTCCTCGCCGTCGACCAGCTTGCCGGCAATGCGCATCTTCTCGTGCGACTTGACGGGAAGCTTCGGCTTTTTCACTCGCTCCTGCATGCCCTTGCCTCCCGCTCGGCCTTTTCTTACGCGGCCGACTTCAGGTTCTTCACGCCGAGTTCAGACAGCACCTCTGCCACCGCCGCCAGCACCCCGCGCATATGATCGGCATTGAGGCGGCCGATGCAGCCGATGCGGAAGCTGTCGGCCACCGTCAGCTTGCCCGGATAGATGACGTAGCCGCGCTCCTTGAGCAGATCATAGAAGGTCTCGAACACGAATTTCGGGTCTTTCGGCATATGGAACGTGATGATGATCGGCGCCTGCAGGCGATCGGGCAGCAGGGTCGTGAAACCAAGCTTGCGCATGCCCTCGATGAGGATCCTGCCGTTCTCCGTATAGCGTCCGCCGCGTCCCGGCTGACCGCCCTCGGCCCAGAACTCGGTCAGCGCCTGATGGAAGGACACGATGACGTGGATCGGCGGCGTAAAGCGATACTGCCCGGTCTTGCTGAAGTTCTGCCATTGGTCGTGCAGATCGAGCACCAGCGTCGTCGCGTTGCCCTTGGTCTCGGCCAGTGCCGCCTTGCGGCAGATGACGAAGCCCAGCCCCGGCACGCCCTCGATGCACTTGTTGGAAGAGGCCGCAACCGCATCGAACGCCGTCTTAGTGGCATCGAGCGGCAGCGCGCCGAACGCACTCATGGCATCGATCAGCAGCTTGCGTCCGTGCCGGGCAACCAGCGCGCCGATTTCGACGATCGGATTGAGGATGCCGCTGGTCGTCTCGCACTGCACGGCGAACACGTGTGTTATTCCCGTGTCGCCCTTGAGCAGGGCATCGACAGCGGCCAGATCGGGCGGCGTATCCTCCGCCGTCTCGTGCACCGCATACGCGCGCCTGGCGATGTCGCAGATCTTCTTGGCACGCTGACCGTAGGCGCCGTTGATCAGCAGCAGGACCTTGCCCTTCGGCGGCACGAACGTCGTGAGCATCGCCTCGACGGCAAACGTGCCGGAGCCCTGCATCGGCACGGTGACGTGCGTGCCTCGCCCGTTGACGATGTCGGGCAGCCGGTCGAGCACCTCCTGGTTGATTTTGAGGAAGGCCGCGTCGCGCGATCCCCAGTCGTGCACCATGACCTCTTTGACGCGCTTGGATGTCGTCAACGGCCCGGGCGTCAAGAGCAACGCATCGCCGGTCTCCGACGAGCCGCGCCCTGCCTCGTTTTTGGTCATGCTGCACCCCTCGGGATCAACCCCCACTGCCGGTCCCGGCACCGCCAGAGGCTAACCGTGTCCAGGGTGTTTTACAAATGCTTGCCTATGCGGCGCGCTTGCGCACCTGGAGCGCCTGGCCGAACGCCAGAAACAGGGCGCGGTTAACCTCATTGCGCTGCGGGTCATGCTCGGCATGCCACTGGACGCCGAGCGCAAAGCCTGTCGCATCCGCGATACGGATGGCCTCGATCGTTCCGTCGTCGGCCACCCCCTCGATAACGATCCTCCCGCCGGGCTCGAGAATGCCCTGTCCGTGCAGGGAATTTACGCGGATGGTCTCGCGGCCAAGCAATCGCGCAAACTCACCGCCCGGAACCAACCTGACGTCATGGCGGTCGGCGAACACGACGGCGGGGTCGGGATGAATCTCGCCGGTCGGCAGGCGCGGCATGCGATGGTTGATACGGCCCGGCAGCTCCCGGATCTCGGGATGCAGGGTGCCGCCATAAGCGACGTTCATCTCCTGCAAGCCGCGGCAGATGCCGAAGATTGGCACACCCTTGGCAACGCACGCCTCGACCAGCGCCAGGGCCAGCGCATCGCGCTGCTCGTCATAGGGCTCGTGCTTGGGATGCGGATCGGTGCGGAAGCGGGTTGGATGCACATTGGCCCGGGCACCCGTCAGCATGATGCCGTCGACCATATCGAGCAGCCCGCCCAGATCCGTGATCTCGGGCGTGCCGGCAAACATCAGCGGCAGCGCATCGGTCACCTCGGCCACGGCGCGCAGGCTGCGTTCTCCGACGCCTTGCACGTTGAACCGGTTTTCGATGCGATGCAGATTGCCGATCACGCCGACTACAGGTCTTTTCATCGTCCAGCGCTCACCTGCTCGTCCGCAAATCCCGAAATGCCTCGTCCAGACGACCGAGCGCCTCTTCGAGGATCGGCCGCGGCGTCGCAAAATTGAAGCGCAGCCAGGTTTCGCCACCAGGTCCGAACTGCGTACCGGGACTGGCAAAGATGCGCGCGCGCTCCTTGACCCGGTTGGAGACCTCCTCGGCCGGCAGGCCGGTGCCGGAAAAATCGACCCAAGCAAGATAGGTCGCGGCGAGCCGCATGGAGCGTGCGCCCGGCGCTGCGGCTTCGATGCGCGCATCGAACAGATCGCGGTTCTTGGTCAGGTACGGCAGCAGCGCGTCGAGCCAGGCCTCGCCGGTGCGCCAGGCCGCCTCGGTCGCAATCATGCCGAAGCTGTTGTAGGAGCCTAGTCCGCTCGCCATGACACGCGCGTCGATACCGCGCTTCAGCGCCGCGTTGGAGGTGACACACGCCCCAACGTGCGCGCCCGCAAGATTGAAGGTCTTGGTCGCGGCAACGGTGGTGATCAGGCGGTCGGCGATCTCCGGAGCGGCGGTCAGGGTCGGCGTGTGCCTGGCGCCGGCAAAGACCAGGTCGCAATGGATCTCGTCGGACACCAGGATCAGATCGTGCTCGGCGCAGAACGCGGCCAGGGCGCGGATCTCGGCTGGTGTCCAGACCGTGCCGCCAGGATTGTGAGGGCTGCAGAAGAACACGACTTTGGTGCGCGGCGTCAGCTTTTTGCGCAATGCATCGAGGTCCATGACGTAGCGGCCATCGGTCTCGACCAACTGCGCATCGAGAATGCGCCGCTCGTTGGCGAGGATGATCCTGCGGAAGGCGTGGTACGCGGGCGGGAACACCACCACCTCGTCGCCCGGCGCGCTCACCGCCTGCAGGATGAGGCCGAGCCCGGACACCACTCCGGGCGTGGGGCTGACCCAGGCGGGATCGACGCGGAGGCCATGCCGGCGGGCCATCCACTCGGCAAGTGCGGCCGCCCAGCTGCCCGTGTCGGCATAGTAGCCGTGCACTCCGCGCTTGTTCACTTCCGTCAGGGCTTCCGTCACGCCCGACGGTGCGGCGAAATCCATGTCCGCTACCCACATCGGGATGGCGTCGGGCGCTTCGATGCCCGATAGCCGCGCCATGTTGTCCCATTTTGTCGCATGCGTGCCGCGGCGCTCGATCACGCGGTCGAAGTCGAACATGGGTTGGCGCTTTCCGGACTGCTCATCTCGCAAACCCCTATTCAACCTGGAGGCGGCGTACTCGGTCAAGAGACGCAATCGCGTCTTTTCGCCCAGGGGGATGCAAATCAGCCATTGACGTTGTGGATCAATTTCGATGCGGCCATGCAACGGCGTGGTCTGTTCAGCCGAACCAGGTCGAAACGCCACCTTGCGCATCGCGGCCCGCATCGGCTCGGCCGACGACTGCAGTGCGGTGAGCGATGCTTCCGATCTTGGGCAAGATTTCGCCTTGGACACAGTGGTGTCGCACTGCCGTGCGAGCTGCAGAGTTCACCTCTTGCGCTCCCAGATGCCTGTCATCAGCGGCAATGCCATCCCGGTCTCGACCACCCGAGGCCCCGAAGAGGAGGTTACTTTTGAAGACTCAGTGGTTATTCGTCGTTGTGGCGATGGTCGTTGGCTGTTTTCGACCGGCAGAGGCGCAAACAGCCGATGTCGCAGGCGTCCTGCCCGGCGACCGATGGGTCTACGAGATCTCGGACGAAATAACCGGCGACTTGAAACAGACGACAACTGTCGTCGTGATCGCGGTTTCGGACACGGAGATCAACACTCGCGTTTCGACCCGGGGAGCCGCGCGTCCACGCCAGATCGTATTCGACCCGGGCTGGAGTCTGCATCGACGATGACGTATGGAAGTTCCGGCCATCGGACGGCGCGGGCGTCCAACTCCCACTGCAGGTTGGCAAGGAGTGGCGCTTCGAGAACAAGGCGACGCAGTTTCAGAACGGAACCGCCCTGAGCACCACTGGCCAGTCCAAGATCGTCGCCCAGGAAAAGATCACGACGCCCGCTGGCACCTTTGACACGTTCAAGATGGAAACCACCATGCGGCAGGTCAACTCCAACGACCAGACCAAGGCCGCAACTGTCAACATCGCACTTTGGTATGCGCCGGCCGTCAATCGCTGGGTGCGCAGGACCTACAAGGTCCAGATCGAGGGTCGCCTGCGTGACTCGCACACCGAGGAGCTGACCGACTACTCCCGAAAACCGTAGCGCCGGATGATGAGGAGCCGATGTCCCTCCCAGGCACACTCTTGGGGCATCGGTCGTCCGGCGACGAAGTGCTCCCCGATGCATTTGCCTACCCGCGCCAGTGAGGCGCCACTGCTGCGATTGTTTGCACGGGAGATGCGGGCCAGATGTCGAGATACCTTGGCGCGATCGGTCTGGCCGTCCTGCTCGCGTGGCCGGGGATGTATGCGGCGCAGGCCGCCGATCCCGGTCCTGTTCGCGTCGGCGATCGCTGGTCGTACGACATCAAGGATGATGCGACCGGCGACCTCAGAAATGCGATCACGCTCGTCGTCATCGAAGTCACCGACAAGGAGATCACAGCGCGGACCACCTATCGTGGCAAGGACCATCCGCAAACGATGGTCTTCGATCTCGACTGGGGGCGGATCGACGACAGCATCTGGAAGGTCAACCCGGCTGGAGTAGGAATAAAAAGGCCGCTGGAGGTCGGCAAGGAGTGGCGGGCCGAAGCCAACGCCACCAATATGCGGTCCGGCGCCGCCTTCCGGGCCGACGAGCATGCCAAAGTCGGGGGGCAGGAGCAAATCACGACGCCGGCCGGGACGTTCGACACGTTCCGTATCGACATGACCGTACGACTGATCAACACGATGGATCAAACCAAGTCGTCGACGTGGACATATGTGGTCTGGTACGCACCGGCCATCAACCGGTGGGTGAGGAAGAAAACGGAGGGACGCTTCGAGGGACGGCTGCGCGAACTCTTTCTCCGAGGAACTGACCGACTATTCGCGCAAGCCCTAGCGGCGTCGCTTATGTTGGCTCAGGCGCCAATGTCGAACAGCGGCGCGCCTTTCTTGAGCGTCGCGCGCGCCACCAGCCCGCGATGGATCTCGGATGTGCCGTCGAAGATACGGAAGATGCGCGCGTCTCGGTAGTAGCGTTCGATCGGCAGGTCCTTGCAGAAGCCCATGCCGCCGAACACCTGCACGGCCCGGTCGACGACACGTCCAAGGGTCTCGGCCGCCTGCACCTTGACCATCGAGATCCAATCGCGTGCGTCGTTGCCTTGATCGATCTCCCAGGCAGCGCGCAATACCATGTAGCGGGCCGCGTTGACCTCGATCACGCTGTCGGCGATGAACTGCTGGATGAACTGGAAGTCGCCGATCGCCTTGCCGAACTGTTTGCGCTCTTTGGCGTAGTCGGTGGCCAGCCCCAGCACCTTGGAGCGCCTTGCCGACCGCGCGGGCTGCAACCTGGGCGAGGCGCACGCGGCCCAGCGTCTCCAGGATCAGCTTCATGCCGTTGCCTTCGCCGCCGAGCAGGGTGTCGCCGTCGAGCTTGACGTTGTCGAACACCAGCTCGACATGGCCGGTGCCGCGTATGCCCATCATCGGCTGGTCGCGGCCGATCGTGATGCCGGGTAGGTTCTTGTCGACCAGGAACAGAGAGAAGGCACGGCTGTTGTCCGTCTTGGCCGACACGACGAAGAAGTCGGACCACACTGCGTCGCTGATGAAGTGCTTCTGCCCTGTGAGCCGCCATCCGTTTCCGTCACGCACCGCGCGCGTCGTGATACCGGCCGCGTCCGAGCCGGCACCCGGCTCGGTGATGGCGATGCAGCAGATACGCTCGCCCTGCACGGCAGGCAGCAGCCAGCGTTCCTTCTGCGCGCCTTGGCAGGCGAGCAGCACTTCGTAGACGTTGCCGAAAGCGCGGCGAATGAGGATGTCAGTGGTATGCCCGAACTGCTCCTCGACCAGCATGGTGTCGACTGCCGACAACCCGCCGCCGCCGAGCTCGGTCGGCATGTTCATGCCATAGAGGCCGAGCGCCTTGGACTTCTCGAAGATCGAGCGGGCCTGAGCAGGGGTAAGCGTGCCGGTTCGCTCGACCTCGTCCTCGAGGGGGGCAAGCTCGCTGGCCACGAACTTGCGCACGGTATCGATGAGCAGCCGCTGCTCGTCGGACAAGGAAAAGTCCACTTGGCCGTCTCCTCGGTTTCCTTGCTTATGGCGACGCGTTGCTGACCAGACGCGATTGGGCTGCCAGCCGTATGGGTGCGTTGCTGGCGCCGAAGCCTTTGTAGCCCCGCCGCTCCACGATCTCGAAGAAGAAGCGGTCCTCGAAGGTCTGCGTATAGGCCTGCAGATACTCGCCGCTGGCGTCCCGGTCATAGAGCAGGTTGTGCTGCCTGAGCGCGTCGATCTGTTCGGCGGTCAAGTCGGTCTTGCTCTCGACGTCGTCGTAATAGTTCTCGGGGACAGGTAGAAGGGACACGCCATTGGCCTTCAGATGCTTGACGGTGGCGAAGATGTCGGATGTGGCGAAGGCGATGTGCTGCACGCCGGAGCCGAACGCCTCCGACAGGAAGCGCGAGGACATCGCATGCTTGGACTGCGAGGCGTTCAGCACCAGCCGTAGGGCTCCGTCGCTCGCCTGAACGACCTGGCTCTTGACCAGGCCGCCGGGGTCCAGCACGTCCTGCTCGGGCGTCTTCGAGAGGTCGAGCAGCGAGGTATAGAACAGCAGCCAGGTCAGCATTTCCTCGTAGTGCATCGACTGCGAGATGTGATCGACGTTGGTGAGGCCGGCGCTGGTCTTCTTGGCATCTTCGCTGGTCGGCTCGAACTCGACGTCCCAGACGCGAGCCAGATCGCTCTTGGGATCGATGAAGTAGAGCAGGCTGCCGCCCACACCGCGCACGGCCGGAATTTCCAGCTCGCCGGGGCCGACGGCCTGCCGAAACGGCTGATCGAGCAGGCGCTGCGCGCGATCGAGCGTCTTGCCGGCATCGTCGACCATGAAGCCGATGGCGCATACGGACGTGCCGTGCGTGATGTTGTAGGAGTGCGCGAAGCCTTCCTTGTCGGTGTTGATGACCATGTTGATCGCGCCTTGCGACCAGCGCGTCACCGCTTTCGACCTGTGCACGCCGGCTTTGACGAACCCGAGGCTGCGCAGCAGCGTTGCGAAGCGGGCTTCGCTGTCCTCATCGACGGTGAACTCGATGAACTCGGTGCCGAGGCACTTCGATCGGGTCGGCAGCGCCGGTAGCGACTTGTGCGTCACGCCGGTGCGGATGCGCAGCTCGTCCATCAGGTAGAGCAGCGAGCGACGGCCATCGATGGCCACGCTGCGCGCCGAGCCTGCGCGAAACTGGTCGTTGAAGATTTCCAACGACAGCAGCCCATCGAACTCAGTGGCCTGCAGCGCCTCCATGAAATCCAGAACGGGCAGATCACCCTGGCCCGGAAAGTTCCTGAAGTGCCGGCTCCAGGACAGGGGGTCCATGTCGAGGGCAGGCGCGTCGGCAATCTGAACGAGGAAGATGCGGTCTCTCGGAATCGAGCGCATCGCCTTCAGGTCGGTCTTGCGTGCCAAGATGTGGAAGCTGTCGAGCACCAGTCCGATCGCCCTGTGGTCGGCGCGGCGCACCGCCTCCCAGGCATCGCGGTAGTCGTTGACGTGGCGCCCCCAGGCCAGGGCCTCGAAGCCGACGCGCAGGCCGCGCTTCGCGGCGCGCTCGCCCAGCTCATGCAGGTCGGCTGCGGCGCGATCGATGCCGCCGACGCTGTCCGGCGAGATGTTGGAGCAGACCAGCAGCAGGTCGCAGCCGAGCTCCTGCATGAGGTCGAACTTGCGCTCGGCACGCGCAAAGGCCTTGGTGCGCTTGTCGCCGGTCATGCCCTCGAAGTCGCGGAAGGGCTGGAACGTAATGATCTGCATACCGAGATCGCCCACCATCCTGCGCACGTCGGCAGGCGTGCCGTTGAAGGACAGCAGATCGTTCTCGAAGATCTCGACGCCCTTGAAGCCGGCGGCTGCGATGGCATCGAGCTTTTCGCCAAGTCCACCGCTCAGGCAAACCGTGGCAATCGACAGCTTCATGTGCCCTCCTGCGGCGATCGCGCCCGTGCCGGAGTGCGTGGGCCGGCCCCGTCGCGTGCATGCGCTGGGTGAACTGTGCGCTCAGTCGGAACGGCGTTCGGAACAGGCACGCAAATCGGCCTGCGCGATGCCACGCGCGGGCGTCGGCGAATTCTCGAAGTCGGGGACACTGAACCGGGATCGTTTCCGCCCGCAACCATGCCGTCAATAACCAAAATTTCGAGTGCCCTTAACTTCATGTTACCTTTGCTCAACCTGCCGGCCGCCGGATGCGGCAAGTTGGGGTTCGGCGCGGTGTGGACTTGCGGTCGGGCCCACAGCAGCGGCCTCATAGTGACACGGATTGTCGTTGCGTCGCACATGCTCACACTCCGCCAGATCGAGGTCATCCGGGCCATCATGGTAACGGGCAGCGTCGGCGGCGCTGCACGCCTGCTCAATGTATCATCGCCCGGCATCAGCCGCGTCATGAAGCACGCGGAAGGGCTGCTCGGCCTCAAGTTGTTCAGCCGCAAGGCAGGACGCTACACCCCGACGCGCGAAGCCAACGACATCTTCAGCCAGATCAATGGCGTGTATGACAAGGTCGAGGACCTGCAGTTTCTGATCACACGCCTCAAGCGAGGGGCAGACGCTGAGCTGAAGATAGGCTCCGTGCCGAGCATCTCCAACGTCATGGTGCCGCGGGCGATTGCCGATGTGCGGCGCAGGTATCCAAACCTGCTGATCGACATCGACATCCTGAAGATCGAGGAGGCTATCAACTACCTGCTGCTCGGCAAGGGCGAGGTGGTCGCTGTCAGCCACAAGGTCGAGCATCCCATGCTGACCTTCGAGCCCCTGGCGAAGGGGCGCCTCAAGTGCATCGTCCCGGAGGGGCATCCGCTGGCCAAGCGCGACCGTGTGCCGGCCGAGCAGATCGTCAAATATCCCCTGATCGGCATCGATCCCAACGACCCTTATGGGCGGATTTTGGCCAGCGTATTCTCCAACCATGGCCTGGCCTATGAGATCACGATCCGAGCCCGCTTCGGCTCGACGGTCTGCGCCCTCGTCACCAATGGTCTGGGCGTCGCCATCATCGACGAGTTTACTCTGGCGGCGGACAATTGGTCGAACCTGCGCGCCCTGGAGATTGCCGAGCCGACCTCGTTCCAGACCTATATCGCCTACCGCAAGGACGCGACCCTATCGAGCTATTGCGAGCACTTCATCGCCTCGCTGCGGGGCCATATGGAAGGTCGCCCCGAAACGTCGAGCGCGCAACCGGTTCGGCGCACTAGTCCCAGACGCGTTTCGCAAAAAGTCGCGTTGGGCGAGCGGTAACGGAACTGCTAGCAGGCCTTGAGGCTGCCGGATTTCGGGCCAATGATCATTGCGCCATGATGCGAGCAGCGGGGATGCCCCATCGATTGGCACCATCAAACGTAAGCCAAACATCGAGGGGGAGCATGCGTAGCATCATCACCTTGCTCACAGTCATTGTATGCCTCGGCATCGGCGCGTGTGCCGCCAACACCGGCGACGGGCCTCGGTCGCCCGACACCTATGGGGGCGGTTCGTACGGGGGCGGTTCGCGCGGAGGCTACTAGCCCTTCGGGCCTGTCCCGTTTTCATAGGGTGAAAAGCAAAGCTAGGCATCCGGGGTGCATCGACTCAGGCGCGGTGCCGCCCCGATGCATTCGGCTGGTCTCGCCCAAGTAGCAAGCTATTGATGCAGTTCGCGAATAGGCGTTGTGAACCATCCCGGCAGGCAGCACTCCCCTATTGTGCCGAAGTAACATTAGGTTAAGTTGGTCGCAAACCTTGGTCATTGACCTCATCGGGGGTCGGAAGCAGGGTCGCTCGACCAACGACAGGGGGAATTTTCGACAGCAGTTGTGGCCTCGGCGATTAGGATCCGAGCGCGCAGCCAGTGTGCGGCCCGGCGCGCGACACCGTCCCCCCAATAACAACGATGCCAGTCCGAGATTGGCGTTTGCCGAGCGCAGAACTAGTCTGATGTCAAAGCACGTCCAATCAGAGACGAGAGTGGAGGAACGCCTATGACGCAATACGCAAATCGATCGGTGCTGGCGCTGCTGCCGGCCGCCATGCTTGCCACGGGACTCGTCTCTGCGCCGGCCCAAGCCCAGGATGGCGTGATTCGCATCGGCATCACGCTGCGCATGATCGTGGATAACGGGCTGAAGTACGGCCAGATGGCCAAGGAAGAGCTCGAGGCGGTCAACGCGTCGGGCGGCATCAACGGCAAGAAGATCGAGGTCATACTGCTCGACGACGAATGCAAGCCGGACAAAGGCATCGCCAACGTCAATCGCTTCATTCACCAGCACAAGGTGCACTTGGTGATGGGCTCGACCTGCAGCTCCGTCACGATGCCGATGGTCGATGTCACGACCAAGGAAGAGGTGCCGCAGATCGTGCCGCACTCGACCAACGCCAACATCACCAAGAAGGGCAGCGCGTGGATTTTCCGCACCTCGGTGTCCGAGCGGTTCTACGCCTCCGTGCATGCCAAGTACCTGTCCGAGAACGTCGGCAAGAAGGTCGCCTACCTCTACACCACGGACGGCGCCGGCATCGGCTTTGCCAGGGACTACATGTCCTTCATGGAGAAGACCTACAACGAAAAGCCGCTCTACGAGGCGCAGATGCAGGAGACCGATCTCGATTTCCGCGCGCACCTGCTTGAAGATCAAGTCGCTCAATCCGGATGTGCTGGCAATCGGCGGACAGCTCGATGCCATCGCCCGCATCACGCAGCAGTCCTATGAGGTCGGCATCCCCAAGAAGGTGCGTCGCGTGGCTGCTTCCGCTGCCTCCAACGCGCCGGTGCCGGAGCTGGCCGGTGACACGGCCGTCGGTCTGACGTTCGCCGCCGCGTTCTCCTGCAAGGACGAGCGCCCCGTGGCACAGGAATTCGTGAAGATGGTGCAGACCAAGTACAACGTGCGCTGCCCGGACCACGACTTCAGCCAGGCCTACGAGACGGCGCAGCTCATCAAGCTGGCCCTGAAGAACGCCAAGCTCGAGCTGACTGATGCCTCCCTGAAGGCCGACCGCACCGCGATCCGCGATGCTTTCGCCGGCATCAAGAACTACAGCGGTCTGGCGTCGGGCCCGATCAGCTTCTGCGCCGACCCCACGCCGCAATGCCGCGACGGCAACCGGACGGGCATCCTCGTGGAGTACACCAAGGGCGGCAAGGACTACGACATGGCTGTGCTGGCCCGCGTGTCGTTCGAGCCGGACTTCGGCCTCTAAGGCGCCTGATTGATCGCCGACCGGCGGCCACCATTGCGGTGGCTGCCGGTCCCGGCCACTTCCGCCATCAAATGATCGACCGCACCGTAAGCACACCGTGACCGCAGATATTGCCAAGACCGCCGAGCAGAACGCAGCGAGCGACGCACCCGTTTCGCGCGTCGGCGCGATGCACCCGATCGTGCCCTGGATCATCGCCTGCGCGCTTCTGGTGCCGCTGCCCTTCTTCCTGTCGAACGCCTACACGCAGTATGTCGTCAACATCATCTGCATCAACATCATCCTGGCGGTGGGCCTCAACATCGTCAAAGGCTTCGCCGGCCAGGTGACGGTCGGCCATATCGCGCTGACGGCGATCGGTGCCTACGCATCGGCCGTGTTCGCAACCAAGCTCGGTCTGCCGTTCTGGGGAGCACTGCCGGCCGCCATGCTGGTCACGGCGCTGGCGGGCGCGATCGTTGGCATTCCCTCGTTCCGGCTCGAGGGTGCCTATCTGGCGCTGGCCACGCTCGGTCTTGCCGAGTCGGTGCGTATCGTCATCTCCGGAACCGACTGGCTGGGCGCCTCCATAGGTTACGAGGGCATCCCATCGCCCCACATCGGCAGCTTCAGCTTCGGCGATCATCGCTCCTACTATTACATCGTGATGCCGTTCGCCTTGCTGGGGCTGTACTTCTCGTTCAGCATCCTGAGCTCCGACATCGGCCGCGCCTTCAAAGCGTTGCGCGAGGATCCGCTGGCGGCGGCCGCCAGCGGCGTCAATGTGCGCAAGTACAAGGTGATCGCCTTCGTGCTGAGCGCCCTCTACGCCGGTTGCGCGGGCAGCCTGCAGGCGCACATGGCGCCGGGCTTCCTGCACCCCAACAGCTACACCATCACCGAGATGGTCACCCTACTGCTGATGGTGGTGTTCGGCGGCATCGGCCACATCTGGGGCGGCGTCATCGGTGCGATCGTCGTGACCATCATCGACGACCTGACGCGCGACTACTATCAGTACCGGATGGTGATGTTCGGCTCGGTGATCGTGCTCACCGTCATGTACATGCCGCGCGGCATTGGCGGCATGATCGACCATTTTCTGGTGCGTCGGCGCTTCAACGCCATCCGCAAGCGCAGGGCCGACGCCAATGCCGCGGCCAAGACCGAGAAAGCCTGACCCATGCTGCTCGAGGTCAAGAATCTGACGAAGCGCTTCGGCGGCATGACGGCCGTGTCGAAGGTCGACCTGTCGGTGAAGCAGGGCGAGGTGCGGGGCATCATCGGGCCCAACGGCTCCGGCAAGTCGACCCTCTTCAATCTGATCTCCGGCGTCTACAGGCCCGAGCCCGGCGCCAGCATCGTGTTCGACGGCGAGAACATCACCAATTGGGAGTCGCACGAGATCGCGCGCCGGGGCATTGCGCGTACCTTCCAGATGCTGCGCATCTTTTCCGGCATGAGCGTGCTGGAGAACATGCTGATCGGACACCACAGCCTGATGCGCTACGGGTCGGCCTCGGCCGTCGTCGGATCGCGCAAGGTATGGGCCGAGGAGCGGCGCGTGCGCGAGGAGATGATGGAGCTGCTCTCCTTCATCGGGCTTGCCGACTTCGCCGACATGCCGGCCGGCGAGTTGTCGGGTGGGCAGCGGCGGCTGCTGGCGCTCGGCCGCGCCATGGCCATGAAGCCCAAGCTGCTGATGCTGGACGAGCCGGCGGCCGGTCTGTCGCCGGTCAACGTCGATATCCTGCTCGACACGGTGCTGGCGCTTAAGAACCGCTTCGGGCTCACGGTCGTCATCATCGAGCATATCCTGAAGGTGGTGATGGAGACCTGCGAGACGGTCAGCGTGCTCGAGCACGGCGAGAAGATTGCCGAAGGCTCGCCGGCTGAGATCAAGGACAATCACCGCGTGATCGAGGCCTACCTCGGCAAGGAGATGAAGGACGAAGAGGTCCGGGCCTTCCTCAAGTCCGCGTGAGCATCGTACAGCCAAGAGTTTGAGTAAGGCCTAGAGAAACGCGCATGCTGGACATCAAGGACCTGGTTGGCGGCTACGGCAGCGTGCAGATCCTGAACGGCGCCAGCCTCAAGGTCGATCGCGGCCAGATCGTTGCGCTGCTCGGCGGCAACGGCACCGGCAAATCGACCCTGCTCAAGGCGACCTCCGGCCTGATCAAGCCCTGGAGCGGCTCCATCACCTTCGACGGCGCAGCGCATCGACGGACTGCGGCCCGACAAGATCGTGCGCCGCGGCCTCGTGCAGGTGACGCAGGGCAAGGAAGCCTTCCCCGGCATGACGGTGGAGGAGAACCTTCGCCTCGGCGCCTACACCGTCGGCGACCGCGCCAAGACGGCCAGCGCGCTGGAGCGGGTGTACGGCTATTTCCCGATCCTGAAGGAGAAGCGCAATCAGCTCTCGGGCACGCTGTCCGGCGGCCAGCTGCAGATGGTCTGTATCGGGCGCGGCCTGATGTCGAGCCCGAAGATGATCATGCTCGACGAGCCGAGCGCGGCGCTGGCCCCGCAGGTGGTGATGGACATCTTCCGCACCATCCATCGCATCACGCGCGACGGCATGACGGTGCTGATGGTCGAGCAGAACGTGCGCATGGCCCTGCTGCTGGCCCAGTACGGCTACGTCATCAAGGATGGCGTCATCCACATCGAAGGGCCGGCCGAGAACCTCATCCATGACGACAACGTCAGGCTTTCGTACCTTGGCGGTACGGTCGCCAATCGCGAAGCGCAACTCTAGGTGACCAGTGTGATGATCGAGAAATTCGCCAGAGTTTGCGGCATGGTTCGGAGCGAATTTCTCGATCTGAATCACACTGGCAAAGTAATGACTCTAGTGTCCCTTATGATTCCGAAGTTCGCCCGGGACACTGGCGGCGAAGGCAGGCGAACTTCGGAATCGGGACACTAAGCCGTGGACTACGTCATAGACCTCGTGATCATCGGCCTGTCGGTCGGCATGGTCTACGCCCTGGTCGCGCTCGGCATATCGCTGATCTTCTCCGGCCTCGACATCGTGCATTTCGCGCACGGCGAGATCTACATGCTGGGTGCCTTCATCGGCCTCATGCTGTTCCAGAAGCTCTCCTTGCCGTATGTGCCGACGCTGCTGCTGGCGGTCATCCTCACCGGGCTGGTCGGCGTGTTGATCGAGCGCCTGTTCTACCGGCGCCTGACGCGCTCGGGCGGCGGCTACACCGTTGCCGGCATGGGCATGATCATTGCCGGCTTCGGCATGTCGATCGTGCTGCAGAACGTCGCCTTCCTGATCTGGGGCGCCAAGCCCCTGCCGTTTCCGGTGCCGTTCGGCATGCCGCTCGAAATCGGCAATCTGGCCCTGCCGATGTCGTACGTGTGGATCGTCCTGGCAGCCCTCACGCTGATGTTCGGCCTCAACCTGCTGCTCAGGAAGACCATGCTGGGGCTCGCCATGCGCGCCGTCGCCTACAACAAGGACATCGCCTACCTGAGCGGTGTCAACGTACCGCTGATGATATCGCTCACCTTCGGCATTGGCTGCTCGCTCGGGGCGGCCGCGGGCGTGCTGATCGGGCCGATCAACTATGTGCAGGTGCAGATGGGCATCGGCGTGCTCATCAAGGCATTCGCGGCCGCCGTGGTGGGCGGCTTCGGCAGCCTGCCGGGGGCGGTGCTGGGTGGACTCCTGGTCGGCGTGGTCGAAAGCCTGGGCGCCGGCTTCGTCTCCGGCACCTACAAGGACGTCTATGCCTTCGTGCTGCTGATCTTCGTGCTGATGGTGAAGCCGTCAGGCATTCTCGGCGTCGAGGCTAAGGTGAAGGCTTAGGGGCCACGGGAGCCATGCTCAAGATCTGGGGCCGCACGAACTCCATCAACGTGCAGAAGGTGATGTGGACCGTCGGCGAGCTCGGCCTCAAGCCCGAGCGCGTCGATGCGGGCATGGCGCACGGCATCGTCAACGAGGCCTGGTATGCGACCTACAATCCCAACCGCCTCGTACCGACCATCGAGGATGACGGCTTGGTGCTGTGGGAATCGAACGTGATCGTGCGCTATCTGGCGGCCAAGCACGCGCCGGGCACGCTGATGCCGACCGATCCAGCCGGCCGCGCCAAGGCCGAGATGTGGATGGACTGGCAGCAAAGCACGATCATGCCGGGCGCCTTGACGCCTCTGTTCCTCGGCCTGATCCGCACACCACCCGAGAAGCGCGACGCTGACGCTCTGCGCAAGGCCGCCGAGGCCACCGAGCATTCGCTGCGCAAGCTCGACGCGCATCTGGCCAAGCAGCCCTACGTGCTGGGAGACTCGTTAACGGTTGCCGACATCCCGGTCGGGGTCGCGACCTATCGCTGGTACGCCCTGCCCGTGCAGCATGCGGAGCTGCCCAACCTGCGCGGCTGGTACGATCGGCTGCGGCAGCGGCCAGCCTTCACCCAGCACGTGATGCTGCCGCTTAGCTGAGCCGCACGATGTCGATATTCGATGAACCGAAGATTGACTGTCACAACCACGTCTTGGATCCGGCTGGCTTTCCCTACCAGCGCGACACCGCCTACCGGCCGTCCGGACAGGAGGTCGCGACCGCGCTGCAGTATCGGCATGTAATGGACTGCTACGGCGTGCGCTATGCGCTGGTCGTAGGCCCCAATTCCGGATACGGCACGGACAGCCGCCCGGTGCTCGATGCGATCGCGCGTAGCGACGGCCGCTGCAAGGGCATCGCGGTCGTGCCGCTCGACATCGGCAGCAGGGAGCTCGCCGCCCTGAAGGGGAAGGGCATCGTCGGCATCGCCTTCAACTCGACGCTCGAGGGTGTCGAGTATTACCTGGGGGCGCACGATCTGCTGGCTCGGCTGGCGGACCTGGACATGGTTTTGCAGATCCAGGCCGAGAAGGATGAGCTGGCGGCCTTCCATCCCCTGCTCGACAAATCGCGCGTGCGCATGGCGATCGACCACTGCGGGCGGCCGGACATCGGCGCCGGACTGGACCAGCCGGGCTTCCAGGCACTGCTGGATCTCGGTCGTTCCGGCCGCGCCTGCGTGAAGCTCTCAGGTTACGCCAAGTTCTCACGCCGGCCGCACCCGCACGAGGATGTACGGCCGTTCGTGCGGGCGCTGCTCGATGCCTTCACGACAGACGGCTGCGTGTGGGCATCCGACTGGCCGTTCTTGAAGGCGACCGAGCGCATCGACTACGGGCCGCTGCTGAAGCTGTTCGAGAGCTTCGTCCCCGATCCCGCAGATCGCCAGAAGATATTGTGGGACACGCCGCGCCGTTGGTTCGGGTTCGGCGCATAGGCCAGCAACAAAATCGGGACCGAACATGACGCTGCTTGTCACCGGCGCGATGGGCCACGTTGGCTACGAGATCGTGCGCCAGGCAACACAGCGCGGCCTCCAGGTTATTGCGCTCTATCGCGGCACCTTCGATGCGGCGCGCGCCGGGGCGGTCGGCGCTGGCGTGAGATGGCTGCAATGCGACCTTGCGGACACCCAAGCTGTGCGCGCGCTGGCCGATGCGCATCGCGTGGATGCCTGCATTCATGCCGCGGCCGTCTCCAACGAGGCCTATGCACGGCCGGCGCCACTGCTGGCCGTTGCCGGCAACGTCGGCGCCACCGCCAACCTGCTGGAGAGCGCGCGCACCAAGTCCTGGCGCCGCTTCCTACTGGTCAGCACCGGCTCGGTGTTTCAGCTGCGGGCTGATACCAGGAGCCCCATCCTGGAGGACGAGGCGACCGCGCCGGCCAATGTCTACAGCACCACCAAGGTGTGCGCCGAACAGCTCACGCGCATGTACCGCACGGAGTACGGGCTTTCAGCGTCCACCGTGCGCATCTCCTGGGTGTATGGCCCGCCCGTCATTTCCGATCAGCCGACGCGGGGCCCGATCCCGTCGTATCTGCTGCGTGCGCTACGCGGGGAAGCAATCCGCGAAGGTGGCGCCGACTTCGCGGCGAGCTTCACCTTCGTCGGTGACGTGGCGGAGGGTCTGCTGGCGGCGGCGAGTGCGCCGGAGCTGCGCTTTGCCAACTACCACCTCGGGCCGGGCATCAACCTCACGGTCGCGCAGGTAGCGGCGGCAGTGCAAAAGGCGGTGCCCGGTGCGGTCTTCGAGCTTGGGCCAGGCACCGAGCCATGGACGCGCTACACCAGCATTCGTGGGCCGCTGGCGGGCGACAAGTTTCTGTCGGATACGGGCTACGCGCCGACCCATTCGCTGGACACCGGCGTGCGCGCCTATGCCGATTGGATGCGCGCCAACCCGGCCGCGTGGGGCGGGTAGGCGCCGCCTGGGGCGGGGTAGGCGCCGCCTGGGTCCCGGATTCGCGCTGGCGCGCGTTCCGGGATGACCGGTTGGCGTCAGGTCGATTTCATGACGTCGGCGGCCAGCATCTCGCGCAGCTCCTTGGTGACCTCCGGCTTCTTGCCGAACCAAAGAGTGAAGCCGCGCACGGCCTGATGCAGCAGCATGTCGAGGCCGTCGGACGTCTTGAAGCCGCGCTGCTGGGCGGCCTCCAGCAGCTTGGTCCTGAGCGGCACGTAGACGATGTCGGCCACCACCGCGTCCTTGGCCATCGGCGACAGATCGATCTTGAGCTCCGGCTGGCCCTTCATGCCAAGCGAGCAGGCATTGATCAGCAGCTTGGTGCCGTTCAGGAGGCGAGGAACGTCGTCCCAGGTCGCGGGATGCACGGCTGACCCGAACCGATCTCTGGCGGCAGCCGCCTTGGCGGCGGTCCGATTGACGACGTGGATGGTCTTGAGGCCGCGCTCGATCAGCCCGCAGATCACGGCGCGGCTGGCGCCGCCGGCTCCCAGCACGACCGCGGTATCGGTGCTGCGGTCCCAGCCCGGCGCATTGACGTCGAGGGCGCCGATGAACCCTTCCACGTCCGTGTTGGTGGCGCGCAACTTGCCATTGTCGAGCCACAGGGTGTTGGCGGCTCCCACCGCGCGGGCACGCTCGTCGGGCTCCGACAGGGCGAACGCCACGTCCTTGTGCGGCATGGTGACGTTGCCGCCGACGTAGCCGTTCTTGGCGAGGCTCTGCACGAACGCCGGGAACTCCTCGGGCGGAATCTCGGCCACGCGATAGTCGCCGTCGATGTTGTAGCGCTTGATCCAGTAGCCGTGCAGCTTCGGTGATCGCGACTGCTTGGCCGGCCAGCCCATCACGCAGGCCACGCGGGTTGCTTCACTCACTTGGAACTCTCCTCACTTCTTGGACTGGGCGAGCATCTCTTCGACCCGGACCGGTTTCCCCCTGCGCGCGGATTCCGTGATGGCCAGCGTCGTTGCCAGCGTGGTCGTGCCATCGCGGCCGCTGAGCACGGGCTTCTCCGTGCCGCGGATAACACCGCAGAAATTACGCATCTGCTCATGATAGGCATCCGCGGGCCGGACGGGAACGTGCATGTGCAGCATGGGAATGTCCCAGCTCTCCTCGCCCGGCTTGTGCCAGCGGTGCTGCAGGGTTGGTACCGACAGTGAGCCTTGCGTGCCGGCGATGATGTAACAGTTTTCGGGCTCGATGGGCCGGTTGGGGTTCTCGCGCGAGCCCCATTCCCACGACCAGGGCGACGAGACGGTGTCGGATACCAGCAACGTGCCGAGCGCGCCGCTCTTGAACTGCAGCACGGCGGCGGCGGTGTCTTCGACCTCGAACTTGCGCACGGCGTTGCCGGTCGCGGCGCTGACGGTCTCGACATCGCCGCACAGCATGCGCAGGCAATCGATATCGTGGATGGCGTTGATCAGCACCGGCCCGCCGCCCGGCTCCTTGCGCCAGGTGATGTCAAAGTAGGGCTCTGGTTTGTGGCTGAGCCACAGGCCGTTGGCGGCCACCACGCGGCCGATGCCGCCGCTGGCGATGATCTCGGCGGCCTTGCGCATGATCGGGTTGTGGCGGCGGTGGTGACCGACCATGGTCGCCACGCCTGCCTTCTCCGCGGCCTCGACCAACTCGAGGGCTGACGCCACATCGTCGGCGATCGGCTTCTCGATGATGATGGGGACCTTGCGGGCGATGCAGGCCTTGCCGACTGTGACGTGCATCTGGTTCGGAACGGCTACGATGGCACCGTCTGGCTTGGCCTTGTCGAGCATCTCCTCGATACCGGCAAAGATCGGATAGCCGAGTTTCTTGGCCTCCTCGGCCGCGGCCGGTGATGGGTCGGCGACGGCGGCCAGCGTGTAGTCGGGATTGCCCGCTCGCAGCACCTGGATGTGCGTGCGGCCGATCAGGCCCGCTCCGATGACGGCAATGCGCACTGGCGCCATGATTTCCTCCCGTTATGCCTTGAAGTGTGCGGCAGCCATGATTGCCGGCTCGCGTGGAATGTGCGGCTCGAACTGCATGCGCGCGAGCACGTCCTTCTTCACGTCGACGCCGGGCGCCACCTCGATCAGCGTGACGCCCTGGTCGGTCAGGCGGAACACGGCGCGCTCGGTGACGTAGACGACCTCCTGGGAGCGCTCCAGTGCCACGCGGCCGGAATAGGTGATCTGCTCCACCTGCCGTGACGAGCTTGCCGACCTCGCCGTTGCGCTTGACGGTGAGGCGCCCCGCGCCGATCTCGAGATCCGTGCCCTTGGCGTCGAAGGTGCCGCAGAACACCACCTTCTTGGCGTTCTGGGCGATGTCGATGAAGCCGCCGGGCCCGACCGTCACGCCGCCGAGCTTGGAGACGTTGACGTTGCCTGTAGCGTCGATCTCGCCGAAGCCGAGAAAGGCGATGTCGAGGCCGCCGCCCGAGTAGAAGTCGAACTGCGAGGGCCCGTCGATCATGGCGGTGGCGTTGCGCGCGTAGCCGAACAGCGTGCCTTCCAACAGCTCGCCGCCGTAGGTGCCGTGCTCGATGGTCTGGTAGTAGCGGTCGAGGTGGCCGCGCTCGGCGACGATCTTGGCGACACCGTCCGGGATGCCAAAGCCGTAGTTGAGCACGGCGCCGTCGCGCAATTCCTCGGCGGCGCGGCGGGCGATGACTTGACGGACTGTGAACGGAGCGGCCGAAGGCGGGCTCGGCGGCCCCTTGATCTCGCCCGACATGGTGGGGTCGTAGACCACGTCATAGCCCATCGACTGGGACGGATCGACCACCACGGCATCGACCAGCGCACCGGGCACGCGCACCGCGCGCGCCGGCAAGGCGCCGACCTCCACCGCCGTGCGCACCTGCACAATCACCTTGCCGCCCGAGTTGTGCGCGGCGAGTGCGGTGGCATAGATGTCGACGTTGGCCGGCTCCTGGTCGAGACTGATGTTGCCGTGCGCATCGGCGAACGAGCCGCGGATCAGTGCGACGTTGACGGGGAACGGCTTGTAGCGCAGCAGCTCCCGACCATCGATGGTGACGACCTCGGCAAGGTCGGACTTGGCCGCCTTGTTCATGCGGCCGCCATCGACGCGCGGATCGAGGAATGTGCCGAGGCCGACGTGCGTGAGACAGGCCGGGCCGACCGGCGCCGATCTCGCGAAACAGCTGCATGGCGACCCCGCCGGGCAGCACGTAGGCCTCGATCTTGTCCTCCTTGGCGAGCTGCTGCATGCGCGGCGACCATACCCAATGTCCGCCGATCACCTTCCTGACCATGCCTTCGTGGGCGAAGCGGTTCATGCCGCGCGTCTTGCGGTCGCCGATGCCGAGCGAATGAATGACGGTGAGGTGGCGCGGATGGCCGCTGGACAGGAAGCGCTTCTCCACCGCCTCGTGCAGGCAGGACGCCTCGACCAGGCCGCCGCCGCCGCCGATCAGCGCCACCGTGTCGCCGTCGTTGATCAGCGCCACGGCCGCTTCGGCCGACATGAACTTGTTGATGGTCACCGCTCTTCTCCGGTGTGCGTCGATCAGGACTGCTGCAGGTAGGTGGACTGCAGCCCCTTCACGAGGGCGATCATGGTGTCGATGGTGGGGGTGGCCACGCCATGTTTGCGGGCCAGACGCTGCACGGAGCCATGAATGGTATCAATCTCGGTGCGGCGTCGACGGATGATGTCCTCTCGCATCGACGACTTCGAGTTGCCGGTTCCGCCGCCCGAGGTGTCGACCAGCTTCATGAGGACCTCGCGCGCCTCGGTAACATCGAGCGCGATGCCTTCCGCCTTGGCAACCGCGGCGGCCTCGTCGACCGAGCGGAACACGATCTCCTGCAGCTCGGCGACGCGCATGATCTCGAACGAACGCAGATCGGTCACGGCCGAGATAGCGCCGAGCGCGACGTTGCCGAGCAGCTTCTTCCACTTGTCGCGCTTGATGTCGGCGCTGGCCTTGGTGGGCAGGCCATGCCGGGTGAACGCATCGGCGATGGAGGTGGCGCGGGCCGACACGCCGCCCGCCATCTCGCCGATTGTGGTCGGCAGGTCGCCGAAGTTGCGCACCACGCCGGGCGCCTCGACCAGCCCTGCCTGTGCCGTCAGTCCACCCATCACGCTCTCGGCGCCCAGCACCTTGCTGAGCGCCTCTTCGTTACCGAGGCCGTTCTGGAAACTGATGGCCACCGGCTGGCCGGTAAACAGGTGCTTGGCGGCCTTGGCAGCGCTCTCGTTGGCGAACGACTTGCACTGAAACAACACAACATCGGCCGCCTTGACGGTGCCGACGTCGCTGGTCGCCTTGATGGGAATCGCACGATTGCCACCGACTCCGACAATGCGCAGGCCCTTGGAGGCGATGGTTGAGATGTGATCGCCCCAGGTGTCGACCAGCGTGACGTCGAGGCCGCCCTCGGCCAACAGGCCGCCGAACAGGCCGCCCATTGCGCCGGCGCCAATCACGACCACTTTGGGATTTTCGAATGCCATGTGCGTCTGTCCTTGCTCAAACCGCAGTCTGGTAGCGTTCCTTGACGATGCGAAGCACCTCGTCGGGATCACGCTTCCACCAATCGCGCTGCGAGAAGATTTCGACCTCGCGGTAGCTGTCGTAGCCGGCCGCTTCCACCATGCGGCGGATGCCCGGAATATCGATGAGGCCGTCGCCCATCATGCCGCGATCGAGGCGCAGGTCCTGGGTGTCGGCCAACCAGTCGTCGACGTGGAAATTGATGATGCGCTTGCCGGCGCGGGCAAGTTCGCGCTCGAGGTCGTGGTCCCACCAGACGGCATACGTGTCGATGGCGATGCCGAATACGTCCTCGGCGCGCAGGGCATCACACCAATCGTTGGCGGTTTTGGTCGAGTTCAGGACGGAGCGCAGGCCGCAAGTCATGGGATGCAGGGGCTCGAGCGCGATCTTGATGCCAGCGGCCCGCGCATAGGGAGTAAGGGCCGCCAGGCGGTCGAGCACGCGCTTGCGGGTGGACTCCAGGTTCTTGTCGCGCGGGTCGACGCCGCCCGCGACGAACATCAATGACCCGGCGCCGACCGCCGCGGTGTCGTCGATGGCCCGTTTCAGCTCGTCGATGGCCGCGATGGTCTCCTGCGGATCCGGGGTGGTGATGAGACCGGCCGCGCACAGGCTGGTTACAACCAGGCCCGTGCCCTTCAGCATGCGCACGACCTCGGCGGCGCCGACCTCGCGCAGCTTGTCGCGCCACAGGGCGACCGCACCGATACCATGCCGCTGCACGCCGTCGATGAACTGCTGCGTCGACCATTGCTGCAGCACCGTGACCTGGTGCAGGCCGAGCAGGCGCTCGTCGAGCTTAGTTCTGTCGCTCATGTGTGCGGCTCCTAGTAGGTGGCGCGGCCACCGGTGATGTCGAACACGAAGCCGGTGGTGAAGCTGCAGGCGGGACTGGCGATCCAGGCCGCCAGCTCCGCCACCTCATCGACCTCCACCAGGCGGCCCATGGGGATCTTGGCCTTCATGTTGCGGATGTGCTCCTCGGTCATGCCGGTGAGCAGATCCGTGGCTGTCATGGCGGGAGCGATGCAGTTGACCGTGACACCGGAGTCGGCCAGCTCCTTGGCCAGAGCCTTGGAGAAGCCGATCACGCCAGCCTTGGCGGCTGAATAGGCCGAGATGTTGGGCACCCCTTCCTTGCCCGCGATCGAGGAGACCGTGACGATGCGGCCCTGCTTGCGGTCGCGCATGTGCTTGGCGGCGAGGCGGCTGGCATAAAACACCGAATTCATGTCGATGGCGATGACGCGATCCCAGTCCTCCAGCGGGTACTCCCAGGTCGGCTTGATGGGGCCGTTGATGCCGGCGTTGTTGACCAGGATGTCGATCTGGCCGAAGGCCTTCAGCGCCTTGTTGAAGGCGGCCTCGATGGAAGGATAGCTGGCGACATCCACCACCTCGGCCGCATCCGGCTTGAAGCCGGCTTTCTGCAGCGGAGCGAGGTCGCGGTCCCAGACCACCACCTTGGCACCGCGCTCGGCGAGCAACTTGGCGATGGCGAGGCCGATGCCGCGGGCCGCGCCAGTGACGATGGCGACCTGGCCGTCGAGCTTGGTTTTCATGGCCGTGCTTCTCCTGGGTAAATCACTTCTTGGCGTTCTTGACCCACTTCAGGATATGAGTGCCGACCGTGACCAGCGCGCCGTCCTGGTTCTTGATCTCGATGCTGGCAGTCGAGCGGCGGCGCTCCACATCGATCTCGGTGACGCGGTATTCGACGGTGATCGTGTCGCCGAAGTAGACGGGGCCGAGGAAGCGGATGCGGTCGTAGCCGAGCGACACCGGCGTCTCGTCGGCGCTGGCGCGCGTGTTGGCAATTGCCAGCGTGGAAGCGGTCGACATGTAGCCGACCATCAGGGCGCCGTGTGCCTGCAGCCGGCCGTAGCTCGATTTTTCCATGTACGACTTGTCGACATGGTTGGGCGAGAAATCGCCGGTGATGCCGGCGAAGCTGTAGACGTCGTACTCGCCGACTGTCTTGGAGAAGCGCGCGCCGTCCCCGACCTTGACGTAGAATTCAGCCATTTCGTTCCTCCGTATCCTTTGTGGCGACTAGCGGCCCTGCCAGCGTGGTTGTCGCTTCTCGACGAACGCGCGCTGTCCTTCCTTGGCGTCCTCGCTGGCGAGCATGCGCTCAGCGGCGGGATAGCGGGCGCGCAGCGCCGCTTCCAGGCTGCCCATCTCCAGGCTCTGCAGCATAACCTGCTTGGAGGCCTCGATTGCCAGCGGCGCTCCGGCGATGATCATCTCGGCGACCTGGCGCGTGCGCGACCGGAGCTCGGCGGTCGGTACGACGTCGTTGATCAGCCCCATGGCTTTGGCTTCGAGGGCACCGATACGTCGCCCGGTCAGCACCAGATCCATCGCATGCTTCAGGGGCATGTTGCGGGCGAGCCGCTGCAGGCCGCCGCCGCCGAGCGCCGCAAGCCCGACACGCGGCTCGGGCAGCGAGAACTCGGCATGGTCGGCGGCAATCGCCATGTCGCAGGCCGCCACGATCTCGACACCGCCGCCTATCGCCAGCCCGTTCACGGCCGCGATGACCGGCTTCATCAGATCGAAGCGGTGGCTGATGCCGCCAAAGCCGGTCGGGGGATGATCGTCGGCGTTGCGCTCGGCGCGCGATTTGAGGTCACTGCCGACACAGAAGGCGCGGTTGCCGGCACCGGTCAGCACCGCGACGCGCAGCTCAGGCTCGGCAGCGAACGTGTCGAGCGCCGCCGACACCTCCCGGTGCGCCTGCGGGTTCAGCGCGTTGAGCGAGGTCGGGCGATTGATGGTGATCCACAGGATCGCACCCTCGCGCTCGACCAGGACGTGCTCATAGTGGCTCATTTGGCGGCTTGCCTGGCCTTGATGAGCCCCGCCATCGCCTCGACGGCGATGGGATAGCCGTTGACCCCCAGGCCGCAGATGAGCGCGGTGGCCGCGAACGTGATGTAGGAGTGGTGGCGGAAGGGCTCGCGCTTGTGCGGGTTCGATATGTGCAGCTCGATGATCGGCGCCTTGATCATGTTGAGCGCATCGAGGATGGCGACCGACGTGTGCGTGAAGGCGGCCGGATTGATGATGATGCCGTCGGCGCCGTTGATGGCGCCGTGGACCCACTCGACGATCTGCGACTCGCTGTTGGACTGGTGGCACGAGAGGGTCAGGCCGACCTGCTTGGCGCGGTCGTGGCACATCTTCTCCACGTCGGCGAGCGTGGTGGAGCCGTAGATATGCGGCTCGCGGGTGCCCAGCATGTTCAGGTTGGGGCCGTTTATCAGCAGGACTGGTTTGCTCATGGTTTCCTCCTAGAAGCGTAGAATTCACGAGTTGAACGAGCCATCAGCTGCATCCGCGCCTGCGGATCGAGCTGCGGGAATTGGCTGGCGATCGGCAGCTCGACTCCGACGGGAATGTCCGCCGGCAGCGCATCGATCAGCTCCCACAGAGGCAGACCCCCGTGGCCCGGCAGCAGTCGGCGGGTGCGGGCCTCGGTGGCGAGCTGGTCGGCAGGCGGCGGATCTCGCGGCGCATCGCAGATCTGGAAGGTACCGAGGAACCTCGGGTCGGCCTTCCTGATGTCGTCGAGCGAGCTGTTGGAGCGGAACACGTGCAGCGCATCGACCATGATGTGCGCGTTGGGCCGATCCGCCCGGCGCACCACCTCGAGGGCATCGGTGAACGTCTTTACGGGCCGGAACGGCATGAATTCGATGTCGACCGCGATGTTGTAGTCGCGGGCAAGGTCGCACATCTGAGCCATGCGCTCGGCGACCACAGCGAAGTCGGCCGAGTCCCCGCCGACGCCGAGGCGGGATGCGCCGATCGCCGCGCCTCGTTCCAGCATCGGCCGGCAGTCGGCGACCCGCGTTGCCTCCGACAGCCCGACCATCTCGATGTACAGCACCGACACGCCGGTAGCCTCGATATGGCGCCGCATCTCCGCCTGCTCCGCCGGCGTGGCCAGCGGGTAGACGATGCCGCCGGGCGCCGCTGGGTGGGTGCGCAGACCGATCGAGGCGAAGCCGGCAGCCGCGGCGAACTTGATATAGTCCAGCGGCGGGGTGTCGAGCTCGCTCAAATGCGCGATCGACAGCGGCATGGCGTCGGCGTTGGGCACGGAAGTACGCTCTCGAAACTACGCGTTGCTCAGTAGGTAGCGCGGCCGCCGGAGATGTCGAAGGTGAAGCCGGTGGTGAAGCTGCACTCCGGGCTCGCCACCCAGGCCACCATGTTGGCGATCTCGTCCACCGTGCAGAAGCGACCCATCGGGATGCGGCGCCGGCGGCCCTCGATGAACTCCTGCGTCATCTCCTTGAACAGGTCCGTCTCGGTTATGGCCGGCGCCAGGGAATTGACGGTGACGCCGCTGTCGGTCAGCTCGTTGGCGAGGCTCTTGGTGAGTGCAATCACGCCGGCCTTCGCCGCCGAGTACGCCGAGTTGTTCGGGTTGCCTTCCTTGCCGGCGATCGAGGCGATGTTGACGATGCGGCCGTAGCGATGGCTGCGCATGTGCGGAACGATCGCCCGGCAGCAGTAGAAGACGCCGGTGAGATCGACCGACAGCACGCGGTCCCACGCCTCGGGCGGATACTCCCAGGTCGGAACGGTCGGGCCGTTCACGCCGGCATTGTTGACCAGGATGTCGATCTTACCGAAAGCTTTGGCGGCGGCCTCGAAGGTGCGCTCAACCGATTTCAGATCAGTCACGTCGACGGCCTGGCCGAGCGCCGGCTCGAACTCCGCTTTGGACGCAGACAGGGCGGCGGCATCGCGGTCCCAGGACACGACGCGGCAGCCTTCGCGGGCGAGGCGCTTGGCGATGCCGAGGCCGATGCCGCGCGCCGCTCCCGTGACGATCGCCGTCTGTCCATCCAGTCGTGTGGTCATGTCGTGTCTCGCGGGTATGGATCAGGTCAGCGTGAGGCTGACTGGCGCGAAGTCGGCGAACTTGGCGATCAGGGTCTGGCCGGGCCGGATCGGTGTCGGCAGGCTGAGCGACCCCGTCAGCAGGAAGGTGCCGGCCGGCAGGTCGACGCCACGCGCGCGCAGGTCGGAGAAGATCTCGGCGGTGACCTCGAGCGGGTGGCGGCGGTAGTGAGGTGCGTACATCTGGATGGGCGGGCTGCCGTCCAGTCGCGCATCGATCGGCATGGCTTCGAACTGCAGGTCGCGCCAGTTGGTGACGGCCGCACCGAGCACGACGGCGCCGGCGCCACCGTTGTCGGCGATGCCGTCGAACGTCGTAGATGCGCGGTTTCCGGTGCCGGGCGCGTAGCGGACCGCGGCCAGCTCGATGGAGGGGTGGAAGGTGACGATGCCGGCGAGATCCGCCGGCTTCACCGGTGCCGTAGAGCGTGGCAGGTCTTGCGTAAGCCGCATGGCGAACTCGCATTCGACCTTGGCGCCGCGCACTTTGTCGGCGGGAAATTTGGCGGGACTGTCGAAGTAGCGGTCGGCAAAGACGCGGCCGGGCAGAGGGCCGTCGTGGCCTTCGAAGATCTGCACGGAACGCACGGTGGCGCCGACCTTCCAGCCTACCACCTTGCCGCCGATCAACTCGGCCATGCGGTCCTGCACGGCGTAGGCCTCGGCGCGGCTCGCCGGCGCCTTCTCGGCGACCGGCAGCGGCGTGGTCCCCCCCGCGTGCCACGCCTCGGCCAAGTCCTTGGCGAGCTGCTCGACCTTGCTGCTCATACGTTCCTCCAATGTCTTCCGATGTGCTTGTTTGTTTATCGTGCCGCGGGAACCTAACGGTGCATGAGGTTCTCGCGCGTGATGATCTCGATCGGGATGCCGGCGCTGGCGGGCTGACCCTTCACGCCGATCAGGCAGTTCAAGGCGGCTTCAGCGATACGCGTCATGTCCTGGTGGATGACGGCGTCGATCGTACCGGACAGCAGGAAGGGCTTGGTCTCGTCGTTGAAGTTGTGCCCGATCATGACAAGTCTCTGCGCCAGTCCGGCGGTCTCGATGGCCGCCGCCACAGCGCCCTGGCCGCCACCCACGCAGTAGACGCCCAGCAGGTCGGGATGCTTGGCGATCAGCTCGCTGACGCCGGCGAAGTTCAGGCCAGGGTCGTCGTTGCCGTTGACCATCTCGATGATCTGCAGAGCGGGGTAGTCCTGGCGCAACACGGTGCGAAAGCCGATCTCGCGCTCCTCGTGGCTGCGATAGAGCTGGCCGCCCCAAACCACGGCAAGCTTGCCAGCCCCCTTGCAGAAGCGTCCCATCAGAAAGCCGCTGGTGCGGCCGGCGGCGCGATTGTCGATGCCGATGTAGGCCAGCCGATCGACCTCGCCGATGTCCGAGCACAACGTAACCATCGGAATGCCGGCGCCCGCCAACTCATTGGCAGCCTCGCGGACCAGCGGATGGTCGAGGGCCTGGAAAGCGACGCCGGTGCTGCCTCTCTGAGCACAATCCATCAATTGAGCGGCGAGGGCTGCCGGATTCATGCGCTCGACGAACACGATCGTGAGCTGTGCGCCGCGGACGTCGCTGGCGCGGGAGAAGGCCTCGGCCAGCACCTCGGTTGAGCGACCGGAACTGGCCGGCAGGAAGATGTCGAAGGTGGTCGCGTGAGCCGGCCTGCTGCGATCGACGGCGACGATCTCGCGGATGGCCTTTTCCACCAACGCCACGGTCTTTTTTCGCACGCCGCCGCGCGCATTGATGACGCGGTCGACGGTAGCGGTGCTGACCCCGGCGCGAGCCGCGACCTCGGCGACGCGTGGCCTGCGCTCAAACAGGGGCTGATCGCCGCTGCCGGCCTCGCTCGTCCGCACTTTCACCATCCCGGATTGATTGAAAACAATCAATTCGCGTTTCCAGATCGCATCAATAGAGGGGATTGGCGTCCTATGCAACATCAAGATTGTGCGAGTGGCAGTCGGGCGTGTAGGCGCGCGGGAGTAGAGTCACAAACAAAACTTGGCCGGTCATCCCGGACTGTCTCGGCTTCCGGGATGACGGACCGCTTGCGCGCGGCACCTGCTCAGGGTTTGCCGTCAGCCGGGACCCAAGTCTGCGCTCGAGCATCGGCGGCTGCCGTCTGGTTGATGAACGGCGCAATGGTTTTGGTGAAGGCCCATTTCACCTGTGCGTACTCGTTCTTGCAATTATCGATGCGCTCGGCGGACAACTCGGCTTTGGCCAAGAACTCCTTGAACGTCTCGCTATCGAACCCATAGGCGAGGCAGACCGAGTTGCGATAGCGCTGGATGTCAGCCCCGTGCACGTCGGTATACGCTTTCCACTGGGTCCAGATTCCCTTCCTGGCTTCGGCGAACGCTCGCCAGAAGTGGGCAAAGCCACCCACCATGGCTCGTGCGACGTCCTTGCTCTTCGCGTTCTCCAGGGCGAACAGGATCGCAATCTGGTCGGCCGCGTCCTCTTCGGCGCCGAACACCGGAACCTCGAGCATGTCAAACAGCGCGTGACCCGCTTCGTGCAGAATGACGCCCCAGATCGTTCCCGTTATGACTTCATTGCGCGTGAGGCCCTCGGTCGACTTTACGCCCTCCGCAGGTGCGAACTGCTGGATCAGCTCATCGAACTGATAGCAGATGACGATGGCACGCCTGTCGGGACTGTAGTGCGGGCTGGTGGTTAGTTTGACGTCGCATTCCTCGGCAATCAGATGCAATTCATGCGGGAAGCGCAGCGGTGCCAGAAACCGGCTGAGGTTCTCCAAGAGCTGGGATTTCGTCATGGCTGCTGCGACAGCGGCATATTTGGCGGTGGGCTGCCTATAGGTCACATCGACCTTGGTGCGCGGTCCCGCCGCTGTCTGCGCCGAGGCTTGCGGCCAGTGCGCGCAGACAACGCATGCAATGGCGAGGCCCGCGATCCGTCCTATCCTGCTCATGTCTGAAAATCCCTTTGAACTCAGCGCAAACCCGGGGGCAGAGAAACAGCTCGCCGCGTGGGCGCTCTCAATTGGCAAGGCCGGCAACCAAGGACTGCATGGATCTCACCTGCACCAGGCGGTCCGCATCCACATAGGGCATGATCCTCAGATTGAAGGCCTTGCGAACCTGCTCGTATTCTTTGTAGACGCAGCTTTGCGCGCGCGCCTGCGGCAGGATCCCCTTGGCGACCAGAAACTGGAATGTCTGCGGCCGGCCGCCGAAGGCGATGCACAGGTAGTTGTAGTAACGCCGCGCGTCCGGATAGGTCTTCTCGGACAACTCGAAGAACATGGCCGTTCCCGAGATGGTGAGGACGGCAACCTCCTCGCTGAATTGCACCATAAGGAATGCTGCCAGCCGGTCGGCAGCATCCTCGCTCTGTCCCCAAACCGGCACTTTGAGAATGTCGAAAACGGCGGTTGTCACCCCGTGCAAGGCGACCTGGATGAGTGTCCCGAACCGCACGACGAAATCACGCTGCTGATCGTTGAACGGCATGGTGGTGGCGATGCGCTGCACGGCCTCCTGCGTTTCCTTTTTCGGGACCTTGACGGCGATTTCCTCGATCTTCTTTTGCAGCTCGTAACAGATCACGACAATGCCATCGCCCTTGTAGGGCTTGGCCTCTGCCCCGCACTCATCGAACAGCAACACCAGCTTTCGATCGGCGGGCAGGCGCAAGGGCGATAGAAAATTGGCCAGCCGTTCGAGAACGGCGTACTTCTTCAACCCCTCGCGAATGGGCTGATACGCCGGGCTCGGAACCTTGTAGTCGATCTCGATTTGCTGGCCTGGCGGGAGAGGCTGGGCCTGAGCCGGGCCGACGCCGCACCCGTGAAGAAATACGAGAAGAACCACCCCTGCCGCGATGACGCGCATACAGCAATCCCCCGATGTCACTGTCGTTTTCGCGATCCAAGTAATCCAGGCAACGATATTTAATATTATCAGAACGACCGGGACGGGCCAGCGGCAGTTGTATTTCTGGATGAGACTGCTGCAGCCAGGGGGCTGCGATGCCTGCATCGGCTGCGGGATGATCCCGCAAGCCATCAAGCCACGTTGTTGTAGAGCTTGTAGCGCAGGCGCGGCTGGCGGAACGAGGAAGCCGGGTCGACCAGGATGTCTTCGGTGATCGCCTGGCGGCCGATCAGCATGCGATAGGCCATGGTGTTGCGGTTGGTCAGCGTGATCTCGATCGGCCACTCGCGCTCGCCGATGCGGATCGGCGTTTCCACGACGAAGCGGTTCTCGCGCTCGCCGTTGGAACTGGTCACCTCACGCCGGTCCTTGACGCGCGCCGTGCAGATGATCTCGACGTCGTCGCGGCGGGGGATAGGATGCACGCCGAAGCGCACCATGGCGATACCGTCGATCTCTACCGGCTCGACGAAGTAGGCGTGCAGAGCTGACGTGCGCGCACCCGTGTCGACCTTCGCCTTGATGGCGGGCAGGCCGAGCTCGGGAAGAGAAACCCACTCCTCCCAGCCCAGGATGTATCTGTCAGCGACGGGCGGCATGTGCGTGATCCAGAGCGGCACGGATCCTTACTTTTTGACAAAGAGATTACTTTTCCGCAAGCGCAGGCGAAAGAGCGGGTTTTTAAACAGCCCCGCGTCGATCCCGGTCGGCGCTGGTGTTTTACCCTGGTGTTTTGCCGTGGAACCTGGGCTCTGCCGCGGAGTTGTAGGCGTAGATCAAACCGGGCGGAGATCACTTCCATGGCGGCTTACGACGGCGGTGCCGGGCGCTACCACCTGCGCGAATCCTAACCGCAATCCAACACCTGTCTGCGAACTGACACGGCGCCCTTAAGGGGCGCTTTACGCGGACGTGCGATCAATTTCGTCGAATTTCCTGCCTGCCCCCAGGACTACCTCACCATGAAACGTTTTATACCCCTGTCGCTTGCGTTCTTTGCTGCCCACCTGGTCTTTATCGGCGCGACCATCGCGCTCGCGGCGCTGAACTGAACAGCATCACGCAGGCCGCGCCTTATTTGCGCGCCGCCTCGTCGAAGATCTGGGCAAATTCCACCGCGCCCGGCTTCTTGATATTGGCTTCCATGCGGCCTTCCAGGGCGCGCAGCAACTCGATCGCCGTTTTCTCGCGCACGACGGTATTGCGGTAGTAGCCGCCCTGGCTGAAGAAATTGGAGGTCGGCATGTTCTGCGCGACAGGGGTGAGCATTTCCAGCCCCGTGCGCGGACCGGCGAGGTTCATCAATTCGATCTCGCCGCCGGTCAGGTTGGGGCGTCCGGCTCGTTCCGCGTCGTCCTTCAGGCCGCGCAACTTGAGCACCTGCAGCCACGGGCCGACGTCGGCATCGAGGTTCAGCGTGTGGATGGCCTGCCCCTTGGCCGTGCCGCCGAAGGCCACGTGCGAGGACCATTCGTTGGGCACCGATCGCGCCGCGCGCAGCATGCGGCGCAGGGTGGCAGCCTTGGTGCGCAGGGCGGTGGCGCGCTCCGGCGGCAGTACCCGGTACAGCGGCCATGGCGAGGAGGCGCTTCGCCCACATCTCACCGTACTTCACGAACTCGCTGGTCGAGTTGGCGTGCAGCAGCTGGGCATAGCCGAGCGCCGAGGAGATCGGCTTGCCCTGCTTGGTGATCGGGTTGATGCCCGACTGCATGTCGTAGGTGCCCTGGCCCCCGGTCTCGAGCGCATAGATGCGCAGCACCTGATCCTTGCTCAGGCCGACAGCCAAGGCTTCCTTGGCGTAGCGGCGCTTGAACTCGTGCTCGGTGGTGGGGGTCGGCACGAAGCCGAACTCGGCCTTGGCGCTCCCCAGGAAGTCCGCCACGTTGGGCATGGGCCGCTCGGGCTCGGGTGGCCTGACCTCGGTGACGATCCTGGCGATCTCGGACGGCAACTCCGGCCCACGGTATTTGGGCGGTTGCTCGGTGATGTAGTCGTCAGCCGTGTAGGCTTGGCCCAGCATGCGGCGGGCCTTGCGCGCCTCGCGCTTGGAGTCGACAGCGCGCCAATAGGCCTGAAGCTGCCGATCGAATGTGCTACGCGCCTTGCGATACTGCTCGTAGACCTGCAGCTGCTCAGCGGTCAGGCGTTCGGCAAGGGCGGGCGTGACCTCTTCGGCTCGCACTGCCCCCGGCAGGCACGTGGTCGCGAGGCCCACGGCAAATCCGATGACGGCCAGTCTGAGCAAGATCGGCTCCTCCCGATTCGAACCATTACAGGGTTCATGCGGCTGCCGCTAGGCAGGGGCGACAATGCACAGGTATCTCGCCGACCCCAGGAGCTGTATTCTGGCTGCAATTAACGAGGAGACGCCCATGGTTCAATTGGCCGAAGCCCCGATCAAGGCGTACTGGCAGCCGGGCTGCACAAGTTGCCTGCGCATGAAGGAATTCCTGACCAAGCACGGTGTGCCGTTCGTATCGGTCAATGTGCTGGAGGACCGTACGGCCATGTCAGAGCTGGCGGAACTCGGCGTGCGCACGGTTCCCGTCATCCGACGCGGCATGGACTGGGCGAACGGACAGGTGCTGCGCGATGTGGCCCGCGTGGCCGGCATCCGCTGGGGCGGCGCGCCGATCCTGCCGCCGGCCGAACTGGTCGGGCGGCTGACCATCATCCAGTCCGCCGCACAGCGCTACCTCCGGCAGATCCCGGACGCCCGGCTGGGCGACATGCTGCCCAACCGGCCGCGCAGCTACAGCCAGCTCGTCTACCACATCTTCAACATTGCCGACGCGTTCCTGGAGCACGAGATGCAGGGCCTGCCGTTGCGCGAGGGCGCCTACAGCCGGGTGCAGGCGCCGGGCTCGAGCAAGGGCCAGATCGCGGCCTATGGGCAGGATGTGCTGGAGCGGCTCGGCGGCTGGTGGGACGAGGCCGGCAACTCGACCGACTACGAAGCCAACGCCAAGGTCTACTACGGCGACGTCACGCTGCACGATTTCCTGGAGCGCACCACCTGGCACTCCGGCCAGCACGTGCGCCAGCTGATGATGGTGCTGGACAAGCTCGGCATCCAACCCGACGACCCGGTGGGCAAAGACGTGTTCGCCGGCCTGCCGATGCCCGACAAGGTCTGGGACGACGAGAAGCCGGCTGCGTGAGGCGCATCGCTTCGTTGTCATCCCGGACATTCGCGTCAGCGAATGTCCGGGACCCAGCGTTGAAGCATGTGGCCCTGGGTCCCGGCTCTGAGCTGCGGTCAGGCCGGGATGACAAAATCAGCCGCGCGGACGAGGCGACGCCTCGGCGATTTCCTTGATCAGCTTGGAGATCAGGGATTGGCCGAAGGCCTCGAAGTTCTCAGCCTCGACCACGAAGGCGCCAGGGCCGCCGACGACGTTCTTTTCGTAGTAGGAGGTCAGCCCGCCTGGCGGGTGCGTGTGCATCGGATTGGTCGGGAGCGGGACTTCGCTCAGGATGACCAGCCCGTTGATTGTGACACCCTGCGCCACAGCGCTGTCGCGCGCTTCCGTCACCGGTCGGCCGGCGTTGTTGGTGCCGTCGCCCGATACATCGATGACGCGCCGGTCTGACTGAAAGGGGCTGCGCGCCAGCTGGCCCAGAGCGTAGTCGATGGCCGCGCTGATCGATGTGCGCCCCATGAAGGCGCGCGGCGCATCGCGAACGCGCCTGGCAAACGCTTCTGCCTCCTCAGCGGTACCGACACTGGTCCAGTCCATGACCACCGTCTGGTCGCCGTCGCCGGCCCATTCCACGAAGCACAGCCCGATACGGCCCATCGGTCCACCGGCCATGGCCCGCACCACGCGCGGATCAGCGATGGCAGCCGCGTAACCGTCACGCTGCAGGCGGAACTTGCGATCATCGACGCTGCGGGACACGTCAGCGGCCAGCACGAGCAGCACATCGACGCGGTCATCCGCCAAGGCCGGCCGCACGACCGCGCCCGGCCCCAGCAGAAGCAGCAGCGCAACGGCCATCGACACGAACCGGCGCAGTATCATGCTCGATTGTCACCCCGGGCCTTGTGCCCGGGATCCAGCCATAGACGGGCTCCGGAGCGAACGGCACGATGCATCCCGGTGGCGAGCACCGGGATGACCGCGGAATTCGAATAGACCTCTAGATGGTGTCGTTGCACCGCAGCAGCTCGGATTTCAACTTGCCGATCTCGGTCATCATCTCGCGATCGAGATTGCCCTGGCCGACGCGGCATTGCGTCTTGATGAAGCGCAAATCGATGTCGAAGCCGAGCGTGTTCTTCAGCTGCTGGCGCAGGCTGTCCGGCAGCTCGCCGCCGATCAGGGCGCTGCCGCCTTCGATCAGCGAGCAGATCTGGCCGACGAACTCGGGCCCGCTGGAGCGCAGCTTTTCCATCATGTCGAGCTGCTGCTGGACGCCCTTCAGGTAGTCCTTGCTGCATTGGGCCTTACCCATGTCGGGGCGCGGTGTGGGGAACGGCAGCTGGGCCTGTGCGGGCCCGGCGAGACTGGCGACCAGCATGAGCACGGCAAGGCAGGCAACACGCTTCATGGTACGTCTCCATCCTGAAAAATCGGGCACGCGTCCACGCGTACAAAATTTGGAGCACTGGCGGCGCTTTACAAGACTAGCGCAAACACAGGCGAAGCGGACATCACATGTGTGTCGAGATTGTGGGCGGAGTTGGCTGGCGCCCTACGTCCCGAGACGCTACCGAGGCTTGAACGGCAGTAATCCTGGCACTAGCCTTGGTTCACGCCAGCTGCACGATCACCCCGGAGGCCCGCCATGCAAGACCGTCCCACCGCCCCGCTCAAAACCTACCAGACCTACATCGACGGCAAATGGGTCGATGCCGCCTCGGGCAAGACCTTCCAGACTTTCGACCCCTACACGGGTGAGCCCTGGGCGCTGATCCCCGAATGCGACAAGGTCGATGTGGACCGGGCGGTGGAAGCCGCCTCGCGTGCCTTCGAGACCGGCCCCTGGCCGAAGATGACGCCGACCGCGCGCGGCAAGATCATGCGCCGCATCGCCCAACTGATCGAGAAGCACTCCGAGCATCTGGGTCAGATCGAGGTGCGCGACAACGGCAAGCTGATCTCGGAGATGGCGGCGCAGACCAAGTACATGCCGGAGTGGTTCTACTACTACGGCGGGCTGGCCGATAAAATTCAAGGTGCGGTGGTGCCGGTCGACCGGCCGGAGCACTTTACCTACATTCTGAAAGAGCCGGTCGGCGTGTGCGCCTTCATCATCCCGTGGAACTCGCCGCTGATGCTGGTGACGTGGAAGCTGGCGCCGGCACTGGCGGCCGGCTGCACGGTGGTGATCAAGCCGTCCGAGTTCACCTCGGCCTCGCTGCTCGAGTTCATGAAGCTGGTGATCGAGGAGTCGGGCCTGCCGCCGGGCGTGGTCAACGTCGTCACCGGCTACGGCTCCGTCACAGGCGAGCCGCTGGTGACGCATCCCAAGGTCAACAAGGTGGCCTTCACCGGTGGTAGCGCTACCGGCGCGCGCGTCAACGAGCTGGCGGCCAAGAGTTTCAAGAAGGTGTCGCTGGAGCTCGGCGGCAAGTCGCCCAACATCGTGTTCGACGACTGCATCCTGGATGATGCGGTGAGCGGGGCGGTGTCCGGCATCTTCGCGGCCACGGGGCAGACCTGCATCGCCGGCTCGCGCCTGCTGCTGCAGGAAACCATCCACGACCAGTTCGTGGAGAAGCTGGTGGCCATGGCCAAGACCGCACGGCTCGGCAACCCGTCGCTGGCCGAGACGCAGGTCGGCCCGGTGACGACGCCGCCGCAGTACGCCAAGATCCTGTCCTACATCGACATCGCCAAGGGCGAAGGCGCCAAGTGCGTGCTGGGCGGCGGGCCGGCCGGCAAGGAAGACGGCGGCGGCAAGTACTTCGTCAAGCCGACCATCTTCACGGGCGTGCACAACAAGATGCGCATTGCCCAGGAGGAGGTGTTCGGTCCCGTGCTGTCGGTCATCAAGTTCAAGGACGAGGAGGAGGTGGTGCAGATCGCCAACGACATCGCCTATGGGCTCGGCGCCGGCGTCTGGACGCAGTCAGTCAAGCGCGCCCACAGCATGGCCAAGCGCATCAAGGCGGGCACCGTTTGGGTCAACACCTATCGGGCCGTGAGCTTCCTGATGCCGTTCGGCGGCTACAAGGCCTCCGGCCTCGGACGCGAGAACGGTGCGGAAGCGATCGAGGGCTACCTGCAGTCCAAGAGCGTGTGGATCAACAACGGACCAGGCGGCGGCAACCCCTTCGTGATGAAGACGGCCGGCTAGTTCGCCCTCGTGGTTGTCATCCCGGAATTCGCGTAAGCGAATATCCGGGACCCAGCTACAATAGCCCTGGGTCTCTCGGCTCTGAGCTGCACTCAGGCCGGGATGACAGTTCACAACAGGATCCCACGTGACCTTCAACAGTGTCGGCATCATCGGCGGCGGCGCCTGGGGCACGGCGCTGGCCCAGACCGCGCGTCTGGCCGGGCGCGACACCCTGCTGTGGGCGCTCGAGGCCGACGTGGTCGCCGAGATCAACGCGCAGCACGCCAACACACCGTACCTGCCGGGCGTGCCGCTTGACGCGGGCCTGCGCGCCACGGGCGCGCTGCCCGACATCGCGACGCGCGACGTGGTGCTGATGGTGGCGCCGGCCCAGCACGTGCGCACCATTGCCCAGCAGCTGGCGCCGCATCTGCCGCACGGCAAGCCGGTCGTCATGTGCGCCAAGGGACTGGAGCAGTCGACCGGCAAGCTGATGGGCGAGGTGATGGCGGAGGCCCTGCCCGCCGCGACGCAGGCCGTGCTGTCGGGCCCGAGCTTCGCCGCCGACGTGGCGCGCGGCCTGCCGGCCGCCGTCACCATCGCCACCGCCGACGAGGCGCTCGGCGAGCAACTCGCTGCCGCGCTCGGCTACCGCAACCTGCGCATCTACTGGTCGGCCGACATGATCGGCGTGCAGCTCGGCGGCGCGGTCAAGAACGTGCTGGCCATCGCCGCCGGTATCGTGCACGGGCGCGGGCTCGGTGCCAGCGCCCATGCCGCCCTGGTGACGCGCGGCTTTGCCGAGCTGCGCCGCTTCGGGGCGGCGCTGGGCGCCAGACCCGACACGCTGATGGGCCTGTCGGGCCTCGGCGACCTGCTGCTGACGTGCGGCAGCCCGCAGTCGCGCAACATGAGCCTCGGCCACGCGCTGGGCGAGGGCCAGTCGCTCAAGTCCGTGCTCGACGGCCGGCGGTCGGTCGCCGAGGGCGTCTACACCGCAGCGGCCGTGGTACGCCTCGCCGGCCAGCACGGCATCGACATGCCGATCTGCCAGGCCGTGCATGCCATCGTCGGCGGCAAGATGTCCATCGACGCGGCGATCGATGCGCTGCTATCCCGGCCTTTCAAGGCAGAGAGCTGAGCGTCGGCTCGCTGCGCCAGTAGATGGAACGGCCCTTGAGCACCACCAACCATGCCGATCTGGTGTTTCCCGTAGCCGAGGCGCCGGCCCCCGGCGAGGTCGTCGAGATCGCGTCCGGCATCCTGTGGGCGCGCATCCCCCTGCCCTTCCGCCTCAACCACATTAACGTCTACCTGATCGAGGACGGCGACGGCTGGGCCGTGCTCGACACCGGCATCGACAACGAGGCAACCCGCGCCCTCTGGAGCAGCCTCTCCGACGGAGCCCTGGCCGGCCGCCGCCTCACCCGCCTGATCGTCACGCACTACCATCCCGACCACATCGGCCTCGCCGGCTGGCTGTGCGAGCGCTTCGACCTGCCGCTGCTGACCAGCCAGACCACCTACCTCGGCTGCCTCAACATCTCGCTCAGCCCTGGCGCGCTCGATGCCAAGCCCTACCGCGACTTCTACCTGCGCCACGGCCTCGACCCGGCCACCACCCAGCGGGTCGCCACCCAGGGCCACGGCTACCTGAAGATGGTCTCGGGGCTGCCCCTCACCTTCCGCCGGCTGGTGGCCGGCGACACGCTCGAGATCGGCGGGCGCAGATTCGATGTGCTGACCGGCAACGGCCACGCCCCCGAGCAGGTGATGCTGTATTGCGCGGCCGACAAGCTGTTCCTCGCCGCCGACCAGGTGCTGGCCAAGATCACGCCCAACATCAGCGTGTGGGCTGTCGAGCCGGATGGCAACCCGCTCGGCCTATATCTGCGCTCTCTGCGCGAGCTGAAAGCGCAGGTCCCGGCCGATGTGCTGGTGCTGCCGGGTCACCAGCTGCCCTTCTACGGCCTGCACACCCGCAGCGACGAGCTGATCGCCCACCACGAGCTGCGCTGTGCCATGATCGCGGAAGCCTGCCGCCTGGCCCCGCGCACACCCGCCGATCTGGTGCCGATCCTGTTCCACCGCCATCTCGACCCGCACCAGATGAGCTTCGCCTTCAGCGAGGCCATGGCGCACGTCAACCACATGCTGCGCCGGGGCGAGCTGGCCTGGGCGCCGAGCCGCGGCGACGGGGTCGAGCGCGTTGTGACCCGCGATTGACGACCCCGCTCGCGTATGGCCCTGCCGGCGAAGCCCGGCCCTGCTGAAGCCGCTTCCGCTGCGGTGGACCTGACCCAAATCGAGCGTGACCAACTACGGCTGCGGACGGCGAACTCAGGATCGCCGATCTCCTGGGCACGGCCTGCGCACCAGGGGCGTACATCCGCGTTCGTTGCACCTGCGAGCCATGCCACGGAGCGTGGGGCGAGGAGCAGGCCGAATACAGCCAAGATGCGCAGGCGGATCGGACGGCGCTAGAACGTACGTTCGCAGAATATGTCCCGAAAATCACAGTGTAATTACATGGAAATATAGGTCTCTAGAGAAGATGTACTATCCGAAAGTTGTATTACGTGAATCAGCGCAGGCTTCTAGGGTCTATAGGCCCGCATGCCGGCGCCAGCGCTGGTGTGGGTAAAGAATCAGGGGAACTGGGAGGAAGCATATGGCGACGATTGCAGAGGCGCGGCCCGCCCGTGGCCGGTCCATGACGGGCGAAGAGATCAAGGTCATCACGGCCTCGTCTGCGGGCACCATCTTCGAGTGGTACGACTTTTATTTGTATGGGTCACTGGCGGCGGTGATTGGCGCCAAGTTCTTCTCCTCGTTCGATGTGAACACTCGGGCCATTTTCGCATTGTTGGCCTTCGCTGCCGGCTTCCTGGTGCGCCCGTTCGGCGCCCTCTTCTTCGGCCGCCTGGGCGATTTGATCGGTCGCAAGGCGACCTTCCTGATCACCATCCTGATTATGGGCTTGTCCACGTTCCTGGTCGGCCTTCTGCCCGACTACAACACCATAGGCTGGGCTGCACCGGTCCTGCTCATCGCGCTGCGCATGGCCCAGGGCCTTGCGCTTGGAGGCGAATACGGCGGCGCGGCCGTGTACGTGGCCGAACATGCTCCCGCTGGGCGGCGCGGCTTCTACACGAGCTGGATCCAGACCACGGCCACGCTCGGCCTTCTGCTTTCGCTATTCGTGATCGTCGGCCTGCGTCTGTGGATGGGAGAGGAAGCGTTCCAAGACACAGGGGGCAAGGGCTACGACCTCGGCTTCCTGGGCCTCAAGGGTGGCTGGCGCATCCCGTTCCTGCTCTCGATCATCCTGCTCGTGATGTCGGTGATCATCCGTCTCACGCTGAATGAGAGCCCTGCTTTCAAGAAGATCAAAGAAGAGGGCACGGCTTCCAAGGCGCCGCTCTCCGAAGCATTCGGCGCATGGCATCCGGCCTTCGCGGTGTTGCTGGTGGCAATTGGGCTCGCCGGCATCATTGCCGGCTATCTCGGTTTCGGCTTCTGGGCGCTCCTCGCCATCCCGGCGGTCATCCTGCTGATCGTCGCCAACATGGCGCGCATCGCCAACGGCCGCATCGTCATCCTGGCGCTGCTCGGCTTGGTCGTCGGACAAGCCGTCGTTTGGTATACTGGCCAGTTCTACGCGCTGTTCTTCCTCGGCAGCATCCTGAAGGCGGATCTGTTGACGGCGAACTCGCTTGTTGCCTGGTCACTGATCATCGGCACGCCGTTCTTCTTGGTGTTCGGCGCGTTGTCCGATCGCATCGGCCGGCGCAACGTGATCCTTGCCGGCTGCCTGATCGCGGCGGCGACCTACTTCCCGCTGTTCCACGGGCTGACGAAGCTCGTCAACCCGCAGCTGGAGAAGGCGCTCGAAACTGTGAAGGTCGAGGTCACGGCGGACCCCGCCGTGTGCGGCTCCGTGTTCGATCCGGTCGGCATCCGCGTGTTCACCGCGCCGTGCGATACGACGCGGCGCGCGCTGGCCACGGCTGCCGTCCCCTACACGCTGAAGGACGGTGCTGCGGGCTCCGGCGTCAAGGTGGCGGTCAACGGCAAGGACGTGGCGGTCGACAAGGATTTTTCCGCCAACGTCACGGCGGCAGCCGCAGCTGCGGGCTTCCCCACTGCCAAGGATCCTAACATCCTGAAGATCGCAAATCCGCTGGAAGTTTGGACGAACCCTCGGGCGATCGGGGCCATAGCCATCCTGACGCTGATGGTGATTTACGTGACCATCGTGTACGGGCCGATCGCCGCGGCACTTGTCGAGTTCTTCCCGACGCGCATTCGCTACACGGCCATGTCGCTGCCCTACCACATCGGCAACGGCTGGTTCGGCGGTCTGCTGCCGGCGACTTCGTTCGCCATGGTGGCCTCGACGGGCGACATCTACTTCGGCCTCTGGTACCCGATCGGCTTCGCATTGCTGACATGCGTGATCGGCTTCCTGTTCATCCGGGATCCCGGCGAGAAGAACATGGATGTTCGCAACTGATCGGGTCCTCCCGTGTCACTGCACAGACGTTCACGCGTGGAGGCCCTGCCGAACGGCAGGGCCTCCGGGCTTTCAGGCGGAGGAGTTTGAGTTGAACGCAGCTCCGAAAATCGCCGGACATGGGCTGCTTGCCGGCGCCTTCTTCTTCTGCCTGCAGAAATTCGTACTCGGCGAGAGCCTCGAGCCCAGCATCTTGTGGGGCGTCGGCGGCGCCTGCGGTGCGGCCCTGCTCGCCTGGGTGCAGCATCGGCGCGGCGGCTCCATCTAGCAGACCCCATGACCAAAAGGCCCGACCCGGCATAGGCTGCGCCGGTCGTGGACAAGGCCACCCTGCTTGCGGCAAGCTCATCCCGCAAACCAGGAGGAGGACACGTCTTGCTCACGCTCTACTACGCACCAGGCGCGTGCTCGTTGGCCGCTCACATCGTGCTCGAGGAGAGCGGCGAGGCATACGAGGCGCAACGCATCGACCTCGGCAAGGGCGAGCAGCGCACGCCGGCCTATCTCAAGATCCATCCGCAGGGGCGCGTTCCCGCGCTGCGCCTCGACAGCGGCGACGCAATTACCGAAAACACGGCCATCCTGCCCTACCTCGGCAAGCGCTTCGGCCTGTGGCCCAAGGATCCGCTCGCCGAGACGCGCGCCCTGTCACTGATCGGATTTTTCGCCTCCACCGTGCATCCGGCCCACGCCCACATCAGCCGGCCCGAGCGATACGCGAGCGATCCCTCGCACTTCCCCAACCTCCAGGAGACCGGCCGCAAGGCGTTCCTCGGCTACCTGCAACAGATCGACGGCCTGCTGGCCGGCCGCGAGTGGCTGTCCGACAGCTACTCGGTGCTCGATCCCTATGCCTTCACGTTCTACTTCTGGGGCTTTCGCCGTGAGCTGCCGGTGGGCGAGATGAAGAACTTCACCGCCTTCCGCGACCGCATGCTGCAGCGTCCGGCCGTGCGCCGCATCGTCGAGGACGAGAAGGTGAAGGTGTGACGGCGTGTCATGGGCCGGCACGCCGGGCCTGTGGCTACGTATCACTAGCGAGACTGACGAGGAGCGCCTGATCAATGAGCAAGGACAAGCACGGAGCCGTGGTGCGCAACATCGTCGAGGTGCCGTGGAAGGAGTACCCGAACCACTTCGGCGGGGCGCTGTCGAAGCCGTTGGTGACCCCCGAGACTGCCGGCGCGCGCCACTTCGACTACCGCATCTCCATGTACCAGCCGATGGCCCACGTGGCCAAGCACAAGCACAAGGTGCAGGAGCAGATCTACCACGTGCTCGACGGCGAGGGGCTGATGGAGATCGGTAACGAGACGCGCGTGGTGCGCAAGCACGACGTCATCTTCCTGCCGCCCGGCATCGAGCACTCGATCGCCAACTCCGGCCTCACCGACCTGGTGTTCCTGGTCATCACCTCGCCGCCGAGCGACGACTGACACCGCTTCCGGCCTCGTCCCGCACGCGATGAGCGCATGAAGCTCCGAGACCGGCCGCGCAGGTGTGTGGGCCGCCGATCGTCCTCGACGGCCGGGCTTGCGCGGATGATGGTGGCGCCGGGATGAAAAATGGGCGTGCCGGCCACATATATGCGCTAGGCTGGGCCGATCAAAGCAACCGGCAACCGTAACCCGCATGACCCTGACACCTGAAGAGATCCAGCGCTACAAGCGCCATCTCGTCCTGCGCGAGGTGGGCGGCCAAGGTCAGCAGAAGCTGAAAGCCGCGCGCGTGCTGGTGGTCGGCGCGGGCGGGCTCGGCTCGCCGGTGCTGATGTACCTGGCGGCGGTTGGCGTCGGCAGCATCGGCATCGTCGATGACGACCGGGTCTCGCTCGACAACCTGCAGCGGCAGATCGCGCACGACACGTCGCACGTCGGCACCCCGAAGGTCGAGAGCGCGCGAGAGGCGATTGCCCGGCTCAACCCGCATGTGCGCGTCGAGACGTACGAGACGCGGCTGGACGCAGGCAACGCGCTCGATATCATCCAGCGCTACGACATCGTCGCTGACGGATCGGACAACTTCCCCACGCGCTATCTCGTCAGCGATGCCTGCTATCTCGCCAGGAAACCGCTGGTGTTTGCCGCGGTCGGCCCGTTCGATGGATATCTCACCACCCTGAAGCCGCACGAGACCGGCGCCGACGGCAAGCCCTATCCGAGCTATCGCTGCATTTTTCCGGAAGCGCCGCCACCGGGCACCGTGGCGAACTGCGCCGAGGTCGGTGTGCTCGGCGCCACCGTCGGCGTGATCGGCACGCTGCAGGCGACCGAGGTGATGAAGGAGATCCTGGGCCTGGGCGAGTCGCTGGCGGGGCGGTTGCTCATCTATGATGCGAGGGCAGCGCGCTTCAGCGAGATCAAGGTTGCCTGGGACCCGGCCAATCCGCTGTCGGGTACCTCGCCCAGCATCCGCGATCTGTCGATGCATGCGGGTCAGAACGAGGGCGCCGTCTGCGTTGCCTGACAACGCGGGAAGTTCGTGGTTGGGGGGGACGCAGCAGTGAAGATCCGCGGCATTCTGTTCGACAAGGACGGCACCATCGTCGATTACGCCCGCACGTGGGTGCCGATGAACCGAGAGGCGGCGCTCTTCGCCGCTTCGGGCGACCCGCAGCTGGCGGCGGAGTTGCTGCGCGCGCACGGCCAGGACCCTGAATCCGGTGCAGTGGCCGGCAACTCGGTGTTGGCCGTGGGCAGCATTGCCGACATCGCCGCGGCGTTCGCCGCCCATCTCGGAGCCCATGCACCGGCCGGCCTGACCGCCAGTCTCGATCGCCTGTTCACCGAGGGCGGTGCCAAGCATGCCGTGCTGATCCCCGGCGCGGATCGCGCCCTTGCAACGCTCAAGCGGCGCGGACTGCGCATCGGCGTCGCCACCAACGATTCGGTTAGCGGGCTGAAGGCCTCGCTGAAGCGCACCGGCGTGCTCGATCTGTTCGATTTCACGGTCGGCTACAACTCTGGCTACGGCACCAAGCCCGATGCCGGCATGGCGCTGGCGTTCTGCAAGACGCTCGGTCTGCAGCCCGCTGAAATCGCCATGGTCGGCGATGCCGTGCACGATCTCGCCATGGGCCGCGCCGCCCATGCTGGCCTGACGGTCGGCGTGCTGTCGGGCACGGGCACACGGCAGCAGCTTGAGCCGCTGGCCGACCTGATCCTGCCCAGCATCAGCGATCTGCCAGCGCTGCCGGCGTTCGGCAAGCGCTGGTGGCGCCTTTTCGCGTGAGGCGGGCCAGTACTATGCTGGCCGCTGTTGCGCACGTCCACGAGGTTACACCATGACCGCCCCTGCTCTATCCCGCGCCGACCCCGAGAGCGTGGGCTTGTCCTCCGTGCGGCTGCGCCGGATCGGCGAGGCGCTGCGTCGCGAGGTGAGCGATGGGCAAATTCCCGGCGCGGTGGTCGGCATCATGCGTGGCGGCAAGCTCGCTCACCTGGAGGCCGTGGGATATCGCGATGCCGCGGCCAGAGAGCCGCTTGGCGCGGACGGCATCTTTTCCATCGCCTCGATGACCAAGGCGATGACCTCGACGGCCGCCATGATGCTCGTGGAGGAAGGGCGCCTGCTGCTGGGTGACCAGATCGCGAAATATCTGCCGCCGCTGGCGGCGCTGAAGGTCGCACAGGACGGTGGCCGCGTCGAGGGGCGCGCGCCCAAGCGGGCGCCGACCGTCCAGGACCTGCTGCGCCACACATCGGGTCTGACCTACAGCGAGCGCGGCAGCACGCCTGCGCACAAGGCTTATCCCGGCTCCTCGATCGTCACGGCCGAGCGCATGGACAAGGACGACGTGATCGCCGCGCTGGCCAAGGCGCCGCTGCTGTTCGATCCGGGCAGCGACTGGGAGTACGGTTTCTCGACCGACGTGCTGGGCTTCATCGTCGAGGCCGTCACCGGCACATCGCTCGGGGATTTTCTCGCTCAGCGCCTGTGGTCGCCGCTCGGCATGAGCGACACGAGCTTCGCGCTGCCGGCGGCCAAGCGCCCCCGCTACGCGCTGGCATTGGCGAAGGACCCGCTCGGCGGAGGTGCCAATCCGGTCATTCATCACGCTACCGACAGGGGGCAGCGCTGGCACTCGGGCGGCGGTGGCACGGTTTCGACGGCCGGCGACTACCTGCGCTTCTGCGAGATGCTGCGCTCGGGCGGCCGCCTCGGGTCCGCCGACATCCTTGGCCGCGGGACAGTGGCGCTGATGACGGCCGACCACCTACCTGCGTCGTTCGTCAGCAAGATCGCCGACGCCATGGATCCGGCCGCGACTGGCTACGGCTTCGGCCTGGGCTTTGCCGTGCGCCGGCAGGACGGCATCGCCGCCATGGCGGGCAGTGCCGGCGATTACTACTGGTCCGGCGTGTACGGCACCTACTTCTGGGTCGATCCGCGCGAGCAGTTGTCGGTGGTGTTCATGGCGGCGGCTCCCGGCCTGATCCGCCTGCGCTACCGCCAGATGATGCGCAACATGGTGTATCAGGCGCTCACTTAGAGCGCGTGGCAGCAGGGTCGCAGTCATGCAGTTCGATTTCGAAAAACGCAGCGCACCCGCGTGCTTTGAGTTCCTGACGGGCACCGTGGTGCCGAGGCCGATCGCATTGATCACGACCGTTTCCGCGAGTGGCCTGCCGAATGCCGCGCCCTACAGCTTTTTCAACATCATGGGCATCGACCCGCCGGTGGTCGCGGTGGGGCTGCTGCCGACGCCGGACGGCCGATTGAAGGATACGGCCAACAACATTCAGGCAACCGGCGAGTTCGTTGTGAACCTCGTGTCGGAGGACCTGGCGGAAGCCATGAATGCCACCTGCGTCGATGCCCCGCCGGATGTGAGTGAGCTCGATATCGTCGGATTGGCGACGGCCCCTTCGGTCAAAATCAAGCCGCCGCGCATTGTCTCCAGCCCCGTCGCCTTCGAGTGTCGGTTGCACGCATCCGTGCCGCTCGCTCCCAACCACTCCATTGCCATCGGCCGCATCCTGGAGGCGCATGTCGCCGACGAGTTCGTGCTCGACGCCGAGAAGCAGATATTCGATACGCCGAAGCTGAAGCTGATCGGCAGCATGCACGCGGCCAAGTGGTACGCCAGGACCTCGGATCGCTTCGCCATGGAACGGCCGACGTGGGCAGAGTGGGTCAAGCAAGGCAAGGTGTAGCGACTTTGCGCGCCGCTGTGATGCGGGGCAGCCGCGCGATCACGGCATGAGCGCGGGCTTCCCCTCACCCCGCGGACTTGCTAGCAAAGCTTGAACACAACAAGCACGCGCTACGGGCGCGCCGAGGATGATCATGGCCGAAGTGCTGCCCTTCAAGACGACCATGCAATTCGCCTACGGCGAGCCGCGCGAGCTGGCGCCGGGCGTGGTGCGCATCGTCGCCAACAACCCCAGTCCCTTCACCTTCAAGGGCACCAACACCTACATCGTAGGCACGGGCAACGACGTCGCGTTGATCGACCCCGGCCCGCATGATCCGGTGCACCTCAATGCGATCCTGTCGACGATCGGCAAGCGGCGGCTGACGCACATCCTGATCACCCATACCCACCACGATCACGTCGACGGATTGCCGGCGTTGCTCGCGGCTACGCGCGCCAAGACGGCGGGCTTCGGACACCATGCTCTGAACAGCGGCGGCAGGCGGATCAGCACGTCGGGGAGCGAGTTCGTGGAGCACGATTTCGTGCCGGACGTGCCGCTGGCGGATGGCCAGACGCTCGCGGGTAACGGCTGGGCATTCGAGGCGCTGCATACGCCCGGTCATGCGCCGGATCATCTGTGCTTGGCGCTGGCGGGGACAGGCGTCCTGTTCTCCGGCGACCACGTGATGAGCTGGAACACCAGCGTCGTCGCGCCCCCGGAGGGCAACATGGGCGACTACATCCGCTCGCTGGAGAAGCTGACCGGCCGCAGCGACAGCGTGTATTTTCCGGGTCACGGCGGCCAGTTCGAGGATCCGCAGCGGCTGGTCAAGGCCTTTCTGCTGCACCGGCGCATGCGCGAGAACGCCATCCTGGATTGCATCCGCGACGGCAACGCGACGGTGCGCGGCATCGTGCCGGTAATCTACCGAGGCCTCGATGCGAGGCTCGTCAACGCTGCGTCTCTTTCTGTGCTCGCCCACGTTGAGCACTTGATTGAGCGCGGTCTCGTTCGTTCCGAGACGCCGCTTTCTCGGGAAGCTTGTCTTTCGCCCGTTTAGCCATGGCACCGACGCGCGTCGAGCGTAGTCCGCGGCGGCCGGCGACCTGGGGAGACGTCGACTCGGAGCGTGCCTTCAGCTCGGCGAGGAAGCGGCGTACCCGCGTGGCATTCTGCCCCAGATCGATCGAGCCATATCGCGAGGCAGACCGCACATCGATGCGTGACCGATTGAGATTGCCCTCCACGCGTATGACGATGTCGTCCGTGAAGCCCATGATGGAGGTCTGATCGGTTGCTTCCAGGATTCCACCCTTGGCGGTTTTGCCAACGGGCGCCTCCGTGGTCACCACCTTCCATTTGAGGCGCGCCACCGTGTCCTCTACGAGTTCGAAGGTCTCCTCGACGGGACGGTCGACCACGTAGGTACGCAGATCGGGGTAGACCTTTTGCTGCAGCTCGGCAAAGCGGGCGGCAGGGTAGATCGGGCCGTTGTTGCCCTCGACGCGCTGCTTGGCAAGCGCCGTGAAACGCGGCGCCGACGTGGGGTCGGTCGTTATGTCATTGAGGGCCGGCATGGTCCTGTAGGCCTGCAGGTAAGCCAACGGCCAGACGGCCATCAGTAGAGGCAGCAGGATGCCGATGGCGGCGCTGCCGGCGCCGGCGTAGCCGCTGCGCCAGATTTGCGCGAGGGCGACGAGACCGGCCAGCAGCGCCAAGCGCTGCACCGGCGAACGCCAGGAAGAACAAGTTGAGCGCCACCGGGGTTGGGAACGTGGTGAGACGGTGCAGCGCCAGGCCGACCAGGACGAGACTCGCCGAGAAAATGGCGATGCGGCTCGACCATCGTGCCAGCGGCGCGGAAATTTGTCTCGCTCGGTCGTTCATGCGTTCTGTGGTCTAGTGTCCTGATCGCGAAATTCGTCTCACTGTGCCGCGAACTCGGAACGAATTTCGCGGTCTGAAGGACACTAGTAAGCCATCAAATCCTAGTGTGATTCAGATCGAGCAGTCCGCTTGCCACCTAGCCTACCGCGAAGCAGCGGACTTCTCGATCATCACACTAGAGGCTCGCTCTTACCAGTGTTCGCGGGGGGCCGCCAGAGCGGGAAAGACCGCATTTTTCTTGGGCAGGCCCGGCGCGTCCGGGTCCTGCCGACGTTTCCTGGGTGACACGCCGACTTTGACGCGTAGATTGGCACGAATTGCGGCCGAAACCGAGGTGAGCCACACATGCGCCCGCTGTCCAATTTCTCCAATCGCGACGTCGAAGCCCTGCTGCACCCGACCACCAATCTGGCCGTGCACCGCACGCAGGGACCCCTGGTGCTGGAGCGCGGCGAAGGCGTGTACGTCTACGACGCCAGCGGCAAACGCTACATCGAAGGCCTGGCCGGCCTGTGGTGCACCGGGCTCGGCTACGGCAATGCCGAGCTGGTCGAGGCGGCGCGCGAGCAGATGTCGCGGCTGTCCTTCTCGCATCTGTTCGGCGGGCGCAGCCACGAGCCGGCCATCGCGCTGGCCGAGAAACTAAAGGCCATTGCGCCCTGCCCGACCTCCAAGGTGTTCTTCACCTCGTCGGGCTCGGAGGCCAACGACACGCAGATCAAGCTGGCCTGGTACTACAACAACGCCCGCGGCCAGCCGAAGCGCAAGAAGATCATCGGCCGCATGCGCGGCTATCATGGCACCACCGTCGCCACGGCCAGCCTGTCCGGCCTCCCGGTGTTTCACGCCGATTTCGATCTGCCCATGGCGCGGGTGCTGCACACCGATTGCCCGCACTACGGCAAATCTGCCGAGCCCGGCGAAAGCGAGGAGGACTACGCGAGCCGGCTCGCGCGCAGCTTGGAAGAGCTGATCGAGCGCGAAGGGCCCGAGACGATCGCCACATTCATCGCCGAGCCGGTGATGGGCGCTGGCGGCGTGCTGATCCCGCCCAAAACGTACTTCGAGAAGGTGCAGGCGGTGCTGTCGCGGCACGGCATCGCCTTCATCGCCGACGAGGTGATCTGCGGCTTCGGCCGCACCGGCAGCTGGTGGGGGTCCGAGACCTACGGCATCGCTCCCGACTCGATCAGCCTCGCCAAGGCGGTGACCTCGGCCTATGTGCCGATGGGTGCCCTGACGGTGCCGGAGGAGGTCTACCAGGCGCTGGTGGAGGCCAGCACCAAGCACGGCGTGATGGCGCATGGCTTCACCTACTCCGGCCACCCGCTCGCCTGCGCGGTCGCCCTCAAGGCGATCGAGATCTATGAGCGCATCGACATCGTCGCACACGTGCAGCGGGTTGCGCCAATCTTCCAGCTGCGCCTGAAAGCGCTGGCGGATCATCCGCTGGTTGGGGAAGCACGCGGCGTCGGATTGATCGGAGCATTAGAATTGATGCGCGACAAGAAGGATAGGCAGAGCTTCGAGGGCAAGCTCGGCGTCGGCATCAAAGCCACCCGCTTTGCCGAGGAGGAGGGCCTGATCTGCCGCTCCGTCGCCGGCGACAGCGTCGCGCTCTGCCCGCCGCTGATCATCGACGGTGCCGAGGTCAACGCCATGTTCGACGCGCTCGGCCGCGCGCTCGACAAGACCGAGGCGTGGGCGCGCAAGGAGGGGCACTTGGCGTGAGACTTGTCATCCCGGAACGCGCGCCAGCGCGTATCCGGGACCCAGCGCAATGGATGCAGATCGCGGCCCTGGGTCCCGGATATTTCGCTCACGCGAAATTCCGGGATGACATGAGATCTACTTCGCCAGGTGCGAGACGTTCTTGACGATGGTGTAGCCCTGCAGGCCTTCGAGGCCGCCTTCGCGGCCGTAGCCACTCTCCTTGACGCCGCCGAATGGCGTCTCGGCGAGCGAGGCGACGTAGTGGTTGATCGACAGGTTGCCCACCTCGATCTCCTCCGACAGCCGGTCGACGTTCCTCGCCGAGTGCGTGAAGGCGTAGGCGGCCAGCCCGTAGGGCAGGGAGTTGGCCTTGGCGATGGCCTCGTCCAGGTTCTTGACCGGATTGACCAGCGCCAGCGGGCCGAACGGCTCCTCGCGCATGGCCCGCGCCTGGTCCGGCACATCGGCCAGCACGGTGAGCGGGAAGTAGTAGCCGCGATTGGCAAGCCGCGTGCCGCCCGACAGCACCTTGGCGCCTTTGCTCTTGGCGTCGGCAACCAGCTCGGTCATCGCCTCGATACGGCGATGGTTGGCGAGCGGACCCATCTGGTTGGCCGGGTCGATGCCGTTGCCGATCTTGAGCGCGGCCGCCTTCTCGGCAAAAGCCCTGGCGAACGGCTCGTGGATCTTCTCGGCCACGAACCAGCGGGTGGGCGATACGCACACCTGGCCGGCGTTGCGCGTCTTGCCGAGCACGGCCGCGGCGGCCGCCGCTTCAGGATCGACGTCGTCGCACACGATGACCGGCGCGTGGCCGCCCAGCTCCATGATGGCGGGCTTCATGTGCTGGCCGGCCATGGCGGCGAGATGCTTGCCGACCGGGATCGAGCCGGTGAAGGTGACGAGCCGGATGCTTGGGTGCGGGATCAGGTACTCGGAGATGCTGGCCGGATTGCCGTACAGCAGGTTGAGCACGCCGGCGGCAGGCCGGCGTCGACGAAGCAGCGTGCCAGCTGGTAGGCGCCGCCGGGCGTCTCCTCGCGAGGCCTTCAGGATGATCGAGCAGCCGGCCGACAGCGCCCCGCCGACCTTGCGCGAGGGCGAGCTGACCGGGAAGTTCCACGGCGAGAAGGCAGCGACCGGCCCGATCGGCTGGCGCAGCACCGTGTGGCGCATGCCGGGCTCGGCCGGGATGATGCGGCCATAGGTGCGGCGGCCCTCCTGGGCGTCCCATTCGATAATGTCGGAGGCGCGCTGCACCTCGAGGCGCGATTGGGCAATCGGCTTGCCCTGCTCGAGGGTCATCACCACGGCCATCTCCTCGACGCGCTGGCGCATGATGGCCGACCGCCTTGAGGATGATCTCGGCGCGCTTGGCGGGAGACGTGTTGCGCCAGACCTTGAAGCCCCTGCTCGGCGGCGGTGACGGCTGCGGCGAGGTCGGCCGTGGTGGCGTGCGGCACCGTGCCGATGGTGGTCTCATCGGCAGGGTTGATGACCGGCTGGCCGGGGCGGGCAATCCACTCGCCGTTGATCAGCAGCTTCAGCTCGGGATAGTCAGCCATGCCGTCTCCTCAATTGCCGGTTGCCTCGCGCCAGGCGATCAGTCGCCTGATGCCTTCGCGCATATCGACTTGCGGGCGCCAGCCGATAGTCTGCTCGGCCAGCTTGTGATCGACTGCCCAGGCGCCGCCGGAGGTCAAGCGCACCTTGCCGGGCTCGGGCTCGACGTGCTCGGGTGCCAGCTCCTTGCCCGACAGCTCCGTGACGAGGCGCACGATCTCCAACGTTGTAATGGGCTTCGGCCCCGAGATGTTGACGGCCACGTTGGTCGCGTCCGCTGCGAACGCCGCGGCGTTGGCGCGGGCCACATCGCTGACGTGCACGAAGTGCTTGGTCTCCGAGCCGTCGCCGATCACGCGCGGACGCTCGCCGCGCCGGACTCGATCGTGCGTCTCGATGATGTAGAGCGCGTTGGCGGCTCGGTAATGTTGGCGCTCGCCATAGACGGTGGCATAGCGCAGGGCCACGTAGTCGAGGCCGCGCTTCAAGTGGGCGTCGCGGCACAGCTGCTCGCCGATGATCTTGCTGGCGCCGTACAGGATGGCGGCCGGAGCCGCGCCGACGGAATGGAACGGCGAGGTCTCCGCCAACTCGCCGACGATCCCAGGTCCGTAGCCGTAGACGGCATTGGAGGACGGAAACACCAGCTTCTTCACGCTGTTGAGGCAGCACGCCTCGATGACGTTCTGCGTGCCGCGGATGTTGACGTCGAGCCCCATCCACGGATCGCGGTCCATGGTCAGAGACATGAGGGCCGCGAGATGCAGCACCCCGTCCATGCCGGCGGTGGCGGCAATCAGCTGCGGCAGGCGCATCACGTCGGCGGTGATGGTCTTCAGGTGCGCATGGCCGGACAGGTGCTTGATGGTGTCGGTCGAACCTTGAAAGAAATTGTCGAGGATGACAACCTCGGCGGCACCCTCGGCCAGCAGCAGCTCTGCCGTGGCCGACCCGACCAGGCTGGCGCCGCCCACGATCAGGAAGCGGGCATCGCGCAGGGCAAGAGAATGCGTCTTGGGGGCTGCCGGCATCAGGCTCATTGCGGAGAGAGTGACCGTTCCTCTATTAGATGACGTTGCACGTACGTCTTCAAGGCCTGCATTGATTGGGCCCGCGCCGCCTCGTTGGGTCCGCCGCTGACGCCAGACGTGCGGCATTCGGCGAGGGCGCGGCGATACGCGTGCTCGATGCGCTGGCCCTTGCTGTCGTTGGTGGTAATGCCGCTGGAGGCCTCCTTCCAGGTGCCGTCCGGCTGCTGTTCGAACACGCAGCGGCTGTAGTTCTCGCCCCGCACGACCCGATAGGCCCGCCCGCCATCAAAGCCATGCTGCGCACCGGGATAGACGACGACTTCGACCGGTGCACCCTCGCCCTTCAATTTCTCTGCGTAACGCTGGCAGGGCCCCATCCCTGCATAGGTGTCGGCGCCGCCGAGCAGCATATAGATCGGCGCGCCGGTCATCTTCGGCTTGTAGTGTTGGGTGCCGCACCAGGGATAGAACGGCACGTGCAGCGCGAAGCGCAAGCCTTCGGGCAGAGCCGAGGCGGCGCGCGTCTCGTGGGCAGCGAGCAATGCCACCGAGCCGCCCTTGGAAAAGCCGGTAATGCCGATGTGCTTGCCGTCGATCCTCGGGTGCGCGGCCAGTGCTTTCAAGGCCGCGAATGCGTCGGCCAGCATCTCGTTGGTGGTAACCGCCGCCTGATCCTGCACCGTCGACGTGACTCCGCGCGGCTTGAAGGAGTTTATCACGAAGGTCGCCACACCCAACTTCACCAGCTCGCTGGCGTAGCGCCTCTCCCGGTCAGCGGTTACGCCGCCGCTGCCATGGTGGATCAGCAGGGCCGGGACCTTGTTCGTACCGGCAGGCAGGAGGAGGTCGCCGCCGACCGTGATGGCCTTGCCGCGATGCTGCCGGGGGAAGGACAGTACCTCCCGCCCTTCCTGTGCCGCCGAAGGCGAAGCGGCTCCTGCGAGCAGGAGAACCAGCAGAATGCGCAGGTATGACATCGAAAGGGGGCTCACTCACGAGGTGCCGGCGGACTCGCTCTTGAGTCTGCCCCGCGACTGCAGCCACACCATGACGAGCCAGGACAGCAGTGCCCACACACCGCCCAGCGACCAGCCGGCCAGCACGTCGGTCGGCCAATGCACGCCGAGATAGACGCGGCTGACGCCGACCATCAAGGTCAGAGCCACGGCGATGGTCATGATGTAGACCTTGACGCCGTGATCGGGCTGCGTACGTGCCACCAATGCGCCGAGCGTCAGGTAGACGATCGCCGACATCATGGAATGGCCGGAGGGAAAGCTCGCCGTGTAGACCTCGGCGCCGTGCGGCACCAGGTCGGGTCGCGGGCGTGCGAAGGCAAATTTCATGCTCTGGCTGAGCAGCGTGCCGCCCACCACCGAGACCAGCACCAGGATCGCGGCGCGAGCCTTGCGCGTCATGGCAAGGAAGCCGACCACGCTCAGGACCATGATGGTGAGCACGCCCGTGCTGCCGAGCGCCGTGATGTCGCGCATCAGCTCCTGGACCCGCTTGGGTCCGATCGGGACTGCGGGATTGCCGGGCGTGCGCAGGGACAGAAGCAGCCATTCGTCGAAGGCGCGCGTGCCGCCCTGGCCCACCTCATTGGCGATCTTGGCGAAGGCAAACAACGCGGCGGCGCCAAGGATCACCGCTATCAGCACCGTCCGCTCGATGTCGGCCACCCGGGCAATGATTGGGCCTACGTACGGCAAGTTGCCGAGCCGGTGCACGCTTCGCTGCAGGTGTTGCCTTGCCCATCCCAGCATTGGCCCGCCTCGTGGTATGCGCCGCCTGCAGTGGAGCGCTACTGCTCCCTTGACGGGACTTAGCTAAGCCCGTGTGATGCGGCCGGCAACCGGCAATACCCGGAGTTTGATGGAGGACCCTTGATGAGCAACCGGATGGTCAAGCTGGCGCGGCGGCCAACGGGCATGGCCAAACGCGAGGATTTCTCAATCGAGGACGGGCCGGTGCCAGAGCCGGGACCCGGCGACTTCCGCATCCGGATCGAATACATTTCGCTCGACCCTGCCATGCGCGGCTGGATGAACGATGCCAAATCCTACGTCGCGCCGGTCGGCCTCGGCGAGGTGATGCGCGGCTACGCGGCCGGCATCGTCGAGGCGTCCGATAACCCGGGCTTCAAGCCGGGCGATGCCGTGCAGGGGCTGTTTGGCGTGCAGCGCTACGCCGTCTCCAACGGCAAGGGGGTGGTGAAGGTCGACACCGCGCAGGCGCCGTTGCAGCGCTGGGTCGGGGGCCTCGGCATGCCGGGCTGGACCGCCTACTTCGGCCTGCTCGAGGTAGGTCAGCCCAAGGCTGGCGAGACAGTTGTGGTATCGGCGGCGTCCGGCGCGGTCGGCTCGGTGGTTGGCCAGATCGCCAAGATCAAGGGATGCCGTACCATCGGCATCGCCGGCGGCCCCGACAAATGTCGCTATGTCATGCAGGAGCTGGGCTTTGATGCCTGCGTCGACTACAAGGCCGGCAACCTGGCCGCCGACCTGAAGGCCGCCGCCCCTAAAGGTGTCGACGTGTACTTCGAAAACGTCGGCGGCGAGATCCTCGACACCGTGCTCCTGCAGATGAACCTGTTTGGACGCATCCCCGTGTGCGGATTGATCTCGGCCTATAACGCCACGCAGGTGCCGCTCGGTCCGAAGAACCTGCGCGCCGTGCTGACTCAACGGCTGCGCATGCAGGGCCTGATCGTGTTCGACTGGGCCAATCGCGTGCCGGAGGCCATCGCCCAGCTCGGGCAGTGGCACAAAGAGGGCAAGCTCAAGATTCGTGAGGACGTGCGCGAGGGTGGCGTCGATGCCTATCCCGATGTGCTGAACCTGCTCTACACGGGCGGCAACCTCGGCAAGTTGGTGCTCAAAGTCTGATGCTGAAGCGGGGCATCACGATCTATTTCATCCGGCACGGTGAGACCGACTGGAATCGCGACCGGCGCTACCAGGGTCAGAAGGACATTCCTCTCAATGCGACGGGCCGCGACCAGGCTGCGCGCAACGGCCGGGTGCTGGCCGCGGCCATGGGACAGCGGGTGGCCGGCATCGACTATGTGGCGAGCCCCCTGCAGCGGGCGCGGGAGACCATGCAGATCGTGCGAGGCGAGCTAGGCCTGGCGCCCGAAGCCTATCGCCTGGACGACCGGTTGAAGGAAGTGCACTACGGGGACTGGGAAGGACAGCTCCAGGATGACCTGCTGAGCGGCGATCCCGAGGGTTGCGCAGCACGCGAGCGCGATGCCTGGGGCTGGCAGCCGCGAGGCGGCGAAAGCTACGCCATGATGTCTCGCCGCGTTGCGTGGTGGCTCGGCGAGGTGGCGCGCGACACCGGTGGTGGTGGCCCACGGCGGCGTCAGCCGGGCGCTGCGCGGCCTTGTACTGGACCTGCCGAAGTCCGAAGTGCCAGGTCTTCCCGTGCCGCAGGACAAGGTCCTGGTCGTTGCTGATGGGACCGTCAGCTGGCTGTAATGGTCCGGTGACCGGTCCCGTGAAGTGACTACAGGGCCACACACGCGTACGCCGCGTTTCCCTGTGGCCTCCGCCGCAAAAAAGGGCTGGTGAGGCGGCACACAAGCCACCTACAAAGGCGCCGCTGGCGGGGGGCTGGCCAACGGGGATGAGCGCGCATGAGCAAGAGCATCAGGCAAGACGGCGGGGTCTGCACATGAAGGGCTACAGCAAGACCACTGTGTCGGTTGCAGCGTTGCTGCTGACCGGGATGCTCGCTCTGTCGACGGATCAGGCCCGTGCGCAATCCGTCGCCGATCAGCTCGGGGCCTGCAAGAACGAGGCCGGTGCCCTGCAGGCGCGCATCACCGCGTGTGGGCGCGTCATCAAGGATACCGACGACGACGAGATGCGCGGCGAAGCGCTGATCCAGCGCGGCGTCCTGTTCGAGCAGAGCGACAATAAGGAAGCCGCCATCAAGGACTATACGGACGCGATCAAGCTCGACCCCTCGAGCGCGGTTGCCTTCTTCAATCGCGGCAACGCCTACGACCAGCTCGGCGACTACGACCGGGCGATTGCCGACTACACCGAGGCGATCAAGCTCGATCCCAACGATCCCGACGTCTACATCAATCGCGGTCAGGCCTACGACAACAAGGGCGAGTTCGATCTGGCCATCACCGACTACACCTCGGCCATCCGCCTCGATAAGGAAGACGCTCGCGCCTACTACAATCGCGGCCTGGCGCGCAGCAACAAGGGCGACTTCGAGCGCGCGATCGCCGATTTCGACCAGGCCATCAAGCTCGCCCCGCGCGATGCCGAGGCTTACGCAGGTCGGGCGAATGCCTACGAGGAACTTGGCAACGACGTTGCCGCCAAAGCCGACTACAAGCGGGCTCTGCAGCTCGATCCGGACAACGAGGATGCCAAGGAAGGGGTGGAACGCCTCAAAGACTGAGCCTCGCTATCCTCCCCTCACCAAACAGAAACGGCCGGAGCGCTCGCTCCGGCCGTCTGCATTTTCCAGTCCTACAAGGAGGCTGAGCCTTCCTCGCGACCGGTTACTTCTTGTTGCGAGCGTCGAGGCACTTATGCTTCTTCTTGCTGTAGTACATGTAGGTGCCGCACTTGCCAGCGCCCTTGCTCTTGGCCTTTTTGCCCTTCTTACCCTTCTTGCCTTTCTTCTTCTTGGCAATGTGCTGGGTGAGATTGTCGGTGGACACCTTCGTGTCCGGGCTGACGAACGTAGCGGCCCGCAGCTCCGTCACCGGAGAGAAGGCGATGGCGACCGCCAGCGCTACAATAGCCATAAGGGTCTTCCGGATGCGCATTGTCTAAACCTCCCGTTTCCAATTCCTGGCGCACTGCGAGACCGCGAATTCACGTCAGCAGGCGACTAGTGGAGTGCCCCCGTACGCGTGCGCGACACGCTATGGGACACTAGAATTTGATCCGCGAAAGCACAATGACAGTCGCGCGCTTGGACGCGGCGAGTGGCACTTTGGCCACGACTTTTTGTGTTTGCAGTTAAAGGAGTTGCACCGATTTTCTATCTCGCAAATGCGAGACATTGAGGGGTTCGACAGGTTGCATTGCGCGGTTCGTTCGCTGTCGAGTAGGATTCTGTTTGTCGTTTGCACCGCGAAAAGCGAAATCGCTGTCCCATGTCACACAACACATTCGGACATCTCTTGCGCGTTACGACGTGGGGGGAGAGTCACGGCCCATCGATAGGTTGCGTGGTGGACGGTTGTCCGCCCGGCCTTCCGTTGTCGGAGGGAGATATACAAGTCTACCTCGACCGCCGTCGGCCGGGGCAGTCGCGATTCACAACTCAGCGGCGTGAGCCGGATGAGGTGCGGATCGCCTCCGGTGTGTTCACGGACGATGCTGGCCAGCAGGTCACCACGGGGACACCGATCTCGCTGATCATCGACAACGTCGATCAGCGGGGTAAAGACTATTCCGACATCAAGGACAAGTTCCGGCCCGGTCATGCGGATTACACATACTGGGCCAAGTATGGCATCCGCGACTACCGGGGCGGCGGGCGCTCGAGCGCGCGCGAAACGGCCATGCGCGTGGCCGCGGGTGCGGTTGCGCGCAAGATCATCCCCGGTGTGACGATCCACGGCGCATTGGTGCAGGTAGGACCGCATCGCATCGACCGGGCGCGCTGGGCCTGGGATGAGGTGGATAAGAATCCGTTCTTCTCGCCCGATGCCGGGACCGTCGAGTTGTGGTCTAAGTATCTGGATGAGCTAAGGAAATCCGGTAATTCCTGCGGCGCCGTGATCGAGGTGGTGGCCGACGGCGTGCCGGCCGGCTGGGGCGCGCCGGTCTATGGCAAGCTCGACCAGGACCTCGCCGCCGCCATGATGAGCATCAACGCCGTCAAGGGCGTCGAGATCGGCGCTGGCATGGCCGCGGCTGAGCTGACCGGCGAAGACAATGCCGACGAGATCCGTATCGGCAACGACGGCAAGCCGCTGTTCCTGTCCAACCATGCCGGAGGCATCCTGGGCGGCATCTCGTCGGGACAGCCGGTCGTGTGCCGTTTCGCCGTGAAGCCGACCTCGTCGATCCTGACGCCGCGGCGCACCATCGACCGGTTCGGCAAGGAGGTGGACATCTCCACTAAGGGACGGCACGACCCCTGCGTCGGCATCCGCGCGGTGCCGGTCGGCGAGGCGATGATGGCGCTGGTGCTGGCCGACCACTTCCTCCGCCATCGCGCGCAGATCGGCCGCGAGGTGTGACGCAATGGTAGCGGCCGGCAGCGTCTCGCAGCGTCTCGCCGGCAAAACCCCCTTCAGCTATCGCGCCGACCCGAACGTGCCGCCGTTCCCAGATGACAGGGCGCTGCTGGTGTTCGACGGCGTCTGCGTGCTGTGCTCGGCGACGGCGCGTTTCGTGCTGAGGCAGGATCAGGCCCGGCGCTTCCGCTTCGCCACCGCGCAATCGCAGCTCGGCCAGGCGCTGTTTCGCCACTACGGACTCGATCCGGAGACATTCGAGACCAACCTCGTGCTGGTCGACGGCCGCGCATACGGCAAGCTCGACACGGTGGTTGCCGCTGGCAGGCTGCTTGGTGGAGTCTGGCGAGTGCTGTCGCTGCTGCGCGTGCTGCCGCGTCCAATGGGCGACTGGCTCTATGATCGCGTGGCGCGCAACCGCTATCGCTTGTTCGGCCGCACCGAGCATTGCATGATCCCGCCGCCCGGGTGGCGGGACCGCTTTGTCGATCTGTGAGACGAGGAGCTGTGCATGGCCAAGCCTGACGTGCAGGCGCTGTTGTTCGACGTGTTCGGCACGGTCGTCGACTGGCGCAGCAGCATCATTGCCGAGATGACCAAGTTCGGTGTGGACAAGGGCATGAAGGCCGACTGGGTTGCCTTCACCGACGACTGGCGTGGGCTCTATCAGCCGGCCATGGAGGAAGTGCGCTCCGGTCGGCGCGCCTGGACCATCCTCGACGTGCTGCATCGGGAAAGCCTGGACAGGCTGCTCGAACAGCACGCCATCACCGGCCTGAGCGAGGCCGACAAGACCCATATCAACCGCGCCTGGCATCGGCTGAAGCCGTGGCCGGATACGGTGGACGGCCTGCGCCGCCTCAAGACCCGCTACATCATCGGCACGCTGTCGAACGGCAACGTCGGCTTGCTGACGCGCATGGCCAAGCATGCAGGCCTGCCGTGGGACGTAGTGCTCGGTGCCGAGACCGCGCGCGCCTACAAGCCGCTGCCGCAGGCCTATCTCGCCAGCGCCGAGTTGCTCAATCTGGCGCCCGGTCAGGTGATGCTGGTGGCGGCCCACAATGGCGACCTCGCCGCCGCGTCGTCCAGCGGTCTGCGCACCGCATTCGTCGCGCGGCCGACCGAGTACGGTCCGCACCAGAAGGTCGACTTCAAGGCCGACCGCGAGTGGGACGTGATCGCCGACAGCTTCACCGGCGTGGCGGACCAGCTAGGGTGTTGATTGTCATCCCGGCCTGAGCGCAGCTCAGAGCCGGGACCCAGGGCGATTAGTGTTCTGCCCATTCCTGGGTCCCGGATATTTGCTCGCGCAAATTCCTGGATGACACCTACCCAATGATGGGGATCGCCCGGTCGACGACGATCTCCTCGGTGCTCATGCGGCAGCGCAAGGCGATAGCTTCCACCCCGGCAGCCGCCGCCTGATCGAAGGCTAGGCCGTAGTCCGGATCGACATCGCGGGCAAAGGCAAGCTTCTTTGCCTCACTGCGCTGCACCAGATAGACCATCACGGCGCGATGTCCCGCCCGCACCATGTCCGACATCTCGGCCAGATGCTTCTTGCCCCGTTCGGTCACCGAGTTGGGAAACTCCGCAAGGCCGTGGCGGCGCGACAGGTGCACGTTCTTGATCTCGACGTAACACAGCCCCTTCGTCGCGCACTGCAGGAGGATGTCGATGCGGCTGTTGCGGCCATAGTTCACCTCGCGCCGCAACTCGCCATAGCCGGCCAGCGCCCGCACGCGCCGCTCACCGATGGCCTCGGCGACCAGCTTGTTGGGATGGCCTGTGTTGATGCCGACCAGGGTCGGCCCCTGGCCAAGATCGGCCTCCACCATCTCCCAGGTGTGCCGGTACTTGCGCGTCGGGCTGTCGCTCTCCGACAGCCACACCACCGAGCCCGGCGCGACGAGGCCCATCATCGAGCCGGTGTTGGGGCAGCTGGCTGTCACGACGCTGCCGTCTGCCAAGCGCACGTCGGCAAGGAAGCGCTTGTAGCGTTGGATCAGCGTGCCTCGAACGAGGGGGCGGGGAAAGCGCATGGCGGCGCACGATATGTCCTCTGGCGTTTCGATGACAAGCCGCTAGTGTCCCGATTCCGAAGTTCGCCCATCTTTGCCGCTAGCGTCCTGAGCGAACTTCGGAATTGAGGACTCCGGCGAATTTCTCGATCGTCACACTAGTATCCGCCCGCCTTCCGACCAGCCTGGTGCCCACCCGAGACATGATCCTAGTCCTGACGCAGAACTTCCCTCCCCGGATCGGTGGCATCGAAGGCTACATTGGCCAGCTGGTCGACGCGCTGTCGGCAAGGGGCGAGCGGGTGATCGTGTTTGCCGATGCGAACCGCGGTTCACAAGCCTACGATGCCAAACTCGAGAACGTGGACGTGCAGCGGTTTGCCGGCCCGCGTCCGGTGCGACGGCTGAGCAAGGCCTGGGCGGCGCATCGCCTGCTGGCAACCGCATCATGCCGAGGCATCTTCTGCGATAGCTGGAAGAGTATCGACCTGCTGCCGCACCAGCGCGTGCCAGTCGTCGTGCTGGCGCATGGCAACGAATACCTGGGCGGTGGATGGCGCAGGAAGTGGCGCATCTCCAGGGCTCTCAAGAAAGTCGATGGCGTGCTCGCAAACTCCCGCTACACCGCGAGCCTAGTGCGGCCGTACGCTCATCCTGCTCTCGCCGTGAACGTGCTGCATCCGCCTATCGAAGCGTTGCCGGATCCGGAACCCGAAGCGCTGGCGCGGCTTGCCGGTCTGATCGGATCCGGACGGCCGCTGCTGGCGGGTCTTGGTCGCCTCGAGCCTCGCAAGGGCTTCGACATGGTCATTGCCGCCTTGCCAGGACTGCGGCAGCGCTTTCCCGGCGTGACGCTTGCCATTGCGGGTGACGGACCCGACCGCACGCGTCTGATGCAACTTGCGCAGGACAAGGGCGTCGGCGATTGCGTCATATTCCTCGGTCGCGTCGACAAGGCGATGCGCACGGCGCTGCTGTCGTCCGCGGACCTGTTCGTGATGCCTGCCCGCCGCGCCGGGCTATCGGTCGAAGGCTACGGCATCGTCTATGCGGAGGCAGCCTGGTACGGCGTCCCGTCCGTGGCGGGCGCGGAAGGTGGCGGCGCCGAGGCCGTGCTGGAAGGCGAGACAGGCTGCGTGGTCGCCGGTGACGACGCAGCGGCGGTGCGCGAGGGCATCGAACGGTTGCTGGCCGACGACAGCCTGCGCCGGCGCATGGGCGATGCGGCGCGGCGGCGGGTTCGCCGAGAGGGTACGTGGTCGGCCCGCATCGACGGCTTTCTTGATGCACTGCAGCCGCCCGGCATCGCAACTCAGCCCTGACTTGATCGGGCTTGATCGGGCACGCCGGGTGGGACTACCAACAGCAGGGGCCGGGCATAAACGCGCGCCTTGGCCTCTGACAACACGGGTGTGCCATGAATGATGCAATGGGTCGACCGGTCGAAGCCATCGTGACGGCGGCGCTGCTGGTTATTGGCGACGAGATCCTGTCCGGCCGAACCAAGGACAAGAACATCGGCCACATCGCCGATCACCTGACCGCCATCGGCATCCAGTTGAAGGAGGTGCGCATCGTTCCTGACGTGGAGCACGAGATCGTCGGAGCGGTGAACACGCTGCGGGCCAAATACACCTATCTGTTCACCACCGGCGGCATCGGCCCCACGCATGATGACATCACGGCCGACGCGGTGGCCAAGGCATTCGGCGTCGGCATCGACGTCGACGAGCGGGCGCTGACGCCGATGAAGGCCTACTACGCACAACGCGGCGTCGAGCTGACGCCGGCGCGCCTGCGGATGGCGCGACTGCCGTTCGGCTCCGAATTGGTGGAGAACAGCGTGTCGATCGCGCCGGGCTTCAAGCTGGACAACGTCATCGTCATGGCCGGCGTGCCCAACATCATGCATGTGATGCTCGAGGCGGCCACCAAGTTCCTCAAGACCGGCAAGAAGATGTTGTCGGTCGGCATCGACCTGCACCGGCCGGAAGGCGAGATCGCCGCCATGTTCGAGGAACACCAGAAGCGTTATCCCGACGTGCCGATGGGCAGCTATCCGTTCGTGCGCGACGGCAAGCCGGGCACGCAGCTGGTGCTGCGCTCTACCGACGCCGCGCTGCTCGCCAAGGCCGAGTCCGAACTCAAGATGCAGCTCGCCGCGCGCGGCTGGTTGTGAGGCTCTGACCGATCAGACAAAGGTGTCATCCCGGTGCTTGTCACCGGGATCGATCGTGCGGCACGCTCCGGCGTCCGCGGATAGATGGATCCCGGGCCCAAGGCCCGGGATGACAGCGTCGTGCAAGGGCATCGCGACGTATCTGATCGCGATCGTCTGCTCGTGCTGGCGACAGCCTCTGCCTCGGCGGTGGAGCCGGGCGAGAAGATGGCCGACCCCGGGCTGGAGGCGCGGGCGCGCAGGATCTCGCAGGAGCTGCGCTGCCTGGTCTGCCAGAACCAGTCGATCGACGACTCCAACGCCGAGCTGGCACGCGATCTGCGCCTGATCGTGCGCGAGCGCATCGCCGCCGGCGATACGGATACGCAGGTGCTGGCGTTCGTGGAAGCGCGCTACGGCGAGTTCGTGTTGCTGCGGCCTCCGTTCAAGCCGCATACGCTGGTGCTCTGGCTGACGCCGCTGCTGCTGCTGATCGGCACGGCCTTTGTCTTGCGGCGCAACGCCAGGGCGCGCGCCGCCGCAACGGGCCTCACCGACACGGCGGCCCTTTCTCCCGAGGAGCAGAAACGCCTCGACGAGCTGCTCGGCAAGAAGCGATAAGGTCGTCCCGGTTGGCCGGACGATACCGTCAGGATTTCGGGTTGCGCGCCGTCTTGCGCTCGGCGCCTGAGGGCATGGTGCGTTTGAGCAGCGCTCGGGTGGCAAGACCGGTTATGGGCATGCCGTGGGTTTTCTCGAATGCCTCGATCGCCTGGCGCAGGCCCGCCCGGTAGATGCCGTCGATGGGACCCGAATAAAACTTGAGATCCCTCAACGCCTGCTGCAGCTCGCGCACCTGCGCAGCCGTCGTCAGGATCGAGGCCTCCTTGAACAGCTCGAGCTTCTCGGCGAATACCGCCGCGCTGACACCGGTGTTGGCGACGGTATCGGCCTTCAGGCGCTGGGTGACCTTGCCATCCTGCATGATCACCTTGGATTGCACGTAGGTGCCGACGTTGATGCCGATCACCTCGGGGCCCCGTTCGGTATCGAGCAGCAGCGGCGAGCCCGACGAGGCGCCGCCGGTATCGCAGGTGTGCAACAGCAGCTGGGTGGGATCGGAGAAATCCTGCGCGATGGTGCTCCAGTCAGCCGCCTCGAAGCTCTTGGCGACGCCGCAGGGGCGCGAATAGGCCAGCCGCCAGGGTGTGAAGTCGCGATGGTAGGCGATCTGGAACACGCGGTTGGCATCGGCATGGCCTATGATCTGCTCCAGCGGCAGCGCACGCACGGGCAGCACACCCTTGGAGCAGACCGGCCGGGACAGGCGGATCATCGCCCAGTCCTTGGTGGCGTCGATCGGCGGACGGACGTTGAGGCTGAGGCTGCCGGACATCACCTGCTGCGCGGCCGTGCCATTGCCGTAGCCGGCAATGCGGGCGTAGTCGCGCACTGTGTCGTAGCTGCGTGCGAACCAGAAGTCGGCGAGCTGTGGGGCGCGCTCGCCCAGCGTGCGATGCAGACAATGCCCGGCCGTGGCCACCACGTTGGGCGCCACGCAGAAGGCGGTGCACACCGTGCGTGACCGCAGATTGAACAGCAGGCCGATCTTCTGCTGCACGTCCTTGTACTTGGCGGGAAGAGCTACGCGATCGTCCGTGCCGAACACCGCCACCGGATGTACGGCACTGTTGATCACGCGCGACCGAGACTGCGGCTGGACCGCCGATGCGGATGGGCACCACAGGGCGCTGCAGGCGGCCAGCGCACACGCCGCCAATTGCCACCGGACGCGATGGGTTCGCATGTGTGTGGCCTGCCCGTGTGACCCCGCCCGCGCCTGAGCATAGTTCATATGAACATTACCAAGTTTTAATGCGATCGAAAGGCCGCCGTAAGGGCTCTGCGCCTATATCGGCAGCGACAAGCACACTGCGTCACTCTCACATTCGAGGTCAATCGCATGACTCCAACTTTCTCCCCCCCTGGCGCCCCGCGCGGTCGCGGGCGACGCTTGGCGGTTGCATCAGCCATCTCCGCACTGGCGCTGGTTGGCGCGGTTGGGCTCGGGCTTACCTATTCGGGCGCACAGGCACAGAAGGCGGCCGATTCGGTGCAGACGCCGTTCGGTCGCGCGCCGCTGTCCTTCGCCGATATCGTCGATCGGGTCAAACCAGCGGTGGTCAGCATCCAGGTTTCTAACGGCGGCGGCAAAGTGGCCGCCAACCCGAAGGGCGCCCCGCGCGGTCGCGGGCAGGAGGGCGCGCCGGATATTCCGGAGGACAGCCCGTTCTATGAGTTCTTCAAGAGGCTGCCGCCGGAGTTCCGCGGCCAGCCGGCGCCCCGTCCCACGCAGGCGCAGGGCTCGGGCTTCGTCATTTCGCCCGACGGCTTCGTGGTGACCAACAACCACGTCATCGACGGTGCCAACAAGATCACGGTCAACTTCGACCAGGATACGAAGTACGAGGCCGAGTTGATCGGCACCGATCCGCGCACTGATCTGGCGCTGCTGAAGATCAAGGATGGCCCGGGCAACTTCCACTATGTGAAGTTCGCGGACAAGCAACCGCGCGTCGGCGACTGGGTGGTTGCGGTCGGCAATCCGTTCGGTCTCGGCGGCACGGTGACGGCCGGTATCGTCTCCGCGCTCGGCCGCGACATCGGTTCGGGTCCGTACGACTACATGCAGATCGACGCGGCCGTGAACCGCGGCAACTCGGGCGGTCCTACCTTCAACCTCGACGGCGACGTGGTAGGCGTCAACACCGCCATCTATAGCCCGTCGGGCGGCAACGTCGGCATCGCCTTCGCCGTGCCGGCCAAGGTAGCGACCGAGGTCGTCACGCAGCTCAGGTCCGGCGGCTCGGTGAGCCGCGGCTGGCTCGGCGTGAAGATCCAGAACGTCGATGAGGATACGGCCGCGAGCCTCGGTCTCGGCGAGGCCAAGGGTGCTCTGGTAAGCGAAGTGACGCTGCCGGGCCCTGCGGCAGACGCCGGTCTGAAGTCGGGCGACGCGATCCTCAGCGTCAACGGCCAGAAGGTCGCCGACAGCCGGGATCTGGCACGCCAGATCGCAGGCTTCGCACCCGGCAGCAAAGTCGACGTGCGCATCCTGCGCGGCCAGAAGGAGCAGAGCATCTCCGTCAAGCTCGGCACGTTCCCTTCCGCGGTCCAGCTGGCCAAGGCCGAGCCGACGGCCAAGGAGGATCCCAAGACCACCGAGCTCGATATGCTGGGCCTCACTCTCGCGCCCGGCACCGGCCCGAACAAGGAAGGCGTGCTGATCACCGACGTCGACAGCGCCTCCAACGCTGCCCAGAAGGGCTTGAAGTCCGGCGACGTGATCCTGGAGATCGGCAATGTGACGGTAAAGACCCCCGACGAGGTCGCCAGTGCCGTCAAGGAGATCTCCAAGCTCGGGCGTACGGCCGTTCTGATGCGGGTCAAGTCCGGCGATCAGGTGCGCCTGGTGCCGGTACAGTTGAAGAAGAGCTAACACCCTCTCCAAAGGGTGTGCCAGGGCGAGGCGGCGTGCTCCTGCTGGACATGTCGCCTCGCTTCGCGTTTTCTGGCCCGTCCATCGGCCGACCCGCTGGTAGGTCGGGAAATGCGGATGCAACAGGCATCATCCCATGCGTGTCCTCGTAATCGAAGACGATCGTGAGACGGCCCAGTTCCTGCAGCGATCCCTGCGGGAAAGCGGCCATGCCGCCGACATTGCCGGCGACGGCGAGACCGGCCTCTCCATGGCCAGGGACGACAAGTACGACGTGCTGGTCGTCGATCGCATGCTGCCGCGCCTCGATGGCCTGTCCGTGGTGCAGTCGCTGCGCGCCGAAGGTGCGCGCACGCCGGTGCTGATCCTGTCGGCACTCGGCGAGGTCGACGACCGCGTCAAGGGCTTGCGGGCCGGCGGCGACGACTATCTGACCAAACCCTATGCCTACAGCGAGCTGCTGGCGCGCATCGAAGCGCTGGCGCGGCGTCCGGCTCCCGAGGAGCAGACCACACGCTACGCGGTCGGCGATCTGTCGCTCGACCGTCTCTCCCACAAGGTGACGCGTGCCGGCGACCAGATCCTGCTGCAGCCGCGCGAGTTCCGCCTGCTCGAATACCTGATGCGCCACGCCGGCCAGGTGGTGACGCGCACCATGCTTCTGGAGAACGTCTGGGACTATCATTTCGACCCGCAGACCAACGTCATCGACGTGCACATCTCGCGGCTCAGAAGCAAGATCGACAAGGGCTTCGCCAAACCGCTTCTGCATACGGTGCGCGGCGCCGGGTACATGATCCGTGACGGCTCTGAATAAACTCCTGAGCTCGTTTCCGTTCCGCCTGACGCTCGCCTACATGGGCGTGTTCGTGCTCGCGGCGGTGTTGATCGTGTCATTCATCGCCTGGCGCGCCAACGAGCTCCTCACCACCAAGGTCATCGAGACCCTCGCCGCCGAGGTGGTGGGCCTGCGCGAGCAGTTCCAGACCGGCGGGGCCGCCCGCTTGGGCGCGGTGGTCGGGGAGCGGGCTACGGAGCCCGGATCGGGCCTCTACCTGCTGGTCGACGGGGCGGGGCGCAAGATCGCCGGCAACCTCAATGCGATACCCCAAGTGCTGACCGCGCCCGGGCAAAGGCGACGTGTTCAGCTACAGCCGCACGTTCGAGAGCAACGGTCGCGCGCACGCGCCTGGCCGTGGGCGTGCCGGTGGCCGTGCCAGGCGGCTACACCCTGGTGGTCGGCCGCGACATCGAGGATCAGCGTCAGTTCGCCGACACCATGTGGCAGGTGGCGCTGTGGAGCGTCGGGCTGCTGTCCGCGCTCGGCATCGGTGCCGGCCTGCTGATCAGCCGTAGCGTCCTCACCCGTATCGAGACAGTCAGCGAGGCCAGCCGCAAGATCATGGCCGGCGACCTGTCGCGCCGCATTCCGCTGGCTGGCTCGGGCGACGAACTCGACCGGCTTGCCGAGAGCCTCAACGCCATGCTGGCCCGCATCGAGGAGCTGATGGCGGCCCTGCGCGAGGTGTCGGACAACATTGCCCACGACTTGAAGACGCCCCTCACGCGTCTGCGCAATCGCGCCGAGGCGGCCCTGCGCAGCCATGACGATCCGGCTGCCTATCGCGACGGTCTGTCCAAGACCATCGAGGAAGCCGACGAGCTGATCCGCACGTTCAACTCGCTCCTGCTGATTGCGCGCCTCGAAGCTGGGGCGGCCGCAGAGAACATGGCGCTGGTCGATCCCGCTGCCGTCATTGCCGACGTCGCCGAGCTTTACGAGCCGGTGGCCGAACAGGCGGGGCTGCGCCTGGAGGTTACCACGCACGATGGGCTGCAGATTCTCGCCAACCGCGAGCTGATAAGCCAGGCCGTGGCCAATCTGGTCGACAACGCCATCAAATACTCGGCGGACAGCAAGACAGGGCAGCTGGCCGTGCGCATCGGGCTCGATCGCGCGGGCGAAAACGTCGAGATCACGGTCGCCGACTCGGGCCCGGCATCGCTCCGAATGATCGGCCGCGCGCCCTGCAGCGCTTCGTGCGCCTGGAGAAGAGCCGCTCGCAGCCGGGCAGCGGCCTGGGGCTCAGCCTGGTCGCGGCAGTGGCCAGGCTGCACGGTGGCTCCATCCGCCTGGAAGACAACGCGCCGGGCCTCAAGGCCATCCTTGTGTTGCCCTCGCACAGCCGTGCCGAGTCGCTCGCCGCCGTCGCCCCTTGAGAATCGAGGCCTCCCCGCCGTAGGTTGGGCCAGTGCGTGAGCGCGTACCCCAACTTGCGAAGGCTCAAGCTGACCGACCAGCCACTCCATTCGCGCATTGTCGCGGCCCCGGTGATTCACGATCGCGCCAATGCCGCGCGCTACCTCGGTGAATTGGAGCGACGCTGCGCGGAGGAGCGCGCGCTGGCGCCGTTGCGGGCGCTCCTGGCACAGCAACCGGTGCGCGACCTGCTGGGCGGCATCTTCGGTGCTTCGCCATACCTGACGGGCCTGATGGAGCGCGATCCCGCCAGCCTCATGCACATGCTGGCGGAGGCCCCGGAGGCGCATTTCGCCGGATTGTGCAGCACGCTTGAAGCGAGCATCGCCGCCACCTCCGCTACGTCGGACGTCATGCGCGCGCTGCGCCGGTTCAAGAATGCTGTGGCGCTCCTGGCCGCGCTGGCCGATGCCGGCGGCGTTTGGCCTGTCATGACGGTGACACGGCGACTGTCGGAGGCGGCGGATGCGGCTGTGGGCGGCGCCGTGCGCTTCCTGTTCCGTCTGGCGGCGGGGAGAGGCGAGTGGCTTTCCGACAAGCCCGACGGATACATCGTGCTGGCGATGGGCAAGTACGGGGCCTTCGAGCTCAACTACTCGTCCGACATCGATCTTATTGTCTTCTACGATCTCGAGCGTATCCGCCTGCGCGAGGGTGCCGAGATCCAGCACTTCTTCGTGCGCCTGACGCGCGAGCTGGTGCGCCTGCTGCACGAGCGCACCGGCGACGGCTATGTGTTCCGCACGGATTTGCGGCTGCGGCCGGATCCGGCCGCCACACCGATGGCGCTGTCGACGGAAGCAGCCCTCAACTACTACGAAAGCTTCGGGCAGAACTGGGAGCGGGCCGCCCTGATCAAGGCGCGCCCGGTGGCCGGCGACCTGGCAGCCGGGCAGGCCTTGCTTGGCGGATCTCGCACCCTTCGTCTGGCGCAAGTATCTCGACTTTGCGGCCATCGCCGACATTCACGCCATGAAACGGCAGATCCACGCCTTCCGCGGCTTCGGCGAGATCGGCGTGGCCGGCCACAACATCAAGGTCGGGCGCGGCGGCATCCGCGAGGTGGAGTTCTTCGTGCAGACCCAGCAGCTGATCGCCGGCTGGGCGGCAGCCCGAGCTGCGTGTGAGCGAGACGCTGGTGGCGCTCGAGCGACTGGAGCAGCGCGGCTGGATCACGGGCACGGTCGGGCGCGAGCTGGCGGCCTCCTATCGCTTCCTGCGCACGGTCGAGCATCGCCTGCAGATGATCGCCGACGAGCAGACGCAGACGCTGCCCGCGGATGCCGACAAGCTCGCCTGTGTTGCGCACTTCTGTGGCTTCGCCGATTTCGACGCTTTCGCCGCGCGATTGACCGCGGAGCTGGAACGCGTGCAGGCCCACTACGTTCGTCTGTTCGAGCATAGCCCCGAGCTGACGCGCGGAGGTGCAAACATGGTCTTCGCGGGCGAGTCCGACGATCCCGGCACCGTCGATGCGCTGGGCGGCATGGGCTATCAGCGGCCCAACGATGTCGTCGCGGCAGTGCGCGGCTGGCATCACGGCCGCTACCCTGCCGTGCGTACGCCGCGCGCTCGCGAGCTGCTGACCGAGGTGCAGCCGGCGCTGATCGAAGCATTCTCCAAGACTGCCAATCCCGATCTTGCGCTGATCGGCTTCGACCGCTTCCTCTCCGAGCTGCCCTCGGGCGTGCAGTTGTTCTCGCTGCTGAGGCAGAACCCGCGGCTGCTCGAGCTGATCGCGGCCATCATGGGCACTGCGCCGCGCTTGTCGCGCATCCTGAGCAAGCGCCGGCGTGTGCTCGACGCCGTGCTGGCGCCGGGCTTTTTCGGGCATCTGCCGAGCAAGGCGGAACTGGCCGCCATCGTCGCCGGCGAGGTGGCGGGCGCCGACGATTTCCAGGAAAGGCTCGACCGTGCCCGGCTGATCGCCAACGAGCAGGCCTTTCTGATCGGCGTGCGCGTTCTGACCGGAAGCATCGGTGCCGATCAGGCGGGTGGCGCCTACGCCCAGCTCGCCGAGTGCATGATCGAGGCGATGCAGAAGGAGGTCGAGCTCGAGATGGTGCGCGCACACGGCCGAGTGCCGGGTGGGTCTGCCGTCGTCGTTGCCATGGGCAAGCTCGGCGGGCGCGAAATGACCGCGGCCTCCGATCTCGACCTGATTGTGGTCTACGACTTCGATGCAGCGGCGACGCTGTCGACCGGGCTGAAGCCGCTGGCGTCGACGCAGTACTACACGCGCTACACGCAACGCCTGATCAGCGCCTTCACGTCGCAAACGGCGGAAGGCAAGCTCTACGACGTCGACATGCGCCTGCGCCCGTCCGGCCAGAAAGGGCCGGTGGCTACCCAGCTGTCGAGCTTCATCGACTACCAGAACAACTCCGCCTGGACCTGGGAACACCTGGCGCTGACACGGGCGCGCGTCGTATCGGGGCCCGCACCTTTGCGGGCTGCCGTCGAAAAAGCCATCCGTGAGGTTCTGACCAAGCCGCGCGATCGGGCCAAGATCGCTGCCGACGTGCGCGACATGCGGGCCCGCATCGAGAAGGAGAAGGGCAGCAAGGACATCTGGGACCTGAAGCAGGTGCGCGGCGGGCTGGTCGACCTGGAGTTCATCGCCCAGCACCTGCAGCTGGTCCATGCGGCCGGCCGGCCGGAAATTCTTAACCAAAACACCGTGCTAGCCCTGCAGAATCTGCAGACGGCGGGCCTGCTGCCGGCCCAGGCCGCGGATGCGCTGCTGCCCGCCGCCGCCCTGCTCAACAACCTGACCCAGATCCTGCGCTTGTGCCTGGACGGCCCGTTCGAGCCCGCCAAGGCGCCGGAGGGTCTCAAGACGCTGCTGGCGGCAGCTGGCCAGGCCCCGGATTTTGTGCGTCTGGAGGCTGATTTGGCGGCCCAGGAGGCCCGGGTCGCCGCGCTTTTTGGCGAACTTGTGACCTGAACGGCCGACGGAAGCCGCATTCTCCAGCGTTCCTGGGGGCAATGGAGCGAAATATTGCTATTCGCGTCCAGTCTGGAGACCGCTGAATGTCGACCAAAAGAGTGCTGCTCGCTGGCGCCCTGTTTGCGGCCGGAACCGTGGCCGCCCTTGCTGCAGTGCCGCATTTCCGCGGCCATCGCATGGGCTTCGGCTTCGAGGGCGAAGGTGGACCCCGTGGCGCCCGTTTGGCCGAACGGCTCAAGGAAATGGACGCCAATAAGGATGGCGTTGTCACGCTGGAAGAGTTCTTGGGCCGGACCGACGAGCGCTTCGCGCGGCTGGACAAGAACGGCGACGGCTTCATCGATGCCTCGGATATCGCGGCGCGGGCCAAGGAAAACACCGAATATCGCATCAAGCGCTTCCTGAAGGTCTTCGACACCAACCGCGACGGCAAGGTCACCAAGGAAGAGTTCGAGCAGCGCGCCAAGGACCGGTTCGCCATGCGCGACCTCAATTCCGACGGCGAAATCGGTGTCGAGGATCTGCCCCCGGGTATGCGCGACCGTGCAGGTCGGCGTGCCGAGCGCGCCAAGGAAGGCAAGGACGGCGCCGAGGCCAAGGAGCCCCGCCGCTTTACGCTCGACCGTCTGCTGGGCCGCACGGACCGCCGTTTTGCGGGCCTGGACAAGAATGGCGACGGGGTGATCGACGCCCAGGATATCGAGACTGTAGCCGCCGAGCGCGTCGATTTTGCCACCAAGCGCTTCCTCAAGCGGTTCGATGCCAACGGCGACGGCAAAGTGAGCAAGGACGAGTTCGAACGCTTCGCCAAGGAGCGCTTCACGATGCTCGACCTCGACGACGACGGTAAGATCACGGAAGCGGACCTGCCGCCGAGGATGCGTGGCAGGGGCATTTTGAAGTAAGCTCGGAATCGATCGAGACCGACCTTGCGAGGCAGCTGCGTGCTGGCGCTGAAAAGCGGGTCTGGACCGCTCCTACGGTCCGGGCCCGACGACAACGACGACGAGACGGAGCTGCTTGCTCGTGTTGCGACGGGCGAGGCGCTGGCGTTCCGCGGGCTGGTGGACCGGCATCTGCCGACCGTGCTGGCCATCGCCCGGCGCATGCTGAAGGACGATGCGGAGGCCGAGGACGTGGCGCAGGAGGCATTGCTCAGGCTCTGGCGCAATGCCGCAGCTCTCGAGCTGGGTGCCGGTGGCGTGCGGCCCTGGCTGCGGCGGGTGGCCTCGAACCTGTGCATCGACCGGGTGCGCTCGCGGCGCAACACGACGGCCGTCGACCAGGTGCCGGAGCAGGCTGAGCCTGCGAGCCAGGTGCGCCATCTGGTCGAGCGCGAGCTTGGCGCACGGGTCGATGCCGCGCTGAAGGCGCTGCCGGAGCGGCAAAGGCTGGCGATTACCCTCTTCCACTACGAGGGCATGAGCCAGATCGAGGTCGGTGGCGTGCTTGGAATATCGGACGAGGCTGTAGAATCGCTGCTGGCCCGTGCGCGTAGAACCTTGAAGGCAGCGTTGAAGGATGACTGGCAAGAACTCATGCCGCAGGACGAGCATGACTGACTGCAAGCGAAGGTGATGCCATGACGAACTCGGGCAACAACATGACGATCGGGGACCTCGAGCATCTGCTCGATGTCTACGGCAGCGACCGTGCGCGCTGGCCCATCGACGCCCGATCCGGGGCCGGCCAGCTGGCTGCGCGCGACAGGGCGGCGCGCCGTCTGCTCGGCGAGGCGGAAGCCCTCGACCGTTTGCTGGAACGTGCGCCCCTGCCCTCCCTGGCCAGGGAAGCGGCGCTGGCCGACCGCATCATTGCCGCAGCACAGCGCTCGCCGCGCATCGTGCACATCGAAGAATCGCGCGCTCCGACCACCGCCGCGGAGAACGTCATCCGCTGGCCAGGCGCGCGCGCCAGGTCGGAGTGGCTGCGGTCCGACGCGGGTCGGGTGGCCGGGCTGTTTGCTGCGTCCCTGCTGTGCGGCATCTATTTCGGCTTGTCGAACGTGGCGCAGGGTGCGCTTGAGAACGTGGCCGGCATCACGCTCGGTACCGGAACGAGCAGCGGCCCGACGCTGGCGCAGCTCGATCTGGACGAGGACCTGCTATGAGCGACGTTGCAATGAGCGTGGGGCAGGCCATCCGGCGGGCGCCGCGCTGGATGTTGCTGCTCCTGATCGGCTCGCTGGCGGTCAACTTCCTGATCATCGGTCTGACGGCCGGCGCTATGTGGCGCTTCCGCGGCCCGCCGCCGCTGGCAGGCGTGACACCCAACCTGCTGGGCTATGCCAGCACCCTTCCTTCGGACCGACGCAAGGCGCTGTGGGACTTGACGGAAGACGAACGGCAGAGCTTGCGGCCGTTCCGGCGCGAGGTGCGCGCTGCGCGCGAGGAGACCATCCAGGCGCTTGTGTCCGAGCCCTTCGACAGGCAGAGGTTCATGGCAGCCCAGGGCCGGCAGGGCGATGCCGAGCACCGCGCGCGTGAGGCGGTACAGAGTCTGTTCGCCAAGATCGCGTCGGGCCTGACGCCAGAGGAACGCAGCGCCTTCCCGCGCTGGCGCGAGCATCGCCGGCCGCCTGGTCAGAATCTGCTCGACGAGCCCGAGCATCCGGCCCAGGCGAAACAATAGCGCCTCGAGCAGATCGCTGCAGATCTGAGCGTGTTAGCGCTGAACGACAGGCCCCGGAAATAGCGCCGAGGTGCGCCCTGACAGATAGTAGGCGACCAGCCCTACATACTCCCGCGCGATGAAATCGATGCGCCGCCAGCCTTCGGTGAGCGCGGTATGGAAGCGCAGCGGCTGGAAGTGGGGAGCCGTCCTGTAATCGACCGGCCACGCCTCGACCGCCACTCCCGCCTGGCGGAAGCAGCCCATGGCGCGCGGCATGTGCCAGGCCGAGGTAACGAGCAGCCAGCGCTGTCCAGCCGCAGGCTTGATCAGGCGGGCGGTGAACATCGCATTTTCGTAGGTATCGCGCGAGGCCGACTCGAGCGTGATGCGATCCTTGGCGATGCCGAGAGCCGCAAACAGGCGCGCGGCCGTCTCCGCTTCGGGCGGCTCGTCAGCGAACACTGCGGCCGACCCGCCGCTGAACACGACGCGTGCGCCTGGGAGGCGGCGTGCCAACGCGACGGCTTCGGTGAAGCGCTCTGCCGCCTCATTGAGGCCCGCCAGTTCGCGGGTCGGACCGGCGCGGCCATCCTCGGCGCCGCCGAGCACGATCATGCCGGTAATGTCGCCGCCTGACAGATCGGCGCGCGGAAAGCGGTTCTCCAGCGGAGCGATGAGGAGGTCACCTAGTGGCGAGATGCCGCCGATGATGAGCACCGGAACGGCCACCATCAGCGCACGCCGCCCGAGCCGGCACCAGGAGGTCGCGCAACAGTATGGCGGCAAGCACAACGGCGCCGACGATCAGTGTCGAGGGCTGCGCCAGAAACCACAGCAGCTTGGCGGCGTAGAAGAACAAGGCTGGCGCATCCGTCCGGCTATGGCGTCTCGACTGGCTCGGTCGTTGTTACGCGGCCCGCTCGATGGCAACCGCGGTCGCCTCGCCGCCACCGATGCACAGGGCTGCCACGCCCTTCGTCTGACCGTATTTCTCCATGGCGTGCAGGAGCGTGATGAGGATGCGCGCACCGGAAGCGCCGACCGGATGGCCGAGCGCACAGGCGCCGCCATGCACGTTCATCTTCTCGTGCGGCACGCCGATGTCGCGCATGGCTGCCATGGTGACGACGGCGAAGGCCTCGTTGACCTCGTAGAGGCCTACGTCGCCGGCCGACCAACCGACCTGCTCCAGCAACTTCTTGATGGCGCCGACCGGTGCGGTGGTGAACCAGGCCGGTGCCTGGGCGACGCCGGCTACGCCGGCAATACGGGCAAGCGGCGTCAGCTTGCGCCGTTTGGCCTCGCTGGCGCGCATCAGCACCAGGGCGGCTGCGCCATCCGAGATCGAGCTGGAATTGGCGGCGGTCACCGTGCCGCCGTCCCGAAACGCAGGCTTGAGCTTGGGGATCTTGGTCGCGTCCGCCATGAAGGGTTGCTCGTCGCGTGCCACCTCCACAGTGCCGGACCGGGTCTTGACGGCGACCGGGACGATCTCCTTGGCGAACGACCCGTCCTCGTTGGCCGTCTTGGAGCGTTTCAGGCTCGCGACGGCGAACGCATCCTGGGCTTCGCGCGTGAATTGATAGTGCTGGGCGGTGTCCTCAGCGAAGGTGCCCATCAGGCGCCCCTTGTCGAAGGCATCCTCCAGCCCGTCGAGGAACATGTGATCCTTCACCTCGGCGTGGCCCAGACGAGCACCGCTGCGCATCTTCGGCAGCAGATAGGGCGCATTGGTCATGCTCTCCATGCCGCCGGCGACAATCACGTCCGTGGCGCGCACATGCAGCGCATCGAAGCCCATCATCACGGTTTTCATGCCTGAGCCGCACATCTTGTTGACGGTGGTGCAGGGCACCGACAGCGGCAGCCCGGCGCCGATCGAGGCCTGGCGCGCCGGCGCCTGGCCTTGTCCGGCCGGCAGCACGCAGCCCATCAGCACCTCGCTGACATCCTCCGGCTCGATGCCGGCGCGCGAGACGGCGGCCTGGATGGCGGCGCTGCCGAGCTGGGGCGCCGTCAGCGAGGCGAACGCGCCCTGGAAGCCGCCGATGGCCGTACGAGCCGTGCTGACGATGACTACGGGATCCTCGGCCGGTTTCGACATGGGAGCGCCTTTTCAAGGGGTTGTTGCCGACGATGGAACACATCGCATGCGCTGCGGTCAAACGCAGCCGCAAAACCGCAGTCCGGTCGCATGGGGCAGGCGCATGAGGCGACCGCAGGGCATCGAATAAAAAAATTTGCAAATGCCTCGGAACCAAATGGCATCCAGCTGCATTGGCGTCTACTGGCTTGTACGGAAGTAGGCCAGCGGGGAGGTTTCACCAATGATGATCGGGCGGGTTTGGCATGGCTGGACGACCCACGCCAATGCCGATGCATTCGAGAAGCATCTGCGCAACGAAGAGTGGCCAGCCATTTTCGCGAGAAATATCATGGGGCTCCGCGAAATGCAGTGCATGCGGCTGACTCGTCCCGGCCACACCGAGTTCCAGACGCTGATGCGCTTCGAGTCAATGGATGCCGTGCGCGAGTTCGCGGGCGAAGACTATGCGAAGGCGGTCCTGACGCCGCGGGCACGCGAACTGCTACGCCGCTACGACGCCAGGGTGGAGCACTTCGAGATCCGTGAGATCCGGTCGCCCGACACCGAGGTCAGCCAACCGGAGATCGTCGTGCAGCACCCCGGCCCTGCGAAGGGACGACAGCCGCGGATGCGTCAGTCGGCGTAGTCGGGCTCCTTGCGGTCGAGGATGCGTTTCAGGGCGTCGAAGTGGCGCTCTGAGGGCGACGGATCGTAGGTATAGGTCGGCCTTTCCGTCTTGGTCACCTCGACCACCGGCTCGGGCAGCTGCTTCAGACGCTGGCCGGTCCACATGGCGTAGATCTGTACCTGTGCGGCACGCTCCACGTAGTAGAGGCGATCATAGGCTTGCGCCACGCTTTTGCCGCACGTGGTGATGCCGTGGTTGGCCATGAACAGGATGGTCTTGCTGCCGATGATCTCGGCCAGTCGCTTACCTTCCTCCGGGGCGAAAGCCGGCCCAGCGTAGTTTTCATCGTAGGCGATGGCATTCATCAGCAGGACTTCGGTCTGCCCGATCTCCTTGATGCGCGGATCTTCCAGCCTGGTCAGAGCGCTGGCATAGGGCATGTGCGTGTGGAACACGGCCGCGGCGTGCGGCAGTGCCTTGTGGATCGGCGCGTGGATGCAATAGCAGGAGCGCTCGACATCGCCGGCGCCGCGCTTGACCTTGCCGTCGTCGATGCCGACCTCCATGAACGAGGAAGCCCTTACCTCCGACCAGTGCATGCCAAACGGGATCTGGTAGTAGCGGTCGGTCCGTCCGGGCACCGTGAGCGTCAGGTGGTTGAAGATCCCCTCGTTGAAGCCGTGCATGACGGCGAGGCGATGGGCCGCGGCCAGATCAACGCGCGCCTGCCACTCGACATCGCTGCATTCCTGGCGGCTGATGGGCGAAACCTTGAGCTGCATGAAATATCCTCCTCGTTGCCCGTAATGGCGGCTGGCTTGCTGCGACAAGTCTATCAACATCGCCCCGGCCATTGGAAGACCGTAACGCACGATTGCACCGGCAACGGCTGCGAGCTGTCAGCCAATTTCCCGCAAAGGATAAGTGCCTGTCCCGCTTGACCGAAGGCCGCGCTCAGGCAATGTGCGGTCACGCAATCGTGCCCGGTGGCTTGGCCGGGCGTCGACGGACCTTCCATGGCATCCAGTCTCGCCAGCATCCTGCGCCTTTGCCGCGCCGGCGTCGTGCTGGCCCAGCACGGCGTGCGCTTCGTGCCTGCCGGGGTGAAGGTCCCCTGGGCGCTGCATTTGGCGCGCGCCGCGACGCTGCCCATCCGCGCTCTCACCTGGCCGCTGCGCATCGGCCGCCCGCAGAATGCCCGCGTCGCCGATGCCCTGACCAGCCTCGGGCCCAGCTACATCAAGCTCGGCCAGTTCCTGGCCACGCGCGCCGACCTGATCGGCCCGGACCTCGCCAAGGACCTGAGCCATCTGCAGGACAAGCTGCCGCCGTTTTCCATGAAGGAGGCGCGCAGCGCGGTGCAGACGGCGCTCGGCGGCAGGGTGGAGGATCACTTCGCCGAGTTCGGCCCGCCGGTAGCGGCTGCTTCCATCGCCCAGGTGCACAAGGCGGTCGCGGTCGACAATGGCGTGCCGCGTGCCGTGGCCGTCAAGGTGCTGCGTCCCGGTATCGAGAAGCGCTTCCGCCGCGATCTCGACAGCTACTTCTTCGCGGCGCGGCAGATCGAGCGCTTTCATCCGCCCTCGCGCCGCCTGCGGCCGGTGCGCTGTGGTCGACACGCTCGCTCATTCGGTCGAGATCGAGATGGACCTGCGCCTGGAGGCAGCAGCCATCTCCGAGATGTCCGACAACATCGCCAAGGACGCCGATCTTCCGGACGGCCGCTTCCGTGTGCCGGCCGTCGACTGGCGGCGCACTCAAAAGCGCGTGCTGACGCTGGAGTGGATCGACGGCATCCCGATTGCGGATCACGCCGCCCTGCGTGCCGCCGGCTTCGACCTGAGGGCGCTTGGCCTCACCGTGCTGCGCTCCTTCCTGAGGCATGCCATGCGCGACGGCTTCTTCCATGCCGACATGCACCAGGGCAACCTGCTGGTCGACAGGGACGGCAAGGTGGTGGCCGTCGATTTCGGCATCATGGGCCGGCTAGGGCCGATGGAGCGGCGCTTCCTTGCCGAGATCCTGCACGGCCTCATTACGCGCGACTACCATCGCGCCGCCGCCGTACATTTCGAGGCGGGCTATGTGCCGCCGCATCACCCGGTGGCCGTGTTCGCCCAAGCCATGCGCGCCATTGGCGAGCCGATCCACGGCCGCACGGCGGACGAGATCTCGATGGCCGACCTGCTGGGTCAGCTGTTCGCCTACACCGAGGTATTCGACATGCAGACGCGGCCGGAGCTGATCCTGCTGCAGAAGACCATGGTGGTGGTGGAAGGCGTGGCGCGCTCGCTCGACCCGAGCCTCAACATGTGGACCGCGGCCGAGCCGATCGCCAAGGAGTGGGTCGAGGCCAACTACGGCATGGTCGGCCGACTGAAGGAGGCCGGTGAGGGCGCCGAGACGCTTGGCAAGGTATTCGCCGAAGTGCCGCGCGTGCTGGCACAAGCCGAGCGCGCGGCCCTGGCGCTGGCCGACATGGCGCGCGGCGGCTTGCGGCTCGACGACGATACCGTCGAGCGCCTTGCCGCGGCGCAGGCCCATGCCAACCGCTGGACGCGCTGGGCGCTGTGGGTCGGCGCGCTGGCGCTGGCTGCCATTGCCATTTGGCTGGTTGCACCGGTGGGCTAGGTCCGGAGTTGGGCGCCGAGGCGGTAATTGAGGCAACGGACTTGCAGCTTAGGCAACTCGGCGTAGACCCAACGAAAACCTCCGTGAGCCTAGTGTTCGGGAGGCCCGCCGCTTAGATGGTTCGCGCCCCGTACACTCCTCGCCCCATTGACTAATGGGTAATTCTCCATAGGATGCCCCGCATGAGTGCAACGGCCAGGGAGTTGCTGGGCGAGATCGAGGGCTTCCTCGCTCAGTTTGGCCTCACGCCCAGCAAGTTCGGCGTGGCAGCCGTCAACGACGGCCACCTGGTGGCCAAGCTGCGCAGGGGCAATAGCATTACGCTCAAGACCGCAGACCGCGTGCGGGCCTACATGGCAAGCCGACGCAGTAGCCCCGTCCCCGAGGGGATTGCTTCCCGTGAAGCAACCCCCATCGCGCATCGCGTGCTGCTGATCATCGGCGGAGGCATCGCCGCCTACAAGTGCCTCGACCTGATCCGTCGGCTGCGCGAGCGCGGGATCGCCGTGCGCGCCGTCATGACCCGGGCGGCGCAGCAGTTCGTCACGCCGCTGTCGGTCGGCGCGCTCAGCAACGACCGCGTGTTCACCGAGCTGTTCGACCTCGACGACGAGCGCGAGATCGGCCACATCCGCCTGTCACGCGAGGCCGACCTGATCGTGGTGGCGCCGGCCACCGCCGATCTGCTCGCCAAGATGGCCGGCGGCCATGCCGACGATCTCGCCTCCAGCGTGCTGATGGCGACCGACAAACCGGTACTGGTAGCGCCCGCCATGAACCCGCGCATGTGGCTGCACGCGGCGACCCGACGCAACGTCGCCCAGCTCCAGGCCGACGGCATCGCCTTCGTTGGTCCCAGCGTGGGAGAAATGGCCGAGCGCGGCGAGGCCGGCCCCGGCCGATTGGCCGAGGTGCCGGAGCTGATCGAGGCCATAACTTCTGTGCTGTCGCGCTTGTCCGGCAAAAACCTTGGCCACCCCGCGCCCCTCGCCGGCCGGCATGTGCTCGTCACCAGCGGCCCGACGCACGAGCCGATCGATCCGGTGCGCTACATCGCCAACCGCTCCTCCGGCAAGCAGGGTGCGGCGATCGCCGCGCAGGCCGTGGCGCTGGGCGCTCGCGTGACGCTGGTTACAGGCCCGACGCAGCTCGCCGATCCCACCGGCGTCGAGGTGATCCATGTCGAATCGGCGCGCGAGATGCTGGAGGCCGTACGCTGCGCGCTGCCTGCCGACGCTGCCGTCTTTGCCGCTGCCGTCGCCGACTGGCGAGTGGCCACGCAAGCTGATGAGAAAATCAAGAAGGCTTCCGGCAAGGGCCCGCCGCGGCTTGAGCTGGTGGAGAACCCCGACATCCTCAGGACCATCGCGGCCGAGCGACGGGGACGACGCCCGCAGCTGGTGATTGGCTTTGCCGCCGAAACGCAGAACGTCATCGAATTCGCCAAGAAAAAGCGCAAGGCCAAAGGCGCCGACTGGATCGTTGCCAACGACGTCTCGCCGGAGACAGGCATCATGGGCGGCGACCGCAACACGGTGCACGTCATCTCCGAGGATAACGTGGAAAGCTGGCCCGAGCTTGACAAGACCGAGGTGGCGCGCCGCCTGGTGGCTCGCATCGCGCAGCACTTCGCCGAGGTCGCAGCCCCGGCATGAAGCGCGCTGCCGCCAGACCGGCCATCGAGATCAGAGTGGTGCGCCTTGCTCATGCCAGGGGGCTCGCCTTGCCCGCCTATCAATCGGCCGGCGCGGCCGGCATGGATCTGCTGGCCGCGGTGCCGGCGCGCAGGCCGATCGAACTCGCTCCTGGCGCGCGCTCGCTGGTGCCGACGGGTTTGATCCTAGAGCTGCCCGAGGGGACGGAGGCGCAGGTGCGGCCGCGCTCGGGTCTTGCTCTGCGGCACGGCATCACGGTGCTGAACAGCCCCGGCACCATCGACAGCGACTATCGCGGCGAGGTCATGGTTCTGCTCGCCAATCTCGGCGAGGCTTCCTTCAGCATTCGGCGCGGAGAGCGCATCGCCCAGCTGGTTGTCCAGCGCGTCGAGCGGGCTTTGCTCGTCGAGGTCGATGCAGCCGCCGCCACGGCGCGCGGCGCCGGCGGCTTCGGCTCGACCGGACGCAAATCGCCAAGCGCCGACCGTCAAGCCGCCGCGCGCCGCACAACGCGTCACATTACCAAACCGAAATCTCGCGGCTGAGCTAAAGCGCCGCCACAACGCCCCGAAGGCGGCGCGCTTTCGCCGCCCGACCAACGAAGCCCGGCCGCAAACCTTCAATACGCAATAACCCATTGTTTCCTCGAATCTTTGACAAGGAAGGAAAGGGTTATGCGCATCTGGACCTTTGCACCTTTACTCGCCGCGGCCGTTGCCACATTCGGCTTCAGTGCAAGACCCGCAGTCGCCGATCAGGGCATGCGAATCTCCGGCCCGTACGTGCACGCCAATCTGGCCGTCTACTTCGTGCACGGCGTCAGCGCCGGAGGCGCGATCCCGCTCACGCTTCAGGAGGCGCTGGCCAAGGGCAGCGTGCAGGTTGTCGAGACTGGCCGCGTCAACGAGCTGCAGATCGAGAACACCGGCAGCGAGGAAGTTTTCATCCAGGCCGGCGATATCGTGAAGGGCGGCCGGCAGGATCGAGTGCTGACGGTGAGCTTCGTTCTGCCCCCGAAATCCGGCCAGGTGCCGATCGCCTCGTTCTGCGTCGAGCAGGGCCGTTGGTCAGCGCGCGGCAAGGAGGATCAGTTCAAGTTCTCGAGCGCGCATGAAGCCATGCCATCGCGCGCGGCGCTGTTGGCGATGATCACCCCATCCGAACCGGCAAAGACTGGGGAGCCTGTCGCCAACACGGAAAGCGGGGGCCAGGCCCAGACGGCGCGCGCGCGGGGCGGCAATGAGGTCGCCGACAAGCAGCGCAAGGTTTGGGATTCGGTCGCTACCACGCAGGGCAAGCTGTCGACCGGCCTCAACGCGGAAGTCAATGCGCCGGAGTCGGCGACCAGCCTGCAGCTCACGCTTGAGCACGAGAAGCTCAAGGAAGCGCGCGCCGCCTACGTCACGAAACTCGAGGGCGAGGGCTTGAAGGATGCCGATGTGGTCGGCTACGTGGTCGCCATCAATGGCAAGATGGACAGCGCCAACCTCTATCCGTCGAATGGTCTGTTCCGCAAGATGTGGCCGAAACAGCTGGCGGCGACCGTCACCGAGGCGATTGGCGAGAAGCGCGAAGCCGCAGCACCGGAAGCGCCCAAGCCTGACGCCGTCGGCGAGTTCCTCGCAGCGGCCGAACGTGGCAACAAACAGGAACGCGCATCCGCGGCCGGCACGCGCGTCGAGACCCGCGATGCGGCCGGCGCCCTCTACAACGAGGCACGCCAGGCCGACGGCAAGTGGGTGCATCGCAACTACCTGGCCAAGTAAGGATCACCATCGTCATCCCGGAAGCCAAGGGCAAAGCCCAAGGCTATCCGGGACACGCAGCTCCGAGCAGCTCCCATTGCGGTTTTCGCTGGTCCGGGATGCGCGCGGCAACGCGCTCCGGGGATGACGGGTGGTCTACTGCCGGGTGGTCTACTGCCCGGCGATGTGCTTACACTGCGCGCCCGCGGATGGCAGCAGGTCCACATTGCATGGTTCGAACACTGCAGCGCTTACGCATCGTCGTGGCTGTGCTCGCCGCGCTCGCGGCCGCTGCCGTGCCCGTCAGGGGCGCCTACGCCCAGAAGGTCGGCAGCCGCGGCGGCTCGTTCGAGTTGACGGATCAGAACGGCAAGCCGTTCTCGAGCTCAGCGCTGGTCGGGCGGCCCTACGCCATCTTCTTCGGCTTCACGCATTGCCCGGACATCTGTCCGACCACGCTCATCGAGCTGAGCAATTGTCTCACCGCGCTCGGTCCCGACGCCGACAGACTAAGAATCGTGTTCGTGAGCGTCGATTCGGAACGGGATACTCCCGACCTGCTGCACAGCTATCTGGCCTCGTTCGATGCGCGCATCCTCGGGCTGACCGGCAGCGAAGCCCGGATCGCCGAGGCGGCCAAGGGTTGGGATGCTTTCTATAACAAGATCCCGGAAAGCGACGGCAGCATCACTATCGTGCACTCGGCCCACGTTTACCTGATGGACGCCGACAACCGTCTCGCGGGCACCCTGAACTTCCAGGAGCCCGAAGCCCAGCAACTGGCCAAGCTGCAGGCACTGCTGGCCGGAAAGCCCGTCAACTGATCGCGGGCGCAGATCACTTGCAGCTCGCGGTCAGCGCGACGTGGCCGCCGTCGGCAGCCGTGACATCCAGCACGATCGCCCAGCCATTGCGAACCGCGTCCGCCCAAAGCAGGCGCGCGCACTGCATCAAATTCCAATCTTCCGCTTTGCGGGCCTGCCATTTGGCATCCATGGAACTCGATGGGGTATACGTGAAGCGCTTGAATTCAACGGTCTTGCGTTCGCAACGGATGGCAATCCCGGCGTTGCGGGTCACCCGATCCGTCCACTGGCCGACGTCCTGGTCCGCCGCGACCGCCAATTGCTGGACGGCCACGCAGAACTCCCGGTCATCAAACGCTTGAGCCGAAGGAGCTGCCAGAAATGCAAGCGCAGCTATGCCGCCGTGCAGCACTCGGTGGTAATGGGACATGCGAATAGGTGTTTGCGAAGCCTTCTTGCAGCGTGATCCAGAGCGAGCAATTCGCGCCGACCATGCCGCAAACCACGGCAAATGTCTCGGTCAATAGACTAGCGTGATGATCGAGAAATTCACCGGAGTTCGCGGCATGCTTTTGAGTGAATTTCTCGATCTGATTCACACTAGCAAGTCTATGATTCTAGTGTCCCTTATGATTTCGAAGTTCGCTCCCCAACCCAGCGTCGAGCGCTGGCGAACTTCGAAATCGGGACACTAGCGTGAGATCCTGGTGATCTTCGAGCCTTCGAGCGTCAGGTTATACATCAGTCCCTTGTTGTCGAAGATGAAGCCGACGATCGGGTTGGTGATCTTGCTCGAGTCGATCGATCCGCCAACGCCGACCGTGATGAGGGCCACCGATCCATCGACGCCGATCTTCCAGCCGTGGACGCGCCGGAAGCTGTGCAGTGCGTCGTCGGTCATGAACACGATGACGATCGATCGCGCTTGGGCACCAAGCTGGAAACCGACCGAGGCGGAGATCGTGTTGTAGTAGGCGGCTGTTCTGCCGCGAATGAGCAGCGCACCCTCTCCATACTCTCCGCCGATACCGATGCCGGCCTTGATCACGGACGGGAACACGAGAACCGCGGCCGACCTCCCCAGAAGCTCGCGAGAGCCCCCAATATGACGCTCGAATTCGTAGAGCGTCGACCGCACGTCGGCATCGATCTGGGGTCCGGAGCTGGCCTCGCCCGGCACCGCCGATCCGGCCACGGCGAGAGAGGCAAACGACAGCGCGAGCGCTTCGCGACGGCTGATGATGCGCATGGTGTATCCCCCGAGATTCAGTGGCAGGTCTGACTCGCACGAAGCAACATCCACACCACGCTTGCGCGCATATCAGCGTTGTTTGGCCAGAATCGGGCGAGTGCGCGATGCGCAGGAGTTGAAGTCAGGGTGAACGGAATCGATGGTTAACATCAGCTATCGGATGGCTTGCATGCTGGGGGTGAGGTTCGCCGGACTTCGGAATCGCAACACTAATCTACCATGGCCAGCGGTTGGGAAACTTCCTCCAGCGGCTTGCGCTCCGCGGCTATGCCCCAGCGCAGCATGACGGCGGCGGCGGCAAGCATCAGGATGGCACCAAGGGCGTAGCCTGCGAACACGCTCGACCGCGAGCCGGTTTCGATCAGCATACCCATCAGCCACGGACCCATTACGCCGCCCACGCCAGTGCCGATCGCATAGAAGATGGCGATGGCCAGCGCGCGGATCTCGAGGGGAAAAGTCTCGCTGACCGTGAGATAGGCCGAGCTCGCCGCCGCGGACGCGAAGAAGAAGATCACCGACCAGGCGAATGTCAGCTCGCGCACGGACACCATGTCCCGTGCGAACAGCAAGCCGGTTGCGGCCAGCAGCAGGCCCGATGCCGTGTAGGTGATGGCGATCATCGGTCGCCGACCCCACGTATCGAACAATCGGCCCAGCAGCACGGGCCCGACGAAATTGCCTGCCGCGAAGGGCAAGATGTACCAGCCAACGTGATCTGCCGGCACGCCATAGAAGTCCGTGAGGATCAGGGCATAGGTGAAGAAGATCGCATTGTAGAAAAATGCCTGCGCCGCCATCAGGCTCAATCCCACCAGTGAGCGCTGCCGCTGTCCCGTGAAGAGCACCGCGGCCGCCTCCCGCAATGGCGTATGTGAACGCACGCGAAGCCGGATGCGACGGAAGGGCCCCGCGCTCAGCACATGCCCGTGTCGCCTCAGGCTGTTCTCGATGTCCGCCACGATCGTCTCGGCTTCGGCAGGGCGCCCATGCGTGACCAGCCAGCGCGGGCTTTCGGGAATCCACATGCGCATCACGAAAATGACGGTACTGAGAAGCGCGCCGATCGCAAACGCGGCACGCCAGCCGAGATCCACGGGCAACAGGGCCGGGTCCAGCAAGGCAATGGACGCGACTGCGCCGATCGCCGCACCCACCCAGAAGCTGCCGTTGATGACGAGATCGGTCCATCCGCGCACGCGCGCCGGGACCAGCTCCTGGATGGTGGAGTTGATCGCCGTATACTCGCCGCCGATGCCGGCTCCGGTCAGGAAGCGAAAGCCGACAAAGCTCCAGAAGCTCCACGAGAACGCTGTGGCTGCCGTGGCCAGGAGGTAGACCGTTAGGGTCACGAAGAACAGCTTCTTGCGACCGATGCGATCTGTCAGCCAGCCGAAGAACAGCGCCCCCAATACCGCGCCGGCAAGATAGGCGCTGCTGGCAAAGCCGATGTCGGTATTGCTCATCCGGAGGACGGGACTTTGCTTGAGTGCTCCCGCCACCGCGCCGACCAGCGTCACCTCGAGCCCATCGAGAATCCAGGTGATGCCCAGGGCAACCACGACCAGCGTATGGAAGCGTCCCCAGGGAAGGCGATCGAGACGCGCCGGCACGTCCGTCTCGACGATCCTGTTGGGCAAAGCGGCGACATCGCCCTGAGCATGGAGAACTGCCATCGGTCCGGTCCTGTGCCGACGGCTGAACTTGCAAGCCGTGGCTAAGGTTCCGTTGCCGTCCGCTGCAGGAACAGCCCGGTCCGGCATCGCCAAGCTGCAGCTGGCTGTGTGCGGCGCCTGCAGGATCCGCCGCTACGCTTAACGCGCTTGCTCCCGCCTCAATCTCGCAAACTGGAGTTTTTGTGCGAACGCTGACGGTGCCGGCCGGCGCTTTCGTCCGACAAGGGAACTTCCCGAGCTGATGCGCATTGAGGCTGCAACTTGCACCGCACAGGGGTCACGCCGTGTCCTTTGCCAGACCAGCCTTCCGTCTTGCTCTACCGCTTGTCGCCTGTCTCTGCCTAACGCCGATGCAGCCCGCTCACGCCGCCACGCCGGAGGAGGTTGCGCAGGAGGTCATGGGCGCGCCGGTTTACGCCTCTGACGGCCTCCAGGTGGGGGAAGTCGTCGACCTGTCGATGAGCGGCGAAGGTGACATCGACGCCGTCCGTTTCAAGGCCGGAGCGTTGCTGGGCTTCGGTGAACACGTCTTTACCTTAAGCAGTGGCAATTTCACCGTCCTGCGCGGCGCGGTGATCCTCGATCTGCCCGCCGAGGCTATCGAAGCCCTGCGCGCCGCGCCGGACGGCATTGCCCAGGATCGCGAGTGATCGAGCGCGTCGCGCTCTTATTTCAAGAACCTGTCATAGAGACCAAGACCGATCTCGATGGCGATCAGCAGGATGATGTACCATTCCAGGCGATGGCTCGTGCGCGTCGAGATGAGGTCGGTGATGGTATCGGCACTCTCGCGGATGATGACGAGCTTGCGTTCGATGGCGCGAGCACGCGCCGGCAAGTCGTACTCGTCGACGAGTTTGGCCCAGAAGCGCTCGAGTTCAGGGTGATCCCACAGCACGTCGGGCTTCTCATCGAGATCGACACGACCGGCCAATCGCTGTTGCACGAGTAGTGCCTCGCCGATCTGCTCGAGCATGGCCGATTGCGGGCCTGGCGGCAGGCGTCGCTTGATGAGACTGGCAGCCACCGGCTCGATACGCTCGAACGCCTTGGCGATGCGGCGCTCGTCGTAGGCGAGCGCAACGGAGACGGCGAGCGCCTCGCCGACGAGAAGCAGCCGCGTAGGGTCGGCGGTCTTGAGCTGGATGGCCCCCGAGAGGCTCAACAGGTCGTCTTCCTCCGGCTTGACGATGATGTGCGCGGTCTCGATCTCGCGTACAGCCAGCGGTCCGGCAATCCTTTGCGCCAGATCCTGCAGCAGCTTCTCCTCCTCGACCGGCGTCATATCGACGAACACGATGGCGCCCGTCTTGAACAGCATCGCCATGCTGCCGCTCGAAGTGCGAAAGGCCAATGGGTTGGTCGAAAACGCGTCCTCGCGTTCCAGCCCCTTGATGTCGAGACCTTCTCCGATTTGTAGCGCGCGCACGATCATGCCGGTCGTAGGCATTGGCCATCTCGTTTGAGTGGAGGTCGCCAGCGCTGCGTAGGTAGCATGCAACAGTGAGAGGAGGGCAGGCTCGTCGACGGCATCGTCTGCCTATTTCAGGCCGCTGGTGGCGATGCCGGTCGTGATGTAGCGCTGCAGGAAGCCGAACAGTACGACCACCGGCAACAGCGTGATCACCGTCATCGCCAGCAGATAGTGCCACTGGGTGTCGAGTTCTCCCTGGAAGGCCGCTAACCCGAGCTGGAGCGTGAACACCTCTTCCCGGTTCAGCACGATGAGTGGCCACAGGAAATCGTTCCACCGCCACATGACGGAGAAGATGGCCAGCACCGCCAGCGCCGGAGCCGTGAGTGGCAGCACGATCCGCCAGAACACCCGCCATTCGCTGGCGCCGTCCATGCGCGCCGCATCGATCAGCTCGTCGGGAATAGTCAGCATGTACTGGCGCAGCAGGAACACGCCGGTGGGCGTTGCGGCAGGCGGCAGGATCACGCCCCACAGCGAATTGGTGAGGCCGAGCGCCGTCACGACCAGGAACGCCGGCACCAGGATCACCGAGATCGGGATCATCAACGTCGACAAGATGAAAACGAAGATCGCGTTGCGGCCTCGGAATGTATACTTCGACAGCGCAAAGGCGCACATCGAGTTGATCAGCAGCGTCAGGGCCGTCGACACGACGGTGACGAACATGCTGTTGGCGAGGAATCGGTCGAAGCGGAAGCGGCGCAGCGGCTCGACGTAATTCTCCCAGGCAAATCGCATCTCTCGCACGGGACGCGCATCCGTCATCGGCGCGCGGATCACCTCGCCGTCGGGCGCCTTCGGATCCACGAACTGCCCTTGCAGCCCGATGCGCCGAAGCAGACCGAGTTCGGGCGCCGAGCCGTCGGGCAGGGTCACCCGGAAAGCCGGCAGGCCTTCGCTGCGGCCCGCGACGTGCATCTCCTTCTGCCCCAGGGGCAACAGGGACGGCGGGAACTCCTGCAGCGCCGCCTTGGTCTTGAACGATGAGGCGGCCAGCCAAAGGGCCGGGCCGAACATGAGCAGGATGCCGAGCAGCAGGTATCCGTAGGCTAGCACGTCGGTGATGTGCAGGCCTCCCTTCCCCCGGCGTGCGGTCAGGATGTTGGGCAAGATCATGTCAGCGCTTGCCGTGGTAGGAGATGCGCAGTTGCAGCAGGGTCAGCACCATGAGCACGGCGCCGACCAGGATGGAGGCAGCGGCCGCCAGGCCGAACAAGTGCACCTGGTTGGCGAACGCGGTCTCATAGATGTATTGCACGATGTATTGCGTCGCCGTGCCCGGACCGCCGCCAGTCAGCACATAGATCTCGTCGAATGCCTGCACCGCGCGGATCAGGCTGAGTACCAGGACGACGAGGAGCGTCGGCATCAACAAGGGAAGCGTGATGCGCGACAACACACGATGGCGCGACGTGCCGTCCAGCTCTGCGGCCTCGTAGAGATCGGTCGGGATAGACTGCAGGCCGGCGAGCAGGATCAACGTGTAGAAGCCCATGTGCGCCCAGACCGACACGAAGATCGTCCAGAAGAATGACCATGAGGCGTCGTGCAGGAACGGCACCTTGCTCCCGCCGCCTCCCACGATGATGGCGTTGAGCAATCCGTCGCGCTGCAGGATCCACTTCCAGATCAGCGCCACGACGACTGGCGACAGCAGAACCGGGAAAAAGAACACGGCGCGAAAAAAGCCGCGGGCAAAAATGCGACCATTCAGGATCAGTGCGGTGATCAGCGACAGCACCACCATGGCCGTAACTTGGGCGAGCACGAACCAGGCCGTGTTGTGGACCGCTCGCCAGAACCGATCCTGCGCGCAGCTATTCGGATCGGCAAAATTCTCGCACCGGAGCAACGTCAGGAAATTGTCCGCGCCGGCGAAAGGGCGCTCGGAGAGCGCCAGCCGGTTCGAGCCGGTCACGGCGAACCAGACGTTCAGCAGCATCGGCAGAGCTACGAAAATGCCGAATACCAGCAGGTTCGGCAGCACGAAGGCATACGCCATGCCCTTTATGCCGACCCGCCGTTGCAATGCGGCCAATGGCGGCTCCAGGCTGCGCATCAGCACGCCGTAGGCCGCCTCCGCCAGAGGCGCGATACCGCGATCCCTATCCCTGGTCATGCAGCTCACTGGCTAAGGGCAATGCGAGAGCGGCAAACTCCCGCTTCTCGCATTGGCCGGCCCGACTACTCGAGCTTGATGCCTTTGGCGGCGAAGCCTTCGACGACATCCGCCTGCATTCGCTTGAGCGCATCGTCCATGGACATCTCGCCGTTGATCGCCTGGTTCAGGCGCGAGATCATCGCGTTGAACATGATGCGGTTGTGCTCGTAGCCCTGTAAGGCAAAGGCAGTCGGAGAGGTCTGCGCGACCTGCGCGACGGCCACCTCGAGCGACTTTTTAACGCTCGCATCGTCGGTCTGATAGGCGATGCCCTTTTTCGCCAAGCCACTGTGCGCGGGCAGGAACAGCGTTCGCGCATGGTATTCGGCATACACAGGCTCGCTGGCCAGGTATTCCATGACCCGCGCCACCGCCTGCGGATGTTTGGTGGTCTTGATCGGCACCAGAGCTGCTCCGCCCGGCATGCCGGTGCACGCGGCCGGTCCGCAGGGGTTGGCAACCGCCTGCCAGTCGAAACTCTTGCCGATGGTCTTGGCGAATTGCGGGAATTGCCAGGTGCCGGTCATGTACAGCGCCACCTGGCCGTTGGCGAACTCCTCGTTGGCGCCGCGATACGAGGTGCCGCCCACCGAGCCCCACAGCGCCTTCGACATCGTGCCGTCTTTGTGCCAGCCGGCGATCATCTCCATGCTGCGCTTGAAACCGTCATCGATGAGCGCCGGCTTGTCGCCAGCCATGAACTTGGCGCCCATGGAGATGGCCGGGCCGGACACGCGATGCCCGGAGCGATCCATGGCAATTGGGTAAGGTGCCTTTACCTTCTCGGCGACCTCACGCGCCGCCTTCGCCCAGTCGTCCCAGGTCGCTTTCGCGCCGGGCATGGCAACGCCCGCCTGTTGGAAGAGCGTCGTATTGACGATCGGCAGCGTCAAAGTGATCTGGGTCATGAGGCCGTAGATGCCGTCCTTTGCTCCATCGGACGGGCGCACCCAGGGCAGCACCTGCGCGAAATTCTCGTCCCAGTACTTGGCGTCCTTCAGCAACGGACGCACATCGAGATAGTAGCGCGCCGGTCCGCCCAGATCGGTGACGCGGGCCATGTCGGGTCCCTGGCCACTGCTCAGCAGCGGCGGAAGCTGCTCCACGATAGTCTTGTACGGCACCCGGTCCAGAGTGACCTTGATGTCGGGGTTGGCCTTCTCGAAGCGATCGAGCAGGTCGCGCACGACATCGCCCTCGTTGCCGTCCGAGTACCACATGATGCGGATCTCGGATTGCTGAGCGAGAGCCAGCGTCGGCAATGAAAGCAACGCCACGGCGCCCACGATGCCACGAACCCAGGTTCGCATGAAGCTTCTCCTTCGCATGAGCGTCTTCTCCCCTTGTCGTTATTGTGCGAGCCAGCCGCGATAGGTGGGATGGCTCTCGTTGATTGGCAGCATCACCCGTTGGCCGGTCTGCGCCGCGTGATAGAGCGCGGATAGCAGCTCCAGCGAGCGTCGCCCATCGGCGAGCGTGACCGGTGCGTCGCGACCCTCGGTCAGGCTAGCATGAAACTGGGCGAACTGGAGCACGTAGCCCTCCTCGGCAGCGCGCACGCGCGCGAGTTCGGCCTCGATGATAGCTTTGTCGTCCGGCATGCGCGGCATGAAGGTCCAGGGGTCGCGGTCGGGCGTGTAGGGCGCCAGGCTCGAAACCATGGTCACGCGTTCGCAGCAGATCCGCAGGCGGGAGATCTCGTCGGCCGAGCCGAGTGTGGCCGATGACACCGCGATCGATCCGTCCGCCATTTCAAACAAGGCGCCGGCGCAATCTTCCGTCTCGATGGGATTGACACGCACAGTGGTCATGGCGTTCACCGCGCGAACTTCGCCCACCAGGTAGGTGAGCATGTCATGGGCGTGGATCGCATGGCTTGCGAGAATGCCGCCGAGCTCCGTCTCCTTCCGGCCGCGCCATTTGACGGCGTAGTAGTCTGCCTTGCGCGACCAGTGCGTCTCAATCGACGTCAGGAATACCTTTCCTGCGACCCCGCCTGAGATCAGGTGCTTGGCTTTGGCAAGCCCGTTGCCGAAACGATATTGGAAGACCGGCATCACCGTGACCTGCTGGGCCAGTGCCAGTCGGCTGATCTCGTCCACTTCGGCCAGCGATGCTGCCAGCGGCTTCTCGCAGATCACGTGCTTGCCGCCTGCGATGGCTCGGCAGGTCGCATCGTAGTGAAGCCACGGCGGCAGGCAGACGTCGACGATATCCACATCCGGGCCGGTCAACGTTGCATCGCGATAGTCGCTGACGATGCGCGGGCGCGGCAGCCCTTGCGTGACCAGCCGGGAGGCGAGCTTCTCGGCGCGGCCCTGGTCGGCATCGCACATCAGTGTCACGGCAAAACGGTCGCGCAGACGCTCGAACGCGGTCGCATGGCTGTCGCCGATGCCCACGCCGACTATGGCAACCTTGAGGATCGGGCTCATGCCATGCTCACCGTCGTTGGCGCTTGGACGGGCCTGAGCGCGACTTCATCCCGGTCCTTTCGAAACACGTGCAGGCAATCCGGTGCGGGCGCAACCCGCACTTGCGCACCTGATCGGAGCTGCGTCTGACCGGGCTCGGTAAGAGTGAGCCGCTCGCCATCGGGCAGACGGGCGTGAATGTAGCTCGTCCCGCCGAGCTGCTCGACCACCTCGACGACGAGCGGCCAGCCCTCGCCGGAGGTCGGCGCGAGGTGCTCCGGCCTGATCCCGAGCGTCACCTCATCTCCCAGCGACAGCCCTTCGCCCGAGACCTGCACGCGAACCGGTGGTAGCCCTTGTGCGCCGATTGCGATTTCGCCGTCCGCATGAGTGCTTATTCGCCCGCTCATGAAGTTCATGCGCGGTGAGCCGATGAACCCGGCGACGAAACGGTTGGCCGGACAATTGTAGACATCGAGCGGTGCACCGACCTGCTCGATACGGCCATCGCGGAGCACCACGATCTTGCTCGCCATGGTCATGGCCTCGACCTGATCGTGCGTGACATGGATCATGGTGGCGGCGAGGTCGGAATGCAGCTTCGACAGCTCGACCCGCATCTGCACACGCAGCTCTGCATCGAGATTGGACAGCGGCTCGTCGAACAGGAAGATCTGCGGCTTTCTCGTGATGGCCCGGCCGATCGCCACACGCTGGCGCTGTCCGCCGGACAGCTGCCGGGGCTTGCGTGCGAGCAGCCCCTCGATCTGCAGCATGCGGGCGGCGCGCTGCACTCGCGCGTCGATCTCGGCCTTCGGCAGGCGCGCGTTCTCGAGGCCGAAGGAAAGATTCTGATAGACGCTCATGTGCGGATAGAGCGCGTAGCTCTGGAACACCATGGCCAGCCCGCGCTCGGCCGCAGGGGTGTCGTTGACGATTGAGCCGTTGAGAATCACGTCGCCCGAGGTCGCCGTCTCAAGGCCCGCGACGATGCGCAGCAGGGTCGACTTCCCACACCCCGACGGCCCAACGAAAACGACGAACTCGCCGTCCGCCACGTCGAGGCTGATCCCGCGGATGACCTCCACCTGGCCGAAGATCTTGACGACGTTGTTGAGCCGCAGGCTCGCCATCCGGTCTACCTGCCAGAGGTGCGCTGCGCCAACGCCTGTGCCTCAAGCGCCAGCTCGCACACCCTGAAACAGTAACTTTGCGCCATGGCCGTCTCGGTGCGCTCGAAGATGTCTGTGCGCAGGTTCGTGTAGTAAGGCAGCACGGCGTCGGAACAATCGACATATCGCGTGCCCTTATTGTCGACCAGGAACAGGTGATCGATGCCGGGCCGGCCTGCAATGTCAACGTACTTGCGCAGCTCGATGGTGCCTTCGGTGCCGACAATGGTGCAGCGTCCGTCGCCCCAGGTGCTGAGCCCGTCCGGGGTGAACCAGTCGATGCGGAAGTAGCCGGACGCCTTGTCGCTCTCGACCATCACCTCGCCCAGGTCTTCGAAGTCGGGGTCCTCGGGATGTGCCACGTTTGCGGCACGCGCGGCGACGATGCGGGCGTCGGTCGACCCGGTGAAGAACAGAAATTGGTCGAACTGGTGCGAGCCAATGTCGGTCAGGATGCCGCCATAGGCCTCGCGGCGGAAAAACCACTCCGGCCGGAGGTGGCGGTTGAGGCGATGGGGTCCCAGGCCGCAGGTATGGACGACGCGCCCGATGGCGCCCGCTTTGACGAGCTCGCCGGCGCGGGTTGTCGACCGGACCTCAAAACGCTCGGTGAAATTCACCGAGAAGATGCGGCCAGTTTCTGCCTGCACCTTCTTGACGGCCGCCAGATGCTCGAAGCTCGTAACGCCCGGTTTGTCGACCATGAAGTCCTTGCCGGCCCGCATCGCCTCGATGGCGAGGTTCGCCCGGTCGCAGGGTATGGCGGCGCATGTGATGAGGTGAACCGAAGGGTCCTCGAGAAGGCGGCGCCGGTCGGCCACGCGCGGAATGTCCGGGAAGCGCTCTATGAAGCCGGGCAGAGGCCTGGCGTCATCGCTGGTCCAGAAGCCCACACACTCGGCGCCGATGTCCTGCAGGCTTTTGACCTGGTCATAGATGTGCCGGTGATCCAGGCCGACGGCGGCGAAGCGAAGCTTGGGGTAGGGAGTAGTCGAGGTGCTCGGCATTGGACCCGGATCGTTGCTCTGGTTGGATTTCAACGGCTGCGCTGGAGCGCGGCCAAGCGAGGTTCGGCGTGCTGGAGACGCCGGGCGGGCAATCCTTTCAGGATGTGCGGTATCTCGTCGAGCAGAAGCTCGCTGATGCGTCGGTAGCTGTCGCGCGTGCCTCCGGCTAGGTGCGAGGACAGTAGGATGTTCCTGGTGTGCCGCACGAGGTCGTCCGCCGGTACCGGCTCTACGGGAAAGACATCGATAGCGGCACGGAAGCGGCCGGCTTCGGCTAGCTCGACGAACGCGTGGAACTCGGTGACCTCGGCCCGGCTGGCCAGCACCACGCACGCGTCAGGCCGGATGCGTGCCAGCTTGGCCCGATCCAAGAAGCCTTCGTTCTCAGCATGGACGCCGGCGAGGATGAACAGGAAACGCGATTGGGCCAATACGTCGTCGAGACCTGCCGCATGGCACCCTTCCGTCGTCAGGTACCCGGGCGTGAGCCAGGGATCGTACACGCCGACGCGGCAGCGAAATGGCTCGAGCAGAGGTCGCAGGGCCCGACCCAGATTGCCGTAGCCGATGAACCCCACATCGGCATCATAGAGCGAGACCGCGTCGCCGTTACCGCGGATGCCATAGCTCTCGCCGCCCGCGCGGAACAGCTTGTCGTTACGCGCGATGCCCCGGCCCAGCGCAATGGCAAGGCCGACGCACATCTCCGCAACCGCAGGCGCCATGGCAGGTGCAATCGACAACACCTGGATGCCTCGCCGATGCGCCTCGGCATAGTCGATCACCGGCTCCCAGTTGCCCTTCACATTGATGATGGCCTTGAGCCGTTCGGCGCGAGCCAACCGATGCGCGTCCATTGGCGTCTGGCCAACAATAACATCCGCCCTGGAAAGGTGCGCATCGACGATGGGATCAGGCATGCGGCCGTCGTAGTGCTCCACGATGTCGGCGAGGGCCTTCAGGCGGGCCTCGGCGTCGCCCGAGAAGATCATGTCCTTGGATCGAGGAGCAGCGTCGATCAGAATGAGGGGGCGAGACATAAGCACCTTTCTGGTGCGAATTTTTGCAAAGTTATTTCACACTCCATTGTCATCGTCGAGAGCACGGATCGGATGTCCGGCACCCCCGGTGATCGGCACGGCAAGAGGGTACGCCAACCGTGAGCCGCGCAATTCGCGGGAGGCCCGAAGTGGCCGGGGTGCCCGCCAACATCGCCAGACTGGCTCCGCAGCCTGACAGCATGCAGACTTGCGGTTGCAGTACGCCGTTCCTCACCATGCTCTTGCTTGCTGCCTTTACCGATAGCCCTGACCTGCTAGATTGGCCGCAAGTTGCAGCACAATGACGCTTCGCGGCCCGCAGGCCGAACGTGAGCGCGGAGAAGGATTGTGGAGGGTACGAAGTCGCACGACGGGGCGGGCAATCCGCATGCTGGGGCGCATGCCGGATTGGACAGTTGCGCCGATCGTGGCCCAGACGCGGCGTCTGCCGGCGTCCCTTCCCTGTCATCGGTTCCGGCCGGTGGAACCAACCACACGGCCGGAAACGGAAACGGCACAACGAATGTTGCCGGCCGCACCTACGCGGCGCTCGATCTTGGCACCAACAACTGTCGCCTGCTGGTCGCACGCCCCTCGCGGCGCGGCTTTAAGGTCGTCGACGCATTCTCGCGCATCATCCGCCTTGGCGAGGGCGTGTCGGCAACCGGGCGGTTGTCGCAACCGGCCATCGAGCGCACCATCGACGCGCTGCGGGTGTGTGCGGCCAAGATGGACCGCAACAAGGTGGAGCGGGCCGGCCTTATCGCGACTGAGGCCTGTCGTCTGGCCTGCAATGCGGACGAGTTCCTCGGCCGCGTGCGCCAGGACACTGGCCTCGACATCAAGATTGTCGACCGCGAGACAGAGGCCAAACTTGCCGTGTCGGGCTGTGCCTCGCTGATCGACCTGTCGTGCGACTTCGCGCTGGTGTTCGATATCGGTGGCGGCTCGTCGGAGTTGATCTGGCTCGACCTGACGCAGCGCCGGCATGGTCGGCGCCGTTCGCTGCACGATCGGCTGGAGGTGCAAAGCTGCATCGTCGCCTGGACGTCCCTGCAGGTGGGCGTGGTCACTTTGGCCGAGCAGTTCGGCGGCAAGCTGGTCAATGCGGAGATTTTCGATGCCATGGTGCGTCACGTGGCGCGCCTGCTGCAGCCCTTCGAAGCCGAGCACGACCTGCGTCGGCGCTTGGCCAACGGCAACGCACATCTGCTCGGCACATCCGGCACCGTGACGACGGTGGCCGGCGTACACCTGCGGCTGCCGCGCTACGAGCGCAACAAGGTCGACGGCTGCTGGCTCGACATCGCCCAGGCACGTGCGGTGACCGAGGAGCTGCTGGCGTCGAGCTACGAGGAGCGGGCGGCGCAACCCTGCGTTGGCAGGGAGCGGGCGGATCTAGTGCTGGCCGGCTGCGCCATCCTGGAGGCCCTGCTGCAAACCTGGCCGTGCCAGCGGCTGCGCGTGGCGGATCGTGGCCTACGCGAGGGCATCCTCGCCACGCTGATGACCGAGGACGGCGTGTATCGCACGGGTCCCCGCGCTGCGTCAGGCCACTTGCGGCGCTAGCCTCTTACGCCACCTCACTCCGCAACTCGGCAAGATCCGCAGCAACCAGCCAGCTGCGGGCAGCGGAGATATCTGCCTGGGACAACTCGTGGCCGGCCGGTAGATCGCGGTGCTCCACCTGTGCGCCGGCTTTGCCAAACGCGGCGATGAGACGGGCCGTGCTGTCGGCAGAGGCGATCGGGTCCATGGCGCCCGACAGCAGCAGGATGGATTTGCCGCTGAGGTCGGCGACGGGAGACTACGCGCAACGGCATCATCGGGCGCAGCAGCACCGCACCCGCTAGCGCCTCCGGGCGCAGCAGCAAGACGGCGGCGGCAATGTTGGCGCCGTTCGAGTAGCCGACCGCAATCGGCGCCGGCAGGTCGTAACGGCCGCGCGCCTCGGTGACGAAATCCGCCAGCTCGTTGGCGCGTCGCCGCACGTCCTGCTCGTCGAACACGCCTTCGGCGAGACGGCGGAAGAAGCGCGGCATGCCGTTCTCCAGCACCTTGCCGCGCGGCGACAGAAGCGCAGCGCCCGGCGCGACCATGCGGCCGAGCGGAAGCAGATCGTTCTCGTTGCCGCCCGTTCCGTGCAGTAGGAGGAGTGTCGGCGCACCAGGGCGCGCCGACGGCTCGTAGCAATGGATGAATGACAGGTTGTTTTGCATCAGGCGGCCCTTTCCAGTGCAGGCAGCACCGCTTCGATCTGGCTGCGGCGCGGCTCCAGGAACGCCGGCAGCTTCAGCTGCTGGCCGAGAGTTGCGACCGGCTCGTCGACCGCGAAGCCCGGCGCGTCGGTAGCGATCTCGAAGATGATGCCGCCCGGCTCGCGGAAGTAGATCGAGCGGAAGTACTGCCGGTCGAGCTGTTGCGTGACATGCAGGTCGTGCGTCGCCGTGAGCTTCCTCGCCATCTCCGCCTGCTCCGCGTCATCCTTGGCGCGGAAGGCGATGTGGTGCACCGAGCCGCGGCCCATGTGGCCAGGCAGGAAGCCCTTGGCCTCGCGGATGTCGATGATGCCGCCGACGGGATCGCTCGCCTGGTAGCGGACATAGCCGTCTTCGCGGCCGACTTGCCTGAAGCCCAGCACGTCGGTCAGCACGGCGCCGGTACGCTCGGCGCTGTCCAACATCAGCGTCGCGCCGTGGAAGCCGCGGATAGCGTGCTCGGCGGGAATGTCACCGTTGCTCCAGGCGGCCTCGGCCTCGGCGCCTTCGACGCCGACCAGTGCCAGGCCCATGCCGTCGGGATCGGTGAACTCGAGCACCGGCTGGCCGAAGCGCTTGCCGACCTTGCCGTCGGTCACGCCCTTTTCGATCAGGCGATGCGTCCAGTAGGCCGATCGAGCGTGCGGGTACCCGGAACGCGGTCTGCTGGGTGAGGCCGACGCCGGCTCGGCCGGGCGAGGCATGCTCCCACGGGAAGAAGGTGAGGATGGTGCCGGGATGGCCCGCCTCGTCGCCGTAATACAGGTGATAGGTGCCGGGATCGTCGAAGTTGACGGTCTTCTTCACGAACCTGAGGCCCAAGGCCCGCGTGTAGAAGTCGAGGTTGCGGCTGGCCGCGCCGGAGATGGCCGTGACGTGATGGATGCCTGACATGGCTGTTTCCCTGTCTCCCGCTGCTAGAGCGGGGCTGGTGTGAATTCCATGGCAGGAAGATCGGATGCTCGATCCATAAATACAATCATGCTATTTATGGCCAGTCTGGTTCCCAAATGGATACAATATGGACAAGTTCGAGGCCATGAACGCCTTCACCAAGGTGGTGGCGATGCGCAGCTTCGCCGAGGCTGGACGGCGCCTCGGGCTGACCCGCTCGGCGGTGAGCAAGGCTGTGATGGAGCTGGAACGGGCGCTCGGAGCTCGCCTGCTCGACCGGACCACGCGTCGCGTCGCGCCGACTGAGGCCGGGCTTGCCTACTACGAGCGCTGCATCGCCATCCTCGCGCAGCTTGAGGAGACCGAGCTGCAGGTCTCGCGCCTGCACGACGAGCCCAGGGGCGTGCTCAAGATCAACGCGCCGATGACCTTCGGCATGCTGTACCTCGGCTCGGCGGTGGCCGACTTCATGGCTCGCTACGCCGATCTGACCATCGAGCTGACTCTCAACGACCGCTTCATCGATCCGCTGGAGGAGGGCGTCGACGTCACGGTGCGCATCGGCACGCTCACCGATTCCAGCCTGATCGCCCGCGGCTAGTTCCGGCCCGGCGCGTGCTGGCGGCGGCGCCGGAGTACATCGCCCGCCATGGCGCGCCGAAAGTGCCCGCCGATCTGGCCCAGCATCGCTGCCTGAACTATGGGCACACCACCTCGCTGCAGCGCTGGCAGCTGGTGCAGGACGACAAGCTCATCAGCGTGCCCATCGCTTCCGCGCTGTGCTCCAACAACGGCGATGTGCTGCGGGCCGCCGCGCTAAAGGGCAACGGCATCACGCTGCTGCCGACCTTCATGGTGGGTCCCGACATCAAGGCGGGTCGCCTGCAGATCGTGCTGCCCGACAATCCTCCGACCGAACTCGGCATCTATGCGCTGTATGCCCCCAACCGGTACCTGGCCGCCAAGACGCGCCTGTTCGTCGATTTCCTGGTCGAGCGGTTCGGTGAGACCCCACAGTGGGACGACTTTCCGGCTGCTCACTGATGTAGCCGATTGCCGTGCAAGCCGGGCACAGCGGGCTTGCGCACGCTGCTCTGGCGGCATCGCCGGCCCTGGCGTAGGCTGCCGCCGAATTCAGCAATCAGGTAGGGAGAGACGGTCATGGCTGGACAAGGCAAGGTTGCGGTCGTCACGGGCGGCGGCACGGGCATCGGGCGCGCGGCGGCGCTGGCGCTGCAGGGTGATGGCTGGAATGTCGTCGTCGCCGGACGCCGCAAGGAAGAACTCGACAAGACCGTGGCGATGGCTAAGGCCGGCGGCGGCAAGATGGTCGCTGTGCGTGCGGACGTAAGCAAGCCCGAAGAGGTGAAGGCGTTGTTCGCCGAGACCCAGAAGGCGTTCGGCGGCCGTCTCGACTTCCTGTTCAACAATGCCGGCTTCGGCGCTCCGGCCGTGCCGATGGAGGAACTGCCCTTCGAGACGTGGAAATCCGTGGTCGATGTGATCCTGCACGGTTCGTTCCTGTGTGCCCAGGAAGCCATCAAGATCATGAAGTCGCAGAGCCCGAAGGGTGGACGCATCGTCAACAACGGCTCGATCTCGGCCTACACGCCGCGTCCGAACTCGGTGGCCTACACGTCCTCCAAGCACGCCATCACCGGTTTGACCAAGTGCATCGCGCTCGATGGGCGCAAGCACGACATCGCCTGCGGCCAGCTCGATGTCGGCAACGCCGACACGGCCATGGGCGGACGCATGAAGGCCGGCGTGCCACAGGCCAACGGCACGATCGCACCGGAACCGGTGTTCGATCCTGAGCACACCGGGTCGGCGATCCGCTACATGGCCAGCCTGCCGCTCGACACCAACGTGCTGTTCATGAACATCAAGGCGACCAAGATGCCGTTCGAGGGTCGTGGTTGAGGGCGCCACCTCACTGCGTTGCGAGTTCGGGGGCGTTGCATGGGTGCGCAAGGGCACGATCACGCCTGGCTTGGCTCCCGGGCCACACGAGTTCATCTCGGACATTGTGCTCGGCTGTGTTTCGGCGGTCGCCGGAGGGGCGGCGATCGCCAGTGCGCGAGGCGAGCCCTTTGTCCAGGCCAGCCAGATGGGTCTGTGGGCATTTCCCGGCATCATCGGCTACGGCCTCGCGGTGATCGGTACGGCTCTGCTGTTGCGCGGCTGCTTTATTCGAACGGGTGAGCCGGCGCGATGGAGCGGTCGTGCGGCACTGGCGATCGTGCCTGCCATCGCGGTCGTGGTCTTGGGTGCGTGGGAATGGGGTGGTCACGTCCTGCTGCTGTTCGGGCCATCCGAATTCGTGGCGCTATTCGTGCTGATGCTGGCCATCGGCATTGCCACCGTGCGTGGTTCGTTGCTGCGCTCCATCGGCATGGCCTTGCTCGGCTTGCTGCTGGCGACTGTCGGCACCGAGATTTCCTCCGGCAGCGACCGTTACACATTCGGTCTAGAGCAGCTCGCCGACGGCATTGCTTTTCCGGTGCTGGCGCTCGGATTGATCTTTGGCGCCGACGCCTTGCTGGGCCTTGTCTCGCCCTCGCTGGCGTTGGCGATTGATGCACGGCACGTCGCGGGGCTCGCCAATCGTGTCCTGGCCAGGCCGGTCACGCTCGGCCTGCGGGTGCTGGCGGCCATGATGCTCGCGGTGGTGATCTATGCCGCTCTCCTGATCAACAACTCGATGTTCGACGTCTATCTGCTGCTGGCGTTCGCTGTGGTCGGCGTGGCCTGCAAGGTCCTTGATTGGAGCCGGCTGGTGACGCTGCTGGCCTTCGCGCTGGAGCAGCCCCTGGAAGAGAACGTCCGCCGCGCCCTCATGATCGCGCGCGGAGATACCGGCACTTTCCTGCGCTGGCCGTTGAGCTTGACCATGCTGCTGCTGGCTTGCGCCGCTTTGGCGGCGGCCGCGCTGCTGTCAGCCTCGCACGCGGCGCGCCTGAGGCGCCGCGCCGGCTGAGGGAGCGTTGCTGCCGGCGCAAGGCAGCATTTGCGCAGATGTGATGTCGGCGACGGTTGTCCTGCTCTAGAGTGCGGCGCGATCGTTCCCCTTCAGCCAGAGGCAAAACAGCCAATGATCAAATTCTATTTCAGCGGTGCACCCAACCCGACCAAAGTGGCTCTGTTTTTCGAGGAGGCGGGATTGGCCTACGAGCCGGTCGCTATCGACACCCGCAAGGGCCAGCAGTTCGCGCCGGACTTCGTGGCGCTCAATCCCAACAGCAAGGTGCCGGTGATCGTCGACGGCGACGCGGTGGTGTTCGACAGCAATGCCATCCTGCTCTACCTCGGCGAGAAGACCGGCAAGTTCATGCCCGCCAACACCCCGAAGGCGCGCGGCGAGCTGTTGTCCTGGCTGATGTTCGTGGCGAGCGGCGTCGGGCCCTATTCAGGGCAGTCGGTGCACTTCCGCCATCACGCGACGGAGAAAATTGGCTACGCCACCAACCGCTACCTTTACGAGGCCGAGCGGCACTACGGCGTCATCAACGAGCGGCTGGGCAAGCAGCGCTACATGCTGGGCGACACCTACACGATTGTCGACATGGCGCTGTGGGGCTGGGCGCGCATGGTGCCCTACGTCGTCGGCGACGATGCTTGGAGCAAGTTCCCCAACCTGAAGCGCTTTGTTGACGAGATCAACGCTCGCCCGGCGGCGCAGAAGGCGTCGACCCTGAAGGACCGGTTCACCTTCAAGGCGGAGATGGACGACGAGGCCCGGAGCAACATGTTCCGGCATCTCCAGCGCAAGGCCGGCTGAGCACGGCTACGGAGGGAGCATCGGCGCAGGTGCTCCCTCACTCAGATTGGGGCGATGATCCAGTTTCCTTTGACGGCGGTCGCGCCTATTTGCCCAGCTCACGGGCCGCGGCAAGCACCGCCTCGGCGTGGCCCGGCAAGCGGACCTTGCGCCAGCTTTTGGCGATGCGGCCGTCCTTGCCGATCAGGAAGGTCGAGCGCTCGATGCCCATGAACAGGCGCCCCCATATGGACTTCTCGCCCCATACGCCATAGGCCATCGCCACCGCCTTGTCTGTGTCGGCCCCCAGCCGAATGCTGAGGTCGTACTTCTTGGCAAACTTCTGGTGGCTTTCGACGCTGTCGGGCGACACGCCGATCACTTCAACGCCGGCCTTGCGGAAGTCAGCGGCGAGGCACGAGAAGTCCTTGGCTTCGGTCGTGCAGCCCGACGTATCGTCCTTGGGATAGAAGTAGAGCACGACCGGCCTGCCCTTGAGCTTGGACAGCTTGAGCTTGCCGCCGTCGTCGGTCTTGAGCTCGAAATCCGGGGCCTTGTCTCCGTCTTGGACCATCACCCGTTCTCTCCTGCGCGGCGCGAAGACCCACATGCCACGCCGAGGCGTGCGCGGAAACTGATTTGTGCAATGCCGCCTCACGACGGCAACTGCATCGAAACAGGGCTATCGCCGCGGCTTTGAGCAGTGATATATCGCTCGCCTGTTGTGTCGATCTGCGAGGACCCCGTGGCGACCTTCGAAGGCAAGCGGACCATCGATGGACTGGTCGTGACCGTCGACGGCCGACGGCTCGACGAGCACTACAACGTGCAGCAGTTCACAACCTGGGGCTTCGAGTGGACCTACGAGGGCGACAGCCCCAAGCAGTTGGCGCTGGCGCTACTGGTCGAACATCTGCGGGACAACGCACGCGCCATCCAGCTGGCCGACCCGTTCATGCGCAAGGTGGTGGCCAACCTCGACAACGATTGGGTGCTGCAGAGCAGCGACATCGACCGGGCTGTCAGCGATATCGAGTCGCAATAACCATTCGCGACGGCCGCCAAAGTCCGGCGGTGCCAGTGCTTGCCGCTGAAATTGTTCTGATATATCAAACGATGGCGGAGAGGTTGTAAGGCAGAGGCCGTCGCAGCTGACAGCTGCCCGACAAAAAATGCCGTCAGCTCCCGCACCGGAAACGCCGATCTGGATGCCGTCGCGGGCTCGGTCTCGCGCGAACTTCGGACGAACCGTACAACCAAGGAGCAGGCCATGACGATCTCTCGCCGCACCGTATTGAAATCCATGGCGAGCGCGGGCGCGCTCGCGTTGCCGCAAGGCGTGTTCGCGCCGGCCATCGCGCAGTCGGGTCCGGTCAAGATTGGCATCCTGGCGCCGCGCTCGGGCATCGCCGCCAGCGCCGGCATCAGCGGACTGCGCGCCACGGAATGGGCGGTCGACAAGTTCAACGCTGCCGGCGGCATAGCCGGTCGCAAGATCGAGCTGGTGGTGGAGGAGGAAACCAACGCCAAGGACACCATCGAGCGCTTCCAGAAGCTGGTTCAGCAGGAGAAGGTCGACTGCGTACAGGGCGTCGTGTCGACCGGCGTCGGCTTGGCGCTGGGACCGGTGGTGGAGGAGGCGCGGGCGCTCACCATCTTCTGGGACGGCACCACGCAGGACGGTGTCGAGGAGAAGCTGCCCAACCCGAAGTATCTGTTCCGCAGCACCGACAACGAGTGCGAGGCGGTGATGTCCTCGCTGCTGGCCATCAAGCACTGGAAGGGCCAGTTCAAGCGCATCGCCGGCATCAACCCGGACTATTCCTACGGCCGCAACAACATGGCGGCGTTCGTGGCGCTGCTGAAGCGCTTCGACATCGAGCACGAGGTGGTCACCGAGCAGTGGCCGAAGGTCGGCACCATGGAGCTGACCAGCCACGTCGCCGCGCTGAAGGCCGCCAAGCCCGACCTGATCTTCTCCTCGTTGTTGTTCGCCGACCTGCCGGTGTTCATGAAGCAGGCGCATGCGGCGGAGCTGACACAAGGCACCAAGCTGGTGTTCCCGGCGGCCGGCTGGCAGCACACGCTGATGAAGAAGGACTTCACGCCGGAAGGCATGATCTTCGGGCACAACACGCTCTACTTCGACAACCCGAATGCCTCGCCGCTGGCCAAGGAGTTCGTGGCCTGGCACGCCGACAAGTTCAAGGACTACCCGAACTGGGAGGCCGACCGCGCCTACTTCGCGATCCTCTCCTACAAGACCGCCGTCGAAGCTGCGGCCAAGGCCAAGGGCAGCTGGCCGTCGCAGCAGGACGTAGCCGCCGCAATGATCGGCCTGTCCGTGGACAGCCTCGGCGGCAAAGGCTCCTGGCGCAAGGACCAGATCGCCGACCAGACGTTCGTGCAGGGCTTCTCGACGCACAAGAACAACTACGATTTCGTCACGCTCGATCCGGCGCGCATCGAGACGATGTACTCGGTCGACCTCCAGAAGCCGGCCGGCGCCAACTTCTGGGATTGGCTGAAGTCGGCGCAGTTCAAGATCTGACGGGTCTCCAACTGCACAATGTCGGCATTCGGCAACCTCTTGCTCGGCGGCATCTTCCATGCCGCCGTGCTGTTTCTGGTCGCGGCCGGGCTGCAGCTCGTGTTCGGGGTGCAGAAGATCGTCAACCTGGCGTGCGGCTCGTTCTATGCGCTCGGCGCCTATTTCGGCATTACGCTGGTGACGCTGGCCATGAATGCGGGCATGCCGGCGTGGATGCTGCTCCCCGTGCTGCTGGTCGCCGGGGTGCTGATGGCGGCCGTCGGTCCGCCGATCGAGCGCCTGCTGCGCACGGTCTATGACCGCGACGAAAGCTTTCAGTTGTTGCTGACCTTCGCGCTGGTGCTGATGTTCCAGGACGCCTTCCGCTTCATCTGGGGCGCCAACCCGCAGTCGCTCAACAACGTGCACCTGGTGTACGGCAAGCTGGCCGCGGGCGACTTGATTGTACCGGTCTACAACCTGCTGGTAATCGCGGCGGCGTTGGCGGCAGCGATACTGATCGGGCTGTTCCTGCAGCGCACCAACTACGGCCGCCTGCTGCGCGCGACGGCTGAGAACCGCACCATGGCGGAAGCGCTGGGCGTCAATGTGCGCAGCGTCTACGCGGTGGTGTTCACGCTCGGCACATTGCTCGGCACGGTCGGCGGCGCGTTGGTGGTGCCGACGTCGGCTGCCTCGCTCGACATGGCCATCGAGTTCGTCATCGAGGCGTTTGCCGTGGTGGTGATCGGCGGGCTCGGCTCGATGTGGGGAGCGCTGATCGGCTCGCTGCTGGTCGGTTTGATCCGTGCGATGTCGCTGGTGATCTATCCGGAGTTCGAGATCCTCGCCATCTACCTGATCGTCATCGCGGTGCTACTGTTCAAGCCATCCGGATTGCTTGGAAAGCCGGCGGTATGAATCGGGGCCTCGGTCTATTGGCTGTCGCTGCGGCTGTTGCCGCCCTGGCGGCCGTGCCGTTTTTTGCGCCGCCGTTCTACGTCAACCTGATGGTGCCGTTCTTCGGCTACGCCATCGCGCTGCTCGGGTTCAACCTGCTGTTCGGCTATGCCGGCCTGCTGTCGTTCGGGCATGCCATGTTTCTTGGCCTCGGCGCCTACGGCGCGGCGGTGATCGCCGGCGTGCTCGGCATCAAGCACTTCGAGGCGGTGCTGGTGGGCGTGGCGCTGGCCGGACTGGTGGTGGCCCTGCCGATCGGGCTGATGTGCGTGCGTTACACGGGCATCTTCTTCGGCATGCTGACGCTGGCGTTCGGCATGCTCGCGCACTCGTTCCTGTTCAAGTTCTACCACCTGACCGGCGGCGACAGCGGCATGCGAGTGCCGCGCATGTCGATCCTCGGCCAGCAGTTTGACGCCTACAACAAGATGGAGTTCCTGGTCGGGCCCTTCTACTACTACTGCCTGGTGCTGCTAGTGATCGCAGGCTGCATCATGTGGCGCATCGTCAACTCGCCGTTCGGGCTGCACCTGAAGGCGCTGCGCGACAACGCGCAGAAGGCCGAATACGTCGGCGTGCGCGTGCGCCAATTCCGGCTGGCGGCGTTCGTGATCTCGGCGATCTACGGGGCAATCGGCGGGGCGATCCTGGGCTTTCGCGTCGGGGTGGCAGACCCCGAGCTGGTGCACTGGACGCACTCGGGCCATCTCGTGTTCATGACCGTGCTGGGCGGCTTCTCCAATTTCTTCGGGCCGGTCACCGGAGCGTTGGCCCTGACGCTCCTGCAGGATCAATTGCAGTCCGCGACGCAGTACTGGCGCTTCGTGCTGGGTGCCATCCTGGCTGCGATGGTGATCTTTTTCCCGCGCGGTCTCGCCGGCATTGCCGGGGATTTGGCAACGTCATTCCCGCGCAGGCGGGAATCCACGCCAGCCGGCATCGCATCCGCGGAGAGGGGGTGACATCTCATGACACCTCTCGTCGAGACCAAGGGCGTGTCCAAGCACTACGGCCCGTTTCGTGCGCTGGACGACGTGACCGTCTCGGTGGCCGACGGGGAGTTCGTGTCGATCGTCGGACCCAACGGCGCAGGCAAGACCACGCTCGTCAACCTGCTGACCGGCCTGCTGGTGCCGACCAAGGGCGAGGTGCGCTTCAAGGGCCAAAACATCGCAGGCGTCGGCCCCGTGGCGCTGGCCGAGCGCGGCATGGCGCGCGCGTTCCAGCTGGTGCAGATCTTTCCGCAGCTGACCGTCGCCGAGACCATCGCCGCGGCGGTGGTGACGCATCAAGGCAAGCAGTGGCGGCTATTCTCGCGGCTATCGCAAGACGGTGAGATAGGAGCGCGCGTCGAGGAGATTGCCCGCATCTTCGGACTACAGCATCGGCTGCACACGGTGTCGCGTCTGCTCTCCCAGGGCGAGAAGAAGCTACTCGACGTGGCCTCGGCGTTCGCGCTGAAGCCCGAGGTGATCCTGCTCGACGAGCCGACCTCCGGCGTCTCGACGGCCGAGAAGCACGGCGTCATGAAAACGCTGATCGCGGCGGCCGGCGCCGCCGGCGTCAAGGCCATCATCCTGGTCGAGCACGACATGGACTTGGTGGCGGCCTACTCGCAGCGCATCATCGCCCTTTCGGAGGGACGCGTGCTGGCCGACCTGCCGCCCGGGCCGTTCTTCTCAGACCCGGTCATCATCGAGACGGTGGTCGGCAAGCGACGGGGAGGCCACTGATGTTGAGGGTGGCCAACCTCGCCGTCGACATTGAGAACAGCCACATCCTGCGCGGGGTGTCGCTGGAGGTGAAAGCCGGCGAGCTGGTGTGCCTAGTCGGCCGTAACGGCGCCGGCAAGTCGACCACCTTCCGCACCATCATGGGCCAGCGCCGCCCGGTCGCCGGCAGCATCAGCCTGGAGGGGCGATCCATCATCGGCTTGCCGCCGTTCAAGATCGCGAGACTTGGGATCGGCTTCGCGCCCGAGGAGAGCGAGGTGTTCGGCGACCTGACCGTAGCCGAGAACATCCTGCTGCCGACCTGGACGCGGCAGACCGCGCGCTCGGCCGCGGAGCGCGAGGCGCTGGCTTACCGTGTATTCCCCAAACTCGAACGCTATCGGCAGCGCGGCGGCCAGCAGCTGTCCGGCGGCGAGCGCAAGATGGTGTCGATTGCGCGCGCTCTCGCACTGGACGCCAAGCTATTGCTGCTGGACGAGCCGACGGAGGGGCTGTCGCCCGCCGTGGTGCCATCGATCGTGGAGGGCATTGCCTCGATCCGTCAGCTCGGGCATGCCGTCTTGATTGCCGAATCCAACCTGCATCACGTGCCCGATTTCGCGGACCGGCTCTATGTCATTGAGCGCGGCGAGATCATCTTCTCCGGACCGCCGGCCGAAGCGCGCAAGGATGCCGCCGTGGCCAGGATCGTCGAGGGCGCGGCGTAATGCGAGGATTGACGAAGAAAAGGGCATTGGTGTATCTCTGATATATCAGAGCCAGTACCCTGGGCACCGGCGAGCGGCTATATGCTCGGCCAGGACGGCGCCCGCAGCGAGGAAACGGCACAATGATAACGGATCGCCAGAAGAGCTACCGGCAAGTCTACCGCTCGCGCATCATGGGTTTCTATGACGGCTATCTCCACATCGCCATCATCTACGCGATGGGTGCTGCGGCGTTCTACATCTACCTGCAGCACATCCATAATGTGACGCCGCTCGAGTGGCTGACGATCCCCGTCACGTTCCTATTCACGAACGCCTTCGAGTGGTTCGTGCACAAATATGTGATGCACCGCCCCGTGAACATCAAAGGGCTGCGCGCGGTCTACGAGCGGCACACGCTCAACCATCACCAGTTCTTCACCGACGAGGAGATGCGCTTCCGCGACCACAAGGATTGGCGGGTCACGGTGTTCCCGCCCTACGCGCTGGTGGTGTTCATCCTGATGTCGCTGCCGGGCGGAGTGATCCTCGGCCACCTGTTCTCGGCCAACGTCGGCTGGCTGTTCATGTGCACCACCACTGGCATGTACCTGATCTACGAGTTCATGCACTTCTGCTGCCACGTCGACGAGAACTGGTTCGTGCGCAACATGCCGTTCGTCAACACGCTGCGGCGCCATCACACCGCCCATCACAATGCGCGGCTGATGATGGAGACCAACATGAACCTGACCTTCCCGATCGCCGACTGGTTCTTCGGTACGTCCGATTTGAGCCGCGGCCTGCTCGGGCATCTATTCAACGGCTACGACACGCGGTACTTGAAGAAGAACTTGCGCGGAGCACCCAAGCGCCCCGATGAGGCGGCGGCCGTGCCGCTGGGCAACTACTGATTGACATTCCCTCTCCCCCGGGGGGAGCAGCCAGTGCCCGCCCTCTCCCCGCAAGCAGGGAGAGGGGGAACAACGAGGACGGCCATGCCCGGTGACGTGAAAGCTGTCGTATCGCTGGTGACCCTGCTGGTCGCGATCGGCTTTGCCTATTGGGAGAACGCCAACGGCAAGCCGGACCTGTTCTGGTTCGTGATCGGATTCGCCGTGTTCGCGGTGCTCGCCATGTGGGTGTTCCCCGAGGCACAGGGCGGCAAGCCGGAGCCGCGCGCCTCCAGCAAGGCCGAGTAGTTCGCGCAGGAGCGGTCGAAATGGCATTGCCGCCGCTCCCGGAGCTGGCCCTGTTCATGGCGCTCGTGCTGGTGCTGTCACTGTTCGGGTTGACGGTCAGCGGGCACTTTCCCGAGGAGCATCGCGCCCCGACGCTGCGGGCGGGCCTGGGCCCGCTGCTGCTGTGGGGCACGATCGCGCTGTGCGCGGTGCTGACCCTGGCTGCCGTGCTGTTTGCCTGCCAGCGGGTGCCGCTCTACGCGGCCGTGATCGGCGGCGGGGCCATGGTGCTGTTCGCGCCGTTGCTGCTGCAGCCGTTTCCCGACAGCGTCGTCAACGGCCGGCGCGGTCTAGTGATATTCGCCGCACTTGCCACCGGCCTGACGGTGATAAGCAAGCTCATCGCCTGAAGGAGGAAGATCGCATGACGGGGGACGCCAAGCCTGCGGAGAAGAAGCGCGAGAAGCGCACCATCACGGAGATCCGCGAGTCCAAGAAGACGGGCGAGAAGATGGTCTACATGTCGGTGCCGGACTACACGGCGGCGCAATGGGCGGAGATGGCCGGCGTCGATGTCGCGGTCGTCGGCGACAGCCTGGCCATGATCGCGCACGGCCATAAGAGTACGATTCCGGCCAGCATGGACATGATGATCATGCACGCGCAGGCGATCCGCCGCGGCGCGCCGAATACGTTCGTGCTGGGGTGCATGCCCTATCAGAGCTACAACACGGTCGACCGCGCGCTGATGAATGCCACGCGCTTCATGCAGGATGGCGGTTCCGACGCGGTCAAGCCGCAGGGCGGCAAGAGCCAGGCGCACATCCTGAAGGCGCTGGTCGATTCGGGCATCCCGACCGCCTCCCACATCGGCCTGACGCCCCACACGATTGCCATGTTCGGCGGCTTCAAGATCCAGGGCCGGACGGCGGACGCGGCTATGAAGATCCTGGAGGATGCGCTGGCCATCGAGGACGCCGGCTGCTTCATGCTGGAGTTCGAGGCGGTGCCAGCCAAGATCGCGAAGCTAATCTCCGAGCAGCTCACCATCCCAACCATCGGCATCGGCGCCGGCGTGGGTACGGACGGGCAGATTCTGCTGTGCCATGACCTGCTGGGCGTGTTCACCGACTTCAAGCCGAAGTTCACAAAGCGCTTCGCTAAGTTGACCGAGGTTGCGGTAGCAGGCATCAAGCAATATGTGAAGGAGGTCAAAGAGGGCTCCTTCCCCGACGACGATCACAGCTATACGGTCAATGAGGCCGAGTACGAGAAGTTTGCGAAGCTCGTCGCGAAGCGACGGCAGATATGAAATGTCCAACCGCCGCCAGATTTGAGCGCCTGGAGAAACTGCCGACATGACCGTCCCGGGTACATCGGTTTCCACCTGGAAGCGCGTCGTCGCGCCGATCCTGGATCTCTTCATGGTGCTTGTCGTCGGTGGCCAAGTGCTCGGCTGGGCGACGGGCATGCGCACGCCCGGTGGGTTCGAGCTGGAGGGGTGGGCGGCACTGCTGCTGTTGGCGGTGATCGTTGTCTATTTCTACGTGGGAAGACGGGTGGCCGGCGGCACGCTGTGGGACCGCTTCTTCGGTATCGCCAGGACGCAGCCCACTCCATGACGACCGCCGTGCTCACCAAGAAGGCAGCACGAGCCGCCACTCTGCGGCCGGAGACGCTCACCGACCAAGCCTACAACCGGCTGGAGGAGATGATCGTCACCCTGGCACTGGCACCGGGGGCGGTGTTGTCCGAGCAGGCGCTGTCGACCGAGCTTGGCATCGGCCGCACGCCGATCCGCGAGGCTTTGCAGAGGCTGGCGATCGAGGGGCTGGTGGTGGTGCTGCCGCGCAAGGCGATCATCGTCACCGACACCGATCCTAGAAAGCAGCTGCTGGTGCTGGAGGTGCGGCGCGAGCTGGAGCGGCTGCTGGCGCGCTGCGGGGCGGAACGGGCTTCGACGGAAGAACGGGGGCGGTTCCAGGCCATCGCCGACGGCATGGATGCGGCGGCGGTCAGCAACGACGATATCGCCTTCATGCGGCTCGACCGCGAGATGAACGCCCTGCTGGCCGAGGCGGCGCACAACGAATACGCGACCCGCTCGATGCGCTTCCTGAACGGTCACTCGCGGCGCTTCTGGTACCTGCACTACAAGGAGGCCGCCGACCTTCCCAAGTGCGCGCGCCTGCATGCCGACGAGGCCCGCGCCATCGCAAAAGGCAACCCGGCGCGCGCCATGGCCGCCTCGGACAAGCTGATGGACTACGTGGAGAGCTTCACGCAGGCGACGGTGGTCGTGCGGCGGTAAGTACGTCGCCGCCGGTATGACCATTTGTCATGGTCGGGCTTGTCCCGACCATCCATCTATCAACTTGCTCAGGAGCTTGCTAATGGCTGGGTCCTCGGAACAAGCCCGAGGAAGACATCAGGCAGCTTTGCCGGCGAAAGCTGAGTGGAGGATCTTGCCCAGGTCTTCCAGCTCGGAGGGCGAGAGGTCGGTGAGCGGCGGGCGGACGGGGCCGGCGGGGCGGCCCATCAGCTTCATGCCAGCCTTGACGATGCTGACCGCGTAGCCGCGCCTGCGATTGCGCAGCGTAATGTAGGGCATGAAGAACTTCTGCAGAATCTCGTCGGTGGTGGGCGTGTCGCCGGATTTGACGGCGGCATAGAAGCGCTGCGCGATCTTGGGGATGAAATTGTAGACGGCCGACGAGTAGGTGGTGAAGCCGGCGGCGAAGTAGGGCACGGCGTAGGTCTCGGCCGTCGGCATGCCGCCGACCAGCACTAGGCGGTCGCCCATGGTCTGGCGCACGCGGACCAACTGCTCGACGTCGCCGTGGCCGTCCTTGAAGCCGATCAGGTTGGCGTGGCGGTCTGCAAGGCGCGCGACGGTGTCGGTGGCGTAGATGCTGTTGTCGCGGTTGTAGACGATGACGCCGATGCCGACCGAGCGGCAGATGGCGTCGACGTGGGCTTCGAGGCCAGCCTGCTCCACGTTGAGCAGATACGGCGGCAGCACCAGCACGCCCTGCGCGCCGGCCGCCTCGGCGGCCTTGGCGAACTCCACGGCCATCATGGTGCCGTAGCCGACGCCGGCGATGATCGGCACCTTGCCCTTGGCTACTTCCACGGCAATGCGGGTGACTCGAGAGCATTCGGCCAACGTGAGCGAGAAGAACTCGCCGGTGCCGCCGGGCGCGAACAGGCCGACCGCGCCGTTGTCGATGTTGAAGGCGATGCTTTGCCGGTAGTTGGCCTCGTCAAGCGTCAGATCGTCCTTGAAAGGGGTGGCCGGAAAGGCGAGCAGGCCGGAGCCGAGCTGTTTCTTCAGGCTGGTAAAATCGGCGGCCATGAGATGCCTCTGCGTTGCGTGTTGGGCGGGAAAACCTGTTTCTGAGCCCAGCGGGCCACTTTGCTAAGATGTCGGGTCATCGTACAACTTCGTAGCAGCGCGCCGGGCATTGTTCAACAGAGCCTTCGCGCTCTACAGTCCGATGAGGCGCCCCATGTCGACCGTCCAGACCAAACCCGCGGCCAATCCGCTCTATATCCGGCTGCACGAAGACGACAATGTCGCCATCGTCGTCAACGACTTCGGGTTGCCGGCGGGCAGCGAATTCCGCTGCGGACTGAAGCTGCTCGAGTACGTGCCGCAGGGCCACAAGGTGGCGCTGGTGGACTTGGCGCAAGACGCCCCCATCCGGCGCTACGGTCAGGTGATCGGCTACGCCACCAAGCCGATCCAGCGGGGCAGCTGGGTCGAGGAAGTGCTGGTGCGGATGCCGGAGCCGCCGGCGCTGGACGACCTGCCGCTCGCGACGGACAGGCCCGCACCGCAAGCGCCGCTGGAGGGCTACACCTTCGAGGGCTACCGCAACGCCGACGGCTCGGTGGGCACACGCAACATCTTAGGGATCAGCACCAGCGTGCAGTGCGTAGCCGGCACGCTCGACTACGCCATCAAGCGCATCCAGGACGAGCTGCTGCCGAAGTATCCCAACGTGGATGCCGTGGTGGGGCTCACCCACACCTACGGCTGCGGGGTGGCCATCAATGCGCCGGCGGCGGTGATCCCGATCCGCACTCTGCAGAACCTGGCCCTCAATCCGAACTTCGGCGGCGAGGTGATGGTGGTGGGTCTCGGCTGCGAGAAGCTGATCCCCGAGCGCCTGCTGCCGCAACAGAACGGTGCGGGTAAGCCCGCGCGGGCCGACGTGATGCGGCTGCAGGACGAAGCCTATCACGGCTTCGGGCAGATGGTCGGTGCCATCATGGAGATGGCGGACAAGCGCCTGGAGACGCTGAACCGGCGCCGCCGCGAGACGTGCCCCGCTTCCGATCTGGTGGTCGGCCTACAGTGCGGCGGCAGCGATGCGTTCTCGGGCGTCACGGCCAACCCGGCGGTTGGCTTCGCTGCCGACCTGCTGGTGCGTGCCGGCGCCACCGTGATGTTCTCGGAAGTGACCGAGGTGCGCGATGCCATCCACCTGCTCACCCGCCGCGCCGTCAACGAGGACGTTGCGCGTGCCCTGATCCGCGAGATGGCCTGGTACGACGACTATCTGGCGATGGGCAAGGTCGACCGCAGCGCCAACACCTCGCCTGGCAACAAGAAGGGTGGTCTCGCCAACATCGTGGAGAAGGCCCTGGGCTCCTCGGTGAAGTCGGGCTCGAGCCCGATCGCGGGGGTGCTGGCGCCGGGCGAGCGGGCCACCACCAAAGGCATGATCTTCGCGGCGACGCCGGCCAGCGATTTCGTGTGCGGCACGCTGCAGCTGGCATCCGGCATGACGCTTGAGGTGTTCACCACCGGCCGCGGCACGCCCTACAGCCTGGCCGCGGCGCCGGTGATCAAGGTGTCGACGCGCACCGAGCTCGCCAAGCGGTGGCACGACCTGATCGACCTCGACGCCGGCCGCATCGCCACGGGCGAGGCCACCATCGAGGACGTGGGCTGGGAGCTGTTCCGCCTGATGCTGGACGTGGCCAGTGGCCGCAAGAAGCCGTGGTCCGATCGGTGGGGGATCACCAATACGCTGGCGTTGTTCAATCCAGGGCCGGTGACCTAGCTGCCCTCTGATTCTGACGGCATCGTCGGGGAGGCCATTTGTCATGGTCGGGGTTGTCCCGACCGTCCATCCATCACCTAGTTCAGGTGCCTGTGGATGGCTGGATCCTCGGGCCAAGCCCGAGGATGACAGGTTTTTGCCGCAATGCGATTTAACCCAAACCGGCAAGACGTTCGCCAAAATCGGCCTCGGGTGCCTTGACAGGTGACCATATGGTCACCTAAGGTCGGTTTGTGACGGATGACGATCACGTATTCAAGGCACTTGCTGACCCGACACGACGTTTCCTCCTGGACCTCCTCTTTCAGCGCGACGGCCGCACGCTGAAGGAACTGGAGTCCGGGCTCGAGATGACACGCTTCGGCGTCATGAAGCACCTGCGCATCCTCGAGAATGCGGGTCTCGTCGTCACGCGCCGGTCCGGCCGGGAGAAGCTGCACTATCTCAACGCAGTACCGATCCGGATGATTCACGACCGGTGGATCGACAAATACAGGGAACGGGAAGTCTCGGCGCTGCTGGCGCTCAAGGCCGACCTGGAGAAAAAGGACGAACCGAAATGACAGACAAGGCTGCAACCACGCTGGTCTTCAGGGTCGTGATCAAGGCAAGCGCCCAGGCCATCTGGGATGCCATCACCAAACCGGAATGGACCGAACGGTACGCCTATGGCGGCCGCGCGCACTACGATTTGAGGAAGGGTGGTCGGTACTGGCAGCAGGCCAGCGCCGAGATGAAGGCTGCAGGCCTGCCGGATGAGCTGATCGTCGGTGAGGTGATCGAGTGCGATCCGCCGCACAAGCTGGTGCACACCTGGCACCCGCTGTTCAATGCGGCCACCGCCGCCGAACCGCACACGCGGATCACGTATGAAATCCAGGAGAACCTGGGTGGTGTGTGCACGGTGACCCTAACGCATGACGTGACGGGCGCACCGCTGGTTGCGGGCATGGTGCCCGGCGGCGGCGACCCGGTAAAGGGCGGTGGCGGCTGGCCCTGGACGCTCAGCGATCTCAAGTCGCTGCTGGAAACCGGCAAGCGCATGTAGAACCCTCGCTTCGGGCCGTGCGGCGATAACCTTGCGAAATCAAGGATGTCTGCCGCACGGTAGCCGCTTTGGAGTGCCAGCACCGTGTGTGCAGGAACCTGCTCCGGCGCCTGGCGTTGGCGCGGAAGTCCTATTTACAGGTGCAGCAGAGGAGGACGGCCGATGGAGGCGACTGAGGCACACATCTACGCCCGGCAACTGCTTGAAACACATGGCTGGACGGCGATCGTGGCGGCTGCGCAACGGGCCCTGCAGTGCGAGCGCCACAACGATTTCGAGCAGGCCCAGGCCTGGCGGCGGATCGAGGCGGCGCTGATGCTGATGCGCGGCCCGCGCGCGAGCTGAGCCAGGCTGCGTCGAAGCGGGATTTTCTGTTCAATACCGTTTCACTGCGACGCCAACGCTGCAGATTGACCTTCGGGTCGTCCTTTTGTGGCGGTAGGTTACACAGCCCATTTCACAACCTGTAGTCGCGGCGCTTGGTCAGGATCCGCAAAAAAAGCAACGAACGGCCTTTCTGGGCTGCCCTCGCGTGTGCGGCGCTGCTGCACGCGGCGCTGTTGTTCGGCGCCAGCAGTGCGAACCCGCATCGCATGGGCGAGGCCGAGGGCCAGCTCGACGCCATCAGCGTCGATTTCGTCGAGCCGGAGGTGATGGCAGGCGACGCCGCCGGGCCGAAAGGCGATACGCACGCCGAGGAGCAATCACAGGGGCAGGACACATCCACCAGCGCCCTGCAGGTGCCGCGGCCTGCGACCGAAGCGTGGCAGGCGGAGACAGCACCAGAGAAGCCTGCGGAAAAGGTACCCGACAAGCCTGCTGAGAAGGCTCCCGAAAAGCCGAAGGCACCGTCGATCGAAGAGAAACCGCAGCAGCAGGCGATGTTCCAGCTGCCCGATCCCGATACGCAGAAGAACGACACGCAGCAGAAGAGCGAGACGCAGAAAGGCCAGAAGGAGAACCAAAAGGAAAGCCTCAAGGAAAGTCAGAAAGGCGCCGCGACCAAAACACCAGCCACCAAGGACAAGCCATCGCAGCAGCTCGACCTGTCACTGCCGTCCAGTCTGTTCAAGGCCCCGTCCGGAGGCGCCGGTGACTACAGCTCCGCGATGGTGCGGCCGCCCGGCATCACCCGGTCCGGCGAGAACGATGATTTCGGCCGCGACGTCGTGAAGGCCCTGCGCAAGACGATGCCGGCGCACCAGAAGATCTTCGGCAGGGTGACGGTGCGCATCCTGCTGTCGCCGAACGGCGATCTCGTGGACCTGCAGCTGGTTAGGGGCTCCGGCGATCCGATCCTGGATCAGACAGTGATGTTTGCGGTCCGGCAATCGGTGTTTCCCTTCCCACCGAAGGGATCGACGGCCGTCGACCGGACGTTCATGATCACTTACATCTACGCCTGAAGACGGGCTGCGGCCGAGCGGGCCGCAGCGGCCGTCACCACTTGAAGAAGCCGCCGCCGAAGGGCGAATTGCTGTAGCCGCCGCCCCAGGCGTCCGGCATCGGCTGGCGCTGCCGGATCTTGAGGGCGCCCTGTGGCTCGCCGCTCATGACGATCACGAAATCGGTGTCCTTGCCGGTCTCGATGCTGAGGCCCTCATCCGAGATGATCAGGGAAGAGCCGGGCAGAACGACATTTGAGATGTTCTGGACCGCCTCCGGAATGGTGATGCGGTTGAGGGCCTCTTTGGCACCGTCGACATCTGTGGCAACCGGCTCGACGTTGCGGCGCGTCTCGCCCTTCTTCGATGAGATGCGTTCGGCGACGGGCTCCGGATTGGTCTTTTGCTTGTCGCCATACATGGAGACGACGCCCCAGCGCACGCGGCTGTCGGTACCACTCAAGGCAGTGAAAACGTAGCTGCCGATCGGCCTGTCAGGGTCCTGAATGGTGACGGGTCCCTCGAGAACCGGCTTGTATCCCTGGCGGATGTAGTAGCGCTGCGTCTTGCGGCTGATGAAGACGGAGACCGGCAAGGTGCGGCGCTCGGCCTCGGTCGCTGCATCGAGGGCGGCGTCCCTAGCGTCTTCGGCGACCTTGGCCTCGTCCTCCGCGGCCGTGGCTGCGGAGGCCTTGGCTTGCGCCTGGGTCCTGGCAGTCTGCAATTGACCGTCCGCTTCGGCGAGCCTGGCAGAGGCCTTCTCCTTGGCGGCCTCGGCCTGCTTGATCGCCTCCGGCTTGACGGCCTCCGGTGTGCTGGCAGCGGTCGCGTTGATGGTGTCGAGCGCGCGCTCGGCCTCTTTCAACTGGGTATCGGCCCGAGCCTGGGCTGCCTCTGCTGCACTTAGCGCCTTGGCAGCGGATTCGGCCTCGCTAGCCTTCTTGCTGGCCGCGCGCCGCACCTCGTTGGCCTTGCGGCCGGCGGTCTCCGCCTCGGAGGTCTTGGTGGAGGCGGCTGTCTTCAGGATCTGCAGGTGGTCGGGCGACCCTACCGATATTGAGCGCGTGGGGGCATTGCCTGGGCGGGTCGGAAGGTCGACGCGAGCAGCAGTCGACTTGAGCAGCTTCGGGTGATCGAACTCTGTAAGGGCGACGTCGTTGCGGACGATCATCACCCGCATGCCGACGTCGGTCACGTCGAACAGGCGCTGGGCGAAATCGATAGGCATGCGCACGCAGCCGTGCGAGGCGGGATAGCCGGGAAGAACGCCGGCGTGCAAGGCGATGCCGGTCCAGGTGATGCGCTGCATGAACGGCATGTTGCCGTCCTGGTAGAGGTTGGAGTTGTGCACCGGCTTCTTCTGCACGACGCTGAAAATGCCTGCCGGGGTCTCGTAGCCGGTCGCTCCAGTCGAGACCGAAGACTGCAGGAGCACGCGGCCGCTGTTGTCGTAGATGGTGACGCGCTGCGCATCGAGCGCGACCACCGCCAGCACCGGAACACCGCTGCGTTTGAACGGCACCATGTCGCCGCGGTCGTTGCTGAACGACTTACCGGAATCCGAGTAGTAGTCGTCGTCATATTGCTTGTATTGCTTCGACCCGCCGTAACCGCCATAGCCGCCGTATCCACCATACCCACCGTAGCCCTTGCTGAACTGGGCGCTCGCCGGCTGGCTATGGGTGACCCCCAGGCCTAGCGTTATGCAAGCCGCGATCAGGCTGGCGCTGCTCAACCGCGGAACAATCTTGCAGGGCATTGCGATTCTTCTCCTGTGGGGGCCTAGGGCATCGACCGAGCGACGCGAAAGCCGGCATTTTCCGTGCGTACGCCGGGGGCGGACGCATACCGATAAGCAGAACGAAGCAACTGGGGGTAATAGTTCCATGCACCGCCGCGCAGAATGTTAAGCGTACAGTCACGGGCGGTGACGGCCGATCCGTCGGTAGGTGCGCCGGCGTAGCTGTCCTTGTAGCAGTCCTCGACCCACTCCCAGACATTGCCGTGCATGTCGTAGACGCCGAAGGCGTTGGGCTTAAATGAGCCCACATCCATGGTCTTCTGGCGGTAGATGCCGGGCCTGGCGCCCACCCCGTAGATAAAATTGCCGTCGTAGTTGGCCTGGCTGATGTTGATGGTCGGGCCGGTCGAGAAGGGCGGCTGCGCGGCGGTGGCCTTGGTGGTGCCGCGGGCGGCGTATTCCCATTCGGCCTCGGTCAGCAAGCGATAGGGCTTACCGGTTTTCTTGGCGAGCCAGGCCGCGTACTGCTTGGCGTCGTTCCAGGACACGTTGATGACCGGCCGGCGGGCGCGGCCCCAGGTGTTGTCGTCGGGCTTGTGCGTGCACCCGTTCTCGGCGACGCAGGCATCCCACTGGGCGAACGTCACCTCGTGCCTGCCGACCGCAAAGGGCTGCGCGAACACCACCTTGCGCTGCGGACCTTCGTCCGGATTGCGGCCGCGCTCGCTCTGCGGCGAGCCCATCATGAATTCGCCGGCCGGCACCACCACCATTTCAGGGCAATTGGGGCAATCGCGAATGACATCCTTCGATGCGCCGCCCTCGCTGCTTCTGTTGCGCTTCTGCTGAGCTTCCGTCCCGGACACCTGCAGCAGAAGCAGGAGAACGAAAGCAATAATGGCCCGCAAAGTCCGCTCCACTTGTGGCTGCACCCCCAGGCTACCCTGGAAGGCTACGAAATTGGCCGAATGGTGACTTGGATGCATGCAAATTTTTGCTGAGTCCATCGATCTTTCACGGTCTTGTGCTCGGCCGGAAGGAAAGTCAGCCAGAGTAGCATCCAAGTCGTAAATTGATCGCCAGTGCGACCACGTGGCATAAGGGCCGACAAGGAGAAAGCGCATGCGCACCATCGCCGTTATGTTGTTGCTCTGCGGTCTGTCAGTCGGGGTGGCCGGCGGGGCCGCCGAAGCGGCCGAGATCAAGGTGCTGAGCGCCGGGGCGATGCGCGGCGTTGTTGATGCCCTGCTGCCCGATTTCGAGAAGCAGACGGGACACAAGGTCATGGTCGAGAACGCCACGGCCGGGGTCCTGGCCAAGCGCATCGAGGACGGGGAGGCCTTCGACGTGGCCGTTGTCACGGCCGCGGTGGTCGACGGCCTGGCGGGCAAGGGCAAGATAGCCGGCGGGAGCCGCGTCGAGCTGGCCAAGGTCGGCATGGGCGTGGCGGTCAAGGCCGGGGCGCCATTGCCGGACATCAAGACGGTCGATGCCTTCAAGCGCACGCTGCTGGAGGCGAAGTCGGTGGCCTACATCAATCCGAAAGCCGGCGGCACGACGGGCGCCTTTTTCGAGCAATTGATCGAGAAGCTGGGCATTGCCGGCGAGGTGCATGCCAAGGCCAAGCTCAAGGATGGCGGCTACGTGGCCGACCTGGTCGCCAGCGGGGAGGCCGAGCTGGGCGTGCACGTGATCAGCGAGATCGTGCCGGTGAAGGGCGCGGTGCTGGTCGGCCCGCTGCCGGCGGAGATCCAGACCACCACCACCTACGTCGGCGGCGTCAGTGCGGCCAGCGCCAATCCGGAGGCTGCAAAGGCGCTCATCGAGTTCATTACCGGTCCGGCGTCCGGTCCGGTGCTGAAGGCCAAGGGCATGGACAAGCCCTAGGCGCTGTTGCGGCGGCCTATGCTGCCGGCTCGGCCAGCAGGTTGTTAAGGTCGAGGCGCCGGGTGCCCATGCTGAGATGGCCATCGGCGTTGACCGGCCACAGGTCACGCGGCCTGTCCCAATACAGCTCGACACCGTTCTGATCGTAGTCGCGCAGATACAGCGCCTCGCTGACGCCGTGGTCGCTGGCCCCATCAAGCTCGATGCCGGCCGCCTGCACGCGCCGCAACGCGTCGGCCAGGTGCACCCGCGTGGGATAGAGGATGGCGGTGTGATAGAGGCCGGTGCTGCCGGGCGGCGGGGGCTTGCCACCCAGGCTCTCCCAGGTGTTGAGGCCAATGTGATGATGGTAGCCGCCGGCCGACACGAAGGCCGCTTGGCTGCTGTAGCGCTGGATAAGTTCGAAGCCCAGCACATCGCAATAGAACGACAGCGCTCGCTCCAGGTCAGCGACCTTGAGATGTACGTGGCCGATGCGCACGCCGTCGGCGATTGGATTGGCGGAGCGATGATCGGCGAGGGGCTTCAGGCGCGGCTGTGTCTGGGTCATGGCGATGCTCCGGGTCGGTGCCTTCGCGGTGATATATGCATCTGCATGGTCCAGGCAAGCCAGCGGCACACGGGTCGAGCGAACGTTACCAGAGAGATCGAGCAGGTCATTCCGTAGTCGACACACGCAGGGTGCTATCGCCGAAGCGTAGTGGGATAGCGCTGCGCGACACGGTGGTCGCCTATTGGGCACTGCCCAGGGCGAGATGCAGTCGTTCAGCGCAGAGTGGGCGGAAGAACGCCAGCGAGGAAGCGGGTGAGATCGTCGGTCATGTGATGCACGTGCTCGGGCGGCTCGGTCCAGGCGCGGATTTTCTGCTGCACGGGATGATCGTAGTTGGAAGCCGAGTGCACCAGCACGGTCGTCATGCCGAGCGCATGCGGCGCCTCGAGATTGTGCGGCATGTCCTCGAACATCGCGGAGGAGGCTGCGTCGACGCCGTGTGCGGCGAGGAAGCGGTGATAGCAGGCCGCGTCCGGCTTCGGCACGAATTCGGAGGCGACGATATCGTAGATGTCCTCGAAATGGTGCAGCACGCCGAGCTTGCCGGCGACGTTCTCGGCATGGCGGCGCGAGCCGTTGGTGAAGATCAGCTTGCGGCCGGGCAGCCGCTCGATGGCGGCGGACAGTTCGGGGGCCTCGGGCATGCAGGCGAGATCGATGTCGTGCACATAGTCGAGGAACGGCTTGGGGTCCATGCGGTGAACCTGCATGAGGCCCGACAGCGTGGTGCCGAACTGGCGGTAGTAGGTCTTCTGCAGGTGGCGCGCGTATTCGTATGGCACACCGAGATAGCGGGCGATGAACTCGCCCATGCGCCGGTCGACCTGGGCGAACAGGTTGCACTCGGCTGGATAGAGCGTGTTGTCGAGGTCGAAGATCCACACCTGCGTGCGTTCGAAGGTGCGGCGGGAGGGTTGTGTTCCCTCTCCCCGCTCTTCCGCGGGGAGAGGGCTAGGGTGAGGGGCAGGAACTCGGGTTGGAGCAAGCGTCTGCCCCTCACCCCGACCCTCTCCCCGCGCCGTTGGAGCGAGCAGAGAAGTCGGCGTGGCGCGGGGAGAGGGGGACCTTTCGTCTTGCATCAGCCCTTCTTCTTCACTTTGCGGCCGACCAAGGTGCCGACGCCGTGTTCGGTGAACAGCTCCAGCAGCACGCAGTGCGGCACGCGACCGTCGAGGATGGTGACCGCCTCGACGCCGGCTTCCACTACCTCGATGCAGCCTTCCACCTTGGGGATCATGCCGCCCGAGATGACGCCGTCGCGGATCAGCTTGCGCGCCTCCTCGATGGATAGCTGCTCGATCAGGGCCTCGCTCTTGTCGAGCACGCCGGCAACGTCGGTCAGCAGCAGCAGGCGCTTGGCCTTCATACGAGCGGCGAGCGCGCTGGCGAACGTGTCGGCATTGATATTGAGGGTCTCACCTTCGCGGCTGATGGCGACCGGGGCGATCACCGGGATCAGGTCGGACTTGCAGATCACCTCGACGATGTGCGGGTTCACCTCGGCCGGGTCGCCGACATAGCCGATGTCGACCGCCTGCATGAGATTGGACTGCGGGTCGGGCATCTCGGTGATCTTGCGAGCGATCATCAGGTTGGCGTCTTTGCCGGAGATGCCGACCGCCTTGCCGCCTTGCCGGTTGATGGCGGTGACGATGTCCTTGTTGATCAGGCCGGCCAGCACCATCTCGACCACTTCGACGGTCGGCTTGTCGGTGACGCGCAGGCCGTGCACGAACTCGCTCTTGAGCTGCAGGCGCTTCAGCATGCCGGCGATCTGCGGGCCGCCGCCGTGCACGACGATGGGGTTAACGCCCGACTGCTTGAGGAGCACAATGTCCTGGGCGAAGGCGGTGGCGAGGGCAGCATCGCCCATGGCATGGCCGCCGAACTTAACCACGACGGTCTGCTGGTCGTAGCGCTGCATGTGCGGCAGGGCTTCGGCCAAGATTCTGGCCTGCTCAAGGGCCGATACCGGCCCGGGGGTGCCTTTTACCGACTGCTGCTTGGCCATGGCCCGGTTGCTGCCCCACGTACATGGATTGCTCGATGCATCAGAACTGCGGGGCACCGTTCCCGCGGGGAGCACTTATAGCCGCCCGTCCGCCCGTCTCAACGGAATTTGCTCACATTCCTGGGTTACAGCCCTGCCGAGGCTAATGGAAAGTCCGTCTTCGCCTGCGTCAAGCCTGCACAAGTTCCAGGGGGTCGCCGCGTGCCATTCCCCGCATCATCGGGTAAAATACAGGCACTTGCGCAAGGTGTGGCAGGCTGGTCGGACGACGATCGGCCGGCCGGGTGCACGGGCGGTGTGCATTGGTCGTGTGCACTGCGTCATGGGGGTGGTTGATGCCGCATTCTATTGCGGACGACTTCAAATCGATCCCGATGTCGTCCAACCTGGGTGAAAGCCTGGAGCGGGCGCACCGCTTTGCGCGCGAGCAGACGCACCGCACCGTGACGCTCGAGCACCTGTTGCTGGCGCTCACCGAGGATCAGGAAGCGGCGCTGATCCTGCAGGCCGCCAATGTCGACCTCGGGCGGCTGCGCGCCGATGTGTCGGGATATCTTGGCCGGCTGCTCGAGGATATGCGCGCCGAGCCCGGCAGCGAGCCAAAGCCCGATCCGGAGTTGCTGCGCGTGCTGCAGGCGGCGGCGTCGGCCGCCCAGCAGTCCAAGCGCCGCCAGATCGACGGCGCCATCGTGCTGGCGGCCGTGGTGGGCGACGGCAAGAGCCCTGCGGCCGGCACGCTGAAGGCGCACGGCATGACCTTCGAGGAGGCGATCCGGGCACTGCAGCGGGCCAACTCGCAGGCCCGTCTCAAGATGCCGGCCAAGGCTGCCACCGCGAAGGCGCCGGAGCCTGCCACCACTCCGGAAGCACCGAAGCCGGTCGAGCCGGCCGCCAGCGTCGAGACGCCGGTTGCAACAGGGGATATGGGCTCGCTGTCAGCCCGCCTTGCCACGCAGGCCGATACCGCCGATCACATTCTAGCAGCCGCTCGGGCGCGCATACAGCAGCGCGCATCTGCTGCAGCGGCCAAGAGCAGCGACGCGACCCCGAGGCCCGCGACGACCGCGCAAGAGCCGCAAGCACCGATACAAGACCCCGTTCAGGCCAAGGAGGCGACCGCGCCGGCCGAGCCGAAGGACGGCGCAAATTCGTTCGAGGACTTATTGGCGGTATCGACGGTCGCCAAGCCCGAGCCGGCACCGGGCTCCCATCCCCTGCCGCCTGAGTCGAAAGCCGAGCCCCCCGGTCGCGCACCACGGCAGGATTGGGCGCCGCCCGCCGAGATGCGCCCGCCGGTTCCGCGCCAACCGCCGACGCCCGCCGGGCGAGCCCAGCTGCCGCCGCAAGGGCCGAGGCCCGACGATGGCCCGCGTCAGCCGCAGTCGCCGCAACGTGGCGGCCCCCGGGCGGGGCCCGTTCCGGGAGGCCCAAGTCCTCCCAACCGGCAAGCTCGTGCGCCGCGGCCGGAGCCCGGCGAGCATCCCGGCCGGCCGGCTGGGCTCAACGGCAGCTCCCAGGGCGGACCGAGGCCGGGCGCGCCATCGCGTGCCCCGCGGGCAGGCGCGTCGCGCGGGCCGCAGGGCGATCGCGGACCGCTGGTCGAGAGCGTGCCGCGCCGCATGCGCATCGGCGTGACCTCGAAAGCCGAGGTGCGCATCGCCCGCGATCGCATCGAGGCGCTGGTCGTCGCGCTCAACGGTCACAGCATGCCGCACCGGCCCGACCAGATCGCCGCCCGTGCGCTGGCAGTGCGGCTGAAGGCGCCAAACGGCGGCTTCTTGATCGAGTCCGTCTCGCCAGAGACGCAGTGGGTCGAAGGCGCCTTCCGGGCTCGGACACGACGACTACGCGATCTGGCGCTGGACGGTGACGCCGCAGCGGCGCGGCCGCGGCCGCCTGCTGCTGATGGTGTCGGCTCGCACGGTCGGGCAGGATGGACTGGCTGCGGAGTCGGCGCCGCCCGATCGTCTGATCGATGTGCGGGTGGCATCCAACGGCATGCGCCGCCTGGGGCGCTGGTTGGCTTGGCTTCTGGCGCTGGCCATCGGCGTTGCACTGGGCAAGTTCAGCGACCAGATCTGGGAAGCCGGCACCGCCCTGCTCGGGAAGATGCTGGCGGGGTAGCTGGCTTCCGACGCTGCCTGAAAGCCGTCAGCGCAAGGCGCCGTGCGCGGCGGCCAGAGCGGCAATCTCGGCGCGCAGCTCGGCAATGCCGCTGCCGGTCTCCGATGATGTGGGAAGCAGCGTCGCGTAGGCGGCCGCGTGCTTGTCCAGCGTGGCGGCCGTGCCGGCCGTCACCGCTGCTACCTCGGGCGGTTTGAGCTTGTCGATCTTGGTCAGCACGACCTGATAAGACACGGCCGCTTCGTCGAGCAGATCCATGATCGGCTCATCCGCGCTCTTAATGCCGTGACGGGCATCGATCAGCAGGAAGACACGCACCAGGTTCGGCCTGCCGCGCAGGTAGTTCCTCACCAGCTCTGTCCAGGCGTCGACTTTGTCCTTGGGCGCCTTGGCAAAGCCGTAGCCCGGCATGTCGACCAGGAACAGCGCCGCATGCGGCACCTCGAAGAAATTCAGCTCTTGCGTGCGGCCCGGCGTGTTGGAGGTCCGCGCAAGACCGCGGTGGCCGACCAGCGCGTTGATGAGGCTCGACTTGCCGACGTTGGAGCGACCGGCGAGGGCCATCTCGGCGCGATCGGGATCGGGCAGGAATTGCAGGCTCGGCACGCTCTTGACGAAGCGCCACGGCCGGCTGAACAGCGCCTCACCAGCGGCGATCTCGTCCGGCGTGAAGGTCGCGAGGCTCATTGCATTCGCTTCTCCCTCTCCCCGTTCTTCACGTCCATGCGGAGCATGGCTTCGCCATGACGAGAGGGTCGGGGTGAGGGGCAGAAGCTTGCTCTGACATCTGTTGCTTGCCCCTCACCCTAACCCTCTCCCCGCAAGCGGGAAGAGGGGACGCCGCGCCTAGGAGCCTGCCTTGCCGCGCAGGATCTCACGTGCCTGGTCGATCTTGGAAGGTATGGCGTGATCCGAGCCGTTGAGGCGGGAGGCGTCACCATCCCGCAGAGCCATGTTGATCTCGAAGTCGGTGGCATCGGAGGCAAGACCCAGCACCTTCAGGGCCTGCTCGCGCGTCATCGGCGGCAAGGGCTGGGAAGGCTCACTGCGAGGCGGCTCGGCGCGTGGACCGGCGTCGTCGTTGGCGGCCACCGGCTTCTTTGGCGTCTCGGCGGGCTTGGAGGGGCGTTGCAGCGCCTTGCCGAGCGACTGCGCTCCGGCGGCCGAAGCCGCGCCGACCTTGTTTTTAAGCTCGCCGACATCGAGCTTCCTAAGTGCCGCCAGGCGGCCCTTCCACTTGTCGACGCCAATGTTCTTCCAGAGATGCACCTCGGTGTTGTTCTTGCGCATGATCGTATACTGCTGCAGCAGCGACAGCACGTTGTTCCAGGCCCAGTAGATGACGAGGCCCGACGGGAACGATGCCAGCATGAAGGTGAACATCACCGGCATCCAGTTGAAGATCTTCTGCTGGATGGGGTCGGGCTGTTGCGGGTTCAGCTGCATCTGCACCCACATCGTCATGCCCATGATGAGCGGCCAAACGCCGACGTGCAGGAACGGCGGGACCGTGTAGGGCAGCATGCCGAACAGGTTGAACAGCGAGGTCGGATCGGGCGCGGACAGGTCCCTGATCCAGCCGAAGAACGGTGCCTGGCGCATGTCGATGGTGATGAACAGCACCTTGTAGAGCGCGAAGAACACCGGAATCTGCAGGGCGATCGGCAGGCAGCCCGCCATCGGGTTGATCTTCTCGTTCTTGTAGAGCGCCATCAGCTCCTGCTGCTGGCGAACGCGATCCTCCTTGAAGCGCTCGCGGATCTTCTCCATCTCGGGCTGCAGCTTCTTCATCTTGGCCATCGAACTCGTAGCTCTTGTTGGCCAGCGGGAAGAACGCCGCCTTGACGAGCACGGTGGTGGCCAGGATGGCGAGGCCGTAGTTGCCGAACACCTGGCTCAGGTAATGCAGCAGCTTGAACAGCGGCTTGGTGATGAACCAGAACCAGCCCCAGTCGATCAGCAGGTCGAACTGCTTGATGGCGAGCTTCTCGCTGTAAGCCTGGATCAGACTGACCTGCTTGGCGCCGGCAAACAGATTGTTGGTGGCCGAGCGCTTCTCGCCCGGTGGCACGTTGAAAGTGCCGAGCGCATAGCCGGCTTCGAAGCGGTCCTTCTCGGCCCCGCCGCCCTTGGCGCCCCGCAGGGCCGCCTCATAGGGCGCCTTGGGGTCGGGAATCAGCGCCGAGGCCCAGTATTTGTCGGTCATGCCGAGCCAGCCGCCGGCCTGCTTGAAGGTTTTGGAGGCGCCGTCCTTGAGGGCATCGGCGAAGGTGATCTCCTGCAGGCCGGCATCGCCCAGCACGCCGATCAGGCCTTCGTGCAGTATCCAGTAGCCCTGCACCTTAGGCATGCCGTGCCGCGAGATGAGTGCATAGGGATAGGCAGCGATCTCGGCCTTGCTCCTGTTCTCCACTTCGTCCGTAACGGTGATCATGTAGTCGGCATCGACCGCGAGCGTGCGCCGGAACAGGGCGCCCTTGCCGTTGTCCCAGGTGAGCGTGACCGGCGTGTCGGGCGTCAGCGTGCTGCCTTTTTCGATGCTCCACACCGTTTCGCGGCCAGGCACCGGCAGCGTGTCGCCGCTGGCCGACACCCAGCCGTACTCGGCGTAGTAGGGCTCGGGTGAGCCGGACGGCGAGAACAGCACAACGTTGGGGCTGTCGAGGTCCACAGTCTCGCGATATTTGACGAGCACGAGGTCGTCGATGCGCCCACCCTTCAGGGCGATCGAGCCGCGCAGGCTCGGCGTGCTGATCGGCAAGCGCTGGACCCCCTGCAGCGAGGCCTCGCGCGAGGCAGGCGTCGTGCCCGAAGAAGGTAGCGTGCTGCCACTCTTGGGCAGAGTCTCGGAGCCGGTTTTGGGAGCGACGACGGTCGTCTGGTTGGTCGGCGTCTGCTCCTGCTGCACGCGGGCGCGGCGCTCCTGCTCGTCCTTCAGCTTCGGCCCGGCAAACAGCAGCTGCCAGGCCAGCAGCACGGACACCGAGAGCACGATGGCGAGGAGGAGGTTTTTCTGGTTGTCCTGGTCCTGCATGGGCGTTCCGAAGTGACGTCGGCCGAGTTGGGGCGGCCGGTTACCCCTTCGTTCTGCTCAATTGCCTCGTGACCGCGGCGTCTTTGCCGGCACCCGGTGAACTCGCTCCAGCGCGGTCAGGAGGTCTGACACAAGGGCGCTGTAGGCCGAGGTCAGCGCCGGGCGACGCGCAATCAGAACATAGTCGAAATCAACCTTGGCGTGGGTCATCTGCACGTGCCTCACCGCGGCCTTGAGGCGTCGCCGAATGCGGTTGCGCTCGACCGCTTTGCCGACCTGCTTGGTGACGGTGAAGCCGAAGCGCGGCTCTGCCCGTGCATCGGCCGCCTCGTCATCGCGCCGCTTGGCTTCCAGCACGAACGCCGGGGTGGCGCAACGCGCGCCCTTGCGGATGCGCAGGAACTGCGCACGTCGTTTCAGCGTGGCCAGCCGCGGCGCCGACCGATCTGCTGCCAGCGCCGTTTTGGTCATGTGCGACCGCCGTGTGCAGGCGCCTGCTCACGCCGACAGCCGCTTGCGGCCCTTGGCGCGCCTACGCGCCACCACTCGGCGGCCACCGGTCGTCTCCATGCGCTTGCGGAAGCCGTGCCGACGCTTGCGGACGAGCTTGCTCGGCTGGTAAGTCCGTTTCACTTCAGTCTCCGTCTTGCGCGGTTGACGGCTTGAGCTGTAGCGCCGTCGGAACAAGCCTACGAGCCGGCCCGCGCCTCACGCGCAAAAGCCCGCCACGACCTGATTGGAAGTCGCGCGCTTATAGGATCGGGCCACGCCCAAGTCAATCCGAGCGACGCGCCGACCGGGCCCGATTTTGCGATCTGCGCCCGCAGTTTGAACGACCTACGCGCCTTGGCTGCCACCCGCACATCGACCAAACTGCAATATCGCGGAAACTCATGGACTTACCAGGCAGCCTGTGGGCCGGCGCCTGCGCATGGTTAAGTCTGGCGCTCGCCTTGCCCGCTGTGGCACTTCTCCGCTTGCAGGCTTTCACCGTACAGTCCGGCCAGCCGCTCGTACCTCAACACCGCTCTTTGGGAGATCGACGATGACAAATGACGCCGCAAGAGTGCCGCCAGGCGTGCAAGTCGAGGACAATGGCGCATGCTCAGTCAAGATGCTTGGCGCCGCCATGAGCGTCGACGGCAAGATGGCCAGGATCGACATCTACGACAGGCAGGGGCAGGTGTTCCCTATCGCCATGTCGGAGCGCGACCTGTGCGAACTGCTGCGGGTGGTGGGCTACATGTCCCAGGAAATGGCGGCCAAGCAGGAGGAGTTCGGCGCCAAACCGGACGTGCATTTTCTCCGCGGCCAGAGCGATCAGCCCCTGCCGCCGCTGCTGGTCAGGTTGGGCTGGTCGCCGGTCACTAAAGCCGCAACCATCGTCATCGGCAATGCGGGTCTGCAGTTTCCGATGGACGCGGATACCGCGAAATCGATCGGGCAAGCCCTCGTCGACCAGGCTGCGCCGTATGCCACCCGCGCCGGGGCGGGGCAGTAACGATCGCGCGACCGTCTTCGCGGGCGTGGCCGCAAGAAATGCGGTGTCACGCAATCTTTCGCTTGGCGAATCAGAGCATAATTGGCGCTGCAACGACAGCGTCACTTGTTCCGGCTTCAACTCACGTTTGCTTTACATGCCGTATACAGCCAAGCGTGAAGGAATATCCTGATCGAAACTTGGAAATTCCTGGAAGGGTCTGGGCTCGTCGCCGGCCTCATTTTGGGCGAGGCGAAAGTTGGTGGCATGAACAAAGGGCGAAGGCCAAACTGGCGGCGTGCCCGGCCGGATCAGCACGGGACGTGCCCTGCGTCGACGGGCCTGCAATGACGTCGCCGTGGCCCCGCGCCCAACTGCTGCGGGTTGCCCCGTTGCTCGCAGTTGCTGGCGCCATGCTCGTGGTCTTCGCCATGGGATGGCATGGCACCATCACCCTTGAGAATATCATCGCGTGGCGGGATCGCTCGCATCTGCTGCTGGCCGAGCATCCCGTCTTGTCGGTGCTGGTCTATGTCCTCATCTATGTGACGGTGGCCACCCTGTCGTTGCCCGGCGGTCTTGTCCTGACGCTTGCCGGCGGCTTGCTGTTTGGCACCCTGGTGGGTGGCATGGCCGCCATCGTCGGCGCGACCATAGGTGCAACGCTTGTGTTCCTGATCGCGCGAGCGGCTATTGCCGATGCAAAGTTTGGCGACTTGGCCGGTCGGATCGGCTGGCTGCCGATCGCAGGTCCGCTCGAGAAGCTGCGCAGGTTGGATTCGCTGTTCGAGCAGATGAAGACAGGCTTCAAGACCAACGCCATGAGCTACCTGCTGTTTCTGAGGTTCGTTCCGGCCTTTCCGTTCTGGGCCGTCAATCTGATGGCGGCGATCCTGGGCGTGCCGCTAAAGACCTACGTTATCGCCACTTTTTTCGGTATCATCCCGGCGTCGATAGCCTTCGCCTCGCTCGGGGCAGGCCTCGATAGCGTCGTTGCCGCGGCCAAGATCGAGCATGCCGCGTGCTTGGCCAAGCACGGCGCGCAGGCGTGCCGGTTCTCGCTGCATGCGAGCGCGCTCGTTACGCGGGAGCTGGTTCTGGCGTTCGTGCTGCTCGGCATCGCGGCACTTCTGCCGGTTGCCTACAAGAAATGGAGAAATGCCCATGGCGCAGCCGAATGAACGGGGCGGCGGCTTGATGCGAGCCGATGCCGGCGGGAGCGCCGTCGGCCGCGCCGCCGGCAAGGGCGACAGCCTGCCCGCGACCTCGGCCGGGTCGGCCAGCCAGGAGTTGCGAGCGGACCTGTGCGTGATCGGCGCCGGCTCGGGTGGCCTGTCGGTGGCCGCAGCCGCCGCCCAGCTCGGCGTCAACGTGGTCCTGATCGAGAAGCATCGCATGGGCGGCGATTGCCTGAACTATGGCTGCGTGCCCTCCAAAGCGCTGCTGGCTGCGGCGCGCCGGGCCCAGCAGATGCGTTCCTCCGCGCCGTTCGGGATCGTGCCGACCAACCCTTCGATCGGTTACCGCAGCGTGCACGACCACGTGCACGGCGTGATCGCCTCCATCGCGCCCAATGACTCCGTCGAGCGCTTCACCGGCCTCGGCGTCAAGGTCATCAAGGCCACGGGCCAGTTCATCAGCCGCGACACCGTGCTGGCCGGCGACACGCGCGTGAAGGCGCGCCGGTTCGTGATCGCCACCGGCTCGTCGCCGCTCATCCCGTCCATCCCGGGGATCGACCATGTTACCCATTTCACCAACGAGACGATCTTCGACAATCGCGACAAGCTCGATCATCTGGTGGTGATCGGTGGCGGGCCGATCGGGCTGGAGCTGGCCCAAGCGCACCTGCGGCTCGGCAGCCGCGTCACGGTCATCGAGGCGCTCAAGGCGTTGGGCAAGGACGAGCCGGAGATATCGGAGGTGGTTCTCAAGCGCCTGCGCGCCGAGGGCATGGAAATCCGCGAAGGCGCGCTGGTCGAGCGCGTCAGCGGCGGCATGCACCTGGTCGACGTGCACATCTCTGAGGGCGGCGTGTCGAGTATCGTGCAAGGCACGCATCTGCTTATTGCCGCCGGCCGCAAGCCCAATACCAACGGCCTCAATCTGGACGCGGCCGCCATCAAATACGACAAGCGCGGCATCCAAGTGAATGCAGGTCTCGTCACCTCGAACTCGCGCGTGTTCGCCATCGGCGACGTGATCGGGGGCCCGAACTTCACGCACGTGGCGAATTACCACGCCGGTATCGTCATACGGCGCGCCCTGTTTCGCCTGCCGGCCAGGGTGAATAATGATATCATCCCCTGGGTGACGTTCACCGATCCCGAATTGGCACAGATCGGCCTCACGGAGGACATCGCCAAGAAACGGTATGGCAAGGTGCGCGTCTTCCGCTGGCCCTACCATGAGAACGATCGTGCTCACACGGAGCGTTCGACCGAGGGCTTTATCAAAGTTGTGACCAACAGCAAGGGTAAGATCTTAGGGGCAAGCATCGTCGGCGAGCAGGCCGGCGAGCTAATCCAAATGTGGTCCTTGGCCGTATCGCAAGGACTGAATATCAAGGCCATGACGCAATGGATTTCGCCGTATCCGACGTTTTCCGAGATCAACAGGCGAGTAGCCTACGGCTACTACGCGACGGCGGCGGCCAGCCCGTTTGTACGGCGGATGGTGGGATGGCTGGCCAAGCTGGGATAGCACCTATCGAGTTGCGAGGAATGGGCGGTGCCGCGAGATACCAACGGTAGCACCCAGGCCTGGTTCGACACGCTCAGGGAACGCGTACGGGCCATCCGCTCGCCGCTCGCGGCCACGGCTGAGCGGCGCGGTATTGGGCTGTCCGCCAAGCTGCTCATGCTGACGGTGCTGTTCGTCATGCTGGCGGAGGTGCTGATCTTCGTGCCGTCGGTCGCCAATTTCCGCATTACCTGGCTGACTGACCGCCTGACTGCCGCTCAACTCGCCTCTCTCGCAGCCGAGGCGGTGCCAGGCGGGGTGGTCCCGGATTCGCTGCGCATGGAGCTGCTACGCACGGCCCAGGTGCGCGCGGTCGCCTGGAAACGCCAGAACGAGCGCCGGCTGGTGCTGCCAGCGGACGGATCCTCCGAATTCGACGAGAGCTTCGATTTCCGCGCCTCGGCGCGAGATGCGGGCGCATGGTCCGGCTTGAAGCTGCGCCTGCGGTTGATCCGCCAGGCCCTGGTGGTGTTCTTCGCCCGCGAGGATCGCGTCATCCGGGTGATTGGCGAGACGGGCATGGGTCCCGGCGAGTTCATCGAGGTGGTGCTGCCGGAAGCGCCGCTCAGGGCCGCCATGATCCGCTACGGCCTGAACGTGCTCGGGCTGTCCATCATCATTTCGATGATCAGCGCGGCGCTCGTGTATTTCGCCCTCAACGGCCTGCTTGTGCAGCCCATGACGCGCATCACTCGCAACATGCTGCGCTTCAGTCAGAATCCCGAGGATGCCAGCCGCATCATCATACCCTCCTCGCGCCACGATGAGATCGGCACCGCCGAGCGCGAGTTGGCGCATATGCAGATGGAGCTGACGCAGACCCTGCAGCAGAAGAACCGCCTCGCCGCGCTCGGTCTCGCCGTCAGCAAGATCAGCCACGACCTGCGCAACATGCTGGCCAATGCGCAGCTCATCTCCGACCGGCTCGGCAGCCTGCCCGACCCTGCGGTGCAGCGGTTTGCGCCGAAACTGATCGTGTCACTCGGGCGCGCCATCAATCTCGCCGAGAGCACGCTCAAATTCGGGCGCGCGGAAGAGGCTGCCCCGCGCCGCGAGCCAGTCGCCCTGCGCGCGCTGGTCGAAGAAGTGGGAGATGGGCTGGGCCTGCCGCGCGAAGGGGCCATCGCCTGGGAGATAGATATCGATCAGGCGCTGCGCATCGATGCCGACCGCGACCAGCTGTTTCGCGTGCTCACCAATCTGTGCCGCAATTCCCTGCAGGCCATCGAACAGCAGGACCTCGTCGAGGGCCAGATCGAAGTGGCAGGCCGCCGCCTCGGCCGCCGCGTGGCGATCGTGGTCCGCGACGATGGCCCTGGCGTGCCGGAAAAGGCCCGCATCCATCTGTTTCAGGCCTTCCAGGGCTCGGCGCGCAAAGGTGGAACGGGACTCGGCCTGGCGGTCGCCCAGGAGCTGGTGGCGGCGCATGGTGGCAGCATACGGTTGCTGGACAGCGATCATGGCGCTGCCTTCGAAGTCGAGATCCCCGACCGCGGTGCCTGACGCAGCGGCCGGCACAGGTGGGCGAACTTCGGAATCGGGACACTAGTGTGATGATCGAGAATTTCGCCTGTGCTTTCGGCTCGGTGCTGAGCGAATTTCTCGATCTGAATCACACACGCAAGAATATGGTTCTAGTGTCCCTTGTGATTCTGAAGTTCGCTCGGGACGCTGTCGGCGAAGGTAGGCGAACTTCGGAATCGGGACACTAGTGCAGCACGTCTACGACCTGGCAATCATTGGTGGCGGAATAAATGGCTGCGGGCTGGCACGCGATGCCGCCGGCCGTGGCCTTTCGGTATTCCTGTGCGAGATGGGCGATCTCGCCTCCGGTACCTCCTCGCGCTCGACCAAGCTCATCCACGGTGGTTTGCGTTACCTCGAGCACTTCGATTTCCGGCTGGTGCGTGAGGCGCTCGTCGAGCGCGAGGTGCTGTGGAAAATAGCACCGCACATCGTCCGACCCATGCGCTTCGTGCTGCCCTACCAGCAGGGGCTGCGGCCGGCGTGGATGCTGCGCGTCGGGCTGTTCATGTACGACCACCTGGGCGGCCGGCAGCGGCTGCCGGGCACGCGCGTGCTCGATCTCGCGGCAGATGCAGCGGGGGAGCCGTTGAAGCCCGACACCTTCACCACAGCCTTCGAGTATTCCGACTGCGCGGTCGACGATGCCCGCCTGGTCGTGCTGAACGCGGTCGACGCGGCACAGCGCGGGGCGGAGATCCGCGTGCGCACGCGCGCGCTGGAGGCAGCGCGCACGAGCGATGCGTGGCGCCTGACCGTCGAGGAAGCTGGCACCCGGCGCAAGGAGACGATCGCCGCTCGCGTGCTGGTCAATGCCGCCGGGCCTTGGGTGGCGAACGTCGCCGATGCGCTGGCTTCGAGCACGGCGCACAAGGTGCGCCTGGTGCAGGGCTCGCACATTGTCGTGCCCAAACTGTTTGCGCACGACCGCGCCTACCTGTTCCAGAACCCGGACGGTCGCGTGGTGTTTGCCATTCCCTATCAGGGCGATTTCACGCTGATCGGCACCACCGATCGCGATTATGCCGGCGACCCGGGAGCAGCGGCGATCGACGGCGAGGAAATCGACTACTTGTGCGAAACGGCGAGCGCGTGCTTTGCCCGCCCGGTCGGTCGCGCCGATGTCGTGTGGTCCTACAGCGGGGTGCGACCGCTCTACGATGACGGTGCCGGCGAAGCGCAAGCAGCGTCACGCGAATACGTGCTGGAGATGGACGAAATGCCGGGCTCGCCGCCCCTGCTAGCCATCATTGGCGGCAAGATCACCACCTACCGTCGGTTGGCCGAGGCGGCGCTGGAGCGCCTGGCTCCGCACCTACCTGCGCGGCAGGGGCTCGCCGCCGGCTGGACGGGCATCCATGCCCTGCCGGGTGGCGATTTCGATCTGGATGGCTTCGACGACCTGGCGGGCGCGCTGGCCCGCGACTACCCATTTCTGGACGCTGCTCACGTGCGTCGCCTGGCCCACGCCTATGGCCGGCGGGCATGGCAGGTGCTTGGTGAAGCCAAGGCCTTGGCAGACCTTGGCAGGGCGTTCGGCGCTTCGCTGACGGAAACGGAGGTGCGCTACCTGATTGCGCACGAGTGGGCACGCGACGCCGAGGACGTGGCCTGGCGTCGCACAAAGCTCGGCCTGCGCCTGACTCGGGCCGAAATCGCCTCACTCGATACCTGGATGCGCGACCTTGTCGTCACTGCTTGATTTCCCTTGTGGGGTGTTCGGGATCGAACCAGCCGTTCCGGGTGCGCACGCTTTTCCCCAGAGTGTCAGCGAACGCCGCCGACTCGCTTGCGACTGCTTGATATTTTTCCTAGCTTTTTTGTCGCAGGTAATTTTCATGATTTCCGCTGGAACTACTCAGCCTTCGAAGAGTTGTGCAAGCTGGGGTTCTACTTACCCTTCAAAATCATGGTGCGCGCTGAGCGTTTATGTGGCCCGCCGGGCTTGCGCGCCAAACCGGGCCCGCCGTCGTATCCACCGCTGTGCAATCGCCTTGGGAGGTAGCGGTTGCAATTTACCACTATCTGGAAACAATCCCGCAAGAAGAGTGGACGGGCCGGATGGGCATGCACGTTGTCGTCGTGGAGGACGAAGTCTTCATACGTCTTGACCTGCTGACGCATTTGCAGGCGGGCGGGCATCAGGTGGTTGGGACGGCTGACAGTCGTGCGGACGCTGTCCAGGTGGTCGAGCGGGTGCGGCCCGATCTCGTGCTGATGGATATGCGCCTGATCGGCGAGGGCGACGGCATAGACGCGGCCCTGGAGATCTGGCAGCGGTTCGGCATACGCAGCTTATTCGTGTCCGCCAACCTGGATCCCGGCGCCCGCGCCAAGGCCGCATCGGCCAACCCCGTGGGCTTCCTCGAGAAGCCGTTCACGCGCACCAGTCTGCTGGCCGCGGTGGCCGCCGCAGCGCGTTAGCTGCCGGCCCCTTGGGTTGCGGGCTTGCCGGCCGACTTGGCGTTGACGTGATCGCGCATTCGGTCGAACTCTCGCTGCATCTCCTTCAAGTCTTCATCGGTGCAGTTCTCGAGATTGATGAGCCGGTTGCGCGCGGCGTGCGTGGCGCGGATCAACTCGTCGAGTTTGAGATGAATGGCCTGGGCATCGCGGTTCTGCGTGTTCTGGATAAGGAACACGACGAGGAAGGTCGCAATCGTCGTGCCGGTGTTGATGTAGAGCTGCCAGATCTCCGAATAGTGGAAGTACGGTCCGGCGAGGGCCCACAGAAGCACGCTGAGACATGCCAGCCCGAATGCCCAGGCGAGCCAAGCGCATTGGCAGTCAGCCGCGCGATGTCGCTGAAGCTATGCACCTTGGCAAGCTGCTCGGTGATCCGCGCCATCGCAGCGGCTCCTTCACGCGTGCGCCTCGCCGCCATCCGTGTAGGCGCCGTTCGGTCTGGGACCGGTTGGTTTGTTGGCGGGAGGCTTGCGCTCCGTCGATTCTGCTTCGCCTTCGGCGGCGGGCTCATGGGGCCATAGCAGGAAGCCAGCGATCACCAGCAGCAGCACTAGCGGCAGGTTGCGCCCGAGCAGGCGCGCAATCCCCAGCGCTGACGTCGGACCCATCGGGCTCGCCAGCAGGGCGCTGAGCAAGGCAAGTGGCGCCTGCATCGCCACCTCTTTGGCGACCTCGGGCGTGTCGGCGGCCACGGCCTCCGCCTCGCTCACTACGTCCTCCTGCTCCCTGACGGTGACGACCAAGGCCGCGACCGCGCCGATCACCGTGAAGCCGCCGGCGAGCAGCAGGTAGGCCACCTGAGCGCCGTAGCGGTCCACCAGCATGACCGTGAGGGCTGCGGTCGCAAAACCGGCGGCGATCAGAAAAGGAATGGCAACCGAGGCGCGCGCCACGTACTTGACGATGACGGCGCCCGCTGCTGCCTTGGCATCACTGATCAGGCCTCGGAACACGGCTCACCTGCCCGTTCGAAGTTGGAGGTAGGCCTCAGGACTTCCACAACGCCCCGAGCACGAAGCCGACAGCGGCTGCCATGGCCAGCGTGGCCATCGGCTGATCCTTTACCGACTTGTCGACGGCGCCTTTCAAGTTGCCGGCCACTTCCTGCACACGCTCGCCCGCCTCCCGGCCCTGGTCGGCAACGCGGCTCGCAACGCCTTCCACCTGGTCGGCTACCTTGTTGAACTGGTCAGTGGCCTTGTCCGCCATTCTCTCGAACTGCTCGGTGGCCTTGTCCTTGATGTCCGCGCTGGTGCGCTCGCGGCCGCTGTACTGCGTGCTCTGTGGCATGATCCACTCCTTGTGAAGCCAAAGCTGTTCAAGGGGATAACGCGCCCCTAGGGCATTGGTTCACTCCGGGAGAGACGGTTTTTCCTCGCCGAAGGCGTTAGCCAACGCCACGGTTAAAGCCATCAGCAGGGGCACCGCCAGGAAGGCCCCGATCGGGCCCCACAGCCAGGTGCAAAAGGCGATGGCGAGGAATACGGCGAACGGATTGAGGGTCAGCTGGCGGCCAATCACCATCGGCGTCACGAAGTGGCCCTCGATCGTGACCATGGCGATGTAGACGAGTGGGGCGACAGTCGCTTCCGCCAGCGTCGGGAAGGTGAGCAGCCCGACCACACCGAGCGTGCCGGCGACGATGGCCGGGCCGATATAGGGCACATAGTTGAGCATGGCTGCCAGCACACCCCACAACAGTGGATTGGGCAGGCCAACCAGCCAAGTGAGCAGCACCGTCACCATGCCGAGGCAGAAGTTCACCACTGTAAACGTGCCGAAATAGATCGTCATGTTGCTGTCGATGTCGCTCAAGCGTGCGCAGCGTGGTCAGCTTGGCTTCGCGGTCATGTACGAAGAACACTGCCGTGGTGCGGATGCGCTTCTGGTAGACGAGGTAGAAGATCAGGGCGCCCATGAAGAGAACGAACTGGCTGACCGCCGGGGTGAGCACGCCGACGATGGTCGTCACCAGCGTGCCGGATTGCGTTTCGACCTTGATGCCGCCTTCGCCGCCGACGGTGATAGCGTTCAGCGCCTTCCTGACCTCGTCCAGCATGGCGAGCGGCTGGGTCATCATCTGCAGCTTCTGCTGCATGAGCGCGCCGAGCTCCGACGCGCGGCCGAGCCAGTAGGCGACCGGGGTGGAGAGGACGGCGAGGAGCGTGACGATCACGGCTAACAGAGTTAGCGTGACAATCACGACGGCCAGGGGACGCGGGATGCTGTGGTCCTGCATCCAGCGCACGATCGGGAGCACGATGGTGGCGATGGTCCACGCCAGCACCACCGGCACGACCACGGGCTGGGCCACATAAGCCGCCCACAGCAGCGCGATCACGAACAGCCCGATGACGGCAATCTGGCTCATGCGCAGCCAGGAATCGGCCGGCGGCGCCGTCGCACCGCTCCTGTCGTTGGTCTTGGCAGCGTCCGTCTCGCGTGCCTCGTGGTCGGCGCGGGCTCGCTGGGCTCTCGCTTCCTCCCGGGATTGCGCGGACGTCGGGTCCGCCGCGACTTTATTGGACTGTGTCATGTCAGTTGGGGCTCCGGCTGAGGAAGGTGCCGCGGATGACGCGGCCCGCATTGACGGCTTGCGACCAGATGGTCCCCCAACCCGCAGCACTCTTGATATCGCTCAGAGAGCGCAGCAATCGAGCGCGCTGCGCGTCCGGCGCCAGCTCGATGATCTTGGCCCACAGCGTATCGACGTTATAGGGCGCCACCGCCAAGTCGATGCGGACCGGCACGATATCGTCCGCTGCGAAGTCGAGTTCGGCTGCGGCCGCCTCGATGGCGGCGCGGATCGAAACCGCCTTGCTGCGCGTGGGAGAGCCCAGATCATAGGGCGGGTCCCACTCGCCGAACGGGCGAAGGCGATCGATCTGGGTGAGCACCAGCAGCATGGGTGGTTGCCGGCGATGCTGCATGGCCCTGAAATGGGCACGAATGGCTTGCATTGCCGAGCGATCGCTCTCGCGCGCCGCTTGCACGGCCGAGGCTACCCACAGCACCATGTCGCAGTCGTCGGCCGCCTCGACCAGGGCGGCGATGTTGTCCGGTCCCGCCAGCCCTGGGCTGTCGATCAGCAAGGCAGCCGGTAGCCCCTCGTGCGTCAGCGTGTAGGCGGTGAATGCCGCCGTGGTGGGCACGGTGTTGACTGCTGCCTCGACGGCGTTGGCGAGCGCGTTCACCAGGCTCGACTTGCCAGCGCCGCCTTGGCCCGCAACCAGAATACGGATCGGTTCATTGCCGCGCTCGTCGAGGGAGGCTATGTCGCGCCGGGTCGCCGCCGAAGCGTGCGTACCCAGGCGGTCTGCTGAGATGCGCAGGTTGCCGCCGTACAGATCGATCGCCGCGCGCCCCACCTCGCGCACGAATGCGCGCGCCAGGCGCCGCGCAAGGTGCTCGCGGCCGGCGTCGTAGATCTGGCGGGTGAAGCGCTCGCGCAGCTCCTGGGTGGCGGCGGACACTGGATTGAGCATGCGCACGATGCGCCACAAATCGTAGCCCTTCTCCACCATGCCGAGGACGCCCCGCCAGCGGTAGAGCCACATCAGTTGGGCGACGGTGACGCGGTCGCCGAGAGGGAAGCTGCCGGAGACGAAGTCGCGCAGGCCGGCGCTGGCCTGCTCGATGACGGCCAGCGCTTCCGGCACCGTGAATTGCAGCAGCGGGTCGGCGCGCTCGGGATGCAGGCGCTTGGCCACTACCTCGATGGTTTCCAGCCCCAGATTGACGACGGCGTCGCGGCTCGACAGGCGATCGGCCTTGACGTCGGCGGCCAACGCCTTGACGTCGGCCCACGCCTCATCCTGGCGCGGAGACCAGCGCGGGTCGGCCGGCGAGGTGTCGTCTTCCAGAGCGGGCAAAGCGGCGGGCGGTGCGAGCAGGCGGCGCTCCAGGTAGTAGATGCCGGATACGACCACACAGCTGAAAAGCGCCCAGTAGAGGATCAGGCCGTTCTGCCACAGCCACAGCGAGCCCAGCGGAATGAGACTGGCGGCCGGCAGGATCAGCGCCACCGCCATCAGCACGGCGCGCGGGATGCCGATGGATTTCTTGCGTGCGCTCACGATGCCTTGGCTCCCGTCTCGGTGCCGCCGATGTCGCGCTCCTTGGCCTTGCGGAATGCATCCCGCAGCGCCTCGCGGTAGACCGCTGAGACCTCGGCCGTAGTCACACCCTGCCGGCGTCTCGCGAGGTAGAAGCTCGCAGCCTTGCCTAGAGCGTAAGTGGCGGCGAAGCTGGCCGCCGCCGCCGCTGCGGCTCCGGCGGTCTGGCCGTAGACGGGGATCAGCTTGACCAGCTGGCGGATGCCGAACGTCGAGGCCGTGCGTATCAGCGTGCCCGCACCGAGTGCGCCTGCGAACTCGGCGTAATCGCGCGTCTGCCACTGCAGGCCATGCAGCCGGGCCAGCTGATGCAGCATTGCCGCCTGCACGGCCGGCACCAGCACAGCGCCGGCCAGGGGCAGGGCGTCGCCTGCGCCTGCCGCCACGGCATAACCCAGGACGTGCGCGTCGGACTTGCGCTGTGCATCGGAGGATTGCGGCAGCTCGGCCAGCGCCGCGGCCACCGTCAGTGGGGCCGCCGCGATCAGTGCAGCGATCAAGGCCTCCCGGCCGTAATCGGAGGGATCGAAGCCATCGCCGGCATGAGTGAAGTCGATCGGCGCGAAGCTGACGCCACCGCGCCCGGGCAAGGAGCTGAACAGCGTGCGCTGGTAGGCAAGCGCTTGCAGCAGCGTCGGCGGCAGATCCGTGCCAAGGGCGTCGTCGGCGAATGGGTAGGGCAGCATATGACCGGCGCCCGCGGGATAGCCTTCGTGCAGGGTCGTCTGTGCCACCACGACGGGCCAGTCCGGATGCGCGCGCCGCGCCGCGGCGATGACGTTCAGCACCACCTGCTGCTGCTGGTCCATGGCCTTGACGACCGCGAGGATCAGGTGCGAGCGGCCTTCGCAGAAGGCGATGTCCTCCGCCGGGTCGTAGGCGACCTCTCCGAGGCCCCTGGTGTCGAGGAAGCGGATGATCGGCGCATCCTGTGGAAAGTCGAACACGCGCGCCATCCGGGTGCAGGCGCGAAAGCCCGAGCCCACCTCGGCTTCGGTGCTCTGCGTGAGCGCGCGCACAATCGAGCTCTTGCCGCTCTGTACCTTGCCGATCAGCCACACCACCGGCGCAAACCGGCGCGCTCGATCGGCGATGGGCGTTGCTGTTTCCGGCGGTTGGCTCATCTATGGCGCTTGCATTGGTTGTGGCAGCCCAGTGCGGCTTCAGGTGCCGCCTTGCCGAAGCTTACGCTTGAGAACCCGTGAACTCCCGATGCGTTCCATGGTGAGCCGGGACCGACGCGGATTGCATATGGTAAGCGACGAAAGTACCTGAAATTCGACGGGGCTTTATGCGGGCCAGGCCTGGCCGGCGCCGTCCACGCGCACGACCTGGCCGGACACGAATGCGCCAAGTGGGCCCGCGAAGAATTCGACGACGCGAGCCACCTCGTCGACCGTGGCGATGCGGTCGAGCGTGCCGGCCTCGGCCATGCGCGCTGGGTCGACCGAGCGGGTGGCGACGAACCGCTCGGTGCGGGTATCGCCCGGCGCGATGGTGTTGACGGTGACGTCGTAGGGCCGCATCTGATCGGCCAGGCAGCGCATGAAGTGCGTAGCGCCAGCCTTGGCCGTCGCGTAGATCGAGCCGTTGGTGCGGCCCTTGAAGGCGGCCACCGAGCCGATCGCTATGATGCGGCCGCGCCGGCGCTGCATCATGCCGCGCGCCACCTGCTGGCAGACGAAGATGGTGCTGAAGAGGTTGCGGTCGATGACCGCGCGCACGTCCTCCTCCTTGATGTGCACGACGTCGTTGGGATCGGGCTTGCCGCCGGCAGCGGCGATATCGCCGCCGGCGTTGTGCACCAGGATGTCTACAGGGCCGAGTTCGCTCGAGGCGGTGCCTACGACGCGCTCGACGTCGTCCATGCGCGTGAGGTCGCCCAGGATGCGCGTGGTGCGCACGCCGTGCGTCTCGGCGATGGCGCGGGCCACGTCGGTAAGGGTTTGCGTACCGCCGTACTCCGAGGGCCCGTGCTCGCGCATGCCATGGACGGCGACGTGGCAGCCGAGTGCGGCAAGCCGCTCGGCGAAGGCGCGCCCCAGGCCGCGGCCGGCGCCCGTTACCAGCGCCACCTGGCCCTCGAGCATGCGTTCGGTCATCGGCATTCCCTCCTGCTTCCTTGGCGGCGATTGAGCGGCCAATCGGCGGCGCGGTCAATCCAGCAGTGCACTTGTTGGATACCGGCGGTGTGCGAAGCGGGGATATGGGCCGGCAATCGACCAATTGACAGGGTGGATCGCCACCGCTAGCCGTTCTCGACCCGTCGTCGCCGTACGACCAAGCCCACAACAGAAGATCATCCGCAATGGCCGCTCCGCGCATCTTGCTGACGCATACCCCCGAGGCGCGGGGTTTGTACTACGGTGGGCGCGCGCTGTCGGGCCTTCAGGCCCTGGGGGAAGTGCTGCTGCACGAAGGCAGCGAGCCGCTCCAACCAGCCGCGCTGATCGAGGCGGCGCGATCCTGCCAGATCATCGTTGCCGATCGCGCGACGGCCTGTCCGGGCGAGCTGTTCGCAGCGCTACCGGAGCTGGTGTCGGTCTCACGGGTGGCAATGGACATCCGCAACATCGACGTGGATGCGGCGAGCACTCACGGCGTGCTGGTGACCAAAGCGAGCCGTAGCTGGGTGGCGGCCGTGAGCGAACTGGCGATCGGGCTGATGATCGACGTGGCGCGCGGCGTCTCCAAGGTCGATGCGGCGAGCAAATCCGGCGGCTCGGTCGATATCGGCATGGGCCGGCAATTGGCGGGATCGACGGTCGGCATCATCGGCTACGGCTTCCTGGGCCGGCGCGTGGCCGAGCTGGCGCGAGCATTCGGAATGAAGGTGCTGGTTAGTGATCCTTACGTCAGCGTCGACCAGGCGCACATCGAGCAGGTGGCAATGGATGATCTGCTGCGGCGCGCGGACTTCGTGCTGCCGCTAGCGGTGGCGACCGACGAGACGGAGAACCTGATCGGCAAAGCACAACTGGCGCTGATGCAGCCACATGCTTATCTGGTCAATCTTTCGCGCGGCAATCTGGTCGACGAGGCGGCTCTCGAATCGGCGCTGAACGAGAAGCGCATCGCCGGGGCGGCGCTGGACGTCGGCCGTGCGCCGGACCAGATGCCTTCGCCCCACCTCGCCAGGCGGGCCGACGTGCTGGCGACGCCGCACATCGGTGGGCTGACGCCGCCGGCCATCGAGGGCCAGGCGCTGGAAACGGTGGCGCAGGTCGGCGAGATCGTACACGGACGTGCGCCAGAAGGCTCGGTCAACGCCGAGCGGGCCCAGCGCCTGCGCCGGCTTGCCGGATAGCGTACCAGGTCTCGGATGACGGTTGCGTGCCCCGCCGCTATAAGGTCGGGCAATAAACAGTGCTTGGTGAGGAACGCTACATGCAATGGCCACTGCCCAGCCGGAAACCGAAACTGGTGGCGCCGCCGGGTGCGTGCGACACGCACATCCACTTCTTCGACGCGAAATATCCCAAGCATCCGGACGGCCCGAATCTGGCGCCTGATGCCGCGGTCGCCGACTATCGCAAGCTGCAGGGCATCCTGGGCACCGAGCGTGTGATCGTCGTGCAGGCCAACGCCTACGGCGACGACAATCGTCTCACCATGGATAGCGTCGCCGCGCTCGGTCTCGACAAGGCACGCGCGGTGGTGGTGGTGAAGCCCAGCGTCAGCGACGCGGAGATGGAGCGCTTGACCAAGGCGGGGGCCCGCGCCGTTCGCTTCATGTGCGTGCCAGGCGGACACCTCAAATGGGATGTGATGGATGACGTGATTGCCCGCGTGCGCCCGTTCGGTTGGCATTGCACCGTGCAGTTCGACGGCCGCGACTTCGTGCAGCACGAGGCGCAGCTGAAGCGCATCCAGGGCGACTACATCATCGACCACACCGGCAAGTTCCTGGAGCCCGTTGCGCCCGATCACGACGCCTTCAAGGTGCTGATGAGGCTGGTAGGGCGCGGCAACTGCTATGTGAAGCTGGCCGGCGCCTACGAGACATCCAAGACCGGCAAGCCCGAGTACAAGGATGTGGCGCGACTGGCCAAGGAGCTGATCAAGGCGGCGCCAGAACGCATGATCTGGGCCAGCAACTGGCCGCACAACTCGGCCACGGTCGACAACCACCCAGACGAATCCAGCATGCTGGACCTGCTGCTGGACTGGATGCCGGACGAGGCCACCAGGCGCAAGACGCTGGTCGAGAACCCGGCGCGGCTGTACGGGCTCTAAAGTCTTTTCCGATTGCGATCGGAGCACGCGCGAACCCCGCGCCCTCCCCTCGTGCACATCAAATGCGCGCGTTCGATGCAGGGGAGGCTGCTCAATCGCAAAGGCCCGGTCGCGGAGGGCAGGAGCGTCTATCGCTTCAGTCCGGCCATCTGCTCCAGCACGGCGCACACCGCGGCAGTGTCGAGTGCACCGTGGCCCATGGCGAGGCCGGCCTCGTAAAGCGGAGCCGTGGCGCTGAACAAGGGGACCGGGCAGCCGACGGCGGAGGCGAAGTCGCCGATCACCGTCATGTCCTTCTGCCAGGTGGCGCAGCGCATGGTGGCTGGCTCGTAGCGGTTGTCGGCCATCATCGGCGCGCGCACCTCGAACATGCGCGAGGTGCCGGCGCCGGACCCGATCACTTGGACCATCTGGTGCGGATCGAGCCCGGCTTTCATGCCGAGCACCAGAGCTTCGGCGCTGGCGACGTTGTGGATGGCCACCAACAGGTTTGCCACCAGCTTCATCTTCGTCCCGTTTCCGAACGCACCGAGATCGTGATGCTGACGGGCGAAACCGGCAAACATCGGCGCAAGGCGTTGGATCTCGGCGCTCGCGCCGCTGGCGAGCACGACCAGATCCTTGCTCTTGGCCTGGGCGCCGGTTCCCGACAGCGGACAATCGAGCGGCACGTGACCCGCGCCCTCCAGGACGGCGGCGAACGCCTGCTTGTCGGCGAGCGAGAGCGTGCTGGTCTCAAGCACGACGCAGCGCGAGGCGCCCGCTGCAGCGATGGCTTGCGCGGTGGCGATCACCGCCTTGGTGGTCGGCAGGCTGGTGATGATGTCGGAGGCCTTGAGCGCCAGCTCCGCTACGCTGCCGACCGTCTCGATACCGTTTTTCCGGGCAGATTCGGCTGTTGCGTGGTCGACGTCATATCCAAGCACGGTCCAGCCGTCGGCGTGCAGGTTGCGGGCCATCGCCCCGCCCATGATGCCGAGGCCGACGATGCCGATTGTTCCCTTGCTGGCCATGCAGACCTCCGGTGCGTTTTGTCGCTCTCCGCGAAAGTCGACGGGGGCGTCCGTCGCGTGCTAGTCATCTGCCCGTGCAGGCACCGTATTTGCAAGAGGCGACAATTTTGCAAGAGGGGACAATGCATATTGGGATTGCCGGCGTGGGACGGATGGGGGCAGCCATCGCGCTGCGTCTGATCGAAGTCGGGCACCAGGTCAGCGTTTGGAACCGCACGTCCGACAAGACGGCGCCGCTGCAGAGCGCCGGGGCCAGGGTGGCAGCGACGCCAGCGGCGCTCGCCAACGAGGCCGACGTAGTCCTCACCATCCTCACCAACGCCGCTGCCCAGTCGGCCGTCTATGATGGCCCGGACGGCATTCTGGCCGGCAAGGTCTCGAGCAAGCTCATCATCGACATGAGCACGGTGCAGCCGGCCGAGGTGGCCGCGCTGGCCGCCAGGGTGCGCGCCAAGGGCGCCTGCTTCGTCGAGTGTCCCGTCGGCGGCACCACCGGGCCGGCGCGGCAGGGCAAGCTGCTGGGCCTGGCCGGCGGCAACGCCGCCGATGTTGCCCGCGCCCGCGCCATCCTCGACCAGCTGTGCCGGCGCGTCGAGCATGTCGGGCCGGTTGGCGCCGGCGCCAGCATGAAGCTCGCCATCAACCTGCCGCTACTGGTCGCCTACCAGGCGCTGGGCGAGGCCTATGTGCTGTGCCGCCATCTGGGCGCTGATCCCAAATGGCTGATGGAGCTGTTCGCCGATACGTCCGGCGCCCCCAATGTGCTCAAAACGCGCGGGCCAGCCGTCGCCGAGGCGCTGGCCGGCGGCCCTGGCATTGCGCCCGCCTTCGACATCGATTCGATCCGCAAGGACCTGCGCACCATGATCGCCGAGGCCAAGGTGCTGGGCGCCAGCCTGCCGCTGGCTGAGCGCACGCTGGCCGTGTTCGACGAGGCCTCCAGGGACGGCTGGGGCGGCCGCGACGGCTCGGCGCTGCCCTCCTATTGGCCGAAGCGCATGACATCCTAGGGCGATGGTCGAGAAGTTCGCCGCAGTTCGCCCTATTTCTGAGCAAGGAATTCTTCAGCGCTCGGCCTGGCTGGCCCAGAAATTTCGTCCGACGCTGATCTGGATCAATGTTGCAAACGTAACTGTTGGCGCGCATTGCCGCCGGCGGTCGCCATTTTATGGATTGATCATCGGCATGGCTCTTGTCGGTTGCGGGGCTTCGATGCCCATTTTGGTCCTCGAATGCCGGAGCTAGGTCATGCAAAAGCGCCCTTTCACCCTGGTTGCCGGCATCGTGCTGATGGTGATTGCGATCGCGCTGATGCTGGCCACGCTGTACTGAATGAGCCTTGCGGGGATAGCTGTTGCACGTGAAACAATCCCCGCTGCCGGCCCTCGCCAGAGCTACTCCACAGGTGCAATTGCAATCGGCCGGTTCTGCGCCACGGATTGGCAGATCGCTTCCAGCGTGGCGATGTTGGCGATCTTCTCGATATCGGTGAACGGGTAGTCGGCCTTGCCCTCGATGGCGCGGGCGAACAGCTCCAGGTTCTCCAGCACAGCATCGCTCCAGGCGTACTCGCGCGACTCCCGCCGACCGTCCTTGTGCTGCACAGTGAGTGTGACCGGCCCGGCTGCGTCGGGGTGCGTATGATTGCGCACCTCCACCCATGCATCGGAGCCGAAGATGGTCATGCGGATATACAGCGGGGTCACGAGGATGGCGTTGATATAGCCGGTGGCGCCGGACGCGAAGCGTAGGTGCGCCGACACCACGTCGCCGTTGTCCTTGTAAGCCATCCGGCTGGTGGTCGCGGCATACACCTCGCTGACCGGCCCGAAGAACTCGATCATCAGGTCGGTCAGGTGGATGCCCATTGCCGTCATGCCGGCGGCCGGCGCGTGCGTGGGCGACGTGCGCCAGTCGCCCTTCGGCATGCTGGCAAGCTTGTCGTGGCTGAAGTTGGCCTCGGCCTGCATGATGGTGCCGAGCACGCCTTCGCGCAGCAGGCGGCGCACCTCCTTGACGGCCGGCTCGAAGCGCCGCTCGTGGCCGATGCCGAGCAGCAGCCCCGCTCTCCTGCACAGCGCCACCGAGCGCTCTGCCTCTGCACGCGTCAGTGCCAGCGGCTTCTCGCAGAACACGTGCTTGCCGGCGGCGACCGCTGCCGCGATCTGTGCCGTGTGCAGGCTGTGCGGCGTGCACAGGATGACGGCGTCGATATCGCGCTCGGCGAGCGCCGTCTCCAGCGCCGGTGCGTAGGCCACCCGGTGCTCCCGCGCGAACGCCTCGGCGGCGGGGTCGGGATCGACCGCCAGCCGAGCGCGGATCGCATCCGACTCGGTCATGCGCCGGATCAGATGCTTGCCCCACCAGCCAATGCCGACGACCGCGCTGCGGATCATGCCTTCCCCCTCGTGAGCGGGCAGCCCTGCCGTCGGCAGTTCAACAGGACCAGGTCGCCTGTGCAATCCCGATCAGGGGGGCCTAGAAGGAAATGTTCACGCCGATCTGTGCGCCGTAGGTGATCACGTTGCTCTGCCCGAAATCGGCCGTCGTGCTGCCCAGCACCGTTACGTTCTTGCTGAGTTTCAGCGTGGTGCCCAAGCTGGCCGTACCCCAGTCCTTGCCGAGGCTGACGGCCGGCATCGAGAAGCTCGGCGCCGCAATCGTCGTAAGAAAGGCCGTCACGTCGCGGTTGGTGTCGGCCAGCTCGTGGTTCCAGGCAAGCTGGGCAAACGGCTGCCACAGTCCCCAGTTGAGCGACGCCCGATAGCCGAGCGTGCTGACCAACGAATCCCTGGTTTGATCTCCAAAGCCAAGACTGGTGAAGCTGCCGGTCTCCGTGAAACCGTTGACGCTGATGCGCTGAGCCGTCAGCCCGACAACCGGGCCATGGGTGACGGCGCCATTGCGGAACTTGTAGCCCCCTTCCGCGGCCACCGACCAGTTGTGGCCCGAGGTATTGCCGTTGTTGAACTGCAGCGTGATACCGATCGGCACGGTGCGGTTCACCGCATAGTCCAGGTGACCGTATGTTCCAATGACGTCGGCCCACCACGGTCCGCCACGGTAGGCTGCATAAAGGCTGCCGGCGATCTCATCCTGCGTGAAATCACCCGTCGTGCTGAAGCTCGAACGCTGGGTACCCATCGACACTACGGCGCCCAACAGGATCTGCGGCGAAACCCGAACATCGATGCCCGCGGCCAACGTGGCCGGCGTGCTGGGATCACCGGGAAAGCCGTTGTAGTTGTCCATTTGCAAGTGCGAGACGTCGCCGCTGACCCACGCGTTGAAGCCGCTGCGGCCGCGGTTGTTCTGCGACACTTCGATCTGGTTCTGAGTAAGGCCAATGAAGCGCGTGCGCGCCTTCAGGGCATTTTCCGGCAGGAACGAAATCTGGCTCGGCGCGACGACGAGGCTATAGAAGTAGTCGGCCTCGATCTTCTGCCCGGCGGTCGTCAAATGTTGATCGTCGGCGAACAGATGCGTCTGCATGGCATCGGCGCTGACGAGGTTGGCCGGCGTGCAGCCGAGTGCCCAGGCGGTCGTCACATTGACGTTGTAGGTATTGCAGGCCGCTTGCCCATTGACATTCACGACGCCGCCAACAACGTTGCCGGTACCGATGAACTGAAAGCCAAACGAGCTCGGGTTGGCCGCGATCGCCACTCGGACGCTGTTGAAATCGGCGGGAATGAAATTCACGCCGGCCGCCGCAAGATCGGACCACAGCGTCTGGCTATAGAGCAGTCGATCCGCCCGTTCCGTCGCATTGCCCGGACCGCCGCCCATTGGGAAAGAAAACGGCAGGTCGGGGACGACGAAGTAGCGCGCACCGGCGGCCTTCAGGGTGGCGATAGCTTGCGAAAGGCTGCTGGCGGCGTTCGTAAGGTAAGCGACGGGGTCGGCTGGAAATGGTCCCGCGCCGCTTTGACCGGTCGCAAACGCAACATCGTTGGCACCGGAGTTGATCAGATAGAGCGCGTCAGGGTTGGCAACACCCCCATTCGCGGCGAGATAGTTCGCGATCTGCTTGACGGTAGGCACGGCACCCTGAAATCCACCGTTCACGTTGGTATTGAAGTCTACATTCTTGGCGCCGCTCGTCGCATAGTTCGTTCCTCCGCCTGGCGCATCAGCAGGATTTGCTGTGAGCCCGAAGTAGGAGGCCAGGAACTGCGAATTCATGAAGCCGGGATTTGTCGTCGGCGCTCCGGCAATTGGATTGCCGGCAATCTGGGTATCGAGGCGGTTGCTGCCGGACGAGCTGAATTTGTACCAGCCGCTGTCGACGTTGCTGTCGCCGAACACGATCGCTTGGTTGAAATTCTGTGCTGCGGCCGACAACGGAAACAGCAGAGGAGGCAGGGCTAGCGCGACAAATATCGCCTTACGCAGCACGGTCAATCTCCTGAACTGACTACAAACTGACTAATTTCGATGCAGGCCCATAGGTCTTCTGCTGTACGCTGTTCGTCAACTCACAGCTTTGAGCGCGGTGACCGGATTCTTTGCGATGAAATGCGATGAATATCTAATACTTCCATCGTGTTGGACCGCCGTGATTGGCCTGTTGCGGCGGCGCAACTTCGTCCCCCAAAGCGTTTTGCTCCGGATTGGTTCAAGCGGGCCGCGCTACCGGGGATAGCAGGGCTTTGGCGATTGCCACCTTTTCTTGCAGGGGCGCTTTTGTAGTTCCGCGCGGCCGTTAGAGCGGTTTCCGATTTAGGCAGGACCGCTAGTTCAGCTTCAATGGTCATCGCGGGGCTTGTGCACGCGATCCAGCTCTCAGCTTGCTCCGGCGTTTGCGGGGCGCTGGATCCCGGGCAACAAGCGCCGGCATGACAGCAAAGTGTCGAGCTCACTAGTTCCAATCTCAGTCGAAAATGCCCAAGCTCGAAGCAGGTCCGTCGCGGGCGCGCCATGGCCATGATGATGGCGCTGGGTGACTCCACCGCCTAAAGCGCGGCCGTTCGCCAATATTGCCCGGCGCTGAAGACCAGCGGCTCGCCTTCGGCGAAGCTGGCGCGCAATACGCGGCCGATGAAGATCAAATGGTCGCCGCCGTCGACCGTCTGGTCGATGCGGCACTCGAGCCAAGCCAGGCACCCCGCGATCAACGGGCAGCCGCCTTGGCCCGGCCCGTGCGGCACGTGCGCGAACTTGTCGGCACTCGGCGTCGCGAAGTGGCGCGACAGTTCGCGCTGCCCGGCCGACAGCACGTTGACCGCGAACAAGCCGGAGCGCTGGAAGGCCGGCGAGCGACGGCGCAGCGCGGCGCAGGCTCCACAGCACCAGCGGCGGGTCGAGGGAGACGGCGGCAAACGAGTTGGCGGTCAGGCCTTCGAGCTTGCCCTCGGGCGTGCGCGTGGCAATCACCGCCACCCCAGTCGCAAAGCGTCCGAGCGCTTGCCGCAGGCCGGGCGTGTCCGCGGCATCCCCTTCAAAGGTGCACACCTGCAGCGTCATGGGCGTTTAGTTAACTGCGCAAGAGCCGCGGGCGTGATGCCCGCAACGAAACGGTATACGCAGGGCGTCATATTCGGCAAAATAATATGACCTGCTGGATGTGATCACGTTTCCAAATGGCTGCCGCCATGTCCGAAAGCCTGCGCGACTTCCACTTGTTCGTCGCCGTCTACGAGGAGCGCTCGTTTACGGCCGCCGCCGCGCGCGAGCATGCCACCCAGTCGGGCGTGTCTCAGCACGTGCGCAAGCTGGAGGACAGCCTCGGCGTCCGCCTCTTCTCGCGCGACAAGGGCCAGGTGGTGCCGACGCCGGCGGGCGACTCGCTCTACCAGCGCTGCATCGAGATGCTGCGCCTGCATGAGCAAGCCAAGCGCGCCGTGCAGGACTATGGGCAGGGCGCCGAAGGACAGCTGGTGGTCGGCCTGATGCCGACCATGACGCGCTGCGCGCTAGCGCCGGTGCTGGCGAGCTTCATGCAGGCCAACCCGAACGTGCGCGTCAAGGTCGTCGAGGGCTACAGCGGCACGCTCACCCAGCAGATCCGCGCCGGCGAGCTCGACTTCGCCATCGTGCCGGCCTTCGCCGGCGCACCGGGGCTGACCAGCCGCTTGTTCCTCAGCACACCCGAGGTGCTGGTTTCGAGCCCGTCGGCCAAGCATGCGCATCTGGCCCCCGTAAAGCTCGCCGGCCTAGGTCCCCTCAAGCTGGTGGTGCCGGGTAAGCTCAACACGCGCCGCACCACCATCGAGACCTATTGCGCCTCCAACGGCGTGCAGATCGAGCAGATGGTCGAGCTCGACGCCATGCTGGCGACGCTCGATCTGGTGGCCCGCAGCGATTGGGTGACCGTGCTGCCCGGCATCATGATGGCGCTGGACACTGGCACGCCACCGCTGAAGGTCAATCCGCTGGCCGACCCGCCCCTCTCCCTCGACCTCGTCATGATCGAGCCCTCGCGCCGCTCCATGTCCGAAGTCGCCCGCGCCTTCCTTGCCGCGCTGGAAGCCGAATCGCAGCGCCTCAACCTGCGCTGGTCCGGACCGGCCCCGGCGGTCCCGAAAAAGAAGCCGGCCCGCGCCCGCTAGAGTCGTTCCGGTTTGGTGGGATCGGCGATCGTCCGCCAGGGGGCACGCCGCTCAGGCCGCCGCCTGGTTGGCTTTCTCGTCAGCCAGCAGGCGCGCGATCTCGGCAAAGGGACGCGGCTGGCCGGTATAGAAACCCTGCACCTCCGTCACGCCCAGCGCCCGCACCCAGGCGAGCTGGTCTTCCGTCTCCACACCCTCAGCCGTCGTCACCATGTCCAACCGCGCGGCAAGGCCCGCCACGGCTTCGATGATGGCGAAGGCATGATCGCTGGTGCCCAGTCCGTGCACGAAGGATTTGTCGATCTTGATCTTGTCGAAGGGGAAATTGCGCAGGCTGCCAAGGCTGGAATAGGCAGTTCCGAAGTCATCCATGGCGATGCGCACGCCCACGTCCCGCAGTCGGCCAAGCGTGGTGAGCACCTTGTCGGTGTTTTCCAGCAGCAGGGACTCGGTGACCTCCAGCTCGAGCCGATTGGCGTCGAGCCCCGTGGCGGCCAGCGTCTGCAGCACCAGCTGCACCAGATCGCCCTGGCCGAATTGCAGGGCGGACAGGTTCACCGCCACCTTCACCGGCCGCGGCAGGCTGGCCGCCTGCGCGCAGGCCGTCCGCAACACCCACTCGCCGATCGGCACGATCAGTCCGGTCTCCTCGGCCAGCGGCACGAACTCGGCCGGCGGTATGCAGCTACGGTTGGGATGGTTCCAGCGCAACAGGCTCTCGACGGCCACGATCTTGCCGGTCTCCAGGTTCAGGATCGGCTGGTAGTGCAGCTCGAAGTCGCTTCTGGCGACCGCGTCCCGCAAATCGATCTCCAGCCTGCGGCGCGCGTGCATGAGCGCGTCCATGGCCGGCTCGAAGAACCGGTACGTGCCACGACCTTCGCTCTTTGACCGATAGAGGGCCAGATCGGCGCTCGTCAGCAGCTGATCGGCCGTCTCGGCGTCCTCCGGAGCGATCGAGATGCCGATGCTGGTGCCGACCACAATCTGATGATCCGTGATCTGGTAAGGCGCGCCGATCGCTTCGATGACACGCGCCGCCAGGGCCGTTGCACCCACAGGTTGGCTCGTACCGGTCTGGATGATGGCGAACTCGTCGCCTCCGAGACGCGCCACCGTGTCCTCTGCCCGCACACAACCTTGCAGGCGACCGGCCACGGCTTTGAGAAGGGCATCCCCGGTGGCATGACCGAGCGTGTCGTTGACATCCTTGAAACGATCGAGGTCCAACCACAGTACGGCGATAGGACCATGCTGCGCGCGCTCGCTGAGAGCCCGTTCCAGTTGCTCGCGCAACAGCAGCCGGTTTGGCAAATCGGTCAACGGATCATGATGCGCCAGGTGCTTGATGCGCGCCTCGATGTTGCGCTGCTCTGTGATGTCCTCGTGTGTTGCCACGAATCCGCCGCCAGGCATGGGCTGATGCTTTATCATTATGGCGCGGCCGTCGCTCAGTTCGGTGATCCTGGTCACCGGTACATTGTCGGCGGTGATCGAAAATACGTCCTGCACATAGTCGGCGTTTGCGTAGAGACCCACCGCGCCCCTGTGCTGCACGATGCTCTGCAAAGTTGTCCCGGGTTGCGTCAGCTCGGGTGGCAGGCCGTACAGTTCGGCGTATTGATTGTTGCAAACCAGCAGCCGTTGCTCCCAGTCGAACATGCACAGGCCTTGCGACATGTTCTTGAGCGCGGCGTCGAACTGCAGGTTCTGCGCTTTCAGCTGCAGCTCGCGTTGCTGGAGGAGTTCGTTCTGCCGGGCGAACTCGGAGTGCAGCTTTTCACGTTCGGTGACATCCTCGTGCGTGCCGATCCATCCGCCTCCCGGTATGGGGTGATGGATGATGTTGACGGTGCGTCCGTCGCCGAGCTGCACCAGCCTGACGCTGCTTTCCTTCTGCTCCACCAGCTTCAGGATGCGCTCGATATAGCCTTCGCGATCGGAGCCCTCGAAGTTGCCGGTCTTGAGGCGTTCCTCGAGCATCTCGCGCAAGTGCCTGCCGCGCGCGGTCACCTCTCGCGACAGCTTGTACATCTCGCGGTAGCTGTCATTGACGATCAGCACCCGCTTGCCCGGGTCGAACATGACCAGCCCGATCGGCATGTTGTTGACGGCGGCGTGCAGCTGCTTGCGCTCGCTCTCCTCGGCCAGTCGGTTGTCGTCCTGTTGCTTGGGTGCAATCGGCGACACGGCGAAATCGAGGTATGCACTTGCGATCAGGCAAACCATCGCCAGAGCCAGCAGGAGGTAGACGAGAGAACCCGCGCCGCTGCCGATGGAGCCCTGCAGCCACGCGGTCAGCATGGCCAGCAATACCAGGCAGGCGCCGGCTATCGACGCAATCGCTGCCGGCCGCAATCGGCGCGACATCCGCAGGCGCTTCATGATTGGAGATGGCCGCGGTTGGGATCGCAGCCCTGCGTCATGCATATGGGCCTACCGGGGCTCAATGGCGGCTTCCAGCGTTGCAAGAGGTGCCATGCTCTAGGCAGGCGGATCCCGCATCATCAGCCTAATGCGCAAGTTCTTAATTATGTGTCGCGTGAGCACCTCCACCGCGGACAGATCGGTCTTTACCCGCCTCAATCTGGCACAGGAGTAAATCCTCTGCGGTGGGACCGCTGGCGCGCGCAAGGTGGCGGATACTTGTCCTCGGGCGCCTACTTGGCGACAGCTTTGCCGCGCCCGCCTTGCGGCTCGCCATCCGTCGCTTTGGCTTCGTCATCGCTGTCGAGCGCCGCCGAGCGTTCCCTCGACGCGCGGCCGAATTCCTCGCGCGTGACCTTGCCGTCGCCGTCCGCGTCGAAGCGCTTGAAGAATTGTCGGGCGCGTGCGGTGATGCGCTCGGTTTCGGCAAGCACGAACTCGGACATGTCGATGGCGCCATCGCCGTTCTTGTCCATTCGGCTGAAATACTGGCCAGACCGCTCTGACCCAGCCAACGAGCCGCGCCGCCTTGGCTCAACGTCATCCTCGTCCCGCGCGCCGCGGTCTTGCTCCGCCCAGCGCCGTTCGCGCCGTGCTTGGGAAGCGTTGCCGTCATCGTCGTCGTCCTGCCGGGCAAGGCGATCCTTGCCGCGCCACCCGCTGCCGCGAGCCTCGCGCGGTTGCTTGTCCTCCTCGCGATCGACGGCTTGGGCGTCGTCCGATCGATCCTCGGCGCCGCGGCGTTGCTTGCCGCGCCGGCTGCGCCGCTCCTCGCGCGACGGGGCAGCATCCTCATCCGCTATGCCGACTGCTTGAGAGACCTGCTGCGTCGCCCGGCCGAAGCCGGCGGCAATATCGTCGAGCAGGCTTCCGTGGCGCTGTCCGCGCAGGCTTGGTGCCGAAACGGCTGCGGCGGCGCCCGCTGCCACCAGGAGACTCGCGACCAGCACGACTTTCTTGCTCATATGGGCCCTCGCAATGGCAGGCATGATCGCCGGGAGGCGCAGCCGCCCGATCGTCCGAGAACGCCACTCGATCGTCGCTTCCGTCGCTGAATTTCAGAACACCGATCGCATCATCAAGTCGATCAGATTGTCGCCACGGCGGCGCCACCAAACCGGCTCAATGGGCCAGCTTTCGTCATCGCTCGACCGCCTTCCTAACTCGACGTGTCGATGCCTCGTCGGCGATGTCGGTGTCTGACGCGGCTCACAGCATCAGCGGCCACAGCCGCGTTCTTCCGACGGCTGCCAGGAAGCGCAACTTCTGCCAGACGCAATTCCAGAAGTGCGTTGCCCAATGCAAGAAGGCAGCGCATCGGACCGAGAACGAGGGAAAGGTAGCCGCACCCCAGCCGACAATGCTCTGGCGATCCCAAATCCGTGGTTTCGAACCGTGGATCGAAACCAAGGATTTGAACCCTGGTCGGCGCTAGTCCTTCGCGAAAACGGCCGAGGCGAACAAAATCATGTTCACGAAGGCAATGAACGCCACCGTGACATAGTATGCCGCCAGGTTCAGTGGCATGAGAGACAAACCACCCTCCTGGAGAGCAAGGTAGGCAAACAGAGCGCCGACTACGGCGAGGATAAGTGCACAAACTGCGGCCATGTCGTTCCTCCATGATCTGACAAAAAGCCAAGATGATACTTGGCCACAAGGGTTGGGTTTGTCCTGCTCGACCCCCTAGCTCGTGCGGAGCCGTTTGCAGGCTCCGCACAAGGTTCTGAGCTAAGCGCGCGCCCTATCCTCCTCTGGATTCCAAATGCTCATCTTGCGCGTCTCCGGCATCAGGAAGAGCGCAAGTATGAAGCACACCGCTGGAACGGCGATACAGTAGAGCAGCGCGTAGGCGAGGCTCCCGGTGGCCGCAAAGGCGGCCGAGGTGATAAACGGTACCAGTCCGCCACCCCAACCGTTGCCGATATGGTAGGGCACGGAGACCGATGTGTACCGGATCCTGCCGGGGAAGAATTCCGCCAGGAACGCTCCAACCGGCCCATAGACCATTCCGACGAAGGACACGAGAATAGCTATGATGCCGACCGCAGGCCAGAATTCGACCTTACCCGGCTGCGTGAACGTTCCCAGCCAGCTGTACAGGGGATAGTAGGTGATCGCGGCCAGGAACATGCCTCCCAAGATCACGGGCTTGCGGCCGATCTTGTCGGACAGCCAGCCATACAAGATCAGGGTCGGCGTCGCGATCAGCAGCGCGGTTCCCACGATGTAGGCCGAGTCCAGCGGACTTACCTTCGAAACCTGCTGCAGGTAATACAACGCCCAGAACTGGCCGCTGTACCAGACCACGCCCTGCCCGATCAGCACGATGGTGGCGATCAGAATGTATTTGATGTTCGAGCTGAGGAAGGCCTCCTTCCAGGGGTTCTTGGTCATCTGCCCCTTGGCCTTGATCTCCTCAAAGATCGGCGTCTCCTGCAGCTGGAGCCTGATGTAGATGGCGATTGCCACCATCAGGAACGACACCAGGAACGGAACGCGCCATCCCCATGCATTGAACGCGTCAGTGCCAAGGTACGTGCGGGTCGCAATGATCACGGCCAGCGACACCACGATGCCGAGAGTGGGAGAGGTCTGCAGCCAGCCTGTGTAGTAGCCGCGGTGCCGGTCTTCCACGTGCTCGGCGACGTAGGTGATGGCGCCGCCATACTCGCCGCCCAGGCACAGGCCCTGAATCATCCGCAAGCCGAACAGGATGAACGCGGCGGTCACACCAATATCCTGGTAGGTCGGGATCAACCCGATACATCCCGTGCCGAGCCCCATACCGCTGAGCGTAAGGAGGAACGTGTATTTGCGGCCCACCTTGTCGCCCATCCATCCGAACAGGAATGCCCCAAGCGGACGGATCAGGAATCCGGCAGTGAACAGCGCAATGGTGCTCAACAGCGCCGCAACCGGGCTGGTCTGGTCGAAGAACTTGACCGACAAGATCGCGGCCAAGCTCCCGAAAATGTAGAAGTCGTACCACTCGATGACGTTGCCCACCGCCGCCGCGACGATCACGGTCCGGAAGTTCTTGGGAATTTGCGGCCCAGCCATTGTGCTCCTCCTACCTTCTTGTGGCGATTATCTCCCTATAGCGCCGCTGCCAGATCATCTGGCTACGAACGGCATTCTGATGCCGACGGCGAGACCTTAGGCTAGGGCGGTGTCAATGGGCGCGTCAACCTGGAAGCGCACATCTCAGGATGTGTGGCTCAGCTTCCCGCGCACGTCGGCTAGGAGGTAAGCGGAACATCAGACGGAGCTACTGCATCGCCGCAGTCCGCACAGCTCGGAAGTGCTCGCAAACCGTCCGGATTGTTAGGCGCCGGCCTGGCCAACCAGCCAACCCATCAGTCAGCAGACCTTTGGTGACGCTCGCAGATTCGAGTAGTCCAGCAGATCAGGTCGATACTGAGCGATGGCGTTCAGCAGGTCGGACACGCTGCCGTCGAGCAGCAACATGCTGATCGTGACCGCCGGCACGCCGTAGCCCATCTGGCAGTAAGCACCGACTCGGACTGACCACCGGGTATCGCGCAGCGTACTCTCAGGCCAGCGCAACTCGATATCGATTGTGTGGTTCCGATCGGCGTTGACGGGCCAGATCGCTTTGATTTCCTGCCAAGCGATATGCCTCGACATCAATCGATGATCGAGAATCCCGCGCCGGTCGACCGAGAGAACGATCGAACCATCATTCGCGCGGCGGCTGAGGCCCTGCATGAGCGCTGCAATGCCGCAAAGCCATACCAGGCAAAGCCATTTCACCGAGGGAACGGGCACGGCAAAGGCGGTCGCCGCTGGCGTTGCGACGGCGGCAAGGACAAGGCTTGCGATGCGGAGCTTGGCGCGACTCCACACAAATGAGGTGCGGGCTTGGTGAGCAGGTTGTGGTTCAACGAGATCAAGCTGCAATGATTTTGGCTGGAAAGCGCGCACCATGACGACCCCCTCCTGCGCAACACCACGGCACGCGTGAATGGGGCGGGTCTGCAGCGCAGGCGCGCGTCCGACACAGCCAGTGCCGTCTAATACTAAAGTAGGGGGTACTTTATGAGCACTGCAACACACAATCGCGCGACTGTCTCGGGCGCGGTCAAGTGGCGTCCGCACCGCCCCCGAAAGCTGCCGACATTGTTGCAGCGCAACGTTTATGGGTTCACGACCTCGCGTCGATCCGGTGCGCTTCAGCGCGCCGCATCACTCCGCCGCCGCACGTTTCTCCGCGCCGTCCCGCATTTTGACCACCACCTTGATAGCGTCCTCGACGCGGTCGCGGGCGTAGCGGATGGCTTCGGGCAGATCTTCCAGCATGAAGGTGTGCGTGTGGATCTTGCTGGCATCGAAGCGCTTCTCGCGCATGAAGGCCTCCGCGCGGTGCGTCGCGCTCTTGCCCTCGCCGCGGATGCCGAAGATGTAGATGTTGTTGCGCACCAGGTGCGCCACATCGATCAGTGCGGGATCATGCGGGAAGGCGGCGAGACAGATCTTGCCGCCGCGATTGAGCATGCGGCCGGCCTCGTTGATGGCGTCCGGGGCGCCCGAGCACTCCACCACGTAGTCGACGCCCTTGCCGCCGTTCAGCCGCCGCACGGCCTCGACAGCTTTCTCTTTCGTCACGTTGATGACGTGATCGGCGCCGAGCTCACGGCCGACCTGCAGGCGCGCATCGCGCGTGCCGGTCAGGAACACCGGATAGGCGCCGAGCGCCTTGGCCACCGCCACCCCCAGCAGCCCGATCGGGCCGGGGCCGATCACCACGACGCTCTCGCCCGCGATCAGGCCGCCCAGCTCCGTCAGCCCATACATCGACGTGCCGGCGGTCACCACCAGCGTTGCCTCCTCGTCCGACATGGTGTCGGCGATCTTGATCAGCGTGTTGATGTTGTTGATGGCGTACTCGGCAAAGCCGCCGTCGGTGGTGAAGCCGTTGGCGCGGTGGCCCTTGTCGACCTCGCCGTAGTTCAGCCCGTAGTTGAGGCACGACGTATACATGCCCATGCGGCAGCGCTTGCACTGGCCGCAGCCAGCGTGAATCTCCACCGTCACGCGATCGCCGACGGCAAACTCGTCGACGCCGGGGCCGAGCCCCGCGACCGTGCCCATGTATTCGTGACCGGGCGTCCAGTTCTTGTTGAACGGCAGGCCGCCCTTGATCAGCGCCGGCGGCCCCGACTTGATGACGTCGAGATCGGTGGCGCAGATTGCCACCGCATCGATGCGCACCAGCACCTCGGCTCTGGCGGGCACCGGAACCGGCTTCTCGGTGAAGATCAGCTGTTCGGGGTTGCCCAGCACCCAGGCCCGCATCTTGTCCGGGACCGGTATCTTGTTGTGGTCGGTCTTCACGCCGGCAGGTGCGTACATGGAACCCTCAACTGTCATCCCGGGGCTAGTCCCCGGGATCCATCTATCAACTTTGTCCGCAGCGGCGGACGACTGCAGCCCGGGCATGCAGCCGGGCACGACAAACCTAGGCTGCCCGCTTCAGCCGCACGCCGTCCGGGATCGGCAGCGGTGCATTCGCACTGTTGAGGAACTCGACCGTCGTATAGAGCAGGTCGGTGTCACCGATGTTCTCGACGCTATGCAGCAGATATTCACCCTTGGCATAGGTCATGTGCATGGTGTCGCCCGGAAAGTGCGTGGTCTCGGTGATGCGACCGTCGTCGTAGAAGCCGCGCGCCTTGCCGTGGCTGTGGCAGGTCCAGAAGTAGTCGAGCACGTGGCGGTGGAAGGTGCAGCGTTGCCCGGCCGGGACCAGCAGGTGCCATACGCGCAGCTGGTCGGTTTCCGATACCAGCACGCTGCCCACGATCGGGCTGAATGCGTTGTCCTCCATCTCCTTCTTCATCCCGGCAGGCCAGCGGTCGAAGGAGCCGGCAGGGGCAATCGTTACATACTCGGCCATCGTCTCTCTCCCGGGTTTGCCGCGCTCGGCAACGCGCGTGCGCTTTTTCAAGCACCCCGCTTCTAGCACGCTGCGAGAGCGTCCAGAATCGCATCACCGGCCATGATGCCGTCCATCACGACTCATGAATTGACAGCAGTGGTCACGCAATCAAGAGATAGTGCCAAGTATCAAGAACGTAAATCCCAAGGAGTTGCAGGTCTGTTTCGCAAAGGCGCGTTCGCGTGTGCCGGTGCTTGCAACATCGCTTGCCGGCCTGGTGGCAGCGCTCGGCACGGCCTCGGCCAGGGCTGACGGCATCAAGCGGATACTAGCTCAAGGAGTTGCCATGCCCGCCTATTGGGTCGCCCGCTCGAAGATCAACGACCCCGTCGCCTACAAGAAGTACACCGATCGCGTGCCCGGCATCATCGCCAAGTTCGGAGGCAAGGTGCTGGCCCGCGGCGGGCGCTTCCAAATCCTGGAGGGCCCGCAGAAATTCCACCGCTTCGTGGTGATCGAGTTCCCGACGCTGGAGCAGGCTGTCGCGTGCCACGACTCTGCGGAGTACGTCGAGGCCTCCGCCTTCCGCAAAGCCGACGCCGCCGGCGAGGTCGAACTGGTGATCGTCGAAAGCGGCGACGCCACCGTGATCTGAGACAGGGTCAGGGGCAGCGGCGCCTTCCCGTCGGCACCTTTGAACCTCGAACTGGAAGTTTTGTCGCCTTTGCGCCCCTCGGGGGCTCAGATGCAGCCCAAGCGCTGGCGCGACACACGAGGTGGGGCCTTGCCCGCTTCTCACTCCTCGGCCGCTGGCGCAGCCGCCTTGCGGCGCCCGGCTTTCGCAGGCTCAGGCAGCTGTCGCTTCACGTAGGCTACACCGTTGCCGGTGACGGCGACGAGTTCCCAGCCCTCGCTGCCGACCTTGTTCAGTGCGTCGACGCTATCCCCCCGGCGCGGCGCATCGTTCAGGTCTATTCTGCGATATTCCCACTGGGGCATTGATCTCGCTCCATAAAACGGCAGGTGCGCCTAACACAGGCTGAGCCGGATTGCCCTCTATTTTCGCCCTGGCGTCACATTTGTCGCGGCGAGGTTGTGGAGTTCGGCTAGTGCAAGCGTTTTCGCGGAACTGTAAGCCACCTGCTCAAGCTTCCGGTGGCGGTCATGGCGGCAAGCAGCCGCAACACCGTCTCAAGCTCACGCCGTAGCACGCGCGCATCATCGCTGCGCCATTTCCGATGCGAATGTCTTCAGCGATTGCGCGATGCGAGGTGTGCATCCTATTGTCGAGGAATTGTGGGGTTGCTGCCTATACTGGCGGTTGGGAAGCAGAAGGTCTCGTCTGTTGCGGGGCAAGCTGCATTGGGGACGGCGCCGGCATTGCTGCCGGCGCCGTTCTTCATTCCTGCATTACTGTCTCGCCCATCAGGCGGCCTCCGGCAGCACGCGCATAACCTCCTGATCCAGGTTCGGGTCGGCTGCCGACTTTCGATCCGACCCGTCGATCCTAAAGACCAGGGCATAGAGTGCCGGCAGGAACATCAGGGTCAGGATGGTGGCCGCGATCAGCCCGCCCATCATGGCCAGCGCCATCGGCGCCCAGAACACCTCGCCGGCCAGCGGGATCAGCGCCAGCACGGCCGCGGCAGCCGTCAGCGTGATGGGCCGGAAGCGGCGCACGGCCGATTCGACAATGGCCGTGACGCCATCGTGTCCTGCCGCCATGTCCTGCTCGATCTGATCCACGAGGATCACGCTGTTGCGCATGATGATGCCGGCCAGGGCGATGACCCCGAGGATGGCGACGAAGCCGAACGGCGCCTGAAACACCAGCAGTGCCATGGCCGCGCCGATCAGGCCGAGCGGGCCAGTGGCCAGCACCAGCAGCGTCTTGCCGAAGTGCTGTAGCTGGACCATCAGCAGCAGAAGGATGACCAGCAGCATCACCGGCATCTTCTCGTTGATGGAGGCCTGGCTCTTCACCGACTCCTCGACTGCACCCTGCAGCTCGATCCGGTAGTCGGCGGGCAGAGCATCACGCAGCGGCTTCAGCTTGGCGAACACGGCGTTGGCAACGTCGGGTGACTGCACATTATCCGGTACGACACCACGCACGCTGATCGACGGCAGCCGGTCCCTGCGCCACTGGATGCCTGGCTCCAGGACCATTCTTACGTTGGCCACCTGGCGCAGCGGCACCGATGTGCCGGCCGAGGTCTTGACGTACACGTTGTCCAGCGCCGACAGCAGGTCGCGGGTGCTGGACGGCTCGCGCAGCATGACCTTGATGGTCTCGTCATCGTCGCGGAACTCGCCGATCTGGAACCCGGAAAGCATGGCCTGCAGGGACCGGCGGATGTTCTGCGAGGTGACCCCGAGCGCACGGGCGCGATCCTGGTCGATGTCGAGCTTGAGGCTCGGCACCGGCTCGAGCCAGTCATCGTGCACGTTGCCGACCTCGGGCGCGGCGCGCATGACCTCGGCGACCTGGGCCGCCAGGCGACGCACCTCGCGGCGATCGGGCCCCGTCACGCGCACCTGCACCGCCCATCCGACTGGCGGTCCGTTGAACAGGCGGTCGGCTTTCGAGCGCACGCCCGGGAAGTCATGCGCCAGGGTGTCGCGCACGCGCAGCAGCGCACGCTCGCGCGCCTCCATCGACTTCGACATCAGCAGCAGCTGGGCAAAATTCTGGTTCTTCAGCTGCTGGTCGAGCGGCAGGTAGAAGCGCGGCGCGCCTTCGCCGATGAAGGTGGCGATGTAGGCAATGTCGCCATCCTTCAACAGCTGCTGCTCGAGCCGCGTTGCCTCCCGCTGCGTCTCCTGGAACGAGGCGCCTTCGGGCAGCCACAGGTCGACCAGGATCTCGGGACGGTTCGAGGTCGGGAAGAACTGCTTGCGGGATGAAGGCGAAGCTGACAAGGCTGGCGACCAGCGCCGCGATGGTCAGCCCGACGACGGTGCGGCGGCGGCGCACGCACCAGGCCACGATGGCGCGGATGGCGCGGTATGGCCGACTGTTGAAGGCTTCGTGGTGATCGCCCGGCTGATCTTGTTTGCGGGCTTTCAGCAACCGGTAGCCGATCCACGGAGTGAAATAGACCGCGGCGAACCAAGAGATCATCAGGGCGATGCCGGTCACCCAGAACAGGCTGCTGACGTACTCGCCGGCCTGGCTCTGCGCGAACCCGACCGGGATGAAGCCGGCAACCGTGATCAGGGTGCCGGTCAGCATCGGAAATGCCGTCGATGAGTAGGCAAACGTTGCAGCAGACAGCTTGTCGTACCCCTCCTCGAGCTTGCGGTCCATCATCTCGACGGCAATCATGGCGTCGTCGACCAGCAGGCCGAGCGCGATGATCAGCGCGCCGAGCGAGATGCGATGCAGGTCGATACCCATCAGCGACATGACGAAGAAGGTCGCGGCCAGCACCAGCGGGATCGTCAGGGCAACGACCAGGCCGGCTCGCCAGCCCAGTGCCAGCAGGGACACCACCAGCACGATGCCGATCGCCTCTGCCAGCGCCTCCAGAAATTGGTGGATCGAGGTGCTGACCACTTGTGCCTGGTCGGAGATGCGTCCGAGCTCGGCTCCGATCGGCAGCTCCTGCTGGATACGCTTGAGAGCACGCTCGACTGCGGCGCCGACCTCGGTGACGTTGCCGCCTGGCGCCATGGTGGTTCCGAGCAGCACCGCCTCGCGGCCCTGATAGTGGGTCTTGGCGGACGGAGGATCCTCGAGGCTCCTTTTGACGTCGGCGATGTCGCCCAGCCGGAAGGTCTGCTGCCCGGCGCGCAGGCGCAGCTCGCGGATGTCCTCGACCGACCTCAGCCCGCCCTGCACATCGATGCGCACCGAGCGCTCGCTGGTCTCGATGCGGCCTGCGGGGTCCATCGCATTCTGGCCGGCGAGGGCTGCCTGAATGTCGAGCGCAGTCAGCCCGCGCTCGGCCAGCGCCACCGACGAGACCTCGATGAAAACGCGTTCCTCCTGCAGTCCCAGCAGGTCGACTTTGGCCACGCCTGGAATACGCAGCAGGATGTCGCGCGCGTTCTTGGCGAAGTCCTTCAGCTCAGGATAGCTGTAGCCCTGGCCGGAAATGGCGTAGAGCGAGATGTAGGTGTCGCCGAACTCGTCATTGAAGAACGGCCCAATCACTCCCTCGGGCAGCGTCTGGCGGATGTCGCCGACTTTCTTGCGCGCCTGATAGAAGGCTTCCCTCACGGCATCGCCGCGCACCGAGCCCTTCAGGTTGACGAAGATGTTGGCAAAGCCCGGCCGCGTGTAGGAGCGCAGGAACTCCAGGCCCGGCGTCTCTTGCAGCTTGCGCTCGATCTTGTCGACCACCTGGTCCTGCATCTCCTCGGTCGTCGCGCCGGGCCACAGCACCTGCACAACCATGACGCGGAACGTGAAGTCGGGGTCCTCCTTCTGGCCGATGCGCAGCAGAGAAAAGGCGCCTGCGGCCAGCAGCAGCACCAGAAGAAAGGCTGTGAAGCTGCCGTGGCCGATGGCCCAGCGCGACAGATTGAACCCTCTCGACGGCTTGGTATGAATGAGATCGGCGGACATGAAACAACTCCCTCGGTTGCGTCCCCTGACGCGCGGCCCTGCGGGCCTCAGTCTCGAAATATTGAGTGATGTTGAGATCGCCTTGAGCGGGTCTAACGGGCCTCGCCCGGAACACGTACGCGCATGCCGTCGCGCAGGAACTGCACACCCGCGGTCACCACCATGTCGCCGGCCTGCAACCCGCTGGCGATACGTGCGCCGGCGTCGGCGATGTCCCCGACGCCGACGGCCGTCTTGCGCACGACCTTGTTTGCCGCGTCGACCACGAACACCACCGTCCCGCCGTCGCTCTCGGTCAGCGCAGTCAAAGGCACGACCATCGGTGCGGCTTCATCCTCGACTGTGAGAGCCACGGACGCCGTCATGCCGAGCCGCATCGTCTGTGGCGGCGCGTTCACGGCAATGCGGACGGCATAGGTGCGCGAGATGGGATCCGCCTGGCCGGCAATTTCGCGAATGCGGCCTTGCACGCTGGCCCGCGGACCCGCCCAGAGCGTGACCTTGGCCGGCTGGCCGATGCTCAGACGACCGGCATCCTGCTCTGGCACGGCCATGGCGATTTCGGTCTCCGCGGCGTCGGCCAGCGTGATGACGGCCTGGCCGGCACCGACCACTTGGCCCGGCTCACCCGTCACGGCAGTGACGAGGCCCGTCTTGTCGGCCTTCAACGTCGCGTAGCCGACCGCGTTGGTCGCCTGCCGCAGCTGCGCTTCGGTGGTCTCGAGCCCGGCTGCGGCCGCATCCAATTCGTTGCGCCGGGTGTCGTAGGCCGCCTGCGAAATGATCTCCTTCGGCAACAGCACCTTGGCCCGCTCCAGGTTGTCGTTGGCCACCTCGCGACGGCTGCGCGCGGACGTCACGGCCGCCTTGGCGGCGGTCTCGGCCAGCTTGAGGTCGGTCTCGTCGAGGCGCGCGATCACCTGATCCACCTCGACCCGGTCGCCCACGTTGACGGAGCGCTCCACGATCTTGCCGGCCACGCGAAAGCCCACTGCGCTCTCGATCCTCGACCGCACGACGCCGGAATAGGTCAGCGTGCGGCTGGGAGCCGCCTCTGCCACCACCGAGACCTTCACCGGCCGTGCTGCCTCCTCCGGACCGGAAGCCTCGCTCTTGCAACCGGCCAGCAGGGCGACCACTGCCAACGTCACCGCAATATGAAGGTGACGCGAATTTCCTTTATTGACTGATGATATTTGATTTATGTCAGTTTCCGGGCGCATGACAGGCACTCCTCTGTGCGTTGAAGCGGAGCTGGTTACTTCAGGGCTCTGATGATGAATTCGGCCATCTCGGCCGGCGTGGGCTTGTCGGGATCATCCATGCATTGCACCAGCATCATGGGATGACGCATCGGCGCGGTAGCCGTGCTGACGCACTCGGCGGCGCGCTTGGTGTCCTGCTGGCGAAACTCACCGCCGGCGATGCCGTCTTGGATCACCGTGGCGAACAGGTCGGACACGCGATGGATGTGCGCCCGGATGGAGTCCCAGCGCTCCTCCAAGGCGACCATGACCATTTCGTGCACTTTCTTGTTTTCTATGAAGTTTTCCATCGAGCGGCGGTGCAGCTCGATGATCATGCGCTGGAGGCGGTCGGAGGCCGGCAGCGGCAGCCTGGAGATGCCGACCAGGGCCGCTTCGTCGTCGGCGATGACGCGCTCGCAGATCGCATTGTTGATGGCGGATTTGGAAGCAAAGAAGCGGTACACATTGGCCGGCGACATCCGGCAGGCCTCGGCGATGTCGGCCACGGTGGTCTTGGAGTATCCGTAAACCCGAAACAGCCGGTCGGCCTCGCCCAGAATACGGTTGCGAGTCTCCAACGCGTCCAGCGAAAGCACTGCCAGCTTCGCCGATCTGTCGTCAGCTCCAGTCATTTCCGTGGCCAAGTCCATTCAAGTGACGATTTTCGTTTTTTATCACCCTTATACCCGTTGGTCAAGTCGGATCGCCGAGTAGGCCAATCACGTCTAGCCAAGCCCCCTGGTTCAGGCGAGGAAGGGCCGTTCTCGGCAGCAACATGTAGGACCCAGGGAGCCAGACATGCGCCCGCCTCGTATCATCGACGCGCATCATCATCTCTGGGATCTCGATCGCATCCACTATCCCTGGCTGACCGACGAGATCGTGCCGGACTTCCTGTTCGGGGACTACGCGAAGATACGCAAGACCTACCTGCCGGAGGACATGCGCCGCCAGATGCACGGCTGGAATGTCGAGATGACCGTGCACGTGGAGGCCGAGCGCGCCGATGGCGCGCAGCTGCAGGAGACGGTCTGGCTATCGGAAATGCACGAGCGCTTTCGCCTGCCCAACGCCATCGTCGGGCACGTCTGGCTGGCCGATCCCGGTGTGGAAGAACTACTCCACCAGCACCTGCGGTGTCCGCTGTTTCGCGGCGTGAGATCGAAGCCGCGCACCGGCAAGACCGCCCGCGAAGCCAACTTGACGGGACCGGCGACGATGAGCGACCCGCAATGGCGTCGCGGGCTGAAGGTGCTGGAGAGGCTCGGGCTGATCTATGATTTTCGCGTGCCCTACTATCACCTCAAGGAAGGCGCGGAGCTGGCGCAGCTGTGTCCAGGTCTGCAGTTCATCGTCAATCACGCGGGCTTGCCCCGCGACCGCAGCCGTGAAGGCTTGAGCATCTGGCGCGACGGTATGAAGGCGCTGGCGGCCCATCCGAACGTGGCCGTCAAGATCTCGGGGCTCAGCCTGCCGGGCATGCCATGGACCGTCGAGACGCAAGGCGCAGTGATACTTGAGGCGATCGACATCTTCGGCATCGACCGCTGCATGTTTGCCAGCAACTTTCCACCCGACAACTGCGTCACCGAGTTCGCGCCCATGATGGAGGCATTCGAAGCTGTCATGGAGCGGTTCAGCGAAGACGAGCGCGATCGCTTCTTCTATGTCAACGCCAACAGGTATTACCGGCCAGCGCCCTGATCGCGAATAACGACCGGCTGCTCGATTAGCATTGCTGCGAGCACGATTAGTTGAGGAGCGCTGCGACGGGATAGCCAAAACCATTCCATCCTTTGGCGCGTTTGGCTGTGGGCGCTGCCAGGAAGGATGGGTGCCATGGTCTGCAACCGCTCCGCTCCCACGTTGACCGCTACAATTCTCGCGCTTGCGCTTTGCGCGTGTACTGCAAGCGCTTACGCACGGGGTGGTGGGGGTCATGGCGGATCAACGTCCGCCCAATCGGCCACCACTCAGATGTCGGTCTCTGCACCCAAGTCGCCGCCCACCTCAGGATCGGGGCAACCGAGTGGCAGCGGCAGTAACACTTCAGGCAGATCCAGTGGCGGCTCAAGCACGACCAGCGTGGGCGTCAGCTTCAGCGGGCCTCTGCCGTTCACCCCGCTCACGCCGTCCACCGGGCCTTCGGACAATCTGCCACCGAGACAGGAACTCCCCGACATAGCACCGCTCTCGCCGCAGCTGCCGACGCAATTTGCAACCGGTGGGTCCACAGTGAGCACCCTGGCCCTGTCGCCCGGCTCATCCAGCCCCAGCGAGTCAGCCCCGAGCACGCCTGGCGGCGGCGGCAAGCGGCTGGTCGACTGCATGGGCTTTTGGGAGTCGGCTACGCACATGAGCAAGCGGGAGTGGCGTGCATCATGCTTGCGCACGATGGACGAGTATCCCTCCGTGGTCCGCTAGCAAGGCCGCCTACTGCGCGCGAACGATCTGCAGCTTGTCGTACCAGATCGAGCCGGACACCAGCTGCTCCGAGGCCGAACGCGCATCGAGGAAGAGCTTGACCTGCTGCGCACGGCAGCCAGCGTCAGGTACCGCAAATGCTACCGAGAAATCCGTCCATGGCTGTGCCGGGCCAGTGATCATCGACGTCTTGGCCAGCGGGTTTTCTGCCCCCGCGCAGCTGATGCGCCATTCCAGCCCGCGCCGGCCGACCAGCTGACCCATGAATTGACCTTGGAACACGTAGCTGCCCGGCGGCAGCATGGTGGTTTGCGCAACGCCGCGGAAATCGGCGCGGCCGTGCCCGAACTCCACCAGCAGGGCGTGTTGGCTGACATCGTCCGGGCGGCGCGCGAAGTCGATGGTAACCCCGGCGCCCGGCGTGATCACCCAGTCGAATGGTAGACCGGAGGGGCGGCTTTCGAAGTCGCCATTGAACAGCAGGCCCGCTTTGGCCAGCTGTTCGGGCGTCAGGAACTGCAGCCACACATAGTACGCCAGTTCGTGGAAGTTGTTCTGGATCAGCAGCCCCAGATAGTCGCGCAGATCGGCCATGGTCGGCGGCGTCGATGTATCCTTGATGCTGAGCAGCAGATCGAGCGGCGTGCGCGCATCCGTGATAGTGCGCAGCAGCCCGGAAAAAAACAGCGCCCGCCACGGTGGGTTGGTGCCGAGCATCATCTTCAGCTGGCCGCTGCCGTTGGCGTCCTCGGCAACGCGCGCCAGGGTCGGCGCCACCTGCGTGACGACCTGCGGGCGTGTCCTGAGCAGCACGTCGGCGTAGCGGACGACGCTCGCGTAGTCCTTGCGATCGAAGCTTTCGCGCATCAGCCAGTACACCGCGATGCTCTCGCGCTGTGACCGCCGTGCAGCGGCCTGCATCAGCTCGCGCGCGCTTTGCTCGTCGTTGTCGGCGTCGGCTACCTGCCCGAGAATGCGCAGCGCCCGTGCATTCAGCGGATCTTGGCGCAGCGCCGCCTGCGCCAAAGCGCGCACCTCCTTGCGCAAGGCGGGATCGCTCGCGTTCGAGGGAAGGCGCTGGGCTGCGTCGGCGGGCACCTTCGCGTCGGCAGGTCCACTTTCCGCATGCTCGGCTTCGTTCCCGGCAGCCCTCCTGCCGTGGCGCGCGAACGAGGTAATGCGGTCGCTGCTATCGCTGCCGGGCTCTGTGGTCGACGCGTCTTTGACTGGATGCTGCAGATTGAGCTTGAGCTCGGAGATATTGATGAGTGCCGTCGGATCGTCCGACCGCAGGTTCAGCGCCGCTTCCGGCGCTTCCTCGGCCAGATGCGCGACCAGGCTGCGCGAAAGCACCTGCCAGGTCAGCAGCACACCCAGCACGACAAAAACCGCGCCGCGCAGCCACCGAAATGTCCCCCTTTGGTCCGACAATACGCCCCGCCCCGCTGTTTGTGGCTGGTCAATGCCGGGTCGCGCCGAACAGCATCAGCAGTGCCCGCCACAGGCGCCCCGGCGGTGGCGGCTCAGCGTGCCCGTATTTGCCTCCGTAAGAGCCGCGCTTGCTGGCCGTCCGTCCGCCGGATTTGCCGCGCGCTCCCGAAGTCGTCCGCCGGCCCTGCTGCAGCGCGTCGTAGGCGGCGCGCCGCTCGGCCGTTTTCAGATCCTCCCAGGCGAGCGTGATGCGGCCCGCGAAGACAGACCGGTCACCGCTGCCGTTGTGCTCCATGTCGGGATGCAGCCATCGCAGCAGCAGCGCCATATTGCGCCGCAGATCGCTGCTGCTCGTCTGCGCGGTTCCGCCCAGCACGCGATAGCTGTCGGCGCCGGGCGCGAGCAGAATCTGCTCGATGAAGAACGCGGCCGCATTGCGCACCACGTCCTGCGTGCGACCGGTGGCCTCGCTTGCCTGCCTTGTCACCTCGGCATTGCCGGCAGCGATCTCCAGCAACGTCAGCACATCGCCGGGCAGGGTTGCGGATCGCATCGGCCGGACGCGCGAGGGAACGTGCAGCAGGTCGATCGCCAGCTTGAGCGCCGTGGCCTCGCCCATCATCCCCTCTCGCGACCGCTGGTCAGCCGGGTCGGCTGAGCGTCCGTGCCGTGCACGGCCCGGCCGTGGCCCGCGTCACTGCTGTAGCTATAGTCGTAGCCATAGCCGTAACCGTAGGCGTGACCCGCCAGCCGGTAGTCGTACTTGGTCAATACCGCGCCTACCACCGGTGCGCGCGCCATCTCCAGGCGCCTCAGCGCACCCTGTACGTAGCCCCTGCGCGCCTGGCCGGCGCCGACCACGAAGACGGTGGCCGCCGCCACGCTGGACAACAGCGGCGCGTCGGCCAGTCCCATCACCGGCGGGCCATCGAGGACGATGAAGTCGAACACCTCGAGCCCCACCGACAGCAGCGACAGCAAACGCGAGCTTGCCAGCAGATCGGCGGCGTTCGGTGGCAGCGGACCCGAAGCCATGAAGGCCAGGTTGTCGATGGGTGTTGCCTGGAAGGTCTCCGGCGGCGTGCTGGCCCCCGTCAGCACGTTGCTGAGCCCGATCGAGCTGTCGAGGCCGAGCTTGGCGTGCAGCGAGGGATTGCGCAGGTCGGCGTCGATCAGCAGAACCTTCAGTCCCATGGTGGCAAAGTGGCGGGCGATCGCCAGCGAGGTGATCGATTTGCCCTCGGACGGTCCGGCGCTGGTGACGACCAGCGTCTTCGGCAAGCCGCTTTCGGTGGAAAACTGCAGCGCCGTGCACAGCGAGCGATAGGCTTCCGACAGGCCTGAGCGTGGATCGGCCAGCTCCTCCTCCACGGAGGTATTGCCGGCAATTTTTGGAATGATGCCGATCGTGGCCAGGCCCGTCACGCGACCGATCTCATCGGCGCTCTTGACGGTGTCATCGAAGCGCTCGAGGACGAGCGCGGCCGCCACCCCGGCGCCGAGACCCAGCGCGAAAGACAGCAGCAGAGCCTGCGAAAGCATGCGGCGAGGACGGCGCGCCCGGCATTTCGGCCTTGTCGACGACGAACACGTTGTTGGCGCCGACTCCGCCGGCAACGTCGACCTCCTTGTAGCGCTGCAACAGTCCGTCATAGAGCGAGCGGTTGGTGTCGGCCTCGCGCTTCAAGATGTTGTACTGGATGCTGCGCTTCTGCAGGTCGAGAGCCTCTTCCTTCAGCGTGTCGATGCGCTTGCGCATCTCCGCTTCCTGGTTCAGGGACGATTCGTAGGCCGCCTTGAACGAGGCCTTGATCGTCAGAACTTCGGCCGTCAGCTGGCGATCGAGCTCGGCGATCTTGTTCTTGATCTGGACCATGGCCGGATAGCCCGGCTTGAACGTCTCGAGCTTCTCCTGGTATTCGGTCGCAAGCGCATTGCGCCGTCCGCGCAAGCCATCGATCACGCTGTTGGTCAGCAGTTGCGGCAGGTTGATGCCTTGCGCGGCTTCGACTTGCGACCAAAGCTCCTGGTTCTTGATGCGATCGGCGACGAGCGTGCCCAAAGCCGCATTGGCGGCGGCCAGATTGTTCTCGGCGATGGTCGACTTCTCCGTCACCACGACGATCTGTTCGCGCTCGGCGAACTCCAGGGCCTGCCTTTCCGACTGCTCGAGGCGCAGCTTCAATTGCTTGAGCTGGTCCTCCAGAAAGGTCTTGGCATAGGCGTTGGCTTCGAAACGCTTGTCGAGATTCGAGCTTATGAAGGCCTCGGCGAAGGCCGCCGTGATCCTCTGTGCTCGGGCAGGGGATGGGTCGGAATAGGACAAGTCGACCAGTCGCGAGCCTGCAACCGGTTGCACCGCGCGCCGGGCCATCACGATCCCGGCCGCGCCGCGCTCGAGTGCGGCCCGATCCGACGATGCTGTCGTCGGAGCTGATTGCAGCAGGCCGCGCAGGAGACCTAGGAACGAGAAGCCCGTCGGCTTGAACAGGTCGGCGTCCTCACCGAGGTTGAGGCTGGACGCCACCCGCTCGGCCATCGCGCGGCTCTGCAGCAAGGCATACTGAGTGCGCAGGAACTCCGAATCCGTCCCCTCCAGCGGGGTGACGTTGCCGCCCTCGACGACCTTGGAAACGTTGCGATCGATCTGCAGCCGCACGGTTGCCGTATAGAGCGGCGTCGTCATCAGCGTGCGCACCGCGCCGAGCACCAGAAACGCCGCCGCCACCCCGACGATCAGCCACTTGCGCCGATTGAGGATGCGCCAGTACTCGAGAAGATCGACGCCCGAATTCGACCGGGGCCTCGCCGGCCCCGCCCGTATAGGCGCCCAACGGACCGTAGGCATCGCGTGTGGCAGGTACGCCCCGGGCCCGTGGTACAAGCCCCCGCGCCGTCATCGCACCGGGGTCGCCTGACGGCTTGGCGGTGTCATTCATATGGTCACTCAACGCGGATTGGCATCGGCTGGTCGGCTACAGCATCGCGAACACCCCAGCGATGGGCAACGCCTTCAGGATGGTGTTGAACGTCTCCTTGAGTGCCGAATTGCTGGCAATGATCATGTCCCCTGATTGAATCAATGGATCGGGCGTGCTGCCGCTGCGGATCGACGTGATATCGAATTTGGCGGCCAACCTCTTGCCGTTCGTCGTCCTGAATATCACGACCGTCGAGTCAGCATTAGGGTCGAGCCCTTCGGCCGTGGCAATGAATTGCAGCAGCGTACCCTTTCCGCGGATCGGATAGACGCCCGGCTTCTTGACCGCACCCTCGATCGTAACGCGCTGACTGTTGTACTCTCGCACCGAGACCGTGACCTGCGGTGACTGCAGGTACCTGCCGCCATACTTCTTGACGAGTTCGCGCTCGAGCTGCTGGGAGGTCTTGCCGGCCGCCATCACGTCGCCAACCAATGGCAGGTTGACGGTCCCGGTGTCGGCAACCTGCACGGTCCGCGACAGCTCGGGAACCTTGAATACGGCAATCTCGATCGTATCCTGCGGACCGATCTTGTAGGCATTGCTGCCGGGCGTTGCCGCGCCCGTCAGCGCCTCGGCTTCGCGCGGCAGCTTGACGCCGGCCACGCTGGGCTCGGCCGACAACCCATAACCCGTCTTGGTTTCAGTTTGCGCAAGCTCGTTATTTAAAGAACCGCCGCAACCGCTCAGCCAAACCGCCGCCACCATCAGCAGCGTCGCTGTCCACACGCCCGGGGCGTGCGTTCGTGCGAGACCTTGCGGGCACATATGCCACCTCTGAGGACGCGACAGCCAGCGCCGGCATCGGCAAGCTGGAAGGCAACTGATCATTCACTATACCCAACGGCCGCGTCACCACCAAGTGCTGGGCCTCGGCCTCGCCGACCCTTTTGGCGGCAATTTCATGTCCTCGGCTGAGGTTAGGGGGGCGTCGCCGGGTGTCGTGAGCGTCCGTTGCCAGGATGTGCACAAGGCCCTCGTCAAGCATCCGCTCGGCCCAGTACTGGGCCGTCTTGCCGAACCCGCCGGCCAGCGAGCCCGCGGTGACCTGCATCCACGTGCCCGCTCGCGCGAGGCCCTGAATGGCCGCGTAGTGTGTTTTGATCCAGCCCAGGCGCTCGGGATGGGTCAGGACGGGTACGTACCCGGCCATGATCAGCTCGAAGAATAGCTCACTGAGCCTGAGAGGCGCCACATGGTGTGGCGGTTCTACCAGCACGTAGCGAGAATCGGCCACCGACAGCAGATGACCGGAGCGCAGGCCGGCCACAATGTCGGGGGTTATGTGCACGTCCGCGCCGGTGGTGAGTTGCAAGCGGAATGCCGTGCGCATCGACCTCTTGCTGCAGATCCTGCACGGCCTTGCGAATCTGCGGCCCGGTATTGTGATACAGGCCGGGCAGAATGTGCGGCGTGCAGGCGACCACCGTCACCCCGTCGGCCACCTGCGCCCGAGCCATTGCGAGAGACACGGACAGGTCTCCCGCCCCGTCGTCGATGCCCGGCAAGATATGACAATGCAGGTCGATCACGACAGTCCAAGCACACGTTGGCAGTCGCAGAGGCAACTGCACGTTGACCAATAACACCGTAGGCGTCCGCCAAGGCGCGTGTATGGCGGGTCGCAGGCCCATGTGCAAGCAGGCCCGCCTTAGCCGATAGCCTGGATCGGAATGTTGTTGGCAGATTGATGGTGGCGATTGCTCCTGCCGTGGCAGGCGCGTAGCCGTTTGTGGGATCGAACCGGTTCTTGTTGCGTCTGCGGCGGCCTATTGCGGAGGCATCCCATGAAACCTGGACTGAGCCGGCGCAGCCGCGCTGGTCGGCCAGGGCGGAGACAAACTCGCGAACCCCCAGGTGCCGGGGTGGTCCGATAAAAGGACACTTTAAGTGGCGCATCCGACACAGCAATTGGTCATATTGGCGGTCGCCTTGTTCCCGGCTTTGCCCAATGTTAATTGGTACCAGGCGGGCGAGTGCTGCAGGGGACTGCGCATAATGAGAGTTGCGTTCGCGTCAGCAGCAGTCTTCTTATCTCTTTGTGTGGCTGGTCAAGCGCTTGCGGCAACCGTGAACGCCACGGGCGGTCAGGTTCTGATCAATCGTGGTGAAGGCTACTCGATGGTTGCCGGATCCGCGCAAGGCAACGCCGGCGACACGATCGTGGTCAATCCCGGGGGAAGTGCGCAAATCGTTTATCCGGACGGATGTGCGGTCGACGTCATGCCGGGCAGCGTGGCGACCATTGCCGCGCAATCGCCGTGTGCTTCGAATAGCTCAGGGTCAGTGACAACGGCTGCGACTGGGACACCGGAGACTGGGACGAATACGACGGCGCTGCTTGCGATCGGTGCCGTGGCCGTAGGCGGAGGCGTTGCTGCGGTGCTCCTGCTGCAAAAGGACAAATCCGCCAGCCCCTAAAGGTGCGGGCACTTCGTGGTGAGCTTCGACAATGCGGATCAGGCCACGCTGAGCGGCGTTCGGGGTCGCTTGGCAGGCCGGGATTGGGGCTTCATTGCCACCAGTGGCTTTGTGCTTGCCTGCCTGATCATGGGCGGTGGTGCTGCCGTCGGGTTTTTGTCCGACGTCGTCATTCAGTTGCTCGCCATCCCCGTGCTGCTGGTGAGCCTGTGGCGCTATCTGGACGTGCCTGCTGCCGAACGGCCGCCCTGGGCTTTGACCTTGGCAGCGCTGATAGTGGCGCTACCGGCCCTGCAGCTCGTGCCGCTGCCACCGTCGGTCTGGACATCTCTTCCAGGGCGGCAGCCGCTGGTGGAATCGTTCACCTTCCTGGACCGCGAGTTGCCCTGGGCGCCGATCAGCGTGGCCCCCACCGGGACTTGGCTCAGTCTCATGTCGCTCTTGCCGTCGCTTGCTGTCTTCTTTGCCACTCTGCTCATGAGTTTCCGTCAGCGGCGCCAGCTGAGCCTCGTCATACTGGCTTTCGGCGCGGTCAGCGTTTTTCTGGGCTTGACCCAAGTCGCCGAGGGGCCGAGCAGCCCATTGCGCTTTTTCGCCAATACCAACCCGTCTGAGGCCGTCGGGTTCTTTGCCAACCGCAACCACTTCGCGGCGCTGCTGTACGTCATGATCCTGTTAGCTGCCGCCTGGGCCTCCGATGCGGCGATGCCGGCCGGGGATACGCCGGGTCAACGTCGGTTCGAGGTCGCAACCGTTCTGCCGATGCTGGGATGTTTCACGCTGTTGGTGGTGTTCGTCGCCGGGGAGGTCATGACGCGGTCGCGGGCCGGACTTGGCCTGACCATGGTTGCGTTGCTCGGGACATTTCTGTTGGCGTACTCCGATCGGCGCGCGGTATCGGGGATGACACCAGCCAAGCTCCTACTGGGCTTGGCAGTCCTGACTGCGATTTTCCTGGTGCAGCTGGGTCTGTATCGCGTCCTCGAGCGGTTCGGCCAGGATCCCCTGGCTGACGACCGCATTCCCTTCGCGCGCAACACCATGAATGCTGCCCTTGGCTTCTTTCCCATCGGGTCGGGCCTGGGAACGTTCGTTACTGTCTACGGCGCCTTTGAAAAGACCAACGATTTGCTGCCCAATACCTTTGCCAACCACACCCACAACGACGCGCTCGAACTCTGGCTGGAAACCGGCCTCGCGGGTGCCGTCATCGCGGCCTTGTGCGCCGTGTGGATCATTCGACAGACCGTCCGTGTGTGGCGAGCCGGCAACTGGGAAGCGCGCGGCGTCGACCTGTTGTTGGCTCGGGCCGCCAGTCTCGCGATCGGCCTCGTCATTGCTCACTCGCTGTTTGACTATCCACTGCGCACAAGCGCTATGATGATGTTGTTGGCCTTTTGCTGTGCTCTGTTGACCACACCGGCAAGACACGTTCATACAGATGATGATGGCGCGCGCGAGTTGGGTGCTCGGCGCCAGGAACCTGTCGTGCGCCCCGTCCCGGCAATTGCCGACGCCGGGTCTGCCCGGCGCCCCTCGCTCAGCGGGGAACGATGGGGCCGCGGGATCGAGTGGCCCGATGCTTGGCGCAAGCCGGGCGGTGCTCCAAATGCCACCCGTCGAGGTCGCAGCGGCAGCGATGAGGGCAGGGGCGAGTAAAGACTCTCTGGCGTGCGGCGCTCATTGCAGCAGGGGGGTGTGAATGCGTCGATTGCGTGTGCTTTTGATAGACTGTGCGCTGACCGCGCTGGCCGGCATCTTTGCCCTGCTGCTGCGCGACAATTTCGAGCCTTCATTTGCGCGACTCTTGGCGCTGGCGCCCTATCTTCTCCTGACGGTGGTCGCTGCGGCGATGGTGTTTCCCGTACTCGGGATCAGTCGCACGATCTGGCGCTTCACGGCAATGAAGGATTACCTGCGACTGCTCGCGGCCATCGTCTTGACGGTCGTGGCAGCTGTCGCATTCGCCTTCGGATACAATCGACTTGAGGATGTGGCGCGCGCAGTGCCGGTGCTGCAGGCATTGCTGATGATCATTTTTCTAGTGGGCGCTCGCGTCCTGATGCGGTTACGGCACACCGCGCGGGCCAAGCCCGCGCAATTGGTGGCGGCGCCGCGACCGACCAATGCACCCGAGACCGTGCTCGTGGTCGGCCTGACCCGTTTGACGGAGCTCTATTTGCGATCGGTGAGCGAGTTTGCGCCGGAACGGGTGCGCGTTGCGGGTTTGCTGGTTCACAACCCGGAACACACGGGCCGGATTGTCCACCATCACGAGGTGCTGGGAACGCCAGATCAGGTCGCCGCAACAGTGCGCGACCTCGAAGCCCATGGTGTGGCCGTCAATCGCATCGTCGTTACTACAGCCTTCGATCGGCTGCCCGAGGCCGAACGCAGAGCCTTGCTCAACGTCGAGCAGTCCTCCGGCATCCGCCTTGAGCTCATCGCGGAGCGGCTCGGGCTCGACGCCTCTTCCGACCCTGCGTCGGATGCCGGCTCTGCATCGTCCGGAAACAGCGATCCGGTGGCGTTTTCGATCTCCGACAGTGAACTGGCTGGCATGGCGCGACGCCCCTATTGGAAGATCAAGCGGGGCTTGGACCTGATAGGCGCGCTCGTAATGCTGCTCCTTTTGGCACCGCTGATGCTGGTTGCCAGTGTGCTGGTCCTGTTGGATGTGGGATGGCCAGTCGTATTCTGGCAGCAACGGCCAGGTCTCGGCGGCCGGCAGTTCAGGCTTTACAAGTTGCGCACGATGGTAGCTGCGCACGATGCCGACGGACGTCGCGTTCCCGAGCACAGGCGTGTGTCTCGGATCGGCTACGCATTGCGCCGTCTACGCATCGACGAGCTTCCACAACTCCTCAACATCCTGGTCGGCGAGATGTCGTTCATCGGACCGCGCCCCCTCCTGCCTGCCGATCAGTCGACCGCCTATGCCGCACGCCTGCTGGTGCGGCCCGGTCTTACGGGCTGGGCGCAGGTCAAGGCCGGCCGGCGCGTGTCCGCCGCCAACAAAGCCGCCCTCGACGTGTGGTATGTGAAGAACGCGTCGTTGACCCTGGACTTGGCCGTCCTGGTGCAAACTGCGGGCATGCTTGTGGTCGGCGAACGCATTAGCCATGCGGCCATTCAGCATGCCTGGCGCGATCTGCAGCGCGCCGGCATCTGCGCCTCGAGCGAGTGGGAAACGGCAGTATCGTCGGCGCCACGGTCTGCCCGAGTGGGTGCGGCCTAGCTACCGGCTGGGCGGCAGCCGCTGGTGCCAGGCCCACGCAGTTGCGATGATCTCGTCGAGGTCCGTGATGAGCGGTATCCAGCCGAGTTCGTCGCGGGCCTTGGTCGAATTGGTAATCAGCACCGCCGGATCGCCTGGCCGCCGCGCACCGTGCACGACGGGCACGGATAGCCCGGTGACGCGCTGCGTGGTTTCGATCACCTCGTTGACCGACGCACCGAGCCCATTGCCCAGATTGTAAGCCGCGGACGGACGGCCGCCCTTCGTCAGGGCTTCGAGTGCGCAGATGTGCGCAGCCGCCAGGTCGGTGACATGGATGTAGTCGCGAATGCAGGTGCCATCGGGCGTGTCGTAGTCCGACCCGAACACCGTCAAGCTCGGTCGGCGGCCGGCCGCAGCATCGAGCGCCAGCGGAATGAGATGGGTCTCCGGGTTGTGATCCTCGCCGATCTGGTTGTCGGGGTCGGCGCCAGAGGCATTGAAGTAGCGCATCAGCGCGAACTTCAAGGTATGGGCGGCGGCGAAGTCCTGGATCATGCGCTCGACCATCAGCTTGGCGGCACCGTACGGGTTGATCGGCCGCTGTGGTGCATCTTCCGAGATCGGCACCGACTCCGGTATTCCGTAGGTGGCGCACGTGCTGGAGAAAATAATGGTATCGACGCCGCAATCGCGCATGGCTTCGAGCAGCACCAGACTGCCGGCCACGTTGTTGCGATAGTACTTGCCGGGATCGGTGACGGACTCGCCCACATACGTGAACGCTGCGAAGTGCATCACCGCGGCAGGCTGATACTGCTTGAGCACCTCATCCAGTCGCTGCCGGTCGAGAATGTCCCCGCGCTCGAGCGGACCCCACTGCACCGCCGATTCGTGGCCAAAACTTAGATTGTCGTAGGCAATCGGCCGATAGCCGGCTTTGGAGAGCGCCTTGCAGGCATGTGAGCCGATGTAGCCCGCGCCGCCGGTCACCAGAATGTTCTGCATTGCCAATTCGCTGTCCCGCAAATTCCTAGGCCACTACTAGGCGCCGGCTAGGCTCCCGCAAAGTGTAACAACGCCACAGTATTAAGCCGCACCCAATTTAGGTCATCTGCCTACATCCGTTGGAGCGACGGGTCAGACGGTTCTCCGGCCAAGGCGGGCCTGTGCATCCTCGATGGCGGCAGCGAGGATGTCGACGGCCGTCAGCATCTCCTGCTCACTGATGGTGAGGGGCGGCGTCAGCGTCAGCACGTTGCCCATGGTGGTCTTCAGGGACACGCCGCGATCGAGCGCCGCGTACATGCTGGCCTCGGCAAGATCATTGTCCGGCTGCCTCGATGCCGCGTCGCGCACGAACTCGATGCCGATTATCAGCCCGCGGCCGCGCACGTCGCCGACAGCCGGATTCCGAGCCTTCATCTCGCCCAACCTCTCCAGTGCGATGGCGCCGACGCGGGCCGCATTCTCCACGAGCCCTTCGCTCTCGATGATTTCGATGGTGGTAAGGGCGGCGCGCGCTGTCACCGGATTTTTCTCGTGCGTGTAGTGGCCGAACGCCCAGTCGGCGCCGACATCAAGCTCGGGCCGGGCCAGCACGGTGGCGATTGGCAGAATGCCGCCGCCGAGCGCCTTGCCGAGCACCAGAATGTCGGGCGTAACCTTGTCGTGCTGGCAAGAGAACATGGCCCCGGTCCGGCCGAGGCCGGTCGGAATCTCGTCGAACACCAGCAGCGTGCCATGCCGGTCGCAGGCCGCGCGCACCCGCGCCCAGAAGCCTGTAGGCGGGATGTACGGCACGGCGCGGATCGGTTCGGCCACGAGAGCCGCGATATCACCCTCGCGCTCCAGCACGTATTCGATCATGCGCGCGCAGGCCTCGCCGGATGCCTCCGCGCTGGAGGTGCCGTATGGACAACGGTAGCTGCCGAACGGTGCGACGTGGATCGCACCCGGCACCAGCGAGGCGGCGGGGCCCGAACGGAATAGGGCTTCGCCCGAAAGCGCCGAGGATCCGAAGCCGGCGCCGTGGAAAGCATCCCAGAACGACAGCGTCTTGAACCGGCCCGTCGCCGTGCGCGCGATCTTGATGGCGACCTCGATGGCGTCCGATCCGCCGGTCGTGAACAGCACCTTCGCCGACGCTATCGGTCCGATCTCGCCGAGCTTGCGGGCAAGCGCGGTCGCGGTGGTGTTGGCATAGCGGCGCGGCGAGAAGGGGAGAGCATCCATCTGAGCGGCGATGGCGGCCTTCAGGCGCGGATGGCCGTAGCCGATGTGGTGCACGTTGTTGCCGTGGAAATCCATGTAGCGACGCCCGGCTACATCCTCGATGTAGATGCCCTCAGCCTTAGCGATGGCGTTCAAGCAGGGCGTCGAGACCGACTGGCGCAGGAAGTAGCGCGCATCGGCGGCCAGCAGAGCGCGCGTGGCGTCGTCGAGAGCGCCCGCCTGCCATTCGGCGCGGCGACCGGTGAGGTTGGTATCGCCCTCCGATTGGGCGATGGCGCGTGCCTGCGTTTCCTGTTTGGCCGGTGTCATTGGTGCCCTGTGCGATCGTGAGGCTGCAGGACGAGCCAACAGCAGCCCCTGGATACTCGGGTTGAGGCGCTAACTCCAGGTTGGCGCAGGCAGGCCCGCATGCCGAAAGCCGGAGGTCGTCGTGTTGGCGAGCAGGCAGGCGATTGTCATCGGCCCGACGCCGCCGGGCACCGGCGTTATGGCACCGGCAACCTGCCTGACCTCATCGAAGGCCACGTCGCCGACCAGCGCGCTCTTGCCATCGTCCTTGGCGATGCGGTTGATGCCGACATCGATCACGGTCGCTCCCGGTTTGACCCAGCTCCTGCGTACGAAATTCGGCCGGCCGACGGCAGCCACCAGGATGTCGGCGCGGCGGCAGTGCGCCTCGATGTCCTGGGTGCGCGAATGCGTGATGGTCACCGTGCAGCTTTCGTTCACCAGCAGCTGCGCCATCGGCTTGCCGACGATGGTCGAGCGGCCGATCACCACCGCGTCACGGCCGGCCAGTTTACCGAGCTGCGTCTTCAGCATGATCAGGCAGCCGAGCGGGGTGCAGGGCACGAAGGCGCGCTCCTCCTGACCTGTCGCCAGCAACCCGACGTTGACCGGGTGAAAACCGTCGACGTCCTTGGCCGGGTTGACGGCCTGCAGTATGTCGGCGGTGCGGATGTGGGCGGGCAAGGGAAGCTGGACCAGAATACCGTGTACTGCGGGATCGGCGTTTAGCCGGTCGATCAACCCGAGCAGGTCCGCCTGGCTGGTTTGTTCCGGCAGATGGTGGTCGATCGGCATGATGCCCGCAGCGGTTGCCTGGCGGGATTTGCTTTTCACATAGACCTGACTCGCAGGATTGGCGCCCACCAACACGACAGCCAGACCGGGCGTGACGCCTGCGGTGCTCTGCAGCCGCCGTACCTCGGCGCCGATGCGCTCGCGCAAGGCCGCCGCGTGCGCGGCGCCGTCGATGATCTGTGCGGACATGGTGCGTAGAATTCCCTGCCTCCGAGCGCCCCGGCATCGAGCATGCCGGCCCCACACCAAGCAACCTCGTTCGCACGCAATAGCTTGCGGCGGAACCGACTGAGCAAGCCATTCAGGCCGCGTGCAATAGGAGTTGGGCGTCGCCCCGCAAGACCTTTCCGGCCCCTGACCGAGACCGATAAGCGCTTGGATATATAGAATAATTCGTGGCGGGCGATGCCGCGCCGTTCTCAAGCGAAGCAGCAGTGTGGCCACGAGCTGGGAGGATCGTTTGCAGTAGCCAGGACAGGTATTCATGGTATACCATATGCCAGAGCGATGGGAGAAACTCGATCGCCATTTCATATGCGGCTCGGCCTTCACACGTGCATCCGCCAAGCCCTGCCTGCCAAACAATAAGCAATCTCGGGCGAGGCAACGCACATGGACCTTCACGAATTTCAGGCCAAGGAGTTGTTGGCCCGGTTTGGTATCGAAATCCCGCTGGGCCACGTCGTCGAGCAGGCGTCCGACGCGGAGAGGGCTGCAGAGAAACTCGGTAGCCGGCGCTTTGTGGTGAAAGCACAGATCAAGGCCGGCGACCGTGCGCAGCATGGTGGCGTACGCTTCGCTGCCAGCCCGCGCGCGGCGGCCGCCGAAGCCGGCGCCCTGCTCGGCAAGAGGATCGCCACCGCGCAAACCCCGGCGGCCGGTCTGCCGGTCAAGTGGGTCTACGTGGAGGAAGCCATCGACGGCGGACAGGCCCTCTACGCGGCGGTGGTGCTCGATCGAACCACCGGCCGTCCCCTGCTGCTTGCCAGCGGGCACGGCGGCGATGACATCGAAGCGCGTGCCGAGAATGATCCCAGCGTCATCCAGAGCATCCCCCTCAGCGTCGGCGACCATGCGGCAGATGGCGACTTCGGCGGTCTTGCCGCCCGTATCGGCCTGACGGGTGCCGCCGCGACGGCCGCAGCGCATCTGTTCCGTCAGCTGACCACGGCCTTCGTCGCCCTGGATGCCAGCCTGCTCGAGATCAATCCTTTGGCCCTCGTCGATGGCGACCGGCTGGTGGCGCTCGATGCCAAGGTGGCCATCGACGACAATGCCCTGTTTCGCCATGCCGATCTGCGCGGCCTGCGCGACTTCACTGTGCGGGACGAAAGCGATCCCATGGAGCTCGAGGCGCAGCACCATCAGATCAACTACATCCGCATGCAGGGCGACATCGGCGTGCTGGTGAACGGAGCCGGCCTGGCGCTCGCCACGCTCGACATGCTGTGCGACGCTGGCGGGCGGCCCGCCAATTTCATGGATATCCGCACCACGGCCTCGAGCCTCGACATCGCCAGCGGCTTCCAGCTGATCCTGGAAAATCCGGCGGTGAGGGCCATCCTGGTCAACGTACACGGCGGCGGCATGCAGGCCTGCGACACCATCGCCGAAGGCATCGGCATCGCTGTGCGGCACTGCCCGGGCATGGGCCGCGACGTTCCGATCGTCATCTCAATGGCCGGCAATCACGCCGAGTTCGCCCGCACCGTGCTGCAGAACACCGGAGTTCGCTATATCGCCGGCAGCTCGGCTTGGGACGCCGTGCAGAAGGCGGTCGCCTGCGCCAAGAAGGAGCAACCCTCATGGCTATCCTCGTTGGTCGCGAAACGCGCGTGATCTGTCAGGGCATGACCGGGCGTGCGGCAACGTTCCATGTCGGCCGCATGCTTGAGTACGGCACGCGCATCGTCGGCGGCGTGACGCCCGGCAAGGGCGGCACCCGGCATCTCGACCTGCCCGTCTTCAATACGGTTGCCGAGGCCGTCAGGGAGACCGGCGCCGACGCCAGCCTGGTGTTCGTGCCGCCACCGCGCGCGGGCGAGGCCATGATCGAGGCCATTCATGCCGGCGTACCTCTCATCGTGTGCGTGACTGAGCGGGTGCCGCTGCTCGACATGGTGCGCGTGCGGCAGGCGCTGGATGGCACGCGCACACGCCTGGTCGGGCCCAATTCGCAGGGTGTGCTGGCGCCCAAGATCGCGCAACTGGGCGTGATGTCGACCGCCAGCGCCGCCAAGGGGACGGTAGGGATCGCTTCGCGCTCGGCCTCGCTCACCAGCGAGATCGTGGCCCAAGTCACCAGGGCCGGCCTCGGCCAGTCGACCACCGTCGGCGTCGGCGGCGACCCCGTGCACGGGCTGACGCTGGCCGAATGCGTCGAGCTGTTCATGGCCGACGACGACACCAAGGGCATCATCCTGATCGGCGAGATTGGCGGCTCGGATGAGGAGCAGGCAGCCGCTGCGATCGCGCGCCTGCGCCCGCACAAGCCGATCGTGGCGCTGGTGGCGGGACGGCACGCCCCGAAGCTGCGCCGGATGGGTCATGCCGGTGCGTTCACCACCGAGCGTGCAGGTTCGGCGGCGCAAAAGATCGACGCGCTGCGGGCTGCCGGCGTGCGGATCGCACCCAACGCGCGGCAGGTCGGCGAGATGATGCGCGACGCGCTGGCCGGGGTGTGATTTGTCATCCCAGAATTCGCGCTAGCGAAGATCCGGGACCTAGGGCCATGAGGCTGGCCATCTGCCGCTGGATGCCGGCTGCGAGCTGCGCTCAGGGCGGGATGACGGGCTCCTTTGCCTACCACTGCATCGCGGAGGCCGGCGCGCGGATCTGCTGGAAGGTGGCGTCGCGAAAATCGGCCAGGGTCGCAGCCGCCGACAGTACCTTGGCGGCCGGCACCGAACGCCAGCCGGGCAGGCGGAATACGCGGCCGTCGCCGGCAAACAGCAGATCGTCGCGCAGGCTGATCCAATCGACCCACTTGAGGCCGGCTGCCAGCAGCGCTTCGGTCAGAGCCCGATGCTCGGGGCTTTCGGTCGGCGTGGGCGCATAGGCCGACAGGCGATGCTCGAAATACTTCAGCGAAGCCCGCACGCGAACGGAGGACGCGATCGGCACGTTCTCGATCGGCGTGATGCCATCCTCGGACTCCCAGAGCAGGATGTCGCGGTCGGCGCGAAACGTGCCGCCCCCTGTCCAGCGCCCGAAGGAAGGCCAGATGGCGAGCGCCGAGAAATAGGGCGGTGTGCTGATGGCGGTCCAACCGTCTTTGACTTCACGAGGTGGCGTGCGGGATCCAAACCTCAGCGAGGGACGCAAATAGCGAGGGACTTTCCGGTTTGGCCGATTGGGCCGCATGCGAAAGCGTTGCTGACGAAGCGGATCGTAGGGGCCGCCGCGCCCCTTCGGCACGCGGGCGGCATGGAACTGCTCGGCGAAGTAGATGAGCTTGTCGCCGCTGGGCGACAGGTCGGCGAGGCGGACATTGCCGCGCATCCACTGGCCGGGCTCGAAGGTGTCCGCGTCGGTGTCCCAGAGGATCAGCTGGTAGTGGACGCGAGGACCGCGGCGCAGGATCACGGCTTTCGGTGCGCGCGCGGCGAACAAGACGGTGGTGCGCGTCCGGTACGGCCGATGCTCCTCCATCGGTAGAGCGAGGCTAGTCTTTGGGCCGCGTAAACAGAATGAACAGCGCGTTGACCAGGAACGACGCCACCATGCTGCACAGAGCCATGATGACGTAGTGGTGACCGGAAAAGCCCTGCCTGGCAGCATTCGTCAGCTTGCGCGCGCCGGGAATGGTATCGCCGGAGGCGCTCAGGGCATTGAGCGACGCCTGCCAGACCCAGTCGGCAAAGCGCAACAGTGATGCATAAGTGTCCGGGAACATCACGTTGAAGCTGAACAGCGCGACGGCGAGCACGACGGTGGAGGGAATGCTGATCAGGGCGATGGCCATGCGCTGCAGCGCCGTCCGCGTACCGCCAAGCACCTTATTCAAGGGGATGCCGACCAGCAGCGTGGCGATGATGATGGCGGGCAGCGACAGCACGACGTGCGTCATGTTCACGCGCTCGCGCAGATGGTTGACCGCCACCTGCCCCCAGGAGCTGCCCGACACCAGCTTGTCGAACGCATCGACGATGCTGCGGCCGGTGTTGAAGGCAAAGGTAACGACCGGCTCCAGCTCTTTGTCGTACACCACCGACAGCACCATGATGCCGAGCATGATGATGTAGCTGGTCGTGCCGATGCCGAAGGAAACGAAAAGGCGTCGTAGCCATGCCAGCCCTGCCATGTGCATTCTCCCTCAGATCCCCGATCCCGCTGCGGAGCATAGCTGTATGTGGGCACGGCGAGAACAATACGGCGCAGGGCGGCCTATTTTGCTGGCCCGCTGTGCCTGGTCCGCACGGTTCCGTGCCAGCCTTCAGGGTTGGAACCGGTCCGACATTCGATGAGCTTGCGTCCGGCAGCAGGTGGCCAGAGCCATTAGATTTCACGATACCGCCATGCAGAACATATGATTTTTAGGCTGCTGCCCGAGCAGCTAGGAGTTGCAGCATCGCGTTGCCGCCCGCCAGGAGAGCCCCAGTGCAGCTCGGCTTTTTCACGATGCCGATCCATCCGCTCAAGAAGGATTGGCGCGTGTGCCTGGCCGAGGACCGCGAGGCGTTCGTGCTGGCCGACGAGTTGGGCTTCGTCGAAGGCTACGCGGGTGAGCATGTCACAGACCGGGCCGAGAACATCACCTCAAGCGCCATGTTCCTCGCCACCCTGGTCGATCGCGTCAAGCGCATGCGGCTCGGCACCGGCACCGTCAACCTGCCGAACGCGCACCCGGCGGCGGTGGCCGGCCAGATCGCCATGCTCGATCACCTGCTGGATGGCCGCTTCAATTTCGGCATCAGTCCCGGCGGGCTGCTGTCTGACGCCGAGGCATTCGGCAACCTCGACGCCAACCGCAACGAGATGTTCATCGAGGCGATCAACCAGGTGCTGGCCATCTGGGCCGGCGAAGCGCCATACAATCTGGACGGCAAATACTGGAAGATCTCAACGGCGCGCACCAGCATCGCCGATATCGGCCAGGGGTTCATCGCCAAGCCGTTGCAGAAGCCGCATCCGCCGATCGTCGTGACCGCGGTGGCCCCCTTTTCGAAGGGCGTCACCGAAGCCGCCGCGCGCGGCTGGGACCCGATCTCGGCCAACTTCCTGATGCCGGTGTGGGTCAAGAGCCATTGGCCGAGATACGTGGAGGGCTGCGAGAGGGTCGGCCGGCCGGCCGACCCCGCCAACTGGCGCGTGGCCAAGAGCATCTTCGTCGCCGAAGACGACAGAAAAGCGCGCGAGTATGCAATGGCGGCGAACAGCCCTTACCGTCAGTACTACGGCTCGCTCGGCACCAAGCTGATCAAGAACGGCCGGGCCGAGCTGTTCAAGACCTCGCGCGATATGCCCGACAGCGATGTCACGCTCGACTACATCTGCGACAACCTGGTGATCTGGGGTTCGCCCAACAAGGTGGCGGACGAACTTCTCGCGTTCCGCGAGCAGGTGGGGGAGTTCGGCACGCTGCTTTACGCCGGCAAGGACTGGCTCGATCGCGATCTCGGCCGCCGCTCCATGATCCTGCTGGCCGAGCAGGTAATGCCGCAGGTCAACGCGGCACTGGCTAACGGCAAGCGCGCGGCCGAGTAGCGCGGCTACGTACGAACGAGCAGAGAGAGCTGGATCCCGGCGCCAAGCGCGCACCGGGGACGTCTATTCCGCGGCGACGGCGTGGCCGTGGCCATTGCCGTTGATGGCGGCGGCCTGGGCAGGCTTGGCGGTGATGCCGAGACGCTCGACGGCGGCCAGCAGGATCTGCCCCAGCAGCTCCGAATAGCGCATGCCCTGGAAGCCGGCCATGATGTTCATCTTGCCGTCCCAGCACCAGCCCGGATTGGGGTTGACCTCGAGCAGCTTGATCTCGCCCTTGGCATCGGCGCGGAAGTCGAAGCGCGCATAGTCGCGGCAGCCGAGGCGCTCGAACAGGCGCGAGGAGCCGTCGATCATCTGCTGCTGCTGCTGATCGGGCAGCGTCGCCTCGCGATACTTGATCTGCGTCCAGTAGGGGCTGTCGGGCAGCCACTTGGATTCGTAGCCCAGGATCTTCGGCAGCTTGTCGTCAAGCCGCGAGTAGTCGACCTCGAGGATCGGCAATGCGCGCAGGCCCTGATCGGGATTGCCGATCAGCTGCACCGAGTATTCCGCCCCGGTCAGGAATTCCTGCACCAGCACGCCGCGCTTGGGGAAGTCGGCCCGCAGCCGGTCGAGCGAGTCGAGCAGTGCCTTCTCGTTGGTGACCACCGAGTCCTTGGTGATGCCCTGGCTGCTGTCGCCCTGATTGGGCTTGAGCAGTGCCGGGAACACCGACGGCAGCGTCGCACCCTGGTCGCCCGGGCGCACGTAGCTCTCCAGCGGCACCGGCACGTCGAGGCCTTGGGCCACGGCGCGCACTAGACCCTTGTCATAGCAGGCGGCAAGCGCAGCAGGTCCCGCGCCCGTGTAGCCAATGCCCAGCACCTCCAGCATGGCCGGCACGTGCAGCTCCTTGAAGGGGTCGTTGTTGAACCCCTCGTCGCACAGATTGAAGATCAGGTCGGTGCGCAGATCCGACAGATCCCGCTCGAGCGTGCCGTGGTTGTCGAGGAAGCGGAATTTGTAGTTCGGCAGCTCGGCCAATGCGTCCTTGAGCTTGCGGACGGTGTCGAGGTCCTCGGGATTGAAGGTGCCGTCGCGCTTGACCTGATCGGGCAGCCGGTGGTCGCCCATCACGACCGTGACGTCCAGCGCCTGCAGCTTGCCGCGCTTGCGCACCGGCAGGTTCGGGGCATCGGCAGACAACAGAATGCGCCGCGCCATCATGCCGAGGTCCTGGTCGCGGTCCGACACGGCCTCGGCGTGGCCGTGGTGGCGTACATTGCGGAAGCCGGTCTTTTCCATCAGCTTGCCGATGCTCTCGCGCGTGTAGAGACGCTCGGCGTAGAACTGGTCGGCGATGACGCCCATCTCGTCATGCACAATAACTTCGCGCGAGATCAGGCGTTCCCCATCCTGGCTGATGGAGCGCTCGCGGCAGACGAAGTGATGCTCGTCGATCCACTCCCACGACCGCTTGTCGAAGTTGTCGTGCATGTGCGTGCCGTCGGTGATGTCGAGCACCAGCTGGCCGCTGGGTCGAAGGATCTTGCCGACCGCGGTGAGGACCTTCTCGTCGTCCTGTTTGTTGGAGAAGTAGCCGAACGAGTTGCCCATGATGGCAACGCAATCCATGCTGTTCTCCGGCAGGCGCGGGTTGCGCGCATCGCCTTCCTTGAACAGCACCTGCAACCCTTCGGTCTGCGCCCGCTTCTTGGCGAGCCGCACCAGATAGCGCGAGCGGTCGAGACCCATCACGTGCCGGAAGCCGCGCCGTGCCAGCTCCAGGCAATGCCGGCCCTGGCCGCAGCACAGGTCGAGGATGTGGCTGTGGGATTGGATGGCCGCCGAGCCGACGATGAAGTCGACCTCGCGGCGCGTGTTCTCCCTGTTCTCGACGACATCGCCGTCGGTCTTCACGTAGAGGGCGTTGAAGAGTTTTCGCCACCACTCTTCGGGCAGGTGCGCCTCAAGATCCGCAACCGGGCCGAGGCAAGAACGCGAGGCCAAGCGTTTCGGACGCTTCGGCTTGGAAGGCATTACCATGGTGGACGCACGTCCTCCTCGTTGCCGCCGATGCGGCTGGTGGAGAGCACCAGGCCCTCCGTCAACGCCGAACTCCCGGCGGTCAATAACGAGACCCCTCTGGCCTCAACAAAACGCGATCCTTAGTCTCTCACCAAATCCTGTCAAACATTTATCTGTGGACGATGTCAGCTTTGTGCAAGCTGGCACGCGTGCGGCGCTCGCTCGCCACAGCTCATGTTTGCCTCGTCATGACGGCGATGAAGAAGCCGTCGGTTTGGTGACGCGCCGGAGTAAGCAGCAAGGTCTGCTCGCTGCCGTCGGCCGCCTTTGGTGGATCGCTGCCCATCGACGCCCGCCACGCATCACCCCACGGCAACGTCGCAAACTGTGGATGGTTCACTAGAAAGGCGGCGATCTGGTCGCCGTTCTCCTCCGGCAGCACCGAGCAGGTGACGTAGACCAGCCGGCCGCCGGGCTTGACCATGGACGCGCCGAGCGCGAGCACAGACCTCTGCTCACCCTGCCGTTGCGCCAGATTGGCGGGCTTCAGCCGCCATTTCGCGTCCGGCCGGCGGCGCCACGCGCCCGTACCTGTGCAGGAGGCGTCGATGAGCACGAGGTCGAAGCGGGGGCCGAGCCCAGTCAGCGCGCCCTCGTCGCCCGCGCTCAGAACCTGGGCATTGCGGACGCCGGCGCGCTTCAGCCGCTCGAAGATCGGCCGCAGACGCACGGGGTCGGCGTCGTAGGCGTAGATCTGACCGGTGTTGTGCATGGCTGCCGCCATGGCCAGCGTCTTGCCGCCGGCACCTGCACAAATGTCGAGCACTTGCTGGCGGGGGGAGGCGTTGGCCAGCAGCGCGGCGATCTGCGAGCCCTCGTCCTGCACTTCATACCAGCCCTTGCCGTGCCCGGTCTCGGCCTCGACGTTGGGCTGGCGGCCGGCGCCTGCCGGAGCTGCGATGCGCACGCCGACCGGGGAGTAGGGGGTCGGCTGGGCGGAGAAACGGGCGAGCGCCTTCAGCACGCGCTCGCGGTCGGCTTTGAGGGCATTGGCGCGCACGTCGACCGGGGCCCGCCGCGCCAGCGCCGCACCCTCCTCGCCGGCCGCCGCGCCGAAGGCGCGCTGGAACGAGGGGGCGAGCCAGTCGGGAATGTCGCCGAGGATGTCCGCGGGTGTATCGGGAGGCAGAGAGTGAGACAGGGCGACCTGCTCGGCCTGGCTGAGCGGCTGCAGGGCATGCGGCGACCCGTCGGCGCCGGCGATGACGGCCTCCACCGACAGGCCAAGTGCGCGCGGGGCCGCCGCCAATGCCAGGGCGCGGGGGGTGTCGCTCTGCATCTGCGCGGCGAGCGACCGCCGGCGGCGCAGCGCGTCGTAGGCCAGGTTGCCGATAGCCGAGCGGTCGCCGGAGCCGGCGAAGCGGTGGCTCTTGCCCCAGTCGGCCAGCGCCGTTGCGGCGGGCCGGTGCCGGGTCAGGATCTCGTCGAGCACCTCGACGGCGGCGGCGATGTGCGCGCCAGGGCGCATCGGCTCAGGCCGACCCCGCCGACAGCACGTGCAGCAGCAGCTTGATCCACATGATGACGACGATCAGAAACCCCAGGCCGAAAGCCGGCGAGCGCCAGCGCACCTTGTTGGGTCCGATGTGGATCGCGGCATGTACGAGGCGGGTCAGCACGAACACCCAGGCCAGCACGATCATGATGAGATCGGCGCCCTTCAGGATCAGCGCGAAGGCCACCACCGCATAGAACAGCACCGGCAGCTCGAACTGGTTGCGCTGGTTGTTGGCGCGCTTGGCGGCATCATCCGGCCAGCTGAAGGTGCCCATGGCAAGATCGGGACCACGCTGCCGGTCCACTGTGCGGACCGCGCGCGTGCGGGCGGCGCCCAGCAGGCAGTACACCACGATGGTGAGCAGCACCTGCACGAACACCGGGTACATGATGTCGACCTGGGTCACGGGGATGGGCCTCGCCGAGGTGGTATGTCTTAGAGGTTGCGGGGATAGTTCGGGGCCTCGCGTGTGACCGCTACCCCGTGCGTGTGGCTCTCGCTGACGGCCGCCGGGGACACCCGCACGAACCGCGCGCGCTCACGCAGTGAGCCGAGGTTGGCCGCGCCGATATAGCCCATGCCGGCGCGCAGGCCGCCGACCAGCTGATGCAACACGCCATCCACGGAGCCCTTGTAGGGCACCTGGCCCTCGATGCCCTCGGGCACCAGCTTGAGCGTGTCCTTCACCTCTTGCTGGAAGTAGCGGTCGGCGCTGCCGCGGGCCATGGCTCCGACCGAACCCATGCCCCGATAAGCCTTGTAGGTGCGGCCCTGGTAGAGATAGGTCTCGCCCGGCGCCTCGTCCGTGCCGGCCAGCAGCGAGCCCACCATCACGCAGTCGGCGCCGGCGGCCAGGGCCTTGACCATGTCGCCCGAGTACTTGATGCCGCCGTCGGCGATGATGGGGATATCCTGCTTCCTGGCCGCCTCCACTGCATCCATGATGGCGGTGAGCTGCGGCATGCCGACTCCCGCCACGATGCGCGTCGTGCAGATGGAGCCGGGCCCGATGCCGACCTTGACCGCGTCGGCGCCGGCGTCGATCAGCGCCTTGGTGCCGTCGCCGGTGGCGACGTTGCCGGCGATCACCTGCACCTGGTTGGACTGCTTCTTGATGCGCCCCACCGCCTCCAGCACGCGGCTGGAGTGGCCGTGCGCGGTGTCGACCACCACCAGGTCGACGCCGGCATCGATCAACCGCTCGGCGCGCTGGAAGCCGTCATCGCCGACGCTGGTGGCCGCCGCCACGCGCAGGCGCCCCTGCTCGTCCTTGCAGGCGTTGGGGTATTTCTGCGCCTTCTCGATGTCCTTGACCGTGACGAGGCCGATGCAGCGGTGGGCATCGTCGACCACCAGCAGCTTCTCGATCTTATGCTGATGCAGCAGCCGCTGCGCATCCTCGCGCGACACACCTTCGCGCACGGTGATCACCTTCTTGGTCATCAGTTCGGAGACAGGCGTCTTGGGATTGTTGGCAAAGCGCACGTCGCGGTGCGTGACGATGCCGACCAGCTTGCCGGACTTGCCGGGCTCGACCACGGGAATGCCGGAGATGGTGTGCTCGTCCATCAGACGCAGGGCATCGCCGAGCGTCGCCGTCGGGCTGATGGTAACGGGATTGACCACCATGCCCGAAACGTAGCGCTTGACCATCGCCACCTGCTCGGCCTGCACCTCGGGGGTGAGGTTGCGATGGATCACGCCGATACCGCCGGCCTGGGCCATGGCGATGGCGAGCCGACCCTCGGTGACGGTGTCCATGGCGGAGGACAGCACCGGGATCCTGACTGTGATCTCGCGCGTCACGCGCGAGGCCACGTCGACCTCGGCGGGCAGCACGTCGGAGGGGCGGGGCACGAGCAGAACATCGTCGAAGGTGAGCGCTACGGAGCTTTCGTCCAGGATGGGCCGCTGCACCATATTCGTTCTCCTCATCCGTCAGGTTGGCCGAAAACGGGCGCACCAAGGCCTTTCGCCCCCGGTGCGCGGCCCGTTCAGCCGCCTGTTGGTGGAATTGTTCCAGGGCCCCTCATAGCACCCCCGTGATATTCGGGGAAGGTGGGGGCAACCCCAATCACCGACCCCGGGAATCAGAGGCCAAATGACCATCTCCGGGCTTGTCCCGAGCCTCCAGCTATCCCCCGAACGCTCATGGGAAAGCTAGTGCTTCTGCGTGTCGTCCGGCCTGAGGAAGCGGCCGGCCACCCAGCCCTGCTGGCCCTTGTACTCGACCCGGCACCACTGCATCAGCGCGGCCTTGCGCGCTTCCTTGTTCAGCTTGATCCAGTCCTCGAAGGGCATCTCGTTGCGGCGGCAGCCGAGGTGCTTGAGGCCGCGCGCGTTAAAGGGGATGCGGGCCAGGCTCTTGCTGTCGGCATTGGGAACGTCGCGCAGGTGCAGCACGTCATCGGAGCGCACCCCGGTCACGGCCCAGAAGGCCGGCATCTCGTCGAACGTGTCCACGCCCCGGGACTGGATCGCCTCCTGGGCCTGCGCCCCTGTGGTGGCGCCGGCCACGCCGAGCCCGGCCAGAATCACCAAGGCTGCCGCGCCCAGCGGTGCAGTACGTGTCATGATGGTTGCCCCGGTTCTCCCTTTCCCCCGTCGGGTATTGTGCCAACAAAGGTGCCAAATTGCGACCCTCGGGAAGGCACATTCCTGCCGCAGGCTTGATTCCTGCAACAGCGTATTGCGCCGGCAATTTGCGAGACCAGCACGTGTTGAAAGCTTCCCTTGCCGCCATCGCCTGGCTCAGCGTCCTGACGGCGCCGGGCCTAGCCTTGCAATGTCCTCGCGATCCTTCTCTGTCGGCCCTGGACACCGCATTGGGAGAGACGTCCTTGTCATCCTCCGACGCCGCCACGGTGCGCCAGTTGCGGGCCGCCATGGAACGGTCGCTGGCCCAGGACGACCGGTCGGCGGCGCGCCGCGCCCTGTTCCTGGCGATGGCCGTCATGGGGTGGGAGTATCGCCAGGAGCAGCCGCCGGCACGCAGCACCAGCATCTGTCCGCGGGGCGAGTGGAAGCGGAAGGATTGATCGCGCGGGCGTCGGCCGCAGCGACCTTTGCGCGGCCGACGGCTTTGCCAGCCAGGGGCGATCGGCTATAAGCGCCGCCAAATCAAGCGGCTTTCACGAACATGGCCAAGTCGAACAAGAACACCGGGCCTCAGGCTCGGCTGCCCAAAGGCTTTCTCGACACGCCGCCGGAGGACATCCGCGCGACGCAGCGCATGCTGGACACGATCCGGCAGGTGTACGAGCGCTATGGTTTCGAGCCGCTGGAGACGCCGGCCATCGAGTACACCGATGCGCTCGGCAAGTTCCTGCCCGACCAGGACCGGCCCAACGAGGGTGTGTTCTCGTTCCAGGACGAGGACGAGCAGTGGCTGTCGCTGCGCTACGACCTCACCGCACCGCTCGCCCGCTACGTGGCGGAGAGACTGAAGGAACAGAAGCTCGCCCTGCCCTTCCGGCGCTACGCAGTCGGCCCCGTGTGGCGCAACGAGAAGCCGGGACCCGGCCGTTTCCGCCAGTTCACCCAGTTCGATGCTGACACGGTTGGGACGGACAACATCGCCGCCGACGCCGAGATCTGCATGCTCGCCGCCGACACCATGGAGGCGCTGGGGCTCAGGGGCAAATACGTCATCAAAGTGAGCAATCGAAAGGTGCTCGACGGCTTGATGGAGAGCATCGGCATTGGCGGCGATGAGAACGCTGGAAAGCGGCTCGCAGTTCTCCGCGCCGTAGACAAGCTGGATCGCCTCGGGGCAGACGGAGTGTTCCTTCTGTTGACAGAAGGTCGAAAGGACGAATCCGGTGATTTTACCAAAGGCGCAGGCCTTACAGCCAAGGGCGCCGATACAGTTCTTAGGTTTCTCGGCTTCACCTTGACGAGTTCCGCCAGTCCAAAGCCTGACGGTTACACTAAGGACAGCTTGCCGCACGAGTTTGAGTCCAACGAGGGTTGGATCAAATGGCTGCGCGATTTTGCCGAGCTTGGACCGACCGGGAAGCAGGGCGTCGAGGAACTTGCGGGAATTGCGAACCTAGTTGGCGCATTCGCTGATCGCGTTAAGATTGACCCCTCGGTCGTCCGCGGCCTGGAGTACTACACCGGCCCCGTCTTCGAAGCCGAGATCACCATCCCCGTCGTCAACGAGGACGGCCAGACCGTGCGCTTCGGTTCGGTCGGCGGCGGCGGTCGCTACGACGGCCTGGTCGAGCGCTTCCTTGGCCAGAAGGTCCCGGCCACCGGCTTCTCGATCGGCGTGTCGCGGCTGCAAGCCGCGCTCGCCGCCATCAACAAGGACAAGCCCGCCGACGAGCGAAGGCCCCGTGGTCGTGCTGGTCATGGAGAAGGACCGCCTCGCCGACTACCAGAAGATGGCGCAGTCGCTGCGGCAAGCCGGCATCCGTGCCGAGATGTACCTCGGCACCGCTGGCATGAAGGCGCAGATGAAATACGCCGACAAGCGCGGCGCCCCGTGCGTCGTCATCCAGGGCGGCGACGAACGCGCCAAGGGCGAGGTGCAGATCAAGGACCTGATCGAGGGCGCCAAGGCGGCCGCCACCATCAAGGACAGCAAGGAGTGGCGCGAAGGTCGCCCGGCGCAGGTCTCCGTGCCCGAGGCCGACCTCGTTACCGCCGTGCGCGACCTCCTCGCCCGGCATAAGTGATCCCGCCATGCCGACGTTCGCGCACCCAACAAGCCTCGCGCTCCAACCCGCCTCCCCCTGGAGGGGGGAGGAAGACGCGCCACGACTTAGCTCGCGGCGGCCAGCACTGCGCGTGCGATCCGCGCAACCGAGCGGGCTAAGTCGTCGTTCGGCGCGTCAGGCGGGGGTGACCGTCCGCGCGGCCAACATCACCCCCACCAGGAACGTCATCGGACTTGGCTCGCCGGTCGATGTCCTTGGCACACGTCGTGTTGGCGAGCTAAGCCCGTGGCGTTCCGTCCTCCCCCCTGCAGGGGGAGGCAGACCGTGCGCGGCGGGATAGGCACCATGCCGCCCGAGACCGCACAGAAATTCGAGGCCCTGCAGGCGCAGGCACAGCGCCTGATGACGGTGTTCGCGCGCGCCGGCTACGAGCCGGTGGCGCCGGCCGTCATCCAGCCGGCCGGACTGTTCCTCGACGTGGTCGGCGAGAGCCTGCGCGCGCGCACCTACGTGTTCACCGACCCGGACGGCGAGGAGCTGTGCCTGCGCCCCGATCTCACCGTGCCGACCTGCCGGCTGCATCTCGCCCGCTATGCGGACGGCAGCGTGCCGGCCCGCTACTGCTACTCGGGCTCGGCGTTCCGCTATCAGCCGGCCGGCGCCGGCAGCGCTCACCCGCGCGAGTTTCGCCAGGCCGGTATCGAGTTGTTTGCCGCCGCTGACCGTGAGCAGGACGACGCCGCCGTGGTCGCCACCATTGCGGAAGCCCTGCGCGAAGCGGGTCTGGCGCAGTTCACGCTGCGCATGGGCGATCTCGGCCTGTTCAATGCGCTGCTCGACGCCCTGCCCATGCCGGCGCGCTGGCGCCGTCGCCTCAAGCACCAGTTCTGGCGGCCGGAGGCGTTCCGCGCCGAGCTGGGGCGGCTCACCTCGAAGGAGGCGCTGGCCGCGCAGGGACTGCCGGCGGCGCTGGCCGACAAGCTCGATCCGGCCGACCCCGGCAATGCCGCCGACATCGTCGGCGATTACCTCGACCAGTCCGGCATCGAGCTGATCGGTACGCGCTCGCTGGCGGAAATCGCCCAGCGGCTGCTGGCGGAAGCCGCTGACGCGCGCGAAACGCCGCTGGCCAGAGAGGACGCCGCGCTGATCGAGAGCTATGTCACGGTGAAGGGCCCGGCCAGGACCGCCGCCCGCCAGGTCGAAGACCTGCTGCGCGGCCGCAACCTCGACCTTGCCGGTGGGCTCGACGCCTTCCGCCGCCGTCTCGAGCTGCTGGGCCAGGCGGGCATCGACCTCGACGATGCCGAGTTCTCCGCCGAGTTCGGGCGCGACCTCGAGTACTACACCGGCTTCGTGTTCGAGCTGATCGCCCCGCAGCTGGGGCCGAAGAGCGCGGTGGCCGGCGGCGGCCGCTACGACAGCCTGCTGGCGGAGGTGGGCGCACCTGGTCAGGTGGCAGCGGTCGGCTCGTGCATCCACACCGAGCGCCTGCTCGCCATCCTCGAGGGAGGCGCACCATGAGCGGCAAGCTCGTGCTGGCGCTGCCCTCCAAGGGCCGCCTGATGGACCAGTGCAACGCCGCGCTGGCCAAGGCCGGTTTCACCGTCAGCAAGTCGGGCCCGGCGCGCGGCTACAAGGGCGAGATCGCCGAGATGCCGGAGGTCGAGGTGAACTTCGTGTCCTCCTCGGAGATCGCGCAATTCCTGAAGACCGGCAGCGCGCACCTCGGCATCACCGGCGAGGACCTGATCCGCGAGACCATCGCCGATGCCGACCAGCGCGTCGAGTTCCTGCAGGCGTGCGGCTTCGGCCGTGCCGACGTGGTGGTGGCGGTGCCGGCCTGCTGGCTCGACGTGCGCCGCCTGTCGGACCTGGAGGAGATGGCGCTCGCCTATCGCCGTACACACGGCCGGCAGGTGCGCGTCGCCACCAAGTACATGAACATGGCGCGGCGCTTCTTCACCCGTCACGGCGTCACCGGCTACCGCATCGTCGAGAGCCTGGGGGCGACCGAGGGCGCCCCGGCTGCCGGCCTCGCCGAGCTGATCGTCGACATCACCACCACGGGTGCCACGCTGAAGGCCAACGGCTTGAAGGTGCTGGACGACGGCGTCATCCTCCGGTCGCAGGCCAATCTGATCGCCTCCAGGGCGGCGGCCTGGACCCCGGATCTCGACCGGCTGGCGCGCTCCATCGCCTCCCGGCTGGGCGCCTGAGGTCCGATGTCATCCCGGAGTTCGCGGCAGCGAATATCCGGGACCCAGGGCCGCGGCGAGACCGCTGTGGCCCCTGGGTCCCGGCTTGGACCTGCGCTCAGGCAGGGATGACAGGCGGAAACATTTGCCGCGGTGCAGGGCCGCGGAGTATTCACAATGGCATGGCACCAAGCGTCGATAAGGTGCGAGCGAGGATGACACCCGAGGACCCGCCCATGCGATCCATCACGACCGTTGCCGCCCTGCTGCTCCTCGCCGGTCTCGCGCTCCTGCTGGCCGTACCTCGCGACGCCGCCGCGCAGGCCGCGAACTGCGCCTGGTACGCCGATACGGCCATCAAGCAGCAGCAGCAGAACGAGCTCAGGAAATGCGGCTTCGCCGGGCCGGAGTGGAATACAGACCGGCAGGCGCATCTTGCCTGGTGTACCACGCAAAGCCCTGACAGCTGGAAAGCCCAGGCCCAGAACCGCGAGCGCAAACTGGCCGGCTGCAAACGCTGATCCCAATTTTGGTTGAACTGGAATTTCCAAGGCCAACGGTCATCCTCGGGCTTGTCCCGAGAATCCAGCCATCCTCGAGTTTTTAAGAAGTTGATGGCTGGCTGGGAATAGGCCGGCCATGACGAGTGCGTCCTAGCGTAGCGAAAGTCTCGAAAGCGCAAGCCCGTGATAAGCAGCCTCAAACGCCTGAACGAGCGTTTCTACGACTCGCCGAGCCTTCTGCTTGGCCTGTGCGGGATATTCTGGGCCGGCAACGCCATCTGCAGCCGGCTGGCTGTCGGTCAGATCACACCGCTGTCGCTGGTGTTCCTGCGCTGGGTGCTGGTACTGGCGGTGCTGTGGCCGGTCTATGGCAGGCAGGTGCGGCAGTACTGGCCGCTGATCAAGCCGAAGCTGACCAGCGTGATCCTGATGGGGGCGCTGGGGTTCACCGGCTTCAACGTGCTGTTCTATGTGGCGGGCCATTACACCACCGCCATCAACATCGGCATTCTGCAGGGCGCACTGCCGATCTTCGTGATGGTGGGCGCCTTCCTGGCGCACGGCACGCGCGTGACGTTGATGCAGGTGGTGGGCGTGCTGATCACCTCGATTGGCGTGCTGGTGATTGCGACGCGCGGTGTACCGCTCGGCATCCTCGATATCGAGTTCAACCGGGGTGATCTGCTGATGTTGATCGCCTGCGTGCTCTATGCGTTCTATGCCGTGGCGCTGCGCAAACGCCCGGCGATACCGGGCGCCCCTTTCTTCACGCTGCTGGCGCTGATCGCGGCGCTGACATCGCTGCCGCTGCTCGCCTTCGAGGCGCTCACCACCGGACTGACCATGCCGACCAGCCAGGGGCTGATGGTGACGGCCTTCGTTGCCATATTCCCATCGTGCCTGGCGCAGCTCTACTTCATGCGCGGCGTCGACCTGATCGGGCCCGGGCGCGCGGGGATATTCATGAACCTGGTGCCGGTGTTCTCGGCGATCCTGGCCGTGGTGCTGCTCGGCGAGCCGTTCATGATGTTCCACCTCGTCGCGCTGGTGCTCGTCATCTCCGGTATCCTGCTGGCACAGCTGTCGTCGGGCGCAGGCTAAGGCCTTTCCGACCCGATGGACGCGCGACGCGGCCGCCGAGCCTTGCGGCCGATACCCACCTCCCGGCAGCCGCCTCCCTATCTGACGAAGGCCGGACGTCAGGCGATCGTGTGCACTTGGCCCGGCCGCAAGGCCGGGAAGCGCTCGGGCGCAATGCCGCGTGCGTCGCGGGCGACAGCCAGGTCGAGCATGGGCTGCTCGATCGCCTCGTCGGTGAGGTGGAAGGTGCCCCAGTGATGGCCGAGCGCACGCGCGGCGCCGGACAACTCCAGCACCTCGACCGCCTCCGTGGGGTTGATGTGGTTGTTGCGCATGAACCAGCGCGGTTCGTAGGCGCCGATGGGCACCAGCGCCAGCGCCAGCCCGGGGTGGCGCTCGCGCACGCGGCGGAAACTGTTGCCGTCGGCAAAGCCGGTATCGCCGATGCAGTAGATCTTGTTTGCCCCGGCCTCCAGGACGAAGCTCGCCCATAGCGCGTGCATACGGTCGCCGATGCCGCGCGCCGACCAATGCACGGTCGGCTCCACGTGCACGGTCAGGCCGTCACCGAGATCGACCTTGCCGTCCCAGTCCACGGCAGTTGCCGTCAGCCCCGGCACCGCACGCGACAGGATCGTATCGTTGCCGAGCGGCGTAATGACGCGCGGGCGGAAGTTTTGCCAAACTCGGCCGATCACCTGCGTGTCCATGTGATCGTAGTGATTATGCGTGACGAGCACCGCGTCGATACGCGGTAGATCCTCGAACGCAATGCCGGGCTCATTCGCCCGTCGCGGTCCGATAAAGGATAGAGGACCGACTTGTGCGGCCCATACTGGATCGACGAGCAGATTGCGTCCGCGCGTCTGGATCAAGAAAGACGCATGTCCAACATAGGCGATGCGCGCACCATCACCTTCGTGGCGCGCGGGCGGACGATCGCGGAATGGGCTCGGATAATTCGCAGGCCAGCTAGCAGCACTGCGACCGCCTAGCTGCCATTTCAGGAATGCGCCCGGTCCTTTGGGCCGCAAGCCGCTTGGATTGAAGAAGCGCGTGCCGTCGAAGTGGTCCGATAAAGGGCCTTGATAATAGGCGTTGGCGCGCGCACCGCGCAGCAGTGCCCAGCCGCCTGCACCCACCGCAGCGAAACCGGTTAGCATCTTCAGCAAGCGACGGCGGCTCACCATCCGACTCCTCACGAAACTGTTAACGACCGTTTTGCGCCATATTGGGTCACTTTCAGCAGTGGAAACCAAAACGGCGGTTTTTTGCCGCGCTGTCTAAATATTTTCGCCACGCCGTCTAGATAACAGCGTTGGCAGAATGTTAAACGCTGCCTCAGAATGACGCCGAGTGTGGTGTCGCGGAGGAGTCAATGGTTGAGCAGAGATCAGTAGAAGTAGCAATCGCGAACGAACGTCAAGAGTTCATTAAGCCCATACCACAGAGCGCGCGCAGTGACCGGTCCACACCATCGTGGCTGACTGATGTCACTGTCGAGCACGGACCAGCCGATGTGCTCGGCAGGTTTTTCCTGATGGCTGATGCCGCAGCGCGCGAACGCGGCGTGACGCTCGAATTTGCGCCGCTGCACGAGTTGCAGCGAGTCAATGATCGCAATCGCGCCACCTGGAAGCCGCTCGTCCCGCTGTTCAGCACGCGGTATAACGATCTCGACGCAGAACATTCGTTCTGCATTCTCGGGCGGAATTGTGCGGGCGACGTAGTCGCCACCCAGGCCGCACGCTTATACGACTGGCCCGATTCGTCCTTCTACGATGCCGCGCGCAGCCTGCGGCTGTTCTACGACCACCCCGAGAAGCAGGCTTTGCCGGGCGAGACCTGCACTGTCACCTCCGAGGCCACCAAGTTCGTCACCGGGCGCGTGGTCTTCTCTGGCGGTGGCTGGTACCGGCCGGACTACCGCAAGCGCTGGCTGTCCGGCATCTTGCCGCGCATTTCACGCGCCTACGCCTATACCCGGTGGAATTCCGATTTCACCACGACGGTGATGGACAAGGGCGTGGTCAACGGCGGCTTTCACAAGCGCTGCGGTTACAACAACATCCAGTGGGTCCTCGACTGGCGCAACACGCCGCTCGGAGACATGTACCTGGCGTTCTTGTGGATGCGGCCCGAGGAGCTGGTCTCAGACCTGCGCAACTTCCTTGATACGTTCGACACGCAGGTCGATGCTGTCGTCGATGACCGACGCGCTCAGAACGGATAGCGGCCCCTTCTTCTTCTGTCCGGTCAGGATCAGGCGGCGGTAGCGCACACGGCGGCGCCCGCCGTCCGGCCGGTTGATGATGGCATCCACGTCCTCCAGGCAGGGACCGCCGGCATTCATGGCGTCCTTGTAGGTGGAGGCCAGCCACTTGCCGTACGCGAAATCGATCTGGTCCTCGAGGCGCAGCCCGCGCGCCTGCGACAGCCATGTGTCGTTGAAGCTGAGGAAGCCCGGGCCGATTTCCTGGAAGACGAGATTGGGCGATCTCTCTGTCGACTCGAGCAGCGCGTAGCGTCCCTTCAGTGCCTCACGCGTGATGCTCCACAGTTGCTCACGCTTATCGAGGTGGAAAGTTTCCGACCAGATGTTGAGGAGGCCGCGTAGAGGACTGCTGGACGGCAGGTGATCCAGCTTGCGCTGCTTGCGCAGGAACTCGCCCGCTCGATCTTCGTAGGTCGGGCCGCAGCATTGCAGCAGGCGGTTCAGGGCATCTTGCTTGTCGCCGAACAACTCGTGCGTCCAGCCGGTTTTGTCCAGGATCGACAGGAGCACGCGTTCGACGGACCGGTCCAGCAGCCAGTAGAGGAAGCCGCTAAAGGCCATCGGCGAAACGACGCTCGGTCTCACGCGGATGCGCAACGAGCCTTTGCTGTCGTTGACGACAACGAAGCCGAGGTTCTTTACGGCATAGTTGAGCAGCTCCTCCCCGTAGAGAGATGCCTGCAGCATCTCCACCAGGCGGTAGGACTTGGCATCCCACATCTCGCCGCTGTCGTCGAAAACGATACTCTGCATGACCACGTGACCGCACACGAACGCGCCTTGCCCGAGGCCGCCGGACGGGAGGCCTGGGGAGGCAGATCGCAGCCTCGGCTAGGTGCCTTAAGAATTAGTATCATCAATGGGTTAGCGCCGCCGCGCGGCCATCCGCCGCCTCTATCAGCCTTTACGAGGTGCTAACTGCCGTCCTCGCTTGCGAACGAAAAAGGCGCGCCAGCAGCGGTTGTCCGCCAGTGGCACGCCCTTGAACGCCGTCTTTAGAATGACTGCGCGGCTTACATGCCCATGCCGCCCATGCCACCCATGTCACCGTGGCCGTGGCTGTGCGCCTCTTTCTTCTTCGGCGCCTCGGCGACACCGGCTTCCGTCGTGATCAACAGACCAGCGATGGATGCCGCGTTCTGCAGCGCCGACAGCACGACCTTGGCCGGATCGATCACGCCCTTTTCGAACATGTCACCGTACTCGTCGTTCTGGGCGTCGTAGCCGAACGCAGCTGCGCGACCTTCCAGCACCTTGCCGACCACGATCGAGCCTTCCACGCCGGCATTCTCGGCGATCTGGCGGATCGGCGACTGCAGGGCCTTGCGGACGATGTTGATGCCAGCGTCCTGGTCCTCGTTTTCACCCTTCACGGTGAGCGCCTGGCCGGCCTTGAGCAGCGCCACGCCGCCGCCGACGACGATGCCTTCCTCGACCGCGGCTCGGGTCGCATTGAGCGCGTCATCGACGCGATCCTTGCGCTCCTTGACCTCGACCTCGGTGGCGCCGCCGACCTTGATGACTGCCACGCCGCCGGCGAGCTTGGCCAGCCGCTCCTGCAGCTTCTCCTTGTCGTAGTCGGAGGTGGTCTCTTCGATCTGGGCCTTGATCTGAGCGACGCGACCCTCGATCTCCTTCTTCTTGCCGGCGCCATCGATGATGGTGGTGTTCTCCTTCTCGATGCGCACGCGCTTGGCCTTGCCCAGCATGTCGAGCGAGACGTTCTCGAGTTTGATGCCGAGATCCTCGCTGATCACCTGGCCGTTGGTGAGGATGGCGATATCCTCCAGCATGGCCTTGCGGCGATCGCCGAAGCCCGGTGCCTTGACGGCAGCGACCTTGAGGCCGCCGCGCAGCTTGTTGACCACCAGGGTGGCGAGCGCTTCGCCTTCCACTTCCTCGGCAACGATCAGCAGCGGCTTGCCGGTCTGCACGACCGCCTCGAGCACCGGCAGCAGGGGCTGCAGGCTGGCCAACTTCTTCTCGTGGATGAGCAGGTAGGGCTCCTCCAGCTCGGCGATCATCTTGTCGGCGTTGGTGATGAAGTAGGGCGACAGGTAGCCACGGTCGAACTGCATGCCCTCGACCACGTCGAGTTCGCTCTCGAGGCTCTTGGCCTCTTCGACGGTGATGACACCCTCGTTGCCGACCTTCTGCATGGCCTCGGCGATCATATCGCCGATCGCCTTCTCGCCGTTGGCCGAGATGGTGCCGACCTGCGCGACTTCCTGGCTGTTCTTGACCTTCTTGGCCTTCTTCTGGATGTCCTCGACGACTTGGAGGACGGCCTTGTCGATGCCGCGCTTCAGGTCCATCGGGTTCATGCCGGCGGCCACCGCCTTCATGCCCTCACGCACGATCGCCTGGGTCAGCACGCAAGCGCTGGTGGTGCCGTCGCCGGCGACGTCGTTGGTCTTCTGGGCCGCCTCGCGCACCATCTGCGCGCCCATGTTCTCGAACTTGTCCTCGAGCTCGATCTCCTTGGCGACGGTGACGCCGTCCTTGGTGGTGCGCGGCGCGCCGAACGACTTCTCGATGACGACGTTGCGGCCCTTGGGACCGAGCGTCACCTTCACGGCGTTGGAGAGGATGTCGACGCCGCGCAGCATGCGCTCGCGGGCTTCGGTTGAAAACTTGACGTCTTTCGCAGCCATTGTGAACTAGCTCCTAGCTTCTCGAGATTGGGGCAAAAGGGGGAGTTGGTCGGTCGTCAGTGGTGAGTGGGGGTGTCGGTGCAGCCGAGGCAACTCACGACTGGCCACTCACGCTGCGGGTTCAGCGGTCGAGCACACCCATGATGTCGCTCTCCTTCATGATCAGGAGTTCCTGACCGTCGATCTTGACCTCGGTGCCCGACCATTTGCCGAACAGCACCTTGTCGCCCTTCTTGACGTCGAGGGCATTGATCTTGCCGGCCTCGTCACGCGCGCCGGGGCCAACGGCGATGATCTCGCCCTGCTGGGGCTTCTCGGCAGCCGTGTCGGGGATGATGATGCCGCCGGCGGTCTTGGTTTCGCTGTCGACGCGACGAACCACCACGCGATCGTGCAAAGGACGGAACTTCATGGAAGAAAGCTCTCCGGATTTCAGGGGCTTAGCAGAGTGAAGCCCCGAATGGTTTGATGGGAGTTAACAGCTGTTAGCACTTCGCATAAGAGAGTGCCAAGAGCTGGAGCCACGAGATACCCGCGCACCTGGGCGCTGTCAAGGCGGCGATGTGGCTCGCCCCGCATCCACATTCCGCCAGGGGCAGCAGGTACAGGCCAATGGTCAATTTTTCGTTCGTTGCACTAACCACAAAGGGGGCCTTGCGTGCTGTCATTCAATGGAACTGTCTTGGGGCTTGCGGTTGCCGGCTTGGCCGGACTCCTGTCGATGCAACCGGCCCAGGCCCAGACCAACAAGGTGGTCGATTTACCAACCCGGCCCGGCCAGAGCATGCGCCTGCTTTTGCTTACTCCGCCCGACAAGCCCCAGGGCAGCGTCATCCTGCTTGCTGGCGGGCATGGCAATCTGCGGCTTGGCAAGGACGGCAGCATCGGCTGGGGCGCGGGCAACCAGCTGGTACGTACACGAGCCGCCTATGCCACGGACGGGTTTCTCACCGCCGTGCCTGATATTGCGCCCGATCTGAAACAAGGCACGGGCGGCGTGCCCCGCTATCGCTGGTCGGAGGCGTACGCGCGTGACATCGGCGCACTGGTCAAACATCTGCGCGGGCTGGCCGCTCCCGTTTATCTGGTGGGCACCAGCCGGGCCGCGCTGTCGGTCGCCAAGGCGGGCGTGCAGCTGAGCGGCGAAGAGAAGCCTGACGCCATCGTCATCACGTCGGGCATGCTGATGCACGTCGACAACACGCAGCCGTCGGCGGAGCGCAACGTCGGCCGGCTCGAGCGCATCACGCAATCGACCTTGCTCGTCAACCACAGCAAGGACGGCTGCCGGTATTCGGCCGCGTCGTCGGCGGGCAAGTTCAAGGCGCTGCTGACCAAGGCCGCCAAGGTGGATGTCAAGATCCTCAGCGGCGGCACGGCCACGGGCAGCGACCCTTGCGAAGCCGACACGCATCATGGCTTTCAGGGCCAGGACGGCGAGGTCGTGGGGGTGGTGAGTGATTGGCTGAAGACATTGCCGAAACCGTGAGCGCGCAGCTCTAACGGCCCGGGCGGAGTGCTCTACTCTGCCGCGGCGCGTGGCCCGTAGCCCAGCTGCGCGTTGAGCTTGTCGAGCAAATCCGCAGCCGCGACCGGGATGTTGGTGCCAGGGCCGAACACGGCCTTGGCGCCGGCCGCAAACAGCGCGTCATAGTCCGACGGCGGGATGACGCCGCCGACCACGATCATGATGTCGCCGCGGCCTTCCTTCTCGAGCGCCGCGGTAAGATCCGGCACCAGCGTCAGGTGTCCGGCCGCCAGCGACGACACGCCGATGATGTGCACGTCGTTCTCGACCGCCTGGCGCGCCGCCTCGTCGGGAGTGGCGAACAGCGGGCCGATGTCGACATCGAAGCCGAGATCGGCAAACGCGGACGCGATCACCTTCTGGCCGCGGTCGTGGCCGTCCTGGCCCATCTTGGCGACCAGGATGCGCGGCCGTCGGCCGTCGTTGGCGGCGAACTCCTCGGCCATGCGGCGCACGCGATCGACATCCTTGTTCATCTTGCCTGCCTCTGCCGTGTAGACGCCGGACACGGCGCGCGAGTCGGCGCGATGCCGGCCCCACACCTTCTCCATGGCGTCCGAAATCTCGCCGACGGTGGCCTTGGCGCGCGCCGCCGCCACCGCCATCTCCAGCAGATTGCCTTGGCCGCTTTTCGCCGCCTCGGTTAGCGCCACCAGCGCCGCAGCTACGGCCTTCTCGTCGCGCTCGCCCTTCAGGCGCTGCAGCTTGGCGATCTGGCTCTCGCGCACGCTCTTGTTGTCGACCTTCAGCACCTCGATCTCGGCCTGGTCGGTCACCTGGTACTTGTTGACGCCGACGATGGTCTGTACGCCCGCGTCGATGCGGGCCTGCGTGCGTGCGGACGCTTCTTCGATGCGCATCTTGGGAATGCCGGCCGCGATGGCCTTGGCCATGCCGCCCAGCTCCTCGACCTCGGCGATGTGCGCCTGCGCCTTGCGCGCCAGCTCGTAGGTGAGGCGCTCGACGTAGTGGCTGCCACCCCAGGGATCGATGATCCGGCACGTGCCGGTCTCCTGCTGGATGAACAGCTGCGTGTTGCGGGCAATGCGCGCCGAGAAGTCCGTCGGCAGGGCGATCGCCTCGTCGAGCGCATTGGTGTGCAGCGACTGTGTGCCGCCGTGCGTGGCTGCCAGCGCTTCGATTGCCGTGCGGGTGACGTTGTTGAACGCGTCCTGCGCGGTCAGGCTCCAGCCCGAGGTCTGGCAATGCGTGCGCAGCGCCAGCGACTTCAAGTCCTTCGGCTTGAACTCCGCCTTGATGAGGTTCGCCCACAGCAGGCGGGCGGCACGCATCTTGGCGACCTCCATGAAGTAGTTCATGCCGATTGCCCAAAAGAACGACAGCCTGGGAGCGAACGCGTCGATGTCGAGCCCGGCGTTGACGCCGGCGCGCACGTACTCGACGCCGTCGGCCAGCGTGTAGGCGAGCTCCAGATCGGCCGTCGCGCCGGCCTCCTGCATGTGGTAGCCCGAGATGGAAATGGAGTTGAACTTCGGCATCTTCGCCGACGTGAAGGCGAAGATGTCGGAGATGATGCGCATCGAGGGTTCGGGCGGATAGATGTAGGTGTTCCGCACCATGAACTCTTTCAGGATGTCGTTCTGGATGGTGCCGGCGAGCTTGGCCGGCGCCACGCCCTGCTCCTCGCCGGCGACGATGAACAGCGCCAGTACCGGCAGCACTGCGCCGTTCATGGTCATCGACACGGTCATCTGGTCGAGCGGGATGCCGGAGAACAGCGTGCGCATGTCGTAGATGGAATTGATGGCCACGCCGGCCATGCCGACATCGCCGCGCACGCGCGGGTGGTCGCTGTCGTAGCCGCGGTGGGTGGCGAGATCGAAGGCCACCGACAGGCCCTTCTGCCCGGCGGCGATGTTGCGCCGGTAGAAGGCGTTGGAGTCTTCGGCTGTCGAGAAGCCGGCGTACTGGCGGATGGTCCACGGCTGCGTCACGTACATGGTCGGGTACGGCCCGCGCAGGAACGGGGCGATGCCGGGATAGCCGTCGATGAAGTCGAGGCCGGCGATGTCGTCCGCCGAATAGGCGCGCTTGACGGCGATGCCTTCCGGCGTCTGCCAGGCATCGCCGCTCGCCTTAACGGCAGTGTCCCCGCCAGCGGCCGGCCCAGCCAACTCGACCTTGGTGAAGTCCGGTATCCGGCTCATGCGCTCACGCCTTGCTCGAAATGGCCGTCATTCCATCCACTCTGCGCCTGAATTTAATGAAATGAACGCAGCAAGGCCAGTGCCCGCTCCGCGCAAATCTTGGGCAACAGGCCTGCGTGAGGGAACATGCAGACGCGCTTGTCGGGTAACCAACCGAGCCCAGAACCGGTCGAAGGGCCGGCCACGGACGCTGGCCACGTGGTTCGACAGGCTCACCACGAGGATAACCGTGCGGCCGAGATGCACGCGGACAGCGCGGCCGCGACGTGGGCGCCGCTGGCGCGATTCATCAAGGCTGAGGCGCGTATCGGCGCCTGGGCCGAGCAGCGGACCAGCACGCACTTTGCCTACGAGTTCATTCGCTTCGGCATCAAGCAGGGCTGGGCCTGTCTGTTCGGCGCGCTGATGGTAGCCCTGCTGATCGGCACCCATCTCCTCTATCCCAAGGGCGCCGCGCTATCGCGCTACGACTTCCTGGTGTTCGCCGCGGTCGGTATCCAAGCGGCCATGCTCGCCTTCAAGCTCGAGACCTGGGAAGAGGCAAAGGTCATCTTCGTGTTCCACGCAGTCGGCACGACCATGGAGGTTTTCAAGACATCGGTCGGCTCCTGGATCTATCCGGAGGCTTCACTGCTGCGCATCGGCGGCGTGCCGCTGTTCACCGGCTTCATGTATGCGGCGATCGGCTCCTACATCGCCCGCTGCTGGCGGCTGTTCGACTTCCGCTTCACGCATCACCCGCCGTTATGGGCGCTCTCGCTGCTGGCGCTCGGCATCTACGTGAATTTCTATGCCCATCACTACGTGCCGGACATGCGCATGCTGCTGTTCGCGCTGACGGCGCTGCTTTTCGGCCGCTGCTGGGTCTACTACAAGGTCTGGCGCGTGCACCGGCGCATGCCACTGCTGCTGGGCTTCGCGCTGGTCGCGGTGTTCATCTGGATCGCCGAGAACGTCGGCACGTTCACGGCGGCGTGGATGTACCCGCATCAGCGCAACGGCTGGTCGCTGGTGGGAACAGGCAAGCTCGGAGCCTGGTTCCTGCTCATGATCATCAGCTACACGCTGGTGGCCGTGCTGAACCGTCCGCAGCGGCATGGTGTCACCCTCGCGCCGTTGGCGAGAAGTGCCGCGGGGTGAGGGAGAGGGCGGTTTGCACTCTAGCCGGTGAGGGCCTAGATCATTGCCATGCAGACGCTGACGCAAAGGCTTGCCAATCCTACGCATTTCATGGCGCTCTCGGCGCGGCTGCTGCCCTGGCTGGCCGGGGCTGCCGGTGTGCTGATCGTCATCGGCCTGTACCTCGCCCTGTTTGTCGCCCCGCCGGACTATCAGCAGGGCCAGACCGCCAAGATCATGTACGTGCACGTGCCATCGGCCTGGCTGGCCATGTTCGGCTATGTGCTGGTGGCGCTGTCGAGCTTCGGGCTGCTGGTGTTCCGCCATCCCCTTGCCGATGTTTCGGCCAAGGCGGCAGCCCCCATCGGCGCCGTCTTCACCGGGTTGTGCCTGTTGACCGGCATGCTGTGGGGCAAGCCGATGTGGGGTGCCTTCTGGGTGTGGGACCCGCGGCTGACCTCGGTGCTGATCCTGTTCGTGCTGTACCTCGGGCTGATCGCGCTGCGCTCCTCGATCGAGGATGAATTGCTGGCCGGCAAGCTGACGGCGGTGCTGGCGCTGGTCGGCATCGCCATCATCCCGGTGATCAAGTTCTCGGTCGACTGGAATAGCCTGCATCAGCCGGCCAGCATCACGCGGCTCGGCTCGCCGGCCATCCACAGCTCCTTGCTGTGGCCGCTGCTGGCGATGTTCTTCGGCATGACGCTGCTGTTCGTGGCGCTGCACCTGAAGGCCATGCGTAACGAAGTCTTGCGCCGGCGCGTCAAGGCGCTGCGCTTGGTCAGGGTCGACGCCGGCGCCGTCACGGCGCAGCAATCTGCAGGGTAGCGAGTGCGATGATGGGGAAGTCCGCTAGCACATGTGCGGCAAGGTCGAGAGGCGGACTTCTCGATCTGAATCGCACTAGCCTATTGATTGAGCTAGTGTCCTTCAGATCGCGAAATTCGTTCAACATCAGCCGCACGCGGCGACGAATTTCGCGATCAGGACACTAGCCATGGATTTCGGGCCGCATGCTGGCTTCATTTGGGCGTCATACGCCATCGTGGCGGTCGTGCTGTCGCTGCTGGTGGCGTGGCTGGTGATCGACGGCCGGCGGCAGCAGCGGCTGCTCGATGAGCTGGAGGCGCGTGGCATCCGCCGTCGCTCCGGGCAGGCCAGTACGTCCTCGCAGCGTGAGGCTGGCTGAAGCGTATGGCCGGACCGCAAACCGACCAACCCACCGCACGCGCGACGCGCATCGGCCCGCTGGGCTGGCCGCTGGCGATCTTCGGCGTGCTGGCCGCGCTCTTTGCCTATGGGCTCAGCACCGGCGACCCATCGCGACTGCCGTCCGCCCTGATCGGCAAGCATGTGCCGACCATGAGTCTGCCGGCGCTGGAAGGGATGACCGACGGCGGGCGCGCCGTCGGCGGGGTCGACAGCGCCGATCTCGCCAAGGGTGAGGTGTCGGTGGTGAACTTCTGGGCCTCCTGGTGCGCGCCTTGCGTGCAGGAGCACCCGCTGCTGGTGGCCCTCAAGGAGCGAACGGGCGTGCCCATCTACGGCGTCAACTACAAGGACCAGGCGGCTGCGGCGCGCCGCTTCCTCGGACGGTACGGCAATCCGTTCGCTGCCGTCGGCACCGACGGCAACGGTCGCGCCGCCATCGAATGGGGCGTCTACGGCATGCCGGAGACATTCATCGTCAACGGCCAAGGGCAGATCGTCTACAAGCAGGTCGGACCGATCACGGCCCAGACGCTTGAGGAAAAACTCATTCCCGCGATCCTGACGGCCCGGAAGCGCTAGAGCGAGATCTCTGTTGATCGGCCGGTGCGTTGGCTATGGATCAGCGTGATTCAATCCGAAGCGATGCTGCGCTGAGCCTCAGCAGGACATACCCGGCAGTCGCCGACAGCAGTGAGCCCGCCAGCACGCCCAAGCGGAGCTGGGCGGCTTTGTCGACTTCATCAAAGGCCAGCGTGCCGATGAACAGGCTCATGGTGAAGCCGATGCCGCCAAGCAGGCCGACGCCCAGCAGGTGAGCCCACGACGCACCCTCCGGCCTGGCGGCGAGGCCACTTTTGATGGCCAGCCAGCTGATGCCAAAGATGCCGACCGGCTTGCCGATGAAAAGTCCGAGCGCGATGCCGAGCGGTACCGGCTCCAGCAGCTTGGCAAACGACAGCCCCTGCAGCGACACCCCGGCGTTGGCAAAGGCGAACAGCGGCAGCACGCCGAACGCGATCCAGGGATGCAGGCTTTCCTCGAGCTGCTCGAGCAGCGTCGGCTCGCCCTCGTTGCGGCTGGCAAGCGGGATGGCGAACGCCACCACCACACCGGCGAGCGTTGCGTGTACGCCCGACTTGAGCACGCAAATCCAGATCGCCACACCCGTCAGCAGATAGGGCGCGAGCCGGGTGATGCCTCGCCTGTTGAGCGTCCAGAGCACGGCGATGCCGATACCCGCCAAAGCCAGCGACAACATCGACAGGTGGTCGGTGTAGAACACGGCGATGATGAGAATGGCGCCGAGGTCATCCAGGATGGCGAGCGCCAGCAGGAAGATCTTGAGCGAGCTGGGTACCCGGTTGCCGAGCAGCGCCAGCACGCCGACGGCAAAAGCGATGTCGGTGGCGGCAGGAATGGCCCAGCCTTTCAGCCCGACCGGGTCGCCGGCGTTGAACGCAACGTAGATCAGCGCCGGTGCCACCATGCCGCCGGCCGCCGCCAGCGCCGGCAAGGTCGCCTGGGCGACGCTGGACAGCTCGCCGCGCAGCAGCTCGCGCTTGATCTCCAGCCCCACCAGAAAGAAGAACACGGCCATCAGGCCGTCGTTGATCCACAGCAGCAGCGGCTTATCGAGCGAGAGCGGGCCGACGCGGACACCAACCGGCGTGTCCAGGAACAGGCTGTACAGCCAGGACAACGGCGAGTTGTCCATCAGCAGCGCCGTCAGAGCCGCCGCCATCAGCACCAGCCCGCCGGCTGCTTCGTGATGGAAGAAGGCGAGCGCGCCTTTCAGCCGGTCGCGCATGTCGGGCTTTGAGTTCATGTCGGACTGAGGTTGAGGGCGGCAAGATCGAGAACGGGCCGGCCTTCGCTGGCGGCGAGAACGTGGTCGAGGCTGGCTAGGCTGGCACGCAGTGCAGTCTCGGCCTGCTCACGTCGCAGCAGGCGACCGAGGAAAAGGCCAGCCAGCACGTCGCCGGCACCGTTCGGAATGGCGCTGCGGGCGCGGCTCTGATGCTCCGAGATCGACCCACGCACGGCCAGCAGCAGTTCCGACGCCCGCAGCCGTTTGCGACGCGGACGTGACGACAACCGTTGCAGGACCAAGGCTGCAGGCCGCTTGCACGATCTCCGCTGGCGTTCCGGTGGGCGAGCCGGTCAGCCACGTCAGCTCGAACAGGTTGGGCATCGCCACGCCGGCGAGCGGAATCAGCCGGTCGCGGATCGCCTCGGCCGTCTCCTGCGCCACGTACAGGCGGCCAGCGTCACCCAGAATGGGATCGACGCACACCAGCAGCGATGGATGGGCCGCCTTGATGCGCGCGATCGTGTCCGCCGCTGTGCGCACGGCCGCCGGCGAGGGGAAATAGCCGGTGAACACTGCATCGAGCATGGGCCAGCAGCCGTCTGCTTCCAGCGCCGCCAGCATGCCGGCGAGATCAGACTCGGGAACCGCGTAGCGACTGAAGCGGCCCAGTCCGGGCCGGCTCGCCAGCAGCACGGTCGGCAGCGCCCATACCTCGTGGCCGAGCGATTGCAGGGCCGGCACGGTGGCGGCGAGGCCGACAGTGCCGCGCACGACGTGCGAGGAGATGGCGAGGATGCGTGCCATGTCGGCCCCTTCGCTCCGAACCTTGTCATCCCCGGCCGCAGCGCATCATGCTGAAAGCCTCCGTTCGGCATGACGCGGAGGGCCGGGACCTAGGAGCCACGGTCGGTATCCTTCGTGGCACTGTGTCCCGGATCATCGCTGCGCGACGTCCGGGATGACAATCGTCGTTACCTTCAGGTTGCGGTCAAGCCGGCAGGTCATATCACATTTTGCTCGAGCAGCGGTCGACCGGCGGCGATGCGCGCGTAGCCGAAGCGCGTGAGATCGAGCGTCCGGAAGCTGCCGTGCAGGATCAGCTCGGCGACGGCGCGCCCGGCGGCCGCGCCCTGCTGTGCGCCGTGCCCGGAGAAGCCGTTGGCGAAATAGAAGTTGGCTAGCGCGGGATGCGGACCGACGACGGCGTTATGGTCGAGCGTGTTGTAGTCGTAGAAGCCCGCCCAGGCATTGACGACCTTGATGCTCTCGAATGCCGGAACGCGCGCCGCAAGCTCGGGCCAGACGTCGCCGTCGAAGAAGCCGTGGTCGATGTCGTCGAGGTTTTCGGCGCGCGGTTCGCTGCCCTCGTCCGGTGACCTCCCGCACAGGAACAGCCTGCCTTCCGGCCGGAACCACACGCCGGACGGGTCGACGGTGAGCGGGGCTGCGTGCAGCGCATCCGGCGCCTCGCGGCTGTCGATGACATAGACGTAGCGCTTGCGCGGCTCGACGGGCAGCTGCAGGCCGGCCAGCGCGGCGAGCTTGCCCGCCCAGGGACCGGCGGCATTGACCAGCGTGCCGCAGGCTATGCGGCGCCCGCTCGCCAATTGCACGGCCTCGACACGCGCGCCGGCCTCGATGCCCGCTACGTCGTCATAGATGACGGTGACACCGCGCTGCTGCGCTGCCTTGCGGAACAGGCTGGCAAGGCTCGGGGGGTCGAACCAACCCTCGCCCGTCCGGCCATAAGCGCCGGCGGCGAGCCCGTCCGTCACCAGCCATGCAAAGCGCTGCGCCAGCCCGTCGCCGTCCAGCAACTCGATATCGGCACCCGACGACTCGCTGCAGGGCGACATTCTCGGCAAGGATCGGCTGGGTCTCCGGCGACGCCAGCAGCAAGTAGCCCTGCTCGCGGAAGCCGACATCGGCATCGGCGCCGAACATCGCCTTGAGCGAGCGGAACACCGACAGCGTGAACAGCGACATGGCGATGTTCTCGGGCGTCGAGAACTGCTGCCGCACGCCCCCGGCCGAGCGACCGGTACTGCCGGCGGCGTAGGCGGCGTCACGCTCGATCATGATGATGCGCCGCCCCGCCGCTGCGGCATCCATGCTTAGAAAGTAAGCCGCCGCACTGCCGACGATGCCGCCTCCGACGATGACGATGTCTGCCGTGTCCACGCTGCCCCTGCGTCCGCTGCATGTGATTTTCGAAGAGTTTGCCGGAACCTACCTGCATTGCCAAGGCTTGCAAACGTACCTGGCGCGTGGCTTCACGACTGGCGGGAGTGACTGCGCATGACCCGGTATCGACGCGGTCGGCGTTCGAAGTGGTTTGCGCCAGCTGCCTCATGTTCATGCCGGCTTTTCAGCGTTAGGATGGCGCTGTAAAGCCGAAACATTGATACCAAGCAAGTTTGTCTACGGCGGAATGCCGACAGTCCATTTTCTGCGGCTCACGACTTGAAAAATCGAGCGACGTCCAACCAAGGGAGGAGTGAAATGGCGATGGCACAAAATCCAACCGCCCCCGCGCTGCTGCGCGCACTGGCGGAAAACTGGTGGCTGGTATTGCTGCGCGGCATCGCAGCCGTCGTATTTGGCGTCTTGGCGTTCTTCTGGCCGGGCCTGACGCTGCTGACCCTCACCCTGCTGTGGGGCGCCTATGCGCTTTGCGATGGAGTCTTTGCACTGTGGGCGGCGATTTCCGGCAAGGGTGGCGAGATGGCGCCGCACTGGTGGCTGGCCGTGGTCGGTGTCGTCGGTGTTCTGGCCGGCGTCGGGGCGTTCCTCTGGCCCGGCATGACGACACTGGTCTTGCTGCTGTTCATCGCCGTCTGGGCGATCGTGCTGGGCGTGCTGCAGATCTGGGGCGCAATCCAGTTGCGCAAGGAGATCGAAGGCGAATGGTTGCTCATCCTCAGCGGACTGGTTTCGATCGCCTTCGGAGTGATCCTGATTGTCCAACCCGGTGCTGGCGCGCTGGCGCTGGTGTGGATGATCGGCTGGTTTGCGATCCTGGCCGGCTGCATCTACATCGCGCTGGCATTTCGGCTGAAGAAAAGCCTCGCGTGAGCTGGATCGCCTGGCTCTGATTTGGCTAGGCAAGCCTTTATACACACGTGTCGGCCAGGCCGAATCACGTTAGAGTCCGAGCTGCCAGAGCCTCATCGCTCTGTCCAACGCACCGATACTTCCCCTACGAGGATCGGCGCGTTACCAGTGCCCCGGGCCCCGACTTTCCCTCGAAGGTCGGGGCCTTTCGCTGACCGGCTACGAGGACAGGGGCCAGGGCGCGGCCGGCTCGCGTCACTTCTGGGCTGTCAATTGACCCGTCATGTCGACGATGGGTTGCGTGGTCGCGACGCTCAGGAATTTGACCTTCGGTGTACCGCCGATGGCCAGGCTCGGCTCCCCCAGTCCCAGCGCCTTCATGTCGACCATGCGGATGGTCTGGTCGTCGTAGGTGCGCCAGTAGTAGCGCAGGTTCTGCGGGTCGCGTGCCACCGTGTACAGGGTGTAGTCGTAGCCGATCTGCTTGCCCTCCTTCTCGCCAGCGACGCCGATCGGAATGTCGAAATTGTTCAGGATATGGAACGTCTGCTTGATGCCCTCCTCGGCGTTGGCCGAAGGCACGGCGGTCGTGCTGTAGATGGCGGCGCGCACGAAGCGCGACGGCGGCGTGAAGTCGCCCGGCATGCCGACCATGCCGCTGCCCTGGCCGAGCGGTGTCAGCTCCACCGGGCCGATTTTGACCGACGCCACGTTGAGCGGACGCAACGAGATGTAGTTGCGCAGGTTGGTCATGTGCCAGTCGAACGAGGGGGAGTTGGTGACCACGCCCAGCGGGTTGTCATGAATTTTCAGCGTGCCGCCGACGGGCTCGATGACAATCGATGCGCCGCTCTTGTCGTAGACGACATAGTGGAACGGCGGCGGCTGCGGCCCCCAGCCCTCCAGGATCGTTGGCGCAATAATCGCCTGGCCGGACTCGATCGCTGAGCGCACCTCCGAAACGGTGGCGAACTGGGTCAGCACCCAATTGGCAAAATCCACCGGCGAGAGGGCCTTGCTGCGGTTCTGCGCTGTGACCTCAGTGTATTGCGCAAAGCCCGGGAAGTAGAAAATGCCGGCCGCGAGGCCTGCCTCGTTGAGGCCGTCCGCCAGCGAGACGTCCTTGAAGGTGATGGCCCCGACGGCCGCGTATTTGGACGTGTACTTCAGGCCTTCGCCGCCCGGCGCGCGACCCTTGAACTCGGTCCCGCGCGGTATCGCAACGATGCTGATGTCGATCTTGGTGCCGAACTCGACGGTGCGGCCGTGCACGGTCGTGCCATCCGTGTTGGCGAGCTTGATGCCGGTGCAAGCTTGAGCCGCTGGAGCAACGGCCAGTGCGATGGCCGATGCGGCGGCGAGGATCTTTCTCAACTGTCGGGCGCTCATGCAGGTCTCCGGCGGGAAACAACGGGGTTCACAGCTTTATCGTCATCGCCGCCGGGGCCCGATCGGGTGTTACCCCCATCCGCGATTGGGCCACTACCTATTGACGCTCGACGCCAAGTTGCGTCCCGGAGGTAGAGGCAACATCAGGTGGGGACGCCGGCTTGGTCCGTAGCCGGTGCCTGAATGCGCAGAAGGCTCAACGGCTGGCTAGGGGCCTGCGACGCTAACCCGCCCTACACTTGTGCGCGGCAAACTCCGGAGAGTTGTCGAGGCCGGCAAAGGGTCGGACGTGAGGAAATCCATGCCGCCGAGTACGGACCGGAGACAGCTCCTAGCCGGTGGGGCAGCTGCCCTGCTCACCAGCCTGAGCGGGCTCAGCCAGGCTGGCGCCCAGGCCCCGGCAGCCGGCAGGCTGAACTACGCCGTATTCACCGAGCTGTCGCCCGAGTCGAAGCTCCTGAAAGGCGGCTGGAACACGCGCGTCTTCACGAACACGGATTCGCGCAAGGGCAATGCGATCCAGTGCGATTTCGCCACCGGCATCGTCACGGTTGCACCGGGCACCTATCATATCAGCGGAATGTCCGTGGTCGCCTATGTCAGTGGCGACGAACCGCCCGAAATTGCCACCATCCGTGCCCCGGCCTCGGCAGGCTACTGCCGGCTGCGCACGCTTGGCTCCAACCCCATCGTCGATCCCGGCATGCGCGATATCGGCAACGACGACCCCAGTGTCCTGTGCGTGGGTAGTTCGACGACCGCCAACCTCACGCCGAGCCTGTTCGAAGCCTATTTCGAGACCGCAAGGCCGGCGCGATTGCTCCTCGAGCATCAATCGGGAAGCAATCCCGAACAGATCTACCTGCGCGTCTTCACCCAGAATTCGAAATGGCATGCGATGGCCAGGATCGGCATCCGCAAGATCTAGGGTGGACCGCAAGTCGAGCGAGTTGCACCCATTGCGCCAGCGCCAACACCCTGTGTTCGCCCGCCGGCTCATCCTACGTTGGGATTCGGCGATTCTTGATCGTATCGCGCAGGTCGGTAAGCGCGGTCTTCAGCTGCTGATCGGTCGTTATCGAGATCTGCTGCGTAAGCTTCTGGGTCAGATCCTGCCTATCCTGTTCCGTCAGGATGGGGTGGTAGGCTGGCAGTGCGGCGAGAGCGCCCCCGATCATCTGCAGCATGTCGGGCTTGGAGTAGAGGCGCGTCTCGGTCAAGCCCTGCACGAGGCCCGAATAGAACTGACGGGCGCCGCTTTTCACCTGATCAAGATAATCGACGTGGACCTGGTATCTTTTGTCTCCCGTAAGGGTGGCGAGATACGGCTCACTGAGGTCCAGCAACGCCGCGGAGATCTTGGCCTCATAGACCATTAGGCTGGCGAGTTCCGAGGCATAGGGTTTGCCGCTTTTCATCTCGTTGGAATAGAGGACCACGAGCTTGTGAACCGCCGGCAGAGCGCTGTCCAATCTCTGAAAGCGGATGGTGACGGAGAGAGTCCGATTGAGGCCCACCCGCAATGGGATGTTGTCGACATTGATCATGCGCTCGAAGACCGGCTTGGTCGCTGCATCCGAAAGCGTCGGCAGCGGCAAACCCTTGCCCTTCACCCGCTCGACCAAAGCCCTGTAGGAGGCGCCGTCCCAAGGTTCATCGAAGGGGGGATAGAGCTCGTTTTGAGCATTGGCAGATTGCACTGACAGGCTCGCCCACAGGAGCAGCCAAACCGGCGACTGCAAGATCTTGAACAGGTGTCGCATGAAGCTCCCTCTCGGAGGCGGACCGTTCAATGCTGGCTGGGCGACAGTCTGGTCTGATCACTGTGGCAGCAGTAAGTGAGGAGCCAAGGAGAATCAGCCGTGAAGTACGGTCGCCTTGACGAGGCACAGCAGGACCGATCGCGTGATCCAAACACTCGCCGGCGTTTGGGTCATGGTTCATCCACGAGAACAATGGCGACGAAGTTCAATCGGGCAGACCAGGGCAGATGTACCTGCGCGTCATCGGCCGGCAAACACACAAAGAGGCAGAAAGACATTGTCGACAGCAACGCCAATGACACCCGACCAGTTTTCCCAGTGCTAGCGACGTCTGAGGAGATCGGAAAGGTAGTTCGTCGGCAGCGTCGGTTGAGAGTCGAGGTAATCGGCAATGGCATTCCGGCGCACGGGTAATATTGGCAGCGACTGCGTCGGCGGCAGAAGAGCTGGCATGGCATGCGCCTGAGCGCGGCGCTTCGCTTCGGCAGCGCGGCGCTTGCGCTCGGCCTCTTCAGCAGCCGCCGCAACGCGGTAAGCGACACGGGTTTGGATAGCCTGCCTACGCTCCGGCGATAGGCAGCTCAGCAGGACTTCGCGGATCGAATCCCCACGCCAGCGTACGGGTTGGAACGTCGCCAACCGCGTGGGCAAACGCGGAACCCGCTCTTGGCCATTGGCGAGGATAGGGATGATGGGGACGCTAAAGGCAAAGGCCATGTCGATCTCAAACAGCATCCACGGGCTGTTGTTCGCGTACATGCCAGCCATGATCAGCAGCGCATCCATGTGGAGGATGCTGTCGCGAAGCTCGCGGGCGAGTTCAGGGTCGGTCCCGGTGTTCAGCGGGTGTGCGCGAGAGATGGAATAATCCTGAAAATCGAGGCCTCGCGCCCAAGGCTGCAAGATCGCGTGGAGACGCTCACGGTGGCGACTGTGAGTCCAGGAATGCGATGCGAAGAAGTGGACTTTGGTGTCCATAGATTGGGGAATCGCCATGCCAAGAATTATAGCACGGATTCTTGGTCGCGAAGTTGACCTTCGCCCAAAGGTGACGCGCTAGAAGTACCGCAACAGGATCGACGACATGGCGCTGATGCGCGCCACGGTGTCGCTGAATACATCGAAGAACACGGCTGCGCCCCTTCCCAGCTCGGAAGAGCCCCAGAGTTTCTTCCGACCCCGATGTAGTAGCCGCTCATGTCATGGTCGGGCTTGTCCCGACCATCCATCGAGCAGCGCGCTCCGGCGTTCGTTGGTCGCTGGATCCTCGGGGCTCTCGGAACAAATCCAAGGGCAAGCAAGCCCGAGGATGAGAGAGCACTGAGCGCGCGGGAGGAAGGCAGCGAACCGCCGGCTCTGATCCGGCGGTTCGCCCCCTACTCCTCCCAGAACACAGACGATCCAGCAGGAGCAGGTCGGCGGCGAGCCTAGAGGATGGACCGTGAGCTGACCAGTGGGCGGCGGGAGCATCCTAGGTTGGGTTAGCGCGAAGCGCGTAACCCAACATTGGGACAGGCTCGGGGGTGTTGGGTTACGGCCTTCGGCCTAGCCCAACCTACGCTCGCTGCGAGGTGGGATGCAGTGTCGCGGCCACAGGTCACCCCCACCTGATGCGTCCAGCGACTTAGGCTGGCGACGGAGCAAGGCGTGCGGCCGGCGGTTGCCAGCCTAAGCCGCGGACGCATCTCCTCCCCTCAAGGGGGCGGAGAAACGCGGGCCGTCAGTTGTGGTCTTCGGGCAGGACGGGCAGGGGGAAGAACTCGATGCCCTCTTCGGACAGCGACTTGGCTTCTTCGGCCGTCGCCTCGCCGTGGATGCCGCGGGCCGGCGTTTCCTCGTAGTGGATCTTGCGCGCCTCCTCGGAGAAGCGCGTGCCGACATATTCGGACTTTGCCTCGATCTCGGCGCGCAGCTTGCGCATGGTAGCCGCCAGCTCGCTGTGGGCGGCAACGCGCTTCGTGTCGGGCTTCGGCGCAGGCGCATCGTCCTTGCGCGGCTGGTCGGCGCTCTTGGTGCTGCGCTTGGCCTTGCCGCCCTTGGCGATGCTCGGCGTCATCAGCGCCTTGGCGACCTTGCTGGTGCCGCACCTGGGACACGTGACGTGGCCCTGCTTGGCCTGGCGGTCGAAGGCCGTGCTGCTGGCGAACCAGCCCTCGAATTTATGGCCTTTTGTGCAGTTCAGCCGGTAGCGGATCATGATGCTTCCTTGGTCTGTTCCGGCGCAGCGTGGCTGATCTGGAACGGGCGATCGTGCTGCAGCGACGGGATGCGCTGGCGCGCCGCCGCCACCTCGCCCAGGGCAATATCGGCAACGATGACACCAGGGTCAACGCCCGCCTCGGCGACGATCTCGCCCCATGGATTGACGATCAGGCTGTGCCCGTAGGTCTCGCGGCCGCTCTCGTGCCGGCCGGCCTGCGCCGCAGCCAGCACGAAGCAGCCGTTCTCGATGGCGCGGGCGCGCAACAGGACATGCCAGTGCGCCTCGCCGGTCTTGCGCGTGAAGGCCGAGGGAATGGCGAGGACGTCAGCGCCGGCCTTGGCGAGCGCCCGGTAGAGGTGGGGGAAGCGCAGGTCGTAGCACACCGTCAGCCCGAGGCGGCCCCACGGCAGATCAGCGACCACGCCGGTGTTGCCGGGCTGATAGTTGCGCGACTCGCGGTAGCTCTCGCCGCCCGGCAGCTCGACGTCGAACATGTGGATCTTGTCGAAGCTGGCGGCGATGGCGCCATCGGGCGAGAACAGCAGCGAGCGGTTGGCTATTCTGCCGGCGGCGAGCAGGATCGGCATGGAGCCGATATGCAGCCAGATGCCAAGCTCGCGTGCGAGTTCGGCAAAGCGCGGGATGGAGGGGTCGGCGGCCTGCGGGCGGATGGCAGCGAACAGGCGCTCGCGGTCCATTTCCATCAGGGTGGTGATCTCGGGGGTCTGGACATAGGTCGCGCCTTGCCGGGCAGCCTCGCGCACCAGGGCGCTGGCGTCCTGCAGGTTCTTCTCGACGGTGCGGCCGGTGCGCATCTGCACCAGACCGACGCGGACCGTATCCGCTGAGCCTTGCGACATCGGGCTCGCCTCTCCCCGCTTGATCTGAGGGCAATGTAAGGCTTCGCGCCGTCCCCGCCTAGGGTGGGTTGGGCAGGCCCTTAACACATAGTCTACGCCGCCTAGGCCGCGAATAAGGCCACGTCCGTGACCAGGCCAAGCACCAGCACGTCGACGCGTTGGGCGCCGGCCCGCTTCAGGGTTCGGGCACAGGCATTAACGGTGGCGCCGGTGGTGATCACGTCGTCGATGAGCAGGACATTGCGGCCCTGCAGGTCCGCAAGCCGCCGGGGCGGAACCCGAAAGGCGCCTGCGACATTGCGCCGGCGCTGATCGCGGGTCAGCCCGACCTGCCGCCTGGCCGCCCGCGCTCTGGCCAGCAGATGCGGGTCGACGGCAATGCCGGTGCGGCGCGCCAGCTCGCCGGCCAGCACCGCCGACTGGTTGAAGCGGCGCAGCAGCAGGCGCAGCCGGCTCATCGGCACCGGCACGATCACGTCGATGCCCGGCCGCAGGTCGCCGCCAGCCTCGGCCAGCCACTGGCCGAACAGCGCCCGCGCATCGTGCCGGTCGGCATACTTGAAATGGTGCACGAGTGTGCGCATGGTGCCGCTGAAGCGCGCCACGGCACGGGCCCGGTCGTAGGCGGGAGGATCGGCCAGCGCGCCGGCCGACACCATGCGCTCGCCGGTACCGTAAGGCAGCGGCATGCCGGTGACGTCGCACAGCGGGGCGCGTATGAAGTGCACCTCGCGCCAGCACGGCCCGCACAGCACATGATGGGTGGCGAGCGACGCGCGGCACACGAGGCAGCACGGTGGCACGATCAGGTCGGCGATGCTGCCGAGTATCCGGCGCACGGCAGCCCGCACCGGTGTCGCGGGCCGGGACCGCGCGGAGTGCGTGGCGTCGTCGCGCATGGGCGTTGTGTTGACCCCTGGAGGTGCGCATCATAGCGCGCAGCGGCGCGCGCGGACAGGCAGCAGTGTGACAGGCAATCCCGACATTTTCGATCGACGGCTGCTGCGCCAGCGGCGCGACCGGGTCGCCCGGCACGCCGCCCGGCACGAGTTCCTGCTCGCGCGCGTGGCCGACGACATTGTCGAGCGGCTGGCCGCCGTGCGCCGCACCTTCCCCCTGGTGCTGAACCTCGGTGCGCATCATGGCCTGCTCGGTCGGCGCCTCGCGCAGGTGCCGGGCGTCGAGGCGGTGATCGACGCGGAGGCGTCCAGCGGGCTGCTCGCGCAATGCTCGGGCCTGCGCGTTGCCTGCGACGAGGAGGTGCTGCCCTTCCGCGACCGGTCGCTCGATCTGGTGATCTCGGCATTGTCCCTCCAACTCGTCAACGACCTGCCGGGCGTGCTGGCGCAAGTGCGGCGTGCGCTCAAGCCGGACGGCCTGCTGCTGGCCGCCATGCTGGGCGGCAACACGCTCTTCGAGCTCAGAACCGCGTTGCTCGCCGCCGAGGAGGACGTGGAAGGCGGCGCCAGCCCGCGCGTCGCCCCGTTCGCCGACGTGCGCGATCTGGGCGGACTGCTGCAGCGGGCGCAGTTCGCGCTGCCGGTGGTGGATGCCGAAACCGTCGTCGTCACCTACGCCGATCCGCTGGCGCTGATGCGTGAGCTCAGAGGCATGGGCGCGGCCAACGTCCTGCGTGCGCGCAGCCGCAAGCCGCTGCGGCGGGCGACCCTGCTGCGGTCGTTGGAGATCTACGCACAGCGCTTCGGCCTAGCCGGCGGCCGCATCCCCGCCACCTTCGAGATCCTGACGCTGACCGGCTGGGCGCCGCACGAAAGCCAGCAGAAGCCCCTGCAGCCCGGCTCGGCAAAAATGCGCCTCGCCGACGCCCTGCGCACCACCGAACACCCGGCAGGCGACATCGCGCGCCCCGACAAGACGCGCCGCTGAACGAGCGCTGGCGCGTCTACTCAAATACGAAACGCAGTTTCGCTTCACCAACCCAAGGCATGCAGGCCCTGTCAGCTGAAGCCCCATCGGTGCGCACGCTCAAGAATGCCAAAACTTGCCATGCGCACGGCGCGCGTCGCTCCGTCTTACTGGGCGACTCGTGCAGCTCGTGTGCCGGGCTCCGGGTCATGCCTATGCCCATTAGCCCCCCCAGGGCTGCGTCAGCCAGCGCGAGCGTGCGTTCGGCTGATCAACGGCGGCGACGAGGCACGGGCGCCTGCAGCACGCCGGTGCGTGCGCTGCAGCAGCCAGAAAACGATGGCCATGTTTACGATATTCCAGGCGATGCCATTCACCAGTGCCGCCGCATAAGAGCCGGTCCAGTCGTAGATCGCGCCGGCCAGCCAGCCGCCCAGCGCCATGCCGGCGAGCGTGGTCGAGATGGCGAGGCTGACGCGAAGACCGGCCTCCTGCGCCGGGAACAGCTCACGGATGATCACCGCGTAACTCGGCACGAGGCCGCCCTGCGCCAGACCGAAAGTGGCTGAAACGACGTAGAGCGAGACGAGCCCGTCGAACGGCAGATAAAGCGCGAGAGCGATGGCCTGCATGACGGAGCCCAGCAGCAGGGTCCGCAAGCCGCCGATGCGACTGAACACCCAGCCGAACATCAGGCGGCTCGCCACGCCAAAGCCGAGCATCGTAGCCAGCATCTCGGCGCCGCGCGCTGGGCCGTAGCCCAGATCCGCGCAATAGGCGATCAGGTGGACCTGCGGCATCGCCATGGCCACGCAGCAGCACAGGCCGGCGAGGGTCAGCAGTCCATGTGTGACGTTGGGCGCCAGGCCGATGGCCTGGTTGGTACTGCCGGTGCTTGCAGCTTCATCGGTAGGGATTTGCAATACGGGCCGCCGCCGCAGGACGAGAGCGAGGGGCAGCATGGTGGCCATGCAGAAGATGCCGATGCCGATATGGGTCTGGCGCCAGCCGACCTCGGCGATGAAGTGCTGGATGAAGGGCGGCCAGACCACACCGGAAAGAGAGCTGCCGATAGTGGCCAAGGAGATGGCGAGGCCGCGGTGCCGGTCGAACCACAGCGAAGCGTCTGCCACCAACGGCGCGAAGCTCGCCGCGCTGCCGAGGCCGATGGTCAGACCCGAGATGACCGCAAAGACCGCCAGGGTCGGAGCGAACGCGGTGAGGATGTAGCCGAAGCACATGAGGATCGTGCCCCCGGCCAACGGCGGCAGGATGCCGAACCGGTCCGCCAACCGGCCGACCGTGATGCCGCCGATCATGAAGCCGATCATTGTCGACGTGTAGGGCAGGGAAGCGCCGGCCCGATGCACGCCGAATTCAGCCTGTACTGCCGGCAGCGCTACAGCCAAAGACCACAGGCCAACGCAGCCGAGCGTGCTGAGGGTGATCAATACGATGAGCCGGAGCCAGGAATACGACGTTTCCACTGACGGCAATTGAGGCGCCACTTCTGGGTCCTTTGAGGGTAGTTTTTCTCGAGGCGCTTGGTGCGCGAGTTGCGCATCCGTAAGGGTTGGCTGCGCCGACGACAAAGCAGGATTTCTCCTTTGTCGCGCGAGCTGGCCTCATGCATTCTTGGCCGGCCCGCACTCCCGGAGGCTGCCCATGACTTATCTGCTGCCATCCCTCAACGCGCTGCGCGCCTTCGAGGCGGCGGCCCGTCATCTCAGTTTCAAGCAGGCCGCCCACGAGTTGCACGTCACCGCCGGCGCCATCAGCCAGCAAGTCCGTCAGCTGGAGGAGCGGCTGGGCGTGCAGCTGTTCGAGCGGCTGACGCGGCAGGTGATCCTGACCCCCGCTGGCGAAGCCTACTTGGCGCCGATACGTCAGGCGTTTCGTCTCATTGCTGAGGCGACCAGCGAGCTCAGGCCCGAGGGCATCACGGGCCTGCTGCATATCGGGGTGCATGGCGGTGTCGACGTCGATAGCCTGCGGACGCCGCTCGCCCAGTTCCGCCGGGCTCAACCGCAGGTCGCCGTCCGCGTCAGCCAGCCGGCGGGCTTGCACGAATTGCTTGAGGGCAAAGTCGATGTGCTGATCGAGGGCAGCGCGCGGCGCCATCCGGGTTACCGCTGCGAACCCGTGGAGGGCGGTTTCCTGATCGGCCCGCTCGGCACAGCCGACTGTCCCGAGGTCGAAACCCTGCGTTCCTGCCTGCTCGCCGTTAGCCCACTTTCCACGGTGCCGCGCCGAGCCGCGCGCTCACGCCTTCCAGCGTAGCGTTGCGGGAGGGATAAAGTTCATCTCCAGCCGTTTCGCCGGGACGGCGATGCGAGCGAGCGCCGCGCGGTCGCTAGGCGCTGACCACGCGCCTCTGCATCCCTGAGGAGAGATACCAGAGCACGGCAGCGATCAGCAGCAGCGCCGGCACATCGCCGACCAGATGACCTGTCTCGTGTCCATCAGAGGTCGCCTGCACCGCCATGATGCCGGCATGCACGATGCTTGACCAGATCGTGAACGAGATCAGGCTGCGGTTCTCGGCAGGATTGCGCGCGGCAGCAATCAGGAATACGCCGAGGACGGCATAGATGCCGCAGATCATTTGCAGGTAGTACTGGCCATGGCCACCGTGCCACAGCCATCCCGACGGCCACAGCATGCCGAGCGGGTAGATGGTGAAGCAGATGACACCGATCGCCACCAATGCAATTTTCAGGAACTTTTCACGCGTGATATCGTCCATGCCGAACTCCTGTTCGCTGGGCCTCAGTCTGACTGGCGCCGTATTTAGCGGCGAGAGCTGTTTGCACGAATGACTGCCCGACCGCGTCACTTGACCGTGCGTCCAATTCTGCGGAGCGGCTGCGATGTTGGACCCGCTGAGCGAGGTGTTTCGTTCGGTTCGCCTGACGGGAGGTATTTTTCTCGACGGCCATTTCACCGCCCCATGGTGCGTGCTTACCAATGTCCGCAGCGAGGATTGTGAGCCTTTCCTTGCGTCGCCCACGCAGATCATTGCCTACCACTTCGTCGTCGACGGCAGCCTTTTTGTCGGCGTCGAGGGCGCACCGGCGATGAAGGTCCGCGGTGGCGAGATCGTCCTCTTGCCTCGCAACGATCCACATACGCTGGCCAGTGGGCCCGGCCTTGAGGCCAAGAACGCCCGTGACCTCATTCAGCCAGCCGTCAACGGTGGACTGGCTCGGGTTTCATATGGCGGAGGCGGCGATGCTGTCCACCTCGTGTGTGGCTTTCTCGCCAGCGACCAGCTCCACAATCCTTTCATCGACGCCCTGCCGAGGGTCCTCAAGATCGATGTTCGCCAGGGCACATCGCGCGATTGGGTGGAGGCATCGGTGCGCTTCGCCGCCAACGAGCTGATCGAAGGCAGACGCGCCTCATCGAGCGTCGTGTCTCGTCTTTCCGAGTTGCTTCTCGTTGAGGCCGTGCGCAGCTATTCGCTGACGCTCGGAGAGCAGGAGCGCGGCTGGCTGAAGGGTTTCGCCGACCCGCATATCGGGCGCGCCCTGGCACTCATCCATCGCAACATCAGCAATCCCTGGTCGGTGGAGGCGCTGGCAAGGGAAGTCGGGCTATCGCGCAGCGCATTCGTGGACCGCTTTGCTTCACTCGTCGGCATGCCTCCAATCCGCTATCTCACGCTCTGGCGATTGCAAACCGCAAAGCTGAACCTGAGCGAAACACAAACCACCATCGCGCGGCTCGCACACTCGGTCGGCTACGAGTCCGAGGAGGCATTCAGCCGGGCCTTCAAGCGCGAATTCGGACTGTCACCCGCGCGATGGCGGGATCAGCAGGCATTGGATTGAGTATTGCAGGTGCGCGACCGGGCCTTGGATCGCCCGGCCTATTTCATCGCGTCCGAGGCCTTGTTGGCCGTGCTGCTCCAGCTGCCGCTGTTGCCGGAGCCGAGCGCCTTCAGCCCTGCCAGCATGCCGATCGCCACCAGCGCCGCGATCAGACTGTACTCGATGGCGGTGGCGCCGCGCTCATCCCGCGCCCAGCTGCGCAGGCGCACGAATAGCGACGATGGCGTTTGCGTGCTCATGCTCGACTTACTCCCTGCCCCAGCTCTTGCTCGCCCTGTCAAAGCAGGTCGCGCAGCATTGCCTTGAGCGGCTCGTCCGCGGGCGGCATTGCGTAGTCGACCAGCCGTTTGGCACGCACCCAGGTGATCTCCTGGCCTTGCTGCGGCTGCACCTCCCCCTGCCACTTGCGAGATACGTACAGCGGCATCAGCAGATGAAACGCCTCGTAGCTGTGGCTGGCGAAGGTGAACGGCGCGAGACACTTGATCGGCACCACGATCGCCAGCTCTTCCTGGAGCTCGCGAATGAGGGCCGCCTCGGGCGTCTCGCCTTTCTCCACCTTGCCCCCGGGGAACTCCCAAAGCCCCGCCAGCGGCCGCCCCGGAGGGCGCTTTGCCAGTAGCACACGCCCGTCGGCGTCGATCAGCGCGCAGGCAGCGACCAGAAGGATGTCCAAGCCCATGCTCGGCCTCAGGTTGGAGCGGAGACGTTAAGATCCGGCGAGAAAGCACCGTTAATGGAGCCAAAACGGCGTGCGCGCAATTCGATCGATTGCCACTGAAGCACTGGTCCATCGCCGCATGCCGGGGTAGAGTTAACGAAATTGACGATGCTGCAGGCAAGTTGCCCACGCACACGCCCTGGGAGGCCTCCTCATGACGTCACTATCCGCAAAACCCGGTCGCAACGTCCTCGGCAGACGCGACCTCTGCAAAGCCTCAGCGGTTGCGGCAGCAGGCGCGCTGACAGGCAGCCTGCGGACCCGGCCTGCCTCGGCCCAGACAGTGGGTGTCGAGGCTCAGGAGCATTGGGTCAACAAGGGTCCAGTGAAGCTGTATCTCTATCGCAAGCGCCAGGCGGCAAGTGGCGCGGCGGCCAGGCCCGTGCTGTTCCTTGTGCATGGCTCGACATTTTCGAGCCGCGGCAGCTTCGATCTCATCGTGCCGGGGCGCACGGGTTACTCCGCCATGGATCACTTCGCCGGGCTCGGCTACGACGTGTGGACCATGGACCACGAGGGCTATGGCTTCTCCTCACGCACGTCCGGCAATTCAGGTATCCAGGCCGGTGTCGAGGACCTCAAGGCCGCGCTACCGCTTGTCGAGCAGGTGACCGGCAAGGCGTCCGTCTACATGTTCGGCGAGTCCTCGGGCGCCATCCGCGCGGGCGCCTATGCCATGGCTGAGCCCAAACGCGTCGAGCGGCTCATTCTGCACGCCTTCACCTACACCGGCGAGAACGCGCCCGAGATTGACCGCAGGCGTAAGCAGGCAGACTCCTACAAAGCCAACCCCCGCAGGCCATTCGGCATGGCTCAGGTCCAGAATATCTTTGACCGTGACGTCGCCGGCAAGGCTGACCCCGCACTGGTCAAGGCTCTGGGCGATTTCGAGCTGCAGTTCGGCGACAGCGTGCCGAGCGGAACCTACCTCGACATGGCCATCAACATGCCGATGGTCGACCCGGTACAACTCACATGCCCCACCTGCCTCGTTCGCCCCGAGCACGACGGCAACGCCAGCGAGGAAGAGCTATTCCGGTTCTTTCGCACGCTCGCCAGCAAGGACAAGCAATTCGTCCTGATGCAAGGAATGACGCACGGCGGCGGCATGGTCGGCAGTCAACGCCACCGGCTCTGGCACGTCATTCACGCGTTCCTCTCGTGTCCGCCGGCTCCCTCGGCCTAGCGTGATGCCGCGAGTTTGATCGCTCGCGGTATTGTGCTGTCACTTGACCACGACCAATCCGACCTCGTTGGTCAGGTGCTGCGCGCGATCGTCACCGGCCCTCCCGCATCGATGTAGCCGTGCACATCGCCGGCCGTGACGCTGCCGCCCGCGTCAACGTAGCCTCCAACCGTGCCGCACGTGACGCTGCCACCCGCGTCGACATAGCCGCCAACGTTGCCGCATGTGACGCTCCCTCCCGCGTCGACATCGCCGCTGACGATGCCGCAATGAACATCGCCCTCCACCTCCAGGTTTTCGATAACACCCTCGATCACGTGTATTTCGACCCTGCCGTGCAATGTATCCTCCTGTGTGACGCCATCGATGAGAACGCGCCCGCCACTGGTGATCTCAATGCGGCTGCCCCTGAACGGACGGCCGTCGATCGTAATGCTTGCCATGTCCCAAATTCCTTGCGTGAACAGTGACTGGCTAGAGCAGAAGATTGTGGAATTTGTGGTTCGCCTTGAGGCTCCGCCGAACCCGCTTGGGGCCGCCAGCCGCTTGCCGATCGAGGCGCAACGCCGCGTCGCTCGCCTCGGCCGAGAAGGCGCTCGCCACTGACGGTCGGGTATCCTAGGGTGCGTCGCCTCAACGCATCGCCTGGGCGGACGGAGCAGCAGGCGTACTTCTGACGACGAACGAGCACGTGCATGACCGCATGGATCCTGGTGCTGCCCATTCTGGCTGCGGTGCTTCACGCCGTTTGGAACGCGCTGGTGAAGACGGCTGCGGACCGCCTGGTCACCCTCGGCTTCATTGCCTTCATGAACTTTGCTATTGGGCTGGCTTTCCTGCCGTTTGTGGATCCGCCGAACCAGGCAAGTTGGACGTTCATCGCCATATCGATGGCGCTCAAGTACGCCTACTACGTCCTCGTCTACTTCGCTTATCGTGTCGGCGACCTCAGCCTCGTGTATCCGCTGGCGCGCGGTTTCGCCCCTTTGGCCGTTACGGTCGGCGCTGCACTTTTCGCGGGTGAATATTTGTCCCTGCCCAGTCTGGTGGGCGTGCTGATCGCATGCCTCGGCATCTCCAGTCTGGCCATCGGCGGTCTCGGCAAACTGCACGACAGTATGCCGATCTGGCTTGCGATCGGCTCGGGCCTGACCATTGCCATCTATACGGTCAGCGATGGCCTCGGCATCCGCGTCTCGGACAGCGCGCTCGGCTTCATCGCCTGGATCTATGTCTTGGAGCTGCCCGTTGTCCTTGCTGTCTTGTGGCTGCGTCGCCATCGCTTGGCGGACGCAATCGGATCGCATTGGCGGTACGGTGCGCTGGCGGGCGTGTGCAGCGCCGTGGCCTATGCGCTGGTGCTCATTGCTGCGCTGTATGCTCCGCTTTCGATCGTTTCCGCACTGCGGGAAACCAGTGTCATCATCGCGGCGCTGATCGGAACGGTCTTGCTGGGCGAAAGGCCATGGCAGGATCGCGTGGCCGCGTCGACCTTTGTGGCTGGTGGCGTGGCCCTGATGACCGTCTACCGGTAACTAGGGCATTCCGACTGAGATTGGAACTAGTGAGCTCGACACTCTGCTGTCATCCCGGCACTTGTTGCCGGGATCCAGCGCCCCGCAACGCTGGAGCAAGCTGAGAGCTGGATCGCGGGGACAAGCCCCGCGATGACCATTGAAGCTGAACTAGCGGTTCTGCCTAAATCGGAACCGCTCTAGCTCGCCACGACGAGCCGGTTGGGGTGCCTGCTCTCGGCGGCTCCCCAGCCAGCCATCCCCTACTTCGGCGCCGACTTGCCTTCGTAGCGCTTGATCCATTCCGTGAGGATGGCTTCACGATCGTTGGCCATCTTCTGCAGATCGATCTTCGCCATCTTGGCTTCCGCGTCGGACGGATAGTTGGGCGGCAGGTTGTTGACCTCGGGGTGGGCCACCAGCGCGTAGTACTTGGAATACAGCTCGTTGGCTCCTTTCGAGGCCACCCAGTCCATCACCTTCTTGGTCAGCTCGAGCTTGGAGGTACCCTTCACGATCGAAGTGGCCTCCATGTCCCAGCCCACGCCCTCCGAGGGAAGGATGATCTCGATCGGCGCGCCGTTGCTCTTCTCGCGTGCGGCACGCATGTCGAAGCCGAGGCCGATCACGCGCTCGCCCTTGGCGGCCTGTACGCACGGCGCCGAGCCCGAGTGGGTGTAGACGGCGATATTCTCGTGCAGGCCGTCCATGAACTTCCAGCCGGCGTCATTGCCCATGCTCTGCAGCCAGGCCGCCACCATCAGGTAGCCGGTGCCGGATGAAGCCGGATGCGGCATCACCACCTTGCCCTTGAGCTTGGGATCGAGCAGGTCGCTGTAGGCTTTCGGCACGGACATGCCGGCCTTACCGCCTTCGACGGTGTTGTAGCAAACCACTCCGAGAAATGCGTCCATGCCCACGAACAGCCCGTCGGCGGATTTGAAGTTTGCCTTCAGCTTGTCGCCGCCGGGAGGCTGGTACTTCTCGAGCAGCCCCTCCTTGTTGAAGAGCAACAACGAGGAAGCAGCGAGGCCGAGGACGATGTCGGCCTTGGGCGCCGCCTTCTCCGCCAGGAAGCGAGCCGTGATGACGCCGGTCGAGTCGCGAACCCATTGGATGTCGACCTCGGGGACGGCCGCTTCGATCGCATCCTTGAAAGCCTTGAGCTGATCGTTCTCCATGGCCGTGTAGACGGTCAGCTGAGTCTTTTGAGCATGTGCCGGCAACGCCAGCATGCCGAGCCCGACTGCGACCACGGCGCCGAATGACAGACGGCGTTTGAACATGTGTGCCCCTTTGCACTGCGAACTTACGATATTTGATTGTGTCAGGCGGACGCAGCCTGTGTCAGCATATAATTCGCCGAAGCAAATTGCGGCTTGATCCGCCTTGTTTTTTCAGCGGGTTTCCGATCGGGTGCCTTACGCCGCTTTCGCAGCCCGGGCCAAATAGTTCACATCCGTGTCACCGGCGACCGACCACGTGTCGGCGAGCGGGTTGTAGACGAGGCCGGCACAGGCGAATTCGCCGAGTCCGGCGCCTGACAGGTGTCCGGCCAACTCGTCCGGTGTCACGAAGCGGTCCCACTGGTGCGTGCCGACCGGCAGCCAGCGCAACAGGTACTCAGCGCCGAGGATCGCCAGCAGGTAGGCTTTCATGGTCCGGTTGATGGTCGACAGCAGCATCAGGCCGCCCGGCCTCACCAGCCCCGCGCACGACTTCAGAAACGCGCCGACGTCGGGCACGTGCTCGACCACTTCCAGGCAGGAGACGGCGTCGAATGTGCGCCCTTGCGTCTGCAGATCCTCTACCGTCGCATGGATGTACTCGATGGCGAGCCCCTGGCCGGCCGCGTGCTGGCGCGCAGCCTCGATGTTCTCGTTGCCCGGGTCGAGCCCCGTCACCCGCCCTCCGAGACGCGCCAGCGGCTCGCAGATCAGCCCGCCGCCGCAGCCGATATCGAGCAGGGTGAGGCCCACGAACGGTTTCATGCCGCCAGCCGGCCGCTGGAAGTGGCGCACCAACTCGTCGCGGATATAGCCGAGACGTGCCGGGCCGATCTGGTGCAGGGTGCGGAACTTGCCGGCAGGATCCCACCACTCGGAAGCCAGCCGCGCAAAGCGGTCCACCTCGTCCTGATCGAGGGTTTGCGGGCTTTGCCGGGCAGGGTCGGGACCAGGGACCATGCCGCATTTGGCCGCCCGCACCCCAGGCCGTCAAGGTGGCGCTGGAGCTGCATTTTGGCTGAGTTGCGTAGGCAGGTCCTAATCCTGCTCTGCTTCCTGGGCTAGCGGGAGCCTCACGTCTTTGAGGGATGCCGAAGTGCCTTCCATCAAGGCCGATCTGGCTCTAAGAGTACGCGCCCTAAGCTGCAAATTAATGATCCCCCGTTAGATCGGCATGGGCTCGGCCGCAAGTGAGGGTGCAAATCGGGTTGCCATGTCAATCGTGGTCATGAAGTTCGGCGGCACGTCCGTGGCGAATGTCGAGCGCATTCGCAACGTTGCCCGGCACGTCAAGCGCGAGGTCGATGCCGGCAACAGGGTGGCCGTGGTGGTGTCGGCCATGGCGGGCGTCACCAACCAGTTGGTGTCCTGGGTGCGCGAGGCCGCCTCGCTGCACGACGCGCGCGAGTACGATGCCGTGGTGGCAACGGGCGAACAGGTGACGGCGGGGCTGCTCGCCATCGTCCTCCAGTCAATGGGCATCCAGGCTCGTTCCTGGCAGGGCTGGCAGATCCCCATCATCACCGACAACGCCCACGGCGTGGCGCGCATCAAGAGCATTCCTGGCGACAAGATCCGCGAGCGCCTGGAGCAGGGCGAGGTGGCGGTCATCACCGGCTTCCAGGGCATCGAGCCCGATCGCAACCGCGTCGCCACCTTGGGCCGCGGCGGCTCCGACACCAGCGCCGTTGCCCTTGCCGTCGCCGTCAGGGCCGACCTGTGCGACATCTACACGGACGTCGACGGCGTCTACACCACCGACCCGCGCATCGTGCCCAGGGCGCAACGGCTGCCCAAGGTCTCCTACGAGGAGATGCTGGAGATGGCCTCGCTCGGCTCCAAGGTGCTGCAGACGCGCTCGGTGGAACTCGCCATGACGCAGAGAATGCGCGTGCGCGTGCTGTCGAGCTTTGCCGCCCCCGACAGACTGAAGCCGGTCAGCCCGCAAAGCTGGGACGAAGTCGGCACCATCATTTGCAGTGAGGATGAGATCGTGGAGCATCACGTCGTCAGCGGCATCGCCTACGCCAAGGACGAGGCGAAAGTCACCCTGCGCCAGATCGAAGACAAGCCGGGCGTCGCCGCGAGCATCTTCGGGCCCCTCGCCGAGGCCAATATCAACGTCGACATGATCGTGCAGAATCTGTCCTCGGACGGAAAACGTACCGATATGACATTCACCGTGCAGGAATCCGACCTGGACCGGGCGCTCGACGTGCTAAAGGCTGCCCGGAAGGAGATCGGCCATTTCGAAGTGAACAGCTCCTCGGACGTGGCCAAGGTTTCCGTGATCGGCGTCGGCATGCGCAGCCACGCCGGTGTTGCAGCGCAAATGTTCAAGGCACTTGCCGAGAAAGGCATCAATATCCTCGCCATTACGACATCCGAGATCAAAATTAGCGTGCTGATCGATGCAGCCTATGCCGAGCTGGCGGTGCGCACGCTGCATGCCCTGTACGAGCTCGGCAAAGACTGATTTCATAGTCCTCCCGCACAGGCGGGCGATGGCGGCCGACAGGCTGTAGCAGTCAGCGAAGTGGGCGGCGCCGGCCAGGTGCCGCTGCGGGTGCGAGCGAGGAAGGGTACGCCGGGAGAGGCGACTAGTGTGATGGCCGAGAAGTCCGCTACGTCGCTTTGGGCTGGGTCGGGAGGCGGACTTCTCGATCTGAATCACACTAGAGCCGTAAATTTGCTAGTGTCCTTCAGATCGCGAAATTCGTTCCGAACCGGCCGCACACTGCGACGAATTTCGCGATCAGGACACTAGGCGCTGATGCAGAACAGAGGCGGAGATACACCGAGGATCAATCCCTCGGAGCCGGCGCTCCGCATCATCATGCGCCGCCTCCGGGAGATCATGGGCGAGCCGTCCGACGGACAGTCCCGGCTCGACAAGATCGTGCGCCAGATCGCCGGCCTGATGATCGCCGAGGTGTGTTCCATCTACCTCAAGCGCCAGGACGGCTCGCTCGAGCTGTTTGCCACCGAAGGCCTCAATCCCGCCGCCGTGCACAACACCTTCATGAAGCGCGGCGAAGGTCTGGTCGGCCGCTGCGCCGAGCTGGCCGTTCCCATCAACGAGCCCGACGCGCAGAACCATCCTGCCTTCTCCTATCGGCCCGAGACCGGCGAAGAGGTCTATCACTCCTTCCTTGCCGTGCCGGTCCTGCGTGACGGCGACGTGTTGGGCGTGCTCACCGTCCAGAACAAGACCCACAAGGAATACTCCGACGAGGACGTCGAGGTGCTGCAGACCACGGCCATGGTGTTGGCCGAGCACCTGGTGACGGGCGCGGTCGCGGGGGTGAATGCGGGCTCCGAGTTCAGTCGCGCCGTCGGCCATGTCGTGCGCGGCCAGCCCTTGTCGGAAGGGTTGGCGCTGGGACACGTCGTCCTGCACCAGACGCGGGTGGTCGTCACGGAGCTGGAGGCCGAGAATCCGGACGAGGAGAACCGCCGCCTCGAAGCCGCCGTCGAGGAGTTGAAGGCGTCCGTCGACGAGATGCTGGACCAGGGCGAGATGGCTGCGACCGGCGAGCATCGCGAGGTGCTGGAAGCCTATCGCATGTTCGCGCATGACCGCGGCTGGCTGCGCCGCATGAACGAGGCGATCCGGCGCGGCATGACGGCCGAGGCGGCTGTCGAGCGGGTGCAGAACGATACCCGGGCCCGTATGCTGCGCCAGACCGATGCCTACTGGCACGAGCGGCTGCGCGACCTCGATGAATTGTCGGACCGCCTGCTGCGCATCCTTGCCGGTCGGCCCCGCAACGGGGTGGTCACGGCCGATCTGCCGCACGACACGGTGCTGGTTGCCCGCACCATGGGCCCCGCCGACCTGCTGGACTACGATCGCTCGCGCCTGCGCGGCCTGGTCATCGAGGACGGTGGCGGCCAGAGCCACGTCGCCATCGTCGCCAAGGCGCTCGGCATCGCCGCCGTCGGCCACGCGCGTGGCGTCATGGAGCGTGTCGACGAAGGCAACCCGATCATTGTCGACGCCGACAGCGGCGAGATTCACATCCGCCCGTCCAGCGAGGTGATCGCCGCCTTCGGCGACAAGGCCCGTTTCCAGGCCCGCCGCCACCGCAAATACCGGGCGCTGCGCGATCGGCCGGCGGTCACCAAGGACGGGCAGAAGATCGATCTGCACATCAACGCCGGCCTGCTGATGGACATCCCGCATCTGGCCCAGTCGGGCGCCGATGGCATCGGCCTGTTCCGCACCGAGCTGCAGTTCATGATTTCGGCCACGCTGCCGCGGCTCGAGCGCCAGATCCAGATGTACCGCTCGGTCGTCGAGGAGGCCGGCGGCAAGCCCGTCGTGTTCCGCACCCTGGACGTGGGCGGCGACAAGGTCCTGCCCTACCTGCGGCAGCCGGCCGAAGAGAACCCGGCGCTGGGCTGGCGCGCCATTCGCCTGTCCCTCGACCGGCCTGGCCTGCTGCGCACCCAGGTGCGCGCGCTGCTCAGGGCAACAGCGGGGCAGGAGCTGCGGCTCCTGCTGCCGATGCTGTCGACGGTCGGCGAGTTCGACATGGCTCGCGCCGTCATCGACCGTGAGCTGGACCTGTTGCGGCGGCGCGGCATGAGCGACCCGACCAAGGTGCTGCTCGGCGCCATGATCGAGGTGCCGTCGCTACTCTACGAGCTCGACGCCCTCATGCCGCGCGTCGATTTCGTGTCGGTCGGCAGCAACGACCTGCTGCAGTACCTTTATGCTGCCGATCGCAACAACACACGGGTGGCGGGACGCTACGATCCCCTGTCGGCGGCCTCATTGCGCGCGCTCAGCACCATCGCCGAGGCGGCTCGACGCCACGACAAACCCCTCAGCCTGTGTGGCGAAATGGCCGGCCGGCCGCTGGAGGCCCTGGCTCTGATCGGCCTGGGCTACCGTTCGATCTCGATGGCGCCGGTGTCGATCGGACCCGTCAAATCCATGGTGCTCAGCCTGGATGCCGGGGCCCTGCAGCGCTGGATGGGACCCCTTGTGAAATCGAACGAGGGCAGCCTGCGCGCACAATTGAAGCGGTTTGCCGAAGAACAGGGGGTCGAGATCTAGCCTATTGGCCTCTCTCTGAATTGCCTTCACCTTTGCCGCATGGTTGGCAATGCAATCCGGAGACAGGATACTGGCAAAAGCTCATTCTAGTGGGGTTCAGTCTCGCAAATGCCATGATTGAGCCGCCACCGAAGGCAGACGGCAGGGTGGGACACCATACCGCTCGCCGTCACACGGTGACCGCACTTTGACAATAGCCTGCGTTTGCTGAAAAGTGGCACAGAGTAACGGGGTTGCATCAGCGTTGGTTACAAGCATGAGGCAGAGTCCGGGAGGGCCGCTCGCCCGTCGGGGTGGGCCGGTCGATTCGCGTATGCGCGTCAGCTCCATCAGCGAGCCGGCGCCTGGCCGCGACGAGCAGCTCGGGCAGATTTTCGTCAACATGCGTCGAGCGATGAACGTCTCTCGCGAAACCATCGCGCGGCGCCTCGCGACGCATGCTTCGACCATCGAAGATTTCGAGGCCGGCGCCGTCACGGCTCTGCCGCGTTGGAAAGAGACCGACAGGATTGTGCGTGGCTACTGTCAGCTGTTGCGCCTCGATCCCGAGCCGATTCTATGGCGCATCCGCAGCCACCTGGACTCGCTAGCCAATGCGGCTGGGCGACCGCCTGTGCCGGCCCCGCGCGGGCCCTTGCCGGTTCCTCCCGCCCGGCCCAACGTCGCGCCCGCCACGCGCGCGCGCGAGCGAACCGCCAGTGAAGATGGTGAACGCGCTGGCGGCGGCCGTCGTCTGCGGAGCATGCGCACTTTGTTTGCCCTGACGTCGCCGATCGCGTTGATTGCCGGCATGGTCTATGCGGCGCAGACCATGCCCCAGGTCGTGTATCCGGCCATTGCCATGCTGCCCGACCGGGTGGAAGTGCCCGTGCGTGCCGGCCTCGAGTACATGATCCTGCTCACGGCGCCCAGCCGGGACGGACTGCGGTGGATCGAGGTCAGCGATCCACAGCTGCGCAAGGCCGACAAGCTGCAGACCGAGTCACGTTAGCCAACCCTGGATAAGGCAAAGGCACGTCCTAGCGGACGGCCGCGCGTATGCGCTTGACGATTGGCCTATGCTTCAGGCATGGCCACGCAAATGACCGCCATCCCGTCCGAGAAGCTCGATAAGGTGCTGCAGCGCTGGGAGTTCCTGCAGTACGAATTGTCCGAGCGCGTCAACCAGGCCAATTACGCACAGCTTTCCAAGGAGTTTGCGGACTTGGGTCCGCTGGTCGCCACCATCCGCTCGCTGCGCCAGGCCCAGACCGAACGTTCCGACCTTGCCGCCCTGCAGGCCGACCCGGCGGCCGACAAGGAGCTTGCGGCCATGGCCAGGGACGAGCAGGCCGCGCTTGGCCCGCGTATTGCGGCGCTCGAGCAGGAGCTGCGCCTGCAGCTGCTCCCCAAGGATGCCGCCGACGAGAAGAGCGCCATTCTGGAAGTGCGCGCCGGCACCGGCGGCGACGAGGCGGCCCTGTTCGCAGCCGACCTGTTCCGCATGTATAGCCGCTATGCCGATCTGCACGGCTGGAAGACCGAGATCATCAGTATCTCGGAGAACGATCTCGGCGGCTACAAGGAGATCGTCGCGTCCATCACCGGGAAGGGCGTGTTCGCACGGCTCAAATTCGAATCTGGCGTGCACCGCGTGCAGCGCGTGCCTGCCACCGAGGCCAGCGGTCGCATCCACACCTCCGCCGCCACCGTTGCCGTGCTGCCCGAGGCCGAGGACGTCGAGTTCGACATCAAGCCCGAGGAAATCCGCATCGACACCATGCGCGCCGGCGGCGCTGGCGGGCAGCACGTCAACAAGACCGAATTGGCCGTGCGCATCATGCATCTGCCGACCGGTATTATCGTGGTCTCCGCCGAGAAATCGCAGCATCAGAACCGGCGGCTGGCCATGCAGGTGCTGCGGTCGCGCCTCTACGAGCTGGAGCGGCAGAAGGTTGCCGACGAGCGGGCGGCGCAGCGCAAGGGCCAGGTCGGCAGCGGCGATCGCTCGCAGCGCATCCGCACCTACAATTTCCCGCAGGGGCGCGTCACCGACCACCGCATCGGCCTCACGCTGCACAAGCTCGACCAGGTTCTGGAGGGCACGGGGCTCGACGAGCTGATCGATGCTCTGGTCACCGAGCACCAGGCCGAGCAGCTGGCTACCATGGAGCAAGATGCAACCGCCTGACTCAGCATCCGATGTCTTGCAGACGGTGCGGAGCGCGCTGGCGGCCGCGACAGCCACGCTCCGGCGCGTAGGTATCTTAGATGCCGGCAACGACGCGCGGCGCTTGCTGGCTGCTGCGCTCGGCATGTCCGCCGCACAGTTGTTGAGCTCGCCCGAGAAACAGCTCGCCGAGGAGCAGGTCGAGGTGTTTGCGCGCTACGTCGCGCGCCGCGCCGGCCGCGAGCCTGTGTCGCGCATTCTGGGCAAGCGCGACTTCTACGGCCGCACATTTGCTGTGTCGCCGGCGACGCTCGACCCGCGGCCGGACAGCGAGACGCTGATCGAGGTCGCGCTCGGTCTTGTCGATCGGGCAGGCCTGCGCGCCGCGCCGCTGCGCATTCTCGACGTGGGCACCGGAAGCGGCTGTCTGCTCGCGACGCTGCTGTGCGAGCTGCCCAGCGCGACGGGGCTCGGCACCGACATCAGCAAAGATGCCCTGCAGACCGCATCGGACAACGCACAGCGTCTCGGCGTCGGGCCGCGCGCAGCATGGACCATCGCCGACGCTCTTGAAAACATCGACGGCCCATTCGACGTGCTGGTCTGCAATCCTCCCTACATTCGATCATCCGAAATTGCGGTGCTCGAGCCGGAGGTTCGCGATTTCGAGCCCAGAGCCGCGCTCGACGGCGGCAGCGATGGGCTGGCCATCTACCGCCGCATGGCGCCACGCATGTCGATCGTGGTCCCGAGCGGGTGGGCAATTTTCGAGGTCGGCCACGATCAAGCTCAAGCTGTGGCAGATCTGCTGGCATCCGCAACCCGAGACGGGGATTCGCCACGCCTGAGCCTTCACACCGATGTCGCTGGAAAGAGACGCTGTGTTGCCTGGGGAACACGTGCCTGAGGATATAGGCAGAAAGGTCTTGGATTCTCCCCCTGACCGGGATAGTCTTCTGTCAGTGGAATCGTCCACGCTCCCTACAACGGCCGATTTGGAATGCGGTGTCGATGTGGGGCGCATGGAGCGATGCGCAGCAGGTTGAATTGCTCGCAACAAGGCGACGTATCGTCAGCACCACTTACCGCCCAAGAGAAGCAGAAATGGCGTAATGCCGTTGTGGAACGCTTGGTCCGCTCTGCGGACTGCGGTGCCGGAGAGGCAAGGCCATCGCATTCGACTGTGGCTGTAGTGCCAGGACCGTGAAAGAGCTGCTCACGGACGTCTCGGACAAAATCCGAGGCCTGGCATATCGGCTGACCTTGCCCGCGCTCGCGGCGAGGTTGAAACCAACAGGATTAGTCCTAGTAATACGGGAGCCTTAGAGGCAGTGAGGCAAGGACAGCAAAATCGCCGCGGACGCGGCAACAACAACAACCGGAATCGGAAGAGCCAGAATCCGCTTTCTCGCAGTTTCGAATCCAACGGCCCGGATGTGAAGATCCGCGGCACCCCGGCGCATATCGCCGAGAAATATCTGACGCTCGCCCGCGACGCGCAGTCGTCCGGCGACCCGGTGCTCGCCGAGAATTACCTGCAGCATGCCGAGCACTACAGCCGCATCATAATGGCCTATCGCGAGCAGCTGCAGGCGCAGGGTGGCGACATGGCCAATGGCAACGGCCAGCGCATCCGCGTCCCCGGTGAGGGTGGCGAGGGCGATGACTTCGGCGACGACGATGGCGGCGACGACATGCTGGACGACGGCTTTTCGCAGCCGCCCATGCCGCAGCATCACCAGCCCCATCAAGGGCAACAGGTCCGCCATTCGGGATACGACGCCAATCGCGACCGTCCCTTCCGGCGCGACCAGAACCGCTTCCGTGATCGCGACCGCCCAAATGATCGCGGCGACCGCAATGATCGTGGAGATCGCGAGCGCCCGCCGGTCGAGAACCGCCCGGCTCCGGTTGCGCAGGATCGTCAGCCTGATGCCCCGGTGGAAGCCGCCGGCGGTGGTGGCGAGCCGCGTCGCCGCGACCGCTTCCAGCAGCCGCATGAGCAGCCGGAATTCCTGCGTCGCCCGGTTCGTCGTAGCCGAGCCGAAAGCAGCAGCGAGCCTGCCACGCCGGCCAAGGAAGAGCCGCGCGACTAGTACCAGTTGCGCTTATTTCCTGACCTGTCGGCATCCTGCGACGTCATTCCCGCGGAGGCGGGAATCAACGACACCAGGCGACGAAACTTCCCTGCTCGCGTGGATCTCCGCCTGCGCGGAGATGACGGCGCCAATGGTTCGGCGCGAGTTGGTTCTTCCGCTCACTGGCACAAATTCGCGGCTGTTCCCCGCATTTGCGCAGACCGCTGCGGCCTAGGCTGGCGGAAGCACTGGCGCGCCTGCCACAAGCTCTCCGCCCGTGACGACCTTGGCATAGATGCCGAAGTCGGAATGCCCCACCGACCGCGTCAGCCATGCCGGGATCGCCATATCGCGGGCGCCGGTGGTGGGGTCGACGTTGGTTGCCTCACAGCGCCGCGTGCGGGCAAACACCGCGAGATTCGCCGGCCCAACGCGCAACTGCTTGTCGAGCCAGCCGAACTCGGCCCACGGCGCCACTCCGTCGATGTACAGGTTGGCGCGGAAGCGCAGCGGATCGACGGCCCGGCCTTGCATGCGCTCGAACTCGCGCACGCTCGCCAGGTTGACGATGTGCACGCATTTGGCGGCGACGTCCGAGAAGCTGTGGCCGGCCGCATGCACGATCCGTGGCGGCCCGCGCAACTCGGTCTTCATGTACCCGGCGATGAATTGTTCGATGAGCTGACGGCCGATCCGGCTGCTCAGCTGCCCGCGCGCCACCTGCTTGCCGTCGCGGAAGATGGTCAGCGTCTCGGTGGCATCCTCGAACTGGGAGCGCAGGGTCGCCAGCCGCTCGTCGCGCATCAGCATGAGGAAATTGATCTTGGGCAGGTGCCGCGGGGCGTCCGGATCGAAGCGGCCGGGTCCGTTCTCGATGGCGTAGGCGCGATCGAACGGCAACGTCGCATCGGCAACCAGTGAGACCCGGTCGAGCCGCTCGGGCGTCAGGCCCTTGACGGGATAGCGGTACAGCGCTTTGAGCTCGGGACTTAAGGCTTCGGTCATCTCTGGCAGCGCTGTATTTTCCGTTGGCTTGGACTGCATCATGCCCTTTTGGGCAGCGAACTGCCATCCTATATCCGGGCGAGAGGCTTACAGCTGCAATGCCGCTCGCGGGTTGTGGATGAGCTTGGAGTTTGGATCCTAACGGAAGACGGCGGCTCCCGTGCCCGATCGGGGCGGACCCCGTGCCTAGGAGGGATGAATGGACTTTGAGAAGTATACCGACCGCGCGAAGGGATTCGTGCAGGCGGCGCAGAGCTTGGCTTTGCGCGAGGGCCATCAGCAGTTCGGGCCCGACCACCTCCTGAAGGTTCTGCTAGACGACCCGGAGGGCATGTCCGCCGGACTGATCCAGCGTTCCGGCGGCCGTCCTGGCGACGCGTTGGCCGAGATCGAGCGCGTGCTTGCCAAGCGGCCCAAGGTTTCGGGCGGCGGCGCCGGCCAGATCTATCTGTCACCCGAACTGGCGCGAGTGTTCGACGCCGCCCAGAAGATCGCCGACAAGGCGGGCGACAAGTTCGTCACTGTCGAGCGGCTGCTGCTGGCGCTGGCCATGGAACCGTCGGATGCCGCCCGCGCGCTCAAAGACGCCGGCATCAACCCAACCACCTTGAACCAGGCCATCAACGACATCCGCAAGGGGCGTACCGCCGACAGTGCGTCGGCCGAGCAGGCTTACGATGCGCTCAAGCGCTATGCCCGCGACCTGACTGCGCTGGCTGCCGAGGGCAAGATCGACCCCGTCATCGGCCGCGACGAGGAGATCCGCCGCACCATCCAGGTGCTGTCCCGGCGCACCAAGAACAACCCCGTGCTGATCGGCGAGCCCGGCGTCGGCAAGACCGCCATCGCCGAGGGTCTGGCCCAGCGCATCATCAAGGGCGACGTGCCTGAGAGCCTGAAGGATAAGAAGCTGCTGGCCCTCGACATGGGCTCGCTGATCGCCGGCGCCAAGTACCGCGGCGAGTTCGAGGAGCGGCTGAAAGCCGTGCTGTCGGAGGTGCAGGCCGAAGGCGGCCGCATCATCCTGTTCATCGACGAGCTGCACACCATCGTCGGCGCCGGCAAGGCCGAGGGCGCCATGGATGCCGGCAACCTCCTTAAGCCCGCGCTCGCCCGCGGCGAGCTGCACTGCGTCGGCGCCACCACGCTCGACGAGTACCGCAAACATATCGAGAAGGACGCAGCCCTGGCGCGGCGCTTCCAGCCGGTGTTCGTCTCCGAGCCGACGGTGGAGGATACCATCTCCATCCTGCGCGGCCTCAAGGAGAAGTACGAGCAACACCACGGCGTGCGCATCACCGACAGCGCTCTGGTGGCCGCCGCCACGCTCTCCAACCGCTACATCACCGACCGTTTCCTACCGGACAAGGCCATCGACCTCATGGACGAGGCGGCCTCTCGCCTCAAGATGCAGATCGACTCCAAGCCCGAGGAGCTCGACGAGATCGATCGCGACCTCATGCAGATGAAGATCGAGCGCGAGGCGCTGCGAAAGGAGACGGATGCTGCCTCCAAGGACAGGCTGGCGCGGCTCGACAAGGACATCGCCTCGCTCGAAGAGAAGTCGAAGGCTTTGACGCAGCGCTGGGAGGCCGAGAAAAGCAAGCTCGGCTCGGCGCAGAAGCTCAAGGTTGAGCTCGACCAGCGCCGCACGGAGCTGGAGCAGGCGCAGCGCCGTGGTGATCTCACCCGCGCCGGCGAGCTTGCCTACGGCGTGATTCCCGGTCTTGAGAAGAAGCTCAAGAAGATCGAGGACGAGGAGTCAAAGGGCGCCATGGTCGAGGAGGCGGTGACGCCTGACCAGATCGCCAGCGTCGTCTCGCGTTGGACCGGCATCCCGGTCGACCGCATGCTGGAGGGTGAGCGCGAGAAGCTGACGCGCATGGAGGAGGTGCTCTCCAAGCGCGTGGTCGGCCAGCAGGAGGCGGTCGAGGCCGTCTCGACCGCTGTTCGCCGCGCACGCGCCGGTCTGCAGGATCCGAACCGGCCGATCGGCTCATTCATCTTCCTGGGACCGACCGGCGTCGGCAAGACCGAGCTGACCAAGGCGCTCGCCGCGTTCCTGTTCGACGATGAGAGTGCGCTGTTGCGCATCGACATGAGCGAGTACATGGAGAAGCACTCGGTCGCCCGCCTGATCGGCGCCCCGCCCGGCTATGTCGGCTACGAGGAGGGCGGCGCGCTCACCGAGGCCGTGCGCCGGCGCCCCTATCAGGTCGTCCTGTTCGATGAGATCGAGAAGGCCCACCCCGACGTCTTCAACGTGCTCCTGCAGGTGCTCGACGACGGCCGCCTGACCGACGGTCAGGGCCGCACGGTCGACTTCAAGAACACCCTGATCATCATGACGTCCAACATCGGCTCGGAATTCCTCGTCAACCAGAAGGAAGGCGAGGACGTCGATGCCGTGCGGCCCTATGTGATGGCGGAGATGAAGACCAAGTTCCGCCCGGAGTTCCTGAACCGCATCGACGAGATCATCCTGTTCCACCGGCTGAAGCGCGAGCAGATGGCCTCCATCGTCGACATCCAGATCGGACGCCTGCAGAAGCTGCTCGTCGACCGCAAGCTCAAGATCGAGATGGACGACAAGGCCCGTACCTGGCTTGCCAACAAGGGCTACGATCCGGCCTACGGCGCACGGCCCTTGAAGCGGGTGATCCAGAAGTCGGTACAGGATCCGCTCGCCGAGCAGATCCTTTCAGGCAAGATCAAGGACGGCCAGTCCGTGCGCCTAACGGTGCGCGACGGCAATCTGGTCATCAACGGCGAGCCGGTAAAAAAGGCAGCGGCATAGCTTTTTGCGAAGCTGCGCCTGAGTCACCAACCTAGCCCTGAGCCTGTCGAAGGGCGAATGAGTCCGGCAATGCCGTGTTTCGACAAGCTCAGCACTGGGTAAGGGCTCTGGTCGTGCCTCAAGGGCCGGGTCGGCGCAGCACCCTACTGCACGCCACCCACCGTCGCGACCCGGGTGGACACGGGGTTGCGGCGCATCAAGGCGTCGATGCGGGTGCGCTCCTTCTGGAAGTCGGCCAGCTGCTTGCCGGTCAGCTGGCGCTCGCGCGGCACCTGGATCGTCATCGGGTCGACGAACTCTTTGTTGACCAGCACCTCGAAGTGCACGTGCGGGCCCGACGACAGACCGGTCGAGCCGACGTAGCCGATGATCTGGCCCTGCCGCACCTTGACGCCCGGCGCCACGCCGTTGCCGATCCGCAGCATGTGACCGTAGGCGGTCTTGTAGCCGTTGGCGTGCCGGATGCGCACGTAGTTGCCGTACTCGCCCTTGCGGCCGGCCTCCTCGATGGTGCCGTTGCCGGCGGCCATGATCGGCGTGCCTGCCGCGCATGCCCAGTCGACGCCGGTGTGCATCCTGGCCGTCTGCAGGACGGGATGGCGGCGCAGGCCGAAGCCTGACGTGATGCGCACGTCGTCCCCGCGCACCGGACGCTTCATCAGGAACTTGCGCGAGGTGTTGCCTTCCTGGTCGTAGTAGTCGAGGCCCTCCGGCGTGCGGAAGCGATAGTACTTGTGGTTCTCGCCGCTGGCCGTGATGGACGTCGCGAGCAGTTCGCCGACGCCGCCCTCGATGCCTTTGTCCTCGTCCTTCAGATCGAAGAAGAATTCGAAGCCGTCGCCGGCCCGGACACGTTGCCGAAAATCGGTCTCGTAAGCGTGGATCTTCAGGATCTGCATGATCAGGTCGCGCGAGATGCCCTGCCGCTCCGCCGTGTGATGCAAGCTGGCATACAGGGTCGATGATTGCGGCTGGTCGTCATCCACAAGCGCGGCGCGGCCGATGCGCTCGTCCAGAGGTGTGTCGCTGGCGGCGTAGTCGCCGCCGCCGCTGCGGGTGACGGTGACCTTGTGCTCCTGGCCCTCGAAGATGCTGAAGCGCACCGGCTCCGTGCGATTCTGATACTTCACCGAAGGCACCAGCGTGACCACCACCTCCTGCGCTGCAGTCATGCTGCCATCCGGAAGCAGCGCCGCCTTGGCGGTTTCGGCCATCACCTTCGCCTGCCAGGGCTCGGCGCCCAGACGGGCGAGAATCTTGGACAGCGTTTCGCCTTTCTGTGGGCGGACGCGCACGTCGCGGCCATCGACGTCGTCGCTGTCGTCTTCGAAGGATGTCTTCTGCAACAGGGACGTATTGGGCGGGATGGCCTCCGCCACCGTGCGTGACGACCGTTCGGCGAGCAGCTCGCCCGGCGACAGGCGCTCGGCGCCATCGCCGGACACGCCAGGCCGCAGCACGATCTGCTGATCTCCACTGGCCATGGCACGCAGCACCAGGTCGGAGACCTCCTGCGCCTCGAGTTCCTGCCCGTCCTCGCTCGGCAGCGTACCCCCCAGCAGGTCGAGGATTTTCATGGCCGCGGTCTGCTGGCTGTCCTCGGGGCGCCCGTTTTCGTCCAGTGGGGTAGTGTCAGCGTAGAGCCTCAGCGGATTGAACTGCGGCACGCTGTTGGCGTCGGCCTTGGACAGAGGGGCCAGGCGCGCCACGATGCGCGCGTACGGCTTGTTCATAATGTAGTCGCGATGGCCGCGGCGCTGGCGCACCGCGTCGAGCACCACGAACTTGGTGGCCATCACACCGCTTGGAGTGAGCAATCGGTCGGCCTTGGGAATAGCCCAGCGCAGCCCGTCGACGCGGGCCGTCGGCAAGCCGATGCTGGGCAGCGCGCCGTTGGCGAGGCCGGGAAAGTTCGGCAGCAGGCCGCCTTCGCTGTCCGGATTATCGGTCGACCCGGCGATCACCACCAGAATGGCGAGAACGCCGACGGCCCCGGCCAGGCAGGTGCTCAGCAGCCAGCGGAACCGGCCGCTCTGGCGCCCATCGGCGTGGTCGCTGGTATAGATGTCGTCGAGCGGACGGCGGGCGCGGCCCAGATAGGCATGCGGTCGGGTGCGGGCGACCTTCGGCGCGAGCTGGACCCGTCTCCGTCCCAGCGGTGCATGGCGCCTGATGTCCATCCCGTCGGCCGTCCCCCGGTATACCCAACGCTCGTGCTGCCGGCCCGGCAGCGCGATCGAGGATCGCGGCACATGC
>CAWIZC010000018.1:0-42500 GCA_963840445.1 uncultured Alphaproteobacteria bacterium | reverse complement strand
GAAATGTGAAATACCACCCTTGTGGATATGGTTGTCTAACCGCGGTCCGTCATCCGGATCCGGGACATTGTATGGTGGGCAGTTTGACTGGGGCGGTCGCCTCCTAAATGGTAACGGAGGCGCGCGATGGTGGGCTCAGGCTGGTCGGAAATCAGCTGTCGAGTGCAATGGCATAAGCCCGCCTGACTGCGAGACTGACGAGTCGAGCAGAGACGAAAGTCGGTCATAGTGATCCGGTGGTCCTGAGTGGAAGGGCCATCGCTCAACGGATAAAAGGTACGCCGGGGATAACAGGCTGATGATGCCCAAGAGTCCATATCGACGGCATCGTTTGGCACCTCGATGTCGGCTCATCACATCCTGGGGCTGAAGCAGGTCCCAAGGGTATGGCTGTTCGCCATTTAAAGTGGTACGTGAGCTGGGTTCAGAACGTCGTGAGACAGTTCGGTCCCTATCTGCCGTGGGTGTAGGAGTATTGAGAGGATCTGTCCCTAGTACGAGAGGACCGGGATGGACGTACCTCTGGTGGACCTGTTGTCGCGCCAGCGGCACAGCAGGGTAGCTATGTACGGACGGGATAACCGCTGAAAGCATCTAAGCGGGAAACCCACCTCGAAACTAGTGCTCCCTTGAGAGCCGTGGAAGACCACCACGTTGATAGGCCGGGTGTGGAAGCGCTGCAAGGCGTGGAGCTTACCGGTACTAATAGCTCGATTGGCTTGATTGCTCTCATTAAGCAATGCTCATTGGGCGTGCGCTTGCGCATGCTCGTGGGCGGTGAGAAATCGCCAAGACGAGAAATCGTCGAACAAAAAGACCAGTTTTCATCACCCTTTTGCTGACCTGGTGGCTATGGCGGGGTGGCTGCACCCGATCCCATTCCGAACTCGGCCGTGAAACGCCCCAGCGCCGATGGTACTTCGTCTTAAGACGCGGGAGAGTAGGTCGTTGCCAGGTCTGCTAAAGGGTGATGGAAGTTCATCGAGATCCCTTCTTCACTATGCACATGCAAAGGCCGTCGCTCACTCAGCGACGGCCTTTCGCGTTTGTGCGGTGCTTGTCCGTGAAGCGGATGTAGGTCAGCGCCTCGTCCAGCGTTGGCGTGGTGGACAGGTCCTCGTGATACCAGCGGTCCAGGAAGGCTGCCCGTCGCGAGCGATAGGCGCGCCACCGAACGTAGCCCAGCAGCGCAACCACAATTACAAAGCCGACGATCGCGCTGCGGATGCCGACAGCCAGGTTGCCGGCCAGGATACAGCCGAGGATGCCGGCGACGACGCCGATCGATGCGGCATACAGCGCGGCGGCGACCGCGCCGGGCAGAACCTGCAACGTGTTGCGCAAGGTCAACTCCCTGCAATGCCCCGAGGCTCTACCTACGATAGCTGCGTTGCCGGGAACTCGCCATGCCATTGATGATTCACGTTAAAGGGCGTGTTTCCGATCAGCGCGCCAGCTGGAAGCGCTCGAAGCGGTGCAAGGCTTCCTCGATCTGCCTCTTGTGCGCCCGGCGGGACCTGTTGCCGATCCAGGTCCATTGTTGCATCAGCAGCTTCTGTCGCTCGCGGTCCGTTTTGAGGTCGATGGCGGCGACGATCTCGTCGCCGATCAGCACCGGCAGGGCGAAGTAGCCATACACCCGCTTTGCCTTGGGAACGTAGGCCTCGAAGCGGTGCTCGTAGTCGAAGAACAAATGTAGTCGCCTGCGCTGCAGCACCAGTGGGTCGAACGGCGACAGGATGTGCACCAGGTCCTCGGCCGGGCCGGGCTGATCCGCGTCGAGCATCTCGGGCCGCGTCCAGTGCTGATGCTTCCCCGCACCCTCGAGGTCGACCGCGACCAACTCGCCGCGGCGCAGCCGCGTCTCGATCAGCCGCCTGATGCCCGCCTTGCGCGGGGCGTCGAGGTGGCAGATCGAAGCGAGGCTGACGATCCCCTGCGAGCGCAGCGCGCGATCGAGCAGGTAGGTCACGGTTTCCGTCTCCGAGGCCGGCCGCGGCAGCTTCTCCCACCCGAAATGCCGCGTCATGAGCTCGTAGGTCTTCAGCATGCCGGCACGCTGGCTAATGGTCACTGTGCCTCTGTAGAACGCCAGCTGCAGCGCGCGCTTCGATGGCTTGCGGCTGGCCCACAGATGGTCCTTCTCGACCATCACGTCATCGTCGATATCGCGGATCGTGAGCGCTCCCTGCTTGCGCAGCAGGGTCAACACCTTGCGCAGATCCTTGTCCGTTACGCGGCTAAACCAGACACTGCGCTCGTGCCAACGGCGCTTCATGGCGCCGACGTAGAAGCGCATGGTGCTGATCGGCAGATAGGACAGGGCGTGCGTCCAGTATTCGAACACCGTCTTGTCGATGCTCTGGGCCTGGCGCAGATGCTCGCGCTGGTAGGATGGAATGCGCGTGTAGAGAATGTGGTGATGGCAGCGTTCGATCACGTTGATGGTGTCGATCTGCACGTAGCCGAGGTGTTCGATGGCGGCGGGAGTCGCACCGGGGCCTTCGCCGAACGGCGCATTCTCGTCGAGCCTTTGCGCGCGCAGCCAAATGCGTTTGGCGCGGGATCGGCTGAGCGCGATGGGTTTATTGGCCGTGCGGGACATGCGTAGGCGGCAGTGTAGCCAGCGTCGCAGTTGGGGCAAGGCGGTGACGATGCATGTCTGGCCAGCACGGGCGCTCGCGGCAGTCTTTGCGACCGCTTTGCTGTTACTTGCACTGCCCGATGCGCGGAGTGCCGAGCCAATGCCGGCCTGCGCGGCTCTCGATCCCGGCCCGACGCGCACAGTTACTCGTGTCATCGACGGCGAGACGCTGGCGCTGGACGACGGCACCGAGCTGCGCCTGGTTGGCGCGCTCGCCCCGCGGGCGCTCGACGTCGGTGCCCAGCCCGGCACCTGGCCGATGGAGACGGCTGCCGCGCAGGCGCTGCAGGCGCTCGTGCTCGGCAAGACGATTGAGGTGCGCTTTGCCGGTGAGCGCAACGACCGCTACGGCCGTCTCAAGGGTCACGCATTCATCAGGACGGACAACTCGGCCGGCTGGGTGCAGGGGCTGCTGCTTGGGATGGGCCTGGCCCGCGCCTATACGCTTGCCGCCCATCGTGCCTGCGCTGCCGAGCTCCTGGCCGCCGAGCGCTCGGCGCGCGAGGCGCGGTTGGGCCTGTGGGCCGAGGCCGCCTACGAGGCTCGCCAAGCCGATCCATCGGCCCCCCTGCTGCGGCACGCGGGAACATTCCAGCTTGTCGAGGGGCGCGCCGTGCGTGTCGCGACGACCCGCAGCAGCATCTATATCAATTTCGGCACGCAGCGTCGGCGTGGTTTCAGCGTGTCGCTCAAGCTCAGCGATCGCGGACAACTTGGTAAGTTCTCGGACAATCCAAAGGGCCTCGAGCAAGCCTTAGTGCGCGTGCGCGGCTGGATCGAGCAGCGCTCCGGCGAGCCCAGCATCGACCTCTCCACCGCGGGCGACATCGAGGTGACTGCTGAAGGCGTAGCGAGCGAGACGGCCGAACGGCGCACGGAACGCAGGTCGCGCACAAAATGAAGCCGCCCGGCCTTGCTTGGCCGGGCGGCTTGATTGCGGACGACAATTCGAGGCTTACGCAGCCTTGACCTCGGCGCCACCACCCTCCTCGGCGGCAGCGCGACGGCCCTTGGCGCTCTTGGACAGCACCTCGGTGATGCGCTGTACGGCGCCACGCTCGTCCAGCTTCTCGACGGCGGCGATCTCGCGCGCCATGCGGTCGAGAGCGGCTTCATATAGCTGGCGCTCGGAGTAGGACTGCTCGGGCTGGCTCTCAGAGCGGTACAGATCGCGCACCACCTCGGCGATGGCAATCAGGTCGCCCGAGTTGATCTTGGCCTCGTACTCCTGCGCGCGGCGGCTCCACATGGTGCGCTTGATACGCGCCTTGCCCTTCAGAGTCTCCATGGCCTTCTTGACGATGCCGTCCTCGGCCAGCTTGCGCATGCCGACGCTCGCCGACTTTCCGGTCGGCACGCGCAGGGTCATCTTGTCCTTCTCGAAGGTGATGACGAACAGCTCGAGCGAGATGCCGGCGATTTCCTGCTCCTCGATGCCTACGATGCGGCCGACGCCATGCGCTGGATACACAATCCACTCGCTGGTCTTGAACCCGTGGCGCTGGCTGACCGGCTTCTTTGGCCCGGCTGCTGCAGCTGCTGCGGCGCCGCCGCCTGCGGCTGCTGCCGCTGCGGAGGCTGCTGCGGCAGGCGCAGGAGTACCGGCCGGCGCCGTGATCTTCTGGCCGGTCTTGCTGGCGGCCGCCGGCATGGCGCGAGCGCCCTGTGGCTGCGCCTGACGGCCGGCGGCTGCAGCCATGGCCTGCTTGATGGCCAGAGCCTTGGGCATCATCGGCGGCTTAGCTGCAACGGCCGGCTTGTTCGTCACTGCGGCGGCAGGTGCCGGCTTGGGCTGAGCCTTGGCCGCCACGGGCTTCGTGGCTGCAACAATCTTCTTGGTCGCGACGATCTTTTTGGCCTGGATGATCTTCTTGGACTGATCGACCTTGGCTGCCACCGGCTTGGACGGACGCGCGCCATGCGCCTGGCTCTTGGCCGGCTGCCCCTTAGGCACCGCAGACTTGGCCGGCGAAGGCTTGCGCGCGCTCAGCTTGCGCACCGCTGCCCTGCTGGTCGGCTTCTGCGCTGCACCCTTACCCGAGGTCTTTTTCCGTGCCATATCGTTCGTCTCACCAGTTACTTCCGGTTGCATTTTCAGCATTACGCACGCCACTCGTTTCTGTATGCGCCCGGGCGCACACCGTTGGGGCCGTCGACACCGGTCGAGGCCCGATTATGTCCCTCACGCGATACGGGGCACGGCTCCGTTCAGGCCGTACCTGCCCCTCCCGCCGCTGATGTATGGCTTGGCTGCCCAAATCTGCGCACCGTCATAATACGCGAACCTCTGTGGGCCACATGGCACCACTGCGCAGCGATACCGCATTCGTCGCGGATCTCAGTTCCGACTTTGTTCAGGCCGTCACCACTGAGAAGTACCATAACACAAACTTCACGCATTTTGAAGGGTCTGGGCGCATAGAACACACCCACTGGCATGCCAGATGCTTAAATGCGCGTGTGGATGAGCGAGAATATTGAATACAACTTACGCGAGCATGCAGGAAATTGCACCGAGCTGCGCAGCATTGTGCAAAATCAGTCGCCCTCGCCAGCTTCCGGCTTGAAATATTTCTTGAATTTGTCCTTCTCGTCGCGAAACTTATCGGCGTCGGTGGGTGCCTCCTTCTTGGAGGTGATGTTTGGCCACTTTTCCGAATACTCTCGGTTCAGCTCCAGCCAATGCTCCAGACCGGGCTCGGTATCGGGTTTGATGGCGTCGACCGGGCATTCCGGCTCGCACACTCCGCAGTCGATGCACTCGTCCGGGTGAATGACGAGCATGTTGTCGCCTTCATAGAAACAGTCGACCGGGCAGACCTCCACGCAGTCGGTGAATTTGCACTTGATGCAGTTCTCGTTGACGATGTAGGTCATGCGGCTTCAACCTGCTGGCCGGCACCCATACCAGGCGGCTTCCTGTTGCCACACGTAGGTAGGTTGTCGCAAGTCGCATCGGCAGCTGCGAGCCGGGCTTTGCGCGCATGGCTGCCAGAGCCGAGATCGTTCCTGATCGATGCGCTTCCTAGGTGGATGTGCTTCGGCTTGTCCTGAGACGGAAATCGCGGTCTACGCTATAGGACTTGAGCAGAATTCGCGCTTCAGCCCGAAGACCATTCTTGAAGCGACGTGAGGCAATCTGAAGCGATCGCGCCGTCATGCGAGGCCGCCGGAACCATCCTGACCACCGATGATCGTCGTGCACGGTACCGATGACGTTCCTGCCGCGGCCCGGGGCGCCGTGCTGGCGATCGGCAATTTCGATGGGGTGCACCGGGGCCATCAGGCGCTGATCGCTGCGGCCATTGGCGAGGCGCGGCGGCAGGGCCGGCCGGCCGGCGCCATCGTGTTCGAGCCGCACCCGCGTGAGTTCTTCCAGCCGGACAAGCCGCATTTCCGACTGACGCCGCTGCCTCGCAAGCTGGCGCTGCTGGAGCGGCTCGGGCTGGATGTGGTGGTGGTGGTGCGGTTCGATGCTGCCTTGGCCGGGCTTGCAGCCGACGACTTTGTCGCCCGCGTTCTGGTGCAGGCGCTGGGCGTTGGCCATGTGGTGATCGGCTACGACTTCCGCTTCGGCAAGGGCCGTGCGGGCGATCCCGAGATGCTGCGGCGGGCCGCTGCCCAGCATGGCTTCGGGGTGACGGTGGTGGCCCAGGTGGCCGAAGCCGGCGAGGTGTTCTCCTCAAGCGCCGTCCGCGCCGAGCTGGCGCAAGGCGATGTCGAGGGCGCGGCCGAGATGCTGGGGCACTGGTGGGGTGTCGCAGGCACGGTGGTGGGCGGTGCCAAGCGCGGCACCGGGCTTGGCTACCCGACCGCCAACCTGGTGCTGCCGCCGGGCACGGCGCTGGCGCACGGCATCTACGCGGTACGGGTCCATGTCGACGGCCGGCGCCTCGATGGCGCCGCCTATCTCGGCACGCGGCCGACGTTTGACGACGGCGAAGCGGTGCTGGAGGTGTTCCTGTTCGATTTCGACGGCGATTTGTACGGCCGGCAGATCGAGGTCGAGTTCATCGGTTTCGTGCGCGCCGACGCCAAATTCACATCGGCTGCAGCCTTGCAGGAGCAGATGGCCAAGGATTGCGCGCGTGCGGCGCAGATGCTGGCGACGGCGCCGGCTCTACCTGTCCGGTCGGACGATGGGGGATGAAGAGGATGCCGCCGAGGCCCCGCTGCAGGAAAGTGGCAGTGGCCTGCCTTCCCGCCTCCACGGCGGCATCCCTTCAAGGCAACTTAGCGGCATTCGGGACGGTTTGAATGCGATCATTTCCACGTTTGCCCATTCGCGCTCCGGTACGTGATGTGTCCGCAACGGAGGATCGCAGGTTGTGTGATCTCTTATATCCTGCTGAGGTCTTGCGAGGTTGCCCGGACGGGCCGGCGCCGCTAGAACCACTGCACCATGTCGCGATTGCACCTGAAACCCGCGCGAATTATCGGCCCGGTCGCCCCAGATCGCTTCTGAGGGCGCCCGGGGCTAGTGTCCTGATCGCGAAATTCGTCGCCACGTGCGGCTGATGTTGAACGAATTTCGCGATCTGAAGGACACTAGGTGAATCAATGTGCAAGTGCGATTCAGATCTAGAAGTCCGCCTTTCAACCTTGCCGCACACACGGTAGCGGACTTGTCGATCATCGCACTCGGCCCGCGTGTTATCGCATCGCAATCAGCTGACTGAAGACGGGTTATCCATGACCTCGACCAAGAAGGACGACGCGCGCGATTGGAGCGCGACGCTGTTCCTGCCCAAGACCGATTTCCCGATGAAGGCCGGGCTGCCGCAGCTCGAGCCGCGCCTGCTGGAACGCTGGCAGCGCATCGACCTGTATCATCGCCTGCGTGAAGCCGCGAAGGGCAGGCCGAAGTTCATCCTGCACGATGGCCCGCCCTACGCCAACGGCCACATCCACATCGGCACCGCGCTGAACAAGATCCTCAAGGACATGGTGACGCGCGGCCAGCAGATGCTGGGTTTCGATTCCAACTACGTGCCGGGCTGGGACTGCCACGGCCTGCCGATCGAGTGGAAGATCGAGGAGCAGTATCGCGCCAAGGGGCTCGACAAGGACAAGGTGCCGGTCAACGAGTTCCGCAAGGAGTGCCGCGACTTCGCCGAGCACTGGATCGGCGTGCAGCGCGAGGAGTTCAAGCGCCTCGGCGTGGTGGGCGACTGGCAGCACTACTACTCGACCATGGCCTACAAGGCCGAGGCCATCATCGCCAGCGAGCTGATGAAGTTCGCCATGAACGGCGGGCTTTATCGCGGCTCCAAGCCGGTGATGTGGAGCGTGGTGGAGAAGACCGCACTGGCCGAGGCCGAGGTCGAGTATCACGACTACCAGAGCGACACGGTCTGGGTGAAGTTCCCGCTTGATCGCAAATCACGCCGCCCGTTGGTTCGGTAGTCGATGGAGACGAACGGAGCGACCATCTTGGGGCACTCGATGCATTGCATGAACGCCTCGGTTGTAATCTGGACGACCACTCCTTGGACGATTCCAGGTAATCGAGCCGATCAGCTTCTCAGCCAGGATTCGCCTACGGACTCTACGAGGTCATGGATGCGCCGACGGAGAACTGGGCGAAGACCGGTGACCAGCTCGTCTTGGCCGACAAGCTGGCTGCTGCTGTCTATGAAGGCGGCGTCACAAGTACAGGAGTTTCGAGGCTGAATGTCCGCGTCAACCTGCTGCGCCACAATGGTTTGTCTGCATCCTCTGAACGGGCTCGACGGAGGCTATCACTTTCCAGTGCCGCTGCTCGAAGGTGATCACGTAACGGATGAGGACGGCACGGGCTTCGTGCACACGGCGCCGGGTCACGGCCGCGAGGACTTCGACAGCTGGACGGCCAAGGCGCCGGAGCTGCAGAAGCGCGGCATCGACACCACCATCCCCTTCACCGTCGACGGCGATGGGCGCCTCACCAAGGACGCGCCTGGCTTCGAGGGCAAGCGCGTCATCGACGACAAGGGCAACAAGGGCGATGCCAATCAGGCGGTGATCGACGCGCTCACCAAGGCCAACGCCCTAATCGCGCGTGGCCGCCTCAAGCATCAGTACCCGCACTCCTGGCGCTCGAAGAAGCCGGTGATCTTCCGCAACACGCCGCAGTGGTTCATCGCCATGGACAAGCCGCTGCGCATGCCGGCTGCCGGCGGTAACCAGACCTTGCGTGAGACGGCGCTGAAGGCCATCGCCGAGACCGAGTTCGTGCCGGGCTCCGGCCAGAACCGCCTGCGCGGCATGATCGATGCGCGGCCCGACTGGGTGATCTCGCGCCAGCGCGCCTGGGGCGTGCCGATCACCGTGTTCGTGCACAAGGAGACGGGCGAAGTGATCCCGTCCGCCACGTTCGAGAAGTCGGGCGAATTGATGCAGCGCATCCGCACGGCCATCGCCGAGCGGGGCGCGGACGCCTGGTTCGAGCAGGGCGCGGCCGAGCGCTTCCTGAAGGGGCTGGTCGCCAAGCCGGCCGACTGGCTGCAGGCCACCGACATCCTTGACGTGTGGTTCGATTCAGGCTCCACGCATGCCTTCACGCTGGAGGACCCGAAGGAGTTTCCTGGCCTCGCCGGCATCCGCCGCCTGCGCGACGGCGGCCAGGACCGCGTCATGTACCTGGAGGGCTCCGACCAGCATCGCGGCTGGTTCCAGTCCTCGCTGCTGGAGAGCTGCGGGACGCGGGCGCGGGCGCCCTTCGACGTGGTGCTCACGCACGGCTTCATCCTCGACGAGAAGGGCGAGGAGAAGATGTCCAAGTCCAAGGGCAACACCATGTCGCCCCAGGACATCATGAAGAATTCCGGCGCCGACATCCTGCGCCTGTGGGTCGCGTCCTCGGACTACACGAGCGATATCCGTTTCGGGCCCGGCATCATCCAGGGTACGGTCGAATCCTATCGCAAGCTCAGGAACACGCTGCGCTGGATGCTCGGCACGCTGGCCCACTACGACCCCAAGAAGACGGTGCCGGTGAAGGTGATGCCGGAGCTGGAGCGGCTGATGCTGCACCGGCTGACCGAGCTCGATGGGCAGGTCCGCAAGGCCTATGCCGAGTACGACTACAAGCGCGTGGTGGCGCTGCTGACTCAGTTCATGAACACCGACCTGTCGGCGTTCTACTTCGATATCCGCAAGGATGCGCTCTACTGCGAGCCGATCTCGTCCATCAAGCGCAAGGCGGCGCTGGAGACCATCGAGCAGATCTTCCGCTGCACCTGCCTGTGGCTGGCTCCGCTGATGTGTTTCACGAGCGAGGAGGCGTGGCTGGCTCGCTACCCGTCCGAGACGGCGTCCGTTCATGTCGAGACGTTCCCCAAGCTGCCGGCGGCCTGGCGCGACGAGGCGCTGGCCGAGGAGTGGGAGCAGATCAAGCGCGTGCGCCGTGTTGTCACCGGTGCGCTGGAGATCGAGCGGGCCAACAAGAAGATCGGGTCTTCGCTGGAGGCGGCGCCGCAGGTGTTCATCGACGACGACGAGCTGATGGCCGTGCTGGAGGATGTCGATTTCGCGGAGGTGTGCATCACCTCGGGCGTCGAGATCGTCTCGGGTCAGGCGCCCGACGGCGCGTTCAAGCTGGCGGACGTGCCGAACGTCGGCGTCGTGCCCAAGCGCGCCGAAGGCAAAAAGTGCGCGCGCTCCTGGCGCATCACCAAGGACGTCGGCAGCGATCCTGCCTTCCCCGAGCTGTCGGCGCGCGATGCGGCGGCCGTGCGCGAGTTCGATGCCCAGAAAGGGGTGCTGCGGTGACTTTGGGCGGCACGCGCCGACTTGCCTCCCCCTCGAGGGGGGAGGGCGGCGCGCCATCACTTAGCCCCTTCCATGGTCGCCGCGCAGTCGGCAGGTTGCAAACCCAGGGGCTAAGTGATCGTGGCGCGCCGGGTGGGGGTGTCCTGTTCACTTGCGCCATCATCACCCCCACCAGGAATGCCATCGCACTTAGCTCGCCCGTTGCATGCGACGATTGCTCAGCGAAAGGCGAGCTAAGCCCGTGGCATTCCGTCCTCCCCCCTCAAGGGGGAGGGAAACGACTGAGCGAGAGACGGATATGAGCCAGCGAAAATCCTGGCTGTACGGCCCGCTGTCGCAGCTCGGGTACACCATCATGCTGCTGACGCTTGCGTTCGACCAGGCGCACAAATGGTGGATGCTGCTCATCTACCGTATCGAGGAGAAGGGCCGCATCGTAGTGACGCCGTTCCTGGACCTCGTTTATGTCAAGAACACAGGTGTCAGCTACGGCATGTTCCTGCAGGAGAGTCAGGAGGGCCAGTGGCTGCTGGCGGGTTTTGCGGCGCTGGCGGCGCTGGCCATGGCCGTCTGGCTGGCGCGCGGCGTCACCGACAAGCTGGTGGCGGCCAGCCTCGGCCTGATCATGGGGGGCGCGCTCAGCAATGCCATTGATCGCATGCTGATCGGGGGGGTGGCGGACTTCTTCTCCCTACACGCCTTCGGCTACTACTGGTATGTGTTCAATATCGCCGACATGGCCATTGTTGCGGGGGTGGTGGGGCTTCTGTATGATTCGCTTGCGCCGAGTCGCAATCGTGCCGCAAAATCAACGTAGTTGATTGGAAGAACTGAGACTTCAGCTAAGGTTGCGCGCTGAATCTCGGGGGATGAGACGATGACGGGACAGCCCACACGGCTCGTGCACCTTGCTACGGTTGCCGCGCTCGCTGCGACCTTCGCGCTGGGTGGCTGTTCGGATGGTCTCGAGGTCAACGGCAAGCTGTTCGACTGGCTGGGCGTGAGCTCGACGGCCATGGAACAGGCCAAGCGTGAGCCGCAGGTGGCGGCGCGCACGCCGCTGGTGCTGCCGCCCAATTCCAGCAAGCTGCCGGAGCCCGGCTCTGGGCAGGAGGCGTCGGCCGATCTGGCCTCGCTGGGTGATCCGGATGCCAAGAAGGCCGCCGCTGCCAAGGAGCGCGAACGGCTGCACTTGGCCTACTGCCGCGGCGAGGCGCAGTGGAAGGACAAGGTTTACAAGCCCGGAGATGTCGCGCCGAACCGCAGTCCGTATGGCCCCTGCCCGAGTTTGGTCGGCGACATGACGGGCAACCTGAACAACACCGACAAGCAGTAATTGGTGCAGATCGCCCGGCCGTTATCCTTGCCGGCAACATTAATCCCTTGTCATTTGACTTGGCAGGCCCGGAAGCCGGAGAAGGGACTTTCGGCGGCTTCGTTGCGCGCAGGGCGTAACCATGTGCCGCATTTCTCCCCGCATTCTGCGGGCCCTCGCCGGCCAGACGGCGGCCTCTCGTGGTCAGGAACGATCATGCATATCTATGCTAGACAGTTTGCTCTCATCCTCCTTGCCCTTGGAACACTGATGTTCGCGCAATCCTTCGAAACGCTCAAAGCCAGTCCGATCGCCACCCGCGTCAGCGAGTACAAGCTCGCCAACGGGCTGCAGCTGGTGGTCGTGCCGGACAATCGCTCACCGGTGGTGACACATTACGTTTGGTATCGCGTGGGCTCTGCCGACGAGCCGGCCGGCGTATCCGGTATCGCCCATTTCCTCGAGCACCTGATGTTCAAATCGACCGACAAGATCGCGTCGGGCGAGTTCTCCAAAGCCATCTCGCGCATGGGCGGTCAGGACAACGCCTTCACCACGCACGACTATACGGGATACTTCCAGCGCATCTCCAAGGAGCGTCTCAAGACGGTGATGGAGATGGAGGCCGACCGCATGGTCAACCTCAAGCTGGACGCCAAGGACGTGGCGACCGAGCGCGAGGTGATCCTCGAAGAGCGCCGTTCGCGCACCGAGAACAACCCATCCAGCATCCTGTCCGAGCAGATGTCGGCGGCGCTGTACCAGAACCACCCCTACCGCATCCCGATCATCGGCTGGATGCACGAAATGAAGAAGCTGTCGCGTGAAGACGCGCTCACCTTCTACAAGCGCTTCTATGCGCCCAACAACGCCATCGTGGTGGTGACCGGCGACGTCGTGCCGGAGGAGGTGAAGGCGCTCGCGGAGGCCGCTTACGGTAGCCTGCCGGCCAACGATGCCATCAAGCCGCGTCAGCGGCCCGAGGAGCCCGAGCATCGCGCGCCGCGCCGCGTCGAGCTGAAGGATCCGCGCGCCGGCAACGCCTCCATCCGCCGCTTCTACCTCGCGCCCTGCCACGCCAAGGCCGACAAGGGAGATGCCGAGGCGCTGTACGTGCTGATGAAGATCGCCGGCAACGGCAGCACCAGCCGCCTCTATCAGAAGCTGGTCGCCGAGGACAAGGTAGCTGCCGGCGCCGGCGGCTGGTATTCGGGCGGCGGCTTGGACAGCGGCTCGATCGGTGTGTACGCCACCGCCGCACAGGGCGTCGACCTCGACAAGGTCGAGCAGGCGATCGATGCAGTGCTGCACGATCTGCGCGAGAAGCCGGTCACGACCGATGAGCTGGAACGGGCCAAGAAGGCCTTCATCGCCGAGTTCATCTACGAGTTCGACAGCCAGGCCTCGCTGGCGAGGCGCTACGGCGAGGGGCTGATCGTGGGCATGCCCATCGACGAGATCAACAATTGGCCGGAGGCCGTGTCCAAAGTGACCATCCAAGACGTGCAGCGCGTAGCTGCCAAGTATCTGGATATCCGCCGCTCGGTGACCGGCACCTTGATCCCCATCGCTCCGACGGCCGAGAGCGAAGTCGTCAAGCCCGCCACCGCGAAGAAATCCTAGAGGAGGCTGCCATGACTTGGTTCCGCTTCCGGCCAACCGCCGTGCGCGCGCATCTCGAAGCCTGCCTCTCCGCGTTCCTGCTTGCGGCCGCGCTTCTTATCCCCTTCAGCAAGGCACAAGCCATGAACATCCAAGAGGTCAAAAGTCCCGGCGGCATTTCGGCTTGGCTGGTCGAGGAGCACAGCGTGCCGCTGATTGCGCTGCGCTTCGCCTTCGACGGCGGCAACGCGCAGGACCCCGAGGGCAAGGAAGGCCTCGCCAATTTCATGTCCGCCATGCTCGACGAAGGCGCCGGCGATCTGAATTCCAAGCAGTACCAGGAGCGCATGGAGGAGATCGCCATGCGCATGGGCTTCGACGATGCGCGGGATTCCTTCTATGGCAGCCTGGAGACGCTGTCCGAGAACCGCGACAAGGCCGTAGCGCTGCTGGCGCTCGCCCTCAACAAGCCGCGCTTCGACAACGAGGCGGTGGACCGCATTCGCGGACAGCTGCTGGCTGGCCTGATCCATGCCGCCCGTGATCCCGACCGCGTCGCTTCCGAGCAGTGGGCGGCCACGGCGTTCGCCGGCCATCCCTACGGCCGGCCGGCCAACGGCACACCTGAGTCGATCAAGAAAATCACGCGCGAGGATTTGGCCGGCATGCGTTCGCGCATGTTCGCCAAGGACACCCTGCGCGTGGTGGTGGTTGGCGACGTCGATGCCAAGACGCTGGCCGGCATGCTCGATCAGATCTTCGGTGGACTGGCGCCCAAGGCCAAGCTGACGCCGGTCGCGCAGGTCAGCCCAAAAGCCACCGAGAAGCTGAAGGTGATCGAGATGGCGGTGCCGCAGTCGGTCGCCCGCTTCGGGTTGCCCGCCATGCCGCGCAAGGACAAGGATTTCCTTCCCGCATTCGTGATGAACCAGATCCTCGGCGGCGGCGTGATGTCGTCCCGGCTGTGGGAGGAGGTGCGCGAGAAGCGCGGGCTGGCCTATTCGGTCTACACCTCCGTGCAGCCGTTCAAGCACACCTCGGTGTTTGCCGGTGGTGTTGCCACCAAGAACGAGGAGATCGGCCAGTCCCTCGATCTCATCAACGCCGAGCTGAAGCGCATCGCCATCGATGGGCCGACCGAGACGGAGCTGGCCAACGCCAAGAGCTACCTGACCGGCTCGTTCGCCCTGCGCTTCGATACCAACGCCAAGATCGCCAACCAGCTGCTCTGGGTGCTGCAGGAGGACCTCGGCAAGGACTACATCGACCGCCGCAACGCCGAGATCGAGGCGGTCACGCTGGATCAGCTGAAGGCCGTGGCCAAGCGCATGTTCGAGGGCCAGGAGCTGATCACCACCGTGGTCGGCAAACCCAAGGGTCTGGCTCCGAAGGGTTGATACGGCGGCAGTCTCGCCTCGTGTTCAGCTTGTCGAAGGGCGTTTGCGTGAGCCAGGTCGTGCTTCGACATGGCTCGGCCCTGGGTTGAGCGCGCGGCTCTCCACCGGGATGACAGTGGCGCTGATTCGCGCTAGGGCTCGCGGCATGAGCACCACGATTGCCGAGCGGCCCGGCGCGGTCCCCTACACGCATTCGATTGCCGGCTGCCTGGACGGTGCCATCGGCACGCATGGCCTGAGCGAAGCCGAGCTCGAGCCCTGGATCGAGCGGCTGGCTCCGGCGCTGGACGCATTGCAGGGCGACTATCGCGAGCGCCGCCTGCCGCTGCTGCGCGTCGTCGAGGACGAGGCGGACATCGTCGCGGCGGAGGCTGCGCTCGCCAAGCTGAGCGTCGGCGCGCGCGCCATCATTTTCTTCGGCACCGGCGGCTCCAGTCTCGGCGGCCAGACGCTGGCGCAGCTGGGCGGCTGGAACATCCCGGGCCTTGCCGACGAGGCGCAGAAGCACCGTCCGCGCACGCGCTTTTACGACAATCTCGATCCCGTCACGCTGGCATCGGCACTCGGCACGTTCGAGCTGGCCACGGCGCGGTTCGTCGTCACCTCCAAGTCGGGTGGCACGCCGGAGACCCTGGCACAGGTGCTAGCCGCTCTGTCGGCCGTGCGGGCGGTGGGCCTTGAGGCGCGCATTTCCCAGTTGTTCCTCGGCATCACCGAGCCACGCGTCGCGGGCAAGGCCAATGGCCTGCGCGATCTGTTCGAAGGGCTCGGCATCCCGGTGCTCGAGCATAACCCCGGCATCGGCGGCCGCTTCTCGGTGCTGACCAACGTCGGTCTTCTGCCTGCCTTGGCGCGTGGCCTCGATGCGCGCGCCGTGCGAGCCGGCGCACGCAGCGTGGTCGAGGCGATGATGGGTGCCGCCTCGCCGTTCGCATTTCCGCCGGCCGTGGGTGCGGCCGTGGCGGTGGCATTGGCGCGCGACCGCGGCGTGCGGGCGCAGGTGATGATGCCCTACACCGATCGGCTGGGGCGCTTCTCGCACTGGTACGTGCAGCTGTGGGCGGAGAGCCTCGGCAAGGGCGGGCAGGGCACCGCGCCGATCGCCTGCGTCGGACCGCTCGATCAGCACAGCCAGCTGCAGTTGTTCATGGATGGGCCGCGCGAGCACCTGATCACGGTGGTGCGCCTACCCACGGCCGGCGTCGGCCCGAAGCTGCCGGCCGATCTCGCCGCAAAGGCGGGCGTCGGCTTTCTGGCCGGCAAGACGGTGGGCGACCTGGTGGCGGCGCAGTCGCACGCCGTGCCCGAGGCGCTGGGTCGGGCCGGGCGTCCGGTGCGCATCTTCGACCTCGACCGGCTGGACGAGGCGAGCCTCGGCGCGCTGATGATGCACTGCATGCTGGAAACGATCCTCGCCGCCCGCCTGATGGGCGTCGACCCGTTCGATCAGCCGGCAGTGGAACTCGCCAAGGTGCTCACTCGCGAGCGTGTGGCCAAGAGTTCGACTTAGGCTGCCTGGGACGGCTGCTTCGGTGGGTGACTTTCTCAGCCACCGGCGTGTGCCGATCGCGAGCCCCCGGCGGCACCGAAGTCGGCTGACAGCTTGTCAGCTGCCGCCTGCACCAGCTTGGCGCGGTTCTGCAGCACCTGCAGCGACAGCCGCCAGATCGGGCCGGAGATGCCTATGGCGCCGATCACCTGGCCTGTGAAGTCGCGTACCGGCACCGCCACGCAACGCAGCTCCGCATCGAACTCACCATCGTCGTAGGCGATGCCGGCCCGCCGGATCTCCTCGATCTCCTGGCGCAAAGCCCCGACCTCGACGATCGACTTGGGCGTATGCGGCTTCAGCTCGGCGCGCTCGAGATAGTGCTCGAGCTGCTCGGGCCGCAGCGCCGCCAGCACGATCTTGCCTAGCGCCGTGCAGTGCGCGGGGCGAATCACACCGACGCGGTCGGTAAGCTGGAATGCGCCCGATCCACTGGTGCGGGCGATGACGACGATGGAATCGCCCATGCGCACCGCGAAGTGCCCGCTTTCCCCGGTCTCCCGCGACAAGTCCTCCAATATCGGCGTGGCCATGCTGACCATCTCGACATCGTCGAGCGAGCTGGCGGCTAGCGCGAACAGTGGCCGCCCGACCCGGTAGCGCTTGGAGTCCTTGAGCTGCCGGACGTAGCCGAGCGTCACCATCGTCTTGACGAGGTGGAAGGTCGTGCTGTTGTGCAGACCGACACGCTTGCTCAGCTCGGCAAGGCTTATGCCGTCCCGGCTGCGGGCAATCTCCTCCAGGATGGCAAAGGCCCGCCCGATCGACTGCACGCCGCCGCCGCGCGGCTCGTCATCAAAGTCGTCGACGTGCGTGGTTCGGTCGCGCGCAGGCATGACCTTGCGCGCTGGCGCCGTCGCAGTTGGCGCGCGAACGCCAGCCGCGTCCTTCGCAGGTGCACGATGTCTCACCATGCGGTCTCCAAGCTCGTTGCAAACCCCGTTCGCGAGTGCATCATCGACGGCCCGGCGCGGTTCGTACAGCCCGCAAATGTCGCCACACGCATGCGACCGTCTGCCAGCCGGAAGTCGACCAGGAATACCACCGCACTTTTCAGATTGGCAAATTGCACCTCACCATATCAAATGCATTTGACTTGGGATACCCGCGCAATAAAGTGCGGCTCCGACGCCGCGTCCTGTGCGATGGCGTCCGGAACCACCCCCAACGGTCCGTGAGCAGCGGCCCCCAAGTGCCGAAAGAGGCTGGCTGCCTGCGCCGGGACTCGGGGGTCACGCGGGTGTGGGCCGACCAGGGTTGAAATGACTCCCGGAGCAGAACCGGGACGGTATGGCGAGGCAAAACGGGAATGACCAGCAAGCTGCCTGCTTCCAGCGATGTCGTGGTGATCGGTGCCGGCAATGCCGCGTTTTGCGCGGCCCTTGCCGCGGCCGAGAGCAAGGTCTCGGTGCTCGTGCTGGAGCGGGCGCCCGAAGCCGAGTCCGGCGGCAACAGCCGCTTCACCGCCGGCGCCTTCCGCTGCGTCTACGACGGTGTCGACGACCTCAGGCGCCTGATGCCCGACCTGACCGACGAGGAGATCAAGAACACCGACTTCGGCACCTACACCGAAGAGCAGTTCTTCGACGACATGGGCCGCGTCACCGAGTACCGCACCGACCCCGAGCTGTGCGAGACGCTGGTCACGCGCAGCCGCGCCACCATGCTGTGGATGCGCGCCAAGGGTATCCGCTTCGCCCCCATCTTCGGCCGGCAGGCCTTCAAGGTCGACGGCAAGTTCAAGTTCTGGGGCGGGCTGACGGTCGAGTCCGTGGGCGGCGGCCCGGGACTGGTGGAAGGCCTCACCGCCGCTGCCAGGAAGAACGGCGTCACCGTCGCCTACGAAGCGCGCGCGCTGTCCCTCATCAGCGATGACGACGGCATCAAGGGCGTGCGCGTGCGCTACAAGGGCAAGACCGTCGAGGTCGCCTGCAAGTGCGTGGTGCTGGCGGCCGGCGGCTTCCAGGCCAACGCCGAGATGGCGCACGCGCTACCTGGGCCCCGGCTGGGAGCTCGCCAAGGTGCGCGGCACCCGCTTCAACACCGGCGACGGCATCCGCATGGCGCTCGACGTCGGCGCCCAGCCGACCGGCAACTGGTCGGGCTCGCACGCGGTTGGCTGGGATCGCAACGCGCCGGAGTTCGGCGACCTCGAGGTCGGCGACAACTTCCAGAAGCACAACTATCCGTTCTCGATCATGCTGAACGCCAACGGCGAGCGCTTCGTCGACGAGGGCGCCGACTTCCGCAACTACACCTACGCCAAGTACGGCCGCATCATCCTCTCGCCAACCGATGCAGTTCGCCTGGCAGATGTTCGACAGCAAGGTGCTGCACCTGCTGCGCGACGAATACCGCATCAAGCGCGTCACCAAGGTGCAGGGCCGACACGCTGGAGGAGCTGGTGCAGAAGCTCGACGACGTGAACCCGGAGAAGGCGCTGGCCACCATCAAGGCCTACAACGCCGCCGTGAAGAAGGACGTGCCGTTCAATCCCAACGTCAAGGACGGGCGCGGCACGATCGGTCTGGCGATACCGAAATCCAACTGGTCCAACATCCTCGATACGCCGCCGTACGAGGCCTACGCCGTCACCTGCGGCATCACCTTCACCTTCGGCGGCTTGAAGATCGACAGCTCGGCGCACGTGATGGACACCGACGGCCAGGTCATCCCCGGCCTGTTCGCGGCCGGCGAGCTGGTCGGCGGCCTGTTCTACTTCAACTATCCGGGCGGCACCGGCCTGATGAACGGCGCCGTGTTCGGCAGGATAGCCGGCACCACCGCCGGTCAGCGCGCCGCCCAGCTGCCATGAGCGCCGCCACGTCGGGACCGGAGGCCGTCTACGACGTGATCGTGGTGGGCGGCGGCGGTTCGGGGCTTGCCGCGGCCATCGAGGCGCGCGCCGCCGGACGGTCGGTCGCCCTGATCGAGAAGAACCCCACGCTGGGCGGCTCCACCGCCTGGTCGATCGGCTCGATCAGTGCCAGCTGCACGCCGCACCAGCTCGCCAAGGGCATCCAGGACAGCCCCGCCGATCACTGGCGCGACATGGCCGGCTTCAATGGCGACCTCGACCCGCGCGACAACCGCGACCTGCGCCGCGTGCTGGCCGACGCCATGCCCGACACCTTCCGCTGGCTGCTCTCACACGGTATCCGCTTCTACGGCCCGATGCCGGAGCCGCCGCACAAGAAGCCGCGCATGCACAATGTGCTGCCCAACTCGCGGTCGTTCATCGCCCACCTCGGCGGCGCCGCCCGCCGTGCCAGCGTCGACATCATCTGCTCGACGCGCGCCGTTGAGCTATCCAGCCAGGCCGGCCGCGTCGTCGGCATCGATTGCGAGACGCCGCAGGGCAAGCGCCGCTTCCGCGCGCGCGGCGGCGTCGTGCTGGCGAGCGGCGATTTCACCAGCGACCCGGAACTCAAGGGCCAGTTCATGGGGCCCGCAGCAGGCCAAGATCGACGGCGTCAACGTCACGGCGACGGGGGACGGCCAGAAGCTGGCTCTTGCCCTCGGCGCCCGCATCCTCAACGGCGACCTGGCGCTCGGCCCCGAGCTGCGCCTCGTGCCGCCGCAGGAGCCCAATCTGCTGCTCAAGCTGCCGCCCTGGCCGGCGTTGGCCAACCTGATGGCCTGGTCCCTCGAGCACATGCCGAGCGCCATCCTGCGTCCGTTCGTGATGAGCTTCGTCACTACCGCGCTGGCGCCCTTCGCTCAGCTTGTTCACCGAAGGCGCCATCCTGGTCAACCGACGCGGCGAGCGTTTCACGCAGGAGACCGACGCACCGGCGTTCGCGCTGCCCGATCAGCCCGACAAGGTGGCCTACATCCTTCTCGATGCGCGCATCGCCGCCAAGTTCTCGGCCTGGCCGAATTTCATTTCGACTGCACCTGGCGTCGCCTACGCCTACATCGACGACTACCGGCGCAATCGCCCGGATGTGTTCAAGACGGCCGCCACGCTGGACGATCTGGCCGCCAAGCTCGCCATGCCGGCCGGATCGCTCACCAAGACCGTGACGCAGCACAATGCTTCGGCGGGCAATCGCCCGAAGCTGGAAGCAGGCCCCTATGTCGCGCTGGGTCCGGTGCGCGCCGTTTTTGTGCACGCCGAGGGCGGGCTTGCCGTCGATGCCGAGCATCGCGTGCTGGGAGTCGGCGATCAGCCCATCCCCGGCCTCTATGCGGCAGGCTCGACCGGGCAGGGCGGCCTGCTACTGAAGGGCCACGGCCACCATCTGGCCTGGGCCTTCGCCTCCGGCCGCCGCGCCGGCCGCAACGCCGCCTACGCCGCGACCAGCCCTGATACTGTCGCCTGAGCCCGCGCGGACCTGCTCAGATCTCCTCGCCGAAGCCGGCCTCGACCAGGGCCACCAGCGCGTCGATGGCCTCTGGCGCCTCCGGGCCCTCCGCTTCCAGCGTGATCACGGCACCGGGGCCTGCTGCCAGCATCATGAGGCCCATGATGGACGTGCCATCGACGGTCTGGCCGTCGCGCGTCACGCGCACCGTCGCCTCGAAGCCTTCGGCGCACTTGACGAACTTGGCCGACGCCCGCGCATGCAGCCCCTTGCGGTTGCGGATCGTGACGGCAGCACTGGGCTTGTCGCGATTCAACACGGGTGTTGGCTCGGCTCTTCGCTTCGGATCAGCTTTCGCCCGACAGCACCTGGCTGGCAATGCTGATGTATTTCCTGCCGGCCTCTTTGGCTGCCTTGACGGCATCGGCCAGCGTCGCCTCGCCGCGCACGCTGGCGAGCTTGATCAGCATGGGCAGGTTGATGCCGGCCAGCACCTCGGCGCCGGTCTCGCCCATCACGGAGATGGCAAGGTTGGAAGGCGTGCCGCCAAACATGTCCGTGAGGAGGACGACGCCGTGGCCACCGTCGACGCGCCGAACGGTCTCGATCAGCTCCACGCGGCGCTGCTCCACGTCATCCTCGGGTCCGATCGAGAAGGCCTCCAGCTGCTCCTGGCGACCCACCACATGCTCCAGCGCCGCCCGAAACTCCCCGGCAAGGCCCCCGTGAGCGACAATCACGACCCCAATCATGTGTCGATGTGCATCCTTTGCGGAGGGCGCTGGCCTGCCTTCGCTTGTGCAGCGAGAACGGCTTTGCCCGAAGCGGCGCATGATGGTTCAGCCCCCCACGGCAAGGCAAGGGGAAAGAGGATGGCTTCGTCCGGGAACCGATTTGGCTAGGTTTTTCTTGCTCTTGACAGAGCCAGCGCGAGCTTGATGGGGGCCGACGCCTCGGCCGCCACCAGGCGGATGGCGGCGACGTCCAGGCCCAGCAGCCTGACGCTGGCGTCGGCTTCCGGCATGCGCTCGACCTCTGTTGCCGCCACCAGGTCAGCCACCAGCACCAGCTCGGCATCTGCAACCGTCTTCATGTCGACGATGCCCACGCCGCGCACCTCCAGCTTGCCGCGCAGGGTTGGCGGCGCCTCGACCAGCAGGCGCGCGCCCTCCCGCCGCACCCGCACCTGGTCGTCGGCGATCAGGGTGGGCGGCTCCAAGGCAGCCGGGCCGCGGCGAGCCAGAAACAGGAAGCGGAGGGCAAGGTCCGACTTGCCGGCTCCCGAGGGCCCGCGCAGCAGCGCGGCCGACCGGCCGAGCGCTACGCAGGTGCCGTGTAGGAGTTCAGCCGCGTCGGGCAAGCGACGGTGCTCCCCTGGACGGTGTGGCATCGGCGGCCGGCAGCCGCACCGTGAACCTTGCGCCGACAACGCCGTCGACGCGCCGCTCGCGCAGCTCGACCTGCTCGTCGAGCGCAAACGTCTCCGCCCCCGGCGCCACCGCGCGATTGCTGGCCCAGATGCGTCCGCCATAGGCCTGCACGATCTCGCGGGAGATGCTCAAGCCCAGACCCGAGTTCTTGCCGACCGTGCGATCGGTCTGCGGCCGGTCCGAGTAGAAACGCTTGAATATGTCCTCGAACTTGTCGGAGGGGATGCCGGGCCCCTCGTCCTCGACAACCAGCTCGACCTCGGCCCCGACGCGGCGCGCCACCACCTTCACGACGCCATTCTCGGGCGAGAACGAAAGGGCGTTATCGAGCAGATTGGTTACCACGCGGCCGAGGCGCGCCTCGTGTCCCCGCACCACGAAGGCGTCGGGATTTTCCGGCATCTCGACGACCTCCAGTACGACCTTGCGCGTGTCGCTGCTGAGGACGTCCTCGAACACCTGGAATACGCCGTCGAGCACCTCGCGCAGGTCGACCGGCTCGGTCTCCTCGAAGGCCAGCTCGGCATCGAGCCGCGAGGCGTTGGAGACGTCGGTGATCAGCTTGTTGAGCCGCTTCAATTCTTCCTGGATCTGGCGCACCAGCTCCTGCTGCGCCGCCGGCGTCTTGGCATAGGCGAGTGCTTCTGCGGTGGAGCGCGCAGCGGTCAGCGGGTTCTTCAATTCGTGGGCGACGTCCTGGGCGAACCGCTCGCTGGCCTCGATGCGGCGATAGAGCGATTCGGTCATCTCGTTGAACGAAGAGGCCAGCTGGCCGACCTCGTCGGCACGGCGGGAAAACTCAGGCAGCTGTCGCCGCGCATTGATGTTGAAGCTGACGTTCTCGGCCGCTTCCGACAGACGGCGCATCGGACCGGCAATGGTGCGCGCGAGCAGGAAGGAGGCGAGCAGCGTCGCCGCGAGGGCGACTAGCGCCAGGCCCAGAATGCTGTTGCGCTCCTCGGCCAGGATCTCGTCGATCTCGCCGGGTCGAGTGGACAGCAGCAGCACGCCCTGCACCGCCTTGCGATACTGGATCGGCACAGCCACCGACACGATCTGCTCGCCCTTGTCGGTCACGAGCAGCATCGGCGTGACCGAGCCGTTCAGCGCCAGACGCACCTCCGGATAGGCCGTGCCATTGGCCGAGCCGATCTCGCGATAGATCGGCAGCTCGCCGCGCATCAGCCAGGTCAGGAAGCGCACCCAGGGGTTCTTGATCTTGGCCCCCCGGCCTTCCTGGTCAGCCGCTGCGGGACGCGAGAGCTGGCCGCGCCCGAGTAGCTGGGTGGTGTCGGTGATCAGCGTGCCGTCCTGGGCATAGACGCGCGCGCGCGTGTCGGCCTGCGGCACCAGGCGGCGCAGGATCGGCGTGACGCGCTCGGGCGCCAGCGACAGTTGCAGGGCGGCGAAGCCGTCGTCGCCGAACGGGCTGCGCGAGCCCTCGGCCTCGGGCAGCTTGTCGGGGTCCAGGATGATGCGCCCGGTCTCGACCGAGGCATTCGCGGCAATCGCCGCGGAGATGATTTCGCCTTGCGCCTGCAGGCTTTCGCGCTTGGCCTCGATCAGCCAGACGTGCGACTGGCTGAGGTAGAAGATGCCGCCCAGCAAGGTCGCCAAGCCGATCACGTTGGCAAACACGATGCGCCGCAGCAGGGTGCGCGTGACCAGCCGGATCAGCGGACCGTGCGTCAGGAACTCGTACAGCCCGATGCGCCGGCTGAACTCGCGCAAGGCGGCCTTGGCCGCGGCCGCAGCCGTGCGCACGGGCAGCGTGTAGCCGTAGAGCCTCGAGGCGCCGCGTCTCAGCCTGCCACCGATGCCCGCCCCCAACCGTGACCCACCCGTCTCGACTGCCATCGCGTGCCCTCGGCGCTCACGCCTCCTTGAAGCGGTAGCCAACGCCGTACAGGGTTTCGATCACGTCGAAGTTGTCATCGGCCTGCTTGAACTTCTTGCGCAGCCGTTTGATGTGGCTGTCGATGGTGCGGTCGTCCACGTACACCTGATCGTCGTAGGCGGCATCCATCAGCGCATCGCGCGTCTTGACGACGCCGGGCCGGGTCGCCAGCGCCTGCAGGATGAGGAACTCGGTCACGGTGAGCATTACCGGGTGGTTGTCCCAGTGGCAGGTATGCCGCTCGGGATCGAGCCGCAGCTTGCCGCGTTCCAGAACGCGGGCGGCTTCGGCGGCAGCGCTGCCCGGCTCCTTGGGCTGGAAGCGGCGCAGCACCGCCTTGACACGCTCGACCACCAGGCGCTGCGAGAACGGCTTGGCGATGTAGTCGTCGGCACCCATCTTAAGGCCGAACAGCTCGTCGATCTCCTCGTCCTTCGAGGTCAGGAAGATCACCGGCATGTCGGTCATCTGACGCAGGCGGCGCAGCAGCTCCATGCCGTCCATGCGCGGCATCTTGATGTCGAGGATGGCGAGGTCGACCGGCTCCTCGGTCAGCGCTTCCAGCGCGGATGCCCCGTCGCTGTAGGTGCGGACCTTGTAGCCCTCGGCCTCCAGCGCCATGCCGAGCGACGTGAGGATGTTCCGCTCGTCGTCGACCAGTGCGATTGAACTCTTTTCTTTCATGACCTTGGCATCCTCAAGCGCAGCCGCTGAGACGGGCTTTATGGCTCCGCCTTGCGTAAATTGTGGCAAGTCTATTGGATTAAGGCCATTGTTACCCGAATATAACAGCGCCGCAATAGCAGCAGACACACCCGCCCATGGATTCCGAGCCCCAGGCCCAGACACCACAGACCTCAATGCAAGATGAGGCCGCCGCGGCAGCCCGGCGTCTCGTGCGCACGGCGCTGAAGGCGTCCCTGGCCACGCTCGATCGCGAGACCGGGCATCCATACCCTTCCCTGGTGCTGGTAGCAACCGAGCCTGACGGCTCGCCCATCCTGCTGATCTCCCGATTAGCGCTGCATACGCGCAATCTGGACAAGGACGGCCGCGCGGCCATCCTGTTCGACGGCACGGACGGCCTCGGCGATCCCTTGGCCGGCGGGCGGGTGACCGTGTCCGGCGAGATGCAGCCCACGCAGAGCCCGAGCGCTCTGCGCCGCTTCGTGGCGCGCCATGCCTCCGCGCAGGGATACGCGACTTTCCCCGATTTCTCTGCCTATAGGCTGAGCATGGCCAAGGGGCATTTCATAGGCGGGTTCGGCCGCATCGTCAGCCTGGAGGCCGCCGCCCTCACAACGCCTGTCGACGGCGCGGCGGAGCTGATCGATGCCGAGCCCGACATCATCGAGCACATGAACAGCGATCATGCCGACGCCGTGGCCTTGTATGCCACGCAACTCGCCAACTCACCGCCCGGCGAATGGCGCATGGTAGGCATTGATCCCGGTGGATGCGATTTGCTGCATCGCACCAATGCCGCGCGCATCGACTTCCCCGCACCGGTGCTTACGCCGGGTCAGGCGCGTGCGGCCTTGGTTGCGCTAGCGAAGGAAGCGCGCTCGCGTATTGGTCAGGCCGCCTGACCAGCAACCAAACCCTGGTGCCCAAGTTTTAACTAGAGCGAGGTGAGGCTTGATGGAAGCGCTCTCGGCTTCCGGCATGGCGTGACCGGTGCGGCGATGCTGCAGATTGCCAGGGGACCGCAATCGCATAAACCCTGGCGCGCATAAAGTTCGCGGGGCGATAAGAGCCGTGATGCGCCGTACATGCGAGATGTGTAAGGTCGCATTTCCGCTCCATCCTCAGCGGCAAGAAAACTCCGGGCTGCACCGCTTCGGTCAGCCGATCTTCCATGCTTTGCAAGCGGCGGTTGGCAGATGACGATTGAGCTGTTTCCACTGAATTCCTCGGCGACCATCAAACACAACACCGCGGAGGCGGAGTTGATCGAGCTCGCCATCCGCAAAGGTGAAGCTCAATTTGCGGCGTCGGGTGCCTTGGCCGTGGAGACCGGCGCACACACCGGCCGATCCGCGCAGGACAAGTTCACGGTCCGCGATGCCACCACCGACAAGGTCGTCTGGTGGGACAACAACAAGCCGATGACGCCGGACGCAGTTCGATGTGCTGCTGTCGGATTTCCGCGAGCATGCCAAGTCGCGCGAGCTGTACGTGCAGGACCTGTTTGCCGGCGCCGACCCCGCTCAACGTCTGAATGCGCGCATCTTCGTCGAATATGCCTGGCACGCGCTGTTCATCCGCCACCTGCTGCGCCGGCCGGAGGCTAGTGAGCTGGCCGGCTTCAAGCCGCAGTTCACGGTCGTCAACCTGCCGAGCTTCCGCGCCGACCCCAAGCGGCACGGCGTGCGCTCCGAGACGGTGATCGCCTGCAACTTCGCCCAGCGGCTGGTTTTGATCGGCGGCAGCTCCTATGCCGGCGAAACCAAAAAATCGGTCTTCACGTATCTCAACTATGCGATGCCCGAAGCGGGCGTCATGCCCATGCACTGCTCGGCCAACGTCGGCACCGCCGGCGATGCCGCGGTGTTCTTCGGGCTGTCCGGCACCGGCAAGACGACCTTGTCGGCCGATCCCAAACGCATCCTGCTCGGCGACGACGAGCACGGCTGGTCGCAGAGCGGGATCTTCAATTTCGAGGGCGGCTGCTATGCCAAGACCATCCGCCTCTCCAAGGAAGCCGAGCCCGAGATCTGGGATGCCTCCAACCGCTTCGGCACCGTTCTCGAGAACGTCATTCTGAAGCCGGGCTCGCGGGTGCCGGACTTCGACGATGGCCGTCTGACCGAGAACACCCGCTCCGCCTATCCGCTCGAGTACATCTCCAACGCCAGCGGGACCGGCACCGCCGGCCATCCCAAGAACGTCGTCATGCTGACGGCCGACGCCTTCGGCATCCTGCCGCCGATCGCACGCCTGTCGCCGAGCCAGGCCATGTATCATTTCCTGTCCGGCTATACGGCCAAGGTGGCCGGCACCGAGAAGGGCATGGGCAGCGAGCCGCAAGCTACCTTCTCGACCTGCTTCGGCGCGCCGTTCATGCCGCGCCATCCGAGCGTGTACGGCAACCTGCTGCGCGAGCTGATCGCCAAGCACAAGGTCGACTGCTGGCTGGTCAACACCGGCTGGACGGGCGGCAAGTTCGGCACCGGCCGGCGCATGCCGATCAAGGCCACGCGCGCGCTGCTGGACGCGGCCCTGTCGGGCGCCTTGAAGTCGCAGCCGATGCGCACCGATCCGGTGTTCGGTTTCCAGGTGCCGACGTCGCTGCCGGGCGTCGATCCGGCCATCCTCAATCCGCGCGACACCTGGAGCGACAAGGCCGCCTACGACACGCAGGCTCGTGCGCTGGTCGAGATGTTCAACAAGAACTTCGAGAAGTTCACAATCCACGTGGACGCGGACGTGATGGCCGCCGCGCCGGCCCTGCGCCACGCCGCTGAGTAAGTCAGCGCTGCAATCCCTGGTAGACGGCGGCGGCCAACCAGCCGACCGCCAGCACGCCCCAGATCGCCCCACCCGCAATCAGGTTGGTACCGTCTGGGTTCACGCAGCTCGATGCGGCCTCGGCGATACAATCGCTAGGCCCAGAAGCGGGTGTAGAACGCGTAGCTGCACACGAAGGCTGCCGACAGAGGATCGAGGCGGCTCGTTACTTGGGCGCTGGAATGAGCTTGGCGTGCAGTGCCGGTCCGGTCGGCCGCCCCGTCGGCGACCCGCCGGCCGGTTCCAGGCTGACCCCGAAGGTCGCCTTCTGCACCACCGCCGGGTCGTAGGCGCTGAGCACGGTGCGCGTGATGTCGCTGCGATCCTCGATCAGGCCGAGCGATTGCGGGGTGCCGCCGCTCTGCTCGGTGGCGATCCACAGCTGGTAGCTCTTGCCCGGCTGCCGCTCGGCCGCCACCATGCGGATCGACAACGTGCGCGTTGCCAGATCGACCGATAGCAGGAAGGCCGGGGAGACGTCGTCCTTCTGGAACACCGCCACATAGCTGGACGGCACCTGCGGCCGCGCCATCTCGCGCACGCCGATCACCACCAGCAGGCAGGCAGCGATCGCCGAGGCCGCGGCTGCCAGGTTGCGCCAGCGCCGCACGCGCTGCTGCAGCTCGATGATCTGCTCCGAACCCGTTGCCCGGGCGCCCGCATCGGCGAGCCGCGTCTCGATCCTGGCGAACAGCCCCGGCGGGGGCTCGAGCGGGGGAACGGCCTCGGCCAGGGGCGACAGGCGGCGCTCCCACGCTCCGATCGCAGCGTCGAGGTCATCCTCGCGCTGACGTCGAGCGGCCACGGCCGCGCGCTCGGACGCATCGAGCGTGCCCAGCACGTACTCGGCCGCCAGTCCGTCCATGTCCTCCCTGTCGGTCATGTGCCTAGGCAGTCTCTCAGTTGCGCCAGGCTGCGCCGCAGCCAGGTCTTGATGGTCGGCACGGGCCGGCCGTAGCGCTCCGCCAACTCCTCGCGGCTCAGGCCCTGCCGGTAGGCCAGCAGCACGATGTCACGCTTGTCCGGCTCCAGGCCGTCCAGGCACCGGCTAAGCCGCTGCATGTCCTAGACTCTGGTTCAGGTTGTCCAGCGGGCTCGGTTCGTCACTGGCCACATCCAGCGTCTCGGGGGCATCCTCGATCGACACGAGGGCCTTGCGCCGCACCTCGTCCAGAGCCCGGTTGCGGGCGATCGCCGCCATCCAGGCGATCGGGGAACCCTTGGCCGCATCGTAGTCCACCGCCCGCTCCCAGATGCGAATGTAAACCTCTTGCAGGATGTCGTCGGCGAGATCCCGCCTGTGCAAGATACGCACCACCACCCCGTAGAGTTTCGCAGAAGTGAGATCGTAAAGAGCGGAAAACGCCGCCTTGTCCCTGGCTGCCACGCGGGCGAGCAGGGCCGACAGGTCGCTGGCGACAGTCTGGGCTTGTCGTTGCAAGGCGGTTTCCAAGCTTCCTTGTCAGACAGCAGATACGCACCACGAACAGGGTCGGATCACCCTGCCAGGCCATTCTGGCCATCCTTCGGCGACACTGGGGCAGGCCCAGAATGGCGCGAATCCGGCGCCTACGCCGCATCCGCCTGGGCTTCGGGCGCGGCCTGCGCGAACGCCGGCAGCGTCCGGCACGCCTCATCGATCGCCACGATGCGTGGCACCGCGGAGAGGTCGGACTGGAGGCGGCGCGCGTTGTAGACTTGCGGCACCAGGCAGCAGTCGGCGAGCGTCGGCTGGTCGCCGAAGCAGAACCGGCTCTGGCCCCCCGGCAGCAGCGCCTCGCAGGCGGCGAGCCCCGTCTCCACCCAATGCCGGTACCAGGCATCAATGGCAGCCTGCTCCTGCTTGAGTGGCCCCTTGAGGTATCTCAGCACACGCAGGTTGTTGATCGGGTGGATGTCGCAGGCGATCGCCAGCGCAAAGGCGCGGATGCGTGCGCGCTGCAGCGCATCGCCCGTCAGCAGCTTCGGCTCCGGGTGCGTCTCGTCCAGGTACTCGATGATGGCCAGCGACTGCGTGATGGCGTCCCCGTCCGCCTCCAGCGTCGGCACCAGGCACTGCGGGTTGAGCGCACGATAGGCCGGCGCGGTGTGCTGGCCGCCGTCCTTGATGAGATGCACGTAGGCCATCTCGTGGGCGAGGCCCTTCAAGTTGAGGGCGATGCGGCAGCGATAGGCGGCGGATGAGCGGAAATAGCTATGGAGCTTCAGCATGGCGGGCGGCCCTCGCGTTCTCCGAACGAGGCCGATCCTCGCCGCGCCGCATCAGCTTGGTCAAGACGCGATCGAGTGTCCTGCGCTCGGCCTCGCTGAGCGGGCTGAGGAACTGCCGCTCCCAGTCGAGGGCCAGGGCGGCGATCTCGCGGAACATGGCGCGTCCGCGCCGGGTCAGCGCCAGCCGCACCTGGCGGCGATCCTCGGCATCGACGGCGCGCTGCACTATGCCGCCGGCCTCCAGCCGCTGCAGTGCGCGCGTCACCTTCGGCTTGTCCATGCTGGAACGCTCGGCGAGTTCGCCGGCATAGAGAGGCCCGAAGCGGCCGAGGTTGGCGAGGATGCGCCACTCCGGGATCGACAGCCCGAAGCGCTCGCCGTACACGCCCGACAGCTCGCGGCTCGTCTTATGGGCCAGAACCGCCAGCCGGTAGGGCAGAAACTCCTCCAGCACGAGCAGCATCTCGGCTTCGGCAGCGACTTCAGCCATGCGCCCTCGTAGCTATTGATTTCGTTTCAAACGAAACTATCATAAGCTACCACGCCTGTCATCCCGGTTGGCACGTACCCAGTGCTGAGCTTGTCGAAGCACGGCATAAGGCCCTTCGACAGGCTCAGGGCGGGGCCTGCGGCCGAGCGTCCGAATTCGAGGAGGAACGTCATCATGGCGGACGGAGCAAAGATCGCGGCCAGCGGCGGCGGCCAGTATTCGCAGGCGACACCGGTCGGCTACATGCCGGGCTTCGGCAACGACTTCGAGACCGAGGCTCTGCCGGGCGCTCTCCCCGTCGGCCAGAACTCGCCGCAGCGCACCGCTTACGGCCTGTACGCCGAGCAACTGTCGGGCTCACCCTTCACCGCGCCGCGCGGAGCCAACGAGCGCTCCTGGCTGTACCGCATCCGCCCGTCGGTGCAGCACGGCACCAAGTTCCGCAAGACGACGCTGCCGTTCTGGAAGACGGCGCCGTCTACGGCCGAGCACGATCGACCAATCGGCCAACTGCGCTGGAGCCCGGTGCCCATCCCCAAGGAGAACCTCACCTTCCTCACCGGCCTGCGCACCATGACCACCGCCGGCGACGTCAACACGCAGGCTGGCATGGCCGCGCACATCTATCTCGTCACGCAGTCGATGCAGGACGAATACTTCTACAACGCCGACGGCGAGCTGCTGATCGTGCCGCAGCAGAACTCGCTGCTGTTCTTCACCGAGTTCGGCAGGATCGAGGTGGAGCCCGGCGAGATCTGCGTCATACCGCGCGGCATGAAGTTCAAGGTCGAGCTGGTGAACGGGCCCGCACGCGGCTACGTGTGCGAGAACTACGGCGCCAAATTCACCCTGCCCGACCGCGGGCCGATCGGCGCCAACTGCCTCGCCAACCCGCGCGACTTCAAGACGCCGGTCGCCGCCTTCGAGGACAAGGAGGAGAAAGGCCGGCTGACCGTGAAATGGTGCGGCGGCTTCCACGTCACCGAGCTTGGCCACTCGCCGCTCGATGTGGTCGCGTGGCACGGCAACTACGCACCCTTCAAGTACAACCTGCGCCACTATGCGCCGGTCGGCGCCATCCACTTCGACCATCCCGACCCGTCGATTTTCACCGTACTGACCGCGCCGTCGGAGACGGCCGGCACGGCCAACGTCGATTTCGTGATCTTCCCCGAGCGCTGGTCGGTGGCGGAGCATTCGTTCCGCCCGCCCTGGTACCACATGAATATCATGTCGGAGTTCATGGGCCTGATCTATGGCGTGTACGATGCCAAGCCCGAAGGCTTCACGCCGGGCGGCATCTCCCTGCACAACTGCATGCTGCCGCATGGGCCCGACAAGCAGGCCTACGACCACGCCACCAAGGTCGATCTGAAGCCGGTCAAGCTGACCGGCACCATGGCCTTCATGTTCGAGACGCGCTTTCCCCAGCACCTGACCAAGTATGCCGCAGAACTCGACACGCTGCAGGAGGACTACGCCGACTGCTGGGCCCCGCTGGAGAAGAACTTCACCGGCAGCCCGTAGGTAAGGTGCGTTCAGGAGACGTGCCATGCACTGCCGGGCCCATGGGCCACGTGCAGGGCTGCCTTGCGCCACAAATCTGCGATGATGCGACGGCGGCTCGCCTCTCGAGCCGTTGTGTATGGATCGAAGGCCTCGGGAACGTCGTCACCGCATGCCGCTCTTGGACAACCTGCTCGACCGCTTCGGCCGCTGGCTGGCGCATCATTTGCGCCGCGAAGCACCCGGCGAGGAGCCGTTCGTTCCCTCCGACGCGGATGCCCTGCGGCGCACGCTGCGCCCCGGCGACGTGCTGCTGATCGCCGGCAGCAGCAAACTGTCCACCGCCATCAAGTACCTGACGCAGTCGACTTGGTCGCACGCGACGCTCTTCGTGGGCGATGCGGTGGCGGCCAAGGACGGCGGCGAGCCGCACAGCCTGATCGAGGTCACGCCGGTCGACGGCTGCGTAGCGGTGCCGCTGGCCAAGTATGAGCGCTTTCACACGCGCATCTGCCGGCCGGTCGGGCTGACGAACTCGGACCGCGAGGACGTCGTCAGGTTCATGGTCTCTCGGATCGGCCTGCAATACGACATGCGCAACATCTTCGATCTGGCGCGTTACCTGCTGCCGACCCCGCCCGTGCCGACCAGATGGCGCAGGCGCATGATCGCGCTCGGCTCCGGGGTACCGACACGCACGATCTGCTCGACGCTGATAGCGGAAGCCTTCGGGCGAGTGGGATATCCCATCCTGCCGCGGGTTGAAGCCATCAACGACAGGACGCCGGGCATCAGCCCTTTCCGACGCCAGGAAATCCTGCATATCCGCGACTACAGCCTCTATACGCCGGCCGATTTCGACCTGTCGCCGTACTTCGAAATCGTCAAGCCTACGCTCGAGCAGGGCTTCAATTACAAGGGGCTGACGTGGGCACGCGAACCCTCGCAGCGCGCAAGCGCGAAGAAAAGCAACCAACAGTCCTAGTCTGAGGCATGAAAAAGCCGGCGCTCGTGAGGATGAGCGCCGGCTCTGCAGCATTCAACCCTTGGCAGCTTGGCCAATGGCACGGGCCATCGACACGAACTCGCTCGGCATCATCACAATCGTGGTGGTGTTCTGCTCAGCGCCCACCTCGGTGATCATTTGCATGCGTCGCAACTCCAGGCCGGCCGGGCTCTGCATGATGACGGCCGCCGCCTCCTTCAACTGCGTCGCAGCCTCGAGCTCCGCCTCGGCCTTGATGATGCGGGCTCGCTTTTCGCGCAGCGCTTCGGCCTCCTGCGCCATAGCGCGCTGCATCGATTGCGGGATGACCACGTCCTTCATCTCCACCATCTGCACCTGGATGCCCCACGGCTCGGTGGCGTGGTCGATGTACTGACGCAACTCCTCACTGAGCTTGTCTTTCTCCTTCAGAAGGTCGTCGAGCGAGTGCCGGCCCAGCAGGTTGCGCAGCAAGGTGAGGGCCACCTGCGTGACGGCTTCATGGACCTTCTGCACCTCGATTACCGACTTGCCCGGGTCGACCGCGCGATACCAGACAACGGCGTCGACTTTGACGGGCACGTTGTCCTTGGTGATGGCATCCTGTTCCTCGACATCCGCCGTGACCACGCGCAAGTCGATCGTCACCTGGCGCTCGATCATGGGGATCAGGAAGTAGAGCCCCGGTCCGCGTGTAGCCACGAACCGGCCCAGTCGAAACACGACCGCCCTTTCATACTCGTTGGCGATGCGCAGACTGGTAGCTAGCAACACAACAACAATCACAACGGTCACAATGACGGCCAACGCCGCAGATGGATTGCCCATGGTGGGCCTCCTTTGGGAAGTAATGACCCCAGCGCTCGTCAAGGTAGGAACCGACTTGGGCGTAAGCAGTGCGCCGCACGCATAGGTCGCATGTGGCGGGTCTACTTGTTCTGCACCACCTGGCCACCACGCGCCGCACGGCCTGCGCCGCGCCATCATTCGACCGGAATGGTCTTGGACAGCGGCTTTGCCGGCGTTACCCCTTGCGCGTGCTGATCATGAAGGTGTCGAACGCGTACTCGGCGATCTGCCACCAGGGCAGCTGCTCGCGGCGGAAGGCGTTCATGGAATCGAGCGTCTTCTTGAAGTGAGGGTCCTTGCTGGCGATCTCGGCGAACAGCTCGTTGGTGGCCTTGTAGCAGGCGTCCATCACCGGCACGGGAAACGGTTTCAGCACCGCGCCGTTCGCGACCAGGCGCTTGAGGGCCGCGGCGTTGACCGCATCGTACTTGGCAAGCATCCAGGTGTTGGCCGCATCACAGGCCTGGCGAACGAGCGATTGATAATGCTTGGGCAGCGAATTCCACTTTTCTAGGTTGATGCACAGGTGCAGCATGGCGCTGCCCTCCCACCAGCCCGGGTAATAGTAGTTCTTGGCAATCTTGTAGAAGCCGAGCTTCTCGTCGTCGTAGGGGCCGACGAACTCGGCCGCATCAATGGTGCCGCGCTCCAGGGCCGGATAGATGTCGCCGGGCGCGATCTGCTGCGGCACGGCGCCGAGCCGGGCGAACACCTGCCCACCCATGCCGCCGATGCGGAACTTGAGGCCCTTGAGGTCGTCGACGGTGTCGATATCCTTGCGGAACCAGCCGCCCATCTGCGTCCCGGAGTTACCGGCTGGGATACCATAGGCGTTAAGCTTCCTGAGCGAGGTGTTGACGAGTTCCTCGCCGCCCGCAAAATCCCACCACGACTGCTGGTGGCGAGTATTGAGCCCGAACGGTAGGCCGGTGCCGAAGCCGAGCGTCGGGTCCTTGCCGAAATAGAAATAGGTGGGCGTATGTGCGCACTCCACGGAACCGCTGGTCACCGCGTCCAGCGCCTGCAGTCCGGGCACCAGCTCGCCGGCGGCGAACGGCTGGATCTGGAACTTGTTGTCGCTGGCCTCGGCGATATACCGGCACAACGTCTGGGCCGTGCCGAAAATGGTGTCGAGCGACTTCGGGAAGCTGGACGTGAGGCGCCACTTCACCTCAGGTGCGGACTGGGCGATGGCCGGCATGGCAACGGCCGAAGTTGCCAGCGCCGCCGTAGCTCCGCCTTGCAGGAACGCTCTGCGCTTCAAGACTGCTCCCTCCCCGGTACACTTTTTCCAGTTAACCTAGCCCACATGGCACCAACATGAAATTCGCGACCTACCGTAACGGCACACGCGACGGCGCTCTGGCCGTCGTGTCGCGAGATCTGACCAAGGTCGTCATTGCCGAGAGCACCATAGCAGGGCTCGCCACCCTGCAGCAGCTGCTCGATGACTGGCAAGATACGCATCTCAAGGCCGAGCGGATTTACGCGGAGCTGAACGAAGCCGTGGAAGGTAGGCGGACGCCGCCATTCGCGATAGTCGACTTTGATCCACGATGCTGCATGGCACCATTGCCGCGCGCCTATCAATGGGCAGATGGATCGGCTTACGTCAATCACGTCGAACTGGTGCGGCGAGCGCGCGGCGCCGAGATGCCAGCGAGCTTCTGGACCGACCCCCTAATGTATCAGGGCGGATCGGACACCTTTCTTGGCCCCTGCGACCCGATCGAGGTGGCTGATGCGGCCTGGGGCATCGACCTGGAGGGCGAGATAGCGGTCATCACCGACGACGTGCCGATGGGCACAGAGTCGCAGGCAGCGGGCGACGGCATCCGCCTCATCATGCTGGTCAACGACGTGTCGCTGCGCAACCTGATCCCGGCCGAGCTGGCCAAGGGCTTCGGCTTCTTCCACGGCAAGCCGTCGACGGCGTTCTCGCCGGTGGCGGTAACGCCCGACGAACTGGGCCCAGCCTGGCAGGGCGGCAAGGTGCACCTGCCGTTGCTTGCGTCCATCAACGGCAAACCGCTGGGGCACCCCAATGCCGGGCGCGATATGACCTTCTCCTTCCCCGACCTAATTGCGCACGCGGCCCGCACGCGACGGCTCAGCGCCGGCAGCATCATCGGCTCGGGCACCGTCTCCAACAAGGACGGCGATGGGCCGGGCAAGCCGGTGGAGCAGGGCGGCGCCGGCTACACATGCCTCGCCGAGGTCCGCACCGTGGAGACCATCCTCGAAGGCAAGCCGAACACGCCATTCCTGAAGTTCGGCGATCGCATCAGGATTGAGATGACGGATGTCGCCGGCCGCTCGATCTTCGGCGCCATCGACCAGGAGGTGGTGCGCTACGCCAAAGCCTGAGCGGTTGCGTCAGCGCCTACGTGCAGCCGCTCCGACAGGTAGCGTCTAACGGTGCCCGGCTCCAGACGCGGCCCGCACAAGCCAACGTGGCCGTCAGGACGCAAGAGATAGAACGACGGCTGCGGGATCTGCGCACGCGCCAGCTCGGCGTCATTGACCGGATCGGCGGGAAGCACATGGATGCGCAACAGATCGCCGAGACCCGGGGCTAGGCCTACCGGCGCAGGCTGGCCGATCACGATCAGGTTGAAATGCGTATCGTCGAGTTTCTCGAACAGATCTTCGACGGGGCCGCTCGGCCGCAGCTTGAGCCGCAGCCAGGGAAAGCGATCGCCGGCACGCGGCGCGCCTTTCGGGAGGCCTGACAGCGACTCCGACAAGGAGCTGGCTGGGTAGTGAATGCCGGTCTGCGAGACGGTGCGAAAGGCAAACTCGCGGATCCGTTCCAGGCCCATCGCAAACGCCGCGATCCTGGCCAGGATCTTGGTGCGCATCAGGCCGGCGAGCCAGCTGTCGGACACCACCAGCCGGAATGCCCGATCGGTGGTGTCGAGCAGGCGCTGCGCGACCGGGATGCGCTCCTGCTCGTAGGAATCGAGCAACGCCGCACCCGCCTGCCCCTTGACGACCAGCGCCAGCTTCCAGGCCAGGTTATAGGCGTCCTGCAGGCCGGTGTTCATGCCCTGCGCGCCGACCGGACTGTGAACGTGCGCGGCATCGCCGAGCAGGAAGCATCGCCCGTCGCGGAAGCGCTGCGCGCTGCGATGATGAATGCGGTAGGTGGAGAACCATGAACATGCCTTGATGGACAATCCGGCTCCCGCCTCATTGCGCAGGGACGGGAGGACGGCCTCGATGCCGATGTCGCGCCTGTCGCGCAAATCCGAGGGCAGGATGCCAACGATGCGCCAGTGGTCCTTGCCGCGCATCGGGAACAGCAGATGAAAGCCGCTCTGCCACAGGTAGACGTTGATCTCGTCTGGAACCATGCTGCCCGTCGCCTCCGTGTCGGCGACGTAGAAGACGTGCTCGTAGGGTGCGCCTGGAAAGGTGATGCCGCTCAACTCGCGTACCGAGCTGTGCGCGCCGTCGCATCCCCCCACCCACGCGGCGGTGATGGTTCGGCTCGAGCCGTCCGGCATTTTCAGCGTGGCGGTCACTTTGTCAGGCTCTTGCGCAAGCCCGACCAGCTCTGTTTCCCATTGCACCGACACGCCAAGCTCGCGCAGCTTGTCGCCGATGATCTTCTCGTTGTCGTCCTGGCCGAGGATGAGAATGAAGGGATAGGGCGTGATCTTCGCCCCGGTCTCGCCGATCGGCACGCGCGCCATTTTGCGGCCCTGCGCCCACAGGTTGGCGCCCGTGCCGCGCTTGCCGAGTTCCAGTGCACGGTTGACGATGCCGAGCTTGGCGTAGATCTCGAGCGTGCGCGCCTGCACACCCAACGCGCGCGTCTGCTGCGCCGGACCGGCATGGCGATCGATGATCGCCACGCGCACGCCTCGCCTGACCAGTTGATCGGCCAGCATCAATCCGGTCGGGCCGGCGCCGACCACCAGGACGTCCGTATCCATTCAAGCACCCGCTGCCACGCGATCAAGCCACGCGCCATCATAGACGAAGGGCGCTTTGCCGCGTACCCGCGTGCGCCTGCATTTGCTTGCCCTCACGTGTCGTCGTTGCGTGACGAGGCAACAAACAGTGAGACAGGGAAATCCGCCGCGTAACGGACGCCGCGTGGGCGCGGGCGATACTCCGGCCGCGGGCTCGGATCCGGCTCGACGACCTTGCGATAGAGGTGCCAGGTCGAATGGCCAAGGATCGGCATGACCACCGCGAGGCCGATAAAGAACGGCAGCGAGCCGATCACCAGGGCGCCAGCCACGAACAAGCCCCACAGCGCCATCGTCAGCGGGATTGCGCAGGATCGCTTTGATCGAGGTGATGATGGCCACGGCCACCCCCACGTTGCGATCGAGCAGCAGCGGGAACGATATCAGGCTCAGCGCGAACGCCAGCACAGCAAACAGGAAGCCAACCGCGTTGCCGACTACGATCAGTCGCTGGCCTTCCGGGGTCGTGAACACCCGGCGCATGAACTCGCCGAAGGCAATCTGTTCGTCTGGGCCGAAGTTGGCGATGTAGATGGCGTCAGCAACGGCGAGCCAGACGCTGAAAATGACCAGTAGAATGGCGCCCAGCGCCGCAATCGACGGCAGGGACGGCGAGTGCGCGACATCGAAGACGTGCTTCCACGACGTGTCAATGCCCAGCTCGCGGCGGCGGCTCAGCTCATAGAGCCCGATCGCGGCGATCGGGCCGATCAGGGCAAACCCCGCCGCCAGCGGATACAACAGCGGGATGAAATTGTAGCCGAAGGTCGCGCCGGCAAGCGCCAGGCCGATCAACGGATAGATCAGGCTGAGAAACAGCACATGCGTCGGCATGGCGCGGAAGTCGTCGACGCCCTTCGCCAAGGCGTCTGTGAGATCCGACAACCCGATCGAGCGCACCACCGGCAGCTCGCGCGCGGGTTCCGTTGGCAAGATGACGTCTGTCTGCGCAGTTTGGGCCATGGCCGGTTCTCCTGAACTCAAGAGTTCGAGGGCCACGGCAGTGCGTGATCTCACTGGCCGATGACTATGACCGCGGTCACGCTAAAGCCGCGACCCGCAACAATCGCCACTATAGCCCGCTGGCTGAGCATTGTCGCTCAAATATGAGCCAAGGTTAGAACGCGGTAACCGCGGCCGGAACCGGTGCAGCTGCACTTCATGGTCCCGCATGCTGCAGCAAGGCCCGCAACCGCCAGCTACTGACGACGATCTGGATTGACAGCAGCGGTGAGGAAGGGGAGCGCATTACTTGCGTAGTAGAGGTTGGCAACGCACTCCGTGGTCAGGCCTGCGCGGCCGAACAAGTCGTCGGCATCGAAATACTGAGCTTCATGGCGGCTCCTGCCTTTCGAATGCTGAAGCTTGCGCATCTTGCGGATGATTTCCTTGGGATAGCGGTAGAGCGTCGTTTGCAATGCTTCGCGCTTGCGCCCTTGCGCCACAGCGCGCCTTCCGGCGGCTTCAGCGCCCGCAGCGAGTTCATCGTGATCAAGGTCGACAAGACCAGCGAAGAATAGCTGTGGTTTGCCCAAGCGGGCGAACTCGCGGCACAAGGCGATGGGAACTAGGCCGAGTATGCGAGATCGAGGAACGCGCAGCTCTTCGTCGATTTCTCTCAACATGTCGCCAACGATCAGATTGTCGAAGGATGGCACATCCGTGTCGCTCCACCATTCGGCGGCGCCGGAGGAGGAGCAATGCCAGCCTCCCTCGAAACGGCCAAGTCCTTAGCCCGCGGCCAAAGCGCGGGTGTCCAGACATCCTTGTGCCTATAGAACAATACCGTCGCAATGCCGAGTGTGTTGGCAAGCCTTGGATCCGACAGCGGCGGCAGTCTGGATCCGTACTCAGCGGCAAGCAACCTTCGCAGCGAGCACTTTTGGCCGCTCGCGAGCTGATGCTCGAAGTCAGCGATCAGGTTCGAACGCACCTGATCTCCGTACATAGCGGGACGAACGCGCAAGACGATCCGACCGTCTCGGACATAGACGCGCTCCAATCGTATCAGCGAGCCGTCCTCGTTTGATACCTTGCCACTACTCATCAAGGCGTCCCGTCCGGCCTCCACGATCTCGTCGCCAATTCCGCCCCATCGCGAAATCTCGAATTTCTCTTTTACAACCTCGAGCTCGATCTGTGGCTCGATGTGATTTGCTGCAAGCTCAGCAAAATCGAACAGCTCGCTGTAGGGCTGCTCCCGAGAATGGGATGCTCGCCACGGTAGAACAATCGCAGGATCGCCGGATCGTAGGTCAGAAACCGGGTGGACGCGGGCGGTTTGTGACTAGGCCACGGCGAACGATCAAAAAGCCCCGCCAACGGCCCTCGTGTAGCGGAGCCGGCTCGGCCAGCGAGCGAGGCAAGAAATCTTCCAATCAGTGACCCGCTACGGGGCGAGGGAAGGCCGATGGGTTCTGTGGGGATCACCCTGCCGAATCTAAGCATCTGGGCAGTGATCGCTTCTTCCGCGTGCTCCTTTGGCTGCACGCCACGATGTTTCAGCGCGTTGAGAATTGCGGCCCGATCCGTTGCTAACGTCGTGTGTCGGGATTGATAAGGCGTTGGTATCCGATCCGCACTGAGGTTGGCGGTTCTGATTGGCACATAGTTGCCTACGGCCTTAGCAATCGATGCTTCATGCTTCACCCAATCGCGCCCAATCGAATTCTGGAGACCACACCACTATGGCGGCCTGCGCGGATTTCACGGTGTCCTCTATCTGCGCTCTCCGGCGATCAGCTTCTTGTCGTACCAGGCGTCGTAGTGAAGTTCGCCGAGCCAGTCGAACAGCGCTTCAACCAGCAGTCGGTCAGTATCGGAATGCGAATAAGAAATGAAAATATCGCTCATGGAGTCCTGCCTTATAACGCCGGCGCATGTTGCAGCACCGCGCGCACGGCACTCTGCCAGCCGGCATACTTGCGCTCCCGCTCCGCGACAGCGAACATGGGCTTGAAGGCGTGCTCGAGCTTCCACAGCTTGGCGAAGCCCGCCGCATCCGGCCACACGCCGGCGCGTTGACCGGCGAGCCATGCCGCCCCAGCGCCGTCGTCTCCAAGATCGTCGGCCGCTCGACCGGCGCGTCGAGCATGTCGGCCAGGAACTGCATGGTCCAGTCGCTGGCCACCATGCCGCCGTCGACCCGCAGCACCGATTTGGCATCCGCTGACCAGTCGCCGCGCATGGCCTCGAGCAGATCGCGCGTTTGGTAGCAGACCGCTTCCAGCGCCGCTCGCGCCAGCTCTTTGGGGTCCGCTGGCGCGTGTCAGGCCGAACAATGCGCCGCGTGCCTCCGGCCGCCAGTAGGGCGCGCCGAGCCCGACGAAGGCCGGCACCAGGTACACATCCTGACCAGCATCGGCGCCGGCGGCCAAACGGTTGCTGTCCTTTGCCGACTCGATGATGCGCAGACCATCGCGCAGCCATCGGACGGCCGCGCCGGCGACGAAGACGGCTCCCTCCAGCGCGTAGGTGAGCTGGCCGTCGACGCTCCCAGGCGAGCGTGGTGAGCAGGCGGTTGGAGGCGACGGGCTCGGCGTCCCGGTATCAGCAGCAGCAAGCAGCCCGTGCCGTAGGTGTTCTTGGACCATTCCCGGCTGGAAGCAGGCCTGGCCGAACATGGCCGCCTGCTGATCTCCCGCCACGCCGAGGATCGGCAGGCGTCGCCCAGAATTGAGGCTCGGTCTCGCCGAGGACCGCATCGAGTCGCGCACGTGCGGTAGCATCGATCGCGGGAGTCGAAAAGCGCCAGCACTCATCGTCCCAGGCGTCCTTGCGGATGTCGAGAGCAGCGTGCGCGAGGCGTTGGTGTTGTCGGTCGCGTGAACGTTCCCCGCCGGTCAGCCGCCAGAGGAGCCAGGTGTCGATGGTGCCGAAAGCCAGAGCCCCGCCCTCGCGAGCGTCTGTGCGCCCTCTACATGATCCAGCAGCCAGCGATCTTGGTGGCCGAGAAATAGGGATCGAGCACCAGCCCCGTCTTGTCGGCCATGGCTCGGTCGGCCCTGCGCTCTTGAGCGTGCGCACAGGTCCGCGGTGCGGCGATCCTGCCAGACGATGGCGCGGGAGATGGGCTTGCCCGTGCGGCGATCCCAGAGCACGCAGGTCTCGCGCTGGTTGGTGATGCCGATGGCGGCGAGGTGCCGCGCCCAGCCTGGCAGCGCCAGTGCCTGCCGCGCCTCCGACCGTCGTGCCCCAGATTTCCTCGGGGTCGTGCTCCACCCAACCGGCCGGATAGTGCTGGCGAAACTCCGATGCGCACGGCCCCGGACGCGACTCCGCACCGATCACGATGGGCGTGGTCGACGTGGTGCCCTGATCGATAGCCAGGATGCAGCCGGACTTGCCCATGCCTTCCTCCCCGGGTTTTGCCAGTCACAATGTCCACTCGCCACCACACCGGCAAGACACGCCGGCCGGCTGCGACCGCCGCAACTACCTGATTGGTCGAGCCGCCGTCACAATTGCAGCCGTTTTGCGCTGCTAGGCCGCTAAGTCACACATCCGATTCGTGCCAACAGCTCCCGGACAGCCCCGATATGGCAGTGCGCAAATTTAGCATACGCCATGTCAAAGCCTGCATCGGCCGCAACCTGACGCGCGCGGTTCCGCGTCTGCGCAGCCGGTTGACGTTCTTCGATACCGCTCGATGCATGACGGACACCGGCCGTACGACGGCCTTCACGGAACGCCAAGCCGTGCGGCTCAGTGCCGACAACCGCGCATTCGCGGCCAGTCTGCCGAGTGGCATACCCCATCAGATCGAGCGTTCCGTTGCGCTGGTCGAGCTCGAGGATGTCACGCTGATCGGGCCGACCGGCGCCATTGTCGACGAGGAGCGCGGGGTATTGCTGAAGCCGCGCGGCTGCGAGCTGGTTACCCACAACGATTTCAGGCTCGTCCCAACCCGCGTCGTGCACAAATCCGGCGCCCACTACTTCAATATGATGGATCTGCATCGCGGCTACCGGCACTATTTTCACTTTCTCTTCGATCGGTTGCCGAACCTGTACTACCTCCTGCACCGGTTCGATCTTGGCCGCGCGCCGCTGACGGTGCTGCACAACACCGATCTGC
>CAWIZC010000017.1:0-138679 GCA_963840445.1 uncultured Alphaproteobacteria bacterium | reverse complement strand
TCGTGTGGCCATGACCGCTTTGCCCAGAAAGCAGACATCTGAGCGGCGTCGCACGTGACCCGGAGCGGACTTTGTTCGCCCTGAACCACACTACGCCTAGTTCATCAGAAGGATTGTAATTGCGCCGTTTGGATCGGTAGGGATCAGCTCATTAGCCAGAGCGCAAGATGGCCAGCAGCGAACCGAGGGCCAGCGCAATCACCACTACGCCATAGACGTCGGCGGCCAGTGGCAAGCCGGCGATAGGTGCGACCAAGCCGGCCAGGATTGCTGGCAGGCTGAAGGACAGATAGCCCTGGACATAAAAAGCGGAGAGCAGGCCGGCTCGCTCGTGCGCTTCAGCATGCGGCAGCACAGTTCTCATCGAGCCGGAGAAGGCGGCGCCGAAGCCAATGCCAGCGACGATGGTGCCGACGAGCATGAGGCTCACATGCTCCGTCTGGACGCCTGCGAGGGTAATCATCACGCCCGACACAAGCGCCGGGATGCCGCCGGAGAGTATGCGCCGCGCCGACGTGTTGCGAAGCAACAGCACGGCGATCGCTCCGCTGAACGTCAAGGCGCTGACAACAAGTCCGCCGACAAGCGGTGACGTCACGCCGGTTGCGACGCGAACAAGCGAGGGCATTAGCGAGAGTAGAAGCCGCCCAGCGCCCACGAGGCAATGGTGACAGGCGTCACCTGCAAAAGTGCGCGCCGCGCCCGGGCCGACACGCTGACGTGAGGCCGCAGCGATGCGAGTGCGCCGCGCTTCGGTGTGACGGTCTCAGGCATGTGCCAGAGGACCAGCGCTTCGACTGCCGACATGGTGAGCAAAACGGCATAGACAAGCTGCTGCGGGGCCGGCGCGTAAGTGACTAGCGCACCGGCACCCAGACTGCCTGCGGTCAGGCCGACGAACGCGGTGATGCTGTTCAGCACGGGCCCACGGCTGCGGTCGGTATCCATGGTTGCAGCGCCTAGCGTTGCGGTGGCGAGACCAGTGGCAAAACCTTGCACAGAGCGGGCGGCAATCAATGCTGCCGCAGAATCCGCCGAGATAAACATGACCATGGCGACGACGTTCAGCCATAACGCCGCGAGGATCGCTGGGCGCCGGCCGATATAGTCCGACAGTGAGCCGACGGTGAGCAAAGCGCCAAGCATACTCAGCACATAGGCGCCGAAGATCAGCGTAAGCATGAACGGCGTGAGGCCGAACGCTTCTTGGTAGTGATGATAAAGCGGCGTCGGCGCTGCGCCGCTGGCCGCAAAGGTCATGGCCGTGATGACGGCGGCGAGGGTAGTGGTCCGATAGGACAGCGAAGTGCACTGTTGCAGGGGGGACAGGCGATGCAAGCGGTCATGATTTTCTCCATTCGCGACTGCGTGCTAATGGCGGCTCAGAGCTACGAGCCGCCGTCCACCGCGATGGTGTCGCCGGTGATCCAGCGCGCTTCGTCGGAGGCGAGGAAGGCGATGGCAGACGCGACATCGTCAGGCTGGCCGATTCGTTTGAGGGTCTGCATTGCCATGACGGCGCTGCGACCTCCCTCGGTCTTGGTGAAGTTGGACATGTCGGTGTCGATCACGCCGGGCGCGACCGCGTTGACGCGAATGCCGCGCGGGCCGAGCGCCGCGGCGAAGTATTTGACCAGCGTGTTGATGGCGCCTTTGGTGCTCGCATAAGCTGCCAATGTGCCGACCGCTGCGCGGGCGCCAAGCGATGACATGAACACGACGCTGCTGCCCTCGCCGAGGATCGGCAGCAATTGTTGCAGCAGGAAATAGGGCGCCCGGACGTTGACGGCAAACAACTCGTCGAAATCCTTGACCGTTATGCTCTCGATCGGCGCGGCCCTCGAGATTGCTGCGTTGGAGACGAGGATGTCCAGCCGGTTGCCAACGAGGTTACGGACCTGCGCGGCGAGGACGTGGGCGCCGTCAGGCGCGCCCAGATCGGCCGCGACTGCATCGGCCCGCCCGCCCGCTTTGCGGATCTGATCGACCACGGCCTTAGCCTCGTCGGCGTTGCGGCCGTAGTGAACGACGATACGGGCGCCGGCGGCGGCAGTGTCAGGGCGGTGGCGCGGCCCATGCCGCGCGAGGCGCCGGTAACAAGAGCGGTTTTGTTGGCGAGGTTGGCCATGACGGCGTTCTCCATGCCGGCGATACTGCCGGCGTCGGTTAGCTGATCTCGTCGACCCGATCCGGGTAGAAGGCGAGGTAATCCTTGATCTGCGCCATGGCTTCAAACGGGGTCTCGTACGTCCACACCGCGTTGAGCGAACGATCCGCGCCAGCCGGAATGCTGTAGTAGGACGCGTCGCCCTTGTAGGGGCAGTACGTCGTGTGTTCGCTGCGCATGAGCGCGGCCATATCGACATCCCGGCGAGGGAAATACTGAACGGCGGGATAGGAGGCCTCGCGAAGCGTTAACGCAGCGCGGGTGTCGGCGATGACCTTGCCGCCGACTGTGACCACGACACGAGACGGGTTCCCCTCGATCGAAATGGGATGGTCGGACCCCGGAATCTTCACGAGCTTGTCAGCCATGACGTTTCTCCTATTGCCACCGTCAGTTGGCGCTGTGTCCGCCGTCGACATTGAGGACGTGCCCGGTAATGAATCTCGCTTCGTCCGATGCCATGAACACGATACCGTCGGCGACCTCTTCGGAGAGACCCAGTCGGCCGAGCGGAATCTGCGACGCGAGGACCGCCTTGTTCTGCGCGGTGCCGGTGAAGCGGGTCAGCATGCCGGTGTCCGTGGGGCCCGGCGCGACGGCATTCACGCGAATTCCCGACTTGGCCAGTTCGAGCGCCACCGACTTGGTGATGCCTTCGACGGCGTGCTTGGCGCCCACATAGATAGAGGCACCTGCCGCTCCCTCGTGCCCATAGGTCGAGGAAATGTTGATGATGCTGCCGCTGCCCTGGGCCTGCATGGCGCGCACCTCGTGCTTCATGCTCAGGATCACGCCGAGAACGTTTGTGTCGAACGTCGCGGCAAAGCTTTCGGGGGTCTGATCGGTGATCGGGCCGACCTGGCCCTCAGTGGCGGCGTTGTTCACCGCGACATCGAGACGGCCAAACCGTGCGACGGTTTTGTCGATCAGAGCGCTGACATCATCTTCCTTGCGGACGTCGGCGTTGATGAACTCGGCCTCCGACCCGAAAGAGCGCAGTTCCGTTGCAAGCGCCTTGCCGGCCTCATCGCGCCGACCTGCAACCACCACCTTGGCGCCCTTCTTGGCGAAGGCGACGGCAGCGGCCCGCCCGATGCCCGTGAGTGCACCAGTTATAAGAACAACCTGGGTATTCATGGTCCTTCTCCACTGCTCATCCGAAGCTGCAAGGCATCGCCTCCGGGCATGAACATGGTAGCCTCTTGCCCTACAGACCAAGACTTTCTATGCTTTTACCATACTTCATAGGTATGGGGCGACCATGGAACTCCGTCACCTTCGTTATTTCGTCGCGGTCGCAGAGGAAGGCAGCCTCACCCATGCTGCCGAGCGGCGGCTGCACACGGCCCAGCCGTCGCTGAGCCGGCAGATCCGCGATCTGGAGATCGAGGTCGGCGTCAAGCTGCTGGAGCGCGGTGCGCGCGGCATCGAGCTAACCGCGGCCGGTCGCACCTTTCTCGATCATGCCCGGCTAGCATTGCTTCAGGTCGAAGCCGCAGGCGAGGCAGCGCGCCGCGCTGCACAGCCGGCGAAGGCGACGTTCATGATCGGCTTCCTGACCGGTCACGAGGTGGTCTGGCTTCCGGACGCACTCCGCATCTTGCGTGCGGAGGAGCCAGCCGTCGAGATTACTCTCGCCAGCGAGCCATCCCCCGATCTGGCCGGCGCGCTGATGCGCGGTAACGTGGACGTGGCGTTCCTGCGGCGTGAAATGCAGGCACCCGGCGTCGCCTTCAAATTCATGATCAAAGAGCCGCTGGTCGCGATGGTGCCGACCGGGCATCGTTTGGCCTCCCACAAGGAGATCAGCCCGCATGAGATCGCGGCCGAGACCTACATCACGCCGACACGCTACGCGCCGGTGCTGAAGTCGGCGATCGAACGTTACATGGCGAAGTTCGGCATTACGCTGAAGCCGGAATATGAGGCCGACAACCTCACCTCCGCGATGTCGCTCGTGGCCTCGACGGGCGGCGTGACTGTGCTGCCGTTCTACGCGCGCCATGTGTTGCTACCATCTGTTGTCCTGCGGCCGCTGAAAGGCGAGCCGCCGACAATCGACCTGTTTATGGGCTACAACCGCTCCAACGCCTCGCCGCTGTTGAAACGGTTCCTGGCGCGAGCTGACGAACTGGTTGCTGCGGTCGCTCGACGTACATCATCCAACCTGTAGAGAAGGCGCTGGCCAAGCTCGCCGCCCTTGCGTCCGATGTTGGCACGCAACGTCGGATGATCCCCTGCTTCTGTCTGCTATGCCTTGAAAGCGGACATCGCGCCCACGACGCGATTGACCCATTGCAGAGTCCCCACAACGCAGGGCGCATCGGTATTTTTCGTTCGCGCGACAGATGACATTTGCTTGGTTAGAGCAACGCGCGGACGAACACAGCCATTCCCAGGTGGCACCAATTTCACCGGCGCGATGGCTGTGAAGGTGACTTCCGCGTGAACTGTTGCTACCGACCTTTGCTGCAGTCGCGTTCCGCCTCTCTTTCGGGAGCCCTGCCTGATTTGCTAGTGAATACTCTGCGGGGTTTGGCCGGCGTAGGCCGAGTTTTCCCATTCGATGAAGCGAAGTGTCAGTCGAACATCGATCGGATCTGATCGGTTGAGGGGACCCGCACAATGACCACCCGCCGAGACTTTCTACAAACGACAGCAAGCGCAATAGCCGGCTTGGTATTCACCGATTGCCAATTCCGTATTGCGCAGTGGGCATGTATATCGACCGTTGTCACACGCTTGCCGTTGACCACGACCTCCCGCCGCCGTACCTGCCTGGGTCGGTCGGTGGTTGCGTTAGGCGTGCACGGCCCGACCTCCGAGATAGTCCTCGGGCGCCGTCTCATCGACGGCTTCTGAACGCAGCACTAGGGACAGCATCGCCGATACAGCAATATTCAATGTCACCGCGATCAGGCCGTTGTATGCAACGAACCACCCAAACACCGGATGCACCGGCACCCATGCGGTTGGCGTCCAAGCCAGATAGGTGCCGACCATCATTCCTACCGCCCATCCCACCAACAGAGCCGAACCCCTGAACCAGCGCGTATAGAGACCGAAGATGATGGCGGGGAAGCACTGAATCATCCACACGCCGCCCAACAGCTGGAAATCGATCGCGAACTTCGTAGGGATGAACAGGATCACCACGAGGGCTCCCAGCTTAACAATCAGTGATGCAAGCTTCGCCAAGAAAGATTCCTCACCAGGGCTCATGCCCGGATGCACAAACGGCTTCCATACGTTTCGCGTGAAGGTGTTGGCTGCTCCGATCGACATGACGGCTGCCGGAACAAGTGCGCCAATGGCGATAGCGGCAAAACAGAACCCTGCAAACCAATCGGGGAACATCTTAAGGAACAGCTGGGGCACCACATCCTGCGGATTGCTCACGACAATGCCGGCAGCATGACCCATCAATCCGAGAAGCCCGATCAGACCCAACACCAACGAATAGGCGGGCAGGGCAATGGCATTGCGCTTGATGGCGTCTGAGCTCGAGGCGGAGAGAATGCCCGTGAGCGAGTGCGGATAGATGAAGAGCGCCATGGCCGAACCGATGGCGAGTGTGATGTACGGCATCACCTGGCCCGGCTGCAAAGTGAGCCCTGTTGCGCCTCCCTTCTTGGCGAATGCATCGGCGGCGGCATCGAATATCGCTCCGTAACCACCCAATTTCGCCGGGATGATCACGATTGCCGCGATCACGAACGTGTAGATCATTATGTCCTTGACGAAGGCGATCATGGCGGGCGCCCGCAAACCGCTCTTGTAAGTGTAGACTGCGAGAATGACGAAAGCGATTGTCAGCGGCAGATGCGACATGATCCCTTCGCCTTGGAAACCAAGCGCTTGGATGACCTTCTCTATGCCGACCAGTTGCAGCGCGATGTAGGGCATTGTCGCCAGGATGCCGGTCAGGGCGACCGCCAGCTCTAACCACCTGTTGCCGTAGCGTCCGAGGACGAAATCACCCGCCGTCAGATAGCCGCGCTTGTGCGTGACCGACCAGAGGCGCGGAAAGGCCACGAACAGCAGCGGATAGATGATGATCGTGTAGGGGACGGCGAAGAAGCCATAGGCCCCGACCGCGTAGACCAGGGCCGGCACCGCGATCACCGTGTATGCGGTGTAAAGGTCGCCGCCGATCAGGAACCAGCTGATCCAGGCCCCGAACCGGCGGCCGCCAAGGCCCCACTCGTGCAGTTGATCGAGATCGCCCGCTTTCCATCTTGCTGCAATGAAGCCCATGATGGTGACGAGTGCGAAAAAGCCGACGAACACGTATGTCGCCGTCCAATTGAGATGGTCGATCATCGCCGCTCCCCCAGATAAGCGGCGAGAATGAAGAGCGCCGAGAGCGGGATCAGCAGAAGCTGCCACCAGAAGAAGAAGGGAAACCCGAACAACCTAGGTTCAATCGTATTGTAGAAAGGAACCGCCAGAGCGGCCAGGCACGGAATCAAAAGAAGCAGGAACCGCATGGCCACGCCTCCCAGACGATTTTTTGCCTACGTCCGTCCGATCGAGGTAGCTCACACCTTTCCAGATGGATTGGTCAAGTTCCGGCGAAGGCCACCTGAGGGCAACTGCGGAAAGGTCTCGGCTAAGATCGCGAGGCCCGACCTCGCGGGCCGCCGGCGACCCACGGCAACAGTACGGTTTTTCAAGCCTGCCCCGGTGGCACTGGGCGGAAGAGTTCTCAATAGGCCTCGCAGGGACCACACCGCCACACCCCAGCGCCAAAAGTCCTCAGCCTGTCGTAGCTGCATAGCCACTCTGCAGTGTGTTTCGCGGTTTCACCTGATGTGGACGTCAGGTGGATCGTGAGAGCATCCCGTAGAGCGATGCCCTTCGGCAAATGATGGAAACGCGATGAAATCTCTAGGTGCCGTAGGCATCATGGCTTCCTTGGCCATTGGTGGAAGCTGCCAAATATCGAGCGCGATCTTTCGGGAGTGGGTGGAAGGGCGCTGCAGTGAAGGCCCGAAGTTCAGTGGTCTCAAGCGCTACCAAGCGTGGGCAACGCTACACATCGTCAGCAGATATCTCTCAATAAAACTACGCAGGGTCAGGCAGCCGCACGACAGTCAGGGTAGGAAGCCGGTTGGCTATGTCCTCGTTCGCCAACCCTGGGCACGACGTGCGCAGTACGTGGCCGGGCAGTACAGCAACACGGGCTGAGACTGATGCGCCATGACCCACAACCAGGAGCCGACGACCCACGACGCTCGCACGCAACGCCAATCCCGGCATGCCGCTCGTATCAGTGCGTTCCATCATGTTCGTGGCAAGCGCCGTCGCGTCGAGATCAACGAGCCCGTCGTGAGCCCGTATCTTTCCGGCGTATCCGCTTTTGCCCTCAAGTGGGAACGTGGCGGCAATCGACAGCCCTCGTCCGCTTGGTGCATTTCCAGACTAAGAACATGGACTGCATGAGCAGCCACCAGCATCGTCAGTTTTTTGGTCGGCCAGTTGCTTCTCGTGTTGCGAAAGAAGCAATTGCTCGATCTCAGCGGCGGGGAGGGCCTTGCTGAACAGGAAACCCTGCATCTCGGCGCAGCCTTCCGCCGCGACGGTACTGCGCTGCTCGAGGGTTTCCACGCCCTCTGCGATTGCGGCCATGCCGAGGCCTTTTGCCAATGCGGTCACGGCGCGCACGATGTTGAGCGAACCTGCGCTTTCGGCAATGTCTTTGATGAACGACCGATCGATCTTGATACGATCAAATGGAAAGCTTTGCAGATAGTTGAGCGAAGAGTAGCCAGTGCCGAAGTCTGCGATCGCAACGCGCACACCAAGCTCGCGCAGCTGATACAGAATCGCAAGCGTCGCCTCGCTATCCTCCAGCAAGGTTCCTTCCGTGATTTCCAGTTCCAGCCGATCGGGTGACAGGCCGGACATTCCCAAGGCTTGAGCGATGCAACGCACCAAGCCGGAGCTGCGAAACTGGATAGGTGACAAGTTCACTGCGATTCTCAGGTGACCGGGCCATTTTGCTGCGGTAGTGCAGGCCTTCCGCATCACCCATTCGCCAATAGGATTTATCAAGCCGATCTCTTCGGCGAGCGGGATGAAGGCGTCCGGAGCGAGCAGACCCTTGTCGGGATGATGCCAGCGAATAAGGGCTTCAAGCCCCGTGATTGCATTGGTGGCGACGTTGACAAGCGGCTGATAGTGAAGCTCGAACTCGCCAGCGGCGAGCGCATTGCGCAGGCTTTGCTCAAGGTTGAGCCGCTCTTGCACCTGTGCGTGCATCTCGGCCTCGAAAAAGCGGATCGTGCCGCGGCCATCGGCCTTGGCGCCGTACAAGGCAAGATCGGCATTGCGAACAAGCTGGTCGGGCGTTGAACAATTGTCCTGCCCAATGGCAATGCCAACGCTTGCGCCTATCACCGCTTGGTGGCCGTCGATCTCGTAGGGCTCGCTGAGGCGGGCGATAATGCGATGCGCCAACGTCGCGGCCTCGCTCGCGTCGGAGAGACCCACCTGCACAATAGCGAACTCATCACCGCCCATGCGTGCAACAGTATCAGTACCGCGCACCACAGAACGCAGGCGGTCCGCGGCCATCTGCAACAGCGTGTCGCCGGCTGGATGCCCGAGCGTATCGTTAACGATCTTAAAGCGGTCGAGATCGAACAAGTGGACTGCTACAATGTCATCGCGTTCTGTGCGGGTTAGCGCCAGGGCCAAGCGCTCGCCAAAGTGCACGCGATTGGGCAAACCCGTGAACGCGTCATGGCGTGCCATGTGCACGATTTTGGCTTCCGCCCTGCGCTGCTCGGTGATGTCGCGATGGGTTGCAACCCAGCCCCCATCCGGCATGGGGCGATGATGAATCTCGAAGATGCAGCCATTGGCCAGTTCAACCACCGAATCTGTCGGCTTATCCGATACGGCCACCCTATTGCGCCAAGCGTGGTATTCCTCCCTAGTCATGAGCGGGCCGCTGCCCGCTTCGAAGCGCAGATCGATAATCTCACGCAGCGTCGTGCCGGGGTGCACTCGGTTGGGATCGAGTCCGTACATTTCAGTGTAGCGCCTGTTGCAAAGGATCAGGCGCTGCGCACCGTCGAAGAAGCATAAGCCCTGCGACATGTTGTTGAGCGCCGCATCAAATTGCAGGTTGCGGATGCTCAGTTGCTGCTGTTGCTGCTTCACGAGCCGGTTCTGCTCTGCGAACTCCGCATGCAAATGCTCGCGTTCGGTGATGTCCTCGTGCGTGGCGATACCGCCGCCGTCCGGCATGGGCCGGATCGCATAAGCAATCATTCGACCATCGGCAAGCTCTTGGATGGCCTTGGACGCGGTTACTTCTTTGGAGATCCGTTGCCGCACATACTCCTCGGGATTGTCGCGGACCTTGAGGCCGAGTTCCAGCCGTCTCTTGATCAACTCGCTAGTCGGTGTTCCCGGTGCGACCTGTTCGGGCTTCATGTCGTAGACGATCGCGATAGCGCGCGTTGCAAAGGACAACGCGGCGATCCTTGTCGAAAACGACGAGCCCCTGAGACAAGTTATCAATGACGGTGGCGAACCAAGCCTCGCGGGCTTTCGTGTCCCGGCGGCAAAACTTGTTTGGCGCCCGACCGCACAAGCGGGCGGCAATGTCATTCAGTTTGGTTGACGCGGCGATCGCTCGTTTGGTTGCGGCGCCCAACCAGAGAGGCATGCCGTTCACGCCGCAACTCCCTTTGTTAGTCTCCCAACGTTAGCTGAACTGACTAAATGTTATGTTAAGTCAGGATTTGACAGGAATATCCGCCTCAAGAGCATGTGGTTCCCTACCCCTTTCCCACTGCTCATCGTGTTCGTCGCTGCCCCGACGCAGCCTTGCGAATTCGTCTGGTCATCGTATGACCTCACTCCGATAGTAGTAATCCTGGCCTTAGTGCATTGGGATGCGGCGCCGTTCTCGTTCAAGGGGGGAAACTATGAACAGACGCTCGGTCATCGAGCTGGGGCTCGCCGGTGTAGTGGTGGCGGCGGCGAAAGTTCCAAGGGTTTTCGCGCAAACCAAACTTGAACTGAAAGCTTCTGACGTACACCCGGCCGGCTATCCGACCGTCGTTGCAGTGGAGAATTTCGGCAAGAGGTTGGAGCAGGCGACCAACGGGCGCATCAGTGTCAGGATGTTTCCATCTATGCAGCTTGGTGGAGAAAAAGAGGCCATCGAGCAGGCTCAAGTTGGCGCCATCCAGCTGGCGCGCGTCAGCGTTGGCGCTCTCGGCCCAGCGATCGATGAGCTAAACGTATTTAGCTTGCCGTTCCTCTTCCGAGATACGGCCCATATGCAGCGGGTGGTCGATGGCCCAATCGGGCAGGAACTGCTCGACAAGATCACAAACAATGAGAAAGCAGGGGTCGTGGGTCTGTGTTGGATGGATGCGGGTGCCCGGAGCATGTACAGCACCACGAAACCTATCAAGAGCATCGGGGACTTGAAGGGCATGAAAATGCGGGTCATGGGCAACCCGATGTTCGTCGACATGATGAATGCGCTCGGCGGCAACGGCGTCGCCATGGGCTACGACCAAGTCTTCACCGCCTTGCAAACGGGTGTGGTCGATGGTGCCGAAAACAATCCCCCGAGCTTCGTGTTCGACAACCACTTCAGTGTCGCCAAATACTATACGCTGACGGAGCATCTTATCGTTCCAGAAGTGCTGGTGCTATCCAAGAAGACTTGGGATAGCCTCACCAAGGATGAGCAGGCGTTGGTGAAGCAATTTGCCCGCGAGGCGCAACAGGATGAACGCAGGCTTTGGCAGGACTACGAGAAAGCGGCCATCGAGAAAGCAAAGGCAGCAGGCACGCAGATTATCGAGGTAGCTGATAAGAGGCGCTTCCGATGGGCGGTCTCGCCGGTATGGGAAAAATATGGTCCGCGCTTTAGGGAGATGATCATACGCATCCAGGATGTGAACTAGACAACCGACCCGCGCCCGTCCTTCAAGAGCCAGCTGTTGCGATCTTGTGATCTTCCGGCAGCTGGCGGACTTCAGCGCACACGATCGTAGCAATTCTCCGCTTCGGTGCAGCTGGCGATCGCGAGACGGGTGACCGCCGTGCCGCGCAGATCATTGAACGTAACGTGCGTAAGTTGGGAGCGTCAGAACGGATCATCAACTGGTCGGAATGTGGACGGCCTGTCGGATGTCCGCGGTCTAACGCGGCCTAGCCGGCCCACAAACTCGATCGGAGACGGCCGTCATGCCTCGCCGACGACCGTCCCGGAGCGCAAGGTGGTGTTCAGAGACCAAAATCGGCATCAAACCCGACGCGGGCCAGCACCTTGGTCTCGTAGTCCTTGCCGCCCTTGGTGTACTCGACCAGGATGCCGGTGCGGTTGCCGTCGCGGCACTGCGGGGTCGGCTCGATGCAGAAGTTGATCGGACCCGCGGCCAGTCCCTGGTAATCCTTGATGCTGGCGAGTGCATCGCGGATAGCCGTCCTGTCAGCCTTGAGCGAGGCATCCGTCAACTCGAGCTTGGCGCGGCTCAGCGCTAGCTTCACGAGCTGTGCGGACTCATAGGCCTGGCTGACATCGTGGTCGGGGCAGCGAATTCCGTACTTCTCGCGTGTCAGCTTGACGAAAGCTTGCGCGACGGGGCGCTCGTCGTTGCAGTTGAAGGCCGCCCCGAACACGAGGCCCTTGACTGCGTCACCTGCCAGCTCCGGCACGGGAGCATTCGACGCCGCTGAGCTGGCCACGCGCGGAATCTTCGAGGAGATGCCGATTTCGAGAGCCTGCTGCATGATGCGCGCCAAGGCGTCATGCTGGCCGCCGATCGCGAGCACCTCCGGGTTGAGCGATTTGACCTTGAGGAGATGCGCGCGGAAATCGAGATCCGCCTCCTGCATCTGCGCGTCATAGACCGGGTCCACGTTATAGTTCTTCTTCATGTAGGCCATGTATTCCTTGGCAAAGGCCAAGCCGGCGCCGTCGGTCGTATAAAGATAAGCGACCTTCTTGCCGGCGTTCTCGGACATGTACTTCGCAGGCAGCGCCACGAAGAATCTCTCGGAGATCGCGGTACGGAAAACCCAGGCGCTGCCCTTGCGCGTGATGCTGGTGTTGGTCGACGAAGTTACGAGCTGCGGCACCTCCTCCTTCGCCGTCACGTCGACCATCGGCATCGACACCGAACTGCAGGTCGAGCCTAGAACCACGTGCACCTTGTTCTGGTGAATGAGCCGGTTGACGTTGGCGATGCCCTTGTCGGGCTTGCACTCGTCGTCGAGCAGAACAACCTCGACCTTCTTGCCGTTGATGCCGCCGGTGGCATTCACCGCCTCGAGTTCATCCTTGGCCATCTGTCCATACTTGAAGCCGTTTTCCACCACCATGCGAAACGTGATGCCGACGCGTATCACGCCATCCTGGGCGAGCGTTGGTCCGGTACCGCCGAGCCATAAGGCCAGGGCCGGCAGGGCCATGTGGGCAAGGCGCATTGCTTTGCGGGTCATTCTGGTTTCCTCCTTGTTGTTCGCGACGGGTCGGTTTGGCCCGCCTTCGATATGTCCCGCCCGGAAAGCCAGGCTCAGGAAATGGTCGTGCCGCTGTCGGCCATCAGGATCGATCCCGTGGTCATGCGGGATTCGTCGGAGGCGAGGTACAGTGCGGCGTGCGCGATATCGATCGGCTCGCCGATGCCGAGCAGCTGGCTCTGCGTGATCCTTGCGACCGTCTCGTCGCCCCCCATCATCTTGAGAGCGCGCTCGGTTCGGGTGGTCGCTGGCGCGATGGCGTTGACGCGCACCTTCTGCGGCGCATAGGCGACTGCTAACGAGCGCGTAATAGCGGAGATGCCGCCCTTGGCCGCAGTATAAGAGTCGCGGCCCGGGAACCCCATCAACGCCACGTTCGAGGTGGTGTTGACGACCGAACCGCCTCCCGCCTTGACCAGTTCCGGAATGCCGAACCGACAGCCGAGGAAGGTACCGAACAGATCGAGCTTGATGGCGCGCCAGAATTCATCGAGCGGCACATCCACCGCCGTCGCATCGCGCTTGGTCGAGCCGCCCGCGTTGTTGTAGACCACGTTGAGCTTGCCGAAGTGGCGCACGGTTGCCTGCACCGCCGCCTGCATGCTGTCGGGATCGGTCACATCCGTCTTGATGGCGATGACCTTGTCGCCGTTCGGCGAGGCCTCGTGAGCCGGCTCTTTCGGCCGCCTCCTGCAGGATGTCGAAGATGGCGACGCGCGCGCCTTCGGCGGCAAACAGCTTGGCGGCGGCGCGTCCAATTCCCGAGGCGCCGCCCGTGATAAAGGCGACCTTGCCGTCCAGACGACCCATGCTGCGACCTCCCCGCCTTGGCCTCGTTCTCAGTAGAGCGAGGCAGTTTTTATATTGTCGCTGTCTAACTCACATGGTGACAGACTATGTGACAGGTGCGGCCAGGGTCAATCCATCGCATCGGCGACGACAAGCCCCGCGAAGACTGAAAAACTCCTTTTCTATAAAGTGCTAGCGGACTAGCGTGGGCCCTTGGCCGAACCGCCTCCGTACCCGCGCCCCATTGATTGCCATCCATCCCTTAATTGTCAAATGGTCGGATCGTCTTTTGGATTGTGAGAATACAAACAACGGCAGGGACAGGGAAACGCGGGCATGGTTGGGACGAACCCTGACGAGTTCGATTACGTAATTGTCGGCGCGGGACCCGCGGGCTGCGTGCTCGCCAATCGCCTGACCGAAGACCCCAGGGTCTCGGTCTGCCTTCTGGAAGCCGGGCCGAAGGATACCGACCCGATGATCCGCGTTCCGGGCGGCGTCATCAAGATCCTGTTCAATCCTCGCATCACCTGGCAGTTCAAGACCGAGCCCAGCCCGGGCTCGGCCGACCGCGCCGTTTACGTGCCGCAGGGCCGCACCCTCGGCGGCTCCAGCGCCATCAACGGCATGATCTACAATCGCGGCCACGCCACCGACTTCGACGGCTGGGCGCAGGCCGGCAACCGCGGCTGGAGCTACGCCGACATCCTGCCCTACTTCAAGCGCTCCGAGCGCCGTATCGGCGGCGTCGACAGCGAATTCCGCGGCCGCGACGGCCTGCTTCCCGTCACCGACACCGATTGGCGCAAGCCGTTCGTGGAAGCCTTCATCGACGGCGTGGCCTCCCTCGGCATCCCGCGCAATCCCGACTACAACGGCGCCTCGCAGGCCGGCGTCGGCTACATGCAGCGCCTGATCGAGAACGGCTGGCGCGTCAGCTCGGCGCGTGCCTTCCTGCGGCCCGCCATCAGTCGCGGCAATCTCGACGTCCGCGTCGGGGCACACGCCTCGCGCATCCTGCTCGATGGCAGGCGCGCGGTCGGCGTTGCCTACGTGGAGGCCGGCAATCCGTCGGCCCAGCACGTCGTGCGCGCCCGCCGCGAGGTGATCGTCTCCTCAGGCCCTCTGAACAGCCCCAAGCTCCTGCATCTGTCCGGCATCGGCCCCGCCGGCGTTCTGCGCGACCTCGGCATTGAAGTGCAGCACGAACTGTCGGGCGTCGGCGAGAACCTGCACGACCACTACGGGGCGCGCGGCGTCGCCCGCATCAGGAACAGCAAGACGGCCAACGACCTGTCACGCTGGCCTTATCTCGGCTGGGAGATCCTCAAGTGGCTGACCGGCCGCCCTAGCATCGTCGGCCTGAGCGCCTCGATCGCCTACGTTTTTTGGAAGTCGGACGAGGTGCTCGACCGGCCAGACCTGCAGTTCGTGCTGACGCCGATCAGCTTCAAGGCCGGCCAGTTCGGCGTGCTGGACGACTTCCCCGGCATGTCGCTGGGCGTATGGCCACACCGCCCGCAGAGCCGCGGCTACGTCCGTGCGCGCAGCGGCAATCCGCTCGATCCGCCGGTCATTCAGCCGAACTATCTTTCCTCGTCCGTCGACCAGCGCACGCTGGTCGCGGGCCTGAAAATGGTGCGCAAGTTCCTGGGCACGCCGCAGCTTAGCCATTTCGTGGAGCGGGAGGAAGTGCCCGGCCCGCAGGTCGTCACCGACGACGAGTTCCTCGACTTCGCCCGCCGCAACGGCTCGACCATCTATCACTTCGCCGGCAGCAATCGCATGGGGCCCGACCACGATCGTATGGCGGTCGTGACGCCCGATCTTAAGGTGCGTGGTCTGCAGGCCCTGCGCGTGGTCAACTCGTCCATCATCCCTAGCCTACCTTCGGCAAACTCCTACGCCACCACGCTCATGATCGCCGAAAAGGCAGCCGACATGATCAAGGCATCTGATAGGGCCCTGCCTTGATCTAGACGGGCCAGTTTGTCGAAGTGTGCCCACCCGCTCTAGCTTTCGAACGGGTTGCTCATTAAGCCGCAACATGCACCGCTGGCCTGGCATTGCCGTCGAGGCGATGCATTTGATCGGCCAAGCCCGGGAGAATGTTTGTCCGGACGGGTCGCTTTCCCACGGTTAGCGCAGGTCTTACTATCTCACTCGTCCGTCTGGTCCTGGCACAAAGCGGACGAACTGTGCGCGGGACGACAATGTCCGCTTTGCCGGCGAAAGCGAAGCGCTGACGTCACGTCGGCTCTGGTCGAACCATACGCGCTGCCGTGCGTTTCCCAGTCTAGCTCAACTAGCAACGGAGTATTCCAATGAGACTCTCGAGCAAGGCGCTGTTCAGCGCTGCCGTGCTGGCGATGACCGCAGGTACAGCTTCGGCCGCCGTGGTGTGCAACGACGAAGGCGACTGCTGGCGCGTCCGTGGACGTCCGACCTACGGCCCGGCGTACAACTGCGCATCTACGGTGACGATTGGAAGGGCGAGCCGGGCGTGAAGTTCCGCTGGCGCGAGCCTGGCCACGGCCACGGCTATTGGCGCAATGGCGCGTGGGTCGTCATCAAGTAACGCGCTTCACTCGTTGCAGCAAATGGGACGGCCCTTCGGGGCCGTTTCGTATCAGACACGGCGCAGACGGACTTTCCAAGAGCCTGCTCGCGTCAATCGCGGCAGGAATTGGGGCACTCATCCTCAGCCGGAGCCATCGGCACTATCGGCAGATGGCTGTCTATTCAGCCTGGGAGCGTGGGCCAATTTCGGCCCGTGCTCGATCCTAGCCACAGCGATCACTACTCAGCAGCTTGTGCCGCGGGCGCTTCGACGACCCGCGTATTGAAGTTGGCGGGCGACACGATTTCAAGGACCTCGAAATCCTCCGAGCATGCGATCTCGCGGTGCTTGATGCCGGGTGTCTGAAGGATGCAGTCGCCCTTGCGTATGGTTCGTTGGCCCTGGCCTTCATATTCAAAAGTTGCCCAGCCGTTCAACACCTGCACGAACTGGAATGTGCACTCGTGCACGTGCCACTGCTGGACCTGATCAGCCAATTTTTTGCCGTTGTGCCGAATGAGGTGTGCGACGTAGTCGCCCTTTGTGCCGTCCTTGATACCAAGATCACGGTACTCGAAGATCTCACGAAGACCTGGTGTCCACTTCGCCTCCGCGGCGAGATTGTGCACAAAGTCCCAGGTCCTTACCGCTCAGTGGTTTACTGTCAGTCACGGGTTCCTCCTCTTGCTCTCCTCGCTGCTCTCAACCGAAGTCGGGATGTCGGCGCACGTCGTGAGCATAGCCTCACTCGGACCATCGGCGGAAGTCAGTGCATCCGGGCTAGCACGTCGGCCTTTACCCAATAGCTGACGTTGTAGGCAGGCGGCTGTTTGGTCTACTTTGTGCCAAGATCAGTCATTGGCGCCTGGAAGATTTGGCGAGCGCCGAGGTCCGCTTGAGCGCCGCGTCAACAGCGCCGTTGGGTAGCAGTGAGGTTCGCTTTCAAGTGTTCTCGGTAGTCAGTTCGCTGGTGTCGAGCACGGCGTTCGATCCCTTGTGACGCGTGATGGCCGGAGCGGTAGTCGCTTGCATGTCTGGTCGGGTCGAGGCGTAGAGACCATCAACATCGCGATGTGCCTCGACGAGAGCCAGCGCATGACGACCGTACTCCCATGATTGCCTGAAAACGGTTATATTTTGCCGCGCCAATGTCGGGCACGCGCGTCGAATGGGACGAGAGCGTTGTTTGAGGCTGTCTCGTCTGGGATTGAGCCCCGCGCAAAATAAGACGATCACGTGCGGCGAAACGCACGAACCTATACCCGGGGAGGAGCATTTCATGCCGAGCAACCGCCACCACAGCAATCGCCGTAGTGTCCTGAAGGGCGTCGCCAGCTTGCCCCTCGCTTCGGCCCTGACGGGCGTAGCCGCGCCGGCTGTGGTCGCCCAGGACGGCTGGCCCAAGGGCAATGTAACGATGATCGTACCCTTTCCGCCCGGCGGGCAGGCAGACCTTGCCGCGCGTCCGGTAGCCGAAGGCCTGCAGCGCATCCTCAAAGCGACGATCGTAGTCGAGAACCGCGGTGGTGCCGGCGGCGCCGTCGGCAACGCGGCCGCCGCCAAGGCGGAGCCCGATGGTCAGACGCTGCTGATGACGCTATCGTCGCTGGCGGTGCTACCCGCCGCGGCGCGTCTGCAGGAACGCGCGCCCCTCTACGAGACCAGCCAGCTTCGTCCCATCGCCCGCGTGCTGGCCGACCCGACACTGCTTGCGGTGCCGGCCTCCTCGCCGTGGAAGACAGTGACGGACCTCGTCGATGACGTGAAGACGCGGCCGGGCACGGTGCCCTACGGCTCGTCCGGCCCCTACGGTACGCTGCACGTAGCGATGGAAATGTTCAGCGCCACCGCCGGCATCAAGATGAACAACGTCAACTACCGCGGTGCCGGGCCGGCGCTCAACGACCTGCTAGGCGGGCAAATCCAGGCCATGGCGTCCGCTCCCGGTACGCTCAAGCAGCACGTCGATGAGGGCCGCCTGCGCGTGCTCGCCAACTGGGGGGCGCAGCGCGTCCCAAGCTTCCCTGATCTGCCGACCTTCATGGAGCTCGGCTACAAGGACGTGGAGTTCTACATCTGGGCCGGCCTGTTCGTGCCGTCGGCGACGCCCGAGCCGATCGTGGCGCGCCTGCGCGACGCCATGCGCGAGGTGATGACGAGCAAGGGGGTGGTGGGCGTGTTCGAGAAGGCTGGCAGCCCCGCCGCCTATCAGGATGCGCCCGAGTTCGCCAAGTTCATCGAGGCGGACAGCGCACGCCTGATGACCGCCGTGCAGAAGATTGGCAAGGTGGTCGAGCAGTAGGGTTGTGGAGCTGTTCCTATCATATGAACCCGGTCCTCGATCGACCACTTGCCGTGGCGGGAGTAAAGGCGCGCCACAGTCCCCAACCACTCATCCTGTGGGATGTCTAAGCTTGGCGGGCAACGTTCGGCAGATATGACGTAGTTAGCGTCTTGGACGCACACAGCGCCTTTCGGGATGCGCTGTCGCGATCCGCCAGGCTCTATCAGCTGCAGTTCTTCGCCTGATCGGGCGGCATCACGCCGTCTCCCGCCGCAATCAACAGTCGTCACGAGCGGGTGATAGCACAGAATTTTTCTCGACTCTGGTGAGTCAGGTTCGGGTGCAAGGCCGGCGCCGTCGGTCACCAAACCAAGAGCCACTCATGAAGATCATCCTCTCTGCTTTGACGCTAGCGTTTCTGGCCTTCGTCCCGGCCGCAGCCTTTGCGCAGTCCGCCAATAATAAGGAGGTGGGCCAGGCGTTGCGGGCGGGTGGATATGTCGTGCTCGTGCGGCACGGCGCGACTTTCAGCAACCAAGCCGACACCGAGCCGTTCAACCTGAGCGACATCACCAAGCAGCGTAATCTCAACGACAAGGGCAAGGAGTTAGCGCGCGCCTTCGGCACAGCGATCCGTTCAGCGGGCGTGCCGGTCGGAGAAGTTTATACCAGCCAGTTCAATCGCGCCTACGAAACCGCAGTACTGGCCGGCTTCCAGGACATCGAGACGACCGCCGATCTGACCGAAGGTGGACTGGTGGTTACGCCTGATGAGAACAGCCGTCGAGCAAAGGCGCTGCGCGACATGCTGGCCACCGCACCCGAGGCGGGCAAGAACAATATTCTCATCACGCACAAGCCGAATATTGTCGATGCACTTGGCAAGGATTGGTTTGATGTCCGAGAGGGCGAGGCATCCATCTTCAAGCCGGAAGGCAATAAGTATCGCCTGCTGGCTCGCGTGCAGATGGAAGACTGGCCCATGATCGCAGCGGCAGTTCGCTAGGGAGCTGCTTCGATGCGCGGCATCGTGATCGTCAAGATGATTGGCTTGGTGCTGTTTGGGATATACCTAGCCGTGGGCTTGGTTCAACCCTCCGGCGACAAGAAGCCAGCACAGGCGATCACGACTCGCCGGTCTTGACGGTGACTGGAGTGAGACCCTTTCGATTGCTTCACGAGGTTTGACGCTGCGTCCCCACTTGGAGCCAAGCATCCAAGCGTCGGCGCCGTGCGAGCGCGTCCGACGAGCCGACTGTTCGTCTCAGCTGGCGCTAGTTCCGGCCTGAGCCAGCTGCCTTGTCGTAGACGCCGATCATCGGCCCGATGGACAAGAGGTTGCTGCCCCGGTTGAGCGATGGCGCGTAGAGGCTCGGCACGCTGCCGCCATCGAGGAAGAGGGCGTTGTCGCACTTAAGGCTGTCGCGGAACAGCCGCGCAAAGGCATCGAATGACACCTCCCCGTCGGAGATCGCAAACTTGACCGTTTGCCCCTCGCACACGCCCACGCCATTGCGATGCTTGAGGGACGGGCCGTTGCGCGTGAACCGGGGATGCAGTCGACCATTGATCACCAGCATGGGGCCCGATTGCGTGGCCAGGTCAGGGCGCAACCGTTGTTTGAGATAGACCGCCGTCTCAAGCACGCCAGCCTTGTCACCGGCCACAAAGAACACCCCGTTCGGTTTCATGTGAAAATTGCCCCAGCCCGCCCTGGTGCTGGCGCCAACAAGCTCCTTGCCGTTTTCGACATAAAGCCCGACCGGCTTATAGGTGGGATCGAACATCCCGGCATTAGTGGCGAAGATTAGCTGCCTCGAACCTTTGTCCAACGTTTGCGGCAATGCCTTCAAATGGGCGTAGGGCGCACCGTCCGGCCGCTTCCAGAATAGCTGGATGGATTGCTTGCGCGGATCCACCTCGCAAACCGCGTAGGTGCCACCCTCGAACGTGATCGTGCGGCATGGCGATGCCGCACCAAGTGCGCCTAGCATCGTGCACAGGGTGGTGAGCAGCCACACGAGCACAGTTGTCAGCCAGATGCTTGCCGCTTTGTGGGCCATTGTTCCGAGCAATTCATTGCAGATGCGATCAACCTTGGGCCAGCATGGTGGCCGATTGAGGGTGCCACCTATCAACAACTCGTCGGAACTGACCCGGTCAGGAGCGGCGGGAACTCGGAATTGGGGCCGTCGCAGGGGGCCGCCGACCAAGCATCTCAACCTTGACTACGCATTCGCTCGGCCGGTGACAGGTTCCTGTCAGCTGTGCACGGTACGGTAAATCGCGGCGGCGGCTTTTCTCCTACTCGGGCCGCCAACTCCTGAAGCGCCCGCGGGATGTCCAGACATCCGGGGCGCTTCTTTTTCCTATTGGGGGCGCAACGTTACCTCGGAGCAGGGGTTTTACATTCTTGCTCAGCCGTCACAGGTGCGGCTTGGGGTGCGTCATGAGGATTGAGTGGGACCGGGTATCGAGCTTTCGAGACCACCGCTAGTGTACCCAAAGAACGCGCCCCATGCCCGGTGGAGGTACCAGGGCCAACTCTGCACAGCTAGCCGAACTCGACCGACGCATCCGGGCAAGTGCGTGAGAATATCCGCGTGTTGACTGAACAGGCCGCGGCCTATTCCGGTGCGGCAGACGAGGAACGCAACGCGACCGCATTGCGGTGCAAGATGCGTTGCTGACAAAGCTTCTCGGAGACCGCGAGGCGTTGGCCGGCAAGGGGTAAGCTCGAACAGCCTCGAAATCTCGAAATCGCTCCAAAGGCTTAGGCTCGTTACCGGGAAGGTTGAGTCCTTCTTCACCCACACGCCGCAACATATCGATGGTCTCGCCGCGGGCGCGTGGATGTGCCGATACTTCCAGGGTGTTCACGCCGGAAAGGCCCCACCGCATCGGCGCCATGGCCCGCTGGCCATTTGGTCGAGACGCAAGATGTAGGCCGGCCGCATCGGCGTGCTGACTACCGGCTCATCGGGGCTGTCGACAACAAGGGGCTGGCTGAAGGCGTGGACCTGCCGCCAAGTGGAGTGCTGGGTGAACAAACCGCACAGCACCACCCTTTATCAGTCTAGCAACGGCCTTTGGATACCTGTTCCAACAAGGCCCAGGAACCGCGCCCCATGCGCAGGCGTTCCCGACCAACAGGAGCTAGGCCATGAACGAAGAACCAGATCCCCGCAATCGCTGGCAGCGTGCCATTCCGGACTATCGGGGCATGAACTCGACTCTGACATTTGTTGGGCTCGGCGCGGTGTTCGTTATTCTCGCGCTGCTCATGTTCTCCCGAGGTGGCCACGACGACGCCAAGCCACCTCGAGCCGGTACAGCCGAGCGAAAGTCGGCCAGGCTAGATCGGCTGGCTTCGCGCCAAGACACACCAGCTTCCCAAGCGAGCGGGTACACGCTCGACCTGCTGGAGGAGTGGCGAGACGCCTTGAACCAGAACCGCCCGCGCACCCGAGCCTGAAGGGGCTCACGCCAACGATTTTGCATCCCGGTCCATGCAGGACCAATACTGGAACGGACTCGCGGTATGAAAGAGTACCGTTCAGGGTGAGGGTCACTACTACTAGTGCAAATTTGGCGCGCGGTGCCTTGCCCTGCCGCGGGCAGGCCACACTAGCGGCTTGCCTAAACCGTCCTCACTCTCCTAGACCGGTGCGTCGAACGGGGCCGAGACTGCATGCTCAGGCAAATCCATTCTCCGGTCTTGCTCGCCAATGTCGCGGACGCGCCGGCGTCCGCGTTCGTCGTGCTGTTTACCTGCGACGCGATCGCGAGGGCCTTGCTGATCTCGCTGCTGCCGCTGCAGGTCTACGCCCAGCTTGGCGATGCCCAGTTGGTCAGCATGGTCTACTTCTCCGTGGCGCTGCTGGGGCTTGGCGCGACGCTGACGGTGCCGGTCATATTGCACCGCATCAGCCGCCGCTGGATTTTGACCGCCGGAGCCGTCGCGCAGATGTCGAGTGCGGCGCTGTTTGCCCTGGGTGGCGGCCGGTGGCTTGTGGCGGGGCTCGCCTTGCAGGCGCTGGCGGTCGCCATGCTCGACGTCGTCATCAATTTGTACCTGCTTGACCACGTGCCGCGTCGGGAGCTGACCGTGTTCGAGCCGCGCCGGCTCTTGTTCGCCGGCTCGGCGTTCGCAGCCGGGCCGTGGCTCGGCGTCTTCCTGCATCGTCACGTGGTGGAATGGTTTCCCTATCTCGTCGCCGGCCTGGCCATGTTGGCCCTGCTGACGTTCTTCTGGGCCATGCGCCTGACCGACAACCCCGGTCTGCAGCCGGCGACGGCGCCGCCGCCCAATCCGATGCGCTACATGCGCCGGTTTGCCTCCCAGCCGCGCCTGGTGCTGTCGTGGTTGCTGGCGCTCGGCCGCAACGGCTGGTGGGTGATGAATTTCATGTGCGTGCCGATCTACGTCACCAGCGCCGGCTACGGGTCCGAGGTCGGCGGGGCCATGGTGTCGCTCGGTCTGGCCCCGATGCTGCTGGTGCGCGTATGGGGCCGCATCGGGCAAAAGATCGGCGCGCGCACCCTGTTGACGTTCGCCTACAGCATGACGGCAGCGTTCAGCTTTCTGGCCGCGGCCGCCGCCGCTGCAGGAGCGACGCTGGTTGGCATGGCATTGCTGTGCATGGCGGCGTTCTCCGCCACGATCATCGACGGGGCCGGCAACGTTCCGTTTCTGCGCGCGGTGCATCACTATGAGCGCTCGGAAATGACCTCCGTCTTCATGACCTTCCGTCACGTCGGCGCGCTGTGCGTCCCCGGCGTGCTGATGCTCGTGCTGATGGTGATGCCGCTACCGTCGGTGTTCGTGGTCGGCGGCGCCATCTCGCTCACAGCAGCAGCGCTCTCGCGGTTCCTGCCGCGCGGCATGTAGGTGCCGCTCGGCCCTAAGTGGCTAGCTAGTACGCCTTGGTGCATCGAAATAACCGGCCCTGACGGCGGCGCCGATCAGATTGACGATCAGCCGTCCCGCGGTAATGCAGGTGATGTGGTTGACGTCGAGCCGCGGCGTGATCTCCACGATGTCCATGCCGACCACGCGCCCCTTCTTGACGAGACCATGGATCAGCTTGCGGGCCTGAGGGAAAGTAACCCCGCCCGGCGCTGGCCCGGCAACGGCGGGCATGACCGCGGGATCCATGCCATCGGCATCCACAGTGAGATAATAGCGCCCGCCGTCGGGGATGCGTGCGAGGACGGCATCCATGCCGACGTCATGCAGCTCGTAGGCGCTGATGATGTTGGAGCCATAGGCGCGCGCCGCCTCCACCTCCTCCGCACGAGCGCTGCCCTGGGCGCGGATGCCGATCTGGAAGATCTTGTCGATGTGGTCCATTTCCGAGGCGCGGCGGATCGGACTGGACAACCCCTGCCGCACGCCGCCTACATCATCGCGCCAGTCGATGTGGGCGTCGATCTGCACGAGCGTGATGGGCCCGCGTCCCTCGTAAGCCCGCAAGACGGGTATCGGAATGGCGTGATCGCCACCGATCACGATCGGAAGGGCGCCTGACGCCAGGATTTTGCGCACGGCCGTCTGTGCCCGATCGAAGTGGTCCTTGTGATCCCACAGGTTGCCTGGCACGTCGCCGCAATCGGCGACCTTGATCGGCTTGCCGTCGTAGAGCGTGCCGCCGATATCGAAGTCGTAGCGCTCCAGCGAGCGCACCGCCCGCTCGGTGGCCTGCCGCACAGCGGTTGGCGCGCTCGGCTGGTCGTTGTTGGTGACATCTTCGAAGGAATACGGATGGCCATAGGGAATACCGAGGAACGCAATGTGGGCGTCGAGCTTGTCGAGGTCGGTTTCGACCTTGGAGTAGAGCATGCTCGGGTGGCCGTGCTTGGGGGGGACTGTCAGCGGCATCTTCATGGTCGGCTCCTGGTTCAGGCGATGGAATTGGCGCGTGGCGCTGTGGCCGTGGCGCCGGGGACAAAGGCCGGAAGTGCCGCGAGATCCTCGAGCGGGATGTGGCAGAGGATGCGATGGCCGTCGGGGGTCTCGCGGCTCGGCGGCGCGTGCTCGTGGCAGATCGCGCCGAGCTTCCGGTGGCAACGATTGGCAAATATGCAGCCCTGCGTGGGCCGCTGCATAGCTTGTGGATCGCTGCTCAGCGTGATGCGGGTTTGGTGACCTTCCGCCGGCTCGACGAACGGCACGGCCGACAGCAAGGCCTCGGTATAGGGATGATGCGGTGGTCGCAGCACGGCGCCCGCTGGCCCTTCCTCGCAGATGCGCCCGGCGTACATGACGGCGATGCGATCTGCTACATGCGCCACCACCGACAAGTCGTGTGAGATGAAGAGATAGGCGATGCCCAGCTCGTCGCGCAGGTCCTTCAGCAGGTTGAGGATGGTGGCCTGCACCGACACGTCGAGGGCGGATACCGGCTCGTCGCAGACGATGAACGCAGGCTCGGTCGCCAGCGCACGGGCGATTCCGGCGCGCTGCTTCTCGCCGCCCGACAGCTGGTGCGGATAGCGGTCATAGTAGCGCCGCGGCAGGCCGACCATGCCGAGCAGGGCTTCGACGCGGGTGCGCCGGGCCTTGGCCGGCAGGCTCGAGTGAATCTCGACTGCGCGGGCGACGGCGTCGCCGATGCTGCGGCGCGGATTGAGGGAGGAGTCGGGGTTCTGGAACACGAGCTGGATCAGCTTGCGGAACCGCTGCAGATGGCCAGCCGGAAGCGCGGTGACATTTTCCGACCCAAACCACAGTTTGCCTTCGGTCGGTTCGATCAGCCGTACCATCATGCGACCGAGCGTGGTCTTCCCGCTGCCGCTCTCGCCGACTAGGCCCAATACCTCGCCGCGACCGATCGTGAGCGACACGTCATCGACAGCCCGCAGCGGGCGGCGGCGCCAGCGCACCCGGGGCAACCCTCCCCAACCGCGGGCCCACTCGAGACCCGTGCCGGGCGCCGCCACGGAGTAGACCTTGGTTAGGCTCGCAGCGCGTAGCTCGCCAGCCGTCTGAGTGCGCTCAGCAGCGTTTCTCGAGGTCCCGCCTGGTTTGGTGCCGGGCCAGGGCGTGTCCGCCAAGGCCGATGCCTTCCAGCAGCGCAGACGGCGGCCATCGGGTCCCGCGACGATCTCCTGGCGTTCGCTTCGGCAGCGATCCTCGACAAAGGGACAGCGCATCGCAAATGCACATCCCTGCAACGGTTTAGTCAGGTCGGGGAACTCGCCCGGAATGGCCGACAGCCTAGCCGCCCGACCGGTGACGGACAGGTGCGGCAGGGACGCCAGCAACCCCTTGGTGTAGGGGTGTACCGGGCGGCCAAGAATTTGCGATTTGTCGCCGATCTCGAACACTTGGCCGGCATACAACACGCACACCCGGTCGCCGATCCGGCTGACCACGCCCAGGTTGTGCGTGATGTAGATCATGCCGAGCTGGCGCTGCCTGCGCAGGCGATCGAGCAGGTCGAGAATTTGCGCTTCGACCGTGACGTCGAGCGCGGTGGTCGGCTCATCGAGGATGAGCAGCTCGGGATTGCAGACAAGCGCCGTCGCGATCAGCACGCGCTGCTGCATGCCGCCCGACAGTTGATGCGGATAGGCTCGCACAAGGCTGCCGGGGTCCGGCAGTCCGACCTCAGCCAGCGCTGTAGTGGCCCTTTGCATGGCATTGCCGGATGACAGTCCGGTGTGCTGGATGAGCGGTTCGGCCACCTGGCGGCCGATGGTAAGGCTCGGGTTCAGGGAGGTGAACGGGTCTTGGAACACGATGCCGATGTTCTTGCCGTTTAGCGCGCGACGCTCCCCGGCGCTCGTGCTGGCAATGTCACGGCCCTTGAAGAGCAGCCGCCCGGTGACGGTGGCAGCCTCATTGCGTAGAAGATCGACGATGGCAGCAGCGATGGTGCTCTTACCCGAGCCCGACTCGCCCACCAGCGCCAGGGTCTCGCCCTGGGCGACCTGCAGGGATACGTCGTTGACCGCCCTGAGCGGGCCGTTGAGTCGTCGCGTAATCGACGGTCAGGCCGCCGATCTCCAGGAGAGGGGCGGCGCTCATGCGCCCCTCTGGCTGCGCATGCGGGGATCGAGCGCCTCGCGCAGCCCATCGCCGAGCAGGTTGATGCCGATCACGGTCAGGCACATGGCCAGGCCCGGCGCCAGCGCGATCCAGGGGGCGCTGTCGACGAACGGACGCGCCTCGCTCACCATCAGGCCCCAATCGGAGCTAGGCGGCTGGGCGCCCATGCCGACGAAGCTCAGCGCCGCGCCCAGCAGGATGGCGAACGTGATGCGCAGGCTCGCCTCGACCGCGATCGGCGGCCAGGCATTGGGCAGAATTTCGGAGAACAGGATGTAGCGGGTGTGGTCGCCACGCACGTGCGCAGCCTGGATGAACTCCTCGTTCACGAGGTCGAGCGTGACACTGCGCGTGATGCGCACGAGCGGCGGCACGTAGACGATGCCGATGGCGATGATCGCTTTCCAGAGAGCCGGCTGTGTTACGGCCAGGATCAGCAACCCGAGCATGATCGGTGGGAAGGACAACAGCACGTCCATGACGCGCATCAGCACCTCGTCGAACCAGCCGCGCCGGTAGCCGGCCAGCAGGCCGAGCGGCACGCCGATCACGAGGCTGATCAGGGTGGCGCCGATGCCCATCAGCAACGACAGCCGCGCGCCCATCAGCGTGCGGCTGAGCACATCGCGCCCGAATTCGTCGGTGCCGAACCAGTGCGCGGCCGACGGCGGCTTCAGACGCTTCAGCAGGCTCATCTCGTCGAACCGATAAGGGGCGATCCAGGGCGCGAGCGCTGCCAGAACCAGCAGGATCAGGATGATCACGCCCCCTACCACCAGCTTGCGCGGCAGGCGCGGGCGCGCCGCCCTGGCCGGGCGAGCTTGCAAGCCGCTGCTCTCAATGGACGGGCCGGCCATAGCGGATCTTCGGGTTGAAATAGGCGTAGAGGATATCGGCCACCAGATTGGCCGAGCAATAGATAGCCGCGATCACGAGAATGCTGGCCTGGATCAGCGGCAGGTCGTGGCGCTCGATGGCGAACAGGAGCAGCCGCCCCAAGCCCGGATAGGAGAATACCGTTTCGACCACGACGATGCCGCCGATCAGGAAGCCGACATCGATCGCCAGCACCGTTATGGTCGGCAGCAGCGCATTGCGCAGGGCGTGGCGGCGCACCACCAGGCTCTCGGTCAGTCCCTTGGCGCGCGCGAAGCGCACGTAGTTGGAGCGCAGGGCCTCCAGCATGCTGGAGCGTGTCAGACGGGAGACATGGGCGATGAGTGCGAAGGTCAGCGTGATGGCGGGGAGGATTAGGTACCTTGGATCGACTGGCAGGCCGAATGCCGGATCGCCGATGCCGCCGGACGGGAGCCAGTTCAGATAGCGGGCAAACACCAGGATCAGCACGATGCCCCAGAAGAACTCCGGCACCGAGATGCCGAGATAGGTGAAGACGGAGATGGCATTGTCCGTCGCGGTGTCCTTGCGAACCGCGGCGATGACGCCGAGCGCGATGCCGAGCACGGCGACGCAAACGAATGCCAGCCCGGCAAGAATGGCCGAGCGTGCCATGGCCTCCTGGATCATTGGACGCGACCGGCCGCTCCATGATCAGAGATTGGCCAAGGTCCCCGTGCAACACACCGGACGCCCAGCGCCAGTACTGCACATAGATCGGATCGCGCAGGCCGAGCTTGGCTTCGATAGCGGCCACAACATCGGGCGTGGCGAACTGGCCGGCGATCATGTGCGCGACGTTGCCCGGCATCACCTGCGTGATGCCGAAAATGAGTAGCGACATCACGAACAGGATGAAGACGATGGCGATCAGCCGCTGGGCGACGTAGGTGACCATGTCACTGGCACAAAGCGGCCCGGAAGGCGCTGCCTCCCGGGCCTGAGCGAAAGTACTACTGAACCGTCGTCTGCCGGAGATCAAGCCACATCATGGGGCTCGATTGAAAGGCTTTGACGTTCTTGCGGAAAGCGTTGACGTGGTTCAGCACATAGGGAACGACGCCAGCCGGCTCGTTCACTGCGAGCACCTGGAACTCCTTGTAGAGCTTGGCACGTTCCTCATCCGACTTGGCGCCGCGCGCCGCGTCCAGAACCTTGTCCATGGCCTCGTTCTTGTAGTTCCAGAGCACCGTATTCCATGATCCCTTGCTGTGATACCAGGGATAGATGGAGGTATCGATGGTCGGCCGGCTGAAGAAGCCGTCGACGTAGAGTGCTTCCTTGCCCTCGATGTCCTTGACGAACTTGTCCCACGGCACGCGCTGGACATCGACGTCGATGCCGACCGGCTTCAGCAGCTCCTTGACGGTGATGCCGACCCGCTCGCGCGGCGGACGCCCGCTTGGCACGTAGATGGTGGTCTTGAAGCCGTCGGGATATCCGGCCTCAGCCAGCAGCTTCTTGGCTCCGGCGATGTCGGGACCGCCAATCGCGATGTCCTTGTTGTAGTAGGGGTGCGTCGGCGCGATCATGGTGTGCGTCACGCTACCGTGGCCATACAAGGCCGCTTCGACGAGGGCTTTCTTGTCGAGGGCCATGGCCACGGCGTGCCGCACGCGCACGTCATCATAAGGTTTGTGCGCGGCATTCATGATGACGCCGTCCCAGGTCGACGTCGCCACCGAGTTGACCGTGACATTGGCGTTCTTCTGGAACCGTTCGATCGATTCGAGCGGCAGGTTCCAGACCAGATCGACCTCGCCGGTTTCCAGAGCGGTGACCTGCGCGGCGCTCTCCGGCATGATGCGGAAGGTGATCGCATCGAGCTTGGGAATGCCTGGCACGTAGTAGTCGGGGTTCTTCACGAGCTCCACCCGGTCACCGGGCTTGTAGGACTTGAACTTGAAAGGGCCGGTGCCGACCGGCTCCTGGCCGATGGTATCGAGCTTATCGCGCGGAACGACCCTGGCCTGCCGGTCGCTCAGGATCTCGGCGAAACCGGCATAGGGGATCTTCAGCGTGAACTTGATGGTGTGGGAATCCAGCACCTCAATCTTGTCGATGATCTCGAAGTTGACGCGTGCCACCGAGCCCGTCGCCTTGTCGATCACCCGCTCGATGGTGGCCTTGACGTCCTCAGCATCGGCCTCACGGCCATGATGGAACTTCACGCCCTTGCGGATCTTGAAGGTCCACGTCTTGACGTCGTCGCTGGCGGTCCAGCTCTCGGCCAGATCGGGCTTGAGCTTGCCGTCACGATCAATCTCGGTGACGCCGCTGTAGATGAGAAAGTTCTGGATGTACTCCTCACCAATCTTGGTCTTGGCAGGGTCGAGCGTGTTGAGGCTCGAGCCGAAGGCCACCCTCAGGGTCCCTTGAGCGTTGGCGGAATTGCTCCAGGCCGGCGCCGTCAGCAACGCGACGGCGACGATAGACCTACAGAACCAGCGCATGTCCTACCTCCTCAAACAACAGCGAAACTCACCTTCCTGTGCGATCGCCTGGGTATTCACTCCTTGCGGTCGCGCCCGTCGAAGATCGCACCCAGGAACTCCAGCATGAGCGTGGCGGCCAGCAGACAGGTCTGGCCGTGCACATCCACGAACGGATTGACCTCGACCAGGTCGAAGCCAACCACGCGCGCGCGCTTGGCCACGCCCTGCAGCAAAGCTCGCACCTCGTGATAGAGCAGACCGTCGACGGTGGGCGAGCCGGTGCCGGGAGCGATCGAGGGATCGAGTCCGTCGATGTCGATGGTCACGAACGTATTGCCGAGCGGCGGCAGCTGCTCGAGGACGGCGTTGACGCCGCGCTCGCGGATATCCTCGCGGGTGAAGATCCTGGCCCCGGCCTTCTCGGCGTCGGCGATCTGGTCGTCGCTGGTGCGCACATCGCGGATGCCCAGCTGCACCATGTTGCGCACGAAGGGAAGTTCCTTGGAGCGCCGCAACGGGCTGGCATTGGCGAACCTGACGCCGCCGATCTCGTCGCGCCAGTCCATGTGCGCATCGATGTGGACGATGTCGACAGGCCCGAAGCGCGAGAATGCGCATACGTTGGGAAATGTCACCGAGTGATCGCCGCCGATCAGCACGGGAAACGCGCCGCGATCCAGGATCTTCTCGATGCTGGAGGTTATCTTGCGCCGGTTGATGTCGAAGTCGTAGTAGGTGATGTCGACGTCGCCGCAGTCGACCATGCTCACGCCGTTGAGGAAGCGCTTCCTCTGGTTGACGTCCCAATAGCCGTTGGCCTTGTGGCCGCCCCAGGCCGAATAGCGCACCGAAAAGCTGCGGATCTCGCGCGGTCCAAAGCGCGTGCCCGGCCGGAAGCCGATGCCGCAGTCGTATGGGATGCCAAGGAAGGCGACGTCGGCATCGATCTTGGAGAAGTCCTCGCACACCGGCGAGCGGAAAAAGGTTGCGAGCCCGACGCTCGGCAGGTTGGCACTATACCGTTGCTCTTCCATCGTTGCCTTCCCGATCTGTTACCCTAGACTCTGAACTCGCCGACCAGATGCGGCGCGTGCCGTAAACCCTAATCGACGTAAGCGCGTATGCCGCCCCCATTGGTCTGCATTTGCGTCAGCCCACTTTCTGCGATTTTGCGCCGGATTCCCCGCGTTGCGACTTCCTGCCGGCATGGCGCTCGTCGCTCCACCAGGCGCCGAGCTTGCGGGAATGCTGCTCGCTTTTTCTCACCGCGGTCGGCACCTTCTCGCCTTCCAAACCGGCAAGCATCGCGACCAGCACTTCGCAAGCCGCGAATGCCGACGTCATGGCATCGAAGAAGGACGGGGATTGCAGGTCGACCAGGATGCAAACGTCGGCCACGCGGCCGACGGGCGACAGCTCCGAATTGGTGATGCTTATCACCTGCATGCCGTGCGTACGCGCGAAACGGGCGATCTCGACAGACCGGTACGCACACGGCTCCATGCTGATGACGAGAACAGCATCCTCGGTGGTGCCATGGTTCAAGCGATCCGAGCCGATATCGCCGGGCCCGTCCAGCAGGACGGGCTTGTCGCTGAAATACCCGTACAGATAGGCAAAGTGGTAGGCGACCGGGAAAGCCGATCTCTGACCGGCGCAATACACCCGTCGCGCCTTGCTCAACAGTCTGGTGGCCGCGAGCAGCGCTTCCTTCTGCCGGTTCAGGCGCAGGTTGGCGACGCTGGATGAAATCTTGTCCACCATCTGCGCGCTGATGCCGGACTCGCCAACCTCACGATGTCGCAGCACCAGCCCTTCGGCGCGACTGCTGAAAGGATCGACGGACTCGCGGATCGCGCCGACGTAGATCGAGCGCATTTCATCGAACCCGGCAAAGCCGAGTAACCCGGCCAGCCGCGTCATGGTTGCGGCAGGAACGCCGGCGCGCCGCGATTGCTCGCGCATCGACAGCAGGGCCACGTCCTGCGGGTTATCCAACACGAACCGGGCGGCAACCTGAATCTGCGAAGGGAGGGTGGCGAAGCTCTCGCGGATGCGTGCGCTGATGCCGCGCAACCGTTCGGTGCTGTTCTCCGAGCCCCGGTCAATGGAACGGGCAGATCTCCTGCGCTTCGACCCGTTGGCATTGGTCATAGGAGGCAGCCCCGCGTGGCTGTGCCCCACGACACACTGACCCTTGCGTTCCCCCCTGCAGTTCCCATGGCAAGAGTATTCAAGCCATTTGTTTCAGGGGAGTCAATGTTTGGTTCAAGTGAACTGAGTTTTCGAGTGCGCGGGGCGGATGCCGATCTGGCCGTTGATTTGCCGGCTCACCGGCCGCTGTGCTCGATGGTTGCATCCTTGACCATCAGCCGAGCGCCTGCCACACGACGAGACACTGTGTTCCGGCTTTGGGCTTTGCTAGAGCAACCGCATGCTCTATCACCCATCTCTCATCGCTACCGACCTGCCCAGACACTGATGAAACACCAGGCCTTTCACAGCCCCAAAGCGCGCCGCCAGCGGGTTAACGACCCCGAGGGGACCAAGCGCAACATCATAGAAATTGCGACGACGGAATTCGCAAGCAAGGGCTTTAGCGGCGCGCGGGTTGACGATATTGCGGCGCGCACCAAGACCAGCAAGCGCATGATCTACTACTATTTTGGCGGCAAGGAAGGCCTGTATATTGCAGTCCTGGAAACCGCCTATCGCAACATGCGCTCTGTTGAAGGCCAACTGGATTTCGAACGCCAGGACCCCGACCAAGCGCTCCGGGCCCTCATAACACACACCTTCGACTACCAGAGCGCTCATCCGGAATTCGTGCGCCTTGTCATGAATGAAAACATCCTGAACGGCACCTATGTCTCCCGTTCGAAGACCATCCAGCGCCTCAATATTCCGGCCATTGACGCGCTGCGCGACCTCCTCGCGCGCGGGCAGCGGACAGGCGTCTTCCGGAATGACGTTGATCCGGTCGATCTGCACATGACCATCAGCGCCCTGTCGTTCTTCAACGTCGCCAACCGGCCGACCTTTTCTACCATCTTCAAGCGCGACATGACCTCATCCAAATCCCTGTCGGCACGGCGCGCTCAAGTGGTCGATACCGTGCTGCGTTACGTCAAGCGCTAGCAAGCCAGCTCAGGAAGCAGGGTCGTTATCGAGCTGCGTTGACACTACGGACCAGTTCGTACATTTTGCGATGCAAGCGCGGATCACAGCGCGCAGCGAACTTGACGTGAAACAGTTGCGCGTCTTGCTAGTCCTCAGGAGGAACGCCGTAACGACCCCATCAATCGTCGCGGGAAGCCACACTGTCCATATTGGTGGCGATCGGCGTCCTCGCGCTTATCACGATCTTGCCAGACTCATCCTTTGGCCGCCCAAGCTGATGGGATACAAGGACTGATGCACGTCGGTGCATCGCCAAGGGAAGAGGATATCTCGTGAAAGGCGCAGGATTTCTCGCGATCTGGAGTGATGTTAAGGCCGAGCAAGAGACCGACTATTTGCATTGGCTGACGCGCGAGCACACCAGCGAACGCCTGAGCGTCGGCGGGTTTTTACGTGTGCGCGTGTATCGGTCGCTGGAGGCTAATGTCCGGCGCTATTTTATCCACTATGAATTGGAATCGCCGGACGCCCTGGGCAGCGCGGCCTACCTTGCGCGATTGAATGCGCCGACACTTTGGTCGCAGCGCATCATGCCCATTCTTGGCAACTTTGTCCGTGGCGGAGGGCGTCTTCTCGCCCGAGCAGGGGTCGGCGAGGGTGCGCTTTTGGCAGCTATCAGGCTTGAAGATCTCGCCCCCATTGCCGGTCCGGCCTTGGTCGCCAACATCGTCACGGAAGATCGCATCGTCGCGGCCGAATTGCTCGAAACTGATCAAAAACAATCGTCGATCCCAACTCACGAGAAGAGCCTTCGAGAACTCGACAGATCCTTTCAAGGGTTGCTGCTCATTGAGGGATTGGACGAACCCAGCGTGGCGGCAGCGGCCAGTCGCCTGGGTTTCCCCGCTGCACAGAACCTTTATGCGCAGGTCTTCCAGCTGCTGCCTAACGGCGCGCCGAGCTGAGTATGACCCATGTCGAAGTCGTCGAGCCGCGTCTCAACCGATAGTTTCCTACTTGGTCTCATTGGCGCGGGAATTCAGTCATCGTTGACGCCGGCAATGCACATGCGCGAAGGCTTGGCTCAGGGCCTAACGTGCCTGTACCAACTCATTGACCTCGATGAACTCAACCTAACCGTGGACGCGCTTCCCGATCTTCTGTTATCGGCGGAGCGCATGGGGTTTACTGGTCTCAACATCACGTTCCCCTGCAAGCAGCGCATTATTCCGTTGCTGGATCGACTGTCACAGCAGGCCGAGCTTCTCGGATCGGTAAACACCGTGGTCTTTTGTGATAACAAGCGGATTGGCCACAACACCGACAGTCATGGATTTTCGGAGGCGTTCCGACGCGACTTTGCCGACGTCCCCCGCGCCCAAGTCTTGCAGCTTGGCGCCGGCGGCGCAGGAGCTGCAGTTGCCTGCGCTCTTCTTGGCGCGGGCGTCGAGAACTTAATCGTCTACGATGTCGACTTCGAGCGCGCCGAAGGTCTCGCTCAGCGCCTTGCGCATGAGTTTCCGACCGCACATCTCGCCGTGGCGAAAGAGCCCTCGGAGGCGGTGGCATCGGTGCAAGGCATCGTCAACGCGACGCCCGTAGGAATGGCCAAGATGCCCGGCACGCCCATTCGCGTAGACCTGCTACGTCCATCTTTGTGGGTTGCAGATGTCATTTACTTCCCCGCCGAAACCGCGTTGCTTCACGCGGCACGAGCGTTGGGATGTCGCACCATGAATGGTGCTGGCATGGCCGTCTTCCAAGCCGTAGAGGCCTTTCACTTGTTCACCGGCCGACGCGCCGATTCCGACCGCATGCAGCGACATCTCCGCGAGCTGTGTGATGGTGTCGATTAACGACCGCTCATGACAACCATGACAGTCGCAACGCATCACTAAATCGCGTAACGACATCCATAATTGGTACCTTGTTGCCGTTGTTGTGTTCGTTTCGAGAACCGCAATCTGGCTGCTCGTTCGGACACTAGTGCAGGCAACCTGAAGCACCAAAGGGGACGGAATCGCCAGGTGAGGTCATCGAGAAATGCCGCTCGACGGCCTGGACCACGGGTGGAGTGGTGCATCAAGGTTGAAACTGGCACGTTTTCGCATTCGCCGAGGGGGCCTAGGGTTTTCGCGCCAGGTAGTGCGGGGTTTTCCCCGATGCAGCTCTGTTGATCGCCTGTGTACCTTCAAAGCATAGGGAGTGCGACATACGAGCTCATGCTGCGCTCCGTGTCGCGGTTCCCAGGCAACCTGACAATTTGCGAGGAGAATAGCATGCTTAGACCAGCTCTCATTGGTGTAGTAGCGCTCGGGTTCATCGCCGGCGGTGCCTCGGCCCAGGGCAAGATGGATTGCGGCGCCTTGTACAAGAGCGCCCTGGAGAAGTTCCACAAGGAGAAAGCCGCGGGCGTCTCAGCAGAAAAGATTGCGAACGTAAACCGTATTGCACTGCGCGCATTCGACGCCTGCAGCGCCGGTGACGAGTTCAATGCCACGGAGTTCTTCAGGAAACTCGACGAGGAAGCCAGGTAGTTGGGTCTGCTCAACGTGGAGGGCCTCCCGGTTGCCCGGGAGGCCCGTGCCACTCGCCTTGGCAAGTTCGCGCAGACGATCATGCCGCGTGCCCGCGCTCAATCCTTCCCATTGGTGCTCGGCCTAATGGGCAGCTTGGCGGCAAGCCCAGCTCTGGCACAATCGCTTTTGCCGGGGTCGTCGACGGCGCAAGAAGAGCGCGTTCAGGTCATCGTTACAAGACCCGCACCATCCACACACAAGGGCAACGCGCCAAAAGCGCTGTCGCCGCAAATGCCTGAGGGCATGCGCGACGCACTCAAGGAGCACTCGGGAGACACGAGCGGGCACGCCTTGTCGTTGACGAAGGCCGAGGTTTGGTCGGTGCCAAAGAGCAAAGTCGAGTCGTTGAAGCAAGTCGCCGGCCAGCACGGCGCCGTCGTGACCGAGGTCGGCCCAGGTTCACACCACATCTTCCGGACGCCTCCAGCCGACATGCCCATGACCGACAAACAAAAGGCCATCATGGAGCAGGCCAAGGCCGCCAAGTCGACCATGGGCGTCAAATTGGTGATGGGCCCGCGTCCCGAGATGCTCGAACACGCGCTCACCAGCGATTCCAAGGATGGCCTGCCTCAGATATTCGTGACGCTGGGCGACGACACCGTTCTCACGATCAACCGCACGAGCGTTGACATCAAACCTGACCGGGCGATCTGGAGGGGCACCGTCGAAGGCACCGGCGCGCGCGTCACGCTGATGTGGTGGCCGAACGGAAAAATGACGGGCACGATCCGCAACGAAGGGCACATCCATGCCATCCGGCACATCAAGGACCACGTCTACGCTATTGTCGATATGAGCGAGGAGAAGATGCCCCAGGAGCATGCGCCAATGCCCGAGCGCATGCGCGCCAGCCATCCAACCTTGAACGATGACTCGCTTGTGAAACAGGGGGACGCGAGCACTCTGAAAGGGAATGACCAGTGGTACGCGCGCTCCATCGCGAGCGCAAGCAAACACCAAACAGCAATTGGCGTATGCCCCCACCAGTAAGCCGGCGACAGCCAAGGAAGAGGCCAGCCCCGCGGCCAAGGACATCATCATCGATGTAATCGTCGCTTACACGCCGAAAGCCGCGAGCCACTACACGGATATTAAGCGCGACCTGATCGACCTCGCGATCGAGGAAGCGAATGAATCATTTCGCACCAGCAATCTGGGCAACATAAAGCTCAGGCTAGTGCACGCATATCAAACCAATTACGTCGAGAAGGGCACGCACTTCGATCACCTGTGGCGCTTTCACGACAAGGACGGCTACATGGATGAGATCCACGGCTTGCGTGACAAATACCGCGCCGATGTCGCGGTTCTCATCGTCGACGATGACAAGGGGTGTGGCCTTTCCACACGCGTATTCGCCTCAGCCGATGACGCGTTTTCCGTCGTGCATCACGGGTGCGCGGCGACGACCTACTCACTGGCACACGAGATAGGCCACCTGATCGGCGCACGCCACGACCTGAACATGGATGACAGCAAAACGCCCTTCCCCTATGGGCACGGCTACGTCAACGGTACCAAGTGGCGCGATATCATGAGCTACAAGGAAAGCTGCGGTGGGTGCCCGCGTCTGCCCGTGTGGTCCGGCCCTCACGTCCTAGTCAATGGCGAGCCAGCGGGGTCGGTAGACCTCGACAACTCACGCGTCATCATGGAGCAAGCTGCGCGCGTCGCGGGCTTCAGGTGACGGCCCGCTAGCAGCCGCTAGCGAATCGTCATGCAAGGGCACGGCGCGATGAGTTATGGCCTCTAATCCCTCGGACAACATTCGCGCCCAGCCTCGCGCTAGGCTGCGGACGAGCAAGCCTCCCGCTTAGCGCACAATAGTGGCCTTGCCGCTCAACCCATCATTGCGTACCCAATGCACGGTCCCGCCCTCCTGGCGCAGCGTAAAGCAATAGGTCTTGCCATCGAGCCAGGTTTGCCAACGTTGGCAGAGCTTCTCCGAACTTACCCACCAGCGCCCGCTGTCTGCTGCGGATCCGGTGTAGGCAGCCAGTTCACCGGCGGTGCCCGACATGGTGCCATTCATGCGAAACCGTATCGGCAGCGTTCCAAGCGGCGTTGCCAAGTGGACGGTTTTTCCGGACACCGCCTTCCTAAGTATGTCTCCTTGCAGTTTAGAGTTACCCCCGTCATCGGCAAAGGCGCAGCTTCCAATTGTCGTCACGGCGACGGCCACAAAAACAAATCGCATTCTGATTTCCCCGCTTTCGCACCCACCAACTGCTTCGCCGCGGTGTGAATACGGATTATGTGTCCATTTTGGGGAAGCTTCAGCGCTGCGGTATTTAACTGTCGGCCGCGATCAAGCTTGACGAAAGCCCGCGGCACTTTTGCTGTTTGCTCGCGCGGCAACGTGCTGTAAGCGGTCGCCGCCGGGAATACGGACACGCGTCGACTTTGTTGGGGGTGCATGACGTTTCGGGGGTGTGTGCTGCTTGTCGCTCTGTGCGTGGGGTTGCCGTGCTGGGCGGACGACCGAGAATCGCAACAAGTATCAGCAGGCGAAGGGGCCGAACTGCGTGTTCTGAAGAGCCTGCCGCGCCAATGGGCAGGTAGCTCCAATCGCGACTGCAAGACTTACGAAGACAAGAACATCGATCGGTTGTCACCGGCCTTCGCCGCCTCGGCCGCAGCGTTTTTGCGCGCGTTCGTTGATATGCACGGCCATGTCACCATCACGTCGGCGCACAGAACGGTGGCGGAGCAAGCGTGCGTGTGCGACGGCGAGAGAGGCCCTTGCGCCGGCAGGCCGCGTATCGTCAAGGGCAAGAAAGGGCGGCGCTACGTCAAGCGAAGCACCTCCCGACATCAGGAGGGCATTGCGCTCGACGTCCGGCCGGGGATGGGCACAGATGAGGAGTTTGCCTGCCTGCATGAGTTCGCGCAGCTCAATCCGCAGTTCGGCGTGCACTTCCCGTTGGGCCAGCGCGATCGGCCACATATGGAGCCGACGACACGCAAACCAATGCTAATGCGCCTGGCCTCGCTTGGCTTCATGCAGCGCAAGATTGCGCCCTGCACCAAAATGCGCACGATGTTAGTGGACCAGCCGGTGGATTGAGATTGCGACGCGCTGCTCGTGACTGACCGGTTTGCAACGCCAACGACGCGTTTATTTGCTCAGCCGGCTCAGGCCATCCGACAAGATTGAGTTGAGAGAAGCGACGCTGAGACAAGGAACGGCCGCGCTGCCGGGGCGGCGCAGCCGTTCCCTTGGATCGAAGCAGACTGACTACTTCACGATGCCGGCTTTGCTAGCGGCAGAGAACTCAGCCATCGAGATCTTGCCGTCCTTGTCGGTGTCGATCTTCGCTAGGTTGGCCTTGTAGGCGTCGAGTTCCGCGCCATCCAGCACGCCGTTGCCGTTCTTGTCCGCGGCCTTGAATTTCGCGGCGAGGGCGGCTTCGGCAGTCACAGAGGCGGGGGTGGTCGTTTGGGCGAGAGCCGGGCCTGCTACGAGCGCAAGCGCAACAAGCGTACCGGTCACAAGCTTGATCATTGTCACTGCTCCATACTTGAGTTGTTCACCTTGCGGGTGATGAAGCAGTGATAGACCCAGCGCCATGAACCCAGCTCGAATGATGCGTTTGGGTCTCGTTCATGCACTTGACCGGTGATGGCCACCTTCAGCTGCTGAGTGTCGCATCCAGCGACGGCCGGAAGCGCTGTGATGGAGTGCATGGCCTTGGTGGATGCTCGGCGATAACCTTATTTGCGTCCCGCCCGGCTTGGATTGGGCGGGGCCTCGGGCGCAGGTCGCTGGCGGACGGGGGCCGGGCCCTCAAGGATTTGCTCAGCAAAGGTCAAGTAGCGCAGGCGGTCAGGATTGCCGGGAGGCAGGCACGCGACCTCGTCCAACCATCGGTTCGCCCGATCGAGCCGTTCCAATTTTGCCCGCATCTGTCCGCCTCTTGGATGGCGCCAAGGCGCTGCTAGCTGATGCTGGTTAATGAAAGGTTAATTGTGGACGCCGGGTCCGCATCGAGTAGCCGTTCCGAACGAGAGGGGCGGTCACGGGCGCAAGACCCGCGCGCTCGCATCTAATCAGCCCCGCCGGAATCCGCCCCTCGGCGCCTTGGCAAGCAGGGACAACGGTATCACCAGCACCGCGGCCATCGTGTAGAGCAGCCAGGCGTTGGTATAGCCGATCATGATGGACTGCCGCGCGATCTCGTTAGACAGCTTGGCAAGACCCGATGTCGTCTCGATGCTCCATGCCCCCATGGTCGAGGGCATGTCGATGACGCGATTGTAGGGTGAGACATACTCCACCATGCGGGCGTAGTTGGCCGACTGCGTGCGCACGATCTCGGCCACCGCGATGGAGATGAACAGGCTCGAGCCGAAATTGCGCAGCAGGTGGAATATCGACAGGGCCTCGGCGCGCATCTCGGCGGCCAGGGTCGAAAAGGCGATCGTGGTCATCGGTACCCACAGAACGCCGATCGAGGTGCCCTGCAGGGCGCTGCACAGGATCAACGTGGCGAGATCGGCGTTGAGGTCGAGGCTCATGAGCCAAAGACCGGCTATTGCCTGCAGCAGGGCGCCGATCGTCATGCTGATGCGCGGGTCAATGCGCGCCATCGGCATGGCCGCAAAGAAGCCGATCGCCGAGCCAATGCCGCGTGCTCCGACGATCTCGCCGATAGCCGAATCTGGAAAGCCCGCCTGCTGCTGCAGCAAGGGTGGCAGCAGCACGATCACCGAGAAATTCAGCATGCCAAACAGCGTGACCAGCAACAGCCCCACCGAATAGTTGCGGTCCCTCAGCAGCGTGAGCCGGACGAACGGCTTTGCGCTGGTCAGACTGTGCGCGCAGAACATGTAGATGGCGATACCGGCAATCAGGGTCGCGACGATGATCTCGGTGCTCTCGAACCAGTCGAGGCGTTGGCCGCGCGAGAACACCAGCTGGGCTGCGGCAATGCCGGCAGAGAGACTGATGAAGCCGAGCCAATCGAGCCGTGCACTCGCATTGGCGCGGCCGCGCGGCAGGAACAGTATGTTGCCCGCCACCGCCGCGACGGCGACCGGCACGATCATCCAGAATCCCCACTGCCACCCGAGGCTCTCGGAAATCTGGCCGGCAAACATGGGGCCGAGCGAGGGGCCGATCATGTTGGCCATGCCGAAGATCGAGATGACGGTGGCGTGCTGGCGTCGCGGGAAGGAGTCGAGCAGGAAGGACTGACCGAGCGGCACCAGCGGGGCGCCAGCTGCCCCCTGTACGACGCGCCACAAGATCAGCTCCTCGAGCGTCCTGGATGCTCCGCACATGAAGGTCGCGACGGTGAAGATGGTCGCCGACCAAATCATGATTCTGCGCTGGCTGAAGCGATTGGCAAGCCACCCAGTGGCGGGCGTCGCAACCGCTGTGGCGACAATGTTGAAGGTCATGACCCACGACACCTCGTCCTGGGTGGCGGACATGGCGCCCTGCAACTGAGGCAGCAGCGCCGAGGAGATCAGGACTGAGGCGGCGTAGATGGTGTTGCCGAGCATCACGGTGATGAGCACCATGATGCGCTGCGCAAACGAAAGTTGATAAACGGGCTCGTCGCTCACAAAGCGCCCATCCTGACCATTGACAATGGTGGCCTTGGATATAGTAACCTGAGCAACTATCTGCCGCCAACTGAATTGCGATCGATGACGCCCGACGACGAGCACTATATCGGCTACACCATCACCGACGTCGCCCGGCTGATGCGCACGGTGTTTGAGAGACGCGTGCGCGCCGTCGGCTTGACACGTGCGCAATGGCTGGTGATCGCGCGCGTGCATCGCCATCCTGGGCTGAGCCAATCCGAGGTTGCCGACCTGCTGGAGATCGAGAAGGCGTCCGCCGGACGGCTGATCGACCGTATGGAGGCCAAGGGCTGGCTGAAACGCCGCGCCGACGGCAACGACCGGCGCATCAACCGGCTGCATCTGACGCCGACTGCAGAGCGGCTGCACGCCGCCGTTTGGCCGATTGCCGAGGCAACCGTCGACGACGCGCTGGACGATCTTTCGGTCGAGGAGCGACGGCGTCTGACCAGGCTCATGACACGAGTGAAGAGCAAGCTGCAGGCTCTGGCCGAGCGGGACCCCGCGATGAACGCGATGCCAACGAGCGCGGGAAGCAAGGAAGATGAGGACAGGGAGGCGCAGGCGTTGTGACCGCGATCCTGCAACGCCGCTGGAAGAGGCCGCTGATGCTGGTGGTCTTGCCGGCAACCGTCATCTTGGGCGCGCTCCTGCTGTGGCTCTGGGGCGGCCGCTATGTGACGACCGAGAATGCCTACGTGAAGGCGGACATTGCCCAGATCTCGGCTGAGATAGCCGGCCGCGTGCAGGACGTGCACGTGCAGGATCATGCCGAGGTGCGCGCCGGGGTCGTGCTGCTGACCCTGGATGGGGAGCCTTTTCGTGTGGCGCTGGCCAAGGCTGAGGCCGAACTCGATTCCACGCGTGCCCAGGTGAGCACGCTAATCGCCACGTGGCACGAGGCCAAGAGCGAGCTGCAGGAGGCGGTCAGTAAGGTAGGCTACTGGAATACGCAGCTCGCGCGCCAGAGGACTCTCCAAGAGCGCGGCATCGTCGCCTCCAGCAAATACGAGGAGATCGAGAGCAACGCCATCGCCGCCGAGGATCGCGCCAGCGTAATGCGCAAGAGGATCGAGCGGGTGGCGGCGCAGCTAGGTGGCGATCCGGAGCGGCCGATCGATCAGCATCCGATGGTGCGCGAGAAGCAAGCAGAGCGCGAACGCGCCGAGCTGGACCTGACGCGCACGATCATCCGCGCTCCGCTCGACGGCACGGCGGTCAACGTGCGGCTGCAGAAGGGCGAGCAGATCAAGGCGGCGACGCCTCTGTTCGCGCTGGTGGCGCATACGCGCCCCTGGGTGGAGGCGAATTTCAAGGAAACCGAGCTGACGCATGTGAGGAAGGGCCTTATGGCCAGCGTCGAGCTTGATACTTATCCGGGTGTGGTGTGGCAGGCGGAGGTGGACAGCATCAGCCCAGCGACCGGTGCCGAATTCGCGCTACTGCCGCCGCAGAACGCGTCCGGCAATTGGGTGAAGGTCGTGCAGCGCCTGCCTGTGCGGCTGCGGCTCATTGAGCGGTCGGGCGAGCCACCGCTGCGGGCCGGGATGACGGCGAGCGTCAGGGTCGATACCGGCCGGGAGCGCAGCCTGAGCAGCTTGTTCGGCAGCTGGAAGGCCTTCGCCACCGCGCAGAAATAGTGCGACACTGCCTAGCCGTTGCCGGACAGTGTCGTTGTGCCCAAGCGATCATTCCGGGCCTGATCGGAAGCGCCGCGTGTTGTTGCTGTGGCCTCCGTAAACGATGGAATGGATCTCACCGCGTGTTAGGCCGACGTCGGCCAGCATACGGTCGTCCATGGACTGGAGAACGCGCACGGTCGAGCGAAGGGTTCTCGCCTCGAAGTAGGCGCGTGTCCGACCGCCCAGCGAATTGGCGATTCTGCGCAGCAGTCCTGGGTTTGGCCCAGCCTGTTCCAAGGGATCGTACAGGCCGTTGATGGCGGCAAAGTCTTTGGCATTGGTGGTCATCGTCATAGTCCTCGTTGTGAAGTTTCGGGAAATCGTCAGGCTGTCTGGCGTACGCCGGGGGGCGGGCGAACAGCTCGGTCGGTGGACTGGCCGGTCGGCGCGTGATGGCGCCACATCCAGGCGAGGCAGATGACGCGTGGTGGAGCCTAACGAGCCACTGGGAATCGCTGTTTGCCTTCGCGCAGATCGCATATGTCGTCAGCGCTAAAGCCGAGGTTCGCCAGCCGCTCATCGCTCTGCCCCATCAAGTAGGACATCACTTGAAGGTTGGCGCGCGCCTCACGCGATCGTATCAACCGGGTGAAGAAGCCTGGCGAGGGCGGTGCTACGGCTGCGCTGGGAGCGATGTTTTCCAGCGACATGATTAAAGTGCTCATGCTCATCTCCATTTGTTTCTCGTTAACGCCGCGAAATAAAGTGGAGCGGCGGCAGTGCGCTGTTCCGTGGGGAACACGCCGAGCAAGGCCGGATGGCCAGGTTGGTCCGGCTTTAACAGCCTAGAAAACGGATCAGGATCGATGTTTCGGGCTATGCCGAAGCAAGCCGAGTGTGCCGGCCGAATGGGTCGTCAAGAGTAGGATATCGCGGGCGCGGCGGCACTTTGGCCAGCACCAAGCGTTACTTGCTTACGGACATTTAACCCTACGCGCACAATGCTTTTTGTGCGCGTGCGGACTTGAGACTTGGCTGCAGCCTTGGCTGACGATTTGAGCGAAAAGCCGCAAGAGAAAGGGGCGTCGACGCTGCCGGGCAACGCCGCGGGCCACCAAGGAGCCATGGGTCCCGATACCACCAGTGACAAGCCGATCCATGAACGGCGCCAGTCTCTGCGGCGGCGCGTGCTGAAGGGCGGCGTTGTTGCCTTCAACGAGCGCTATGTCACCTTGCCGTGCGCTGTGCGCGACATCTCCGACGGGGGAGCCAGGCTGCGCATCGATGGCTCGATCACCGTGCCCGACACGTTCGAGCTGATCATCGAGATCGATGGCCTGGAGGCATTCTGCGAGGTGGTTTCGCGCAGGGGCAACGAGGTTTCGGTGCGATTTACGTCGCCGCCGCGCATGGTGGCCCCGCGCCGCGTGCAGGTGGTCAAGGCGCTAGTGCCCGTCGCGCCGCCGAGCATCCGCAAGCGGCCGAAACCAATACCCAGTTCCTGCTGACCAGCTCAGGCGGCCGCGGCGCTGTCGGGCTCGCGCGGCCTTCGCCTTTGCAGCAGCTCATCGACCTCATGTGCAGACAGTGGCGGACTGAACAGATAGCCCTGCATCTCGGTGCAGCCTTCAGCCTTGACCATCTCCAGCTGCTCGGGCGTCTCCACGCCTTCGGCCGTCGTGGTCATGCCGAGGCCGCGAGCCATGGCGATGACGGCGCGCACGATGTTGAGCGAGCCGACACCGTCGGTGATGTCCTTCACGAACGAGCGGTCGATCTTGATCTTATCGAAGGGGTAGCTCTGCAGGTAGCTGAGCGAAGAATACCCTGTGCCGAAGTCGTCCATGGCGATGCGGACCCCGAGCTCGCGCAACTGATAGAGCATGCTGAGCGTCACCTCGCTGTTCTGCAGCAGGCTGCTTTCGGTGATCTCGAGCTCGAGCCGGTCGGCTGGCAGGCCTGAAGCGGCAAGTGCAGCAACGACGGTGTCCACCAAGCCCTGCCTTCGGAATTGCGCAGGAGAGAGGTTGACGGCGATTTTGAGATCGTCCGGCCATTGGGCGGCGCGTCTGCAAGCCTGCTTGAGCACCCACTCGCTGATCGGCTCGATGAGGCCCATCTCCTCGGCCAGCGTGATGAAATCGGCGGGCGGGATCAGGCCCTTGTGCGGATGGTGCCAGCGGATCAGGGCTTCAAAGCCGCTAATTTGGTCGGTCGCCAGGTTGACGACCGGTTGGTACAGGAGCTCGAACTCGCCCGCCGACTGGGCTCTGCGCAAGTCGGTCTCCATGGCGCGCCGAGCCTGCATCAGCCCGTCCATCTCGGGCTCGAAGAAGGAGAAGGTGCCGCGGCCTTCACCCTTGGCCCGGTACAGGGCCAGATCGGCGTTGCGGATCAGCTGATCCGGGGTCGCCCCGTCGGTTGGGCCGATGGCAATACCGATGCTGGTGCCGATCACCACCTGATGGCCGTCAATATCGTATGGCTCGCCCACCGCCTCGATGATGCGCTGGGCGAGGGTAGTCGCATCGCCCGGCTGCGTGAGGCCGCATTGCAGAATGGCGAACTCGTCGCCGCCCATGCGGGCGATGGTGTCTGTACCGCGCACCAGCGTGCGCAGGCGGTCGGCGACCATGCGCAACAGCTTGTCGCCGGCCGGATGACCGAGCGTGTCGTTGATGTTCTTGAAGTCGTCCAGGTCGAGCAGATGGCAGGCGGTAATCTCCCCTTGCCGGGTTCGCGCCAGGGCCAGCTCCAGCTTCTCGTTGACCAGCACGCGATTTGGCAGGTCGGTCAGCGCGTCGTGGTGCGCCATGTGGGCGATCCGTGCTTCGCGGCGGCGATGCTCGGTGATGTCCTCGTGCGTGGTCACCCAGCCGCCGCCGGACATCGGCCGGCGGGCTACAGCAATCGAGCGGCCGTCGCTCAACTCGTGAATGGTGTTGGACGGCGTCACGATCGGGGCAACGCTCTCATGCCTGTATTCATCTGGCTTGCGCTCCGCGTAGAGGCCGTTGGCGACGCGCAGCTGGATGATCTCCTGCAGGGTAGTGCCGGGCTTCACCTGCTCCATGGTCAAGCCGTACATCTGCGCATAGCGGGCATTGCAGGTCACAACTCTCTGCTCGGCATCGAACATGCAAAGCCCTTGCGACATGGTCTCGAGCGCCGCGTCGAGGATCAGGTTCTGCGCCTTCAGCTCCCTCTCCTGCTCACGCAAGCGCTGGTTCTGTTCGCCCAGGCGCGTATTGAGCCGCTCGTGCTCCGTGACGTCCTCGCACGTAGTCACCCAGCCACCGTTGTTGTCGGGGCGGACAGCTATCGCCAGCGTGCGGCCGTCGGTCAATTTGCGCAGAAAGTGGCTGACGGTCTTGCCCGCAACGTAGCGGCGGACCCTCTCGACTATGGCATCGGCGGTCAGGTCAACATACAATCCGTTGGCCACGCACCATTCGATGACTTCGCGGATGGTCGTGCCCGGCCTCAGCTGATCCGGCGTCATGCCATACAGCGCGGCCCACCGGTCGTTGGCGAACACCAGCCGCTCCTCGGCGTCGAACATGGCAAGACCTTGGTGCATGTTGGTCAGTGCCGTATCGAGGAGAACGTTCTGCTCTTTGAACCGAGCATTGGCGAATTCGAGCTCACCCAACGACCGATCGAGAGCCCTGAGCGGTAGGATGGTGAATGCGTAGTATGCGGCGCTCCCGAGAGCCGAGCAGACGAGGGCCAGCAGGGCCACCCCGATCAGCATCGGTCGCAGGCTACCGACCGTCTCCACCCAGCCAACCGTCGTGCCGTCGATGACGATGGGGCTGACAATGGTCGTCGTGGGAGACGGCAAAGTCGATCCCTTATCAGCGATCACCGTGCCATCAGCCACGAATAGGCGTTGATTAAGCAGTATCGCGCTCGGGCTGCGAACACCGCTGGCGGTGATCAGACCCTCGTGGTCGGTCCACCAAGCAGAACCACTCGTTTGGATGAACCGGACGCGCGCGCGCTGCTGTTATTTCCGACCGGAAGGCGAGCAAAGCCTGGTCCTTCCAGTACTCGTTGATGGCGTAGCTGACCGGCGGGCACACGGCGGTGATCAGGGCGACGGCGGCGCCGAGCAGCCAGATCATTCTGCGAACGGGTATAGCCCTCGCGCCTCCCCGCGCCTCTTCGGACATTTCTGGACTTCTCGCCATCTTAGCGAGGATAGGTATGGCTGCTGGCCTAACAATCTCTTCAGCAAGCCGCATTGGTCACAAAGCGCAGGCCTCATGTCTAACCGAGGATGAATGCCGGTTTCGAAGCGGATCAGTCCGGCCGATCGGGATGCTGACGGCTCTCGTAACGCGCTAACCGCTCTGGTGGGACGTCGTCCTCGGTGCGGCTGGCCGGCAGCTGATTTACGTTGTTGAGCCAGGCTAGGCGGCTCTCGGTGCCGTATTGCCGCTCCGGCGACACGCGCGAAGGCTCGTCCAGACTGCCCAGCGAGATAGAAATCCGGTCCTTGTCGGTGTAGCGGAAGAAGAGCGGTGTGCCGCAATCGCGGCAGAAGCCACGCTCCGCCGCCTCGGAGCTTCGATAGATGCCGGGCTGGCCGCGCACCCACGCGAACTCCGACAACGGCACGCCGGCCAGCGGTGCGAAGGCGTTGCCGAAGGCCTTCTGGCACATGCGGCAGTGGCACACGTGCGGGTTGGTCGGCTTGGCATACAGGGCATAGCGGACGGCGCCGCACTGGCAGCCGCCGGTGTGCATGGGTGTGCGGGCGTCGCTCACGGCGCGCTAATCCTTCGATAGCGTGTGTCGCGAGTCTAATGCGCAGATCGATCGCACTGTAAGCGCTTCGCTTCGGCGCCAAGCGCAAACATTGGGTTGCGGCGTTGCCCTGCAAGCCTGTGTCGTTTTACGCGGCCATCGCCTTCTTGAGGTTCTCATCGACCTTGTCGAGGAAGCCGGTGGTGGAGAGCCACTTCTGGTCGGCGCCGACCAGCAGGGCGAGGTCCTTGGTCATGTAGCCGGCCTCCACGGTGTCGATGCACACCTTCTCGAGCGTGGCGGCGAACTTGGCGAGCTCGGGGTTGTTGTCGAGCTTGGCGCGATGGGCGAGCCCGCGCGTCCAGGCGAAGATCGAGGCGATGGAGTTGGTCGACGTCTCCTTGCCCTTCTGGTGCTCGCGGTAGTGGCGCGTAACGGTGCCGTGCGCGGCTTCCGCCTCAACGGTGCGGCCGTCTGGCGACATCAGCACGCTGGTCATCAGGCCGAGCGAGCCGAAGCCCTGCGCCACCGTGTCGGACTGCACGTCACCGTCGTAGTTCTTGCAGGCCCACACGTAGCCGCCGGACCATTTGAGAGCGGCGGCCACCATGTCGTCGATCAGGCGATGCTCGTAGGTGATCTTCTTGGCGGCGAACTTGTCCTTGAACTCGGCGTCGAACACCTGCTGGAACAGCTCCATGAAGCGGCCGTCGTACTGCTTCAGGATGGTGTTCTTGGTGGACAGGTAGAGCGGATAGCCGCGGTTCAAGCGCGTAGTTCATCGAGGCGCGCGCGAACTCGATGATGGACTCATCGAGATTGTACATCGCCATGGTGACGCCGCCGCCCGGTGCCTTGAACACTTCCCTCTCGATCACCTTGCCGTCGTCGCCGGTGAACTTGATGGTGATAATGCCCTTGCCCGGGAACTTGAAGTCGGTGGCGCGGTACTGGTCGCCGTAGGCGTGGCGGCCGATGATGATGGGCTGGGTCCAGCCGGGCACCAGGCGCGGGACGTTCTTGCAGATGATGGGCTCGCGGAAGATCACGCCGCCCAGGATGTTGCGGATGGTGCCATTCGGGCTGCGCCACATCTCCTTGAGCTTGAACTCTTTGACGCGGCCTTCGTCGGGCGTGATGGTCGCGCACTTGACGGCCACGCCGTACTTCTTGGTGGCGTTGGCGGCGTCGACGGTCACCTGGTCGTTTGTCGCGTCCCGATGCTCGACACCGAGATCGTAGTACTCGAGCTTGATGTCGAGGTAGGGGTGGATGAGCTTGTCCTTGATCAGCTTCCAGATGATGCGTGTCATCTCGTCGCCGTCCATCTCGACGACCGTTCCGGCGACCTTGATCTTCTGCATGGCTGGATCGACCTCGCTCTCGCGCCTCGCAACTCGTGGGGAAGCTTTGCTCGCGCCCCTATAGCACTAGGCCACGGGAGCGCAAAGATATGCTCTGGTCGCAAGCGGGGCACGCCTCGACAGATGCCCGCGCTTTGGGCAGGTTGAGTGAGCGCCGCCGCCCTGGCGGCTGCGGAGGCGACCGATGCGGCGCACGACCATCCGGGCTAACGGCATCGATCTCGACGTGCGCAGTGCGGGCGATACCGGCGCGCCGCTGCTGCTGTTCCTGCATGGCTTTCCCGAGCATGCGGACAGCTGGGCGGAGGTGATGCCGGCGTTCGCGGGCACGCACCATGCGGCGGCGCCCGACCAGCGCGGGTATGGGCGGTCCAGCAAGCCAGAGGGCGTGGCAGCCTATGCTATTAAGCACCTGGTACGCGACATGCTGGCGCTTGCCGAACAGCTGTCGCCCGCGCGGCCTTTCGCGCTGGTTGGACACGACTGGGGCGGGGCGGTCGCCTATGCCATGGCGATCGCGGCGCCAAGGCGCGTCGCCAAGCTCGCCATCATCAACGGGGTGCATCCGGGCCCCTTCCAGCGCAGCCTGATCGAGGATGCGGCGCAGCAGGCGACAAGCTCGTACATGCACGAGTTGCGTGCCGACCATGCCGAGCAGGAGCTGTCTGCCAATGGCCATGCCGGTCTGATGCGGATGGTGGCGCGGTTCGGTGATCTGGCCTGGATGACGACCGACAAGCGGGCCACCTATCTGCAAGGATGGTCGGAACCGGGCGCGCTAACCGGTATGCTGAACTGGTACCGGGCGAGCCCGCTAGTGGTGCCGAAGGTCGGCCAAACGGTGGACATGGCCAAGGTGCCGAGGCTCGATCCAGCGCAGCTCAGGGTGCGCATGCCGCACCTGGTGATCTGGGGTATGCAGGATCGGGCGTTGTTGCCGGTAACTCGGAGCACGCTGCAAGACTATTGCGACCATCCGGTCGTGCTGCGCGAGATCGAGGGCGCCGATCACTGGGTCGTGCATCAGCGCGGCGATGAGGTGATCGCCCGTGCTGAAGGATTTCCTGTAGGCCCTGCAGTAGAAGCGGTTTGGGAGGTGGCCAATGCAAGTTGCAATCGTCACGGCCGGCGGAAGCGGCATGGGGGCCGCGGCAGCGCGTCGGCTGGCGCAGGATGGTTATAAGGTCGCGATCCTATCGTCCTCGGGAAAGGGCGAAACCCTCGCCAAGGAGCTTGGCGGCATTGGTGTGACAGGCTCCAACCAATCCAACGATGACCTGAAGCGCCTCGTGGATCAGGTCTTGGTCGCGTGGGGCCGGATCGACGTGCTGGTGAACAGCGCGGGGCACGGACCACGCGAGCAGATCCTGAAGATCACTGATGAGTAGTGGCACGCCGGGCTGGACACTTACCTGATGAATGTGATCCGGCCGACCCGCTTGGTTGCGCCCACCATGGCGCAGCAAAAGGGCGGCGCCATCATCAACGTCTCGACCGCCTGGGCCTTCGAACCAAGTCCGATGTTTCCCACTTCGGCTGTCTTCCGAGCTGGACTTGCCGCATTCACGAAGGTCTTTGCCGACCAATATGCAGCAGACAACGTGCGCATGAACAATGTGCTTCCGGGGTGGATTGACAGCCTGCCCGCGACGGAGGAGCGCCGCAGCTCAGTGCCGATGCAGCGATACGGTACGAGCGAGGAGATCGCCGCCACGATCTCCTTCCTGGCATCTGCCGGCGCTGCCTACATCACTGGACAGAACCTGCGGGTCGACGGAGGTCTGACCCGTTCGGTCTGACGCGACCATGCACACGCAAGGATGGCCAAGTGAGCTCGAACATAGTCATTGAGGCGAGCGAGCCGCGGCTGGCCGGTACCGCCATCTCCGTGGCGGCGGTTGTGCACGCCTGCCATGAGAAGACGATCGGTCCGGGGCTGGCCGAGTTCGGCATCCCGGGCCTTGACCGCGCCGCTGTCGAGCCCGTCCTCGTCTATTGTGCAGAGCGGCGCTGCGAAGCCGACGACGCGGCCTGTCCCGGTTGTCGGCTGCGCACGCAGAGGCTCGGCGTCCAGTCGTTCGATGCGTTCGTCGCCCGATATGGGCAAATCGACATCGCCGAACCGGCTATCCGTCTGCTGGGACAGGGCACCGAGAAGATCTCGGCGCCGAGCCTGGAGCATCTCGCCAAGACCTGGGCGGGCGAGGAGTACTGGTATTGGGCACGCCGCGTGATCCGCAAGCTGCGGCACGGCACACGCCGCGCGGATCGCAGCGGCGGACCGGGGCAGCGGATCGGCGATGCGCCGGTCGTCATTTTGGTCCGGCCGCAGCTGGCTGACAACATCGGCATGGTGGCGCGCGCCATGGCCAACTTCGGACTCGAGGACTTGCGGCTAGTCGATCCGCGCGACGGTTGGCCTAACGAGAAGGCGCGCGTCGCCGCTTCCGGCGCCAACTTTGTCATCGACGGTGCCGATGCCTCTGCCACGCTTGACGCCGCGCTTATGGGCCTCAACTGGGTCTGTGCGACGACGGCGCGCCAGCGCGACCTCGCCAAACCCGTGCTCACGCCCGAGCAGGCGGTGGCGGAGATGCGGCGGCGGCTGGCAGAAGGGCAGCGCTGCGGCATCCTGTTCGGACCGGAGCGCAACGGCCTGGAGACCGAGGAGGTGGCCAACGCCGACGCCGTGGTGATGGCGCCGGTCAGCAGCAACTTTGCCTCTCTCAATCTGGCGCAGGCCGTCCTGCTGATCAGCTACGAATGGATGAAGCAGTCGGGTCAGGGCTCGATTGGCCGGGTGACGACCTACGAGGAGCCCCTGCAACCCGGCTTGCGCACGCGCGGCTCGCCGCCCGCCTCCAAGGACGAGCTGCTGGCGTTCTTTGAACACATCGAGCGTGAGCTGGAGCACAACGGCTTTTTCAATCCGCCCGAGAAGCGGCCGAGCATGGTGCAGAACATGCGCACCATGTTTACCCGCATGGGTGCAACGCAACAGGAAATCCGCACCTTGCGCGGGATAGTCAAAGCCCTGGTGCATTCCAAGCGCGGTGTGCGAAGCCCGCCATAGTTATGCCGCGATTTGGCCCGAGCCATTGACCTTGCTCGGCGTTTGGGCACGGCCGGGCCAGGGACACAACGACAGCGCAAAAAAGCAGGCGCAACAGGGGCTTCGGATGACGTGGAGGCGCGCGAGGACGTCCGTCGCGGTGCTTTTGTCGGCAACGACGATTGCGGCGCCGCTGGCAGTGCGTGCTCAGGCCAAAGGGCAAAGCGATCGCGCGGTCACGCTGCTGATGGACTTTGCCTTCAACACCATCCCACGCCAGTTCCGCCAGCCGAACGGCGAAGTGATCACCATAGACCGCACGAAGAAGAATGAGATCATGGTGCCCCTGGAGAAGGCCAGGGAGATCGTCACGGTCGCCGACCGCTCCGCGAGAGCCCAGTACTGCAATCTGCCGGAGGAGCAGACCGCCAATTTCCAGAGCATGATGCAGCGAGAAGTCGCCTCCGACAGATGGACCAAGCAACAGCTAGTGTTCATCACCCTCCTGCACGTGTCGACAGTGGCCTACCTGACGGGCAGCATGCGGGTCACGTTCGAGGGCGACGGCGAGGCCGGGCTCGGAGATGATTACTAAAGGTCCGGTGTGGACCGAGCCGTGCACGGATCGGCTGCGCGAAGACATCAAGTCGCGGGTTCTGGCCTACATCAACGAGGCTCTGGCCATCCCGGCCGCCAAAGGTGAGCAACCAGCCCAGCGCGTCGAGCCCATTTCCGGCACGATAACCAAGTAGCCGGCGGGTGTTTCCGCGACCGCATTGACGTGGCTTGACTTTCCGCTATAACCGCCCGCGCGGGCAACAGCTCGCTTCATCGCACACCTGTGGCATCCGTTTTGTCGATGGATGCCTGTCGGCCTGCAGCGTACCTGTGGGCAGAGGAGGGGGTGCTCCACACCTGCCACGATCGCCCTCGGCGACCACTGGAGTACTATCAATGACCAAGCGCGTCCGCGCCAAGCACAAGATCGACCGCCGCCTCGGCCAGAACATCTGGGGCCGGCCCAAGAGCCCCATCAACAAGCGGGAGACACGGCCCGGCCAGCACGGGGAGCGGCGCAGCAGCAAGCTGTCCGACTATGGTCAACAGCTGCGCGCCAAGCAAAAGCTGAAGGGCTACTACGGCAACATCGGCGAGCGCCAGTTCAGCCGGGTCTACAAGGAGGCGGCGCGCCTCAAGGGCTCGACCTCCGAGCATCTGATCGGCCTGCTGGAGCGCCGGCTCGATGCGGTCGTGTATCGTGCCAAGTTCGTGCCGACCGTGTTCGCCGCGCGCCAGCTGGTGAGTCATGGGCACGTGACGGTGAACGGCCGCAGGGTGAATGTTGCGAGCTACCGTTGCCGCGTCAACGACGTGGTCGAGGTGCAAGGCAAGGCCAAGCAGCTGGCGTTGGTTCTGGAGGCCATCAAGAGCGCGGAGCGCGATGTGCCGGACTACGTCGAGGCCGACCACAACAAGATGACGGCCAAGCTGACGCGCGTTCCGGCGCTCGCCGACGTGCCGTTCCCAGTGCACATGGAACCCAATCTGGTGGTTGAGTTCTACAGCCGCTAATCAGGCATCGTTTTATTGGGACTGCGCGGGCTCGGCGCCGGCGGCCGTAGTGCGAGTGCCGGCGGCCGTGCAACGGCTGGCGTGCTCGCTGCGGAGCTCACCTGCAACATCCGTAGCGAGTGCAGCAACGCGCTGCGCACGATCGCTGCCGACGGCCGAAGCCGGATCGAGAAGCCGCTTGCTGGAGGTGTCGATCTCGGTCAGCGCAAGGCTCAATTCGCGGCAGCTCAGGTTGGGACGCAGCGCGCGATAGGCGAACAGGCGAGTGCCGTCCGCAAACTGCTGCGGTGGCTCGGGACGGCCGATCCAGGTGCGATTGGTACCGTCGACCATGCGCTTGAGCTGAGTCACGCAGCCGCCGCCGGAAGCACACGGAGCCACATCGGTCTTGGTGGCCGTAGCCACTTCGGTTTTGCCGGCTGGCTTCGCGGGTTCCGCGCGGACAGCAGGTTTCGCTGGCTCAGGGCGGGCGGCGGTCTTGGCGGGACCAGCAGCGCTTCGGCAATTGGGTGTTGTCCACCACGCCAGCCGTCGAAGGGCGCGTGGCTAAGCCGGGATCACTCAACTCGGTGCTTGGCTCACCACCGCCGGAAAGCGCGCACGCAGCCAACTGTGCCGACAGGACAACCGTCAGCACGGGGGCAAGACAACGTGTGCGGCGCGGGCTCATGATGGCGTTACTTCCTGCTACGCAGACGACAGCCAAGCGCGGGCGCATCATGCGCCGAACTAAAGCCATGAACCCAGCACGAATTTTGGCAAGGGCTGCCTGAGGTTGTGGAAAACGGTGTTTGGTCATAGGGAGTGGCTCAAAAAGCACGCTCACGAGGTGCGATGCCAGTCGGAGGGGTGAGGCTGGCAAGCCGGGCCTGCAGGCTGGCGTGCCTTGGGGCGGTGCCGGGATTGATCGAGTTCGCCCAACCGTAGGCGAACATGGTCATCAGGGTCGAAGCGGCGAAGAAGTAGACGCCGGGCAGCACCGAGGCCTCCGTGTGGCCTGATGCGTTTATGTAAAAGATCATCAGCGCCAACACCATCACATCGGTCATCGAATAGCGTCCGAGCCATTCCATGGCCGAGATTGATTTGTCGCGGAACTCGGCCGGCATGTCCGGCGAGGTGACCAGTGTGAGCAGATAGAACAACTTCAGAAAGGGGAAGAAGATCGAGAACATGAAGATGACGAAGCAGAGGAAGAATTCCTCGTTCTTGTAGAGCGCCCAGATGATAGTGGCGATCGAATGCTGGTTGGTCCAGACGAATACAGTCGTGAAGCGCATGGCCGGCAGCATGACGCCAAGCGCGAAGAAGACTGTTGCGAGGATGATAAGGAAGCTGAAGGCGAAGTTGCGCAGCGTCGAGGTGGGCGGCGCAGGCTTGGCAGGTGCGGCGTTGAGCTTTTCGGCGGCCGTGACGTCACTGCCCAGCCAAGCGTAGGCGAGGATCATGAACATCACCGCGGCGGTGAAAAAGTACACGCCATTGAGGCTCTTGGCGTCGTATACGCCCTGCGATTTGATGAAGAAGATCGACAGCGACAGCACAAGTACATCGTGCATCGACCACTTGCCGAGCCACTCCAACGCGCGCAGATGGCGGGAGAGGCGGCGCAGCTCCTTCTGCGGCAGCGTCGAAAGCAGCAGCAGGTAGAGCAGTTTGAGGATCGGCAGGATGATCGAGAAGATCAGCACTGTCACGCCGAGAAAGGTCTGCCCGGAGCGGATCAGAGCATTCACGGTCGAAATCAACGAATGCTCGTAGGTGAAGAACACAAACTTGGTGAGCTTTATGATGGGGAGGCTCACGCCGAGCGCCAAGCAAACGCTGGCGGCGACAATGGCCAGGCTCAACAAAAATCGACGGCCTCCGAGCGTCATGCGCGGTGGGCTTTCCCGGAACTAGAACGCCGCCGCCAGCTATGTCGGGGAGAGGCGGCGGCAATATGTCGGCTGAGCCGGCCCGCTCAGGCGGTCATTTTGGCCCGGTCGTAGGTTACGGCCTTGTCGTCGAACAGCTGTTGCAACTCGCCCTGCTGAAACATCTCGCGGATGATGTCACAGCCACCGACGAATTCGCCCTTGACGTACAGCTGAGGAATGGTCGGCCAGTCCGAAAAGCTCTTGATGCCTTCGCGAATACTCATGTCTTCCAGTACGTTGACGTCCTTGTAGTCGACGCCCATGTGGCCCAGGATTTGTGCCACCTGGCTGGAGAAGCCGCATTGCGGGAAGGTCTTCGTGCCTTTCATGAACAACACGACGTCATTGCTGGCAATCGCCTTGCGAATCCAGTCGTGTACGGCTTGCTCGCTCATGCTGCTTCCTTTCCAAGACGACACGTCGACAGCGGCTTGCCGGCTGTCTGCGGTTCACGCTGAGGATGTGGGTAAGCCCATTGCAAAGTCAACTTTTGGGGGCCGCGGTGGTGAGGGCCAAGGCATGCAGCACGCCACCCATGCGGCCTTCCAGGGCGTCGTAGACCATTTTGTGCTGCTGCACGCGGGTCTTGCCGGTGAATTCCTTGGCGACCACATGCGCGGCGAAATGATCGCCGTCGCCGGCGAGATCCCTGATGGTGACCTCCGCATCGGGAAAGCGAGCCTTGATCAGGCGCGCGATCTCCTTTGAGTCCATGGGCATCGGAAATGGTCTCCGCCGGCTGCATCGCAATTCTGATAATAGTCCGATGCCGGCATCGACCGCCATTGGCCAAGTTTGATTTTGCGCCACAGGAAACGCCTTGGCGGCAGCGCTCCGCTTGATCCGTGACGGAGTTTGCGTGGCAGGCAGCCCCTGACCCTCAATGCAAGCAAGGCGTGAGGCGGATTTCGGCACCGCTTCTGCTCGAGCAAGAGAACCGGCCAAAGGCGTGTGTATGGGGGCCGGTCCTCTGCTCTTTGAGCGGGCCCGGTGCGGGGTGCCGAGCCTGCCAAGACGAAGTTTGAGCTTTATTTCCGGTGACGCAAAGTTCCTTTTTGGCTCACGCTAGGGACTTGCATCCAAACGCCCATTAGGACGTACCCAACGCAAGCATCAGAGTTCATTGCATTCTCTTCTTCTTAGAGAATGTGGGAAGGGCGTGTGCCTAGGGGCGCGGTAGGCGCAATATTTTGCTCGCCGGTTCTATACAGGATTGCTAGCATGACTGTTATGCGCGTTAAGCATGCGCGCATGTTGCGGGGCTGGAGGCGCGGTCCTATCGATCGCGCCTCCATCGGATCCTGCCAGCAACTCTCACGAAGCGGCAGTCATATAGCCGGGCAGCCACGCTTCGTTCTCGGCCCGCAGATCATCGAGCTTTAGGGCATTTTCGCCTTTCAGCGTCAGAGCATCGCCGCCAATGCGCCCGACGACGCGGGCCGGCAGGGCCAGCAGTCGCGCCCGCTCGATGATCTCCTCGGCCAACTCCGGCGAGGCCTCCAGCACGTAGCGGCCCTGGTCCTCGCCAAACCAGGCGGCATGCGCCGGCAGCTTGCCCTCATACGGAAACAGCTGCACGCCGATCTCACCGGCCAGCGCCATCTCGGCGATGGCCACCAGCAGGCCGCCGTCACTGACGTCGTGCACGGAGGCAACCTTGCCTTCGCGGATCAGACTGCGCACCAGGTTACCCGCCTTGATCTCGTCGGCGAGGTCGACCTGCGGCGGAGCGCCCTCGAGTTTGCCCGTGATGATCTGCTGATAGAGAGACTGGCCGAGGTGGCCGGCTTCGCGCCCGACGACGACAAGAAGGTCGCCATCCGACCTGAGGGCTAGGTGGGCCATGCGTGCAACGTCCGGGATCAGGCCGACACCGCCGATTGCCGGCGTCGGCGGGATCGCTGCACCGTTGGTCTCGTTGTAGAGCGAGACGTTGCCGGACACGACTGGGTATTTCAGGACCTCGCAGGCCTCCTTCATGCCTTGCACGGCGCCGACGAACTGGCCCATCACATCGGGGCGCTCGGGGTTGCCGAAGTTCATGTTGTCGGTGATGGCCAGCGGATCGGCGCCGACGGCGATCAGGTTGCGCCAGGTCTCGACCACGGCTTGCTTGGTGCCCATGACCGGGTCGGCCGCGACATAGCGCGGGGTGACGTCGCAGGTCACGGCGAGGCCTTTCGGCGTGCCGTGCACGCGCACCACCCCCGCATCACCGCCGGGCCGCTGCACGGTGTCGCCCATCACCGTGTGGTCGTACTGCTCCCAGATCCAACGGCGGGACGCGAGATGGTGGGTTCCCATCATGGTCTTGAGGGTGCCGAGCATGCTGTTGGGAGCGGCCACCCACTCGGGCAGGATCAGCTTCGGCGGCACGGTCGGCACCCAGGGGCGCTCGTACAGCGGTGCGGAATTGGCGAGCGTGGCCACCGGCAGGTCGGCTTCGATTTTGCCCTTGTGGGTGACGATCATGCGGCCCGTATCGGTGGTCTTGCCGATCACGGCGAAGTCGAGCCCCCACTTCTTGAAGATCGCCTCTGCTTCTGCCTCGCGGCCGGGCTTGAGGATCATCAGCATGCGCTCCTGGGACTCGGAGAGCATCATCTCGTAGGCGGTCATGCCGGGTTCGCGCTGCGGCACGAGGTCGAGGTCGAGGTCGATGCCGACGCCGCCCTTGTCGGCCATCTCCGAAGTAGAGGAGGTAAGGCCGGCGGCGCCCATATCCTGGATGGCGACGATGGCATCGCTCGCCATCAGCTCGAGGCAGGCCTCGATCAACAGCTTCTCGGTGAAGGGATCACCGACCTGCACGGTCGGGCGCTTCTCCTCGGATTTGTCGTCGAACTCGGCCGAGGCCATGGTGGCGCCGTGGATGCCGTCGCGGCCGGTCTTGGAGCCGACATAGACGACCGGCAGGCCGACGCCCTTGGCGGCCGAATAGAAGATCTTGTCGGTCCTGGCGAGACCCACGCACATGGCATTGACCAGGATGTTGCCGTTGTAGCCGGGGTCGAAGTTGGTCTCGCCGCCGATGGTGGGCACGCCCGTGCAGTTGCCGTAGCCGCCAATGCCAGCCACGACACCGCTGACGAGATGGCGCGTCTTGGCGTGGGAGGGATCGCCAAAACGGAGGGCGTTGAGATTGGCAACCGGCCGTGCGCCCATGGTGAAGACGTCACGCATGATGCCGCCAACGCCGGTGGCGGCGCCCTGGTAGGGCTCTATGTAGGAAGGGTGGTTGTGGCTCTCCATCTTGAAGACGGCAGCATCGCCGTCGCCGAGATCGACCACGCCGGCGTTCTCGCCTGGCCCCTGGATCACCTGCGGCCCTTTGGTGGGGAGCGTCTTGAGCCACACGCGGCTCGATTTGTAGGAGCAGTGCTCGCTCCACATCACCGAGAAGATGCCGAGCTCGGTGAGGGAGGGCTCGCGGCCGAGGATCTGGAGCAGCCGCTGGTACTCGTCTGGCTTGAGCCCGTGCTCGGCGACGATCTCCGGCGTGATGGCGGATTTGGCTTTGGCGTCCATGCTCGGGCTAGGCAAACTCGGCTGTTGGATGCAGTTTTCTGGGCTGCTTATAGCCGCCTACGCTGAAGGAGTCCCGGTTCGCCACGCCGCAACCCACGGCTCAGTTGCGGAGGTGATATTATTCCGTGTGCACGATCCTATATGTTTGATTGAGCACAAGGATTGGGCAGGTTAGCAACGACCATATGAGCCACGATCACAGCCATCATCAGGGTCATGGCCACAGCCATGGGCACGGCCGGGACGCCGGCCAGTTCAATGCGCGCGGCCTAGGATGGGCGGCCCTGCTGACTGGCGGGTTCATGGTGGCCGAGGCGATCGCGGGGGCCATCTCGGGCTCGCTCGCCCTGGTCGCCGATGCGGGCCACATGCTGGCCGACGCCGCATCGCTGGGCCTGGCATGGCTGGCCATACGCGTTGCGCGCAGGCCGGCCGACCAGCGCCGCACCTACGGGTCGCACCGCTTCCAGGTTCTTGCCGCCTACAGCAATGGGTTGACGATGTTCTTCATCGCCATTGCCGTGACTTGGGAGGCCTTGCACCGCCTGCGCGCACCAACCGAGGTCTTGGGCGGGCCGATGCTGGCGGTGGCGATCCTGGGACTGGCCGTGAATGTGGCGGCCTTCATGGTGCTGCATGGCGCCGAGCGCGAGAACCTGAACGTGCGCGGCGCCATCCTGCACGTCGTGGGCGACCTGTTGGGTTCGGCCGCGGCGATCGTGGCGGCGCTGGTGATCCTATGGAGCGGCTGGACGCCGATCGACCCGCTGCTGTCGGTGCTGGTGGCCTGCATTATCCTGCGCAGCGCCTGGTTCCTGGTGCGCGAGTTCGGGCACATCCTGCTGGAGGGCGCGCCGGACCATCTCGACATCGACCAGATCAGCGCCGATCTGGTGGCGGCCATTCCAGGCGTAGAGAACGTGCACCATGTGCATGCTTGGTCGCTGACGCAGGAGAAGCCGATGCTGACCCTGCACGCGCGTATAGCCGATCTCGGCGACAGCGAACACATCACGCGCGCTATCTGCATGCGATTGCGCGAGCGCTACGGCGTCGATCACGTGACGGTGCAGATCGAGTGCGCGCAGTGCTTGGATGGTGCAGGCTGCTGATTCAAGCTTGCACACGCTGTGCAGGTGCAAGCGCGGGACGCGTGACCTGCCAGGCCAACATCGCAGCGGCCGCCAGCAAGGCAGCAGACAGCAGGAATGGCGCGCCAGGCAGGTGCAAGGCTGAACCGGGGGCGATGGACCAGGCGAAGGTGAAGCCGAACAAGGTGGGACCTACCAGATTGGCCAGCGCCATCAGGCTGGCGTTGGCGCCCTGCAGTTGGCCTTGCTCGGAGCCGCCGACCAGGCGGCTCATGATGGAAAGCGCAGCAGCGCTGGCCACGCCCCAGAGCGCCATCAGCGGAATACCGGACCAGAACGAGGTGCTGGTCTCGGCCAGACCATAGACGGCAAACCCCGCGGTGCCGAACAGTAGTCCAACCGCCAGCGCCGTGCGCTCGCCGAACCGGCCAATGATCGGCTGGATCAGGAAGCCTTGCACGATGCCCGACGCGACGCCGACGGCTGGCCAGCGTCAGCCCCATCACCTGGTCGCTCCAGCCATAGCGATAGCTGGCGTAGAGGACGGCAACCGACGGCAGCACCGCATGGGCGAGGTTGGACAGGAAGGCCACGCCCGCCAGTCCCATCAGCTGGTGGTGCGTGCCGAGCAGACGCAGCGATCCCATCGGGTTGGCGCGTGCCCACTCGAAGGGCATGCGGCGTTCGCCCGGCAGCGACTCGGGCAGCAGGAAATATCCGCAGACGGCGTTGGCAAGACAGAAGGCAGCTGCGATCCAGAACGGCAGGCGGGGGTCGACCGCACCCAGCAGTCCGCCCAGTGCCGGTCCCAGCACAAAGCCGACGCCGAACGCCGCTCCGACCAGCCCGAACGCGCCGGCTCGCTTCTCGGGAGGCGTAATGTCGGCGATGTAGGCATAGGCGGTCGAGAAACTCGCCGACGTGATGCCGGATATGACGCGGCCGACGAACAGCCAGGACAGGGACGGTGCCAGCGCCATCAAGACATAGTCGAGGCCCAGGCCCAGCATCGAAATGAGCAGCACCGGACGGCGGCCGAAGCGGTCGGACATGGCGCCCAGCAGGGGCGAGGAGACGAACTGCATCAGGGCCCACGCGGTGCCGAACAGGCCGTAGATCTCGGCCGCTCGCGGCGTGTCGCCGCCGAGCATGCTCTCCACGAGCTTGGGCAGCACGGGAATGACGATGCCGAGGGCGATGACATCGAGCAGGACGATGCTGAAGATGAAGGCCATCGCGGTTTTGCGCGGCTCCGGCGGCGGGGCAGCTTTTTGCATGGCGCGCAAAATGTAGGGTATGACCGGCGCTAATAAGGCGGCGCCGCAGGCGAGGGCGGACTACCCGTGAGCCAGCGCGGGAGATCTCGAGGGTAAGTAAAGTGATGCCGCCTGACGATGTTGCCGCAGCTTATGCGGCAAGATTCTCGACAACGCTTTCCAGGAGCCGCCGTCCGTCGACGCCGCCCAGCATCGGCTCGAACAGACGCTCAGGGTGCGGCATCATGCCGAGCACGCGGCGGCGTGCGTCGCAGATACCGGCAATGTTGTGGATGGCGCCGTTGGGGTTGGCGGCGGGTGTGACCGCGCCGGTCTTGTCGACATAACGGAAGATGACGCGACCTTCTGCCTCGAGCGCATCAAGGGTGGCCTGGTCGGCGAAATAGTTGCCGTCCCCGTGGGCGATCGGAACGCGGATCACCTCGCCCTGGCGGTAGTGCGTCGTGAAGGGAGTGTCGGTGCGCTCCACCTTGAGATGCACGTCCTTGCAGACGAACTTGAGCGACGCGTTACGCATCAAGCACGCCCGGCAGCAGCCCGGTTTCAGTGAGTACCTGGAAACCGTTGCAGATGCCGAGCACGGCGGTGCCGGTTTTGGCTTTGGCCACCACGTCGTGCATGACGCGGGAATGGGCGGCCATGGCGCCGCAGCGCAGGTAGTCCCCGTAGGCGAACCCGCCGGGCAGCACGATCAGGTCGCAGGCCGGCACGCTCGAATCCGCGTGCCAGACCATCTGCACCGGCTTGCCGGACACCGCTTCCAGCGCGACCTTGATGTCGCGATCGCAGTTGGAGCCCGGGAAGACGACGACGCAGGCCCTCATGGCCAAGCCCTCATTGATTGCGCCCTACTGGTTGCGTTTGTCCTGCGCGAGAACTTTGAAACTCGAGAAGAACGCGTCGATTGCTTCCTTGCGCTGCTCGTAGTCCTCGGTGAGCGCGCGCGCCATCAGCCGGTAGCGCAGGCCTGGCGTGATCAGGTAGCGGGCTGTCGCGCGTCGCTCGCCGAGCGCCAGAAACTTGATGCCGGGACACGTGACATTGGCAGTGTATACGACTCGCGCCTCTTCTACAGCCTGCGCGAGGTTGTCGATCTTGACGCGGCTGTCGTCGGTCTCGCCGCACACCATCTCGGGCAACTCCTGGCGGAACTCGCCTTCGCCGAACTTCTGCGCCAGCGCGGCCGGGACCTTGCCGGCATCGTCGGGAACCTGCTCGACTGTGACCTCGAGGACCAGGGACGAGGTGGCGCTGGCCTCCGCGCTCTTGTCGGGATCGAGCTCGGCCGAACAGACTGCCTCGAGCGTGCCGGGGCCCTCATCGTGGCGACAGCCGGCCGGCAGTGCCACGCTGTAGCGGTATTCGGAGTTCTCAAAGGCCTTGGTGGTGCCGGCGGGCTGGCTGGTGGCGGAGGCGGCGAACAACAGGGCCAGGGCACCGAGCCCGGCGACCCCGACGAGCTGCGACATCTGCAAAGCGGCACTCGAACGATTGGGCATCATCTCACCAGCTCGTAGGCGTAGTTCTCGATAACCGTGTTGGCGAGCAGGTCCTTGCAGATCCGCTCGACCTGCTCGCGCGCAGTCGATTCACTGGTCTCGGCCAGATCGACCTCGATATATTTGCCCTGCCGGACGTCGTTGACGCCGCTGAAGCCGAGGCTTGCCAACGCATGCTGGATAGCCTTGCCCTGAGGGTCCAGGACGCCTGTTTTCAATGTGATCTTGATGCGTGCTTTCATGGCCGTCTCGGGTGCCTGGGAAAGGCTTCAGGTATCAGGGAATGGAGAACAGTCTTTCGCTGTTCCATCTTCCCTAATCCTTATTCCCCGTTCCCTGTCTCAATTGGGCTTGGAGCTGACCAGCACCGGCCCAGTGCCTTTCGGACGCGGGTTCTCGGTCAGCACGCCCAGCCGGCGCGCCACCTCCTGGTAGGCTTCGAGGACGCCGCCGAGGTCGCGGCGGAAGCGGTCCTTGTCGAGCTTGTCGGAGGTTGTCGCATCCCAAAGGCGGCAGCAGTCCGGGCTGATCTCGTCGGCCAGCACGATGCGCATCTGCTCGTTGTCCCACAGGCGCCCGAACTCGACCTTGAAGTCGACCAGCCGGATGCCGATGCCGAGGAAGAGACCAACCAGGAAGTCGTTGATGCGCAAAGCGAGCGCCATCACTTCGTCGATCTCCGGGGGGGTCGCCCAGCCGAACGCGGTGATGTGCTCCTCAGAGACCATCGGATCGTTCAGCGCATCTGCCTTGTAGTAGAACTCGATGATCGAGCGCGGCAGGGCCTTGCCTTCTTCCAGGCCGAGCCGGGTCGACAGCGAGCCGGCGGCGATGTTGCGCACGACTACTTCCAGAGGGATGATCTCGACCTCGCGGATCAGCTGCTCGCGCATGTTGATGCGGCGCATGAAGTGGGTCGGAACCCCGATCTCGTTCAGCTTCGTGAAGACGTATTCGGAGATGCGGTTGTTGAGCACGCCTTTGCCCTCGATGAGGGCGTGCTTCTTGTTGTTGAAGGCGGTGGCGTCATCCTTGAAATGCTGGATGAGCGTGCCGGGCTCGGGGCCTTCGTAAAGCACCTTGGCCTTACCCTCGTAGACGCGACGCCGCCTGTTCATTTCTTGTCGTCCTCGGATCGAGCTGCTGCGGACTGGTTGAAAGATCCGGACCAGGGCTGACTAGGTTACTTGCAGCCTCTTTTTGTGCGCTGCACCCATGGAGCGGCCGATCGGTTTCCGTCACCGGAGCCATCGCACCGGACACTAGCCGAACCCCCTGTTGGAAACAATCCAGCCAGCCCCTTCTGAACAAGTGTCGCTACGTTGCTCCGGCTTTGGTTGATTTCAGGGCAGTGCTCGGGCTATGGCTCAACGGAAACCCCCATGGCAGGCGCCCATGCAACCTGTGTCGCCAGCTGGAACAGGGCGGGAACACATGGCTCCAGAGGAGTTTGATCGATGACCACGTTCGACGAACGCGAGAAGTCATTCGAGAAGAAATTTGTATTGGATCAGGAGCTTAGGTTCAAGGCAGAGGCGCGGCGCAACAAGCTGCTCGGCGAATGGGCCGGCGCCAAGCTCGGGCTGACCGGACCGGCGCTCGAGGACTACATCCGGGCGGTGCGCAAAGCTGACCTGGCCGAGAAGGGCGACGAAGACATTTTCCGCAAAGTGCGCAAGGACTTCGACGAAAAGGGCGTGCAGGTCACCGATTCCGAGCTGCGTCTGGCGATCGTGGATTTCCTCGGCAAGGCAATGACCCAGCTCGAGCAGGACGCCAAGAAGTAGGGGACGGGTGGCCAAGCGACATGGCCGGGGCCCGCCCGGGCTCGCGTGCGGGACGCGCTCACCGGTGCTGCAATCAATGCGCCGCGAGCAATCCTCACCCCTCGTCACGGCATGGCTGCCATAGACAACTGACGGTGCCACGCCGCGCATTGACTTGGGCTAATCCCCTCATTACCTGCTTGGAGCCAGAGCCTGCAGGCGGCCCACGGCCCAGGAGAAGTCATGGCTGCGAAATCACGGATGACACAGCGCGCTGGCGTAGCCTCGGTCGACCCGATCTGGGCGGCGCTGCGAATGGAGGCCGAGGAGGTCGCGCGCAGCGAACCGGCGCTCGGCGGGTTCATCTTCGCTACCATTCTCAGTCAGCCGCGCCTGGAAGACGCCGTCTGTCACCGCCTAGCCCAGCGTCTCAACCACTCGGACGTAGATGCCGGTTTGATCAGCCAGACCTTCGATGAGGTGATGGCCGACCATCCCGAGATGGGCACGGCGTTTCGCGCCGATCTGGCCGCCGTCTACGATCGTGATCCGGCCTGCAGCCGCTACATTGAGCCGCTGCTCTACTTCAAGGGCTTCCACGCCCTCGTGACGTACCGGTTTGCCCATGAACTGCTGAAGAAAGGGCGGCGCGATTTCGCACTCTACCTGCAGAGCCAGAGTTCGCGCATCTTTGCCGTCGACATAAATCCGGCCGCCAAAATCGGCAGGGGCATCATGCTCGATCACGGCACGGCTATCGTCATCGGTGAGACCGCCACAATCGGCGATAACTGCTCGCTACTGCAGGGCGTCACCCTGGGCGGCACCGGCAAGGAGACCGGCGACCGCCATCCGAAGATCGGCGACAACGTCATGATCGGTGCCGGCGCCAAGGTGCTGGGCAACATCCGCGTCGGCAACTGCTCGCGCATCGCCTCTGGCAGTGTTGTCCTGAAGGAGGTGCCGCCAGAGACCACCGTCGCCGGCGTACCTGCCAAGGTGGTAGGTCCGGCGGGTTGCCCGGAGCCTGCGAGGGCCATGGACCAGCGGCTGCTGCCCGACGACTGCGGCTGCGGCTAGATCAAGGCGCGGCGGGCACGAACAGTCCGCTGCCCGTTCTCAAGAGACAGCGAAAGGACCGCTCGTGAACCCGCAGGAAATGGTTCGGGTGCAGAACTATCTGCGCAAATTGTTCGGTGCCAAGACTTTGTCGGTGCGTGCCCGGCCGAAGATCAAGGACTCGGCTGAGGTGTACGTCGGCGAGGACTTCGTCGGCACGCTGACCGTCGACAACGAGGACGGCGAGCTCTGCTACCAGTTCCAGATGGCGATCCTCGAGCTCGACCTCGAAGACTGATCTGCCGGAGACCAGTGTGATGATCGAGACCCCCAGTGTTCGTGACGTGGGTTTGCGCGAATTTCTCGATCTCAATCACACTGGCCAATCTATGCTTATGGTGTCCCTTATGATTCCGAAGTTCTCTTGGGACGCTCGCGGCAAGGTTTGGCGAACTTCGGAATCGGGACACTAGCTCATGGCGCTCTACGAGCTGGACGGCGCGCGCGTCGAGAAACCCGCCAACGGGCGCTGCTGGGTGGCCGACAACGCGACCTTGATCGGCAGGGTCGTGTTGCACGAGGATGCCAGCGTCTGGTTCGGTAGCGTGCTGCGCGGCGACAACGAGCCGATCGTGATAGGCGCCCGCTCGAACGTGCAGGACGGCTGCGTCTTCCACACGGATCCCGGCTTTCCGCTCATCATCGAGGCCGATTGCACGATCGGCCACATGGTCATGCTGCACGGTTGCACAATCGGCACCGGCAGCCTGATCGGCATCGGCTCCATCGTGCTGAACGGCGCCAGGATCGGCGCCAACTGCCTGATCGGCGCGCACGCCCTGATCCCGGAGGGCAAGGAAATCCCGGCGGGGTCGGTGGTGATGGGATCGCCCGGCAAGAGTCGTGCGGCCGGTGACGGAGCAGGACAAGGAGCGGCTTAGAGGCGCCATGCAGTCCTACGTCAAGCGGTGGCCGCTCTATGCCGCCAAGCTGAGGACGCAGGAGTAGGCGCCAGGTTCAGCGGGTGGTGCTGCGCACACCGGCCAGCGGCAGGCTGGAATTCGCCTCCCTGGGGTCGAGGGACATCCAGATGCGCGTGTTGAGATAGGACTGCCGCATCACGTATTCGTACGGCGTCCGGTACCAAACCTTCACCTCATCGATCTTGTTGTCGAGGATGAAGTCGCCCTGCACGGTGCGGGCGGTGAGCACGGCGTGGCCTTCGCCCCTCTCGTCGCGCACGACAGTCATCAGAAGCGAGCTGATCGGCCAGCCGCGGGCGATCAGGCGCTTGCGTTTCAGCAGCGCATAATCCTCGCAGTCGCCGCGGGTGGTCGGGATCGTCCAGTATTCGGTCTGGCCGTACACTTCGAGGTCGGTGGCCGGCTCGATCTCGTGATTGACGGTCCGATTGACGGTGTCGAGTTCGACGAGACGATCCGGTCCCGCCGAGAAGCGCTGCTCCTCGGGAGGACCCTGGCGGCACTCGTTCGGCTCGCGCTCGCAGAACTTGACGAAGCCGTAAGGGGGCTGGCTGACGCCGAACACGCGCATGTAGGGCGAGCGATCGCTCTGGCGGTTGTTCGCCCCCGCCGGGTCGGCGGAAGCCGGCAACGGGGTGGCCAGGGCGGCCAGCATGCATGTCCAGAGGATAACGCGTGCGACTGTCATGCTCGCCTCACTCAACCACGCTCATGCTAGCGCACAACGTCTGAACTTTGCTGAGCGGCCGGCCCCCATTTCTCGGCAATTTTTGCATGGCATTGCCTCAAATTGCGGTCGGGCCGCACACCGTTACCTAACCACATCGAAGGACCGAAGTTCCGGTTGGTAGGGCCGCGCACCTAGGCCTTGTCGGAGACGCTTTCGTGCCGCCCAAAATGGCGACGCAGGGCGGTGGGATTCTGGATGTCTATGAAGCGTAAGCCGATACCTTCCGCGTGATGACGCACGACGCGAGCGCGCAGCTTGCCGAGCACAACCTCCGAGCCGATCTCCGGCTGCGCCGTCGTGGCGACCGAGGCACCGGAGATGGACACGTCCAGCACGCGGCAGTTGAGGGTGTTGCCGTCAGCAAGCTGCAGGGCGGATTGAGTGCTGCCCGGGACGAGACGCTCGTGTGCACGCTCCTGGATGTCACCCAGTTCGGAGCGATTGGCGAGCCATGTCAGCTGCGCGGCAAGCTTCTCGCGCCTGTGCTGCGTGGCCCGGATTTTGAAAGCAAATCCGCCGTCGAACTCGCGCACTACGGTACCTTCGATGCCGCCGACGTGGTCGAAGTAGGCGACCACGTGCTCGCCGATCTCTACGGTGACGGGGGCCATGATGGCGGCACCGCCGACGGACATATCGAGAAGGCTGCAAGGATACTCTTGTTTGTTCTCTCGCATGAAGCGACCGAGCATCGTCACCGACACCCGCTTATGGCGTCGGCGATCGGGAACGATGCGCGACAGCACGCTCTGGGCACGACGCGCAAGTGAGAGCTGGTTGCCAGACATTTGAACCTGCGGAGGAACCGACGAGCGCACGAAACCGCCTGGGGCAGTCAACACGCGCCGGGGTTAACGGGCGGTCAGCGCAAATCTGGCAAAGCGGCCTTAAAGAACCGATAATGCCTGCGCCATTTGGGAGCGGGGGGCGCACGGTGGTGCAGCCGTACCAACCCGGAGGTCGCTCGCACAGGTTGGCCGCGTTTACGATGGCAGGGGTCGTCTGCCCGGAGGCTTCAGGATTTGCCGAGTTTGCTGGCGGTGAGGCCCCCGTCGAGCACGCGGAACTGCCGGCGGTCGCCGACCACAACGCGCGCGTCAGGCCCAGCCGGCAGGGCCGGGGCTCGCCCATGGCCATTAAGTGGCGGGCCGTTGTCTGTCAGCCGCTCAGGGTGGATCAGTTCGTGCCGCAACAGGCGGCGGGTGGCCAGGCGCCCCTTGTCCGGCCAGTGCGAGAGTGAGGTGGCGCTCATGGCGCCGATCACCCGCCCGATGCTGTCGCCGGCATGCAGGAGCGGCAGCACAATCACCTCCAGTTCGATGCGATGGCGCGTATCGACGCCGGCCTCGATAGCCAGATGGAGAGCGGCGCCCTCACTGCAGACTATCGACATCTGTCGCCCAATGAGAGCGAGGTCGGCTTGCGACCAGCCGGTGAGGAAGCTAGTACCGCGCAGCTCGTAGCCGAACAGTTCGCACAGGCGGCTGCCAGCCAGACGATAGCGATAGTCACTATCGCCGCACTCGAGCATGAACGTCTCGGCGAGGATCGCGGCGATACGTGCCGGCTCGATCTCCAGCCGTCGCGGCGCGACGCGCCCGGCACGCAACCCGTCCCAGTAGGCGTACAGGGTCTGAATCGTGGTCTGCTTCATGCGCTCGCAGGCTCGATGTTTGAGACTTGTCCCAGGACTGCCACGCGGCTGTCCCAAAACGGCACGCTGGTTGAAGGATCTCCCGCTCTATGGGACCTGGAGCAGCAACCGTGCCATGTGGGCGGGCCTGGCGGCGCTTGGGGCACATCGCCACGGTCGCTTCGCGCGATATGGTTGTCAGAGTGTGAGCCCGGGTGTAACCGAGACGATAGGGAAGCCTATAGCGTGACCGAACCGCCAGCCCCTTTGAGCCATCGCGAACCGATCTTCAACGTTCCGCGCGTCGTGATCTGGCTACTGGCGGCATTCGTCGCGGTGCACGTCGTGCGCTACATCCTGCCTGAATATCAGACCGGCTCACATGGCATGATGGACGTCATGGTCGGCAGCCCGTGGCTGACCTGGGCGGTAGCTTTTCTGCCGGACAGCACGTGGCTGACCGCCCTGCTGGCGTTCATCCCGGCCCGTCTGGGCGGCCTCGCCGACGAATTGCCGGGTGGGCACATCGCCATTTTCTCGTCGTTTGTCACGCACCTGTTCGTGCACGGCGACCTGATGCATCTGCTGGTCAACTCGGCCTGGCTGCTGGCCTTTGCCACGGCCGTCGCGCGGCGGACCGATACGCTGCGCTTTCTGCTGTTCTTCCTGCTGGCGGGCGCTGCCGGCGCGCTGTTCTTCACCGCCGTCAACGGCTTTAAGCTGACCATGCTGGTGGGGGCATCGGGCGCCATCTCCGGGCTGATGGGAGCGTCGTTCCGTTTCATCTTTGGCAGCGATGAGCACGGCGTGCCGCGACTGGCCAGGGCGGAGCGCGCGCCGCTGATGAGCCTTGCAGATACCTTGCGTGATCGGCGCATCATGATGGCGGTAGCGGGATGGGTCGTGCTCAACGTGGTTGTGGCATGGGGCGCCGCTGCCAGCTTGACCGAGGCTGCGGGCATCGCGTGGGAGGCGCACATCGGTGGCTTCGCGGTGGGACTGCTGACGTATGGCTATTTCGATCGGCCCGCGGAGCATCCCACGGACGATAATGCTGCAGACGCGGTGTAGTGCCCTTGCGCCTTCGACGAAAGTCAAACACAATTTGCCGCAGACGGCGGGCCAAACAGCGTTGAACCGGCCAGTGGATCGCGACACGAGGGACAACGGGCGGCCAACGCTCGGTGCGGTCGCAACCCTTCCGGATCAGCGCGGATGGGAGCGAGCCATATGAATGTTGCTGCAATACTCAAGCAAAAGGGCAGGGCCGTAACCACGGCGAGCCCGAGCACGACGTTGTTGGATTTGGCTGGCAAGCTTGCCGCCAAGCGCATCGGTGCGATCGTGATCGTCGGTGCGCGGGGCGAGGTGTCCGGGATCATCTCGGAGCGCGATATCGTCCGGGCGCTGTCGGAGCTGGGACCGGACTGCCTGAAGAAGCCGGCCTCAGAGTCCATGACCCGGCAGGTCGTGACGTGCCAGGAGGCCGATACCCTCGACGAGCTGATGGCCATGATGACGGCGCGGCGGTTCCGGCATCTGCCCGTGGTGACGGACGGCGCCCTGGTCGGGATCATTTCCATCGGCGACGTGGTCAAGCACCACGTGGCCGAGGTGGAGATGGAGGCCACCGCAATGCGTGACTACATCGCGCACAGCTGAGGCGGTAGGCACTGAGGGGGTCAGAGGCTTCTGCCGAACCGCGTTGTTTAAACATCGCGAACGGGCAAGGGGCCGGACCCCCTGCGTAACTACGCCGACACTGCCAGTAGCGCCGGCGCGGCGCTGCGAGCGGCGATCTCGCGCTTGATGTCGTCGAGATCGCGGCGGGTGGCCTTGACGCCGGCCTCGATGAGTTCTTCGGCGCGGTGAAAGTCGAACAGCCCGGTGTCGGGCAGGCGCGGCTGGATGATGATATCCGGCGGGTCGCCGGCCAGGCGCGAACGCGAGATGCGGTCCTGTACGATGTTGAAGGCCTCGACCATCACGCGGGATATGCCGGGGCTGTTGTCGGTGCGGCCGAAGAACTGGCGCTGCAGCAGTTTTTTCATGGCACGGCCGTTGCGGGTGAAGAGACCTTCGTCGCGGGTAGGTTCAGGCTCGGGCTCGGACGGCCGCGACGGCGGCAGGGCCTCAAGGTGGGGGATCACGGTGCCGCGGTTGCACAGTTCGGAGTTGACGCTGACCGCGATCACGTAGCGTGCGCCCAGCGCCCTGCACACCGAGACCGGGATCGGATTGACAAGCGCGCCGTCGAACAGCCAACGCCCCTCGATAGCCACGGGGCGGAAGATGCCGGGCAGCGCATAGGAGGCGCGCATCGCATCGACAATGCGGCCGCGCGACAGCCAGACTTCGTGACCAGTGCCGATCTCGGTGGCGACAGCAACAAACCGCTTGGGCAGGTCCTCGATGCTGGCGTCCTTCATCCGCTCGTCGAGCACGTCGCACAGACGCTGGCCGGTGATCAGTCCGGAGCCAGAGAAATTGAAGTCGAGGAAGCTCAGCACTTTGCGTCGGGTCAGCCCGCGCGCGAAGCCCTCGACCGCGTTCAGTTCGCCGGCGACGTAGCATCCGCCGACCACCGCGCCGATGGAGGTGCCGACCACCACGTCGGGATGGATGCCGGCCTCGTTCAGCGCGCGCAGCACACCAATATGGGCCCAGCCGCGGGCGCATCCTGCCCCGAGCGCCAAGCCAATTCTGCAGTTGCTCATGCCGGACCCCTCGTCGGCGCGCCCGAATACTGAGCTGGCGACGCAAGAAGCGGACCGCTTGATCCGCAGCCTTTGCGTAAACCTTACCGCCGAGGAATTAAGTGACCGCTACGCAGGCGTTAACGGCAGGCTGCGATGCGTGCCAGGCGTGCAGAATGCGATGCATGTGCAGCCTATGGCAATCGCCCGTGATGCCAGAGGATCGCAGGGCACGAGTCAAATGCAAGGTGGCCACTACAATTCACCGCCGCATGCGCATATCGGGAGAAACCGGCTCGCCGAGCGGCAGTGTGCGGTAGAAGCAGGAGCGCGCGCCGGTGTGGCAGGCCCTGCCATCTCCTTCCACGGTCACCTTGAGCCACACGACGTCCTGATCGCAATCGGTACGCAGTTCGGCGACACGCAGCAGGTTGCCGCTCTCCTCGCCCTTCTTCCAGAGCTTATTGCGCGACCGGCTCCAGAAGTGGCCGAGCTGCGTCTGCAACGTCAGGGCCAGCGCTTCGGCGTTCATCCACGCGAACATCAGCACTTCGCCGGTGGCCGCATCCGTGACGATGGCCGGGATGAGCCCGTCGGCGTCGAACTTGGGCTGAAACAATGCGCCGGCCTCGATCTCGGTCGGCGTGCCGCGCTGGGCGAACAATGCAGAGGGGTTGGCAGCCATGGCTGTTGTTACCCAGGTTGTGATGGCCGGGCTTGTCCCGGCCGTTCAATCCATCCGCTTGCGGCGCTCGTAGCGAGCCGTTCCCTTGGAACAAGTCCGAGGGCAAGCAAGCCCGTGGATGGCACCGGGCGGCATCTGCTGGCGATAGGCTAGGAGCGCGATCTAAATACGCGGACCGTGCACCATCTGCAGGAAGCGGTCACGATAGCTCGCGTTCGCCTCCAACTCGCCCGTGAACCGCGTGGTGATGGTCTTGACGCCCGGTTGCCTGACGCCGCGCGTCGACATGCACTGATGCTCGGCCTCGATCAGCACGGCAACGCCGCGTGGCCGCAGCGCACCCTCGATGGCATCGGCGATCTGGGCGGTCATGGTCTCCTGCGTCTGCAGGCGCTTGGCGAAGATCTCGACGACGCGAGCAATCTTGGAGATGCCGACGATGCGGCCACTCGGAAGATAGGCGACGTGAGCCACGCCAAGGAATGGCGCCATGTGATGCTCGCAATGGCTTTCGACGCGGATATCGCGCAGCATCACAAGATCATCATAGCCGCCCGCTTCCTCAAACTGCCGGGCGAGCACGTCGGCCGGATCCTGGCTGTAGCCCGAAAAGTACTCGGTGAAGGCGTCGGTGACGCGCCGCGGCGTATCGCGCAGACCCTCGCGGGTGGGGTCGTCACCGGCCCAGGCGATCAAGGTGCGCACCGCAGCCTCCGCTTCCGCCCGGGTCGGGCGCTTCAGAGGAGTGATGCGCTGAAGGGTGGCAGCTGGCTTCCTCGCGGCGATGTCGTTCATGGTCCTAGCGTGATCCTGGGCGTCACAAGGCTCGACTGCTCAAAGGGCACACGGCGGCCAGCGCTTTCGCAACCCTGTCCTGCCGGTGTGGCGGCGTTGAAATCCCCCACTGCGCACGCGATATGCCAAGTGCTCGGTTTTGGCTTTCGGCGGCGCCGCGATACAATCGCGCATATAGTATGGCCGACTGCCCGGAGCAAGGAACACAGCGACAAGGCAGAGGATCACCCCGACCCTAATGACACAGCTAGACGACATTTACAGCACGCGCATCCTGGAGTTGTCGGCCAGCCTCGGCATGGTCGAGCGGCTGGCCGATGCCGACGGGACGGCGACCGCCCACTCCAAGCTGTGCGGGTCGACCGTCACGGTCGACCTGAAGATGGCAGGGGACCAGGTGTCGGCCTATGGGCAGACCGTGAAGGCCTGCCTGCTGGGCCAGGCGGCGGCGTCGGTCATGGGCCACAACATTATCGGCAGCAGCGCCCGCGAGTTGCGCGAGGTGGCGGCCCAGATGCGCCGCATGCTCAAGGAGGGTGGCAGCCCACCCTCCGGGAAATGGATCGATCTGGCCGTGCTGGAGCCGGTCAAGGACGTCAAGGGCCGGCATGCCTCGACGCTGCTGGTATTCGATGCGGTCGAAGCGGCCCTGGCCCAGGCGGAAGCCAAGCAGCAGCCGGCCCCAGCCGAGCCGGCCCGCGCTTGAGCGGGGCGGTCATGGCGCACGGGCTCGAGCGGCTAACCCGGGAGATCGCCAAGGCGCCGGTGCATGCCTATCGTTGGACGCTGAAGCCGCTGGTCGGCTGGGAGTGCCGGCACCTGCCGACTTGCTCGGAGTATGCGTTAGAAGCCATCGATCGCAACGGGGCGTGGCGCGGCGGCTGGCTGGCGCTGTCGCGCGTCTGCCGCTGCAACCCGTGGGGCACACACGGGTACGATCCAGTGCCGGATATCAGCGCCGCGCATCATCCGCTGGCACCGTGGCGCTACGGGCGCTGGCGCGCGCGCAATTCAACCGATGCGTCTGGATTGTCCTAGCAGCTGACGCGAGGTGAGGTGTCGCTCAGCTGCCGCCCAGCTTGGCGAGGCGTTCCTCAGCCTCGGCCGCACCAAGCTCGCGCGCACGCTCGTACCATTTCTTGGCCTCGGCGCGGTCGGGGACCACGCCCTGCACCTGCAATCGGGCAAGCTCGCCCGGATCGTAGGTCGCGGCCAGCCGGACGGCGGCCGCGGCGAAGCCCGCATCCGCCGCGCGCTGGAAGAATTGGCGGGCGATGGCGACGTTGCCTTGCGTCAGGAAGCGCTCGCCCTGCGCGACCAGCTTCTCGGCGCGCTCCTTCTCATCGGGTGGCAGTTCCGGTGTCCGCGGGACCAGCTGGGGTCTGCCGGCCGGCAGAGGTCTCGGCGGGAGCAGCGTCGGTTTGGTCTCGCCGTCCCCGGGCGCCATGATCGCCGAGGGACCGACCACGAACGCGATGCGCGTTTCGGCGAGCAGGGTGCCGTCGACACCGACCAGTGAGATGGTCAAGTCCGATCGACCCGAGACGCCGGCAGGGATCATCGCGCGTCAAGCTTGGCAGGCTATGCAGCGGTATGGCCCAGGAGCCGGGACCGATCGAATAGCCCTCCGAGAGTGACACGCTGGCTGGCAGACCGCGCAAGCGTATGAAGCTGTTAGCGGGGATTGCCTCAGGCGGGCTGGCGTTGATCAGTACGGCCGTCTGCGAGGCGGCCTCGGCGACGATGGTGGGGGCCACGCTGATACGCACCTCGGGCCGCTGGGCGAGCACCTCAGCAGCGAAGGCAAGCGTGGTTGTCATGGCCGCCAGCGCGGCCAGTGCAAGAGCCTTTCCCCTAATGATGACAGCAGCAGCTTTCCGGCAGGTCGGTGCTGCTAGCTGCCATTCCTCAGACATAGTCATCGTCCCCCACAGCAGGGCTGCGACGTCACTGTTTGCCCTGCGACTTGCTCCACTCCAGGAACTGTTGGAACAGCCGCTCCTGCTCGGCGGCACTGTTGGGCGCAGCGCGCGCGGCCTGCTGGCGCACCAGCTGGTTATCGACGACGACGTCTCGCGCCTGCGCGGCCGCCATCTGCTTGAGCTTCTCCTCGGCAACCCAAAACCGAGTCCAGCCAGGCACCTTGGCCGCCAGGTTGATGCTCTTCCACTTCGGGTGGTAGGGCGGCTCGTGGAATTTCTTGAAACGGTCGAAGTAGAAATCGATGAAGCGCGAGACGCGGCGGAACCGGTCGCTGTCACGGGGCCAGTTGTAGACGGCCAGCACCGCCTGCACGCCGAGGGTCTCCACTTTCTCGCCCGGCTTGACGTAGCCCGGATAGTCCTCGGCCGTGAAGACGGAGGGGACGTAGAAGTCCTCGAACTTGTCGAAGGGGACAGCCAGGAACTTGAAGCCGCTATCGTTCTTGTTCTTGGTGAACAGGTCGTTGGGTTTGCCGACCGTGTGGATCAGGGCGGCGATCTCGCCCGTCTTCATCTTCTCGTAGGCGATGGCATTGTTGATATAGACCGGCTCGACCTTGACCCCCAACCGCTGGAAAAGGATAGGCCCGGTGACCGATGGACCGGCGCCCGGGGTGTGGAAGCTGACCTTCTTGCCTTCCAGGTCTTTGAACGAATTGATCTCGGGGCGAACCAGCACGTGCAGCTCCGAGATGTACATCTCGGAGATGAAGTGCACCCGCTTTTCGATGTTGGGGATCTTTTCGACGTTGCGGAAGTGTTCGAACACGTCGGCGTGGGTGATGGCGATGTCCATGCCCTTCAGATACAGCAGGTCCTTGACGTTGTCCGTGGCGCCAGGGGTCACCACGGCCAGCACGCGCAAGTCGTCGGTGTCATTCAAGTTGCGCGAAATCTCGGCGGCAAAGCGCAGGAACGTCCCTTCCGGCAATCCGCCGGCAAGGCCGACCGTCCAGTTGTTGACCTTGGCGACCAGGTTGCTTTCGCCGCTCGATGCGGCGGTCGGCGCGCGCGGAGTTGTTTTGACTTGGAGCGGAGTCGTTTTGACTTGGACTTGGGCTTGGGCAAGCTGGATGGGCCGCTTGTCGTTCGGGGTCGCTTCCTGGGCCGTTGCCGCCGCTGCAGCCATGCAGATCGCGGCCGCCAGGGGCGCCCCTCTGACTACCCAGTTGCGCATTGCTGGTCCTCCCCTTCGTCCGCCACTGACGCCAAGGCCGCCGGTCAGCCCCTGCCGGAGCGTCCGGCAAAACCCCTCCCCGTGAGCACACCTTGCGGCGGCTCATCAAAGGAATGGCTACAGCTCCTGCAGAGAGCCTGCCGGTCACAACCGGTTGCTGCTCAGCACGCGCTGACGGGCTTGGAAATGGCTGGTCCCTCGAACCGGATTGCGCGCCCCACACGCACCGTCCCAATTCACAAGGATATTACCGCATATCCTCAAGTGAACACTTTTTAGGACCCGATTGAGGATTTCTTCGGGCGCACGTGGCAAAGCCTGCGCAAATTTTAGTTGGCACCCAGCCGCCGCAACCGCGGCTCGGCGTCACGAGCGCCGAGCTGGAGTGCGCGCTCATACCAGCGGCGCGCCTCCTTGGCGTCAGGTTGGATGCCGCCGCGCACGCTGAGACGCGTCAACTCCTCGGCGTCGAAGGTGGCGGCAAGCGCCATGGCGGCGTCCGCCAAGCCGATATCGGCTGCCCTTTCGAACATCAGGCGCGCCGCTGCTACGTTGCCTTCGGCCATATGCCCTTCGCCCTTCTGGACAAGTCGCTGGGCGCGTTCACGGTCTTCAGGCGTGATCGCCTGGCCGGCGCGCAGCCCGGGACCGCTGATGGTCGCGCGCGGTTCGTTCGGCGGCTCGGTGCCGGCACGCAGGATGGTGACATTGGCGGGTGCCTTGGCCTCCGGCTCCTTTTGCGTGGTGCGTCCCGTCGACCCGGTGGTGGCGGCGACCATGAGCGTACTCGTGACCTCGGCCAGCACCGCGCCGTCGACGGACACGAGGGTGACGATGATCTCCGATCGCGCAGGCGCATTGGCCTCGAGCAGCACGCTCAGATTATCGACGCCAGCGATCGGAACGGCCCAGGAGCCGGGCGCTATCACATAGCCGTCGGACAGCGAGGCCATGGCCGGCAGACCGCGGATGCGGAGGTAACTGTTGCGGGGCAGGGTGCCCGGCGGACCGACACGGATGGCAAGCGGCGAGCGCACGCCGGGCTCGGCTGTCAGTCGCGCCGCCACGTTCAGGCTGGCCTGCTGGGCCTCGGCGAGCCGGCTCAGCGCCGGCAAGAGAAGCGACCCGACGACGGCGACCCCGAGCGCCATCCGGCGCACGGGCACGCAAGATGGCGACTGGCGTGAAACCAGTTGGCCTTTGTCTCCCCGCATGACGATGTACTCAACCTCCCCACATAAGCCGGGCTGCGCGGCCTCAGTACTTTTGCTGTGCCCGGCTCCATTCATTGAAATGCAGATAAAGATGATCCTGCTCGGCTGGGTTGTCGGGTGCGGCCCTGTCCGCCCGCACGCACAGGTCGTTGCCATCGTCGCGCACAGGCGACATGGCAAAGGCAAAATGGCAGGCTGCCGGAGTGAACGGCGCCGAAGGCCGTTTCACCGCTGAGATCTGCTGATGGGATTGCTGTGGCTCGCCAATCCTGCACGGCATCGACGGGGCGGCATCAATAGCGCACGATGCGACTGCCGCCGGCAATGTTGCGGCAATGTTTGGGGTCGACTGCACGTTCCCTTCCCTCGCAACCACCCGCAATGGCGGCAGTCGGGTATGCGGCACCAGCCCCCCAGGGCACCAACACGCTCCGCACGCCTACAAAACTATCACACAGCCAGCAACCTGTATCCGAGTTTCTTGGCCTCGGACCCACCCTGCTAGAACCAATATGCGGCGAAACGCAGATGGCGCACGGAATGATGCGCCGCTCCGCCGTATTTGGCCTGCTTGACACGCCCAACCCCGCCCGTGCACAAGGCGCCGCCGGAGCCGCAATCGGCCCCGATGCACCCACCTTACCTGCTTGGTATGCAGCGAGTGAGAGGAGATGGCCGTGAGCGATATTTCGCTGACTTTCCCTGATGGTAGCAAACGGTCCTTCAAGAAGGGCCTGACCGGCTCCGAGCTGGCGGCCGGCATCTCCAAGTCGCTGGCCAAGAAGGCGGTTGCTATCGCGCTTGACGGCAAACTGGCGGATCTGGCCGACCCCATCGAGGCCGATGCCAACGTCAAGATCATTGTCCGGACCGACCCCGAGGCGCTCGAGCTGATCCGACATGACGCTGCGCACGTCATGGCGGAGGCCGTGCAGTCCTTGTGGCCCGGCACTCAAGTGACCATCGGCCCGGTCATCGAGAACGGTTTCTACTACGACTTCGCCAAGCAGGAGCCGTTCCACCCCGACGATCTCGCCAAGATCGAAGCGAAGATGCATGAGATCATCAAGCGCGACGCGCCCTTCACCAAGGAATTCTGGAGCCGCGACAAGGCGAAAAAGTATTTCCGCGACAAGGGCGAGATGTTCAAGGTCGAGCTGGTGGACACCATTCCGCCAGGCGAGGACCTGAAGATCTACAAGCAGGGCGACTGGCTCGATCTCTGCCGAGGCCCGCACATGACCTCCACCGGGTCAGATCGGCAAGGCCTTCAAGCTCACCAAGTTCGCGGGGTCCTACTGGCGCGGCGACCATACCAAGCCGCAGCTGCAGCGCGTCTACGGCACGGCCTGGGCGAGCGAGCAGGAGCTTGCGGCCTACCTCAAGATGCAGGAGGAGGCCGAGAAGCGCGATCACCGCAAGCTCGGCCGCGAGATGGACCTGTTCCACTTCCAGGAGGAGGGGCCGGGCGTGGTGTTCTGGCACCCGAAGGGCTGGGAACTGTTCCAGGCGCTGATCAACTACATCCGGCGACGGCAGAACGCGGCCGGCTATCGCGAGGTGAACGGACCGCAGATCCTCGACAAGTCGCTGTGGGAGGCGTCGGGCCACTGGGCGACTTTTCGCGAGAACATGTTCACCACCATCACCGAGGATGATCGCGAGTTCGCCATCAAGCCGATGAACTGCCCGGGCCACGTGCAGATCTTCAAGCACGGGCTGCGCTCGTATCGCGAGCTGCCTTATCGCGTGGCCGAGTTCGGCATCGTGCACCGCTACGAGCCGTCGGGTGCCCTGCATGGGCTGATGCGCGTGCGCGGCTTCACCCAGGACGACGCGCACGTGTTCTGCACCGAGGCGCAACTGGCCGACGAGTGCATGAAGATGAACGATTTGATCCTATCGATCTATCATGACTTCGGCTTCGAGGAGGTGACCGTCAAGCTCTCCACCCGGCCCGAGAAGCGCGTCGGCTCGGAGGCGGCCTGGGATCGCGCCGAGGCGGCCATGGCGGACGTCATGAAGCAGATCGCGGCCAAGTCGGGCGGCAAGGTCAAGACCGGCACCAATCCGGGCGAGGGTGCCTTCTACGGCCCGAAATTCGAGTACGTGCTGCGCGATGCCATCGGTCGCGACTGGCAGTGCGGCACGGTCCAGGTCGACTTCAACATGCCGGAGCGGCTGGGTGCGTTCTACATCGACGCCGACGGCGAGAAGAAGACCCCGGTGATGATCCACCGCGCCATGTTCGGCTCGATGGAGCGCTTCACCGGCATCCTGCTGGAAAGCACCGCCGGGCATCTGCCGCTGTGGCTGGCGCCCGTGCAGGTGAAGGTGTGCACCATCGTCTCGGATGCGGACGCCTATGCCGAACAGGCGCTCGAGGCCTTGAAAGCGGCCGGCCTGCGCGCCGAGATCGACCTCAGGAACGAGAAGATCAACTACAAGGTGCGCGAGCACTCATTGGCCAAAGTGCCGGTGCTGCTGGTGGTCGGCAAGCGCGAGGCGGAGGAAGGCACCGTCTCGGTGCGGCGTATGGGTGTGCAGCAGCAAGAGGTGATGCCGCTGCAACGGGCAATCGCCATGCTGGCCGATGAGGCGACGCCGCCGGATCTCAGGCGCCTCCGCCTGGCCCCGGAGCCGCGTGAACTGCAAGACTGCGCTTGGCGCCGCGTCCCGGATATGCGCTGGTGCGCATTCCGGGATGACGCCGGTGCCCGTCAGCGGTCGGCGAAGGCCAGCTTGGCGCCCAGCGCGCCGAATGCGGCGGCGAAGCTGCGGCGCATCCAGGTCAAGACGCGCGGACGCGAGATGACGTGGTCGCGGATCGAGGCCGCGAACAATCCGTAGCCGACGAACACCACGAACGTCATGAGCATGAAGACGGCGCTCAGCTCGAGCATGCGCATCAGAGGATGCACCTCGTCCGTACTGATGAACTGCGGCAGGAAGGCCAGGAAAAAGATCGACAGCTTCGGATTGAGGATGTTGATCAGGATGGCCGTCACGGTGGTCTGCGCGGCCGACCTGACGCTGGTCTCCTTCTCCACGCTCAGGACGCCATGCTCGCGCAGCGTGCTCCAGGCCATGTAGAGAAGGTAGGCGACCCCCAGATACTTGAAGACCTGGAAGGCCAGCGCGCTGGTGTGCAGGAGTGCCGCCAGTCCCAGGATGGCCGCGGCCATGTGCGGGACGATGCCGATCGTGCAGCCGAAGGCGGCGACGACGCTGGCGCGAGAGCCGCGCGAGAGACCGGTGGCGAGCGTGTAGAGCACGCCGGTGCCAGGCGAGACGACGACAATGAACGAGGTGATGAGGAATTCGATGCTCACGGTCGAGGCTCCCATGGCTGCGTTACCCTGCGGGCGCCAACATGTCCCGGGCCGGGTGGGGCAGGCAAGTCGATTGCCGCGCCGACGACAGGTCCCGGTTGGTCGCGGCAGCGCCTCGACCTCCGGGATGTGACTAGCAGACTGTCAGCGCGAGGTCCCCGAACCAGGCTGCGCCGTTGCCGGCAAAGGCCAGACCGATGAGGATCGAATCGGCAGCCTCGGGGATGTCGATCTCGACTGCGTAGGTTTGCCAGTGCGCGCAGCGTATCGGCGGCTCGATCATGGCGAGCGCCGAAGGCGGCATCATCCACATCACACCCTCGGGCCGCTTCGGGCGTACCTCGACGTAGAGCTGTGCGCCGCCTGCGCCGTCTGTCTCGGCGCAGACTGCCCCGCTAAAACGCAGCCGTTTGCCGCGCCAGGCCTCGGCGGAGAAGATCTGCTCCAGCCGGCCTTCGCCCCAGCGCCATGGCGCAGAGGCGCGCGCCATGCGCAGGCTGCGCCCGCCAGCGGGCGACGTGCCATCCGACAAGGTGAGCTGGTGCGCATGCAGTCGCCGGGCGGCGGACCAGTCCCATCCGTCCGGCACCTCGCCGTTGCCGGCGAGTTCGAGGTTGATCGGCGCCGATGCCGGCCCGCGCTCGGGCGAGTGCGTGCGCCGACCGGCCGCATTGGGTCGCGCGGCAGTGGTGGTCTCCACGAACGCGAGCACGTCATAGAGGCTGCGCGGATCGCTGACCTCCACCAACCTCTGCGCACTCTCTGCCGAATACACCGAGCCGATCGAGCGCGACAGCGGCATTGAGGTGAGCCAGTCGGCTCCCGGCCCCGCGGTCGGTGCGGTCGCCAGATCGAGCAGGAAGGCCGGTTTGGCCGCCGCGGCCAGAACTTGGTCGAGGCTGCCTTCGGGAGCGGGCGGAACCGTGTGCTCGATGAGCCCGACTTCCCATTCGATGGCCTGGAACGAGCCCTGGTTGAAGGCAAAGCCCACCACTATCTGCTCGCGGCCGACCTTGGCATGCAAGTGGCTGCCCATGGTCGGGATGCGTGTCTTGTCGTCGGTGAGATAGGGGGCTTTGCGGACATGGCCGTTGTGGGCCCACAGCACGGCCTTGGCCTCGGGTCCCTCGAGCTCGAGCAGCGCGCGCACGTTCCGCGCCATGGCAACGTCACGCGAGAAGCCGGGATTGATATGCGACATAGCCAGCCGCAGGCGGGCGCTTTGATGCAGAACCACCGCGTTCATGCGCGCGAGCTGCCAGTCGATCTCGCTACTTGCCGCAACCCAAGCCAGTCCTTCCTTCCCAAAGGTGTCGAGGATGCGCTCGATTGCCGCCAGCGCGGCATCCCGGGTCGTAGGCGAGACCAGGTGGAACCGGTCGGCTGAGACGTCGTCGCACAGCGGCCAGAGCGGCGCTGCGCTGGTAGCGGCTAGATCAGGCGCGACGCGCTTCAGATAGTCGAGCAAGCCGAGCGCGGCCTCGGTTGGGAACTGCATATCGAAGCCGTAGAACTTGACCTTGCGCGCGTGCGTGCGGTTCCAGGCGCGCATCCACTCGATGAGGGCCAGCACCTCCTCGGTATCCCAGGTCCAGAAGCGCTGGCTGGCCAGCGCTTCGGCCGGACTGCCGGCGCCGTTGAGCACGTAGTCGTTGACGCGCAAACATTCGGGATAGCTCGCCTCGATGGCGAAGATGGTGAAGCCGAGTTCGGAGACGCAGAACTCGAGCAGGCGGTGCTTCAGCTGGAAGAACTCGCGCGTTCCGTGCGTGGCCTCGCCGAGCGAGACGATGCGGGCGTCGCCGATGATGGCGCGCAGCGGCTCGAGGTCGGCGAAGCCGTGCCCAGCTTCGACCGAGGTGAGCGGTATGGCATTGCCGCGTATCCAGGCGATGGCTTCGTGCATGACGGCTCTCCCCGCAGTCTGGTGTTCCTCAACATCAGCAGAGGCGATGACCGGCGCGGGGGCTGTTACCTGAGGAACAGCGCCAAGATGTGTCGGGACCTTGCGGCCGCGATCAATACTGCGTCAGAGGTCGCGAGGCGGCGTGGTAAGGGCGAGGGCGGCGCGCAGCTCGTAGCTGAACCCTTCGCTTGTGTAGTCGAAGCGCGGCGGCGAATCGAGGTTGGCCACCGCGTGCTGCAGCAGGAGGGTGCCAAATCCCTTCCGCTCCGGAGGCAAGGCGGGCGGGCCACCCCGTTCCTGCCACTGAAAGCACACGATCGGCTCGGTGTTCTCGTGCTCGAGCGCCCAGCGCACCGCGACGCGTCCGGAGTCCGAGGTCAGGGCGCCGTGCTTGGCCGCATTGGTGGCCAGCTCGTGCATGATGAGCGCGAAGCCCTGTGCGGCACTGGCTTTCAAGTAGATGTTGGGGCCCTCGACCGCGACTCGGCTGCCGAAGCTTTGCAAAGCCTGTTGGACAAGAACCTTCATCAGAGCGCCACGGCCGTCGCCTTCCATGAGAAGGTCCTGTGCCTTGGCCAGCGCATGCAGGCGGGCGAAGAAGGCCTCGCGGCCCTCGCCATGCTTGCCGAGGCTGGCGTTGCCGATCGACTGGATGATGGCCAGCAGGTTTTTGGTGCGATGCTGCAGCTCGCGGGCCAGCAGCTCATAGCGCTCCAGAAGTTCGCGCGCCTGATACTGGCGCCGGCGAGAGCGCAGCGCGGAGCGGCCCATGCTGGCGAGCGTGGTTGGGTGAAACGGCCGCTCGAGGAAGCTGACGTTGCCCAGAGTAGTCTGCAAGCGGCGAGCGAACGCATTGCGGTCGGGCGCGTCGCCGTGCCAGGTGAGGATGATGAATGGAAAGTCGGACCACGCCGGCTGGCTCCTGATCCAGTTGACCAGCTGCATCAAGTGGCCGTTCGCCAAAGCCTCCTCTGCTAGAACGGCGAATGCGGAGCCCTTGTTGAGCTCATCGCACACGCTGGCAACGTCGTTGCAAGTAAAGGTGGCCCAACCGCCTTCCTGCATGAGGCGAGCGCACACCTCGGCGTCGCGGCCGAGCGGAGCGAGGATGAGTACACGTTCCGAGTTTTGACCTCCGAACGGCATCACTCGCCTTCTGCCGCAAGCAGGGGTGACCGGCTGCCGGTATAGGTCGGTACGCCGCGCAGGATGCCGTGAAATTCATTGAGCGGGTCGCCCAGCGAGATGCCACGGTTGGAGATCATGAGCTCGCGGATCGTGTCCTCGTGCATGCCCGTGCGCTTCTTGATCACCGAGATCGCACGCCGCACGCGGCCGAGCGCTTCGAAGTACCTAAGCAAGATCACCGTATCTGCGAGATAGGTAACATCGACCGGAGCCTTCATGTCGCCCACCAGTCCGTGCTGGGCCACGGTCAGAAATGTGGTGGCGCCCTGGCGATTGAGATACTGCAGCAGCTCGTGCATGTGCAGGATCAGCGACTGCTCCTCGGGCATGGCCGATTGGTAGCCATTGAGGCTGTCGATGATGACCGTGCGCACGGGCTCCTTCTCGATCTGGCGGCGCACGCGGTGCGCGAACTCGCCGGGCGACAGCTCGGCCGCGTCCACCTGCTCGATGTTGAGGGTGCCGTCCGCGCGCAGCTTCTCGAGATCCATGCCGAGCTTTTTGGTGCGGCGGAACAGCAAGCCCAACTCCTCGTCGAAGACGTAGAGGGCAGCCTTCTCCCCGCGCTGAACGGCGGCGACCGCGAACTGCAGACAGAGCAGGGACTTGCCGGTGCCTGCCGGTCCGAGAACCAGCACGCTGGAGCCGCGGTCAGGTCCACCCCCGAGCAGATGGTCCAGTTCGTCGTTGCCGCTCGGAACATTGGTGGCGTCGAAACGGCTGCGGTGCTGTTGGGAAATGAGCCGCGGGAAGATGTCGATGCCGCCGGTGCGGATGATGAGATCGTGGTAGCCGCCACGATAGGCTTGGCCGCGGTACTTCATGACGCGCATGCGCCGTCGCTCGATGCCGTAGTTAGGCGCGCGCTCCTCGAGGCGCACCACGCCGTGGGCGATGCTGTGCGCCGTCTTGTCCATGGGGTCGGTGGTGAGGTCGTCGAGAGCCAGCACGGTGGCGCCGCGCCGCGCGAGGTAATGCTTTATGGCAAGCACCTGCCGGCGGTAGCGCAGCGAGCTTTGCGCGAGCAGGCGGATCTCCGACAAACTGTCGATGACGATGCGTGAGGGGTGCACACGCTCTACCTCGTCGAAGATGAGCTTGACGGTCTCGCCAAGCTCGAGGTCCGAGGAATAGAGCAGCGATTGCTGCTGCTCGGGATTGAGCAGGCTCTCGGGTGGCTGCAACTCGAATACATTGACGCCGTCACCGAGCGTCCAGCCGTGCGAGGCGGCGCCGCTGATGAGCTCGTCCCGGGTCTCGGCCAGCGTGATGTAGAGCGTACGCTCGCCGAGCTGGGCGCCCTCCATGAGAAAGCGCAGGGCGATGGTGGTCTTGCCGGTGCCAGGGTTGCCTTCGAGAAGGAACAAGGCGCCGCGGGTGAAGCCTCCGGACAGGACGTCGTCGAGGCCCGGGATCCCGGACGCAGCCTTGGCTGAGGTATGCGGTCTGTCCAAATCCTGCCTCCATGCAACATTCAATCGAAGCCGTAACGCTCAAGGTGCCGAAAGCGATGCATCGGCAGGACAATTTTCCGCAGCGGGTGCATGCACGGCGCCAACGTGGCGCAGATGCGGCATGGCTGGGGCGCACCCCGTGCATAGGCAAGCGCCAGCGACCGCCCGAACGTGCGGTTGCGCGACAGGGACTGACTTGGGGATCAGCCGCGCCCGCGGTTCAGCAATCCGGTGCCCCGCAAGTCTGGGAAATGCTCTGAAACTCAGCCGCGGCTGCTTGGTCGAGGAAGCCCGACGCCGGCCGGGAGCGAGCCGGTCGCCAGAATGTGCTGATCGGCATGCCAAGTTCATGAATTAACCCGACGCCGGTGGGTCACTGCTCAGTTCGGCAATTTGAATAGTGCTGGTCGCCGCCGACCGAGCCCTAGGCTCCTTGGCGACCATCGGTGCTGCGCCGAACGCTGTCGCGCACGACCGAATATGCTGCGCACGTCAATGTTCGGCGTCTTCATGCGTCGATGAGCGCGGGGCAAAGAATGCTCTCGCGATGCCGTCCTCCGCCACGGTGCCGTACTTGGCCGCAAAAGCCGCGATTTTGTTGAACCCATGAAATAGCGGGGTCGGGCCTGCGGCGGACGGCCGCGTGGTGATCGGAGGCTCGATGGGGTTCTTGCATTTGCAAATGAATGCAGCAGCAACGTTCTGTGAGTGGGCATGCGTGTCGTACGGGTGGCGTTGGTTTTCTTCTCGATTGGCTTCCTAGTCAGCATGATCGAAGAGGCGGCGGGGCGGGGATATCCGGAAGGTGTGAGGTCGGCGCATGACCAGGGCGCGCTGGATGGCCCGTCGGTTGTGAGTGTTGGCGACGAGGCTTCCGGAGGTTCACACGAGGCCTTGCTCTCGCACAGCGAGCCGAGGAAGCATCCTGAAGCGAGCCTCGAGGCGGCGACGGAAGTTATTGAGCTGCCGTCCAGCATGGCGGAGTTGCGCGGGCTCAGGTTGCCGAAAAGAAGGCTCAGCGAACCCGAAGCCGGACACATCTCGCGAATTCCCTTGCCCGTTTGGATGTCGACAGGGACCGATCCGCTGGCCGCCTTCCCGGACCTCGAAATCGCCAGGGAGCTCGCGCCCGTGCCGTTGGTGCAGGAGTTCATTATGCCGTTCGAGAATGGGCGGGTGACGAGCCTGTTCAATCAGGGGCGCACCCATCCGGCCATTGATCTGGCGGGTCCCCTCGGCACGCCGGTGCATGCCACGAGCGGGCGGCAGCGCGTGACCTTCGCGGGCTGGAGGGGCGGCTACGGCAATGCTGTGATGGCGCAGGACGCGCAGGGCCGGGTGCATCTCTACGGGCACCTAAGCAAGATAACCACCAAGGTCGGGACCATGCTCGAGCAAGGCCAGAAGCTGGGCCTGCTCGGCAGCACCGGCCACTCGACGGGACCGCACGTGCACTATGAGGTGCGCACGCAAAGCGGTGGCCACATCAATCCGGTGACGCTGCTGTTTCCCGGCCGCAAGGTGGCGCGTGGCTTTGCCTGGAGCGACTCGCGGTCGGTCAGCAGGGTGGCCGCACGGGCGGATCAGCCGCGCCCGCGGTAGGAGGGGACGCCCTGGTCGGGCAGCCACGCGCCGGCAGGTAGCGAGCCGGTCTGCCAGAACACATCGATCGGCATGCCGCCGCGCGGATACCAGTAGCCGCCGATGCGCAGGTAGTGGGGCTCGAGCAGGTCGACGATGCGCTTGCCGATGGCCACCGTGCAGTCCTCATGGAAGGCGCCGTGGTTGCGGAACGAGGCAAGGTAAAACTTGAGCGATTTGGACTCCACCAGCCAGCGGTCGGGCACGTAGTCGATCATCAGCAAGGCGAAGTCCGGCTGGCCGGTGACCGGACACAGCGCCGTGAACTCGGGCGCGGTGAAGCGGGCCACGTAGGGCGTGTCGGGGTGCGGATTGGCCACCCGATCGAGGATCGCCTTGTCGGGGCTCGCGGGGATTTCTGCCTTGGCGCCCAACAGCTTCACGTCGGGGGTCTTGCGGGCCATGATGCTCTCCGGTCGGCCGCGCCTGAGAAAATGCAGTGCGGCCAGAGAATTGGCTTGCGAATTGGCTTGATCGCAGGCGGTCTTTAGGGGATTTGCGAGCATCCGGCCAGGGGGAGACCTGCCGGCTCAGAGTAGGGAGCCTTAGACCCATGCCCGTCCCGCCGACCCGGCAGTTCCGCTACTTCGAGTTCGTGATGGTGGCCTTCGTGGTGGTGCTGGTGTGCTCGAACCTGATCGGGCCGGCCAAAGCCGCGCAGGTCGACCTGCCTTGGTGGGGGCCGGTGACGTTCGGGGCGGGCGTGCTGTTCTTCCCGATCTCCTACGTATTCGGCGATGTGCTGACCGAGGTGTATGGCTACGCGCGGGCGCGTCGGGTGATCTGGTCGGGTTTTGCGGCGCTGATATTTGCGGCCGTGATGGCGTCGGTCGTTGTTGCGCTGCCGCATGCGCCCAATTGGCCCAACCAGGCGGCTTACGAGATCGCCTTCGGCAACACCTGGCGCATCGCGCTCGCTTCGATGTTTGCCTACTTCTGCGGCGAGTTCGTCAACTCCTACGTGCTGGCCAAGATGAAAGTGGCAACCAACGGGCGCTACCAGGGCGCGCGCTTCGTCGGCTCGACGATTGCCGGGGAGGCCGTCAACTCGGCGCTGTTTTATCCGCTGGCCTTCTACAACTCAGGGATCATGCCGAACGAACTGGTGGTGACGCTGGCCTATACCCAGTTCGTCGCCAAGACGCTCGTCGAGGTTGCTTTCCTGCCCGTCACCTATCGGGTCGTCGCCTTCCTGAAGAAGGCGGAGAACGAGGACTATTATGATCGGGACACGGACTTCAACCCGTTCAAGATCGAGACCTGATGGTGGAAGGTCGGCCCTCGGTGGGTTATATTGCGGATACTGGCCGGGCCGAAAATTTGCCGGGGGCGATCTGGTGCGGCCACAAATTCTCCCAGGTTGCCCCATTGTCTGAGCTTGCGGGTGTGAAGCGCGACGGGGAAGCATGCGCAACACCATTTCTGTCATGAACGCCAAGGGCGGTGTCGGCAAATCGACTCTTGTGCTGACACTTGCCGAGACGTTTTCGGCCCACTTCGGCAAGCGCGTGCTGGTCATCGATTCAGACGCGCATGCCAGCATCAGCAACATGCTGGTGGCGCCGGACTGGCTGGAAGCGATCCAGCAGCAACGGCGTACGATCGTCGACTACCTGATCGCCGTCGGGCTGCACGATGCCGACACCAACTGGCGCGCGTTCCTGACCGGCGGCGTCTCCGACGTCGACGATGCGACGTCGATCGACCTGCTGGCCGGCGGCGGGCATCTGACGCTGTTCGAGCGCGAGGTGTCCAAGAGCGGGAAGGAAGCCGCGCTGCGTTACGTGGTGCGCGCGTTCCTCAACGATGTTGGGGCTGCCTACGACCTGGTTCTGATCGACAGCGCACCGGGCCTGTCGGTGCTGACCGAGAGCTGGCTGCGCGAGTGCGATTTCTACCTGGCGCCGACCAAGCCCGACTACATCTCGACGCACGGCCTGCAGTTCCTGCGGCAGTTCCGCCAGCGCGACTCGGACATGGGATTTGCCGAGCCGCTCGGCGTCGTCATCACCATGAAGGATGTGAACTCCACCGAGGACGAGCGCTTCGCCCGTTGGCTGCACCACAACGGCGGCAACCGCTGCTTCGAGCAGGCCATCCCGCGCGCCAACGCGTTCCAGACGGCGGCGCATTTCTCGCCGCGTGCGCGCTCCTATTGGGCGAAGTATCCCGGCGCCGCCGGTCGTACCATGAAAATGCTGTGCAGCGAGATCCTGCAACGCCTCGCAACCTTGCAGCCACCTGCGACCCTGGCTGACGTCGAGGCTAAGGGCGTGCAGGCCTTCATGCGCATCGACAAGGCCGGCGGGTAAGCAATCGGGTAAGCCAAGCAGCGCTTCTTATTCTGCTGTCAGTAGGTCAGTGCGGCCTTGATGGCGGAGAGTTCGGCCTTTGTGTCGGGATAGGCCTCGTAGGATTGCCCGGCGCGGCGATACCAGTAGCGGCTGTTGCCGATATCGCCCTCGATCTTGTGCAGCACGGCGTGAATCCAGCACGAGGTGGCATCGTCCTCGTCCTCCTGCACGATCTTGTGCGCGCCGTCCCAGTCGCCGGCGATGGCGAGGTCGACGGCTCGGGTCAGGTCTGCTCGTTGGATTGGCTGGCTTGCCATGTGTCCCATCCTTTGACGCGCAAGGTGCAGGCGGGGCAGCTGCCGCAGCCGAAGCCCCAGGCGTGGCGTGTGGTGCGGTCCGGCATATAGCAGGTGTGAGTGTGCTCGACGATCAGATCGACGAGCGCGGCGCCGCCCAGCTGGTGGGCCATCTCCCAGGTGCCGGCCTTGTCCATCCACATCAGCGGCGTGTCGATGGCGAACGGCCGATCCATCCCGAGCGAGATGGCCTCGGCGAGGGTCTGCAGGGTGGCGTTGCGGCAATCGGGGTAGCCGGAGAAGTCGGTCTCGCACATGCCGCCGACCAGGGTGTTGAGGCCGCGCCGATAGCCGAGCGCAGCGGCGTAGGTGAAGAAGACCAGGTTGCGGCCAGGCACGAAGGTGTTGGGCAGACCGGCCTCGGTCATGGCGAAGGCCGTCTCGCGCGTCAAAGCCGTGTCGCTGATCTGGCCGAGCGTGGTGAGCGAAAGCACGCGGTCGTCGCCGAGGCGGGGCGCCCAGTCGGGAAAACGGCGGACAAGCTCGGCGCGGATCACGGGGCGCTGGGTGAGCTCGACCGCGTGCCGCTGGCCGTAGTCGAAGCCGATGGTCTCGACCCTGGCATAGCGCTCGAGCGCCCAGGCGAGGCAGACGGTCGAGTCCTGTCCGCCGGAGAACAGAACGAGGGCTGAGGTATCGGCCATGGGCTGCGAGCGACCTGCAACTGTGCAGCGCGATCTGCCGCTTTGCCGGGGCTGCCGGTCCGGGCTAGAACGTGCGCAATTTTTCCACACCTTCCCACGGCGACGCCGAGGGTCGCAACCGAGAGCTGGAGAGGCAAATGACCGCCATTGTCGACATCATCGGCCGGGAGATCCTGGACAGCCGCGGCAACCCCACCGTGGAGGTGGACGTGGTGCTGGAGGACGGCGCACGCGGACGGGCCGGCGTGCCGTCGGGCGCCTCGACCGGAGCGCACGAGGCCGTCGAGCTGCGCGATGGTGACAAGGCGCGCTACCAGGGCAAGGGTGTGCTGAAGGCGGTGGACGCCGTCAACGGCGAGATCTTCGATGCGCTGTCGGGCATGGATGCCGAGGATCAGCGGCGCATCGACGAGGTGTTACGCACGCTCGACGGCACACCCAACAAGGGACGCATCGGCGCCAACGCCATCCTCGGCGTGTCGCTGGCGGTGGCCAAGGCGGCAGCGGCCACGCGCGAGCTTCCCCTCTACCGCTACATTGGCGGTGTCGACGCCTACGTGCTGCCGGTGCCGATGATGAACATCATCAACGGCGGCGCGCATGCCGACAATCCGATCGACATCCAGGAGTTCATGATCATGCCGGTGGGCGCGCCGACCTGCGCGGACGCCATCCGCGTCGGCTCGGAGGTGTTCCACACCCTGCGCAAGGGTCTCAAGGACGCAGGCCACTCCACCAATGTCGGCGACGAGGGCGGCTTCGCGCCCAACCTGAAGTCGGCCGAGGAGGCGATCGGCTTCATCATGAAGGCGATCGAGAAGGCCGGCTACAAGCCGGGCGATGACGTGGTGCTGGCGCTCGACTGCGCGGCCACCGAGTTCTTCAAGGGCGGCAAGTACGAGATGCAGGGCGAGGGCAAGTCGCTGGACGCCGGCGGCATGGCCAAGTACCTGGCGGGTCTGGTGTCGCGCTATCCAGTGGTGTCGATCGAGGACGGCATGTCGGAGGACGACTGGCAGGGCTGGAAGGCGCTGACCGAGGCGGTGGGGGCCAAGTGCCAGCTGGTCGGCGACGATCTGTTCGTCACCAATACGGAGCGGCTGGCGAAGGGCATCAAGGAGGGCATCGCCAACTCGATCCTGGTCAAGGTCAACCAGATCGGCTCGCTGTCGGAGACGCTGGATGCGGTGAGCATGGCGCAGCGCGCCGCCTACACGGCGGTGATCTCGCACCGGTCGGGCGAGACGGAGGACGCCACCATCGCCGACATCGCGGTCGCCACCAACGCCGGCCAGATCAAGACCGGCTCGCTGTCGCGCTCGGACCGCACGGCGAAGTACAACCAGCTGATCCGCATCGAGGAGGAGCTGGGCGATGTCGCGCGCTACGCCGGGCGCGGGGCGCTGCGCGCGCGTGCGTGACGGATTGCGCAGGAAGGATGGTGTCGCTCCAGTGCTGACTTTGTCCAAGCACGGCACGGCGGAGACATTCGCCCTTCGACGGGCTCAGGGCTGCGATGGATGGTCGCCTGGCACGTCCACCTAAGCAGGACAGGCGCTAAGGTCGGCTCAGGCTGCGCATCAAGCCGCGCAGGGCCTCGGGGTGATTGTGCAGGCGCCAGCGGGTCAGGAGACCGGCGGCAACGATCAGCACGCCGTTGATGGTCAGCATCGGTGTAAGGCCGATGCGTTCGGCGAGCCAGCCGGCCAGCAGGCCGCCGATCGGGGCGGTGCCCGCAAACGCCATGCTGTAGACGCCGATCACCCGTCCGCGCCAGTCGTCGGGCACCGACTGTTGCAGCAGGGCGTTGGTGGCATTGCTCGCCACCAGCATGGAGCCCGCCATGGCGCCCAGCAGCAGCATCGACAGCGGCAGGCTGCGCGACCAGGCGAAAGCAGCCAGCGATACGCCAACCGCCAGCGGCGCAACGGTCACCAGGCGCAGCTGGCGGCTGAAGCCCGGCTGCAGCGCGAGATAGATCGAGGCGCCGAGCGCGCCGAGGCCGGCTGAACTGATGAGCAGGCCGACGGTAGAGGACTGCCCGTCGAAGAAGTGGGCAACGATCGACGGCATCAGCGGCACGTAGAACGTGGCGCACAGGCCGATGGCAACCAGGGTCGGCAGCAGATAGCGCACGGCCGGAAACGAGCCGAGCACGGTCAGGCTGGCGGCGAAACCCTCCGGGGCAAGGCCGGCGGCGACGGTGTTGTGACGGGAGGGCAGGCGCATCGCCAGCAGGGCGCCGATGATGGCGGCGTAGCTCAGCGCATTGAGGACGAAGCACCAGGCCTCGGAGATGTAGATCAACAGGGTGCCGGCGATGGCCGGCCCGATCATGCGGCCGACGTTGTAGACCATGCCGCTCATGGCCACGGCGCTGGCGAGCAGGGCGCGATCCTCGACGATGTCCTTGAACAGGGTCTGGCGCATCGGCATCTCGAGGGCGCTGGCGACGCCGATCAGTGTCGCGACAGCCAGGTAGGCCCGGATGTCGGTGACGTCGGCGAGCCCCATGGCGGCCAGCAGCACAGCGAGTGCGGCCAGCGCCAGATCGATGGCGATCAGGGCCTTGAGGCGCGGCAGGCGGTCAGCGGCGAGGCCCGCCAGTGGCCCGAGCAGCAGGTAGAAGATGTTGAGCAGGAAGCCCGCCAGACCGAGCAGGAATATTGACCCGGTCAAACGGAAGATCAGCCAGGACAGCGCCACCTGCTGGATCCAGCCGCCGATCACCGAGACGCTGTGGCCGGCCACGTACAGGCGGAAGCGCGGCTTGGTCAGCGCCGGCGGCAGCCAGAGTTGCCAGTCGGGCAAAGGGTTCCTCCTGCCGTCCGGACGAGGCCTCTTGCGGGCCGCTGGCGGCGCGCAAGAGGCTAGGGCCGAGGGCGGGGCCGGGCAAGGCATGGAAACTGCGGCATTGCGTGAGGGTGGTGGCGCAACTTGCGTGGCTGCGGCGCGTGTGGCAAGAGACGGTCGCAACGGGCGGTTAGCTCAGCGGTAGAGCACACCCTTCACACGGGTGGGGTCGTAGGTTCGATCCCTACACTGCCCACCATTGCCCGGTCTGGCCTTCGAGCACCGGAATGCCTTCACGAACCCTTCCGATCTGGTCTCAGCCCATCGCCTCGGCGAGCAGGCGGTAGCTGGTGTGGCGCGCGGCCTCGTCGTAGGCCCAGGTGACGATGGCCATCTCCTGCACGTCCATGCGCTCGGCGAGTTCGGTGATGCGGGCCGCGACCTGCTGGCCGGTGCCGACGAAAGCTTCCCGGCGCAGCTCGGCGATGCGGGCCTCTTCCATCGGCGTGTAGGGATAGGCAGCGGCGGCCTCGGGCGACTCGAGCGGCGAGAAGATGCCGCGGTCGCGCAGCAGGCGGAAGCGGGCGCGCGAGGTGAAGTGGTGCTGCGCCTCTTCCTCGGTGCCGGCGGCGAGCGCCCACACGCACAGTCCCGCATGCGGCACGGGATGGCGCGGGCTCGGCTTATAGAGGCGGCGGTAGAGGTCGAGCGCCTGCTGGGCGCCCGCGCCCTCGGTGAAGAACCAGGCGAATGCGTAGGGCAGGCCGAAATGCGCGGCGACCTGGGCGCCGTAGTCGGAGCTGCCGAGCATCCAGATCTCGGGTGCGGTGTCGCCCTCGGGGTATGCCTTGACGGTGCGGAAGTGGTGGCCTTCGGGCAGCTCGCCGCCCGTGACCCAGGCCATCAGGTCGCGCACGTCGTTGGGGAAGTGGGCGGGGCGCTCGTTGGCGAGCGGGTTCAGCGCGAAGGCGGTGCGGCCGTCCGAGCCCGGCGCGCGGCCGAGCCCCAGATCGATGCGGCCAGGCGCGATCGCCTCCAGCACGCGGAACTGCTCGGCCACCTTAAACGACGAGTAGTGCGGCAGCATCACCCCGGCGCTGCCGACGCGGATCGTGCTGGTGGTGGCGGCGATGGCGGCGATCAGGATCTCGGGCGCCGTGCCGACGATGGTAGCGTTGGCGTGATGCTCCGACACCCAGAAGCGCTGATAGCCCCAGCCCTCGCAGGCCTTGGCGAGTTGCATGGTGTTGCGGATCGCCTCGCTCTGCGAGCGATCGGCAACGGCTACGGACTGGTCGAGGACGGACAGGCGCACGCGGGCCGCTCCCTTGCAACGGGCAGCAGGGTTGCACGAAATCGGGGCGAGGGCGAGGTTTGCCGCGCGCCCATTCTGCTTGAGCGGAATGTGCACGTGGCTTCAGCGTCGGCAAGGCCGACACGAGCCGGCATGCAGGGGCGGCGATGACGGGTTGTGCCCCGTGCCACGGCCGGTCAGTCCGGATTATCGTTTGCGCCGTGTTTCAGCGAGCTTGGCCAGCTGTTCGTAGGCTGCGGCGATCTCCTCCAGGGTCTGCTTCGCTACAGCATCGCTCAAATGCGGGGCGAGGCGGCGAGTTTCTTCCGCACGTTGCCGCCAATAGGCCGGGTCGTCGATCTTGGTCCTGGAATCCATATATCTTGAACACGCAAAACAATGCTGAGTTCCGGTTCCGATCCGGAACACATTTGGACAATGCCGGCACGATTATTCGTCGGGGTCCGGGTCGGGGTCGGGATCGACGCGCGCCTGGCGCATCGCGGCGCGTTCCGCGAGACGATTGTATCCACGCGCGATCGTGAGCAGAATCAGCTTGGCTTGCGGGTCGGTCATCTGGTCCGCAATGGCCCGTGCTTCTTCCGCAAGTGCTTGCCAGTGTAGAACAGGGTCAGACGCTTCCGACGGCATCCGCCACCACCCCCAGTCAAGTATCTTGCGGACAACGCGCGGCGGGGGGCCCCGGTTCCGTGATTTGCTATTCAGATCAACAGTGAGCGGCAAACCGCCCTGAGTGGCGAGGGGCCCAAGCCAAAGCGTTGCTTGCCGGGATGGGGCGCGCTGACCTATAGCCGACGGCCATGCCGTCTTTCCGCACCGTCCGCCGGGTACCGTTCACGCCGCGCCAGATGTTCGACCTGGTTGCCGATGTCGACAAATACCCGCAGTTCCTGCCGCTGTGCGAGGCGCTGACCGTGGTCGGCCGGCAGGCCGAGGGCGATCGTGACGTGGTGATCGCACAGATGACGGTCGGCTACATGGCGATCCGCGAGACCTTCACCAGCCGCGTCGTGCTCGATCCGGCTAATCTGCGAGTGGAGGCGGGGGCTATGCCCGGCGCGGCCAGCGGCCCGTTCCGGCGGCTGGAGAACCGCTGGGCGCTCGCGTCGGCAGCGGGCGGCTGCAACGTCGATTTCACCATCGACTACGAGCTGAAATCCTTGACGCTGCAGATGCTGGTCGGGGGCCTGTTCGATCGCGCCTTCCGCAAGTACGCCGAGGCTTTCGAGGCGCGCGCGCATGCCATCTACGGACCTGCGGCCTGATCGCCTCACGGCGAGCCGCGCTTGATGCCGTCCTTGATGAATACGCGATAGGGCGTGGTGCCCGAGGCGCTGCCGTCGCGGGCGCGCCACTTGCCGTTGGTGCACAGGATGCCGCCCTGGGCCGGCACGGCGTCGAACTCCACCATGTTGTAGTAGACCTTGCCGCCCGGCTCCGTCGCCGTGAAATCGGTGCGGCATTTGTCGCCGACCACGACCGGATTGTACTCGCCGATCATGATGCCGCCGCCGCCCGTGCTCGGGAACGGGTTTTTGAGAGGCTGCCAGCTCTCGTAGTTGTCCTGCGCAGCCGCCGGCAGGATGGCGAGCGCGGTCAGAGCAGCGGCGATGGCGAAGCGGGCAATCCCGGCAGGCAGCATGGCGTTCTCCCATTGCACATTGCCGGCTGTTTGCCGGCTGGGAGAGCTACGGGTGCGCGCCTGCGCGAGTTTGCGGCGAGGCATCACGAGTTGGTGAGAGCCTCCGCGCAACCTTCAATCCAGCCGCGGCACGTCCAGGCGATGCACGAAGCCGGCCGCCTGGCTGTTGAGGGCAGGATAGCGCTGCAACACGAGCGGATCGTGCCCCGGCACGATGTGGCGCGGGGAGGCCGCCAGCTGATACAGGCGTGCATAGCCGCGCAGCGTATCTTCCGCGTCGACGACGATCGGGAAGACTTTGCCCTTCTCGAAATTCTCGTAGTAGTGCGAGGCATCGGAGGCGAGCACCACCGGACCGCTGGCGGTTGCCACGCGCACGCATTGCAGGCCGCGGCTGTGGCCGCCGGTCTTGTGCACGGTGATGCCCGGCGCGATCTCGGCGTCACCTTCGTGGAAGACGACGCGGCCGGAATAGACGTTGCGCACCATCTCGCACACGTGGTCGGCCGTGAACGGCATGCGCAGCTGGGCGTGGCACATGCAGGGGCCGGTGGCGTACTGCATCTCGGCCGCCTGCAGGTGGAAGTGCGCCTTTGGGAAGGCGCCCAGCGTGCCGGCGTGGTCGTAGTGCAGATGCGTGACGATCAGTTGATCGATCTGGGCCGCGGAGATGCCGATCAGCTCCAGCGCGGCGGCCGGCGCCCGCATCACTTTGCGGTTGCGCTTGCGGGCCTCAGCCTCGTCGAAGCCGGTGTCGACCAGAATGGTGCGGGCGCTGTTGCGGATCACCCAGACGAAATAGTCCATCGGGTGGGGGGTGGCGTGGTCGTCCGGCGCCGGCGTGATGAAGCTTTCGGCACGGAAACGATCCAGCCGTTCAGCATATTTGACGGCAAGGATCTCGTAGGTTTCGGTGGTCATCGGCTAATCCCTCCCTAAATAGCTCTGCGGATAGCATGGCGGGTCAGGCCAGCTGTTGTCATCTCCCGGTTGTGGTGGGGGCCCAAGGGAACCGCCACGCCGCCAAATTGTTGTATTTGAGCGTCAGCTTGGCCATGGCCAGGAAGGCGCGCGGGACAAGGGGTTACACGTGAACGTTTCATTTCTGCAGGAGCTGCTCAATACGATCGCCGAGCAGGGGCGACAGCTGCTGCCGCGCTCGCTTGGCGGGGCGGACCCCCAAGACGACATCACGGAGCTTGCCGACGCCCTGGTATCGGTGCGCGGCGAGGCGTCCGGCGTGGCCATCGCGCGCGAGATCCTCCTCCGCTATCGAGCACTATCGCCCGAGGAGCGGCACGCCTTCCTCGAGTTCCTGGCCGAGACCCTGCAGCCCGATCCCAACGCTGCGGCACGTGCAGCCAAGGCCTACCTCGAGCGTCCGAGCGAGGCGTCGATGTCCGCGCTGCAGGCGGCCGTCGAAAGCCCGCGCCAGGAGTTCTTCCGGCGCCTGAACCTGGCGCCCGGAGCAACGGCCGAGATCGTTGCCATGCGCCTCGACTTGCTGGAGTCGATGCCAGGGGAGCCGGCGCTGGCGCGCGTCGAGGTGGACCTCAAGCATCTGCTGTCGTCATGGTTCAACCGTGGCTTTCTGGTTCTGCGCCGCATCGACTGGCAGACGCCGGCCGCCATCCTGGAGAAGATCATCGCCTACGAGGCCGTGCACGAGATCCAGGGCTGGGATGATCTGCGCCGGCGCCTCGACCCGACTGACCGGCGCTGCTTTGCCTTCTTCCACCCATCGCTGATCGACGAACCTCTGATCTTCGTCGAGGTGGCGCTGATGAATGCGATCCCGGACAGCATCCATTCGGTGCTGGGCGAGGCCCCGAAGACGGACGGCATCGCCGACAAACCGACCACGGCGGTGTTCTACTCGATCTCCAACTGCCAGGAGGGCCTGCGCGGTATCTCGTTCGGCAACTTCCTGATCAAACAGGTGGTGGAAGACCTGGTGAAGGAGCGCAGCAGCCTCAAGACGTTCGTTACGCTGTCCCCGGTGCCGCGTTTCGCGCAATGGCTGGAGGAGCAGCTCGCCGGTGAGGACAATACGCTGATCACGGGTGTGGATCGCGGTAGGCTTGCCGTGCTCGACGATCCGGCCTGGGCCGACGACCCGGCGCTGGCGGAAGTGATAAAGCCGACCCTGATGCGGCTGGCGGCCCACTACTTCCTGAACGAGAAGACAGCGGAAGGGCGGCCGATCGATCCGGTGGCCCGCTTCCATCTTGGCAACGGCGCGCGGCTGGAACGCATCAACTGGCTAGGCGATACCTCGGCCAAAGGCCTGCGCGAAGCACACGGGCTGATGGTCAACTACCGCTACGAGCTGCGCGACATCGAGAAGAATCACGAGGCTTATGAGAATGATGGGACGGTGGCGTCGTCCAAACAGGTTACCGCTTTGTTAAAGCCAGAGCGGGCCCGCACGGAACCAAGCAAGCTGCTGCAACTTCCTATCCTGCGCACGCGCACGGTTACGGCCGACAAGCCAGTGCCGTCGGACAAGGAGCAGGGCGCCGACTAAGACCACCAGCCCCTTGTCGGCTGGTGGCGCTCGTGTGCTAGATGGCGGAGCCTGCTCGCGAGAAGTCGCGGCATAACAAGGGTTTGCACATGCGATACGGCGACGAGGATCGGGAAAGCCAGAACGTGGAAGATCGCCGCGCATCGGGTGGTTTCGGCGGCGGCGGCATGCGCATCCCGATCCAGATCGGCGGTCCGGGCGGCATGAGCATCACCACGCTGCTGGTCGTCGGCGCCATCTGCCTGATGCTTGGCATCAATCCGCTGGAGCTGCTGAGCGGCGGCGGCATCCCGATCGGCGGCAGCGGGCAGACCAGCCAGCAGCCGCTGTCGCCGCAGGACGAGGCGAACGCCCACTTCGTCAAGCGCGTGCTGGCCGACACCGAGGACGTCTGGAACCGGACCTTTCAGGAGGCAGGGCGCCGATACGAAGATCCGAAGCTGGTGATGTTCCGCGGCATGACGCCGACGGCGTGCGGCACCGGTGATGCCAGGATGGGGCCGTTCTATTGCCCGCTCGACCAGAAGGTCTACATCGATCTGGCGTTCTTCGACGAGCTGAGCCGGCGGTTCAAGGCTCCGGGTCAGTTTGCGCAGGCCTATGTGGTGGCCCACGAGGTCGGGCATCACGTGCAGACGCTGCTGGGTGTGTCCGCCAAGGTGCGCGAGGCGCAGCAGCGCGATCCGCGCCGCGCCAACGAGATGCAGGTCAGGATGGAGCTGCAAGCCGATTGCCTGGCGGGTGTGTGGGCCAACCGCACCAACCAGATGAAGCAGCGCCTGGAGCCGGGCGACATCGAGAGCGGCCTGCGAGCGGCCTCGGCGATCGGCGACGACACGCTGCAGCGGCAGGCCACCGGGCCGCGTGGTGCCGGAGAGCTTCACGCACGGCAGCTCGGAGCAGCGTGTGCGCTGGTTCACCGCCGGCTTCCAGAGCGGCCAGATGCAGGCCTGCGACACCTTCGGGTCGGGCCAGCTTTAGATTCGTTCGTCATGGTCGGGCGTGTCCCGACCACCATCTATCAACTTGCGCCGGGGCTGGTGGATGGCTGGATCCTCGGGACAAGCCCGAGGATGACAGAGCCGTCGGGTACCGTTCAGCCCAAACCGGAAAGACCGCAAGTTATTCGTTGGAGCGGCGCTACGGCGTCCATCCCTTGGTGCCGAGCAGGATGCCGTGGTTGCGGCCCTGCTCGTTGATCCGATAGACGCGCAGGTCGGACCAGTCGAGAACCTTGCCAAGCTCTTCGAGCGAAGAGAGGTTGACCTTTTCGTAGACCTGCGTGGCGAACAGCATCCTGCGGTCTGGATAGATACTGAACAAAGTCCTCGATGATTTCGGTGATCGGAGGCGTGGTGCGGCGGAGATCGAGGCCGATCGCTTCATCGAGTGCCGTTCCCCACGGCGGCGCCACGAACACGATGAGGCCGTGACCGGCCGGAAAGGGCCGGCCTTGCAGCAGCTGCCGGTAGTCGCCATGCAGCAACTGGATCTTGCAATCGAGGTTGGCGATGTTGCGCCTGGTCAGATCGTAGACCTGCGGGTCAAACTCGCAGGCAATGCCCTCGGAGTTGCGGACATCCCGCAGGATCCAGTAGAGCGTGTTGCACGACCCGGCGAACGGATCGATGACCGTGAAGCCGGTCGCCGCCTGCAATCTGGCCGCAAGGTGGGCGATGTCACTACCGATCAGATCCGCCAGGGCATCGCGCGTGCACTCGACCGCGGTGCGGCCGAGCAGGCGAATGCCGCGCGCGTACCACTGGGCAGGAGGCATGCCGTAGACGCGGATGTAGTCGGGATCGGCGAGCTGTCGCGGCCGTATTGCTGAACCTCCGCGAGCGACAGCACTTCGTCGCGCTTGGCCCCATGCAGCAACAAGGCGCGGTCGTATACGGGCATGCTCAGCTCCGCTCGAAGGGCGATATCCTCTGCCCGATCGGATTGCCCGGCACGGGGTCGCCGTCCCGAAGCAGTGCGGCAGCCGATCGCGCTGCATGTAGTAGGTGCCGAACAGGATATGCCAGAACGGCAGAGGCCGGCGAAATTCTTGTCGCGTGGGTCCTCTTCATCGGTGTGATGCCAGCGGTGGAAGCACGGCGAGGCGATCATCGCGCGTAGCGGTCCCTAGTCCCGGTTGACGTTGGCACGATGGCCGACAGCGTCAACGCCGGCGCGATGCCGGCCACCGCCAGCGGCGCCAATGTTTGCCCCTCAGCTCTTGCCCGGCGCAATCACCGGCTTCAGCGCAGTGCCGAGGATGTCGCGCACGCGCGGCGGTTTGGCGGCAAGGAAGGGCAGCGGACGGATCACCTCGATGGCGGCGACACCGATGCGCGCGGTCAGCGCACCGTTGAAGGCCCCTTCGCCAAGCCGCCGTGACAGGCGCCGCAGGATGTCCTGGCCGAGGAACTGGCCGAGCAGGTCGTCGGTCAAGGCGAGGCCACCGGTGGCGATGATGTGGCCAAGCACCAGGCGGGCGAGGCGCAGCGAGCCGAGCAGACCCGGCCGGCCGCCGTAGAGAGTTGCGAGGCCTCGCGGCAGGCGCACATTCTCGATGAGCACGTAGCCGACCGAGATCAGCACCATCGGCGACATCGCCGTGACGGTGGCGACGCGCTTGGCCGAGCGGGTGATGATGGTGCGGGCCTCTGCGTCGAGCGCGGCAACGATGTCGCGATCGGCCAACGCCAGAAGCTCGCCCGCATCGTGCACGTCGCGGGCATGCTCGCGAAAGCGGCGCACGGCGAGTGCGAGCGACGGGCGGCCGGCATAGAGGTCGGCGAGGCGGCGCGCGGCTTTCCTCTCGCGGCGCTGGTTGCGGTCGCGCAGGGCGGCCGCGGCATCCGTCTTGAGGCGATGCAGGCGGGCGAGGCGGGAAAAGCCGACGATCTCGCGCAGCACGAGCATGACAGCGGCGAAAGCCGCGAAGGCCAGCAGCGCCAGCGTGGTCCAGCCCAGCCAGTCGTCGCGCAGCAGCGCGGCCGATACGAGGCGCGCGAACCATGCTCCGGCGCCCAGCAGGGCGGCGCCGGACAACGCGGTGACCAGCATGGTGCCCCAGCGCAAGCCGCGCTCACCGAGACCGGCGAGCGTCGGACGGGCGAGTGGCGCGTCGGGTGCAGCGACGCCGGCAGCCGCATCGGGCGGCGCGTCGATTTCGGGCAACGGCTCGCTGACGAGGGAAGGGTCGTCGGCGGCGAAGGCCTGCGGGCGGCGCGGCTCGGGGGTGTCCGTCATGTCTTCATCACGCTAGTCGGTCTCCGATCAGGAAGTCGATGGCGCGGTCGAGGCGAATGTGCGGCAGTGCCGGTGCGTCGCCAGCCGGCGCGTCCAGGCTGACGCGCGGCGGCCGGAAGCGCAGGAAGTGCACGCTGTCGGGTGTTGCAGCGGGCAGGGTCGGGCTCAGCAGGCTGCCAAGCTCATCGGGCAGATCGCCGGGAAAGACGGCGGCCTCGGTGCGCCCGTCGAACGACTTACGCCCCAGGCGCTCGCCCGGCAGCGGCACGCCGACGATGCACGGCAGACGCTGCCAACCCGAGCGCGCCTCGGCTTCCCGCGTAGCCCGCAGCGCCGCAAGCGCCATCACCTTGACCTCGGCGCCGGCGAACGATGCTCTGGAAATCGCCTGGTCGGCCAGCAGGCGCAGGATCGCCTCCAGCCGGTCGTGGCTGGTGTGATGCAGATGGTCGGCCTTGGTGGCGGCGAACAGCAGGCGGTCGATGCGCGGTGCGACGAGGCTCGTCAGCAGCGTGTTGGCGCCGGGGCGAAAGCAGCGCAGCACTCCCTCCATGGTCCGCTGCAGGTCGAGCAGCGCCGCTGGCCCCGAGTTGATGGCAGACAGCGCATCGATCAGCACGATCTGTCGGTCGAGGCGGGCGAAGTGATCGCGGAAGAAAGGCTGCACGACGTGGCTCTTGTAGCTGTCGAAGCGGCGCGCCAGCATGGCGGCGAACGTGCCCCGCGCTGGGCCTCCGCCGCCTGGCAACGGCATGGGAAAGAACGTCAGCAATGGCGAGCCGGCCAGATCGCCAGGCAGCAGGAAGCGGCCGGGTCCGGGCGCCGTCAGCAGCGCGTCGGGCGCGCGCGCCGACTGCAGATAGCGCGTGAAGAGCTGCGCGCCGGTCAGCGCCTTCTGCTCATCGGCGGGCGCGCCCCGATCGAGCGTGGCCAGGAAGGACAGCCAGTCGCGCGCGGCCTCCGCGCGCAGCGGTGACTGCGCCTCAGCGAACGCCCGGTCCGACCAGTCGGCGAAGCTCAGCTCCAGCAACGGCAGGTCGAGCAGCCATTCGCCGGGATAGTCGACGATGTCGATGTGCAGGCGGCCGGAGCCCAGCGCGCGCTTGATGAGGGTGTGGGGGCTGTACTCGACCGTGACGCGCAGCTGACTGATGCGGCGCGTGCTCTCCGGCCATTGCGGTGGGTCGGCTGCAAGCGCCGCCAGATGCTCCTCGTAAGCAAAGCGCGGCAGGGTGTCGTCGGGCTGCGGCTCGAGATAGGCGCGAGCAATGCGCTCCTCTGCCATGGCGGCGAAATAGGGCAGGCGTCCGCCGGACACGAGGCTGCGCACCAGCGCGGTGATGAACACGGTCTTGCCGGAGCGCGCCAAACCCGTGACGCCCAGGCGCAAGGTCGGCGTCATCAGGTCGCTGACATAGGCGCCCATGTTCCTGAGCGCGTCCGCCGTCGTTTCGCTCAGGTCCGAGAGCCGCAAGATGATCGCCTTCTGTCGCCTGCAGGGTAGCTAAGGCGCGCTGGCGTCGGCGGCAAGTCTACTGGCTATGCCCTTGAGTCACGCTTCCTTCCCCCTCGAGGGGGAGGGAGCTGCGTCCGCGGTTTGGACCGGCATCGCTGTGCGCGCCGCGAATTCAACGGCCGGACCAAGCCGCTGGACACATCAGGTGGGCGTGGCTGGCAGCAAAGGTGGCAACGACACCCTCACCAGGAACGCCATCGGACTTAGCTCGCCCGTTGCGCTCGCCGATCGGTTGGAAATCGCGCGCTAAGCCCGTGGCGTTCCAACCTCCCCCCTTCAAAGGGGAGGGAAGCGCAGGCGCAGGCCAGACGATTGCAACTACAGCGGTTCGCCGCCGAAGTCGGTGGTGCTGCAGAGCGGCAGCTGCGCGCGGAGTTCCCCGCACACCTCGCGGGCCGCCGCCGTGCTGGTCAAGGGACCGGCCAGCAGGCGATACGGTCCGCCTTGCACGCGCGGCGCTACGTAGCGCGGCTGCAAGGTGGCAAGCGTCGAGCCGTAGCGCTCGACCAGCAGGCCCCAGCGCATGCGCAGCGTCTCGATCGAGGTCGCCATGTCGAGTTGCACAGCATAAAGTTCCTCGGCCCTGGTGACGACGGCCTCCCCGAACACGATCTCCGGCTGGGTGATGCTGCCGGTCTCAAGCGGCGTCTTCCCGCCCGGCTTCCTATTGCTGTTGGCCGGCGTCGCCTCTTCGTTTGGAACGGTAATGACGCGCGGCGAGTTGGCCTTCTGCGCAACGGGCTTGGTGGCAGCGGCCTTGGCAGCCTTCGGCTCAATCTTTTCGGCGGCCTTCGGCTCGACCTTTTCGGCCGTCTTCGGCTCAGAGGCTTTTTGCGGTTTGACTGTCACGATGTTGGCTGGCGTGGTGGTGGTCGTCACAGCGCTCGGAAGGGTCGCGACCCGTTCCTCCAAGGCGGTAACGCGCGATTGCAGGGTGCGCTCCTGATCGCCCCGCTGCTCGACGCTGCCCTTGAGATCGCCGACGTCCCTCTGCAGGGTGTCGACCGTCTGACGCACCGTGCCGACCTCCGCCAACGCTCTTGCGGCGGCACTGAGGCCGGGTTCCGGCTCGGCCACTTTCGGCTGCACTGGCGACAGCTGCTCGGGCTGCCAGGCCAGCGTGCCGAGATAGCCCAACGCCAGCACCGCTCCCACGCCCCACACGACGAGGTAGGCGCGAATGAACCGTCGCGACGGAGCTCCGGTGAGTTCCTGTACCGCCATGACCGACGCGTCCTCGTGCTGACTGGTTTTGGCTGAATGCGCAAACGCAGAAACAGGGGGCGCGATTCGAATCGTCCAGAACCGTGTCAAATGCCGGGGGGATCGGTCAACGCGGGTGCCCCGGCGATTGCACACGGGTTGTGGACGTGTGTTCGAAGTGCCATAGGTGTGCCCGGATGGTCGAAGGCGGCGGAGCGGCCAAGTTTATCTTTTGCGCGACAAGACATTGTCTGGATTCGCGCTGTCTGCGATCCTTGAGCGAATTCGAAGGGTTGGGGTAGTTGCAACACAACGACGGCGCATGAGCAATCAACCGCATCTGATCATCGTTCTGGCGGCCGGCAAGGGCGTGCGCATGCGCTCGCAGCTGCCCAAGGTGCTGCACCGCATCGGCGGACGCTCCATGCTGGCCCACGTGCTGGCGACGGCGCAGGAATCGGGCGCGAATCGACTCGCTCTGGTGGTGGGGCCAAGCATGGACACCGTGCGCGCCGAGGCCAAGGCGGTGGCGCCTGGTATCGACATCTTCGAACAAGCCGACCAGGCCGGTACGGCCAACGCCGTGCTGGCCGCGCGGCCAGCACTCGAGTCGCATAAGGGCGACGTCACCGTTCTGTTTGCCGATACGCCTCTGATCGAGCTGGCAACGCTGCTCAAGCTGACCGCCGCGCTGCAGGCAGGCGCCGGCATCGCCGTGCTCGGCTTCGAGCCGGCCGATGCAACCGGCTACGGCCGGCTGATCGTCGATGGCGAAGGGCGGGTCGCCGCCATCCGCGAGCACAACGATGCGAGCGAGGCCGAGCGGGGCATCCGGCTATGCAACGCGGGAGCCATGGCATTCCGTGTTCCGGATCTCGCGCGCCTGCTGGCGCGTATCGGCAACACCAACGCCAAGGGCGAGTACTACCTGACCGACGCGATCGCCCTCGCTGCGGAGCAAGGACTCATCAGCCGACCCGTCGTGTGCTCGGAGGAAGAAGCGATGGGCGTCAACTCGCGCGAGCAGCTGGCGGCCGCCGAGGCGGTGTTCCAGCGCCGCGCGCGCTCGCGGGTGATGCAGGAAGGCGCCACGCTGACCGCGCCGGACACGGTGTGGTTCAGCTTCGACACCAAGATCGGCCGTGACGTGACCATCGAGCCCAACGTGTTCTTCGGGCCGGGTGTCGTGGTGGAGGACGGCGCAGAGATCCTGGCCAACTGCCATATGGTCGGCGCGCGCGTTCGCAAGGGCGCGCGCATCGGCCCGTTCGCACGTTTTCGCCCGGGAGCGGACATCGGTCCCGGCGCCCACGTCGGCAACTTCGTCGAGATCAAGAACGCCAGGCTGGAGGACGGGGCGAAGGCCAACCATCTGGCCTACATCGGCGACGGGCGGGTGGGCGAGCGCTCCAACGTCGGCGCCGGCACCATCTTCTGCAACTACGACGGCTTCAACAAGCACTTCACCGACGTCGGCAAGGGCGTGTTCGTCGGGTCCAACTCGTCGCTGGTGGCGCCGGTCAAGATCGGCGACGGCGCCTACATCGGCTCGGGCAGCGTCATCACCCGCAACGTCGACCCTGATGCGCTGGCCCTGGAGCGATCCGCGCAGGAGCAGCGGCCGGGCTGGGCCGCCAAGTTCCGCGCGATGATGGGCCGACGCAAGAAATGAACGTTAACCAAAGGAAAAACCAAGCAACAGATATTGAATTGAACGTTCATGGGTAAGCGATACTACCTTGGTAAAGCAGCGGTGATTTGCAGTTAACGGACGGCGAGATCGAAGCATGTGTGGGATCGTTGGCATCCTTGGGCAGAAGGCGGTAGCGGGCGACCTCGTCGAGGCCCTGCGGCGGCTGGAATATCGCGGCTATGATTCCGCCGGCGTGGCCACCGTCGAAAACGGCCACCTGGATCGCCGGCGCGCCGAGGGCAAGCTCAAGAACCTGGAGCTGCGCCTCTCCAATCATCCGCTGCAGGGCCATGCCGGCATCGGCCACACGCGCTGGGCCACGCACGGCAAGCCGGTGGAGCGCAATGCCCACCCGCACATGAACGAGCGGGTCGCGGTGGTCCACAACGGCATCATCGAGAACTTCCAGGAGCTGCGCGACGAGCTGACCGCCAAAGGTCACGCGTTCCAGACCGAGACGGACACGGAGACCGTGCTGCATCTGGTCAGCGACTATCTGGACCAGGACAAATCGCCGGTCGAGGCGGCGATGGCTGCTCTGCAACGGCTGCGCGGTGCATTCGCGCTGGCCATCATCTTCGCCGGCGAGGACAACCTGATGATCGGCGCCCGCAACGGGCCGCCGCTCGCCATCGGGCACGGCCACGGCGAGATGTATCTGGGCTCGGATGCGATCGCGCTGGCGCCGTTCACCGACACGATCACCTATCTGGAGGATGGCGACTGGGCGGTGCTGACGCGTGACAAGGCCGAGATCTTCGGCCTCAACGGCATCAAAGTGAGCCGGCCTGCCATCAAGTCGGTGGCCAGCTCGCTGCTGGTCGACAAGGGCAACTACCGCCACTTCATGGCCAAGGAGATCCACGAGCAGCCGGAGGTGATCAGCCACACGCTGGCGAGCTTCATCGACTTCGCGGACGGGCGCGTCCTGCTGCCAGAGCTCGGGCTCGATCCGGCCAGTGTGAGCCAGGTGTCGATCTCGGCGTGCGGCACCGCCTACTACGCCGGCCTGGTCGGCAAGTACTGGCTGGAGCGCTACGCGCGCATTCCCGTGGAGATCGACGTCGCCTCCGAGTTCCGCTATCGCGAGCCGCCGCTGCCGAAGGGCGGGCTGTCGCTGTTCATCACGCAGTCGGGCGAGACGGCCGACACGCTGGCGACGCTGCGCTACTGCAAGTCGCTCGGCCAGCGCATCGCCTCGATCGTCAACGTGCGCACCTCCACCATCGCGCGTGAGTCCGACGTGGTGCTGCCGACGCTGGCCGGCCCCGAGATCGGCGTTGCCTCCACCAAGGCCTTCACCTGCCAGCTGTCCGCGCTGGCGTGCCTGACGATCGGGCTCGGGCGCGCACGCGGCACCATCAGCGCGGCGCAGGAGAAGGAGCTGGCGCACGCACTGGCCGAAGTGCCCCGCCACGTCGCCACCCTGCTGCACAATGAGCCCCTCTACGAGCGCCTGGCGCACGAGCTGTCGAGAGCCAAGGACGTGCTCTACCTCGGCCGCGGCATCAGCTATCCAATCGCGCTCGAAGGTGCGCTCAAGCTCAAGGAGATCTCCTACATCCACGCCGAAGGCTATGCGGCGGGTGAGCTCAAGCACGGCCCTATCGCTCTGATCGACGAGAATGTGCCCGTCATCGTGGTGGCGCCCGAAGACGAGCTGTTCGAGAAGACCGTTTCCAACATGCAGGAGGTGGCGGCGCGCGGGGGCAAGATCATCCTGGTCTCGGACGCCCCTGCCGGCCAAGGCCGGCTGTGCGCTGGAGGCGCACATCCAGGTCCCGAAGGTGCACGGCTTTACCAGCCCGATCCTGTACGCCGTGCCGGTACAGCTGCTGGCCTACCATACGGCCGTGTTCATGGGCACCGACGTGGACCAGCCGCGCAACCTCGCCAAGTCCGTCACGGTGGAATAGGCAGATAAAATCTTCGGGCGATTTGCAGAAAGCCCGCGAATTGGCATATTTTCCGCCTACATGGTGCCTTAAGTCTGGGCACTCGGACGGGGAATGAACGGAATGGCTTGGGACTTGCGCAATCTGGCTCTCGCGATGCTGGCGGCAGCGGCCCTGGCGCTGAGCGGAGTCCTGAGCGCGGAGGCGCAGACATCCCCCAAGGCCGCGAAGGCAGCCAAGGCTGCGCCCAAGCAAGCGCCGGAGGAGGCGCAGAAGTCCGCCGATGACGACGAGCCGGAAGAACTGAAGCCGGAAGCCAAGCCCAAGCGCGCGAAACAGGATCCGGTGGAAGCCCAGCGCGCCATCGAAGCCGCGGTCAAGCAGCTCGAAGGGAGCAGGCCCGACCAGGCCGTGCAGGCGCTGACCGTAATCATCTCGAGCGGCAACCTGCCGCCGGCCATCATGGCCAAGGCGCTGCTCTATCGCGGCATGGCCTACAGGCAGCAGCAGAAGCAGGCGCAAGCCATCTCCGACATCACCGCTGCCATGTGGCTGAAGGGGGGACTGTCGCCGACCGATCGCGCCAGCGCCCAGCAGCAGCGCACGGCCGCCTACCAGGAAGCGGGGCTGACTGAGAGCGGCGAACCGCTACCCAAGAGGGAGCGCGCGGCGCAGACATCATCGAATTCGGGAGCAGCGGACACGGCAACCTCGCAGACCGGCCAATCCGGCGGCGGCTGGGGTAACTGGTTCGGCGGCGGATCATCGTCATCGCAGACAGTGCAGTCCAAGCCTGAGGCAGCCCCGTTTGCCACCACCGTGAAAGCGGCGCCCGCCGAGCCCCGGCCCTCCACTTCGAGCTGGAGCAGCGGCACCGAGGTGCGCAGCGCGCCCACTCAGAGCCAGGCCCAGAGCCAGGCCATGGAGACCGCTGCACTCTCGCCGACCCGGGAGAGGGAGACCGCGACCCTCGCACCCACCCGGCCCGAAGGCAGGTTCAGTGTGCAGCTGGCGATGGTGCGCTCGCAGAATGAGGCCGCGACGCTGGCGGCCAAGGTCAAGCGCGACTACGCCGCGGCTTTCCCGTCCCGCGAGCCCGAGATCGACCAGACCGTGGTCGGCAACATGGGCGCCTTCTACCGTGTGCGCGTCGGCCCGTTCGCCACCCAGAACGAGGGCCAGCAGGCCTGTGCCAAATTGAAGGGCAGCGGCCTCGATTGCATGGTTGTTACCGAATAGGCGCTATACCCGGCCGGGATCGGCAGGAATGCCCTCGTTTTAGCCACCTCGCCCTTGGGCGAAGGCTAGCCGATCGGCCTTGCCTCGACTCAAACACATGTGACAATGGGCATGGAATGGAGGCTACCCTCTCTCGTGCGGTCTGCGCGGGGCGCGGGGTAGGCACAGCGGGTGAGCCGTCTTCATGCACGATGAGAAAGGCTCGATGAGTTCGGGCCCGGCAGAGGGCGAAGCCCATGACCTCAAGGCCGAGCTGGCGAAGCTGGCGCTCCAGGCTCCGCGCGAGCCCCGTCACCTAGGCTGGCGACTGCGCAACTATTTCCTGACCGGCCTGGTGGTGGTTGGGCCGGTCACCATCACGCTCTACATCGCCTGGTACTTCATCAACTTCGTCGACGCGTGGATCAAGCCCTACATCCCGCGCTTCTACAACCCCGACACCTACGTGCCCTTTCCCATTCCGGGCGTGGGCCTGATCTTCGCCATCATCGGCCTCACTTTGATCGGAGCGCTGGCCGCCAACCTGCTGGGGCGCTCGCTGATCAGCGCCGGCGAAATGATGCTGGGGCGTACACCGATCGTGCGCAACGTCTACCGCGGCCTGAAGCAGATCTTCGAGTCCGTCGTGACGGCCACCACCCCCGGCCAGGACTTCCAGAAGGTCGGGCTGATCGAGTTCCCATCCAAGGGCATCTGGTCGATCGTGTTCGTGACGGGCGAAGCCACCACCGAGATTGCCACCGGGATCGGCGCCGACGACCTGATCAGCGTGTTCATGCCGACCGGCATGTTGCCGCCGACCGGCTTCGTGTGCTTCGTGCCGCGCAAGTCGGTGGTGCCGGTGCGCTTGAGCGTGGAGGATGCCGCCAAGATCATCATCTCGGCCGGTATGATCAACCCCGAGACGCAGGCGCGCTTGAGAGATCTGGCAGAGAGCCAGCCGCGGGACAGCGTGTAGCGTCGTTATCCGGTGCGGCCGGTGCAGGGGCGGCGGTCGGCGCTGTGCCAACGCCTCGATCCGTCAGGCCGTCGGCTCAGATTGGTTCGCGGAACTTGTTGGTAATGGGGTAGCGGCGGTCGCGGCCGAAATTGCGCGCCGTGATCTTGACGCCGGGCGCCGCCTGCCGCCGCTTGTACTCGGCGATGTAGAGCAGCCGCTCGATCTTCTTGACGATCTCGGGCGCATGGCCGCGTGCCACGATCTTGGCGAGCGGCATCTCCTTCTCGACCAGGCATTCGAGGATGTCGTCCAGCACTTCGTAAGGAGGCAGCGAGTCCTGATCGGTCTGGTTCTCGCGCAGCTCGGCGGTCGGCGGCCGGGTGATGATATTCTCGGGGATCACGAGCCCGCGCGGTCCCTTGGCTCCCTTCGGCAGGTGCGCGTTGCGCCAGCGCGACAGAGCGTACACCTCCATTTTGTACAGGTCCTTGATGGGATTGAAGCCGCCGTTCATGTCGCCGTAGATGGTGGCGTAGCCGACCGACATCTCGCTCTTGTTGCCGGTCGTCACCACCATGCCGCCGAACTTGTTGGAGATGGCCATCAGCGCCGTGCCGCGCACTCGGGACTGGATGTTCTCCTCGGTGATGTCGGGCGCACGACCCTTGAACAGCGGCGCGAGCGCCTTGGCGAAGCCTTCGACCGGCTCGGCGATCGGCACGATGTCGTAGCGCACACCCAGTGCCTTGGCGCATTCGGCCGCGTCGTTCAGGCTGACATTCGACGTGTAGCGATAGGGCAGCATCACGCAGTGCACGCGCTCCGCTCCAAGCGCATCGGTTGCGAGCGCGGCCACGAGCGCGGAATCGATGCCTCCGGAGAGGCCCAGCACCACGCCCGGAAAGCCGTTCTTGTCGACATAGTCGCGCAGGCCCAGCATGCAGGCGTGGTAGGCCGCCGAATTCCTTGTCGTCGATGGACGCGCGCGGGCCCTGCTCGCAGCGCCAGCCGCCGTTGTCGCGCTTCAGGGTGACGACCGTGATCGCCTCCTCCCAGGCCGGCATCTGCACGGCCAAGGTGCGATCGGCGTTGAGCACGAAGGAGGCGCCGTCGAACACCAGCTCGTCCTGGCCGCCGACCTGGTTGACGTAGAGCAGCGGCAGGCCGGTCTCGGTGACGCGGGCCACCGCCACGTTCATCCGCAGGTCGGGCTTGGGCCAGTCGAAGGGCGAGCCGTTGGGCGAGATCAGGAACTCCGAGCCCGTCTCCTGCAGGCACTCGCACACCTCGTCCTGCCAGATGTCCTCGCAGATGGGCACGCCGATGCGCACGCCGCGAAAATTGACCGGCCCCGGCATTGGGCCGATGTCGAACACGCGCTTCTCGTCGAATACGCCGTAGTTCGGCAGGTCCACCTTGAAGCGCACGCCCTGCACGCGGCCGCCGTCGAGCAGAGCCGCCGCATTATAGAGCTTGCCGTCCTCGGCCCAGATGCTGCCGACCAGCACGCCGGGACCGCCATCGGCCGTATCCTTGGCAACTGCCTCGACCGCTGCGCGGGCAGCCGCCGCAAAGGCCGGCTTGCGCACCAGGTCCTCGGGCGGATAGCCCGTGATGAACAGCTCTGGCAGCACCACCAGGTCGGCACCCTCGGCAGCCGCGCGGGCGCGCGCCTTGCGCAGCTTCTCCGTGTTGCCCGCAAGATCGCCAACCGTAGGGTTGAGCTGGGCCAGCGCGATTTTCAGCGTATCGGTGATTGCATCCGGCATGGCGGGACATTAGGGCTTGCGGCCGGATTTGTGCAACGCGGCAGATGAGGCCCTAGTGTCGGATCCGCAAATACCGATCACCTTGCCGCGCGCTCATCTCGGTATTTGCGCATCTGAAGGACACTAGGAAGTCCATAGATTTTGTGTGGTGTTTATCTCGCAATTGCCGGCGCCATCCCGAGCCGCAATGTTGGTCGGCAATGGCGAGGCACCACACTAGCGCAGGGCAGGGGAGCGGGGAACGCGTGTCACCGGGTTTGGCCACGATACTGGGGGCGGGCGCGATCCTGCTGTGGGCGACGCTGGCCACCCTGACCGTGCTGACGGGCGTCATTCCGCCCTTGCAGACCACGGCGATCACTTTTGCGATCGGTGGCAGCGTGGTGGCCCTGGCGGCGCTTGCGCGCGGGCGCGGACGCCTGATGCGCCCTACGCGGGCGTCGCTGGCGCTCGGTGTCTACGGACTGTTCGGCTATCACACCCTCTACTTCGCGGCATTGCGCCTGGCGCCTCCGGCCGAGGCGCAATTGATCTGCTCGCTGTGGGCGCTGTTCATCGTGCTGTTCTCGGGGCTGCTGCCGGGCAATCGGCTGCGTGGCGACCACGTTCTCGGCGCGCTACTCGGTCTGCTGGCGGCGTCGCTGCTGGTCTGGCCGAAGCTCGGTGCCGGCACGACCGATGCGCGCGCCATGATCGGCTTTTCTCTGGCCTTCGGCTGTGCGCTGGTCTGGTCGAGCTATTCCGTGGCGTCGCGGCTGTTGGCAGCCGTGCCGAGCGAGAGCATCGCGGTGTCGTGCCTGGCGACCTCGGCGCTCGCGTTCCTCTGCAGCCGACTGTTCGAGCAGTGGATTTGGCCCGACGGTGTGACGGCCTGGCTGGCTTTGGCGGGCCTCGGTCTCGGGCCGGTGGGTGCTGCCTTCCTGCTGTGGGACATCGGCATGAAGAACGGCGATGTGTCGCTGCTTGGCGTGCTCTCGTATGCGTCGCCGATCGTCTCGACCGTGCTGCTGGTCGCCCTTGGTCTTGCCGCGCCGACCTGGGCTTTGGCGGCGGCGTGCGGTCTGATGGTGCTGGGTGCGATCATCGCCACGCGCTCCGGTACGTGAGGAAAACAACCCGCCAGTCCTGAGCCTGTCGAGGACGAGCCTGTTGGAAGACGGGCGCGTATAACAAGCGTGCTTCGACAGGCTCAGCACGGGCGGAGCGCGTCAGGTTACGCTACGTCCTTGCGCAGGAAGGTCACCGGCAGCATGTGGCCCGGCGCAAAGGCCTTGGCACCGCGCGAGGTGACTTGGTAGCCATGCCGCTCGAAAAACGGCACGGCCTCGATCGTGGACCAAGTCGCGAACTGCCGGAAGCCCGAGCGTTGCGCGCGCGTCTCCACCTCGCCCAGCAGCAGGCGGCCGATGCCGAAACGAGGATGGCGCACGAAGACGGGGCCGATGCGCGCGACACCGGTGGGCTCGCGGCCGGGGTGCCAGGCCGCGGAGCCAACCAGCTCGCCGTCGAGCCAGGCGCCGATCACCTCCTCGTCCATCACCAGGTCGGTGTAGTAGGGCGAGTAGATCAGGCGGATCAGCGCGGCAGCCTGCTCGTCCGAGACGGCAGCTGCCGTCTGCGCGATCAGCGATTTGGCGTACAGGTAGCGCAGGGCCGAGAAATCGTCGATGCCGATCGGCGCAACCTCGATCAGGCGCGCAATGCGGTCGGAGCCGACGGTTTCGGCAGTCGGCGTCATACACGGCTCTCGTCGGGCAGCGGCATTGCGCACAAGCTCGGTGAAGGCTGAGCGACCCTATTGCGAGACCGCTGCGGATGGAAGCGCTCAGCTGCCACCCCAAACATGAATCTGCCCTAACGTGGGTCGAGGCGCGCGGTCGAGCCTTTGCCGACGGGCGTGGCCGGGGCCTCGGCCTTGCGATCGCCGGTCTGCTGCGGATTGTACTCCGCCTCCTTGCACGAGCAGCCCTGCACGAACTCCTTGCGGTAGCGCCAAGCGGTCTTCAGGCTGGTATAGGGCTGCTGCGTGTTGGCCGACACCATCTGCTCCACCGCACCCCCGGGGTTCTGGTGGTAGTAGAGATCGGCGGGCGCCGCGCACTGCGACTGGCAAAGCTCCGAATCGCGCTGGAAGTGGTTGGGCAGCGTCGAGAAGCTGACCGGGAAGTAGTAGCCGTCGCACAGGCGCACGCACACCGTGCGGTAGGTCGCAAACGGCAAGTTGCCGAACTGGTTGCCGCCGCGCGGAGGCTCGGACGACTCCTCGCCCCACAGCATCGAGAACGGGTTTTTTGCGGAGTTGCGCCGGCGCGCCTCCTGCGAATACTGGCCCCCGCAGCCGTTGCGGGCCAGCTCGCGGATGATGTCATCCTGGAAGGAGCGATCGCGCGTGCCCATGATCTGGCGGCGCTGCGCGTCGAGATCGGCGAGCTGCCGCTTGATGTTCTCCACCTCATTGTACATCTGGACGCAGCGCGGCGTGTTGCGCAGCGTTTTGGTGAAGAGGAACTGGTCGTAGCAGTCGCCGCGGCTGAGTCCGGCCTGGGCCTGCTGGTAGTTGCGATCGAGCATGCGCATATCGCTCTCGATCCTGGGCAGCTGGTCGCGGTTCTGTGCGCCGCCTTGCGTCTCGGCGACCAGCCTTTGCTCGAGCTGTTGGCACATGCTGTTGGACGCGCGCGGCCCGAAGCCCGGCTGCTGTCCTTGGTTCTGGTTAGGCCCCTGCTGGTAGGGTGCCTGACCAGGTCCACCTGGTCCGCTGGGCCCGCCCGGCGCACCGGGACCTCCCGGCCGCATGGGCTCACGCGGCCTCGGCTCCTGCTGCGACCAGGGCCACCAGCCCTGTGCAAATGCATCGGCGAACGAGAAGCTGAGCGCAGCCGCCATGGCACCCGCGATTGCGAGCAGTCGGATGGCTCGCTCGGAGCGGTGGCCCGCTGCCCCGATCCATTTGCTGATCCCTGCGCATGTGGAAAATCCCACGCTCCCCGGAGCGCCCTTCGGCGCTGATTCTTGAGAACTTTCCGCCGCGATTATGGGATTGTTGCGGCAGGGGGTCAATCGCGCCCCGGCCGATATCCGTCGCCTTGACGTTGGCCGGCAAACCGCCGATAAGGCGCGCCATGCAGGGCCTGTGCACACCCGCCGTCAACATCTGGTGCGGCATTATTGCAACGAGCTAGCCACCGGCTGGCGCGGCCCCGCTTCTTTGCCCTCCTCGAGACAGAGAAACGCCCGCCAGCGGCGAGGCCAGTGTTTTGAGGGGACCGTTGTGACACTCACGCTCTACAACACGCTGACGCGCAGGAAAGAGCCGTTCCAGCCCATCGATCCCGGCAACGTGCGCATGTACGTGTGCGGGCCCACCGTCTACGACTACGCGCACATCGGCAACGCGCGGCCGGTGATCGTGTTCGACGTGCTGTTCCGGCTGCTGCGCCACCTGTACGGCGCCGATCACGTCACCTACGCGCGCAACATCACCGACGTCGACGACAAGATCAACGCGCGCGCGGCCGAGCAGCATCCGAGCCTGCCGCTCAACGAAGCGATCCGCAAGGTCACCGAGGCCACCACCCGGCAGTTCCACGAGGACATCGCCGCGCTCGGCGTCTTGCCCCCGACGCATGAGCCGCGCGCCACCGAATACATCCGCCGCACCGACAAGGCCGAGGACATGGTGCGGCTGATCGAGGCGCTCGTCCTCAGGGGCCACGCCTATGTGGCCGAGGAGCATGTGCTGTTCGATGTCGCCTCCATGCCGGACTACGGCCGCCTCGCCAATCGCAGCCTCGAGGAGATGGAGGCCGGCGCGCGCGTGGATGTTGCCCCCTACAAGAGGGGGCCGATGGACTTCGTGCTGTGGAAGCCGTCCAAGCCCGGCGAGCCGTCCTGGCTGTCGCCCTGCGGTATCAAGACACACGGCCGGCCCGGCTGGCACATCGAGTGCTCGGCGATGGCCGGCGCGCTGCTCGGCCAGACCTTCGACATCCACGGCGGCGGCATCGATCTCGTTTTCCCCCACCACGAGAACGAGATCGCGCAGAGCCGCTGCGCGCACGGCACGCCGGTGATGGCCAACGTTTGGATGCACAACGGCTTCCTGCAGGTCGAGGGCGAGAAGATGTCGAAGTCCCTCGGCAACTTCGTGACGATCAATGAGCTGCTGGCCACCCGGAATTTCGGCAGCCAGCCGTGGCACGGCCGGGTGATCCGTTTGGCGATGCTCGGCACGCACTACAGGCAGCCCATCGACTGGACGGTGGACAGGCTGGTGCAGGCACGTTCCACTCTGATGGATTTCGGCAGCTTGCTGCATGAGGTGCCGGTCGCTGCCGAGCCGCATCCCGAGGTGATCGCTGCCCTGTCCGATGATCTCAACACGCCCAGCGCCATGTCGATCATTCATGGCGTCGCCAAGTCGGCGCATCGCAATGCGCAGGCCGCCGCGCAGTTGAAGGCGACCCTTCAGTTCCTCGGTGTCTATGGCGACGAGAAGCAAGTCGACTTTGCTGTTGGCTATGAAGCTGCAAGCGTCGACGAGGCTCAGGTCGGGGCACTCATCGCCGCCCGCAACGCCGCGCGCAAGGCCAAGAACTTCAAGGAAGCCGACCGCATCCGCGGCGAGCTGTCGGCCATGGGCATCCAGCTCAACGACGCCAAGAACTCTTCCACCGGCGAGATCGAGACGACGTGGGAAGTTAAACGATGAGCGCGCCGCATGTGTCATCCTCGGGCTTGTCCCGAGGATCCAGCTCTCAAATCGCTCCGGCGTTCGCGGATAGATGGATGGCCGGGACAAGCCCGGCCATGACAGCTGTTGCGGTTACGTTAGCTCGGAGAGCCCCATGACCAACCCTGATCCCAATGCGCGGCCGCCGTTCCGTGAGCATCCGTACTATTATCCGATCCTGAAGGGCGTGGTGGTGGTGTGCGCGGCTTACTTCGCGGCGCGCTACCTCGGATATCTGTGAACCTTATGACTCGCGAGCGGCTCTATCTGTTCGACACGACCTTGCGCGACGGCGCGCAGACGACGGGTGTCGACTTCTCGCTCGAGGACAAGCGGCTGATCATCAAGATGCTGGACGAACTCGGCCTCGACTACGTCGAGGGCGGCTATCCCGGCGCCAACGTCACCGATACCGAGCTGTTCGCTACCGAGCACACGCTGAACAACGCCACGCTGACCGCGTTCGGCATGACCAAGCGGGCCGGGCGCTCGGTGTCCAACGATCCGGGCTTGCAGGCCATCCTGCAGGCCAGGTGCGGCGCCATCTGCCTGGTCGCCAAGGCCTGGGACTATCACGTCGACCTGGCGCTCGGCACGACCATCGAAGAGCATATTCAGGGGCTCGCGGATTCGGTCACAGCGGTCGTGAAGTCAGGCCGCGAAGCCATCATCGACTGCGAACACTTCTTCGACGGCTGGAAGGCCAATCGCAACTACGCCCTCAATGTGGCCAGGTGCGCCCATGACGCCGGCGCGCGCTGGGCGGTGCTGTGCGACACCAACGGCGGCACGCTGCCGCACGAGGTGAGCGAGATCGTCGCCGACGTGGCCAGGCATGTGCCGGGCTCCCATCTCGGCATCCACACCCACAACGACACCGAGAACGCGGTTGCCAACACGCTGGCCGCAGTGAGGGCCGGGGCGCGGCAGATCCAGGGCACGCTCAACGGTCTGGGCGAGCGCTGCGGCAATGCCAACCTCACCTCCCTCATTCCGACGCTGCTGCTGAAGAAGGACTTCGCCGAGCGCTTCGAGATTGGGGTTGCATCCGAGCAGCTCAAGAAGCTCACGCATGCGAGCCGCGTCCTCGACGAGATCTTGAACCGCGCGCCCAACCGCCAGGCGCCCTACGTCGGCGAGGCGGCGTTCGCCACCAAGGCCGGCATCCACGCCTCCGCCATCCTCAAGGAGCCGGCCACCTACGAGCACGTCGCCCCGGAAAGCGTCGGCAACCGGCGTCGCGTGCTGGTCTCCGACCAGGCCGGCAAGTCGAACCTGCTCTACGAGCTGGAGCGGCTCGGCGTGCCAGTCGGGCGCGACGACCCGCGCGTGGCGCGGCTGCTCGACGAGGTGAAGGCGCGCGAGGCGATGGGCTACGCCTATGAGGGGGCGGACGCTTCCTTCGAGCTGCTGGCGCGGCGGCTGCTGGGCGAGGTGCCCGAGTTCTTCCGCGTCGACAGCTTCCGCGTCGATGGTCGAGAAGCGCCACAACGCCAAGGGTGAACTGGTCACGGTGTCGGAGGCCTCGGTCAAAGTCTTTCTCGCCCGCGAGGACGAGCCGCTGTGGTCGGTGGCGGAGGGCAACGGCCCCGTCAACGCCCTCGACCAGGCGCTGCGCAAGGACCTCGGCCGCTACCAGCGCCACATCAGGGACGTCGAGTTGGTCGACTACAAGGTGCGCATCCTGACGGGCGGCACCGAGGCCATCACGCGCGTGCTGGTGGAGAGCCACGACAAGGGCTCGGGGCAGCGCTGGTTCACGGTTGGAGTGTCGCCCAACATCGTCGACGCCAGCTTCGAGGCGCTGATCGACTCGATCACGTACAAGCTGTTGCGCTCGGGCGCGGTGGTCTGAGCTGGCGACTGCTTCGAAGCATCGGCGCCGTCATCTCCGCGCAGGCGGAGATCCACGCAACCATGAGGAACTTTCGTCGCCTAGTGTCGTAGATTCCCGCCTCCGCGGGAATGACGTCGGAGGATGCCGACAGATCAGGACATAAGCCACTGGCCCAAGGCGATAGGAAACGTCATTTCAGGACAGGAAACGGGTCGAGTCCCTCGTGTGGCGAGCGCATGGTGCGTTGGCCAAGCACACGAGGACCAATCATGAGCTTTCGCATCAAAGGGCTGCCGGCCGAGCAGTTCGAGCATCTGTTTGCAATGTCGGACGAGGAGCTGGCTGCGCACGGCGCGGTGCGCCGGATCGCCAACGACCGCCAGCCCGGCTATCCCTGCCGGGTGAGTCTCACGGACTCCCGGCAGGGAGATGAGCTGGTGCTCGTCAACTACGAGCATCTTCCGGTCGACTCGCCCTATCGCATGCGCTTTGCCATCTTCGTGCGCAAAGGCGATCGGACCTACGATGCCGTTAACCAGGTTCCCGAGCAGCTGCGCAAGCGCACGCTGGCGGTGCGCGGCTACGACACCGACGGCATGATGACCGGCTGCGAGTTGATCGACGGGCGCGAGCTGGAGGCGGCGATCGGCAGGCTGCTGGCCGTCACCGAGGCGCGATACCTGCACGTCCACTTCGCGGCAGCGGGCTGCTATGCGGCGCGCGTGGAGCGTGCCTAGCGGCTCAGCCCTGGAGCAGGCGACGGGCAGCGTCCTCGGGCAACAGCGCGCCGGTCAGCACCTGGTCTGCAAGCGCGTCGACACCCTGCGTGCTGCCGGCCTTGACGCGCTGCGCGACGAGATCGGCCGCTGCGCGGGCAATCAGGTAGCGGGCGCGACGGCGGCGTCGCTCGCGCGGATCGCTGCCGGCCTGGTGCGTGCCGCAGCGCGCGACCGCTTCGGCCAGTGCCGCGACACCTTCGCCGGTGGTGGCCGTCGTCTTCAGCACGGGCACCTTGCCGCGACCGCCGGATCTGATCGACAAGGCGCCCAGCAATTGCTGCATAGTGCGCTCGGCGCCTTCGCGATCGCCCTTGTTGACGACCAGGATGTCGGCAATCTCGAGCAGGCCCGATTTCATGGCCTGGATGTCGTCACCAAGGCCCGGCGCGGTGACGACGATGCGCACATCGGCGATCTCGGCCACGTCGATCTCGCTCTGGCCGGTGCCGACGGTTTCCAGCAGCACCACGTCCTTGCCGGCTGCGTCGAGGGCATCGATGATGCGCACGGCAGCCGGGCTCAAGCCGCCGAGATAGCCGCGGCTCGCCAGCGAGCGCATGAACACGCCATCGTCATCGAGGGTGGCCGTCATGCGCACGCGATCGCCGAGAATGGCGCCGCCCGAGATGGGGCTCGATGGGTCGACGGCGATGATGCCGACGCTTCTGCCAGCCTCGCGGATATGGCGCGTGTAGGCGTTGACGAGCGTCGATTTGCCGGCGCCGGGCGGGCCCGTGAAGCCGACCACCTGGGCGTGGCCCAGATGCGGCTGGAACACCTCCAGCAGGCGTGGAGCCACACTGGACAGCCGCTCGAGTTCCGTGACGGCCCGTGAGATGGCGCGGCGCTCCCCCGCGCGCATGCGCACCAGAAGGGCGGCGAGATCGTCGAGGTCGTCAGGCGGGCGGGACTTGGCCTTCGGCATGCTCGCCTGATACCGGGCGCAGTCAGCCGGTGCAAGAAATGCGGGCGGGCCGTCCCCAGAGAGGCGGCCCGCCCGGGCAAATCAGTACGAGGAACCGGGAGGACCTTTCTTGTCGTCCTTCTTTTCGTCCTTGCGCTCCGGCGGCTTAGGCTTCTGCTCCGGAGGCCGCCCTTGGTGCTGTTCGGGAGGCTTGGGTGGGCGCTGATCCTGCACGACAGGCTTCTGCGGAGGCCCCTTGAACGCCGGCTGGTTCTGACCGCTGGGCAGCGGACCTTTGAACTCCTTCGCGCCAGTGTCGGGACCCCGGCCCTTGTCCGGATTATCCGGACCCTTGAAGCCTTCCTTGACGAAGGGCTGCTTGGGCGGGTCGTTGTTCGGCGGGCCTTTGTAGAGCCCTTGGCCCTGGTTGCCCTGGCCCTGATTGCCTTGGCCTTGCGTGCCGAACGGCTCCTTGCTGGCGCTGCCCGGTGACTTGGGCGCGCCCTTCCAGCCTTCGCCGTCCTTCTTGCCGTCCCTCAAGTCCGGCCGGCCATCCGGACCCTTGTTGGTGTCCTTGAACATCGGTCCCTTGGAGCCGTCCTTGCTCCGATCAGGCCCTTTGTCGCCTGGCCAACCGCCGGGCTTGCTGTCCGGGGTGCGGTTGACGAACGGTACGCGATCGCCCGGTGGGCGGTCACGGAAGTTCGGCCTGCGCTTCTCGCCACCCTGGGGCTGGATGATGTTTGGCCGGAATACGGAGATCTCAGGTCCACCCGGACGGAAATTCTGATCGCGCGGGCTGCTGATGCTGCGCAGCTGCACCCTTGGCATCGGCCGGCCAACCCGGCGCTCGAACAGGCGCACATCGAGTCCCGCGTTGAACACGCGGCGATCGAACTTGCGGTATGCGTGCAGAGGCTTGGTGCGACGCAGGAAGATATAATTCTGCGGTCGCGGCGCCGCATAGCGATACATGCCGGGCGCGGTCAGGTAGAGCGGGCGAACGAACACCCAGGCCGGCGCGAATTGCGGGCCGTCATAGTAGTACTCGTCGTACATCAGGTAGCCATCCGACCCCCATCGGGAGTCGGGCGGCAGCGGTGCCCAGCCGACGTATCCATCATCGCTGTCGTCAGACCGCCACGCCACCCAGGCTGGGCCCCATTCGGTGCCGGGTATCCAAAGCCAGCCATCGTCCGGATCGAGCACCCAGCGGCCGTAGTGGAACACGGCCCAGCCGAACGGCTCCTCCGATACCCAGAACCAGCCGTTATCGTCCGTGTAGCTCCAGTAGCCCATCGTGTAGGGGCGCCAGTCGGGATCCACGTCCGGACTCCACACATCGCCCCAGCGCGGATGTTCCATCCAGCGTCCGTATTGATCGAGCTCGTCGTAGAAGTAGCTGACGTCGACATCTCGGTCCTGGGCCATGGTAGGCGCCGCCGGCAGCGTGAAGAGTGCGAGCATGGCGCACAGAAGCAGGCTTCGTATCGTGATCGACATGTTCCAGGTTCCGAATTTCCGCGCCCGTAGGAGTCTGACAGGCTCGCCCAGCTCTACAGACTATTGGTAATTGCGTTGCCAGCGTGACGACCGGATAAACGGCTAGTGAACGCCCCCAGGTTCATCCAGGACTGTCAGACCACCAGGTGTCGAGGTCGAAGCCCGACAGCGGGAGCGCTGCGGGATAGCGCAGCTGGCTCCAGTACGCGACCCACACCTTCGGCAGATGAAACAGGGGGATCACGTAGTCGCCCGACATCAGCACGCGGTCGAATGCACGCACGGCTGCCGTAAACTCCTCTTGGCTTATGGCCAGCAGCAGGGCCTCGATCATGGCGTCCACGGCCGGGTTCTTGGCACCGGCATAGTTGAGCGAACCGTCGATGGAGGCGGCTTTGCTGCTCCAGCGGTTAAGCTGCTCGTTGCCAGGGGACAGCGAAGACCCCCAGGTCCATTGGATCATGTCGAAATCGTAGGTCTTGAGCCGAGACCAGTATTGCGCCGTGTCGACCTGGCGGATGCGCGCGGCGATGCCGAGACGCTCCAGATTGCGCGCATAGCTCAGCATCAGTCGCTCCTGCTGGCGCGTTTGCGCGAGCATCTCGAACGAGAGGGGGACGCCATTCTTGACGAGGCGACCATCCTTCACCTCGTAGCCGGCATCCTTCAGCAGCAGGAATGCCAATCGCAGACTGTCCCGATTGCTGCCGGCCGGGGTGGCGCCGGGAACCGAGTAGGTGCCGTCCAGCACCTCGGGCTTCACGTAGTCGGCAAAGGGAGCCAGCAGCGCACGCTCGCGCTCGTCGGCCGGGCGGCCGTGCGAGGAGAGTGCTGAGCGCTCGAAGAAGCTTTGCGTGCGCTGGTAGCTGCCGTTGAACAGGCTGCGATTGATCCAGGCGCCGTCGAACATCAGCATGAAGGCGCGGCGCACCCGCGCGTCCTCGAAGATCGGCCGGCGTGTGTTGAACACCAGCGCGGTCATGCCCGCCGGGAGGCCCGTCTCGAATTCCCGCCTGATGACGCGACCGGCGATGGCCGCAGGAAAGCGGTAGCCCTCGACCCAGCGGCCCGGATCGTCCTCGGCGCGCACGTGGATCTCGCCGGCCTTGAAGGCTTCGAACAACGAGGACGCGTCGCGGAAATGCTCGACGCGGATCTCATCGAAGTTGAAGCGGCCGCGCGTGACGGGCAAGTCACGCGCCCACCAGTCCGGGTTGCGGCGATAGGTGACGGAACGCCCGGGGTCGATGCGCTCGACGCGATAGGGTCCGCTACCGACCGGCGCCTCCAGCGTGGTGCGGTCGAAGGATTTCAGGTGTCAGCAGGTGCTTGGGCAGCACCGGCATCAGTCCGAGAATGAGCGGCATCTCGCGATCGCCGGAGGTGGCGAACGTGAAGCGCACGCTGTGCGGACCAAGTTTCTCGGCGACGGCCACCTTGCCGTAGTGCGAGCGATGATAGGGCCACCCCTTCTCCTTCAGGATCTGGTGGCTGAACAGCACATCGTCCGGGGTAATCGGGGTGCCGTCCGAGAAGCGTGCCTCGGGACGCAAATGGAAGGTGATGGAGCTGCGGTCCTCAGGCACTTCAACGGACTGAGCGATCAGCCCGTAGAGGCTGAACGGCTCGTCGCCGCTGCGCGCCATCAGGCTCTCGTATACGTACTCGCGCACGCCGGGCGGCGTCACACCCTTGATGATGAAGGGGTTCAAGCTATCGAAGGTGCCAAGCGCGCCGAGCACGATGCGGCCGGCCTTGGGGGCGTCGGGATTGACATAGGGGAAGTGAGTGAAGCCCGCAGCATGCTTGGGCATGCCATGCATCGCCAGCCCCTCGACTGGCACTGCGGCTGCGGCAGAGCTGAACAGCGCGCAGCCAAGCAGGGCCGTTGCCAGAAGCTTTGAGTGCGGCATTTTGCTCGGGCGGAGTCCGGTATGCATCCAGTGATGGGTCAGCGGGGAAGCGGTGCAGTGCAGCGCGCAGACACTACTAGGCAGACACTACTAGCATGACGGGTGGGTGGAAGGGTGAGGGTGCGCGGCCGGGCAGCGTTGCCGGCTAGCAACGCGGTAAATCGGCGCTGGCTGAAGGTGCGGCTTTGATGCCATAAAGGCCACGGGATTGCCGCAATCCGGCCCTTAGTGCGCGGCCACGCGTTACGGCGCGAGGAACATCGAAAATGGGGCCTCAGCCGGCCGGACCGGCTGCGCAGGAAAGGTCATATCGTATGGTAAAAATCGGTTCGCACTACGCCACGGTCGCGCGCATTTGGCGCGCCGGCGCTGTTGCGGCCGCGTTGACGCTAGGCGTCACCGGTCTGTCGCAGGTCAGTTTTGCTCAGCAGCAACCAGCGGCCAAGAAGCCACCGGAGAAGGCACCTGCCGCGGGCGCAAAGGCTGGCGGTGCCGAGGCTCCGCAAAGTGCCTGGGTCAAGTTGTGCGAGGCCGGACAGACCGTCAGCAAGGACAAGGACGGCAAGGAAGTTAAGCAGGACCTCAAGATTTGCATGACCATGCACGAGCGCCTGGATGGCAACTCGGGCATGACCGTTGTCTCGGCTGCCGTGCGCCAGGTCGAGGGCCAGGACAAGACCTTCTTCATGATCATGGTGCCGACTGAAGTCGTCCTGAAGCCCGGCATGCGCGCCACGTTCATCCCGCCGGACCTCTGGGACAAAGCTCTCAAAGGCGAGCAGGTCGACGACAAGCGGCTGAAGGAATACCGGCTCGACTACACGATCTGCCACCCGGGCGGATGCAATGCTGAAATCGAGGCCTCCCCTGAGCTGCTCAGCAGCCTCAAGTCGTCGGGCGGCTTCATGGTCACGTTCCTGCACATTGCGGGTCAGCGCGCCATCATTCCGGTGGCCCTAGGCGGCTTCGATCAGGCGATGGCCGGGCAACCGGTCGACAACAAAGCTTACACGGATGCTCGTCGTCAGCTCATGGCGCAGATCGCCCAGCGGCAGCGCGAGATCTTCGAGGAGCAGAAGAAACAGTACGAAGAGCAGCAAAAGAAGGGTGGTGCGGCGGCGCCCAAGGATCCGCCCAAGAAATAGCTCTCGACGCGCCTGTTTGATTGGCCACCCGTCCCTGACGGGTGGCCTTTGCTATTCTTGAGGCAAGGAAGCGCTCAGTGCGGCTGCTGCAGGAACAGCGGTCGATAACTGCCGTCCTCAGACACCGTGAACATCTCGCCGATCTGCGGATGGCGCAGCGGTGTGCCCGTGACATCGGGGAGCAGATTCTGTTCCGAGACGTATGCGATGTACTCGGTCTCGGCATTTTCCGCGAGCAGATGATAGAACGGCTGATCCTTGCGGGGGCGGACGTCCTCAGGAATCGAACGCCACCACTCCTCGGTGTTGTTGAACACGGGATCGATGTCGAAGACCACGCCGCGGAAGGGATAAACCCGATGGCGCACGATCTGGCCAACCCCAAATTTGGCCTGACGCGAACTAGCCATCGGCGGCACCATTTTGCGCGAAGGACGGCAGCAAAGAATGTTCGATATCTCCGGATCCCCGCACCCGTCAATGCGGCAATCGGCTACTGTGGTCGGCGTGCACCAGTAGGCCCGGCCGCTAGGGCTCAAAATCCATACTGAGCCTTGCGCTCCGGATCGCGGCTGGCAACGAGCCTGGCCAAATCCAGGATGACCTTGGCCTGCTTCCAGGTGGCGTCGTCCTGCATCTTGCCGTCGATCATGGCAGCACCCGTGCCGTCGGGCATCGCCTCGATGATGCGCTTGGCGAATGCGACTTCCTGCGGGTCGAGGCTGAATACGGTCTTGGCGATGGCGATCTGGTTGGGATGCAGGGTCCAGGCGCCGACGCAGCCGTGCAGGAAGGCATTGCGAAACTGAGCCTCGCAGGCAGCAGGATCGGCGAAGTCGCCGAACGGGCCGTAGAACGGCTTGAGACCATAGCTCATGCACGCATCGACCATGCGCGCCAGCGTGTAGTGCCACAGGTCCTGCTGAAAGAAAGCGCGTGCGCCTCCTTGCGGTCCTGGATCGGCAAGTATGCCGTAGGCGGGGTGTCCGCCGCCCACGCGGGTGGTTTTCATGCCGCGCGAGGCCGCAAGGTCGGCGGGCCCCAGGCTCATGCCGTGCATGCGCGGACTGGCGGCAGCGATCGCCTCGACGTTCTTGACGCCTTCGGCCGTCTCCAGGATGGCGTGGATCAGGATCGGTTTGGGCAGGGCGTGCTTGGCTTCGAGCTGGGCCAGCAGCTGATCGAGGTAGTGGATGTCCCAAGGTCCTTCGACCTTCGGCAGCATGATCACGTCGAGCTTGGCGCCGGCGGCCGGCACGATCTCAAGAATGTCGTCCAGTCCCCAGGGTGAATTCAGCGCATTGATACGGGTCCACAGCCCGGTCTGGCCGAAGTCGTTGGCATTGGCCATGGCGATGAAGCCTTGCCTGGCCGCCACCTTGGCGTCGGAGGGGATGGCGTCCTCGAGGTTGCCCAGCACCACGTCGACCTGGCCGATGAGATCCTTGAGGCGGGCGCGGATCTTGTCGTTGTGGGGAGGCACGAAATGGATCATGCGCTCGAGCCTCACCGGCAACTGTCGGAAGGGGTCGGGCGCGCCAATGGCGAGGGGCGCGAAGTGCTTGGCAGGAGTGCGAGAGGTTGACATTGGAGGGAGCGCCTTGCTGCGATGCAACAAGGCTACTCTAGGGCGTGAACCTAATGAGTTCAACAGGTGATTGGGGTGCGAACATCGACACCAGGCCGCTCAGCTCCAGCGACGATTGCTCCACATCCACTGCTCGGGTGTCTCACGCACCCAGTCCTCGAACTGCTTCTGCATGGCCGCCGTGATCCACCGCACGTCGTCGGCCTGATTGGCCGTGCGCGGAACCTTGAGTTCCTTGATCTCGATCTTGAAGCGGCTTTCGCGGCCGACGCGCAAGCAACGCGCCATCCAGATGCGGGTGCCCGTCAGGCGCGCGATCAGCGCCGGCGCGGCCACCGATGGCGCAGGCCGGCCGAAGAAGGGCACCGGGATGCCGGCACGGTCGTGCAGGTCGCAGACGATGCCGAGACGGCCGCCCTGGCGTACGAAGCTCATGATCGACCGCGCGACAGCCTGGGTCTCTTCGTGGCTGCGCCCCTTGCCCAGCAAACCGCCGGGGTAGAGATCCCGCCGCAGCCAGCGCAGGTAGCGGTCGACGTAGGGATTCTTGACGGAGCGGTAGATGGCGGCGGGATTTTTGCCGGCTTCCGTGAGAGGCCAGATGGCGAGTTCCCAATTGCCCATGTGCAACGTCACGCCGATGGCCGCGCCGGGCTTGCCGCGATAGCGGCTGAACATGTGCTCGCTGACGATGTCGATGCGCGATGGCTCCTGGATGATGCGGTCGATGACCATCGTCTCGGCCATTATGCGACCGAGGTTCTCCCACATGGCAAGCGCTATGGCTTCGCGCTCGGCCGCCGACTTCTCCGGAAAGGCGATGGCCAGATTTTGCAGGGCGCGCTTGTGGCGTCGATCATAGGGCGCGAGCCTTCGCCAGGCTCTCGCCGATACGTCGACGGCCACATCGAGGGGGACGGCGCGCACCAGCCCGGTGATCAGGCGCAATGCCGCATATTCGAGCCGGTAGCGCAGATCGAGAAGGAAGTCTTGCATGCCGAAATGGAGGTCCACCGTCGAGAGCAGGCGCTGTATGGTCTCGGAGCCAAGCCGTTTCACTTCGATCGCGAAGCGTGAACTTTGCTCTCAAGTGCGGGATTGGAGTGGACTTCACGCTTTGGTCGCACGGCACCCTATCGAGGCGACGCGATCCGACCGACGTGATCCCACTCTGGCTCGCGGCAGCGAATTGCCCTCCGCCGCCGAGGCCGTCAAGCCCTCAAGCGGGTGCAATAGAGCGCATCAGCCGTGGCAAGGGTCCAACTGGCGTCATGCCGTGCTGCATGAGGAGGCGGCGCAGCCAGGGGCTGTTGGCCAACAGGTGCAGCCCAGCCCCGCGCAGCGCTTGCGCCGGAAGGATGTCTGCGAGCAGGGACCGATTGAGGGCATCCACCGCCAGCGTGCGCGTGAGCACGTCGGCCTGCCGCGCCCGGTGGTAGCTCTGCAACACTTGCGGTGCGCCAATATCACTGCCGCGCTGGTGAGCATCCGCTACGCATTCGGCCAGCACGCAGGCGTCGCGCAGACCCAGGTTGAGGCCCTGCGCCCCAATGGGCGGAATAACGTGCGCCGCCTCGCCGACCAGCGCAATTCGCTGCCGGCCCATACAGTCGGCCTTCAGGCCCGAGAGCGGGAATACTACGCGCGCGCTGGAGCAGCTGATGCAACCCAGCAGACCCTGCAACCGCTCCTCCAGAGCTTCGGCGAAGGCCTGATCGGACAGCGAGCCTAGGCGTTGGGCTTCCGGCGGTTCATCCACCCAGACCAGGCTCGACATGTTGCCGGGCAGGGGCACCGTGGTGAGAGGACCCGCGCGTCGATGCAACTCGGTGCTGACGCCGTTGTGGTCGTGAGAATGCTGGAAGAGAGCGGCGACAGCCGACTGCGGGTACTGCCAGGTGCTGGTCGCGATGCCGGCCCCGCCACGCGCCAGCGATCCGCGACCGTCGGCTGCAACAACCAGCGCAGCCTCGAAGCTTCCGCCCTCCGCCAGATCGAGGCGGACCGTCGTGTCCGTTGGTGTGACCCGCACGACGCCGGACGTGGCGAGGTGGTGCAGTCGAGGAGCGGCTTGCGCGGCTGCATTGAGGGCTGCGATCAAGGCGGGGTTGGCGATGTTCGCCCCGAAGTCGGTAAGGCCAAGCTCGGACGCACGAAACAGAACCTCCGGGGCCCTCAGCAGGTCGCCGCGATCGTCAATGATGCGAATGGCGGCGAGGGGAGCCGCCACATGCCGGCACAGCTTCCAAACCTCCAGGTTTTCCAGGAGCGTAACGCTTGATGACAGAAGGGCTGTCGTGCGGGTGTCCCGCGCGGCTCGCGCCGCGTCGTAAGCTGGTGCAACCAGCGCGACTTCGCACCCCAGCGCGTCCAGTGCTAGCGCGCTGACAAGACCTGCCGGGCCTGCCCCCACGACCGCGATTTGCGCTAACTGCGCCATGCTCTGCAATCCGCGCCGGAGTTTTCTTCCGACAGCCTATCGCCCGTGGACGGGTCCGCATCAAGTGTGGGTGCTTGCGAAGGCGGTGTTGGCCTTGCCCGAAACAGAGTCTGTTGCGTGGAATAAGCTAAATAAATCAATGATCTTGATGAAGTATCCAGGATGCAGAGCAATATTTCTCTTGCTGCCATAAGGACGCTTGACGCAGTGTCGATTCGCATTTCCTTGCCCGTAGAATTGTGACCCGACTCGATTCGTATCGTGGCCAATCTGCCACGTTCCAGCATCAAAGGTGTGGAGTTGGCGCTTTGTAGGTTTACGGTCTGTCAAGGATTGCGTTAATCGTTACATCAACACGGCCGGGCGGGCCCAGATGGCAGTCGCAACCTAATCGCCAATCCGTCGTGTGGGAGAACGGTAAATTCAGTCGCGAGATTGGGTTCCGGTAGCGTTAGTCCAACGGAGAAGTTCGAATGATCGGGGGACTGTTGTCAAAGTCAGTTAGCCGCTTGGCCCTTATGGCCGTGGCTGGCGTTTTCGTAGGCGGCATGGCGGTCCCGTCCGCTAAGGCGGCCGATTTGGGCGGCGACTGCTGCGCCGACCTGGAAGAGCGGGTAGCCGAGCTCGAGGCCACCACGGCCCGCAAAGGCAACCGCAAGATGTCCCTGACCGTGTACGGTCAGGTCAACCGCGCGATCCTGTACTGGAACGACGGTCGTCGGTCGAATACCTACGTCGGTCTCGACAACCACAACTCGGCGAGCCGCTTCGGCTTCATGGGCAGCGCCAAGATCAGCCCGGCTTGGTCGGCTGGTTACAGCATCCTGTTGGATTGGGGTGATAAGGCCCGTACTTCGACGGTCTCCCAGACCAACGAGGAAGGTGGCACCCGTGGCAATCCGAACGCCGACGTTCGCAACGGTGACGGCTTCGTGCGCTTCCGTGACGTCAACTTCTGGTTGGAGAACAAGACGATTGGTCGTCTGACCGTTGGCCGCATCACCAACTCTGGCCAGAACGGCCTGATCGACCTCGGTGGCACGTCCGCTGGCGTCGGCTCTGATCCGGGTTGCGACGGCGGCGGCTTCTCCTTCCGCCGGAAGGACACGAACCTGCTGTCCGGCACGACGGTTGGCGACCTGGTCTTCAACTGCGGTGGCCCGATCGGCATCCGCATGGAAGGCATCAAGTACACCAGCCCGACGGTTGCTGGCTTCATCTTCGATGCGTCGATCGGCGAGGCGCTGAAGGCCGAGACGTCGACGGTTGACAATCCGGCTGGTCAGCTGACCAACGTCGGCCGGGTGATGGGCTGGAACCTGAAGTACGCTGGCGAGTTCTCCGGCTTCCGTCTGGCCGCGGGCGTCGGTGGCGAGTACTCGAGATCCAACGAAGACGACTCGACTGGGTTCATTTCGGCTGACTCGGTGGTTCCGCTGGGTGCAACCAGCTTAGGTGTCAAGCCGACCAACGCATCGGCCGACAACGCCTACATAGCTGGTGCTCTGTCGTTGATGCACGTGCCGAGCGGTCTGTTTGCTCAAGGCCACTACACCAGGCTGTCGGTTGGTGCACAGAACCCGCTCACCGGGCGCCTTCGACTCCGACAAGGATGCCACCCGCTGGGACATCCAGGCCGGTATCGCCAAGAACTGGTTCGGCATCGGCAACACCGTGCTGTACGGCGAGTACAACGAGCATAAGAACTTCAGGTTTGCCAACGACACGTACACCTGCACGGCAGTGCGGGCGTGGCGCCGGCCGGTGGCAACTGCGCACACTGCTCGACGTGCGCCTGACCAGCTGAAGGGCGACTAGCTGAGGATCTGGGGCCTCGGCTTGGTGCAGAACATCGACGCAGCAGCCACCGAGCTGTACGTCAGCTGGCGTCACTTCGAGGCGAAGGATCCTGGCACGACAGCGACAGCCGGTCCTGCTCTGAAGGATCTCGACATCGTGATGACCGGCGCTCGGGTCAAGTTCTGAGCCGGTTCGCAAGTCGATACGCTATCTGGGAGAGCCGCCTTCGGGCGGCTCTTTCATTTTTGAGGCGGAGCGGGGCTTGAGACTGTCGGCGTAACCAGCTGTAACCACGCCTGGGCATACGGGCAGATATTCTCCTACCAAGGACAGTCGCCCTGTACATGCCGCCAATCGCCTGTCCGAGCATTTACGGGGGCTTGAGACTGTCCGCGTAACCAGCTGTAACCACGCCTGGGTTACGGGCAGATATTCTCCTGCCAAGGCCCCATACATGTCGCCAATCGCCTGCCGAGCATTCGATTCGGAGTCGCTTGGCCCCCGTCTGTATCGGGCTTCGTAAGAGTTCTGGATTGCTCGTACCTCGCCGGTTACAGCGAAAGTCCTTTGAAGAGCTTCCCTGCAATTCCGAGTTGTGTCAGGAAGGGCCGGATAATCTTCCAGAGCCCTTCGAAGGGGTCTCCAAAGCCAACTTGTTGTGGCCGCTATCCTCGCAGCGGGCGGCCGTTCTGAATGCCCTTTCGAACCGCTCTTTGGCCTGTGCTGCGCTGCCGTGGTGTGAGGTGGTAGCGTCGGTCGAATGCCCGTCCTGGCGCTGACCCCATTGTCGGTGGACCCAACTCGGCTGGATCACTGTTGCCGCCTTAGTCTCGCTGGCGGCCTGCCTCTGGCGGGCAGCGGCCTTCGGCCGCTCTCTCAACTCCGTTGGTTCTTTTGCTCTCGTTGACTCAGCTGTTCCGGGAGAGAGGGTGAGCGGCTTCAGCGAGTGGTCCACGGTCAATGGTTAGTTTAGCATGGCCTGCGGGAGCGACGCCTGGGGCCTGCCCCCCGCGAAAGGGAAAAGCCTGATCAACCGCGGGATAGCCTACCGTTGAAGTCATGCGACGAACTGGCGTGCTTGTTTGCGCCGTAAAAGGCCTGCCATGTGGCGTGAATGAACATGATGCACCAACCGAAGGATCTGCTGCGCGAAGCAACGGAGCTGCATCGGCAGGGCCGGCTGAACGAGGCCGAGGATCGGTACAGCCGGCTGCTTGACGGAAATCCCCGACACTTCGATGCACTCAATCGGCTGGCCATCGTCGCCCTTCAGCGCGGCGATTTCAGCGAAGCCTTGTCGCGCATCGACCGTGCTTTGCGCGTCACACCTGATTCGGCGGCGGCAATATGCAACAAGGGCAGCATACTCATCGCCCTCAAGAGGTATCCTGAAGCTCTGGTCGCCTATGACCGCGCGCTCGAGCTCGATCGCGACGACCCGGACACACACTACAATCGCGCCAACGTGCTCAAGGAGATGGGGCGCCCCCGGCAAGCCCTGCCTAGCTATGAGGAGGTCATCAAACGCAGGCCGAATGATGCCGATGCTCATTTCAATCGCGGCAGAATGCTCTCCGAGTTGAAGCGGCTCGACGAAGCGGTATCGAGCTACGATCAGGCGATCGCACTTTCCCCGAGCACCGAGTTCTACTTTCATCGTGGCAACGCTCTCAAGAGCCTGCTGAGGCTTGATGAGGCGGTATCGAGCTATACCCAAGCGATCGCACTCAACCCGGCCAATGTCGCGGCGTATCTCAATCGCGCCAACGCGCTGCGCGACCTCAAGCGACCTGGAGACGCGCTGGCGAGTTATGACGATGCGCTCGCTATCAAGCCCGACTTTGCCGAAGCGCTCAGCGGTCGGGGCAGCGTACTCCTCGATCTGAAGCGACCGGAGGATGCTCTGGCGAACTACGACAAAGCGTTGGCAATCAAGCCCGGTCTTGTGGAGGTGCTCAACAACCGTGGCAGTGCGCTCCTGGACTTGAAGCGCTTCGAGGATGCGCTGGCGAGCTACGAGAGGGCCCTTGCAATCAGGCCCGACTATATCGAGGCACTCAACAATCGCGGGACAGCCTTGCTGCGCCTCAGGCGATTTGACGAGGCCCTGGCATGCTACGATGCTGTACTTTCCATCACGCCGGACTTTGCAGAGGCGCTCAACGATCGCGCCAGCGCGCTGCTCCACTTGAAACGGCCCCAGGACGCGCTTGGCAAGCTGTACCAGAGCACTCGACGTCAAGCCTGACTATGTCGAGGCCATAATCAATCGCGGCAATGCCTTCTTCGACTTGATGCAATTCGAGGCTGCGCTGGCAAGCTACGTAGACGCTCTTGCGCTCAAGCCCAACTCCGCGGAAGCGCTCTTAAATCATGCCAATACACTCCTCAGCTTGAAACGGCTCGAGGAGGCCCTGGCGAGTTGCGACCGTGCATTGGCAGTCAAGCTTGATCTTGCGGAGACGCTCGTCATACGCGGCCATATTCTATCTGATCTGAAGCGTCTAAGTCTCGCGCTGCAGAGCTATGACCAGGCGCTCGCGATCGAGCCCAATTCAGCCAACGCGCTAGCTGCGCGGGCACACGCTGCCGCTCGCAGCTGCGATTGGGCCGGATCAGCAGACGTCCATAGCAGACTGCGCGCAAGCCTCGAGGACCCTTTGTTTGACGGCCACTGCAACGTCTTTGCGGTTCTGTCCATTTTTGACGACCCTGCATTGCAGCGCAGAGCCGCGGAACGCTATTGTTCACACAAGGCTGGTCGTGCGACCAAATCTGCCGGGCCGAACAAGCATGCCAGCAAGAAGCGTCTGCGGGTGGGCTACCTGTCGGCCGATTTCAATGCGCATCCGGTCACCTTTCTTACGACGGGCCTCATCGAGGCACACGATCGCTCCTTTTGCGAGGTCTACGGGTTTTCGGCCTCGGCAGACGATGGCAGCCCCGAACGCAAGCGTCTGCGAGCGGCCTTCGACTATCTCATCGACGTCTCGGCGCTCTCTGACGAGGCGCTGTGTCGGGAGATACGCCGTGCCGAGATCGATATCCTGATCGACCTCGGGGGCCACACGAAGGACAGCCGCATGCTGGCCCTCGGCCTGCGTCCCGCGCCGATCCAAGTCAGCTACCTCGGCTATCCCGGCAGCACGGGTGCTCCCTTTATCGACTACATCATCGCCGATCGGTTCGTAATCCCGGCAGACGCGGCGCAGCACTACACCGAGCAGGTCGTTTATCTGCCGGATTGCTTCCAGGTCAACGATGCCAAGCGTGGTGTCGTGCCCCGTGTGCCGACGCGAGCCAGTACGGCTTGCCCGAGCGTGGCTTCGTATTCTGCGCCTTTCACAACGCCTACAAGACTTAATTCGGAGGTCTTCGATGTCTGGATGCGCTTGCTGGAAGCTGTGCCGGACAGTGTAATCTGGCTGACGGCCGCGACAGAGGCACACGCAAATCTGCGGCGGGAGGCGGCGGCGCGCCGCGTCGATCCCGCGCGTCTCGTATTTGCCGGACCCCAGGCATATCCCCGAGCACCTGGCGCGCCAGAAGCTCGCCGATCTCTTCATCGATGCGTGGCCCTACAACGGAGGCACCACGGCAAGCGACGCGCTGTGGGTCGGGCTGCCCGTGCTGACGCTGGCGGGTCGCAGCTACGCGGCGCGCATGGCCGGCAGCCTGCTGCACGCCATCGGGCTGCCGGAGCTGGTCACCTACTCGCCCGAGGAGTACGAGGCGCTGGCGCTTGCGGCTGGCGCGGGAGCCGGCGATTGCTCGACGCTGTGCGCCGGAAACTCGCCGCCAACATCAGGAACGGCTCCGCTGTTCGACACCGCCCGCTTTACCCGCCACATCGAAGCCGCCTACGCCAGGATGTGGGAGATGCATCAACGCGGCGAACGCCCGCAAGGTTTCAGCGTGCAACCCGTTGCTGCGCAGGGCAATTCGTCATACCAATCCGCCCACGGCCGGCGATAATCGCGCCACCGAGGGAAGGAATGGCTTATCAGCGCTCGCCACAGAACCAACAGACGCTGAACAAGTCGCTGTCTTTGTTTCAGAGCGGCCGCCCTGACAAGGCTGAGAAGCTCGCGCGCAGCATTCTGGCGACGGAGCCGCGCAATGGCGAGCTGCTGCAGTTCGTCGCCATGCTCTGTCAGAGCCAGGAGAAATTCGCCGAGGCCGTGGCGCTCTGCACCAAGGCGGTCACCATCCATCCAAATTCGGCGGGAGCGCACTACAATCTGGGCACGGCCCTGATGAAGCAAGGCCGCAACGCGCACGCCGTTGCCAGTCTCGAGAAGTCGTTGGCTCTCGCTCCCGCGAGCTATGACGCGCTGAACAATCTCGCCGTTGCGCTGACGGCCGCCGACAGAGCGGCCGAAGCGGAGCAGGCCGCGAGGCGGGCCATAGCCATGGCTCCCGGCGCGCCGATGGCGCACAACTCGCTGGGCCTGGCGCTTGCCAAACAGATGCGGCTCGGCGAAGCAGCGGAAAGCTTCGAGGCAGCGCTGGCCCGGGGTCATCCAGACCCGGCTCATGTCCTGGACAAATTAGGCCTCACCTACATCGATCTCGAGCGACCCAAGGCCGCCATCGAGTGCCTGCGGAGGGCCCTCGTGCAGAAGCCCAAGGCGCTCGACCTCACCATGCGACTTGGCGGCACGCAGAATTCTAGCGAACGATCATATTGGTGCGATGCGGACCTTCCTGGCGGCGACACAGCTGGCACCGCAAGATCCTTCGCCCTGGGTGGGATACGTTTTTTCATGCCTGCATGCGTCCGAGTGGGCGGAGTATGCACCTCTCGTCCCCAAGATCGAAAAGATGCTGCGCAGCCCGTCGAAAGAGATCCAGCCGTTCAGCGTGCTGTCCTTTTCCGATAGCCCTGCCGTTCACCTGCGCTGCTCCAGGCGATATGCGGTGAACTTCATAAAGTCCGACAAGAAGCCGCGGCCGCAACGGGTGGCGAATGCGGATGACAGGTCGCGCGACAGGATTCGCGTCGCCTACTTCTCCAGCGACTTCAAGATTCACGCCACCATGCTGCTGGCGACCGGTCTGTTCGAGCGCCACGACCGCAAGCGCTTCGAAACCTACGCCATCGCATGGGCTCCCGACGCAAGCCTGATGCGGCGTCGGGCCGAGGCGGCATTCGATCATTTCATCGATGTGACCACGACCCCTGACGAAGGTGTCGCCGACTTGATCCGGGAGCGCCAGATCGACATCCTCATCGACCTGCACGGCTATACTGGCAAGGCGTCGGCCCGCTGCCCTTGTGGATCGTCCGGCTCCGATTCAGGTTAACTACTTGGGCTACCCCGGCACGATGGGCGCGGACTGGATCGACTATCTGATCGCTGACCGTTTTGTCGTTCCTCCAGAGGCTGCCCGCTTCTATTCCGAGAAGCTTGTCTATCTGCCCGAGTCCTACCAGGCCAACGACAACCGACGTGGTGAGCCAGGCGCAGCGCCGCCGCGCGCGAATCTCGAACTGCCGGAGCAGGGATTTGTGTTCGCCTGCTTCAACGCCAACAACAAGATTACTCCCGATATGTTTGCCATCTGGATGCGCCTGTTGAAGGAAGTACCGGGCAGCGTCCTTTGGCTCCTGGAGCATGGCGTAGGTGCAAACCTGCGCCGGGAGACCGAGGCCGCCGGCGTTGACGGTCAGCGGCTGGTCTTCGCACCAAGAGTACCGATACCTGAGCATGTGAGGCGGCTGCCGTGCGCAGATCTCGTCCTCGACACTTTGCCGTACAACGCGCATACAACGGCCAGCGATGCGCTGTGGGCTGGGGTCCCGGTGGTCACCTGCCCGGGACAGATCCTTCCAGACGCGCGTGGCAGGAAGTCTGCTCCATGCCATGCGCCTGCCAGAACTGGTGGCCAACTCGCGTGCCGAGTACGAAGCAATAGCGCTGAAGCTTGCCCGCGACCGGGATGCACACGCGGCAACGCGCGCCAAGGTGATGCGTAACCGCCTGACTACGCCATTGTTCGATACGGAACGGTTCACGCGTGGCGTGGAAGCTGCTTACGAGATCATGTGGCGACGCTGGTGCCAGGGCTTGCCGCCGGCGGACATCGATGTCGCGGCCGAGGCGCGCATTGCCTGATGCATGCTCGAAGCCATGAGCGTGAGCGGGACCAGTTGCGCTCGCGCGCCACAGATGCATACAGGCAGGGTAAATACGCCGATGCGCACAAACGTACCGCGAGCTTACAGACCTCGACCTGATCATTCGATGGTGTCCACTGCCAGGGCATCTAAGACTCCACGAAAGCGCGTAGACCGCAACCGTCCTATTGGATAGGCCGTCTCCCTGCAGACGATCAGTTGAACTGTTGAACGGCCAGCAGTCACTTGGATGAATGACTTGGCGGAGTGGCAGGGTCGTCACGCATGCGAATGCGGTGCTCTAACCATTCAATGACTCGCTTTCAATCCATCCCACTCTGCCAGGTCCTAACGACACCCGCTTCGGAAAGAGGCCGGCCTTTTCCAATCGGTCGATGTGAGCCGGCGAGTAGAGGACGATCGCCCGAAGCTCCTTTTTTGATACGAGCCGCGAATCGTGTTGACCTAGTCGTTGATCAGTTCTCGGTCTTTCCAACCAACACCGTAGTGGCGCTTGCCAAACTTTCAGATCTTGCCTTCAACTCTGGCGCAGGCGATCAAACGCTCTAGCGAACGCGCTCGCATCACACTGCGGAAGATCAGTGCGCTACACCACCGGTCATAGTCGCGGACTATGCGCGGGTGCACGGCCCGTGCCTGTGCCATCGAGGACTGTCACAAGCGGTGACCGACCGCGCTTGCGGTTGACGATGACAGCCCGGCAGCCTCCAACGAAAGCAATGCGCGGTACTTGGCGTTACGGTCGACACCGAAGCGCAAGCACAGGATGTTGCTCAGGTGAACCGATTTCGATCGTGAAAGTCCTACGGCGTACCAGAGAACCAATCCGACATGGAGCGATCTGCCAGGCAGCTTTGCAGCAGTCTCCAGCCACGCCAATGGTACCGGACCATCGGGAAAGCACCGATCTGGTTGGCGTTCCGCTGATACAGGCGTTCCTTGGCACCGAGTACGCTCGTACATGTCTATTCAATCCGCACCACCGCATGCTCTTGCCAAGGTCGTTGAGCGAATTGGGCGATGCCAGCGCAAAGGCTGCATGTGCGAGGGCAGGTTACTGATGGCAAGTCAATGCTTCAGGATCGTCCAGAAAGGTGAGGAGGTCCGCATTCTCGCCCCTCGTGCCCGCTTTGGCGTGCAATCCCGGCTACCTGCGTTCTTTGCCCTTTGAGCGAGAATTTCCTCGCTCACGGCGACCATTTCGGTGATGATGCGACGCACAGTGGTGGCGCTCACAGGGCGGCGGTCACCGGTTTTCGAAAGGTCGGTCGCCGCTATCGCAGTGGCGATGGTTGTCCAACTTTCCCTTGTCTCAGCGCGTCGCTTCTTTGCCTCTCGCAGGATTGCTTTGTTTCTAGCCTCCGTCATGCGCGACTGCTCCTGCTGCTTGGTGCGGTCCGGCCGGTATGCCTTGCGCGACCGCTGCACCGGCTCCTTGCGGTTGGCGAGACGCTGGATATGGGTCATGTCGATCGTGAGACCGGCGGGGGCCCAACGCGAAACGCGGACCGCGCTTCTTGTTGCCGGCCTACTTGCAGCATCGTCGCCCGGCGGCGAGGCCGAAGCCGAATGTTGACGAGGCCCATGCCGGCCCTTGATGGTCCCCAAAGGGAGCACGCCGGCAGCCGAGGATCTCGGCGACCCAAGTTTCAGCAATCCGGAAATAAAAGCGGTCATGCCGGCAAGCGTTGCGCTGTACTGCGTGAGACTTCTCAGTGGGACAGATATGCGGCCGTGGTCAGGCTCTTCGTCACAGCTGATGAACGCCAGCGGCTCGGTTGCCTTGCTGGCGACCCTCACTCTCAACGGCCTTGTGGCATTGCCACTCGCACCCTGGACAGAGGATCGACCCAGCGCGATAGGTTTGTCGTAGGACACCTCGGCCAGCACAGTGTTTCGAGAATTCCGGGGGGCCATGCATCGGTCTCGGC
>CAWIZC010000016.1:0-257914 GCA_963840445.1 uncultured Alphaproteobacteria bacterium | reverse complement strand
AGTGCGAGATCAGGCAAGATGACCGGTTGTCGGATTCTTCCGGTGACAGGATGGAAAACGGGCAAACAATTCATGGCCGCACCAAGAAAATCGACGCGATCACATAGTCCCGCTAACCGATGCGGCGATGGATGTGGTCTCGAAGGCCATCAGCCTGTCGGGAAGAATCAGAGTTCGTATTTCCCAGCCCCGTGCGCGACGGACGCGTCGGGCACATCCATGGAGAAGCTGTTTCAATGGCCATGCGGCGCAATCGAAAGAAGGCGTTCGGCGTGCCAGACATGCGCACACACGATCTCCGCAGAACCTTACGAACGTTCCGGCCGAGCAGGGCGTTCCGGGGATGAGGTGGCGGACCGCGTCTTGAACCACGCGCGGCCAGGCGTTGGAAACCAGCACTATAACCACGCGAAGATGTTGCCTCAGGTCCGCGGTGCCCTCGAGCTCTGGGCTATTTATGTTGAAACTGCATGTAGCGAAGAAGCGGCGAAGCAACCCGCAGCGGTGGAGGATGCACGCGCGGCGGCGTGAACGTGGCCAGAGAACCGTCGCGCTAATTATCGAGGCGCGCATTCGAATGAAGAACGTGCTGCGACGGGCAGATGGCTGCGACGTTCTCCTGCATGGCGGACGCGTGCCCTCGCGCCGGTGCGAACGAAGAATGGACCGGGCGCCATCGGGCTCGTTGGTTCAGAGGACCGTTCCCATGCCCCCGGCCGGCCGGCTCGCAATCCAATTCCTCACCTCTGAAGCGAACCATGCAACTCGCCGCTTACCCAGTCGCCGCTGCGTCGGAAACGCTCCGACCGCGATATAGGCATACAGTGTGGACCGAGACAGCCCAGTCTTGGCCATCACGACTTTCAGGCTCCACAGCTCCTCGTCCGACCGGCGTCGGCTCAAGTACACCAAAGACGTCTGGCCCGTCCGGGCGATTCATCGCGGATGATCCGGTGTCGTACAGCGGCTTCCGCTGAGCAGGATGCCGGCGCAATCGTTAGGGCACAATCAGGATTCGCGGTGAAATGCGTGAATTCGCGTGTAGTCGTTGATTTGGACGATCGAACATTCTCGTAAGAGCGAAGGAAGCCGAAGACTTCGACTTAGGTTTCACTTGTGCGGGGCGTGCGCGGCTTCCTGCGGGAGGGCCACACAGGCCGGGCGCCAACTACAGCCGGCGTCACCAATCGATGATGCGGCGAGTTCTACAACGTATTTCAGGGTGAAAGCAGCACGCACGCAGCGTGCGGGGACTTCAGATGGAGCGTGCTCGCGGGCGGGTCCAACGCTCCATGACGCGCGCAACCCGGCCTGCATCCGGCTCCGCAAAGCTGACGGAAATCACTGCAACACTCTCCAGCCAGCACCGCTCGTGGCCCTCCTCATCGCTTCAGTAGGAGTGCGCCCGCGTAAGTGAGGACGATCGCCGGGGCAAGCCGTAGCAACCAATCAGGGACAATGCCGGTGACGCGAGAACCGATGGCAATGCCTGAAATCGAACCGAGCAGCAAAAACCCCAGCGCCCAGAAATCTACCGACCCCATGCCGAGATGCCCGAGCCCTGCCAGCAAGGTAAGAGGGATGGCGTGCACAATATCTGTGCCGATCAGCTGTCGCGCGAGGAGCGCGGGATAAAGGAGCATCAAGACAACAACGCCGATGGCGCCGGCCCCAACTGAAGTGAGCGCCACCAACGAACCGAGGGCTGTCCCCAGAACTATGGTTGCTGTCCTGCCGTAACCGGTGTTGCGCAAGTCAAAGGCCGCAAGGACATCGTGGCGCGCAAGCCATGGATAGAGCGCGTTTGCCGCTGCGCTGACGAATAGCGAATAGCCCAGCGCTTTACGGATCGTGTGCGCCAGCGCTTCGGTCTCGGGACGAACGATGAAGAGCCAGGCAAGAACGGCGGTGGCGCCCGGAAGGCTACCGGCGGCGAGCCAGCGCAAGATCGTCCAATCGATGTTTGCGAGCCGCTGGTGGCGCCACGCCGCGGTCGCCTTCGTGATAGACGCAAACAACAGATCAGTTCCGACGGCAACCGCAGGCGGCAGACCGAACCCGGAGATCAACATCGGTGTGGTCAAAGAGCCGGCTCCCACGCCGGTCATCCCGATCAAAAATCCGATTAGCCAGCCGCCAGCAATAATCCAAGGGCTGGGCAAGTGAAAATCCATCGATCGGCTCCTGCCGCCCTCCGATGCGTCTGCCAAATCTCGTCGCACTTTGAGCGGACGGCAAGTGGCGGCGCCGGCCCGTCGTCTGTCCCGTGGAGTGCACCCCCGCGAGTGGACAAGGTCAGGCTGCGGATTTGACCATCTGCCGGGCGTGCTCCTGTTCGAACCTGACGGGCTCCGATATCCGAGCGCGGAATGGAGCCGCTTGCTGTTGTAGACCTCGTCGATGAAGCGCGGCAATGAAGCTGTGACGTCCTCGAAGGTGTCGTACTCCATCAGGTAGATTTCCTCGACCTTGAGCGTCTTCATGAAGCTCTCGGCCTTGGCGTTGTCATAGGGGTTGCCGCGCCGGCCCATCGACCCCTTGAGGCCGTGCTTCTCGAGCTCGGCACGGTAGTCCTCGGCAGCATATTGCGAGCCGCGATCGGAGTGATGGATGCAGCCGGCGGGCGGCTGCCGGGCCGCGATCGCCGCCTTGAGCGCGGCGAGTGCCAGGCGCGCATCGATGCGCCGGCCAATCGCATAGCCCACCACGCGGCGCGACCAGGCGTCGAGAATGGCTGCCAGATAGACGAAGCCGACCTCGATCGCGATGTAGGTGATGTCGGCGACCCAGGAGCCCATTCTCGCCAGTCGGCACGACGTCTTTCGCCAAGTTCGGGAAGATCGGCCCGTCGTGGTGCCGCTGTCGGTGGTGGCCACAAAACGCCTGCGGGGACGCACGGTTAGCGCGTGCTCCCGCATGAGGCGCATCACCTTCTTGTGGTTGACGAGGCAGCCAGTGGCTTGCAGCTCCGCAGTCACGCGCCGATAGCCGTACGACGGCCATTCGGCGCAGATATGCTTGATGCGTTCGACGAGCCGCGCCTCCTCGACCGGCTGGCCTTGCGGCTCGTCATAGTAGGTCGACCGCGCGAGCTCCATCAGCCGGCATCCTTCTGCGACCGAGAGACCACGGGGCCGGCAACGACGGACGTAGTCGCGCTTATCGGCGGGCGATTGTGCCGCGAAGCCCCCCTTAGAAACTCGTTCTCGAGCGCCAGCTTGCCGACAAGCCGTTCCAGCGCACTGATGCGCGCTTCGTACTCCTGCAGAATGCTCGCTGCCGCGAGGTCGTCGTCGAACTCGCCGGCCTCCGCCTTGGCAGCCCAGATGCGGATCAGATTGCGGCTGATGCCATGACGCTTGGCAAGACCGTGCAGGGTCTCGCCGGCTTGGTACTCCTGGACAACTTGCCGCTTGAACTCGATCGAATATCTGCGCTGCGTGGTCATGGCTTTCTCCTCGAAAGCCCGGTCCAGATAGTCCGAATTCTCACACCTTCACCTGTCCACCCGTGGGGGTGCACTTCAGGGACGCGTCGTCAGCGCGGCAGAAGTTCCTCAGAAAACTGACGGTATCGCTGTAGTGCCGCGAACGGGCGGTCCAGCTGACAACGCAAATAAGTCACCGCCGCCATGGCCGCGATGTTTTTCGCGGCCGCGTCGATCACCGGCGCTGCGCTATGGTTGGTTCTCGCAGTGGATGGCCGCGTTAGGTATTGTCAGCGCACAAAATAAATGGAATTGCGGATGGACCCGCAGCTGCCTCTTGGATTTGATTTTGATAGGCAACATTGAGGAACTCAGGCATCAGCGTTCAGATCGTAATGGATCGTAGAGGCGACACACGCCACAAGTTCGACGCGTCCGATGCCGCGGCAGTTGCGCGCGCGGAACAACGTTTCAGCGAACTTATCGGGAAGGGCTTCCGCGCCGTTGCGCCGGGCAAGGACGGTGCTCCCGGCGAGCTTCTCAAGGAGTTCGATCCGAACGTCGAGGAGACGATTTTCATTCCGCAGCTGCAAGGCGGTTGATGCGGCCCGTTCGCCAGATCCTGATGCACCTGTTCGGTCGCGTTCTCAGCGAGCGAGGGCAACCAGCGCCGACCCTCGACGACATCACGATCGAAAGAGCGTCTGCGCGTTTCTTGCCCCGCGTTGTCGCGCATTTCTCGAACGGACAGCGCTCTTCCGTGAGCGTCCCCGCCCCAGCCGATCTCTACCCATTTTGCGAGCGACACTCGTCGTGGGACTTGGAGACCCTACGCAACGCTCTCTTGCGCGAAGGGCGAGCAATCTATCGACAGATGTTGGAGAACCATTTGGCGGAGGAGCACGCACTCGAACCGGAGGGTATTCGCAACACGATGCGACCAACGGGTCACGCATATCCCGACAGCAACCTGCGCCGCACCCTATGGAGCTGGTGGCAGCGTACCGTCCCCCAGCGAATGCATCTGCTCCTCGACACCAATCGTGAGGCTCATAAACGGGGACGGCACCTTCTGACGCAGAACCTCTCTCCGAGCCAGCGTGATCAATACGAGACGCGCGGATACTTCGAAGTCGTCGGCGGGACAACTGGCAAGCGCTATCGCATCAGAAATGGCCGCCAGATGAATGTCGAGGAGCTGGACAAGCATGGCAGGCGGGGGCTGGCGTGCTGTGCTTCATGCCCCAAGGAGGGCTCGTCGTCGGCGATGTTCTGCTGGCGCAGAAGTTGTCGCTCGAGCTGTTCGAGCCCGAAGCGCGCGCTGTGGCGAATATCATGCCCAGCCGCGTCGCGCGCTTTGAATTTCCTAGATGGGACTGGGACGACGCCTAAGCCCTTGCACGACCAACTCGCGATGCTAGGCCGCCGCGAAGACGGCCGACCGGCGGCGAACGCGGAGGAATGGCTCTCAACAATCAGAACCGACACGGTGCATTGATGCCTGATGCGTAAGGGGAGGCAGATATGTAATCCTTAAATTCTATTCACGGCTCGCTGCCGTTATTTTTGCCGTCATCGGGCTTGTGCAGCTGCTGCGAGTGCTTTTCGCATGGGAGGTCACGCTGAACGGGGTGCCCATTCCCCTATTTGTGAGCGGGATGGCGTGCTTCGTTGCTGCTGCGATGGCGTGGCTTGGCTTTGGAGCGTCACGCAAGTAGTGCGACGTTGGCCCCTGCACGAAAATCACGACTGACAGTGGCGTTATTGGCCGATTACTTCGACTTCAACGCGCGCAAGGCCGCGGCCGATCATCCCTAGTTGACGGGCTGCATGCACGGACAAATCAACAATACGGCCTTTGCGAAAGGGTCCACGGTCATTGATGCGCACGATGACATGCTTGCCGTTGTCAACACGCCTCACGCGCAGTTTGGTCCCAAATGGCAGGAAGCGATGCGCAGCGGTCATCTGCTCACCCTTATACGGTCGTCCGGAATAAAAGGACGCGAAGCCAGTGCTCGCGTCGCCGGCCAGAGCGGAGGACACTACCAGGTTTACTGCACTTGCTAGCAAAAGGGATCGCACATTCATCGGTGCTCTCCAGAAAAGCAGACGACCGATGAACTGGCGCTTTGTCGTGCTGTTCCGACACGTCGTTGGTTGGCAGATTGTAGGCTTGCAACCGCGTTAGCAAACGACAGGAAGTGTCTCGCGACGGCACAGCACAACACGGAATGATCCTTGCCCGTGCGGGTCAGGGAAGAAGTAGTCGCGCCTTGCCCGAGGCCGATTTCCTAACGCGGGTTAATGATGCACCCTTTGCAGTTGCGGGGCTCGCTGGGGTTCTGCTGATGGCTTCAACAAGCACGGTTGCCGCACGCAGCAGCCGGGAGGTTGTAAGCTCGCGCCCTGCTGGCGGTTTGTCTGGCAGCCACCTACGGGCCACTCGCACCATGGAGCGGTGTGCGCTACCGGTGGTTGGCAAACGCCAAGGCAGCGCTAGGTATCTGGCGCAAGCCGTTGGAGAGGCGAACCCCACAAGCATCAACCTGTCGCAAAGCACCTGACGACGGGCAGCGCGATACAATCAGCAGCACCACCCAGCCGCTGCACGAGCGCCATCGGCCGATCGTGTTACCACGGGCACTTCTACCCCTGGGGTTAACTCCCGAGGCTTTTGCTGGTTTTCCCCGATGGCTCGCAACGCTGCCGGTGCGTAGGTTTCTGAACACATGTCCTGTTTTGCGCGGGCATGGCCGCGTTAGTGCAGTCCTGTCTGCTCAAGGAGCCGCGTCATGAGCGATCTCATTGTTCTCGATTTCGACGGTGTCGGAACGGCTGACGAGGTCCTGACCAAACTGCGTAGTTTGAAGAAAGAGAACCTGATCGATCTGGAGGATGCCTGTGTCGTCGTCCACCCCGAAGCGGGTCGGGTGCAGATCAAACAGGCCATCAACCTGATCGGCGTTGGCGCGGCCAGCGGGGCCAGCGCACCGGCATGCTGATCGGCGGGCTCGCGGGCCTGCTCATTCTCAATCCTCTTGCCGGAATGGCGGCTGGCGGACTTGCGGGTGCGGGCATGGGTGCTCTGTCCGGCTCGATGGCCGACTACGGCATCAATGATGAGTTCATCAAGAGCGTCGGCGAGACCATCCCGAAGGGCTCCTCGGCCCTGTTCGTTCTCGTCAAGCGCTCGACACCAGACAAGGTCTTGCCGGAGCTTGAGAAGTTCAAACCGCGCGTGCTCAAGACATCGCTTTCGAAGAAGCAGGAGGACAAGCTCCGCGCCGCGTTCCAGAGCCGTGCAGCAGCTTGAAAAAACCTGCTTTGCGATTGCAGTCGTCGCAGTCTTCGTTGCCCTTTACTTCGGCCGCACCGTCCTGGCACCGGTCGCCTGCGCACTTTTTCATCATTGCGCTGGCTTGGCCCGTGCAACGCCGTCTGCAGCAGAGCCTGCCCAAGCTTGTCGCACTCGCGATCGTCATTCTGGCCACGGTCATCGTCTTCGTCGCATTTGCAGCCTCCCTACTCGCCTGGGCCGCAAGCCGCATTGGACGCTGGCTGGTCACGGACGCCGCTCGCCTGCAGGACCTGTTCAGCCAGCTGACGGCTTGGCTTGAGAGCCACGGCATCGCCGTCGTCGGATTCTTGGGCCGAGCACTTCAACATGCGTTGGGTCATCGGTGTCGTCTATGGCGTCACCGGACGCGTCAACACGACCATCGGGTTCTGGCTGGTGGTTCTGGTGTGTGTCGTCCTGGGTCTCCTCGAGGTCGACGATATAGCGCGCAAGCTGCGAACCATGCCGAACCAGGCCGCAACAATCCGTGCTCCAGGGGGCTACGGCGACGGCCGTCAAGTTCCGGCGATACATTCTGATCAGAACCCTTATCAGTCTGGCGACGGGCGGGCTGGTCTGGCCCTTCGCGTCGCTGGCTGGGCTGCAGTTTGCCACCGAGTGGGGCGTTCGTGTCGCAGGCAGAAGCCGAAATTAGGTACGTCGCTCGAGGAGGCTATTCGCCTGTGCAAGCCGATGCACGGCGGGCTCGCCTATGCAGAAGACCCTGTGGCGCCAAATTTGGTTTCTCAGGCCGGGAAATCATGGCCGAGTTCCGGCGTGAGACGGGGTTGCATCCCTTTGGCCGATCCGCACTTCTGGACGATGCAGGGATCGGTGCGTGTGGCGCAGACATGCAGGGACAACGGGCTAATGTGGGGCTCGCACTCCAATAGCCACTTCGATGTATCGCTGGCGATGTTCACGCACGTGGCAGCTGCAGCCCCCGGCAGGGTGACAGCTATCGATACGCATTGGATCTGGCAGGACGGACAGCAGCTCACCAAGGAGCCGCTGCCAATCGTTGGCGGGAAGATCACCGTGCCACAACGCCCCGGACTTGGTGTTGAGATCGATCGCACAGCGCTTGAAGCTGCTCATATCCTCTACAAGACGCATGGCCTCGGCGCTCGCGACGACGCCGCAGCGATGCAATTCCTCATTCCTGGGTGGGCCTTCGATGACAAGCACCCCTGTCTGGTGCGCTGAGCCGCGGACTGCCCTGCATTGGCTCTGCCAAGGCTCTGCGGGTCATCCCGTAGAGGTACTCGGCAAGTCGCGCCGACTGCCTGCGAGGAAGAGACGCGCTTCTTACTGGCCTATGCGACGACCAAGCGCCTGAGGGGGTCGAAGCCGGTGGACGTCACTGCGCAGCTGCAGCCAGGGGCCATCAGTAACAAACTCGGCGGTTATAGCGCGCGCTCCACCGACATCCTGGTTCGTCATAGGAACCATATCCGTAGGACGGGCCGCCAAAAACGCCCCGGACATGACCGCCGTGGAAACTGTGGCCGCCGCCGAATCCGTGGCCACCGTGGCCCCCCATGCCTCCGCCGTGAACGCTGCCGCCAACACGAGCCAAGATCACAGCGCTTCCTCCACTCAATGACTGCTGTTGAGCGCCGAAATTGCCCGGCTGCGCGGACGCGACAGTTGTGGAGAGAGCCAGCGCAATAGCACCCGCAAGACCACGATTGAAGAGACTGGCTTTCATGATTGGACTCCTTCGCAGACCTGTACTCCAGGCTGCTCATCGAGCGCGCCATCATCCAGCGCCATGGGAGGAGTTCAGGCGACGGTCGTACGAGGTGGTCGCACGCATCTCGAACTGCAAGCACCGCTCCTGCGGCATGACCTACCCGCCTGCATCAACTTCGCTTGAGACATCCTTTCGCACGCCGCGGTATGGATCGTTCAGGAGGGGTTCGACAAGGAGGACCTGCTGGGCAAACCGTCACCATTGGGTCAGACATTGCTCTGACACGAACGAGATACGACCGCGGCGCTTAGGGCCACCGCTTGGCGCAAACGGCCGGCGTGGTCGCCGCCCTCGCCCTGCTTGAGCTCCCACCACACTCGGCTACCGAACGGGACGGCATTTAATTCCAACTCGTAGTATCCGCCGTTTTCGTAGCCTCGCAGGTTTTGTAGCTGACGCGGCGTAGCGCTCGGATAAAGCCTCGAATAGCTCTCGTAGTCGTGATGGTAGCGGGCGCGGTCGGCATTAGCGGCGGTTACCATGGTTAGCATGAGGCCAGCCGACACCGCGCCCGCAATGAGGACGTGTTTCATTGCAGTTCTACCTGATGTTGTTGGAGTTGGCTGTTAGGTGGTGCGCGCTGACGCCATCGCAAATCACACTTCGGCGAAATGCACGTGAGCTGACGAAGCACAGTCGCTGTGTGCCCCGACCGCCGCAAATGAGAACGCGCTCTTCCGCCCGTGTCATGATCTACCGGTCCGCTGGCGGCGAATGGGGGTGCCAATCCAGCCGTCAGTCGTAGTGACCGGTACAACTCGAAAGGACAAGACATTCAGGCCTGTGCCCCTGCGCACTGGACAAGTGGCGCAATCGGATGCTCGCATGAGAAAAACTCGCGCCTGGCGAGCCTTTCTTCATGTCACCCGTGCGTGAGGACTGCTTGTCATCTCCGGTGAGCGAGACCATCTGCGTGCTTGTGCAGAGAGACTGCACCACCCAAGAAAAATCAGGAGATCGATCATGAAGACCATCCTATCTGCTATCGTCGCTCTGTCGGTCCTGACCGGCGTTGCTGCTTCTGCCAACGCTTTTGACGCCAAAAGCTTCTACGAACAGCTGGAGCACGCAGCGCCCGCTAACGGGTGAGCCAGATCCAGGCATCAATGAGGCCCGCGTGTCTCCACGCGGGCCTCATCCTTTTGCCGGCGGGTGACGATCAGAAGTCTGTCACGGAAGGCCACTTTTGCCATGAAGACCCCTCTACGAAGGCCCGCCTTGTTCAACAAAACCGTGATCCGGCGGTGGCCAGTGGGTCGCCGCGCTGGGCATTCGACTAGCGTGCAGCGTCATAGTGCGGAGATCAACATCCAGGCATTACTATCCAGTATGTTCGCCGCATCTGACGATCTCACATGGATCTCATGAGTGATGATAAATCCGCAAGCTAAAGAGCTTTGTCGCTTGGCAAGGGTTCCGCCCGACCAATGCGCTCGCTTCGCGGACGCTGTTGAAAAGAGTGTCAAGTCGTACCGGCGAGTCCAGAGCCGCAGATCACTGTTGTCCGTTGAGAAGGAGCTTAGCCAGGTCGAAAAGCGCGTCATTGGTTCTCTGCGGATGCTGGATCACAAGACGTGGAGACCTGGAAAATTCCAAGAGAGCCTGGAGAGCATAAGCCGTGCGCTTGCCAATCTTTCGCGACCGGCCTGCGAGGTCCTGGAGTTTAGGAACGCTAGAGTAGTGTGCACCATCCCAGAGGGTTGGTCGCCGATGAATGTTTCGGATGTGGTCATCGATCCAATTTGCTTCTCGTGTTTAGAGGATCAAGGTCGTGCTCTTGAGGATCTGCTGGGAGCCCTCGCCGGACCAGTGGCCAACAAAAAACGGGGTCGCCCAAGCACGAACAACGAGCGTGCTCTGTACCATTGTCTGGCTGTAGCCTTCACCAGAGCCACAGGAAGGGCGGCCTCCGACAGCTCCACCGAATTCATGAAGGTCTGCCAGGAAATTAAGGAGATCTACCTACTGGATCAGTGGAGGCCCGAGTCGCTCCCCAGGTCGGCACGTCGGCTTCGCGCAAGCTAAAGCGAGGCCGTTGGTCAGCACGGTTGCGCAATTCATGACCATTTGATTCCGGCAACTCATACAGCAAGCACCAGTAGTCCTGTGTGGGCGCGACGAGTTCCCCAAGGTCTGGAGCAGTATCCCACGATCGGCAGGCACCTAGCGCGCCGCATCCGGTGATCGGCGGCGAACCAATATCCGCTGGCCACTGATCAGAAATAGGCAAGTCTCCGCAGCAAGAAAAGCAAGACGACCCTGTCGTCGATCGGCTGCGCCCTCTCGTTCGCCTGCTCGCCAGGCTGGTGGCACGCCGCAGAACGCGTTGGCTTGCTGAACGTTCACCCGCATACGTTGCGCCACTCGTGCGGCTACTATCTCGCCGACAAGGGCACCGATCTGCGAACCATGCAGGATTACCTCGGCCATCGTGATCCCCGCCATACCGTTCACTACACGCGCGTCGCCGGCCGGCGTTTCGAGGGACTGTGGAAATAGAAGCCCTCACGAAGTCGTAAGCGACCAGCTACAGTCTGATTGATATGGCCTTTAGCGGCTTTCATGCCGGGCAAGGGGTTTTACGGTGTGGTGGGACAATCGCCTGGAATGGGGCCACAATTGGATTACGTGCATCAAGCGTGCCCTCGACGGATGTCCGCAAAGTCTGCGTCTCGACCGTCTTCCTCCTAGAGAGCAAAATTTACTCTGCGCCGTAGAATGAGCCCGTACGTGTGGTGAGCAACTGCGCCAGCGGGATATCCTCCTGTCGCAGGAAGCCGCCGGCCGGCAATTTGCCGTCGCGCACCATCTCCACCACCGCTACCACCGACGCCGACGTGGTCCAGGCGATCGCGCTGCGCCGCTCGCCGGCGATATCCATGGGCCGATAGGCACGCACGAACTCCTTGCGCTGCAGCCGGCCCTCGATGGTTCCTTCCGAGGCGACGTGCACGAAGACGACGTCGAGGTCGACCGGCGGCTTGGCGTTGACCAGAATGTCGCCGGCCTCCTGTCTGCGCTCGCGCATCAAGAGCTCGTGGAAGAAGAAGTTCATCAGCCGCATGTGGCCTGGATAGCGGATCGACTTGTAGTCGATGTTATCGACGCGGCCGTGATAGGTCTCGCACATCGTGCCTAGCCCGCCTGATGTTGTGAACGCCTCCAATGCGATGCCGTCGATGTAGAGCGTCTCGTGCCACTCCATGGCGGACACCCATTTGCGCTCGCCGTGCTCGATCACCTCGCAATCGTTGAGGTACTCGTTGACAACACCTTCGGGCGACCAGTTGAAGGCATAGCCCATCAGGCCGGTCGGGTTCTGCGGCAGGGCGCCGACGCGCAGCCGGCAGGAGCGGCATCGATCGAAGCGGGCGATCTGCGCGGCGCCGACGATACCGACGAAGCCCGGTGCCAGCCCGCACTGCGGCGCCATCACGCGCTTGGCCGTCCGACTCAGTTCGACGATGGCGCGGGTGGTGGCGACATCCTCCGTCAGATCGAAATAGTGGATGCACGCGCCATGGGCGGCCCTGGCGACGGTCAGGTTGAGATGATGCGGTAGGCAGGAGACCACGGCATCGACGCCGGCGAGCGCACCGGCGAGCGCGGCAGGGTCCTCCGTGTCGGCCTGGGCGACCCTGAACGGCGACGGCCCCCTGGGCGCGACGAGGTCATATCCGATGACCTCGAAGCCGCCCTCATGCAGCAGAAGCGCCACCAGCGCACCCACCTTGCCCAAGCCGAACACCGCAATCCGCTTCATGATAGCCGGCCGCCCATCGCTGCTCGGTGCTTCAGATGTCGAACCTGATGCCTTGCGCCAGCGGCAGCTGACGCGAGTAGTTGACGGTGCTGGTCTGGCGGCGCATGTAGCCCCTCCAGGCATCAGAGCCGCTCTCGCGCCCACCGCCGGTGTCCTTCTCGCCGCCGAAGGCACCGCCGATCTCGGCGCCGGACGGTCCGATGTTGACGTTAGCAATACCGCAATCGGAACCGACCGCGGACAGGAACGTCTCCGCTTCGCGCACGTCCATCGTGAAGATCGATGATGCCAAGCCTTGCGGCACGCCGTTCTGCAGCGCAATCGCCTCGTCGAGCGTGTCGTAAGGCAGGACGTAAAGGATAGGTGCAAACGTCTCCTCGCACACGATGCGCGTCTGCGCCGGCATCTCGACGATGGCGGGATGCACATAGGCCGCATCTGGATAGATGTCCGCGAGCATACGCCTGCCGCCGTGCACGATGCCGCCATCCGTCTGGGCCCGTGAAAGCGCACTGTGCTTTGCGTTCAGCGCGGCCATGTCGATCAGCGGACCGACCAGCACGCCGTCGTCCAGCGGGTTGCCGATCGGCAATCCATCGTAAACGGATTTGAGCCTGGCCAGCAGATCGTCGCGGATGTCCTTGTGAACGATCAGCCTGCGCAGCGAGGTGCAGCGCTGCCCCGCCGTGCCGACCGCGGCGAAAACGATCGCCCTGAGCGCCAATTCGAGGTCGGCGGACGGCGCGACGATCATGGCGTTATTGCCGCCCAGCTCCAAGATCGACCGGCCCAGGCGCTGCGCCACCGCCAATGCCACTGCCCGGCCCATCCGCACCGAGCCGGTGGCGGAGACCAGCGCGACGTCGGGGTTGCGCGAGAGCACCTCGCCGGCGTCGCGACCGCCGACGGCGACTTGCAGCAGCGCGGGCGGGGCATCCGAGCCGAACCGGGCGAGCGCACGCGTGCAGATGCGATCGACGGCGAGCGCCGTCAGCGGCGTTTTCTCCGACGGCTTCCACAACACGGGATCGCCGCATACGAGCGCGAGCGCCGCATTCCAGCTCCACACCGCCACGGGAAAGTTGAAGGCGGAGATGACGCCGCACAGCCCCAGCGGGTGCCAGGTCTCACGCATGGCGTGCCCCGGGCGCTCCGAGGCGATGGTCAGACCGTAGAGCTGGCGCGAGAGACCGACAGCGAAATCACAAATGTCGATCATTTCCTGCACCTCGCCCAGACCCTCCTGCAGGATCTTGCCGGATTCGAGCGTTACGAGGCGACCGAGGTTCTCTTTCTCCTGGCGCAGCTCCTCGCCGAGCAGGCGCACAAGCTCGCCGCGCCGCGGCGCCGGCACCTCACGCCACTTTCGGAAGGCCTCGGCGCCGGCCGCAATCATCGCCGCCAAACGTGCAGGTGAGACCGGGTCCAACCGCGCGATCTCGCTGCCGTCAATGGGGGTCGCGACGGCGAGATCGCCACGCGCCAGGTCGGCAGGCTCCAAGCCGCAGGCGGCGAGGATGTCAGTGCTGTTCATCACTGCGCCTTTCAGGTTGTCGCGATGGGTTCTCATTCGCTTCGCGTGATGGTGATCGAAGCGACAACCATCGTCAAACGCGCATGAATGCCCACGTAGCCCGGCACGAAACTCGGGGTCGCGCTTGGTAGGCACGGACGCGTGCGCCTGGTCCTCTACTCGTCTCCCCCTAAGCGGGGATGCGCGACCCCCGCTGCCATCCTTATCTGTCGCGGCGTGCGCACCGCCGGTTCATAGCGCGGCGTGGCATGCGGTTCGTTGGCAGGCCATTTCCGGCCGCCTGTAAACCGACCCTCCAATCAAGCAAGTGTCCGCCCGCCCTAAGACGGCCAGCGGACGCCGTTGCTAGGTGCGTGAAGGAGAAAGCGTTGTCCAATTGTACCTGGTTCGCAAAGTTAAACGGCGTCGTATCCAAAGCACGCCGAGCGTTGACCCTGACACGTCGGCGATGTGCCGCCATTGTCGGGTTGCTGGCCCTGGTTGCCGCGCCTCAGATGGCGCAGGCTTCGGTGCAGTTTTCACCACAGCTCGAGGACACCATTCAGAAGGCATCCGATTACCACGGTGTGCCGCCGTCCACCCTGCGCGCCTTTGCAGCCATCGAGAGCGGAGGCAATCCGCGCGCCCGGACGGGCAGCTATTTCGGAGTCTATCAGCTCAGCCATAGCGAGTTTCGCAAGTACGGCGGCCGCGGCAGCATTTTTGACCTGAGTGAGAATACAAAAGTTGCAGCACGCAAGCTGCGCGCGGAAGCGGATGCGTTCTCGCGGCAGTATCGGCGCGAGCCGACCGCCACCGAGCTTTATATGCTGCACCAGCAAGGTGTAACCGGTGCTGCCACGCACATGGCCAATCCGGACGCACCAGCCTGGCAAAACATGTATCTCACCCCCGAAGGTCAAAAGAAGGGACCTGCCTGGGCGCGCCTTGCGATCTGGGGCAACATTCCCCAAGACCAGCGCGCGCAGTTTCCTGACGGCGTGGACAGTGTAACCAGCCGCCAGTTCATGGAGCTGTGGGATCGCAAGCTGACCAGGTTTGGCGCCAACCAGTCACCGAGCTGATCTCGAGCCATCCGGCGAGCCGACCGTCTCCCAGTCGCGCTCGCCGGCTCCCTTGCCAGTGCGGTCGCCTCCCTGCTTCTTTGGCAGGGCGCCGACAACGGTCACCGGGGTGCCGACGTCGGCAAGAGAGGCGAGATGCAGAGCTGCCGAATTGATCATGCGGAAGCAACCGGACGATTGGGCGCTCCCAATGGATTTGGCATCGTTGGTCCCGTGGATACGGTACTGCGTCTCGCCGAGATATAGCGCTATGGCACCGAGCGGATTGCGCGCTCCTCCGGTCATCTTCTTAGGCAAGCTCGCATCACGTGCCCGCATTTCGGGGGGAGGATGCCAATCGGGCCAAGCCTGCTTGCGGCTGACCGTCTCGGTCCCCGTCCAGCTGAATCCCGTACGCCCAACGGCAATCGGATACGCGTAGGCGCGCCCCTCTTCGACGACGAAGTAGAGCTTGCGACTGCTGGTGTCGATGACGATTGACCTGACTGGAAATGAATACGGAAACGCCACGATAGACGGTGCCTTCGGCGCGATTTCGGGTTGAGGGCCGCCATCCTTCACCGTGTCGGCCAGCCGCACCTTGTCCTCCCGTTTCGACGATTTTCTGCGGTCGTCGCGACGAGGCGCCCGCTCGCGGTATCCGGGAGGTGCATAGTATCTGGGTGGTGCATCGAAGAAATTTCCACCCCAGGGGAGCCAGCTTTGCGCCATGCATGGCTCGAGAGGTGCGAGGACGAGAGCACTCGCCAGCACCGCTTTTGCTAAGACCGAGATGCTCGGTTCGACCTTGCCGATCATGCGGCCATTCCCCTACAGCTCAAGCTGGTGACATCCGCGATGGTTCAGATCTCCGCAGACTGAACCGGCAACGATCTATCGATGTATCGGGGATTTTCCTGAAACTGCCGGGCAAATGTCTTGACGCGCTAAGAGCGCCAGCACGCCCGGGCGACGACACCGGACTGGCGTGTTGAAATCTGGCACGCTTGCAATCGTCGCGGCACCAGCTTCGGCCGTAATGGGCGAGGCCTAGATCCGTTGCTCGTCGAAAAGCGCCGTCTCGCGGCGCAATTTTCGCTCAGAGCCAAATGGGGGTAGGGAGAGCTTGGCCCCTTACGGCACAGCATCGCTTTGCAACGTGTGTCGAGAAATTTTCGATAACCTATGCGGCCTATGCGGCCTATGCGGGTCGGTCACAGCCCATCACCGCTGCCAAGCCCAAGCTGACTAAATTCCATCTAAATCAGCTGGTTGCATTGCCTTCGGGGAGGGGATGTGAGGAGTACGGGATGTGATGGCACTAGCTCTGACGGCGGGGATTTCGGTGCTGTTGGCAGCGTGTTGGTGGAAGCTGCGCAGGCTCAGAGATCCAAAGGACGAACTCGAGGATCGCATCCGGGAGTTGGCGCTCATCGCCGAGAGCATGAACCCAACGCAGGGACGACGGGCGCGACAGGTGGCGTGGCGCTCCCACTCCATTCGCCAGATCCTGCGCGACATTCCCGGCGTGGACGCGGAAACTCGCCACGGCTAGCGCTTGCCCTCGTGCAGGGTCGCGCTCGTGTAGAGGCGGTTGCTGCATCGCAGTGTTCGCCGTCAGCACTTACCGGACAGATTGAGCTGATTGCGTAAGCGAGAGTTCCTGGCTCATCGTAACCCCTCGGAGGGATGACGATGACGGACAGGAATGGGCGCAAACCGGACGGCGCCGAGAAGTTGGTTCGGGACATCCGTAGAGCCACGCGTCGGCAGTATTCGGCTGAGGAGAAGATCCGCATCGTGCTGGAAGGCCTGCGCGGGGAGGTCAGCATTGCCGAGCTGTGCCGCAAGGAAGGCATCGCCCAGAGCATGTACTACGGCTGGTCGAAGGAGTTCCTGGAGGCCGGCAAGCGCCGTCTCGCCGGTGATACCGCCCGCGAGGCAACCTCCGACGAGGTCAAGGTCTGCGCGCCGAGGCCCGCCAGCTCAAGGAAGCACTGGCCGAGGTGACGCTCGAGAACCGCTTGCTGAAAAAAAGCGTGATCGCGGATGGGGAGGACCTCGCATGAGATACTCCGCCTCCGAAAAGCTCGAGATCAGTCCGCCGAGGCGTCCGACTGGGCGAAAAAGCGCAGGATCGATGCGGTCACTCTGGAACACCCGGCTGGCGATCTGGAACATCACGACACGGCCGATAACCAAGCGGTGGGCGTCGCTGTCGCCGAGATCGACGATGCGGTGGAGGGTGCATTCGAGAGCCACCTCGCTCGCGGTCACGCGCGGCGTTGCGACCGCGGAACTGGGCTCGAGCGCAATGCTGAGGTCGGCGGGCTCGCTGACGCAAGGCGGGTAGGCGCGCGACGATTGCGCGACAGCGTCGAGCTGGTGTTCGGACACGGAATTGACGACGAATTCACCCACCCGGATGATGTTCGCGAGGGTGTCCTTGAGCCGCTCGGTCCCCGGTCCAATACTGAGCCCGAGCATAGGGGGGTCACAGGTCAAGAAGACGAAGCTGCTGAATGGAGCTAGGTTGACCGAGCCGTCCAAGTTGAGCGTCGTCGTCCAGGCAATCGGCCGCGGGGTGATGGCGCCGGTCATCAGACGGTAGGCCGCGCGCCCGTCGAGTGCGGCGGCGGCGATGGAGACTTTGGTGCTGTCCGGTGACATCAATACAAGCCTTTTTCAGCGAAGCCGGCCGGCGCGATTAGCGGTTTGCCGAGGATCAGGTCCGAGGCGCGTTCGGCGATCATGATGACCGCCGCATCGATATTACCACCGATTAGATTTGGAAGCACAGACGCGTCGACCACGCGAAGATTGACGAAACCGCGAACCTTCAAGGCATCACCGACGACGGCCCAAGTCTCGCCTGCGCGCTGGAGACATAGGCCTCGTGTTCGCCGTCGGTGCGGCAGTCGGGGCCCGGCGCATTTCACGACTGGTCGGTGCGGACTGATCAGCCAGCAATCGTGCCACACGAGTTGGCGAAATCGAAACAAGACGCGAATTTATCCCGAAGTCGGATTGGCATTACTTGATGGGATTCACATGGGACGATCTGCAGTGGCCTCCGCCGAAGTTCAAAGTCTGCCTCGAAGAGATCAAGATTGCGCAACCGAATTTGTGAACGATCCTCGCTACCAGCGCTTAAGGCATCCGGCGAGTCAGGGCGGCATGGGCAACGGTCTGCGGTGGACATCTCTATCGGCGCATGGCGCAAGTTGAGGGCAGGGGAGAGCTTTTCCTGTGGCAGCTCCTCCATCGCGCAGCGAGTGGCATGGGGTGCCCTGCTCGCCGCCCTGCCCCAGTAGATCCGGCGACGGCGGCACGAGGTCCTAGCCGCGTTGCGTGCGGCACGCTGTGGGGCTGGTACGCGGCTTTCGTAGCTCATGTGGTGCAGCGTGATGGGATCGGTGTCGGTGCGACAGGCGGCACAGCACTTCCCAAACCGGCGGTAGTATCGCCGCCGCCGACGCTTCCAACGCGCTGATGCGATGTATCGCTTGTAGTCCATGAGACAAAACCGAGCCCCAAAGCTTGTCGAAAATGTGCGCGCTTAGATGCGCGATGGTCATCGGTTCAGATGCTCGAACAGCGCCTTGGGTGCCTTCCCACGGTCTGCAACCCAAACGAAGACGTCGTTGCCTCCAGCGGCAGCACCTTCTTGAAAGCGCGGATTGTCCTGACCGTCCAAGGAGCGGCGAACGAACATTGCCGCCTCGGGATCGGCAGGGTCCGCAAAGAGACCGAGGAAGCCTAGTGTGATGAGCCTGAAAACTTCAGCTCCATCATCAAGGTCAGCTTGTTGAGCGAGCGCATCGAAGATTCCGAAGCAATACCCGAGCACCCAGCCGCCTTCGAGGGCTTGCGACGGCGTTTGCATTGCCATCGCCAACTGCGTTGTGATGAGGTCTTGGCCGATCGAGGCGATTTTTCCGAGGCGATCTGCATCAGCCATTTGTGAGATCCTTTTGCGAGAAGCGATGAGACTAGCCCGAAATGCGCCGCGACCACGGTCCCTGCGCAAATCTCGAGATTGCCTATCAGGTGCACATGGCGGCGGCGCTGGTGTCGGCACGGCGCAACGAGTTGGTGTCATGGTCAATCAGCTGCCGAAACTCAACCGGCTGGCAAAGCCGCGAACTACCCTATTTCTCGACCGCAATTGGCAAAAATTACCCTAACGCTTCGAGGGGTAGGCTCAGGGTGAAGCGCCTAGCGCGTAGGGCCGCTTCCCTATTCCAGGGCTTCAAGCATCTAGCGACGCTTGATCGATCATCTGTACTGGCAATGAGCATAAGCGGACGTTCGGAGAATCAGACGTGTTCACACTTTTGCCGTGAATCCATCCGCCTAATGCTGAACGCGACTTTCGGGGGAAAGAGCATGAAAATACGGGCATTGAATCGGAAGCTTGCCAAGCAAGATCCGGAAGGGACCTTCGACTCCCCACTTGATATCGTAGATGAGCGCCTTTTCACGAGGGGTGAGAAAGTCGCCTCGCTGAACCGATGGCGCCAGACGGCGCTGAGTGCGTGTGTCTCGGTGGACACCAATCGGTTGCTCCAACTTATCGACGAAGCCAAGTACCGTCTCCGTGCGTGATCAACGCGGCGACATCAGTCTCGCGTAACAGGGACAGCGAAATGCAGCACGCAATGTCTCAGCTGCGCGCAGCTAAAGGGCGATCAAGACGCCTGCGTTGGTTGGTCGGCACATTTTGAGACCGGGACTTGGGACCAGGCCCGCGCATGTAGTGAACCTCGGGTCGGTAGCTATCCCAACCCGCAATGGCGCGCACCACTTGGAGGAGTTTGCGAACGGGACCGACGGCCGCGGCCCCTGTTTGCTGTGCGGCTGAGGTTCTCACCCGCATGAGCGGCCCATCCGTTCGGTAACTGGAGCAATGGCCATGCACGTGGCGTACCGTCGCCGCGCCAACCCATCGTTGCGCCGATCGCGTTCAGCTTCTGCTTCGTGCTGCCACTGATGGGCCGAGACGACGTTCCATCCATTGAAGGCAATATCCACCACCGTCCAGATATCGGTGGGTGAGTATTTTGAGGTCATCACAGATCCTCCCTCGTGCGAAGCGGTCGCGCGTAGGCCCCGTTTATGGCGACTTCTCGAACTCAGCCTTTGGTATCGACCTTTCAAGGAACGCATTGCGCCGCCATTTCCAGCGCTGTGACTCGATATCAGTCACATCCCGCAATAGTTTTTGATCAGCTACGCGGCGTGTTAACTCTCACGTGAAACTATCCCCGGCCAATCGCATGGCTGGAGCCAGGCTCAGCACCGCTAATCCTGCAAAGCCCGTGCCCATCTTGAGCTCGCGGCCCTGCTTCGCCTTCACCGGCAGTTTCGGCGTCGTGATCTTGCAGACCATGTTGCTTGAGGCTGAAGCGCATCGGACAGGCAGGTTCGCTGGCTCCGATATCGATCGCCGCGACGGCTTCATTCATTTCTCGAGGCCAGGTGGGCGAACAGCCGCCACGTATTTTTCGCGGCTTGACTTCCAGGCTGCGGAGCTAAGGCGGCTGGTGTCGAGCAGCCAACGGGATAGCCCTGCCAGCAACTTCAGGCGCGCTTCCGCTTGTACGGATTTCGAGGCGCCGGCTGCTCAGGCGCGCCTGTTGCGTCATTCAGATAGTGGTTCGCGATTGTGGCGGGGTCTGCCTTCTGCAGTTGGGCGTCCTCTTGGAGCCTGGCAACCGCAGCCTCAAATGAGGATTTATCGTGGCCTGCGGCGAATCAGAGGTTGATGGTACCTTCGTTGACGAAACGAAGGGAACCCACGTTGAGCCTACCTTTCAACTCCCCGCTCTGGTGTGCGCCGACGGCCGATAGCGCTGGTGACGCATCCCCTGTGGAAAACGGAGAGCTTTCTACCGATCCGCCCGTACTGCCCACCTTCGACTGCTTGGTGTTGAGCGGCGGCGGAGCAAAGGGAGCGTATGGTGCCGGCGTTGCAAAGGCGCTGGCGGCCTATCGGCGGCTCAAAGAGGTCCGCGGACCTGTTTGCTACATTGGCGCCTCGGCAGGCGCCCTCAATGCCTATGTGCTGGCAACGTCTAACGCAGACGACCTGATATTGTTCTGGCAGACAGCGACGCGTCAGAACATCCTTGGTCTCCGCTTTCCCAGCGCTGCCATCCGCGCCATGCTGCGCATGGCGACAAGGCCCTTCTCCATCTATTCAAACGTGGGACTGGAGAAATTGATCAGGGCCAACGCCTGCATAACCACGATCAAGAGCCCTTTGATCATTGCCGCAACCGACTACACCCGCGGCGACCTCAAGGCCTTTTATGCATCGAAGTTGATCGATAAGCTCGTTAGCGACGACACTCGGCTTGGTCCCGAACAGCAGCGCCTCAATCATTTTCGACGCATCCCGACGACCGAGGTTCTGATCAAGGCCCTTCTGGCGTCGAGCGCCATCCCAGTCTTCTTCCCTCCTGTAGAAATCGAGGTCGAGCATTGTGGCGAAAGCGAAACCGGCTGGTACATCGATGGCGGCATCGGAAACCATACGCCGACGCGCGAAGCCGCCTATTTCTCGCGCTACGTGACGGAAAAGAGGTACGGCCAAGTAGGGTTGGTCATCTGCGTGAAGCAAGATCCCCCACGGGTTGTGCAAGACAGCCGGCAGCCCTTGAATTTTCTTAATATCCTGACCCGAACCCTTGAGGTTTACCACCACGTCCACACGGCACCAATCGTGGCTGCCTGGTTCAGGATTAACCTCGAGGTGAACGATCAGCGGAAGCGTGTGCACGAGTTTACTCAATGGCTGCGCCAACAGCAGATTCCCCCAGCGGTTGTTGATCTCGTCACCAGCCGGGCGACCACAGAATTCGTCAATCTCGGAGGTGCTACGCCCAGGCTGAGTGCGCCGCTGCTTGAAATCGAGCCGTCCACGTCGCTCGGTGATCCACTCGATTTCGACCCCGCGAGCGCGCGACGAAACATCGAGCGCGGCTACGTTGACACTTTACGCGTTCTCCGGGACTTAAATCAGATGACCAATTCACGTCCGCCGCTCGGTGACAGAGAATATCGGCATCTCATGGATCAACCGGTCTTTTCGGAAACGGTCTGACCATTACGGCACATTGTGTTGCGCACCACGACCCAGCAATGTCCGCAAGTCCCCTTTATTGCCGCCCCACGATCACCAGACAACGCGCTGCTCCGGCAGGCTCAACGCCCGTCTACAGACAGTTCTCGGAGTCAATGCAACTCGGATTGTCGGGCCACCAAGCTGAGCCCTTTCCATAGTTATCTGGAAGGGTCGCGACACAGCAGCTCTGATGTCGCTTTGCTGCAGATTCTCAGCTTTGCTGCGGGTTCTCAATTGAGGTTGGGGGGCGCTCAGCACCCAGTCGTTAACGGCGCCTACTGTTGGGCCTCGGCGAACAAGAGCTCCGATGCGCTCGTTGGCTTGTTCTTGAAATTGCCCGTGCGCGCCATGAACTGGATCATCGCGTCGATCGGCGTGACCTTGGTCGTAAAGATGTGCTCGGGATCGTTGAGCAGGGCTAGGATCTCCTCAATCGGCGTTTTATCCTTTGCCATCCTCAGATAGGTCTCGGCCGCCAGCTTCTTGTCGTTGTTGACGATCGCCGTCGCCTCATTCAACGCGTCCAAGTAGGCCTTGTAGAGCTTGGGATTCTCGGCGCGGAACTTCGAGGTGGTCGCCACGACGTTGAACGAGAACGGCGCGCCGAGAATGTCCGTTGACGTCATCAGACGGCGAATACCGGGCGTCTTCGCCTGCCGATTCTGGAATGGTACTGAGGAGAAGTTTGCAGGGACGTCTTTGCTGCCGCTGATCATAGCGATCGTTGCATCGGGGTGCGCCATCGTGATGGTCAGAGTATCCAGCTTGTTGTGGTTGCCGACGCCGAATTCCTTTTCGCACGCCATCTGCAAAAGGATGGCTTGGTTCGACACCCGCACAGTGGGCATGGCAATGCGGTGCTGCTCGGTGAAGTCCTTCAGGCTCTTGATGCTGTCGTCGCGCACCATCAAGGCGAGCGGCAGCGCGTTGAGGCCCGATGCCCCCTTCACATCGATCAGCCCTTTGGTGCGGTCCCAAATGGTCATCAAACCAGGTACGCCCAGGGACACGAAGTCAACGCTACTGGAGAGCAGCGCGTCGTTCATCACGTCGGAGGAGCGAAAGGTGCTCCACTCGACCGTGATGTCACCGAGGCCAGCCACTTTGGCGTACTTCTCAACAAGCTTCTGGTCCTCCATCAGCATGTATTGGACGTAGCCTAGGCCGTACTGTTTGGCCGCGCGCAAAACATTGGCTTCAGCAGCGACCGGCGAAGTCTGGCCGAGTGTCAAAAGCATCAGGGCGACGATAGTCGCAAGCCGGCCAGGCATTATCTCTCTCCCATTTTGGCTACGTTTTTTAGGCGTGTACCTTCGCTGGCGCGACCGAGAACGTCAATTGGATGTCGGCGCGGGAGGTGGCACGATGCGTTGATTTCAACTGGTACGATGAGAGCCGGTTTTCGTTCTTAGCTGGCGTTGTGGGTGCCGGCGCTTCGCGGCGCCGCGCTCGTCAACCGAGCCTTGCGTCTCGGCCGTTCCAGCTTCAATCGCTGCCGCACCCTACGGGCTTTCGCTAGCGGGTTCTGCGACATCGTGCTCTATGAGCTTCGGCGGAAACCGCGAGGCAGAGAAGGATCACATGAAGCTTTGGCAGGTCGCAGTCTTGGCGTATGCGGTACTTTATTTCGTCCTGGCCTGCGTCATGGAAGCCGCAAACCTAGACCTAAGCTACCCCGTCGCCTACGTCGTTTTTTTCAATGATCGCCCAAACTCTGGTCGTCGGTGGGGTGGTCCTTTTCAGTCTCGAAAGAGGGTCTGAATTTGCCAAGGTGTGGCAATGGCTGTTTCCGCTGCTCATACTGGAGCTTGCAGTCGGCATCGTGTTCGATGCCACCTACCAAGCCGACCCCGACGGTCTTTGGATGAACGAGCTCTTCGGCCTCTGGCTTGCGGCGCCTGCGTACTATTTCAACTTCAGAATTGCTCGCTACAGAGGCTGATCGGCGCTTTGATCCGACTTGGTCATGTCCCCGCTTACCGCGGTGATACCGGAGCTTGGTCGAGGAGGCGAGGATACCATCGAGCTCAGGGGTGAGCTGGTGGGCATCCTTGCGCTCGCCTAGACCGCGAAGAAAGGGCTCAAGCTCACATCAGGACGACACGCTGCAAATTAAGATGGTTGCGGAGGCACGAAGCCACCTATACCGAACACAACTCGTGTTGACGGCAAAGGAACGAACATGAGCACAACGCATTCGTAATGCGTGGGTCGTGGGTTCAATTCCCTCCTGCGGCACCAATTAAATCAACAACTTAGACCGCACCCACCGCAGCAGAAACTTCCCCATAGCCTACTCATAGCCTTACGGGCTCGGCCATCGCTTTTCCCCCATCCAAGCCGGGCGTTTTTCTTTTCAGTGTGACGGGCCAAGCCTGCCAGTCAGGGGTGTTCTTGATCTTCCTTCACGACGATTGCGCTTGGCACGCCGCCAGCAAAGGTGATTTCGCAACCCATTCCGCCGCGATCCTTTTGGTACTGTCGCACTGTTGCGACGTGATCGAGGTTCACCCGAACCTCGTCGCCATGTGAAGTCGTGCACCTAACCCACGTGGCCATGGCGCGCTCTCCAAATTTGGAAGCTGATTTCTTGTAGTTCTGCCGGCGCCCCAAGCGCGGGGTCGCCTCAAGGAGCACCGGCAGCGTCGTCCGCACAGGAGGGCACCGATACGGACGAACCCGTCACCCCCCACCTCCATGTGGCCGAACGGCATCCCGCCTCTACGAGCGCCGCCGAGCGAAGCAGGCGCACCCGAGGCACCCGAACCTAGCATCCCCCAACAACAACGCGGTGCCCGATTGAACCCGCCACTGGCGAATGACAAAACCTCACCGAGCCCTTCGCGCGTTCATGCAATTCGCGTGATGCAAAATCATCCCGAATTGGTGCCGTACTATTGCTAGCCAAAACGATCTAGTCCTTATCTTGATCGGACGTTTTCGCGAGACTTAGGAGCAGTTCCTCGCATGTAGTGGATTTCTGGCCGATAGGTATTCTTCAGTCTCCCGGCGATTGCTTCCCACTGCGCTTCAAGGCTTTTGCGCAAGCGCGCGACAGACGATAGCGCGATTGTTGCCCGAGTTGGCCAAGGTCTCAGCTGCACGAACGACCCATGCGTTCGGCAACCGGTTCCAATGCCATGCAGGCGCTGTAGCGTCGTCGTGCCAAGCCTTCATTGCGCGTGTCCCGTTCCCTTTCTGCATCGTTCTGCGAGGCATGGGTCGAGACCACGTTCCACCCGTTGAAAGCAACATCCACCACCATCCACGTGTCGATCGGCATATTCTTCAATGTCATCGTGCATCCCTCTTGCTCCTGGGCGAAGCGCATGCACGTAGGCGGTTGGTTTGTGTCGATATGTCGAACTGAGCCTTCAGCGTGTGGTGCTCATACGGGGCAAATAGCCCATCAATCCTCACAGCGCGGGCTGGTGAGCGTCACATCCCGCAACAGGTATTGATCTACCGAAATGCGATGGCCCACCACATCTCCGGTCGTGAAGAGTTCCGATCTTGTTGCACAACCGCTCTTGGGGCGATTGGCACGCCCCGCATCTCCAATGCTTCGGCTGAAGCCATCATTCCGACACCGACGTCACTGCGACGGCAGAATGCCATCTATTGGAAACGTGCGCCTACGTACTACGTTCCGGGAACCCGCTCAGGTACGCGCGATCTGGCCGCACTTACCTGGGCCTCAGCCTCTTTCTCACGCGACATGGGCCTGAGTACTTTCCGACGCTACCGGTGTGCTCGGCACGAGCGCTAGGTCCATTGTCGAAGAAACGTAGCGAATGATGCGGAAGTCTCCGTGTTGTTGCGCAGTCCTCAAGAGGATATGACCATGATCACGAAATACGCGCTTTGCGCTGTTGCTATCACCGCGCTTGTGACACCGGCCTTTGCGGCCAATCAGTTCTTTGTGGTGCAGGATACCGCGACGCTGAAGTGCTCGGTCGTAGAACAGAAGCCGACGATCGCTTCGATGAAGCTCGTGGGCACGACCGTATACAAGACGCAATCAGAGGCCGAAATTGGATTGAAGGCCGACAAGGTCTGCGCGCCTAAGTAACGAGCCAATGATACGCTTTTTTATGGAGCCTCGGTGGAAACCGCCGGGGCTTGTTTGGGGGGGTCATAGGTCAGGTTGGCGCGACCCAAGTCGTACACCGGAGAGCGACTGCGCATCTCATTGCGGCCCGCGGTATGGTTCGTCTCGCGCAGATCGGGCGAGAACGAATGGATTGATCGCGCCAGGTGTTCCCGGAGCGCAGTGCATCTCCAGGTCTCGTTGTTTAAAGTTTGAGGGGGCCACTAGTTCAGGCCAGGCGAGACTGTCGACGCCGCTGCGGGCCACTCGCAGAGTCCAAGGTCCGGCGCCACGTCGCGGCGGACTCTCGCAGACTTCTAGTTCTTCGAACGTCAGCTAAATCGGTGTGAGCCGACGACCCTCCGAGCGCACGCGCCACAGCACTCTCCGGAGAGCTACCGGCACGAGCAGCGCTTTTGAGCCGCCCATAATCGCCCACCGCTGCGCGTCGCGTGCACTGTGCTGATCGGCACAAGCCGGCACGCGTGCCGCATGTAAGCGAGCCGGACTGAGTAGTTTCCGAGCCTGCCGCCGCTCATTGCACCATGACCAGATATGGTGAACGCAAGACAGTCCGTTGCTTCGAATTACCTCACAACCAAGAATGGTCGCAAGTATGGCACATGCAGCGGTTGCAGATGTTGGAGACCTTCATACGGCGACGATACCGATCGGCAACGACACGGCACGTAGGCACAAACGGATGGGCGTCCTCGGCACTCTGTCAGTGATCCCAGGGTTCGCTTACATCCTGGCGTTATTTGTTATTGGGGCTCTGATGTTGCCGGATCCGAGGGCAACCTTGATCGAGATCGGGCCCTTCAAGTTGAGCTGGGTTGAGATCATCCTTCTCCTTTCCGCCGTAATCGCGTCTGCTGAGATCCTAAAGGTGTCGGAACCCGGTGTGGACAACACGGGCGAGGTGATCGCGATGGGGCTAGTGGCCGTGATCCAGTTCGGTCTCGTCATCGCCAGCCTCTATGACCAGAAGTTCGCGATCTTCAGGACAACCGAATCTCTGATGATGCTGATCATCAACGGCGTACAAACGTACGTGGCGTTCCGGATCAATTCGCGGTCGCTCGTGCGGACAATCGCCGGTGGCTCTGTAACTGGCTAGCGTCGTGCTCCGAGCACAAGGAGACATCCATGGAGTATGTACTTCTCCTCGCGTTGCTCGTCAGCATCACGACACCGGCGCAGGAGACCCAGAAGGATAAGATGTAGCTGTATCGCCTTCGGCCTATCATGTAGTCATCGCCAGCTCAATTTGAGTAAGGGAGCCCGCACGGCCCGCCACGTCCACAGGAGACCACCATGGATACCACCACACTTTTGATCATCCTCATCGCACTAGTAGTTCTAGGTGGTGGCGGTTACTACGGTCGGCGACGCTGGTTTTAGGTTATCGCTGAGCGGCGCGATGCCCATGAAGTTGGATGCCGAGAGGCGCTGGCGGCATCCCCGCTTTCCCCATCCCAGTCGTGGCAACCATTGCAAAACCAGCAATCTGGATCGTGCGAGCCGCTCCTGCCCAACGCCCGAGAAGCATCAGGCAGTGGTCGAGATCGTTCAGAGCATCCTCGCTGGCAAGAACGGCATGCGGCACTAGGTTTGTCGTCTTCCCGCTTCGCAGAAGCATCGTGGGCACAAGCTCACCCTTTGAGCCGTTAGCACGATACGCTTGGGTGAAGGATCAAGGCGGCATGGCAACCAAAGCACCCGATGCAAAATCACTTCTCACCAAAGTCGGAAGAGGGCGGAGTGTCGTCAAGTACGGCAAGGACCACATCATCTTCACACAGGGCGAGCCCGCGGATGCCGTGTTCTACATCACCAAAGGAAAGGTCAAGATCACCGTCGTTTCCCCGCACGGCAAGGAAGCGGTTATTGCAATTCTTGGTTCGGACGATTTCTTCGGTGAGGGTTGCCTTGCCGGACAGCCGCGGCGCATGGCAACCGTCAGGGCCATGACGGAGTGCGCAACCTTGCGCATCGACAAAGCCGCCATTGGTCGTCTGATCCGTGCCGAGCCGGCGTTTTCCGAGATGTTTATGGAGCACGTCTTGGCGCGCACCATTCGCGTCGAGGAGGATTTGGTTGATCAGCTGTTCAATTCAAGTGAAAAGCGCCTTGCACGGCTGCTTCTGCTTCTTGCGAACTTCGGCAAGGACGAGAAGCCAGAACCCGTGATCGCGAAGATCAGCCAGGAAACCCTCGCGGAAATGATTGGCACGACACGGGCACGCGTGAGCTTTTTTATGAACAAATTCCGGAAGCTTGGATTCATCACGTACAACGGCGGTATTGAGGTGCACACTTCGTTGCTGAACGCGATCCTTCACGATCTCCCGCAGACCAACAACGCGCGCTCGGGCGAACCGAACAAATAGTGCCCCCCGCGATGGGCCCCTGCACCATGCCCAGGTTCGCGTTGCCGGCATACCCACATATATCGGCAAAAAGGGCAAGCCAAGCAGCGTGAGCGCCCTACTTGCTTTTCGGCACTTCAATTTTCACGTTCGGGGTTGAACCACGTCCAAAGTGTCCGTCATCAGGCTTTTCTGGACAGTTGAGCGTTTGAGCTAAAGGAGAGACTGGCTCATCAGGTTGGCTTCAGGCTACGGCTTTGAAGTGCTGTTTGCGTCGCTGTTCGATGGTGCGTTGTTTGATCTCCTGTCTCATCTGGATGATGCGCTGGCGGCGTCCGAAGTAGACGTCGGCCGGGGTTAGATTGTCGAGTGCCTCGTGGTAGCGGCAGTGATTGTAGTGGTCGACGAAGCTTTCGATGGCGTGCTCGAGATGACCCGGCAGATAATAGTTTTCGAGCAGGATGCGGCTCTTCAATGAGAGGTGCCAGCGTTCGATCTTGCCCTGGGTCATGGGGTGATAGGGCTTTCCGCGTGTGTGCTGCATGCCGTGTTCGTCGAGCCATTCCGCAAGATCGCTGGCAACGTAGGATGGCCCGTTGTCGCTGAGCAGACGCGGGCGCTGGTTGAGGGGCAGTTGATGCAGGCCCGAAGCCTGCAGCGCGCGGTCGAGGGTGTCGGTCACATCGGCGGCTGCCATGGTGGTACACAGCTTCCAGGCGATGATGTAGCGCGAGAAGTCGTCGAGCACGGTGGAGAGGTAATACCAACCCCAACCGGTGACCTTGAGGTAGGTGAAGTCGGTCTGCCAAAGCTGATTGGGCGCGGTGGTGGGATTGGCGAAGGTGTCGGCGGCTTTCGGGGAGTTGAAAACACCCGGCCCAGTTAAGAATGACAAGCTCCCGACAGGTAACAAAAAGAAGTTTAGCTGGTAATGAACATCACTGCCACCGTGCCCTACGTCCCGAAGTCCACGTGTTTGGGCCTGGCCTCGTTCTGACCAGATCATCTCCAGCCGACAAGCGACTTCAGGCCCAACCAATGTACTCGGGCGGCATCTCGGCCAACTCAACCAGCTCCATCAATTCCATGTAGGCCTCGCAGCGCTGCTGGGCCAACAGGGCGGACTGCGCGCATCTCCTGCTTCAGCTGGCGGCTCAAGTACCGCGAGTGCGACTGCCGCCGGATCTCAGCCAGCTCGCGGTCAAGGGCTACGATCCGCTTGATGGGTGACCGCATGAAACTTGTGTGTCCAGCCGCGGCCCTTCTCCCAATTGGCCAGCTGCCGCTCGATCAGGCCTGGCTCAATCCGCTCGATCTCTGCTAACCCCGCTGACGCGGCATCCGCCCGTGTGTCAGCGAAGCCATCGGCCAGGCGGATGCATATGGTGTCGCCATGGCCTTCCTCGTTGTTGTCCGTGAACCGCCAAACCGTCCAATAGTATCGCTTACCGACCTTGGCCAATGAGACGCAAGGTTTGCGGAGCTGTTCGTCGAGTGTCATCGCCGCTTGCCCTCCTTCACCGCCGCGCATATTCCCCGGCGGGGTAGACGATGCCATTGACGAGCGTGTCGCGCTCCAAGACGATCCGGGCAGGAGGCCTCGACTGGAGCTTGTTCCTCGCCGCGCGCCGGTATCGCCCCATATCCCGCTCGATCGCGCACTCGGCTTCCAGCGCATCCCGAGTTCGGCCCAAGGTGCCGTCATTCTTCACGGGCCCGCGAGGCAGCGGCATGTTCGTATTGATCCAGTCGGCGATCTCCTTCAGCTCGGCCGGATGCCCGATGGCATCGAGGGCGGCAAGGAAGGGCGCCTTGATGTCGGATGTCCTGAGCCGCATTGCGTGTCCTCCGCGCCGGCGGGCTATTTGGGTTGTGCAGGAGGGATTCGCGGCATGATCCGGTGGCTGGTCTGTCGGCTCAAACGTCTGTGCGGGCTGGTGCCCCGCAACCTTCCGCCGCCCTTGCCACCCAGACCACCCATGGTCCTGCAGCCCGAGGAAATGCCCCGCTTCGTCGACCCGCTTGTTTCACGTGAAAGCGCTCTCCGCTACCGGGGCCGCTGATCGAATGCTTGGCCGTCGGTTCTGCTTGGCGATCCTTCATACATCTTGGCCGCTTAGTGGGATCTCATCCTCCTTTGGATGCAGTTCGCTCTGGTGATCTGCTCCGAGCCACCCTGATCCCGTAAGATGCGAGGGCGCGTGGGTCTTCTGGAGTTGCGCTTCGCGCGGGCCCATTCGTACTACTCCACCTGCCCCGGCGGCCTCCTCTGTCGGGGCTTTCTTTTTGCCTCAGTCACACTGACCGCCCTTTAGCGTGGCCTGATCGAGTTGGCTACGCGTTGGAATCAATCAAAGCCCCCGGCCGCCAACGCGGTGCGGGGGCTTTTTGTATTCAAACGGCTGCGTGGGGCCGATCCTCGGATCCGTAAAATGCTGCCTCCCGTGTTTACGACCCGGTAATCGGCACCCACTTGAATGCAAATGGCTCGCTCCTCCGACGGGCTGAACTCCTTTGCTGTTGCGGCCCTGCGGAACGACAACTCCGCGGGGCCGATGCTTTTGGCTGGCACCTAGGCCAGGGGCAAATTTGCGAACGACTTGGCGCCTTTCGCATCGCGCTGCGGTGCACCGCATCGATAGCAATCCATGGAGCCTTTGGGTTTTCTTCGCGTTGTCATCTCATGAAGCCGAATGTGAACGCGATAGAGTGAGCCTTCGAGCTGGCACGTACAGGGAACTGTGTGACGCTCGATGAGATCCGCAGGTGCCTACGCGCGGAGGGATACCTGGACTTGGTCGTTGGTAGACATCTGTCAGCTCAGCTGAGGCAGTTGATATGCGAAGCCAGTCCGACGCTCGGACCTGCCGGCGCCATCGCCTTCGGAGCTCAGTGTAGGCGCATCTGCTCGCGACGCTTGCGCTGTCCCATTACCTCAGTCCACATGCCCCCGGCCGCTCACGCGGTGCGGGGTTTTTTTGTTGAGCGCGCCCGTGATCTGGTGGCCGGTCTCCATCACCGCTGCACTACTTCGCAGGCCAGTGGAGTGACGGCCCGTAGGGGTTATGGAGTTCGATCACGTGCTTTTTGAGATCGAACAACCAGATTTCCCCTGAGCGCAGATCGTGAACGTTCACCGTACCCGGGGCGCGGTAATGCATGAACCAAATCTGATCCAGATCTGGTGGCGGCGCGGGAAACGCCGTCTCGAGAGCCTGAACCATCAGAACTGGATCCATCAGCGCAATGTCACGGGACTCGAGCAACAGGACTGTGGTCTTGCCATCGGCGCGATACCGCGCGAGGACCGGAAGCTTCTCGTGCCGGCCGGTCAACTGATCCATGAGGCGTGGGCCCAACGTTCCGTCTTTGGGATCGTAGCGCGCAAATCGAACGCCATCGAACCAGTCCAGACCCCTCCTATGGATATCCAGGGTGAAAGGCACTCCCGGGACCTCGACGTCGGAATGACGACCATCTGCGAACTTCCGCGGCTCGCCTGAGACGATCCAGCTTCGCAACGCATCGTGCGTTGCGGCCCAATTCTGTCCCTTCCGAACGGCGGCCCAATCCCACGTGATCGTGAGGGCATAACCCAGAGTGCCCGCTAGGTCATGCTCCAGTTCGCGGATGACCTTTTTGAACTGGGCGTCTGCTTCTCTACCGGCTGAAACTGAGTCAACGGACGTGTGCTGAACCGCGAACGAGTCAATGATGGCATCGATCTCGCCGTCCGCCTCGTCTTCCGGCCAGCAGTCAACACCACCGGCCGATCGGCCGGTGGCGCAAAGAAACGAAGCAAAGTCCTGGATGCATGCCCGATCGGGCTTTTCCCGCTTGCCCATCTATCCTGCTGCTTCGGTCGCTGCGACCCCGTGAGTGGAAGATGCCCTCGACCGGCCAGCCTAGGGCATCGTTGCGTCTGCCACTTGCAACACAGAATAAGGCGCCAAATTTGACCGCTGGCGGGCGCGGATTTTTCAGAGTCCCCAGGTAGCCCCGCCGAGCTGGCCGCGGTTTGCCGGCTTTCCTAGACTCGCTGGCGGCCGTTCCGCGCGGACAAGCTGGCCAAACTGGGTTAGCCAGCGAACGAGCTCCAGATCGCAAGAACGAACGGCACCAACAACTTCATGACGATGTCGAGCGCTATAAATCCAAGACCCACAAGTCCGAGCCATACGAGCGGATAAGCGGTCAGCAGCCGCTGCCATTCTGTCCTGATGAGACCGTCAAGCCAGAAGCCCGTGACCAGGAGCGTGAGCGATACTGCGGCGACCGTGACGGCGGCAATGCCGTAAGAATAGTCGAGTTCGCCAAGGCCTATGGCCACAGGAGGCTCCCCAAAGGACCAATAGCCAGAGGCTTGCCATTCCAGTGGGTCTGTCCAGCAGAGGAATGCCCGCGAGGTCAGTCAGCTGTCAGTTAATGCATTCGCCGGGTCTGTTCACCGGTAGTTAGGCTGGAGGTGTCAGCTTATCTGCTCACTGAAGACTTTTCGCCGCTTGCGTGGTCGTCACGCCACCAAGCCGGTTCGCGTCGAGCAGGATCCATGTCCGTCACCGCTGCCATCATCGCCATTTGGATCGCCTTCCTGGCCGGGTTCGTAGTAGGGGCTTTGTGGACCGGGATATTCGGGGCATTGGAGAGAGTGCCCCAAAAAGCCCAACCCGAGGTCGATAGAATGATCTAAGGATCCCGCCGCCAAAAGCGGGTGCGGGGCTTTGCTTCTGCAACTCGAAACGCAGCGCAAGGCGCCAAATTTGAGTCAGGACGGGCGCGAATTTTTCAGAAGTCCGCCCCGCCGGGCCGGCTGCGGTTTGCCCCGGAACCTTCATCATCGACGATGTGCGGCATCCCATAGAAAAGGGCGCAACAATTTTCATCCCGAAGAACGCTTGGCATGGGTTTACGAACCCTGATCAGGAACTGGTCCTGCTGTGGGTTATGGCACCTACCGGCTTAGACGGATTCTTCCGCGAGACCTGCAGTCCACCCGGTAACGCGCGAGCTGCGAGATGAGATTGCCCGCAAGTACGCGACCGAATTCAGATGAGGCTTCTCCGGTCGACACCAGCTGGCACCTTCAGAATCTGGCACGAACTCGCCGTACCAAGCCAAGCGCCGGAATGTCCGCTTGTCGGTCAAGACCGCCAAGCTCGCCGGACTGGTACCGGTACGGTGCAACGCCTCAAACGCGACATGGAGGCTGCCGCCTGAATAAAGACCTTCCTCCATCGGAAAGGCTGCATATCGGCTACGCGTGCGCGCGCCGTCCTCACTCGGACGCTCAACCGGCAGATCGTGACCCGTTGCCTCGCCCAAGGATGACGGCAGCACTACGCGTCCTGGGCCGTCAACGCTGCCCGAGGCAATAGTTCCATCAGAGCCCGACACGGCCACCGAGCGAACCTTGTCGTTACCGCCCGACAGGGTGGCGATTTGCGAACCGTCTGCGACGGACCACAGCTTCAGCGTCTTGTCGTCGCTGCCGGTGACGGCGCCGGCACCGTCCGGCGAGAAGCCGACCGCATAGATGGCATCTGTGTGGCCCTTGAGATGGTGGGCCAGCGTGCGCCGCTGGAGGTCCCAGATGATGGCGGTGCGATCGGCGCTGCCCGATATCAGCCACTTGCTGTTGGATGCGAAGACGAGGCCCGTGACCACGTTGGTGTGGCCCTTGAACAGCCCCACCAGCCGGCCGGTGGCGAACTCGTAGAGGCGAATGCTGTCTTGATGCGGCGTGCCGGTGCCGAAATAACCACCCGCGGCCAGCCAGCGCCCATCTGGCGACAGGGCCATAGCGTAGACCTTGCCTTCGTCTCCCACCCCGGCCTGTCCGCGGATGCTGCGCACGATGGTGCCCGCCTGCCAATCCCACACCCGGATCACCTTGTCGTCGCCGGCTAAGACGAGGTACCGCCCGTCGGGTGTGAAGGCGAGGCTCTTGATGAGACCCATATGCCCGCCCGTGTCGAGTTGCAGGATCGGTGCGTCACCGGCGACCGTCAGCGTCTGCCGCTGATCCAGAACCACGGCCACACGCAACTCGTGTCCCTTGGACAGAACGCGCAGGCGCACCTCGGTGCCCGGGCGTTTGCCCTCGACGCTCGCATTGAAGTCGGCGGCGTTGTCGATTTCGGTACGGTCCAGCGAAAGGACGATGTCGCCGAGCGTGATGCCCGCCTTCTCCGCCGGTGAGCCCGGCTCGATCCGGCTCACCTTGGCGCCATGTGGTGCGTCCCAGCCGAGCTTGTCGGCCTCCGCCTTGGGGACATCCACCACCTGAGCGCCGAACCGGACGTTGCGTTGCTGAGCCTGCGCTGTGCCGCCCAACATCGCCACACACACAGAACCGGCAACGACAAGCCAACACACCCGCATGCAATCATCCCGAAACGACCAACGGGCCGTAGTCTAACCGCCCGGCGCGACCGGGCAGAGTCAATTCTTGTGCTAGAAAAGACAAAGCACCCCGCCATTTGGCGGGATGCTTCAAATGACAGGTAGCAGTTTGCAGATCGGCTGCAGAATGACCTACGTGCGGCTGCGATCCAGCTCTTCGTAGTAGCTCTTGGCATCGAAGGCGTTCGCCGAAGCGGCGACGGCAGTCAGAGCGGAGAGAGCGATAAGTGCAGAAAGGATCGTCTTCATGGTCAAACCCCAAAGTGTTGCTTTCCATAATGCGAAACAACACACCGAGCGTAAATTCATTGGATGCTCGGGGCGTCCAGAACGACCGCGTGTCGCAGTCTCCCTTTCAAAAGAGCAAACGCGAGCGTTTGTGCGGATCCGTCGCGCTGAGCGTACGATTCTTTGCTGAAGCTAATGTCCACGCTTGCTCCGCTGCACAGCCAATCGGAACCCGGTCGGCGGCGTAGACAGGTTTCGCGGATATGTCGGAGCGATGGGGAAAGATCGACATATGCCATCTTGGGTTTAGGGGTCCGGATCGGGTGAGACCGCGCGCGCATGCACTAGATCATTAGGTCATTCTATGATCCGCATGATTGCGACGACCTTTGCGCGCACCCGGTCACTCTTCGCGCGCAGTTGCGTTGCATGCTATGAGGGCGAGCCCAGCAAGGGCGTCGCTGGGGAACAAAATCCATTGGGAGAAACAGGATCATGCGTATCATTGCTCGCACCTTCATCATGACAGCTGGGGTCGGTGGCCTGGTCGGATCAGCCAGCGCCGCCGACATGACCGCCGCCGACATTAAGGCGTTTCTCTCAGGCAAAACCGTCTATCTGGAGAGCACCGCGGCTTCCGCAGGGGGGCAACCTGGGCAAAGCGTGATCTACTGGGCCGAGGATGGCACGGCTCTCTTCAAGACGCCGGCCGGGACCATCATGCATGGCAAATGGGAGATCAAGGGCAACACCAATTGCCCCGAGTGGAAGGAGAGACCGAACACCGGGTGCGTACGCTATGACAAGGCGGGAGATGCCATCACCGTCATCGACGTCAATACCGGACAGGTTCGCGCCAAGGTCGTGAAGACCGCCCCGGGCAATGCCGAGAAGCTGGCGCCCTGACACGGCTCCCTCACTGAAGAAGCACTGATGCGGCCACTCGCGATCAATACATGAAGCGGAACAGGTTCAGACGTGCGCGGTTCTCATTCTAAGCGACTAGCAATGGAGAATCCGCATGGCATATCAAGGCGACCCGAACAGGGAACGACATCGGATGCTGCAACGCGAAGATGGGACCTTGAAAGTCATACCCATCATCCTCGGCGTGGTTTTCCTTCTCTTTGTTGGCTACAAGCTGTGGCCGCATCACAGTGCCGCTCCACGGTCAACCACTACCAGCATTGACCATCTAACCACCACTACCCCAGGGAGCCCGAAGACAACGCCGACGCAGCCGCAATAACTGACTTACCCTTTTCGATTGAGCGGGGCCTTTTCTGCGTGCGCTAACGTACACACAAAATCCGAAACGGCATCGCTGTAGCTAACGTTGCCATTTAGACCAACCCAAGGAATTGTCCGGAAGCATTGCGGAGCGGGCGCATGCGCTCAAAGACTTGCTCGCCGGATACCAAAAGCTCGTCGACTTGCGCAATCAGCTCAGCCGCACCCGATAACCAACGGGCCAGCTCCGGAGTGATTGGAACCAGCCCGCTTCATCGCTCAGACGAGAACGACAGTGTCAGCGATGATGGTCCCGATGCCGGTCTCCGCGCCGTCCATCACCAAAATTCAGATTGACGCTCGGACCATAGCCGTATCCTTCAACCCACCGGCAATGCCGATGGCCATTGCGCCACCAGCAGCGGCGATAATTCACCTGCTCTGTGGCTGATGTGTCGGTCTTTGCGCCGGTCACGCTTGAGAGTGGCGATGCTGAGGTTGGCGTGACGAGGCATGCCAGCGGAAGCGCAAATGCAGCGACGGCGATGGACTTCATAAGCATGGGGGAACTCCGTTTCTTTACCCTTCGGCGTTCCCTTTCAACGTGCCGTCACATCATGCGTTCCTCATTCATTATCGCTTGCGCAGAATAATCCACACCGCTCGTTCGCGCGCGCGACTGCTGCGGAGTACAATGCGCGTGTGAAGACGTTGCGCAACATCGCGACACCGGACGGCAAGCCTGGCATCGAGGCGGGCACCAAGGAACCGCTCAACACCATCTCGATCATCCGGCTCGTGCTAAACAACTGCCGCTTAAGAACCGGGAGGATCAAAGGGCGGCGGATAAGATCTACGAAAAGCTTGGCGCTCTTCAGTTCGACGCCATTGGGTGCTGCTTGAGGACGCGAGGTTGACCTTCGGGCTTGGCGCGGACCGGGACGGCCGAGGTGCCGAACAGGATGTAGCGCCCGGGCTGCACGGCGATGGGGTCCGGCCGAGGAGACCTACATCTGGGTCGTCACCAAGACCGACGTGCGCTGGGTGCGCTCCGACCTCGGCACGCCGGCGCTGACCCTCGAGGTTGCCGCTTTGCGCTGCGGGCTCGATGCAGCCCTCTGGGATGACTATGTCGCCTCTGGCCGCTGCCTCGATCTGCTCAAGGCCGCACCTGAGCGCGACGTGTACGGCAACATCCGTACCGAGTCGCTGCCGTTCGATGCCGTTCGCGCGCATGCGCTGTACAATGCTTTGTTCGGTCAGGTCGAGGACCTGACCTTGATCATCTCAGGTCGCAGATGCCCCTGCACGACACCGCCGACGAGCTGTGCGCCGTGGCCAAGGACTTGCGGCTATCACCGGACGACATACTGCTCGGCGCCAGGGCCACCGAAACCACCCTTAAGGCCATGAACCTCTTATGGTGTGCTGCACTTCGCCACCCACGGCACCATCGCCGGTGAGATCGAAGGCACCAGTGAGCCGGGCCTCATTCTCACGCCGCCGAAGGAACAGACTGAACTGGACGACGGTTATTTATCTGCCTCGGAGGTGGCCGCCCTCAAGCTCGACGCCGATTGGGTGATCCTGTCGGCCTGCAACACCGCTGCCGGTGGCGCCGAGGGTGCCGAGGCGTTGTCTGGCCTCGCCCGCGCCTTCATCTACGCCGGCGCCCGCGCGCTTCTCGTCTCGCACTGGTCGGTCAACTCCGCCGCCACCGTGAAGCTCATCACCTCCGCCGTTGGCGCCGTCACCGGCAATAACAAGCTCGGTCGCGCTGAGGCGCTGCGTCGCGCGATGCTCGCCCTCATCGACAAGGACGAGCCGCGGGAAGCCTACCCCGCCTACTGGGCACCGTTCGTGGTGGTGGGAGAGGGCGCCGCTGCCAGGTAGCGGCAATGCAGACCTGAACTGCTCGGCAGGCACGCCAACGCTCCGGGTCAGAGGCTCTGAGACGCGGGCATTTCGGGGTCACCGGCAAAAGGCAGTCTGACGCAGAAGCCTAGGACCCCATGACGCACGCGAACATGCTCGCCATCTTTCCTGAATCTTACCGGGGTTGTGAATGAACTGCCGCCAAGAAAGCGCCGTTCGTATGTAGGCTGCTCTGCAACAAAGAAGTTTTGAATCGGATGCGAATGATGAGACCTTTCCGAACTTGCGTCTGGGCTTTCTGCCTGCTCGCCATCGTTATCATGCAACTCGGTTGGGCGGCCGATGTTGCTCCGGCGCCGAAAGGAGCTGCAGATGCGATCCTCCTAGAACGCCAACCGCACCTGCTGGACCAGGCCCTGGCGCAGCTAAAGGCAATTTCGTCCGAAAAGGGAAAGCTCTACTTCGTTGGCTTTGCGGGCTACGGCAGAGAAGCCGTCTTTAAGCGTGAAGTGCTCGCGGTGCGCCAGTTGTTCGATGGGCGCTTCGGCACCAAGCATCGGGCAGTGGTGCTCATCAACCACCCGAGTACGCAAGACGAGATACCACTGGCTACGCTGCCCAACCTTGATCGCGTGCTCCGGCATATTGGGCGAATGATGGACACGCGCCGCGACACCCTCTTTCTGTTTCTCACCTCCCACGGCGAGGAAGGTCGTATAGCGGTTGACATGCCCGGAGTGGTGGCTCGGCCGCTGCGACCTGAACAACTTCGAGCGATGCTGGATCAGTCCGGCATCAAGAGGCGAGTGATTGTCGTCTCAGCCTGCCACGCCGGGAGCTTTATTCCGGCTCTCGCAGGTCCGACCACCCTCGTCATCGCCGCAGCGCGTGCCGATCGCAGCTCGTTCGGTTGCGAAGATCGGCGGCGCTGGACCTACTTCGGAGATGCCTACTTCAATCGTGCTCTTCGGCAGGAGACGTCGTTTCGCCGAGCGTTCCAGCAAGCGAAGCGCCTGATTGCGCTGTGGGAGAAACGGGATCGTTTGATCGCGTCGCTGCCGCAGATCGCCGGTGGAGAGGACTTAACCGGGATCGAGTGACAACTCTTTTGCGAAAGGCGCATTCGGGTAGGGCTGCTAATGCTCGACCCGCCGGCCGATGATGCCGGCTCTAGATATTCCAGCGCGTCGGCGCGCTAGCGGCATCGTGTAGCCAGCCGCTGGCTTAGCTAGTCCCTCCAATTCCCGTACCGCTGCGTTCGCGACCTGCCGAGTCGCAAGGCTTGGGCGGATCGCGAACAAGTAGAGGCCTGCTTCGATGCCGGTCAGGAAGAAGCTTGGGGCCCTGCGGAGGCTGTGGGGTATGTCCGTATGGCGTATCAGGGCTAATCCCTATTGGCTGATGTTTCTTTCTGCCTTTCGGTCGGGACAGCCTCGTCACCTTTACGGGCGCCGGCAGCGGCGGTCTGTGGGGCGAGGCGGCTTCCGAAGACAAACACGCGGAGCAACACTGCCGAACGTCCTCGCCAGCACAATCAATCACGAGCGCAGCCCGGTGCTTCTTACCGCCGGCACAAGGCACCGCCAATTCTCGAAACTGTCCTTCGCAGGCCACCCTGCGGCGCCTCGAGCTTGGGCGGTTCGGTGCCTGCGGAGTTCGGTATCGCCTCCTGCGGCCGGGGCGTGTTCATCGTCATCGCGTTGCGCCTACTCGTCTAGCCAGATGTCGACCAGAGCGGTTCCCTGGAAGTGGCTGGGCGACATGGTCCAGCCCTTGATCTTCTTGTGATGCACGATGATGCGGTTCCACCACAGGATGGGCACCTCGTACACCTGGCTCAGGATATAGCGGTCGGCCTCCTGCACCAGCCGCTTGCGGTCAGCGGGATCGAGCGTACGGTTCTGTTTCTCGTAGAACTCGTCGATCTTCTTGTCGGCGTGCCGCGCATAGCTCATCGTCGATGCCTGGTGGCTGATGAAGTAGTAGAGCTGCGCCGTGGGATCGTCGGCGGGCTCGGTCAGTGCCAGATCGCCACGTCGAAGTTGCCCGACACGAGGCTGTCGAAATACACTTTGGTTTCGACCTGTACGTGCTCGGTCGACACCCCGATCTTGCGCCATTCGTCGATGACGAAGATGCCGGTCGGCGTATAGGGCTCGGCCACCGTGCGATTGAACAGCTTGATCTTGAGGCCGTCGGCGCCGGCTTCCTTCAGCAGCCTGCGCGCCTCGGCGCGCGATTGTTCTATGTCCTTGGCGTAGCCGACCTGCTTCTCCAGTTCCGCATCAGCCAGAGCCCACTCAGAGCCCGGACGCATGATGCCGCCAACATGCTTCATGATCGAGATCTTGGCGAGGTTCGTGCTGCCCGAGTAGCGATCGATCGCCAACGATAAGGCCTGCCGCACGCGGATGTCATCAAAGGGCTTCGTGGCGGTGTTGAAGATGAGCAGCATCACGGTAGCCCACGGACCCTCGTGCACCACGAAACGCTCCTTCGCATTGGCCAGAAGCTGATCGCGCGCACTCGGGTTCAGGCCGCGGAACTCTGCGTCGAACTGGCCGCCGAGCATCCCCGGCACCACCGCCGTGTCCTTCACGAAGTAGACCTTGAAGCCGTCGAGGTAGGGCAGGCCCTTGCGGAAGTAACCATCGAACCGCTTGCCCGTCCAATGCGAGCCGCGCACGTGCTCGACGAACTGGAAGGCGCCCGAGCCCATGACCTCGGTTTCCGGGTATTTCGGGTTCTGTTTGAGCTTGGCGGCGCTGTAGACGCAGTTGAAGGGTGAGGCCAGCAGCGCCAGGAAGGAGGCGTTGACCGCCTTCAGCTTGAAGACGACGGTGATTGGATCGGGCGTCTCGATGGCGGCGACATCGGCAAAGCGCTCTTTGCGCACCGAGATCACCCCCTCGGGCGGAGTTGCGATGCGCTCGAAAGTCGCCTTGATGTCGGCCGATGTCAGTGGCGAACCGTCGTGGAACTTGATGCCGTCGTGGAGCGTGAAAGTGTAGGTCAGTCCATCCGGAGTTATCGTCCAGCTCTTGGCCAGGTCGCCGACGATCTTCGATTTCTCAGTGGCGTCCCACCTAACCAGCAGCGAATATTGCGGGGTCACCGGATGCAGCAGCGCGAAGGTCTGCGAGGCATGGCAGTCGTACGCGGCAGTCTCGGCCACGGAGGCGAAACTGAGGATGCCGCCACGTTTGGGCGTTTCCGCCAGCCCAAGGGTCGGGGCCAGGATCGCAGCGGCAATAGTCGCAAGAAACAGCGATGGTACGCGCAGCATAACTCCCTCCCTTGGGATATTTTTCTTGTGGCTCAGTATGCGCCATTTCTTGCGCGTCGGCCAGAACGGACGGACACGGCGGCGTCGACGCGGATCAGCTCGATTTCGTGTGCGATGTTGGCCAAGTCGCGTAGGGAAACCGCTACCGCGGTAGAGCAAGTACCGACCTTGTGCCTAGAAGTCTACGGGCGCGCCAATTTGATCCCGATGCTCAGAGACGTACCGATATAGCAGCGTCGTGAGATCGTTCGGATAGCGGAAGAAGGCCTGATCGAGAGACTCAAGCTCTTGCAGAACTGCAGGCGGCAATGCAGACAGCTTCTCTCGACGAGCATCATCATCGCGCCAGGGAAGGTTCCCGACAGCCGCGATGGCGTCATGGACAACGGCTGCAGTGGCCGTCGCACCGATTGCCTGTAATGCGTCCCAGATGCCTGGGACGGTCGATGCGCTGGCGTTCCAAAAGTACTGATGGAAGCCTCCATTATTGACCTGGGCCTCAAGCTCCCAAATAGCCCGGAACACACGCTTGGGCTCAGGCAGTGCCTCATAGTCCACAGCCCAAAACCCAACGTCCCGGTCTTCGGAGAGCCGGATCAAACGTCGATTCATCTCCCGCGTGTCCATAGCCACTGATCTCTCCAGGGGGGAAGTGGCTCAACAGAGCCATTCCGTACACGTCGCACAATCGAGTTTGCACTAAACCGCTATCGCGGTAGCCTCACCGGCTGAGTTTATCTGTGCGGTTTACTGCCTAGTGGCGCTAAAGACGTAGGCTCGCATTTTTCCAACAATGGGCCCGGCGCCAAAGCGAGCGAGCAGTGCTTGGGTTGCGGCATCCGTCGCTTCGCCCAGCCGCGCGGGAGCCCGAGCCTCAATTTCACTACGAAGAGGTGATCCTTGGCAAAATCCAATGGCGAGATCGCGCGCAGACGGTGCGTGGCTTACCCGTTCGACTGCCTCGATCCCGATAGCACCGAAGCCCGCTATTGCGAGCTCTTCAGCGATCAGCCTCGTATCGTTATATCCGTATGCGGTTTTCGTCATTAACACAGGCAGGTCATCCGGGAAGAGCCTCGACACGGCTTCGTTCACAACCGAACAAAACTCATTCTGTTCAATCCGATCCCATACGCTGAAGGCGAAAAGGCCACCTGGCTTCAGGACGCGGAATGCCTCTCGATATCCTGCGACCTTGTCTCGGAAGAACATCACCCCGAACTGACAAAGCACAGCATCGAACGCCGAATCGGGGAAGGGTAATGCGAGAGCGTCGGCCTGCCGCCAAACAACCCGATCAACGCCTGCCTGGCGTGCTGCAAAATCCAACATCGCCTGGCTGATATCGCTCGCGATGATCGTCACCTCGGCGCGGAGTAGTTGGGCTAGGATACGGGTCACAATTCCTGTGCCGGCGGCAACCTCCAGCACACTCCCTCCCGCGATGTGCTGCAAACGATCCGCAAGGACTCTCGCATACGGCTCGAAGAAGACCGGCCCGCGGTATCGATCATAAAGCGCGGGCACCGATCCTGAGTACAAACTCGCCTGGTCTTCCATTGCAGCCTGCAGTCTCTAGTTGTGCCTGTTCAATAGGGGAACAGGGGGTGCGCACTCAAGCTTGCACGGTCGAAGGCGTACCTTGGTGAAAGACCATTTGCCATCGGCCTTCGATCAATTTCCAGATTGAGCTTCGCAATCTGGACTCTTGCCTAGTTCCCGGACCGCCTTCCTGGATGATCCGATAAGTCACCAAGATTACGTCTGATGCCAGGTGCCTCGCAATGAAGTCCACCAATGATAAGCGGATAGTTGGATCAGGCGGACCCTCCTGCTCCAGAGCTTCGATGACTTGTTGCTTGTTAAAGACACCGCCTGAGCTCCCAAATTCAACAAAGTCATCCGAGAGCAAATCACCAACTTGTTCCGGTGAGTGACGGACCTCAGGGTTGAGGAGCTTCTCTTCGAGCCGACGCAGCAATGTCGCTTCTGCCGGAGGTACTGTCATGAGACAACGCGTTCAACGCTCCCAACTCATTATTGCGCGTGTGGCTGTGTTCGTTCGGGGAATAGGGCTCAACAGAGCCATTCCTCACATGCCGCACAAGATTACTTGCACACACCGCTTCGCGATAACGCATGTCAACGGATCCACTTTATTGGTGGCTTGTCGCAGAGAAGACAATAGCCTGGAGGGGCATTCGAGCATCGGGACCAAATTCGCGGTGCAAGAGGTCTGTTACGGCATCAACGACACGATCAGGATCAACGCCACCGCGTTCTCGGATCTGATCGATCAGCGGATTGCCATAAACCAACCCTCGCGCGAACAACCCGACGTCTGGGATCTTCTTTTCCAAACTGATGACCGCAATCTGAATGTCGCTGAAGCCGCTATCGAGCAAGAACTCCTTGATTGGATCGATCTGATGATAGGAGAACGGCACCCTGTAGAACTGAGGAGGGTCAGCGGGGAAGAAGCTAGCGGCGACTTCATGGGCAATGCGGCCAAATGGATTATAGCGGTGTAAGTCCCAGACGTTGAACAAATAGCGCCCACCGGGAGCGAGTACCCGATAGACTTCTTGGTAGGACTTGGCCTTGTCCGGGAAAAACATCACGCCAAACTGGCATACGACCGCATCGAAGGCGCCATCTGGGAAGGGCAGGGCCATGGCGTCCGCCGAGCGCAAGTCCACCTTTTCGCTCGATTGGAACTTTCTGCGCGCTACCTCGACCATCGGTGGATTGAGGTCGGTCGCCGTCAGTTGCGCGTTAGCGGGCAAGACATCGCGCAATTGACGAGTGACAATCCCAGTACCGGCGGCCGTCTCCAACACATGCGACACGGGGCGGGCTGCCACTCGTCTGGCCATATCGGCCGCATAGTCGACGAAGACGACGGGTCCCAAACCTCGATCGTAGTGGTCAGGGATATTGCCTACGAAGCTTGCTGCGTTGCTAGCCATGAAAGTTCTCGCCGTCAGACAAGGTATGCAACAGGGAATGGCTCAACAGAGCCATTCCTCATATGTCGCACAATATAGAGCTTCTGCGTGGTCGGTGACATGTTGCGGAAGGCCATGTCGTCGATCATGCGCTGCCGCAGCGGCGAAATCTGCTTGGTCATCGGTGTGCTCCCGTTGAAGAGGAGCGCGCATGCAGCAGCAACAACCGTCACCGCGCGGTTACGACAGCCTCAAGCGCCCTGGCCGCGTCGGCCTCCAGAGCTGCTTGGCTCGCACCTACACCACAGATCCGGACCTCGGATCGAGCATCGACCACCAACCCGCTGCGGTCCTGTTGACGTATCCCGAGGCGACACAAATCGCGACGCAATCGCTGGCTCTAGGCGAGCACGCAGAGCGCAATGTCGGTTACGACCTTCGGCAGCGTCTTCATCAGGGATGGCCTACCCCATGCGCGCTTTGATGGTGGCGAAGGGGTGCTCGACCGTCTCGTGTCTCGCAACACGCTGCGCGATTGCGCCCAGGGCATCGCGAACTGATCTTCAATCGTCACGGTTCCGTGATGCTGTTTGTTCGTCTCAACGCTGACATCTGCCTGTGCGCGACTCAGGAAGGCGGTGAACAAAACGGAGGGGCAGCGTGCGCATTCTAGTTGTCGTCTCGGTCGGCATGCTCGTCTTGCTGGCGGCCACGCGAGACAGCGCATTGGCAGAAGAGATCAAAATTTCCCATCAGTGGGCCGAGGGTACCGACGGCCGCGATCGTGCAATCCGCGTGTTCGTGCAGGAGGCAGAGGCGCGGGCCAAGGACCTGAGGTTCCGGGTCTATGCCAACTCCTCGCTCAACATAAAACCAACTGAGGTACTCATCGCGTTGCAGACCAACGCGCTCTCGATGGCGGTGTATCCATTGACCTACGCCGTCAACAAAGTGCCGGAGTTCTCGCTTGCGGGACTGCCAGGTCTAGTGCCTGACCTTGACGCAGCGCACACCTTAAAGGGCTCCGAGATACACACCATGCTGCAATCGCTGGCCGAGGCAAATGGCATCCACATCGTGACGTGGTGGTGGGCTCCCGGCGGGCTGTTTGCGAAGAGCCGGCCGATCTCCGATCCCGCTTCCGTGCGTGGTCTCAGAATGCGCGGTGCCGATCCGCTATTCGAACTGATGCTGAAGGAAGCGGGCGCCTCCGTCACTAACATGCCCTCGACGGACATCTATGCCGCGATGCAATCGAACACGCTCGACGCCATCGGCACGACCTACGAAGCCTTTGTGTCGCTGCGGCTGGCTGACCAAGCCAAGTTTGCGACCGTCGGTGCCTCGCTGTTCATGGGCTTTTGCCCGCTCGTGATGTCGCTGAAGATGTGGAACGCGCTCACCCCGGACCAGAAGGTCGCGGTTGAGGAAGCGGCCGCGATCTCGGATGCATATTTCGAGACCATCGAGCGCGATCTCGTCCAGCGGGTCGTCAGGACACTTAAGGGTGCGGGGATTGCCATCCATCGCACGACCAAAGAGGAGTACATGTCTTGGTTGCAGCTCGCCCAGCGAACCGCGTGGATCGAATACACCAAAATCAATCCCCGCGCCCAAGAACTGCTCGTGGCCACGGTCCGCACTTTTCTCACGACGCTCGGAGATAAGGATGCGCTCGTGGACGGTATCTTTGGCGACGACCCGAAGAACTAATGTCCCGGAGCCGCCAGCAACTCCTACTGCCGGCACCACACCGGTCGCAGTCGCCGCATCGACAATAGGCGCGCTCCACTTCGTCGACCTGCAAACGCTGAAAGCCCCCGCACCGCGTTGGCGGCCGGGGGCTTTTTTGTTTCAAGCCGGCTCGACGACGATGCGCTTGCGGCCAGCCTCGGGGATATTGAACACCCACGCCGCCTCGGCCTCGGCCGCTGCCTGATCGACGGCGTAGACGATGCCGAGCTCGCGGCGCTTCTTGCCGCCGAGGTAGAACGCGCGCCAGGCTTGGGGTGTGGAGTTTGGCTTGCGGGTCGGCATGACACCATTGTCGCGCCGTGCTGCGTCGATGCAACTCGAAACGCAGCGCAAGCCGCCAAATTTAACTCAGGACGGGCGCGGATTTTCCAGCCTCCGTTCCCCGTCCCAAAGCAGCGGCCCGGTTTGCCGGGCTTGCGGAACTCGCTGGCGGCCATTCTCGGGTTGGGGCAGGACACCCACAACGACGGCGTCGCCACGACTGGGGCTCAGATCAGGAAGCTGCTTGCGGGAACAGCAGTTGAGGGAGCTTGGCGGCAAGCCCCCACGGGCATCAAGGGCGCTCATCATGACAATGTATGAAGCAGGGAAACTCCCGCGCGTACACGCTTGAGCGCCTCTCCCGCGAAACCCCCGCCCTCCACGCTGCCACAGCGAGATGACCCAATACGCGTCGAGTGCTTCCTCGGGAAGATTCCGCGCGCTCTTCATCTTCTGCAGCACGCCGATCGAGCTCGCTGCTGACGCGGCTACCTGGTGTTTCCGAGCCTCTAGAATGATGATGGTTCCCCAGACTGCGGCGATCACAGTGAGCAGTGCGATGAGGGAAGCGACGATGATGTTCTGGCGTATTTGTTTCTCTTTCCGATGCGGAGATAGCGAAACAATCGCTTGCTAGGAGAGGCAGCGCGGCCAGCGGACCGTACGACCGCCACCGCGCCGCACATATCAGCACCCATCCGCAAATTGGTGGGCAGCACACCCTATGAGCTAGTAGTAAGGCGCAAGCTCCGCGTGCACCCAGGACAGGTCCAGCATCGGCAGCGATCTCGCGGGCCCGGTGATCCGCCGGGACCGCCTCATCGAGGCAAAACGAATAAAACAACGCTCCCTGATCTCAGTTGAGCCGTCCCTCATTTATTCGCAACGCCTCATCTTGTTTTGTGCAACCGGAGCGGTCTCGTCTTCTCCCGGACAATCACGCCCTTCGCCTCCAAATCGAGCTGAACGGTCTTCGCCCACCATCCGGCCTTTGCTCCGCGCGGGAACAGCTCCTCGGGTAGATGCGAGGTCACACCGTCATGGATCTTTTCCACAGTCAGGCCCGGCGAAGTCCTCGGAAGTACTTTCAGGAATGCCTGCTTCATTGCTGCGTACATCGCCCCATCGACGAGCTTGACCTGACCCGGATGGTTCACGTTTTCGACTTCGACTTTCTTTCGCTTGCTCGTTGCCATTTTTGACCCTTCCGACGCGAAACGCCATCTCAGCACCGCTCCCGCGCATGGAGCTCTCGCGCATCAGCCAAGGGAGCTCTTATCTCAATCAACCGATGTGACATCTTGGCGCAAATTTATCTGGGAGGTCAAAATGCGAGTGCAAAATCAGATGCAAATTCCGCGTGTCATGGCGGCCGGCCTTGTGATCGCCAGTGCACTTTTTGCCATCTCACCGGCGGCTGCCGACGATAGGAAGACTTGTACTGATTCATTAAGAAGGGATGTTGCCATTGCCGCATGCACGCGGGCAATCACCTCGGGGCTACCTGCATAGGTACGCGAGGGGTGACCATCGACCCGAAGCTGGAGGCGGTGCGGTCGTCAAGCCAAGACTAGGCGATCCCGCGTCGAGAGAAAGCCAGGGACCGCCGCTGCATCGGTGCAAACGGGCTCAGACTGTCCAAAGCTTGCGCGAACGCACTGGTGGCGGCAGGAGAAGTGCCCAAGCGGGAAGTCGCCGACGAGCCCCCTCCAAATTAGGACCGCGAACGCGGAACCCAACGTCGGCGCTGCCGTTCCAAAGGATGCCTCAATGTGAAAGCATCATACGCAGGGCCAGATTTGCTGTGTTAGGTGGTGAGGAAGGATGAACCGCGCCAACATCCATGTCATTCCCAACGACAGTCGCGATTGGGTGGTGATGGAGGAAGGAACTGACCGCGAGCTCGGCCACTATCCGAGTCGAGAGGACGCCGAGGCTGTCGGCCTGGCGCTCGCGCGGAAGAGAAGAAGCGAAGTGGTGATCCACGACCAGGATGGGAAAGCGCATCGACGCAAGGCCCGCCGTGGTTGGTTCAGCCGCTTGTTTGGATGAGCGACCCATCCCGGATCTTCACGCCGCTGGTGGCTACCATTCCCGACAAGCTCGGATGTCACTCGCGATCTCAACAGCATGCTACTTTTTCTTTTCCAGCAAGGTGCACGAGCCAACTACGACGGTTGCCGCGCCTCGCAGGTCGGGCCCGAGGCGCTCCCTACTGCAAGGCGCGCCCACCTGAAGGCAAATTCTCGATTTGCTGAAGCTGTATAGGCCGACCCATTTTTCCGTTCTCGACAGCAAAGATTGCGAGGTATCTGCGCTGCTCACGGCCGTCGCTCGGATCAATGATCTGTCGAATAGGTCCGACGGTGTTGACGACCTGCGCGCCCGCGCGATTAGTTGTGAATCGAGCGATCGGCTCGATCTGTCCGGTTCCATCTGAATTGGACGTCAGCGCGAGCACGTAGGGCTTGTCCGGTTCAAGACCGGCAACCGCAGCTTGCAGCACCTGCGTCAGCCCTTGATCGAACAGGGCCACAGTCGTGAACGGGGACGCGCCTGCGCCTGCGGCAGCGAGCTTCAGGTGCGCTGCAGCGCCGGCGATGCCGAGGGGTTGCAAGCTCTCAACCCCAGCCGTCTCCGTAGGCACAGCCTGTGGGATGTAGACCAGCGCTTGTGCGGCCTGCCCGTTCGGTATGGTCGCAATCACTCGATTTGTTGCAGTGTCGATTGCGGTTACCGCATCTCCATTCTCGATGCCGACATAAACGCGCGTACCGTCTCCGGAGGGCCAGATGCCATGCGGCAAGTCTCCGACGGGAATAGTCGCGATCTGCTGGAAGGTATCTGTTCGAAAGGTCTTTACCTGGTTCAGCCCGCCGACCGTGACGTAGGCGAACTGCCCACGCGGAGTGCTCGCGAAATTAACGTGGTTGGTGATCGGCCCGGTCTCGATGACCCGCAATACATCGAACGGCGCCTCGGCCGAGAAGACCATCACCAGGCCCACATCCTTCAGGGTCAGCCACACCTGCTTGCCGTCGGGAGAGGCGGCGATATTGGGACAAAACGGCGAGACCTGCTTCACCCGACCGACGATCTCGTATGTCTGCGTGCTGATAACGACGGTTTCCGGGGTAAAGCTCGAGCACACATAGCCATAGCGGCCGTCGGGCGAAAAGATCGTCATCCCTGGTCCGTTCGGAACCGTTATGCGCCTCTTCTCCGCGAACGTTTCGCTGTCGAGCACGGCGATATAGTCCTCGCCGCGCACCGTAACCCAGACTTCGCGACCGTCCTGGGTGAAGAATGCCTCGTGCGGCGATCGACCAACGTAAGTCGTGTGCTTCACGCGGTTGGTGGTGGTCTCGATGAAGGTCACCGAGTTGGAAGCAATCGATACGACCACCAGCGTTCGGCGATCCGGCGAAAAGCCGAGGCCATGAACGAGGACCTGGCCCTTGTAGAGGGGTGATAGGTTCATCGGCTGTGGATCGCCAAGGCGAATGACGCCGAGGTTCTTGTTGGTCGACGGGTCTATGACCGAGACGGTGTTGGAGAATTGCTCTGCGGCATAGACCCGGTCTTTTCCGCTGACCTCAAAGTCTGGTGCTCTCGCTGCAAAGGGCGCCTGCCCGGCGTACACGGGGGCGTTCACCCATAAGACCGCTATCAGAAGCAACGGGCGTGCGACCATCATGAAACGCCCCCTCAACGGTCCGCGACGTGATTGGTGAGCGACGTTTGGTTGCGCTCGAGGAGGCTGTGCATATAGGTGACCTCCTGTCCCTGCTCGACGATGATCGATTGCGCGAGGCGCTTCAGCCGCTCATCGCCACCGTATGTCAATTGCAGCAGCGCCATGTCGATCGCACCCTGGTGGTGGGCGATCATCATCCGTGCAAAGTCGCGGTCGATGTCACCGCTCGGCGCGATCTCCATATCGGCATGCATGCGTGCGCTCGCGCGGGTCATCTCGCCGTAGAAGGCCGCCTGCGAGACATTTGGCCTGGTGCCGCATAGTGGATCAGCTCGGGAGTGATCGAGACCCAGGCCACCGCGATCCAGGGACACTGTTCCGAATAGAAAGGCCCCAACCAAGCCCGAGCAGGCCAGCGCAGCCAGCAACTTGACATGAATGTCCATGCGCAAATCCGCATACCGCCGTTTTAGTCTTGCGTTGGTCGGAGACGCTATGCATCGGCGAGCTCGTCCTCGCCTCGCAAAGCGATCGAACCGACCCGCGTCCGCTACAACATAGCCGTCTCGAATAGGGGGAAAAATCAGGGGTAACCCTGAGTTAGGCCGACGGTTTCGCCGACGAGCCCTCACCGGATCACCGGGGATCCTCGCAATTGCAGATCGAGATCAGCCCCGGCAACCGACGTGTGCCGCAGGACAAGTGGCGCAATCGGATGCTCGCACATGAGAAAAACTCGCGCCTGGCGAGCCATTTCTTCATGTCACCCGTGCGTGAGTATTGCTTGTCATCTCCGGTGAGCGAGACCATCTCTTGGGTTGTGCAGGGAGACTGCACCACCCCAAGAAAATCAGGAGATCGATCATGAAGACCATCCTATCTGCCATCGTCGCTCTGTCGGTTCTGACCGGCGTTGCCGCATCTGCCAACGCCTTCGATGCCAAGAGCTTCTACGAGCAGCTGGACCGCAGCGCCCGCTAACGGGTCTGCTAAGCCCAGGATGAAATGAGGCCCGCGTCTTCTGCACGCGGGCCTCATCCTTTTGCCAGCGGGTGCCGGTTAGAAGTCTGTCACGGAAGGCCGCCGGTTGCCATGAAGAGCCCTGTATGAAGGGCTCTTGGCCGCTTGGCGTGCCTTCTCGCGCGGTTGATTTTTTACTGGTGCCGCCCTTACCCGACCTTGAGGCTTTAGAGCCCAAGCTTGGACAGTTCGCCCGCAGGGCGACATCCATCAAATGTCCCTGGCCATCGAGGCTGGCGCCGAGTTTATCGGACGGTGCCAACTCAACGCTGCCTGAACCAGGACGGCGGATTGGTAGAACAAGCTTCCTTGCGCAGACGGGCGGCTTCGCCGGGCTGGTCGCGAACCGATCTAGGTGGGCCAATTCTCGGCTGGCCGGTAAAGACGTCCGCCTGATCGGCCCACTCTGTCAACCTCCCCGTACATAGCGACCTGCGAACCGACAATCGCTCACCATGAGTATCCGGCCGTTCAGGAAATAGTTGCAGCGCTCTTCGCCGTGTCGCGCGGACTGTCGCCGTTGCGGCGCCGGTCGGGACCCCTGACTGGCCGGCAGATGTGAGCCGTCTACGAGATGGGACGGAGGTCGAGAGCTTTCCCGCCCTCAGGGGAAAATCATTGCAGACCGCGCAAGCGCCCGGCGCTTTCATAGGTGGCGGTCATTCGAATTTCGGTAACGGCATCCGAAGGCGGGCCTATCGCGTAGAAGCGGCCGATCCGATAGACGGACACTTGCTTGTCTCGGGATCGCTGCTCCCGCAAGTCCGCTAGCCAAGGTAGCCCTTGGAATACAAGATGGCCCCAACCATGAGGACCTCGTGCCTTTTCGGTGATGGCATCATCCAGATGTGGGCACCTCGATCGACGACCTCGTCAGTCTGTATCAACTGGTAGGCCGCTACGCCGAGGCCGAGCCGCTCACCAAGCGCTCGCTTGCAATCCTCGAAACTGCGCTGGGTCCCGACCATCCGGATGTGGGCAGATCCATCAGCGGCCTTGCGTGGCTCTATATGAACCAGCTGCGCTACGCAGAGGTAGAGCCGCTCTTTAAGCGGTCGCTTGCCATTTGGGAGAAGGCCGTGGGTCTCGACCACCCGGATGTGGGCACGTCTATGAGTGGCCTTGCGTTCCTCTACAAGAACCAGGGCCCTTAGAGGACCGCCTCAGCCAGCACCTCGAGCGCCTTCGGCTGCTCGGTGCAAATCAGCATGGCGCCGACGTGCCCCATCTTGCCGGCCGCAAGCCAGCGCTGCACCCGGTCCTTGATGCGCGCCGCCGGTCCGACCAGATGGCAGGCATCGATCAGGGCGTCCGGCACCGCCGCGGCCGCCTCCTCCTTGCGACCGGCGAGGTAGAGATCCTGGATCTGGCTCGCAGGACCAGCAAAGCCCAGCCGCGCCGCGTAATCGGTGTAGAAGTTCTTGCCCTTGGCGCCCATGCCGCCCATGTAGAGCGCCATGTGCGGGCGGATCTGTGCCATGCAGGCCTTCACGTCGTCGCCCATCACGACCGTGACGAAGGGCGCGATTGTGAACTGTTGCAGGCTCTTGCCGCCGCCGGCGGCCGCAAAGCCCTTCTCGATTGGTTCCTTGAATACGCTGTACTGGTCCGGGTCCATCCACACCGGGAAGAAGCCGTCCGCCACCTCGGCTGCCGCCTGAACGCCCGCCGGCGTCAGTGTCGCCGCGTAGATCGGGATCGGCTGTTCGCAGTGCAGGATGCTCTTAAGCGGCTTGCCAAGGCCCGTGCTGCCGGGCCCAAGATAGGGAATCTGATATTCCTTACCGTCGAAGCTCAGCGCGTCCGCGCGGGCGAACACCTTCCTCATGATCTGCACGTACTCCCGGAGCCGCGTCACAGGCTTGCCGTAAGCGACGCCATGCCAACCTTCGACCACCTGCGGGCCCGAGGCGCCAACACCCACGATGAAGCGGTTGCCAGAAAGCTGGGCCAAGGTCATGGCGGTCATTGCCGCCATCGCCGGCGTGCGCGCCGGCATCTGCATGATCGACGTGCCAACCTTGATGTTGCTGGTGTTGGCCAGGATCCAGGCCGCCGGCGAGACCGCATCGGAGCCGTAGGCTTCCGAAGTCCATACCAAGTCGTAGCCGAGCTTCTCCGCATGCCTGATGGCATCCATCGAGATGGCGATCTTCACCAGTACTACGAAGCCAACGCGATCCCCGCCGAGTCTTTCGCCAACATGGTGATATTCGCCATGAGCCAGCCGGAGGATGTCGATGTGAACGAAATTCTGTTCCGACCGACGCGCCAGGACCTTTGAAGCGCAAACAGACGCGCGACTCGCATCCGTGAAGACGCTTCGCAATTCTGAAAGAGGAGAGAAATCATGAACGGCATCATCACAGGGCTGCTGACAGTTGCAGCCATCCTACTGCCAGCAGGTGTGTCCGCAGTTCAGGCGCAAGGAGGACCATCAAAGGCAGACCCGGCAACGACATCACGTGCCCAGGCCTTGATGGGCGACATCGCTCCAAAACTGGCTGATCTCACCGACAACGTGCTCTTTGGCGATATATGGGAGCGACCGGGGCTGTCGAAGCGCGATCGCAGCCTGGTGACGATCAGCGCGCTCATCGCGATGAACCGTCCCGATCAGCTTCGATCGCACCTCGCACGGGCGCGCGACAATGGCGTAACCGAGGAAGAGGCGATTGAGACCATTACTCACCTGGCCTTCTATGCCGGCTGGCCGAACGCGGTAACAGCGGTTGCCGTGGCCAGGGAAGTCTTCCAGAAGAAGTGACGCCGCGGCGCTGCCGCTTCGGCGTATCCGATCACACTCGACAAGTTCCTCGATCGGTTGCCTGACGTGGCCTAATGTGCAATCCGGCTTCGAGCGCTCGGCGCTTGAGCAGCCCTTGCACAGAGGCGTCATGATAACGCGCAGACGCATGCTTGCCGCGCTGGCGGCAGCTGCACACACAGGCACCCAGCAAACGCTTGCGGCAGAAGGCAACGCCGGGGTCGCGCGGACACCCGAGCAAAGGAGAAAAACAATGGAAATTTCGCGAAGCGGATCGCAGCCATCCCAAAAAGGGCCGGCGGACTATTTCACGGGCACGGTGCGGATTGACTCGCGCTTTCAGGGAAAGCCGCCTGCCCGCATCGGCGGCGCAATCGTTACGTTCGAGCCCGGCGCGCGCACCGCATGGCACACTCATCCACTTGGTCAAACCCTCATCGTCACCTCTGGCTGCGGCTGGGTCCAGGTCGAGGGTGGGCCGAAGGAGGAGGTCCGTCCCGGCGACGTCGTCTGGTTCCCTCCTGGCGAAAAACATTGGCATGGCGCGACCGCCACCACCGCGATGAGCCACATCGCCATCGCAGAGGCGCTCGATGGTAAAACCGTGGACTGGATGGAGCACGTCAAAGACGAGCATTACACGCGATAGAGAGGCACCGGTTCACCACGTCAGTTTTGAGTTCGCGCCCCCGGCTTTTCAGCGCGAGCCGCGGCTCGATTTTCCAGGGATCGAGCCCTGACTGGTCCTAGCCGGGCTGCCCCAAGGGATATGGACCGGCGCTTTAGCGACGCGCTCCCCCGTCCACCGCTGCTGCGTACGCGCCCACCAGTTCTAGGGCATCCTCAAATTGCCGGTTGGACTAGGCCTTGAACTCATAAAACAGCTGCGTCGCCCCTCCGCTAGCCAGAATACGTGGCGCTGGACCGTTGGGTCCGCTCTTTCCCGGGTCTAGCTGGGGCGAACGGAGGGCTCTCCGCATGCGCTCAATGTGATTGCATTCTCCTTGACTAGTCCGCGTCACAATCGTATTTAGCAGAATGGCTAATTAGGAGAGTGGCTAAATATGCAACGCGTAGATGATGCTCTCAGTGTGACCTTGTCGGCGCTGGCAGATCCGACACGGCGGGCGATCCTGGCGAGGCTCAGTCGGGGCGCGGCAACGGTCAATGAGATCGCCGAGCCGTTCGACATGTCACTGCCTTCGATCTCGCGACATCTCAAGGTGCTAGAGGGCGCCGGCCTGATTTCGCGCGGGCGCGAGGCGCAGTGGCGGCCCTGCAGGCTTGAGGCGGCGCCCCTGAAGCAGGTCGACGGATGGCTCGCGAAGTACCGAAAGTTCTGGGAGGGGAGCTTCAACCGGATGGATGTGTATCTGAAAGAGATCACCAAGATTCAGGCGAAGGGAAAGAAGCAGTGAGCAAAATCCGCGACGACGAACTGCTGATCGAGCGGGAGTTCGATGCGCCGATCGCCCTCGTCTTCCGGCTGTGGGAGAGCCGTGACCATATGCTGCGATGGTGGGGGCCGGAGGAGTTCACGACTATTGAGCTCGATTGGGAATTGACGCCCGGCCGGCCGTGGCGCGGGGCAATGACCTCGAAACAGTACGGGCTGTCGAGATTCGGCGGCGTGGTCCGCGAGGCGGAGAAGAACGCGCGAATCGTCTTCACCTTCCAGTGGGACGCGGATTCCGGTCAGTACCAGGACACTGTGGTGACCGTGACCTTCAAGGAGAAGGACGGGAAGACGATCCAGACCTTCCACCAGGCCCCGTTCTCGAGCATTGCGATGCGCGACAGCCACATCGTCGGGTGGAACTCGCTGTTCAACAAGCAGCAGCTCTACGTCGAGAACATCGCCATAGCGGAACAGGCAGGACTGCGCACATGATCACGCTGACGACCTACAAGTGGGTTCCGGATTTTGCCGCGCCACTGATGCGGGCGTTTCGCGTTCGGTGGGCGCTGGAGGAGGTGGGGCTCCCCTATCACGTGCGCACGGTCTCACTAGGACCGGAACAGAGATCGCCCGAGCATTTGGCGTGCCAGCCGTTCGGACAGGCACCGGCAGTCGAGGAGGACGGACTCAACCTGTTCGAGAGCGGAGCAATTGCGCTTTATGTAGCAGAGAAGAACGAGATTCTGCTTCCGAAGGACCGCTTAGGACGGGAGCGGGCGATTGTCTGGCTGTTCTCAGCGTTGAACTCGGTGGAGATTTGGGTCCAGCAGCTCGCCAGCATCGACTTTTTCCATGCGAAGGAGGCTTGGACGAAGGAGGTACGGCCGCAGGTCGAGGCGCTCGTGCGCGACCGACTGGCGATGCTGGACAGGTCGCTGGGCGGAAAGGATTATCTCGAGGGACGCTTCACGGTAGGCGACCTGATGATGGCCGACGTGCTTCGCATTCTGGAGCATACCGATCTGCTGGACGCGTATCCGCCGCTGAAGGCGTACAAGCGGCGCTGCGAAGCGCGGCCGGCCTTCCAGCGGGCGATGGTGGCGCAGATGGACGGGTTCAAGGAGGCGGGGTAATCCGCCTCCCCTCATGGCGGCGATCTCGCTGTCATCGGTCGGAGCCGACCGCGCCTCAATGCGTGGGCCTCCGCAGCTCTTGGATGCTCGGGCCTTCATACCTGCGCCGGTTGCCACATCCATGGCATGAACACGACTGCGGTTGTTCCTTGAAGCGGGCCATGACCTTTGGGTCGGACCAGCACAGACAGTCGAGGTTCCGATAGTGCTGGTTTCGATCTTCCTTGAGCCTGCGCCACATGTGGCGACTAGCTTGATGGCGTCGGAAGGCTCGGCTTCGCATAGCGATCATCTCCACGAAGTGCGGGCGCTACCCGCATGGCTATGATCGGCGTGTTGTCTAATGTCATGACCCGGCGCTCACATCTGCGCGACACGTTTTCCTGGATATGAGCCGGCGTTGTGGCGAGGGAAAGACGACTTCGGAAATAGTATCGGGGTCTACTTGTCTTGTTTTCAACGAGTTGCGATCCGCGCAAAGGCTGACTTTTCACTCGGGTCGGGCCACGGTTTTTGCATGTCAGAATGCGCAGCGCTCCCCCAGCCTGCTCGGTTCGTCTGTGGCCCGCCGGAAATGCTGCATCTGCGAGAACTTCAGGGTCGTGCCAAAAGCTGTCCTCATTGGAGGAACGCTTTAGCCTTCAGCATTCTCAGACTTTAGGCACCAATCAAGCGTTGCATTACTTAGGAGCGGCTAGCTCAGTGGCCCAAAATGGTCGCTTCGGGAGTGTGTCTCCCGAAACCGCGGCCGGGCTGCCCTTGGTATCGAACTGGGCGCTCACAACTATCAGACGATCGCGTATTTTTGCGACCGATGTTGGGAAGCGGAAACTCGGATGAGTGATCTCCCCACGCTTGACCGCACTTGCGTAATCGGGTGCGAAATCGAGTATGGACACGGACTGCGGTGTATTCTGGGCCGCGTAGACGGTACGTCCATCGATGAACAAGCCGTCTTGCGTAAATACTGCCTTGTCGGGTAGTTGAACCTTAATAATTTCTTTCGTGCCGATCTCAAATCGGTACAACGAGCTATCATTTCGCTTTGACAAGATAAGGTACTTGCCATCTGGGGTCACAACCACACCATTGAAGTTTATGCCTGGCGCTCCGGGCATACGCACCCAGCCCAATTGCTGAGCGTTCCAGTGAACATACTCCTCGAGCCGGTACTTGTCGGCACCATCCGGTACCATCCGGTAGAGAACCGGATTTACGGAATCGGTGACGAAAGCAGAGCCATCCGATGCAAACGTGACATCATTCAAAAAAGTGCTTTCGGGCCCGCTCAGCCCGTTATGAAATGAGGCCAAGAGCTTGGGCTGATCTGCGGTAACGTCGTAGACGAACATCTTCCCGGTCTGTCGACCAACGACGGCCAGGCGGCCATTCGCGAAAAAAACCCCTGTCGCCATTTCCCGACCGTCGGCCCCGCCTGGAGAGATCACTTCCATCGTGGGCTTGCCAAGCTCTCCGCGAAAAAGCGTTCCGTCCTTAACTGAACCTACGTACAACCGCCCTGAAGCGGAATCGACGGCAACGCTCTCGGGATAGACGAGGTCTCCCGGAAAGGTATGGATGACTGCGTCATCGTTGACCGGCTGTTGCTGAGCGAGTGCAGTGCAAATCGTTGACAATCCAAGCCCGATCGCTGCCAGCCACCGGGCGCCTCGTAAAGAAAAACTGAACATAGGCACCTCTCCATTCTCTAGCCGCTAGATCGGCAAGTCATCGGAATTTCGAAACCCGCTCTGCCTGCTCGAGAATTACTCTTGGGGCGTCTGCCTCCAGGGCACTCGGCTTGGCACAACTGAGTAATGCGCCGGATGGTCGCGAAGTTCCGTTGTGGGTCGAGTGCTCACATCAAGCCGAACCTGTCTGAAGTATCTCAGAAAGCTGACTGAATCGCTGCGGCGCACAAGCGGGCTCGTTCGTTAGGCGCTCGTCTTCCGGTACGTTGTAAATGAGATCTCGGAGGGTTTGGGCGGCCCCCACCTGTTGGTCGGGTCACGCTTATATGAAGGACGCTGACGGTCAAGGTGACCGCGTGCCTGCACACCGCATCCGATGAATCCGGCAGACACCGAGTCGTTTCGTGCCAACCGCTTGGCGGCCACTGCGCTCAGACCAGCCGTGCGTTTCTCCGTCACCCAATTGCCGTCGATTAGGGCGAGCGGCAGTCCCGTCTCGCTGTCGAGAAAGGTCATCAGTGAATTGAGCCGCGCAATACCCTGCCGGCTCGAACGGAATCGACCCGCATAAAAGCCGAGTGCGTCGCTAGACAGTCCTTCCGCCGTCGACCTCGAACACCACTCCAGTGATGAAGTCAGCTTCGTCGGAGGCGAGATACAGGCAGGCATTGGCTATGTCTCTTGGTTCTGACAAACGTCCCAGCGGAATCGTTGCCACGAACTTTGCGCGGTTTTCCGGGGTATCCGGCAAACCCATGAACTGCTCAAGCAACCCAGTCGCACCCATAACGGGAGCTACGCAATTGACGCGGATCTTTTTCGGCGCCAGTTCCACCGCCATGGACCGCGACATGAGGTTCACAGCTCCCTTTGATCCATTGTACCAGGTCAAACCTGGTCGGGGCCGGATGCCGGCGGTCGAGCCGATATTTATGATTACACCCCCGTGTTTCTCGAGCTCAGGCACTGCGGCGTGTGTCATGTGATAGATCGATTTGACATTGACGGCGAAGCAGCGATCGAAGTCCTCTTCGGATACCTCAAGTATCGGCTTGTTGCGATGGCTCCACCCGGCATTGTTGACAACGATATCCAAGCGACCGAAGGCCCTTGTGGTATTGTCAATCGCGGCTTGAATATCTGACCGCTTCGTTACATCCGCCGTCATGGCAACTGCCGCCGTGCCGATCTCGCCAGCGACGGATGTTGCTGTAGATCCATTAATGTCCAAGACGGCAACGCGAGCGCCCTCGCGCGCAAACGTTCGAGCGATCTCCGCGCCGAATCCAGAACCTGCTCCGGTGACGATGGCAGACTTCCCCTGCAAACGCATCTTCGCCTCCTGTCAACCGTGACGCATAACAATGGTCTTGAGTGCTGCGAACTCGTACATGGCCTCGAACCCCTTCTCGCGACCGTGGCCTGATTTCTTCATACCGCCGAAGGGCAATTCGATTCCGCCGCCCGCGCCGTAGCCGTTGATGAAGATCTGTCCAACGCGAATTCTCCTGGCGACACGCATTGCGCGCGCGCCATCGTGGCTCCACACGCTGCCAACCAGGCCATAGTCTGTGTCATTGGCAAGCCGTATCGCGTCTGCCTCATCGTCGAATGGAAGCACGGCTAGTACAGGTCCGAACACCTCTTCCTTGGCAAGGGGATGGGGACGCGGAACAGGGCCGTACACAGCCGGCGCGACGAAGAAGCCATCACTCGGCACACCCGGGGCAATTGTTCCTCGAGCAATTAGTGGAACGCCCGTCTCTGCGGCTTGGGCGACGAAGCGCTCCACGCGAATCTTTTGCTTGGCGCTGATCAATGGGCCCAAGTCGAGGTCCATCTCCGGAGTACCCGCCTTCAAACCGGCGAACCTTTCAGCGAGACCAGAAACGAAGCGATCGTAGATGCTACGCTCCACCAGAGCACGCGCTCCTGCTGAACAGGTTTGTCCGGCGTTCTGCACGATGGCTCCGGCCACAACGGGCAACACGGCGTTGATGTCAGCGTCGGCAAATACCACCTGCGCCGACTTGCCCCCGAGTTCCAGCGTGCAACCTATATGGTTGCGGGCAGCGGCTGTTTGTATGAGCGCCCCGACTTCAGGGCTGCCGGTGAAAGACACGTAGTCGATGCCGGCGTGCGTCGATAAGGCCGCGCCGGCCTCTTCGCCAAGGCCCGGCACAATATTAAGCGCACCTGGCGGGAAGCCAACCTCGGCCGCGAGTTCTGCAATTCGGAGGACTGAGAGGCAGGCTTCCTCAGCAGGCTTTACAACAGCGGCATTGCCGACAGCGAGGGCCGGTGCCACCGACCTTGCGAACATTTGTGCTGGGTAGTTCCAGGGGATGATGTGCGCGGTGACACCATGCGGCTCGTAGACCGTGGCAACCAAGTAGCCGTCGAGAAATGGTATGGTGTCGCCATGCAGCTTGTCAGCGGCCGCGCCGTAGTATTCGAAGTAGCGGGCCGTTGCGACCATGTCCGCCCGCGCCTGCTTCATTGGCTTGCCCGTGTCACGCGCTTCGATCTGTGAGAGCTCTTCCGCGTGATCCTCAATTTTGCGTGCGAGCCTAGTCAGCAATCGCCCACGATCAAGTGCAGTGAGTCTGCCCCAAGCCCCACTCTCGACGGCCGTGCGTGCGGCCCGAACGGCCCTGTCAATATCCGCGGCCGAACCAGACGCAATATAGGCAAATACCCGACCCTCGGCGGGGGCGAACATTGGGAGGTCGGATTGGGCCGGCAACCACGCATTGTCGATGAAGACCCCTTTCGCCGCAACCGCGCCAGCGTTGGAGGGATGCCTATGCACGATCATGGAAGAGGTCCGCCGCTAAGGGTCGCCTGCCCACAAAAGCGCCCGGCTGCGGCCATCGGGCTAGAGGCAAAAATGCGAAGGCTACATAGGCATGGCCTATGCCCTTCTTTTGCCGACCGGCCCCTTTGATCCCAGTGCCTTGGAAACGAGTGTCGCCGTTAGCTCCCGAATGGAGTGACCAGCTAGGCTTAGGGGGCGGTCGCGGGCGACCGCAAGTACCACGGGTCGACGTAAGACGGGGGCCACGATCCGTCGCGCAACCACCCTCTCCGTCCGGATTTCCTCCCGGCAGGCGGCCCAAGGGAGGATCGTAAACAGGGCACCATCCACTACTAGGCGCTTCATGTGCGGGAGCGAGCTCGACCTCGACAGGGACATTGAGGGTTACCTTGGCGTCTAAGGCTGCGCGCTCAATGTTGCGGCGCAGGCCGTGATCTCGTCCCGGCAACACGAGGGGAAAATCGGCCACGTCGGCAAGTGTGAGCGATGCAGGCGAATTTTGATGCTTGCGCCGCGCAGCGATCAGATAGAGGTCCTCGGTAAGCAAAAGTTCGAGCTCCAGACCTGGTACCGGGTCGGCGCTGTATAAAATGGCGACGTCGATGCGGCCTGAGAGGACCCACTCTTGGATATGGCCGCTCATACCTTCAGTGACGTGAAGATTGATGCCCGGCAGCTTTTCGCGCACCTGCTGTACGAGCGGGACTGTGAGGTGGAGTGCCATGGTGGTCGGCAGACCGACAGTCACGTTGCCCGTTGGCGTAGCTGCTTGGCCTCTTACCTCGGTTTTGAGGTGATCCACCTGTTTCAAGATCGACCGTGCACGGTCGGCGACTATCGTGCCGACGTCGGTCGGTTTGACCCCGGTGGGGGAACGGTGCAGCAGATCGACGCCGAGCTCGCGTTCCAGATCCTTAATGCGCTGGCTGAGCGATGGCTGCGCGACATTCAATGATTTTGCCGCCCTGGAAAAGCTGCCGCTTTCCACGATCCGCACAAAAAAACCGAGCTGACGCAGGTCCATTCCGTGGCTCCTCAAATGAGGATATAGTTGCAGACTATAGCGCTATCTCACGTTTCGGTCTTCTCCTCTATCCCGTCCTTCCGCAACAAGTGGCGACGTTGCGGAGGCTTGCCGTGAGCGCCGATCTTGAGGGCATTCTGGTCGTTGCAATCGAGCAGGCGGTGGCAGCGCCGTTCTGCACCTCGCGGCTTGCCGACGCAGGCGCGCGCGTTATCAAGATCGAGCGGGCTGAGGGCGATTTCGCGCGCCGCTACGATCGGCACGTGCTCGGCCAAAGTACCTATTTCGTCTGGTTGAATCGCGGCAAGGAATCAATTTGCCTAAATCTCAAATCGAACGATGATCGCGAGTTCCTATTGAGGATGGTCGCGAAAGCCGACGTTCTCGTACAAAATTTGGCGCCCGGGGCCTTGGAGCGACTGGGTCTAGCGAGCGATAGGCTGCGCCGGAATCTACCAAGGCTCATCACGTGCGATATATCCGGTTATGGCGAAACGGGCCCCTATTGCGACATGAAGGCGTACGATTTGCTCGTGCAGGCGGAGAGCGGTCTCTGCTCGGTAACCGGTGGCTCTGACGGACCTGCGCGTGTCGGCGTTTCAGTATGCGATATTGCGGCGGGGCTTTATGCACACGCCGCCATATTGCAGGCATTGATCGCGCGCAACCGCACGGGTCAGGGTCGTAGTCTCAAAGTATCCCTGTTCTCCGGAATGGCTGATTGGATGAGCGTCCCCTTTTGCAGCGGCGCTATGGTGGATCAATGCCTGCGCGGTCGGGTCTCAGTCATCCCTCGATTGCTCCCTATGGCGTGTTCGCCTGCCGTGATGGGGAAATCCTGCTCTCCATCCAGAACGAGCGCGAGTGGAACTTGTTCTGCCGGGATGTGCTGGAGGACGTCGAGCTAGCGGATGATCCGCTATTTGCCGACGTTTCAGCGCGGGTCGCTAACCGGGCGGATCTGGAGGCCAGGATTTCGGCTGCCTTCGGCCAGCGCTCTCGATCCGTCATTACAGCGACTCTCAAGCGCGCCGGGATCGCGTTCGGGCTTATCAACGATGTGGATGGTCTGATTAGCCACCCGCAATTGCGTACCATCAGTTACGATACGCCCGCCGGCGAGGTAACTGTGATTGCCCCCCCTGCAGAGATTGTTGGGGTTGAAAGCAAGTATCGGCCAGTGCCTGATATCGGCGAGCATGGGCAGGCCCTGCGACTGGAGTTCGGCGCAGGCGGCTGATAACGGGCGCGATGTAAAGTGCAGGACCGAAGCTGACGCACAAGAACGTCAGCAAGCAGGAGGAAAAGGTGCGGACCTACGAGGAGCAGGATTTGGTGCGCAGCGTGCGTGACGCGCTGCAGTTCATTGCCTGCTTCCATCCGGCCGATTTTGTGCGCCATCTCAATGCAGCCTATCAAAACGAGCAGGAGCCGGCGGCCAAGGACGCCATGGGCCAGCTCTTGCTGAATTCGCGCATGAGCGCGCTGGGCCGGCGTCCCATGTGCCAGGACACGGGCATCGTAAATGTATTCCTCAAGATCGGTATGGGTGCGCGCATCGATACCACTACTGACCTGCAAACGCTGATTGATCGTGCAGTGGCCGAAGCCTACCGCGATCCCGCAAACCCGCTGCGTGCCTCGATAGTGGCCGATCCCTTGTTCGACCGTATTAACACCAGGAACAATACGCCTTCCGTAGTGCACTCAGAGATGGTGGCCGGAGACGGTTTGGAGGTCACGGTTGCCGCAAAGGGTGGCGGCTCTGAGAACAAGGCACGCTTTGCGGTGCTCAACCCGTCGGATTCGGTGGCGGACTGGGTTGTCGAGACGGTCGCCACGCTGGGGGCGGGCTGGTGCCCGCCGGGCATTCTGGGCGTAGGGGTTGGAGGAACAGCCGAAAGAGCAATGCTGCTCGCCAAACAGGCCCTATTGGAACCACTCGACATGAGCGAACTGCGGCAGCGAAGGCCGGCAACTAAGATCGAAGAGCTTCGGCTCGAGATCCTTCAGCGGGTCAATGCGTTGGGTATAGGCGCACAGGGGCTAGGCGGCGCGACCACCGTGCTGGACGTCAAGGTGAAGACTTTCCCGACCCATGCCGCATCGATGCCGGTGGCGTTGATCCCCAACTGCGCAGCGACGCGCCACGTGCACTTTACGCTCGATGGATCGGGTCCCGCGCACTTCGAACCACCGGATTTGAAGGATTGGCCGCAGATTATTGTCGACAGGGCCGCCAGGGACGCCACCCGCGTGGAACTCGACAGCCTCAGCCGGGAAGAAGTTGCGCGTTGGAAACCCGGTCAGCGCCTACTTCTCAGCGGGCGAATGCTCACCGGTCGCGATGCGGCGCACAAGCGCCTGGTCGAACTCATCAAGCGGGGTGAGAGCCTACCAGTCTCCCTTGTGGATCGCGTCATCTACTACGTAGGTCCGGTCGACGCGGTCGGTGACGAGGTGGTGGGGCCCGCCGGCCCGACGACGTCTAACCGGATGGACCGCTTCACCGATATCATCCTGCGCGAGACCGGTCTGATCGCCATGATTGGCAAGGCCGAGCGTGGCGAGGAGGGGCGCATGGCAATCGCACGTTCCGGGGCGGCCTACCTCATTGCCGTTGGCGGCGCCGGCTATCTGATTTCGAAGGCGATCAAATCCTCCCGCGTCGTCGCTTTCGCGGATCTTGGTATGGAGGCGATCCACGAATTCCGGGTTGAAGAAATGCCCGTGACCGTCGCCATCGACGCGCGGGGCGTGTCAATCCATGAAAGCGGACCCAAGGAATGGCGTGCGCGCAACACAAGCGCTCACGTAGACTGAGTAGAAAAACAAACCCAAGGAGACTGCCCATGAGGACTGTGACAAAGTTCGGGTCAGCGCTGGCCGGACTGGCGTTGCTGACCAGCGGTGCGCTGGCTCAGGACAAACCAAGCGAGCTGAAAATCGGTATTACGACTTTCCTGTCCGGGCCGGCCTCGGTTTTTGGAGTGCCCGGCAAAGCAGCTGCCGAAATGATTGCCGAGGATCTCAACAAGAAGGGTGGCATCGGCGGCGTACCCGTGAAGCTTACCTTTATCGATGAAGGAGCGGGTGGCGAGGCGCTTGTTTCGAATTACCGGCGTGTCGTCCAGGACGAAAAGGTGGACGTGACGTTCGCGTCTATATCGTCTGGCTCATGCACGCAGCTCGTGCCGATCGCCGAAGATCTCAAGGTCATGAATTTCATGTGGGACTGCGGTGCGGCCTCGATCCTCGAAACGAAAAAATACCGCTATAACTTCCGCACCCAGGCCAACGGCACACCTGAAATGCTGGCCGTTTTGCTCTATCTTCTCAAGACTAAGCCAGACTTCAAGACCATCGCCGTCGTCAACCAGGACTATGCCTGGGGTCGCGAGAGCTGGGAGATTTTTTCCACTGCGCTCAAGACTATGAAGCCGGACGTACAGGTGGTGGCTGAATTGTTCCCTAAATTTGGCGCGCCCGACTACTCCACGGAAGTCTCGCGGCTGTTGGCGCTGCGACCTGACGTGGTGCTCACTACGAGCTGGGGCGGCGACCTCGATACACTGGTGCGCCAGGCCGGCCAGCGAGGCCTCCTTGAGCAATCGGCATTCGTGCTCGGTATCGGAAAGTCTCGTTGCAGCGCCTCGGCAAGGATCTACCCGAGGGCCTGATTGTGGGCGCGCGCGGCGACCACTGGTTCCTGCATCCCGAGAAGAAGAACGACGCCGCCTTCAAGGCCTTCAACGAAGCCTTTAAGGCCAAGACCGGTGCCTGGCCGATCTATCCTGTCTATCACATGCAGCAGGCCTTCTCGGCCCTGCAAGGCGCCTACGACAAGGCCATCAAGGCCAATGGCGGCAAATGGCCGACGCGCGAACAGGTGGTGGATGCGGCGGTGGGGCTCGAGTTCGTCGGCTGGGGCCGTCCGCTCACGCTGCGAACCGAGGACAACCAGGGCCTCGAAGCGCAGCTCGTAGGCGTGACGAAATCTGCCCCGGGCTACGACTTCAAGGTATTGGACAACATAATGATCTTCGACGCAAAAACCATCACCAATCCCGGCGGTACGCGCTCTGTGGATTGGCTCAAGAACTCTAAAGCCGGACTTCGTGAAGATCGACGTTCCAACTTTCAAGCACTGAGACGGGCGTTGCTCGAGCCCTCTCCCTCTGTCGCGGCAGGGAGGGGGCTCGACGCGCGCAGTATAGACTGAAACGCCCCTCATGAATTCGACCATCGCCATCCTGGCTGCGCTCGACGGCATCAGCTACGCAGCGCTGGTGTTCCTGGTGTCTGTCGGCCTAAGCCTCATCTTCGGCGTTCTCCGCATCGTCAACGTGGCGCACGGCTCGCTTTACGCCTACGGGGCCTATCTCGCGGCTACGCTGAGCCTGCTTGTCGCGCCGATCTCGCCCTGGCTCACCTTTCCCATGCTGCTTATTGCTGCCGTCGTCATCGGCGTGGTGATCGGCGGGGCCATGGAGCGCTTCCTCCTGCGCCCCGTCTACGGCCAGGAGGAGGTGCTGCAGCTCCTCATCACCTTTGCCGTGTTCATGATCATGGACAACCTGCAGCGCATGATTTGGGGCGTGCAGCCGATTTTCGCCTCCGAACCGGTGAAGCTGCTGCCTAATGTGCGCGTGCTCGGCGTCTCCTATACATCCTATCAGGTGATCCTACTGCCAGCCGTCGCGATCATTACCTTGCTGGGCCTGCGCTACTTCTTGCGCCATACGCTATCCGGCGCAGTGATCCTGGCAGTTACTGAGGATCGCGAAGCAGCCACCGCCATCGGTATCGATGCAAAAAGGGTCTTTCTCGTTACCTTCATGATTGGCGCTGCATTGGCGGCGCTGGGCGGCGCCTTGGCGTCGCCCACCACCTCGCTCGTGCCCGGGATGGGAACGGACATGATCGTGCTCTCCTTCGCAGTCGCGGCTACAGCCGGTCTCGGACAGGTCGAAGGTGCCGCGCTCACGGCGCTACTGATCGGGCTCGTGCGCGCCTTCGTCATCTACCTGCAGCCCGAGTTCGAGGTGCTGGTACCCTACCTGCTGATGGTGTTGGTGCTGCTCGTTAAGCCGTTTGGCCTGTTCGGGACCAACCGGGTCAGGAAGATCTGATGCGGGGCAAGCTGTCTCTCCTTGGTTGCACCGGTGTCCTAGGCATTGTCTTTGCAGCGCTGTTCCCCCTGTTCGTGCCCAGCTGGGCGACGTTGGTCGCGTTGATCCTGGCCAAGGCCGTGGTCGTGCTGGGCATCGTCGTACTGCTGCAGGCGGGCCAAGTCTCCTTTGGTCACGCCATGTTCTTTGCCGTCGGCGCCTACGTTAGCGCTTTCTGGGGCCGCGCAGTGGGTGGCGGCGAACTGATGCTGTTTCTGATCGCGGGCTCCTTCCTAGCGGCCCTATTCGGATTCCTCGTTGGTCTCTTCATCGTGCGTTACCGCGAGATTTTCTTCGGCATGATCAATCTCGCCTTCTCGATGGTGCTCTGGTCGCTACTGGAGAAGATGTATGTGTATACGCACGGAGCGGACGGTATTCGCGTCGCACGGCCGACCGTGTTCGGCATGGCCTTCTCCCCTGAAGAATTCCAGTACGTCCTGTTGTACGTGTGCCTATTCTTGGCGATCGTGGCCTTTTGGGCTGTGCAGCGCTATCTCGACAGCCCGCTGGGGCACATGCTGCGCGCCATCAAGTCCAACGAGACGCGGTTGGAATACCTAGGGTTGTCTCCCAAGCGCGTTTTGTTGATTGGCTACGTCATCTCAGCGTTTCTTGGTGGTATCGGCGGCGTTCTGGTGGCCGTCATCCAACAGATCGCCACGCCAGAATTCGCCTACTGGACCAAGTCGGGCGAATTCGTCTTCATCGCCATCCTGGGCGGCGTCGGCCACGCGTTCGGAGCCTTCGCAGGAGCCGCAATGTTCGAGATAGTCCGTTTTTTTGCGGCCGCAAAGCTCGCCGACAGCTGGCAGCTCATCCTGGGCGTCGTGCTGATCGTGATCATCATGTATGCGCCACATGAACTCGTTGGCCTCCTGCGCCGTTCGGGCTCCGCCAAAGAGGCTGCGCGATGAACAGCGTGCTTCTCAGTGCCCGTGGCATCAAGATCCGCTTTGGCGGGGTGATCGCGGCCGACGGCATCGATCTCGATGTGCTGCAAGGGGAAAGACTTGCCATCATCGGCCCGAACGGGGCAGGCAAAACGACCTTCCTCAACATTTCCACGGGCTATCTCCGACCGCAGGCTGGCACGATTTCGTTCCTGGGGCAGGAGATCACTGCCAAGCCGCCGCGCGCCATCACGCGGCTCGGCATCGCGCGCGCCTTCCAGATCCCGCAGCTGTTCCTCGACCAGACCGTGATGGAGAATATGCTGATGGCGGCGGCCGCTCACCAAGGCCGCCCATCTGGTTTCGCGCGCCTCAATGATCATCCCGATCGCGCGGAGATGGAGCGCCTGCTCGATTTGCTGAGTGTGCAGGAATTTGCTGGCCGACTGGCGCGCGAGCTGCCCGAGGGCCAGCGCAAGCTCGTCGACATTGCCATCGCGCTTGCTCTGAAGCCGAAACTATTGCTGATGGACGAGCCGACCTCGGGTGTGGCTTCGTCGCAGAAGCTCGCCATCATGGATATCCTCACGGCCGCGCTCGCCACACAGCAGGTAACCAGCGTGTTCGTCGAGCACGACATGGACATGGTGGAACGATACGCAAATCGCGTAGCGGTTTGGAGTGCCGGTAAGATCCAGGTGGTCGGACCGCCGCAGGACGTGTTGCAGAACGCGCTCGTGCGCGAGCATGTAATCGGTATCTGAGGCCCGCATATGCTGACCTTCGACCAAGTCAATGTCGCCATCGCCGGAATCCCGGTACTACGCAACGTGTCCTTTGACGTGCCGACGGGGTCCAACGCTGCCCTCATCGGCCGCAATGGCGCAGGCAAAACCACCACAGTGCGCGCCATCATGGGGCTTGCAGATGCCAAAGGCAGCATCACGCTCGGTGGCATGAGCGTCAGCGCTCTGGTCCCGCATATGCGCCCCGGAACTCGGCATCGGTTATGCGCCCGAGGACCGTCGCCTCTTCTCCGCATTTACGGTTGAAGAGAACATTCTCCTGCCCGTCCGCGTCGCCAAGCTCAATTCGGCCGAAAGCACGCGCCGGCTTGAGCGCGCCTACGCCGTGCTGCCCGAACTGAAGGAATTGGCGCCGCGCCCCGCGGGGTCCCTATCTGGCGGACAAGGCAAAATGGTAGCACTTGGCCGTGCGCTGATGTTGGGAACGCGCCTCGTTATCCTCGACGAGCCGTTCCAAGGCCTGGCCCCCGTGCTTGCACAACGTTACGCGGAGGCCCTACGCCGCCTGCGCGCCCAGGACAAGGACATCACGTTGCTGATCACGGAATCTAATCCCAAACTCCTCGCCAATTTGGCTGACGTCACCTTTACCGTCGAGCGCGGCGAGATCTCCAGGACCTAGCCTCGCCTTCGCCGACCGGCTGATGAGCTGCGTCACGCCGGCTACGTGCGCCCTGGATGGGGCGCGCAGGCTTCGATGTCACCGAAGCAGAGGTAGATGCGACGCGCATCGCGCGAGGCTCGACAACGCTTTCTCAGGTGGTTGTCTCGGCCGCTTCGGCAAAAGCAAGGGGACTTCGAGTGGGCGTTGGCCTGTAACACAATTCAAGTCAGGTGCAGCCCCACAACCATCTCCCCTTCAATTGAGAGCCCCACCTCTTTGCACGCTGCGCGCATCAGGAGCGCAAACTTGCGCGAGCTCATTCTCGGCGCTGACCTGGCATGCGCCCAGCTTCGAAAATCCGCCTCCAGCTCCGAGAGCGTGATGCAAGTGCCGTGACGGGGCACTGCCCGCTCCGTCAGCCACTCGCCGACCGATTCAGGTGGCGTCGTCTCCTCACCCAGCTTGGCCTCCGGCTGCGCACCAGCAATGACAAGAAGGCCGAAGCAGCAGACGCTTTCAATGACGAGCGCCAGAAGGATCGAAAGCCCCGTTCGCGCCGCGTCCTGATCCACCCGAAAGATCCGTGCAAATCCTGCCGATTGAGCGTCAGCCACCTGCCCTGCGCCCTGCTTGCGCAGCTTCTCGATTGACGTGCTCAGCCTTTCGATTGTCTCCCGGAGCTTGCCTGCCGTCGCAGCCACATCTAGCCGGGCTCGCAAACCGTCCACCTCCTGGCAGAAATCACGCGAGGCGGTCACCGTCGCGTTCACGCAACCTTGTGTTTGCTCCCATCGGCGGTCTTTTTTCGCCGCATCAATCTTGGCGGAAATCGCCGCCGCTGGTTGGTCCTCGCTGAGCCCTTTCAAGCGAGTGACCGCCTGATCACGGTCCGCGACTTGGTCCTTCAGCTGCGCCGTCAAGGTTTCGCCAGAGCCCGCGATCTGACTTCGGTTCTGGATGCCAAAACCGATGGAGCCCGCGATCGCGTAGGCCGCGAGAATGGCGAACAAGGCGCTGCCCAGGATGGCCCTGCTCTTCCGGCCTGTTTCCCAATGCGCGTTGACCCGCAGCGGTACCAGCGCCATGACGCCGACTGCGACCACAGACACTGCGCCAAAGATGCGCCCGTTCGTCTCGCTCGTGCCCAGGCTGAAGCCAAAGTTGTAGTTGATCAGCGCCGAAAGTCCGATCATCACGACCGTCAGTAGAACGCCGAGAGCTCTCCAGAGGCGGTTCGCCATCACGCGCCCCCTCGTTTTGCAAACAGTGGGACAGATCGGGAAACCTGGCGGGTCGTTGCAAAACAATTCTCATGCGTCCGCAACAGTTTATGCGAACCATCGCTGTCTGGGGGACTGGGGGTCGGCCGACCAATCAAATCAAAGACTTATCAGAAGTCCGAAAATCTCTAGGCACTTTTTAGGCACTCGCACCCGAGTGGGTGAGGTGGCGTGAGATGTGTCGAGATGGCGATTGCTTCGCACTCGCCGGATAGTTGGGCGCGGCTCCCCGCACGGAATTATCAAGCCCACGGTTCTGCGTATTCACTGAACGATACGGCGGCAGTGCGCGGGCTAGCGAGAAGCTTGGCGAGCTTTGCCTTGCGGGAGATGAGCGGGAGTGCGCGCACGTCCTTGCCCAAGATGCTCGCATCCGCGGTGCGGCATGCAAAAAAAAGCCGAGGCTTCCTTGCGAAAGACCCCGGCCGAGTTCGGTGCGACCTCATGAGGAGCCGCGCCTTGGAGATTGTGTAGGAGCCAGTCGAAGCGAGCGGGGCGCTTTGCCGGAGGACGAAACGGCTGAAGCGCGTGCGGCGTCACTTCATCCGCCCCAAGCACGGTGCTCAGATAGCTGTTCGGCACTGACTTCGCACCCCCGATTGGGGGGAGATCAGCAACGGTTTGGTTGTTACTCGGTGCCTGACCGATCGTTGGCGGGGCGCTGCAGGCGAGCCGCGCACGAAACCAGATCATCCATATCCATGAGTGCTTCGACCGTGTCGAGGCGGACGAGAAGATGCTTGATGTTTGCGGGCAGTTCGTCGCGCGCAATATGCTGCGTCGCCCACCGGAGCGACACGCCGACGTGGGAGAGGAAATAGATGTTGCCGACACGGGCGGTGTACTTGGATTTCTGCATGTAGCCTGTGCTTGGCGTTGTTGCGGAAGCCAGTTCAGAGAGCCGCACTCTGCCTGAAGACCGGAGCAGGGTGCGGCTCTGCGGCGTCACTTTCATCAGTGCCCCAAAGCCACGACGGTGAAGTGGTGTGTGGTGTTCGCTCTCGCACCCCCGATTGGGGGGAGACCACTGGGTTGACGAGCGTGTGTGCAGAAAAGCTGGCTAGTGCTTTTTTGGATTCGTTTCGTCGAGCCGCCGGAAAAGACACAAGGCGGGATTGTCGAGATCGAGACGTTTGCAGCGGCGTTGCCAATCACTGACATCGTACAGCAGCGCCGAGTTCTTGGCGTCGCGCGTGACTCTCAAGACCAGTCCGCAGTCGGGACAGCTGATAGATTTGCTAGGCATTCCGTGTAGTCGTCCGGTACGTAGGAAGCTGCCGAACATTCGATCCCTCAACGGGAAAGAGCCGCGCCCCCGCTTTTCGCGCGAGACGCGGCTCAGTTTTCCGCGGGTCGAGCCCTGACTAGTCCCCGTAGCCGGGCAGCCCAAGAAATGTGGACCTGCGCCTTGGGGCGACGCGCTCCCTGTCCACGGCTGCTACCTAGAGCAACCGCTGGTTTAAGGCATCCCCGATTGGGGGGAGACTGCGGATTTGGCGAGCTGATTGGCCACACGGCCCCATGGTTCCTCGTGTACGCTATCGGCAAAAGCCGTCAGCACACAAAGGCGGCCTGGGGAGGAAATACCGTGACACGAGCACAGCCGCTGGCGCAGTTGCGCCGGCTGAGCGATCTTTCCGTGATCCGCAGGGCGGTCGCCCGGTCGCGGCTGACGACCGCAGCGAATAGCGGTCTCATAGACGTCGCAACCGCGTGCCGGATGCGCTGCGTCAGCGCATGGGCGACTCGCGACGAATTACTGACCATTGCCTGCGAGTGGGACATCACGCGCGATCGGCTTCAGGATCAGTCCGATGCGTGTCTCGCCGCCGTTATGCGGGCGTTGCGTGCGTGACCGGCATGACGAAGTTGCTGGAAAAAGACGGGACGACCAGACATTTGCCACCGCATGCGATCGCGCCCGAGACCCAGTTCGAGATATCGCCACAAAACCCGCCTACCTGCGCTGATAAACAACGGCAACATGAATGTTGCCAAGGGGGATAGGGTTATGAACGATGTCGCAGAGCGTGTGAAGAAGGTTGTTGTTGAGCGTCTCGGGGTGGACGCCAGCAGAGTCACTGACGACGCGAGCTTCGGAGATGACTTGGCAGCCGAGAGCCTTGATAAGATCGACCTGGTTATGGGCTTTGAGGAAGAGTTCGGCTGCGAGATTCCCGATGCTGCGGCGAGTGCGATCCTGACGATCGGCGATGCCGTTAGATTTATTGAAAAGCAAGCGGCCTGACCATACGCGCTCGCTCTCTTCTCATCATCGCGTCTTCACGCGTTTCGTTTGCGGCTGAGACGCGAGACAGCGCCCTAACTGACGAACACCGGCAGCCAGATAGCAACCGCTGCGATGAAAAAGATCGTGCCCATCAGCAGCCAGCTTTGGAACTTAGTGAATTGTTTCGGTTGCTTGCCGTCGCTGCCCATGCCCGGCCCTTTCGTAAATTTGGCCTGCACCATCCATGACACTACCCAACTGGGTTGTGGGAACTACTAGAGAGATATGGCCAAGGCTCCGTCAGCGCCTTGGCCACAGCGCTGTCGGGAGGTCACCCCGTGCTCAACGTTTGGCCAAGGCGCGAGAAAGCGGCATGAGCACTATCAATCCGACGATCGCGATGACGATAACCATGACCACCACCCGGGGATCGCTGAAGCTCTGACTGGCTACCACCAGCGCCGCGGCAATGTTGCGCTGGCCCGTACCCAACGCTAGGACCCGCCTCGTGTCGCCGCCCGGTCCTCCGAGCAACCACCCAATGCCAAAGCCCAGAACGATGAACAAAACGCCCGCGAGGATGCCGCGCGTACCGAAAACCTCCAAAACATTGTCAATGTTCGCTGCAGTGATCACGACTATCAGTAGTATGAGGCTGACGTTGGAAATTTGGTCAAGCACGGGCTTCGCCCGCGCGGCCAATTCCTCATAGTGCGCCTTTAAGCCTAGCCCGATGCCAAGCGGCAGCAGCATGAGCAAGACGAGCGACTGCGCGATCTTCGCTGGATTGACCGCGACACCCGGTAGCAGAAGCGGCAGCACCACCGGCAAATACCCAACTGTGACGACCATCAAAAGCACCATTGTACCAACCGCAAAGGGGAGGTTGCCTTTGGCAAGCTCCGCCAGCTTCGGCAAAAATGGCGCGCCGGCGGCACATCCAAGCAGGAGCATGCCGACGCCCAGCGGTTGGTCGAGGCGGAGTAAGGTCGACAACGCAAATGCGCAGAGCGGCATCAGGACAAAGTTGGACAAGAGCGCGAACGCGATCAGTCGGGGATTGCGCAGCGGCTCAATGATTTGGGAAATACTCAGCCCCACGCCCATCGCCAGCATACTTGAGATCACAAAAGCCAACATGGCGATAGTCGACGCCTTGCTCAGAAGGTCCGTTAACATCAATGCCTCCAGTATCGGGCTTCGCGCTCGCCGACGATTTTGTCATTCCTGATCTATGGCAAGCGTCTTCCCAAGGAACTCTGGCCTGCAATCGAGCGAAGCGTTCACTTCATCATCGCGAAATTCCGCCAGAAATTCTTTAGGCTGTCCGTGCCCCCAAAGAGCGTGGTGAAGTTTGTCGAGTTCACGAGCACGATGTCTCCGACGCGCTGTGCGTTCGGCGGCATCCAAAGCAGGCAGTTGAACTCTGTGTTGCCGGCCGCGGTGAAAGGGTGCGGTCGGTCGCGATCAATGGGCTGGCGCGCCAGGAGATGGACCGACTTGCCATTCTTTTCGGTAATCTCGTAGTGCGGCAAGTGTGGGTGAAAATTTAGCGTTGGGACGTTCTTAAGGAGGCCCAGTTTGTCAAGGTCCCTAAACGCCGTGAGCGGGGCAATCTCCTTCGTGCCTTTGACGAGCGCCGGACGCAGGCCGTAGGTATTGTGGACCGGCACGTCAAACGCCTTCATCAGCGAACGGGTATATTGTCCGAAGCGTTGCTGGCGCGGCACAAGTTCGTCGCCATGATGAAGGTACTCCATCTGCCGCTGCTTGAGGTCCTCGGTGAAGCCGACATCGTGATGCGGAGCGAGCAGCAGACAGGTGCCTTCGCGCTTGAGCCATTCGCGGATGGCCGCAACTTCTTCGGGCGCGGCTTCCTGCTCGGATAGAAGATGATCTAGCCCGAAAACCAAGAGCGTGTCCGCGTCGGCCAAAATCCGTTCGTCGATGGGTAGCTTGTAGCCGGCCTGGTCGATGCGCTGGAATACAGCAACCGGGTGGCCGGTGGCTTCGCCGGCAATTTGCTGGAAGCTGAGCGTCGAGCGGTGGAAGAGCTCCAACGTGCCGGCGATCCCCTGGAGGAATTGCGCAGCACTCCACTCCGGTGTCTCATAGGCCGGCCACAGCACGCTGCGGACTTCAGTCATGGTCGAGAAGCGATTTTCCATCGCCGCGGGGTCGCGCTGGGCTTCCCACGGGTAACTCCATGTCCAGTAGATACTCAGACGGCGTTTGCCCGGCGTGTATTTGCGCTGAATGTGGTTCTGGTTGTACGTGCGTGCTGGCTGCAACGTATTCATGGCTGTTGCCTCTCTCGCCCCCGGAGCTATCCGGGTCGGTTCTCGGAAAGCGTTGAAAGGAATTGAAGCGCCTTGAGGCCGGGGAGGAAGAAGTAGGCACCGCCCCTCACGGTCGTGAATGCCGGCAGACCGGTGATCTTTTTGCGGATGGGACGCTTAGGGATTTTGAATTCGAGCGTGCCGTCGTGATTGCCGATGATTGGGTCGCGCTCGTTGCCGAGCTCGTGAAAATTCCGGTCGTTTGTCCAGACGTTCTGCGCGAATTCGTATTGCCGTATGAGGCTTGCGCAGATCACGAAAGCGGCGATACCGCGCTCCGCACCGTCCTCAGGCGCGTCCTCCGGCAGATGGGGTCCGTAGGTGGCACCGCGGCGGATCATGCGACGGCGGTTCATGTTTGCGGCGGTGTCGCGGGGATTCATGCGGCGCATGTGGGAGCCAAGTGGAACCGCATAGCCATGCGGGTCCATCTGCTTGTAGTTGAAGTCGTTGTTCCGTTGCAGATCAGCGCCGAGCGCGGGATCGTCTTTGTCGGGAGCCAGCACGAGTGGTGCGCCGCTTCGCCAGCGACCCATCAGCTTCGCGGCCAGGAGTTCCTGCTCCTCGGGAGTTTGACCATGCTGACGCAGGAAATCCCGAAACTTGCCTACATGCTCTTCCATGCGCCGATAAGCCATGAAGCTGCCGTTGCGAGACAGAATGTCGGGTAGCGGCATTGGATAGGGCCGGCCGCTTTCGTCGGGATAGCCGAGGATGAATTCGCCCGGCTTGAGCGGCGCCCCGGAGCCGGGCGTCGGCACCTCACCAGCGCCCTCTATTACCGGCTGCGAGAGCCGGTCGCGGTAGCCGAAGTGGTCATGCGCATGATCGAACGGAGGCGTCGCCTCCAGATCTAACGTGGAAAGCACGTCTACGCCTTCGCACCGCGCGACGAGCTTGTCATGCTCGGTCTTGGCTCGCTCCCGCTCGGCGGCATCGCGGGCAAACAGGATCGCGATAGCGTGAAGGTCCGGCCGGGCAAGCCCGCCCAGCCAGTTGTCCGGGTGATTCTCTCCGGTATCGCCGAGCACTTCCGCGCGGGCGACCATGCCTTGCTTGAATTCTTCAGGAAAAGTCGCCAGTGAAACTTCGTCCACACCCAGCGCGCGCAGGCCGCTCCAGGTGAGCGCCAGCGTCACCCAGCGCTTGTCGTGGGCGAGCGAAGCTCGCGTCTCCGCGGCCGATTGCACCTTGCCTGTCATCGCTGATAGCCAGCCACGTCCGCCCGCGGCGTTGCGAAAGGAAAGAAATGCGTAGCACCCTGTGAGCGCGGGCACCCGCGTCAAGAGGATGGATTGGATGTCCTCGAACTCGAGCATGGCAAGATCGCTCGCGATCACTGCATCTGGTCGAGCATGGTCGAGAAGGCTGCCTTGAGCTTCAGGGCTTTCTTGATCTCGTCGGCACTCACGAAGGGGTATTCGCCATATTCGAGAAAGCTCGGGCGCTGATGCTCTCGAACGAACTTTATGAATGCCGAGGGGTTCGTCTTCCAATCCTTGGGAAAGCCCTCCAAATTTTCGAAAACGGTGTTAAGACCAGTTGCCGCAAAAAGTCCGACCGCATCCTCGGTGTATTTGTCGAAATCGGTGTCGAAGATGCCCATGTATTGGAAGTATGTTTCCCCTTTTATATCGAAGAGGTTCCATCGGAGGTAATGCAGCTTGAGCACGGCGAGGACATCAGGCTGACCAGCCACGGCCTTCTCGATGTTCTTGGCGTATTCGTAGAAGACCGGTTCCCGTCCGGGGATGATCTTGGCGATGATGGAGAAGCCGTAGCACGCCGGGGTCTTGGGAAAAATCGGCCCATATCTGCCTCGCTCAACCTTGTCCTTGAAAAGTCCCCCCTCAGGGATCGCCATGGCGGCGGGCTTCGTCCAATCCCCTCGCGTCGACGTATCTGACATGGCTCCGTCCTTTCCTTTTCTATGGTTCGACATACATCGACGTGCGTGAACCGCGGCGGATCAGCAATTGCCCTACCATTGCTGGGTAGGACGCCTGCACAAATCGGTAGAAATCCCTGTTATTGGTCGGGCGAGCACCTAGTGATGAAATCGCAGGCCGTCACGTCAGGCACTGGACGTATTCAAGGTCAGGTACGAGCTGCTTGAGGCCGGCATGAGCCGTGATTGGGTCCCGTCGCTCGGTGCCTGTTGCAGTTGTCGTTGCAGAGGAGCACGCCGGTGGTACCTGCTCCTCGTTAGGGCTAAGCTTGCGCTTGTCAGCCAGTAAGGAAACAGCCGGGCGGGCGGTTTGCATATGGCAGGAGCGAGCTGTGCGTGAATGGGAATACCGGAAGATCGATCTGAACCAACAGCGGCCGCGAAGCGACGAGCTCGACATCCTCAACACCTGCGGCGCGGACGGCTGGGAGCTCGTCGCAATCACGAGCAACAACGTCGCGTATTTGAAACGCCCGATCGAAGAGCTTGTAGTGCCTTCAGAGTACAGTAGAGACGCTCCCACATCTGCTAAAGATTGGCATACCAATGGCAATGATGAGCGGGGAGGACGAATTCAGGAGGTGAAGGCGAAATACCGCGATCCTACGACCAACGAGACGTGGTCTGGACGTGGCCGCATGGCGAATTGGCTGAAGAGGAAGCAAGAGGCTGGCGAGGACATCCATAAATATCTCGTCTAACCCTCGTACAACACATTGCCATTGACTGAGAGCGGGTCGGTGCAATCAAAGTTCGGCAAAGCGCTTCCGGAGAACATTCGGATCGATGTGTACGAGGGTCCGCACGGCAAAGGCTATCAGATCTACTACGAGGAGAACGGCACGGCGCATTCGATCGATTATGCGCCTGAAGCCGCGGATCGCACCTACACGGCTGAAGCTGGGCGGGAAGAAAAAGGGCCATTTGAACAGGGCAACCTTTTGCGTCAATGGGTTCGGGTCGGTGGCTCAGCGTACGTGAGAGGGGCAGCGTGGTAATGTGCTGCCATGTTGATTTGCAAGACGACCTTTCCTCGATTTCAGAAGCATTTATATGGGCGGTGTAGCGGTCCAGAGAACTCGCTGCCGAATAGGGTTGCCTTGATTTTGGAGAGGCGTGATGATCTCCGACGGAGAAATGGATCGTGTCATGGATAAACGCACACTGTGGTTGCTGGGGCTCTCGGCACTTTTGAGCAGCGCGACACTGGTTCATGCGGCGAGCGCGACCTGCTCCGAAGAGCTGAAGGCCTGCAGAGAGCGCTGCGCGGGCGCGCATAAGTTCACCGGTGCGAAACTGACGAGCTGTGTGGATCAGGCGTGTCCGGGCGCATGGGGCATCTGCATGCATTCCGGTTATTGGACGATTGCTACGACCAATAAAAAGATGGGCCCGCTGCAGAAGAAGTGAGCGACGGCGAGGATGGCCGAGCCTTAACTTACGAATGAGGGTGCTCGTACTGGGGCGCGCGGGGAGGCCGCGGGATGGCAAGAGCAGATGAGCCGCTGAGCGATGCCGAGTACGCCCGCATCGCCATTATACTTGAGCGCTCGCGCGATAAGCGCACGATGAACTTGGAGATGCTGGACGGCTTCTTCGCCGCTCTCCTTTGTAGCCCGGACTTGGTGCCGCCAAGCGACTACCTGCGCGAGATCTGGGGCGGTGAACGGGTCGGCGAATTTCGAGACGAGGCCGAAATGCAGGAGTTCTTTGACCTCATTATGCGTCACTGGAACAGCCTGGCGCGCACGTTCAACTCAAGTGAACCGTTCATGCCGTTTCTTTTGGAGGATGATGCTGGTGTTGCGCATGCGAATGATTGGGCGCTGGGATTTGTGCGCGGGATGAAATTGCGCCAGGAGGATTGGGCCGAGCTGCTCGATGACGAAGACCACGGGGGACTGTTGGTGCCGATCCTTGCCCTTGCGCATGAGCATGACCCCGATCCTACGATGCGGCCCTACAAGGAACCAATGGATGCAGAGCGGCGGGAAAAGCTGGTGCTCGGCATCTCTGCATGCGTGCCCAGCATCTACCGGTACTTTCTTTCCCGACGCCGTTTGTCGTCACGAGGAGAGCGTGGCGCAGGAACGCACCGCCGCTCTGGGGCGAAGGTGGGACGCAATTACCCTTGCCCGTGCGGGTCGGGGAAGAAATTCAAGAAGTGCTGCTGACCTGCCCCAGGGTTTTCGGACCAATGATTAGTTGAGAGACTGCCCTCCTTGAAGGAGGGAAGCATGCGCAAATCCAGGTTCACGGATGAGCAGGTGGTGGCGATCCTGCGCGAGGCGGATCGCGATCCGTTGCCGGTGGTCGCCAAGCGGCACGGCATTTCCGAGCAGACCATCTACACGTGGCGCAAGCGGTTCGGCACATTCCAGGCTGACGACGTGCGCCGCTTGAAGCAGTTGGAGGCCGAGAACGCGCGGCTGAAGAAGCTGGTCGCCGAGCGCGACCTGGAGATCGAGGTTATGAAGGAGATCAACGCAAAAAAATGGTGAGCGTGCCGGCTCGCCGTTCCCAGGTGGCGTTCGCGACGGGCCGGGGCCTGTCGCAGCGGCGGGCTTGCACGCTGGTCAAGGTTGGCCGATCGGCGTTGCGCTATCGATCGCGGAAGGCTGAGACGGACGCGGCCGTGCTGGCGCGCATGACGGCGCTTGCGGCGCAGTATCCGCGCTACGGCTACCGGCGGGTGCGGATCTTTCTCGGCCGCGACGGTCACAAGATGAGTTTCGGGCGAGCCTATCGGCTGTGGAAGGTTGCCAGGCTGCAGGTGCCGAGGAAGCGGCCTCGCAAGCGCATTGCCACGGGACGCCCGCGTCCGCAGGCGCCGACGGGGGCCAACCAGGTATGGAGCTACGACTTCGTGTTCGACTGGTGCGCCAACGGCCAGCAGCTCAAATGCCTGACGGTGACCGACGAATGGACCAAGGAGGGCCTCGCCATCGAAGTCGACGGCCGCATCCGCTCTCCCCGCGTGATCGATGTGCTGTCGCGCCTCGTCAGCGAGCGCGGCGCTCCGCTCCACCTGCGTTCCGACAACGGCCCCGAGTTCGTCTCGCGCGCACTGCTGACGTGGATCACGAGCAAGGGCATCGACACGGCATTGATCGATCCGGGCAAGCCCTGGCAGAATAGGGCGACGGAGAGTTTCAACGGCAAATTCCGCGACGAGTGCCGGAGCTTGGAGTGGTTCCGGTCGCGGGCCGAGGCAAAGGTGGTGATCGAGAGTTGGCGCCGGCATTTTAATGAGGTGCGCCCGCATTCGAGCTTGGGCTATCTCACCCCGGCCGAGTTCGTGGCGAGGCTCGAAGAGCAAGACGCAGCGTCGCGGCCGGCAACGGGTCGGACCGCTGCGATATGGGGAGCCTCCGCGCTCCGACCCGTTGCATCACCGTCCCGCAAAGGGCACGCGAAGGATCAACCGAGGGCGGAGTTCTCAAGCTAAGCGTGGTCCGAAGAAACTGGGCAGGTCAGGAAGACGAAGCGAATGGGAGCGCTTACCCGCACACTCGTCCTGATATTGCTGGCGCTCCCAACTAACTCTGTCCATACACGTGCGCAGACTTCTCCCAGTCAAGCCACGCGACTGCCGGCAGATGCCAAGTCGCAGCGTGCGACCGAGATTGGCGGCCATCGCGTGGGCTACGCAGCAGTCGCGGGAACGCTCCCGATGTTCGGAGCAAAGGGCGAAATAACGGCAAATATGTTTTACACGGCCTACGTGAGCGACCAGACTACAACCAATCGCCCAATCACTTTCGTCTTCAACGGTGGCCCAGGCGCGGCGTCGGCATTCTTGAACCTCGGAGCCATGGGCCCGCGCGCGGCGCCTTTCACTGCAAACGGCGCCGCTGCGGTGCAGCCAGTTGCGCTTGTCGACAATCCCGACACGTGGCTCGATTTCACCGACCTCGTGTTCGTCGACCCTGTGGGCACCGGTTACAGCCGAACGACGGCGGATACAGGCCGATCGCGCATTCTACGGAGTCGACAAGGATGCGGATGCCATGGCCAGTTTCGTCCGTCTCTATCTGACGCGGACAGGCCGCGAGCTCTCACCCGTGTTCTTGGCAGGTGAAAGCTACGGCAGTTTCCGCTGCGTGTTGTTGGCAGAACGTCTGTTGAGCGCTGGAGTGGCGGTCCGGGGTCTGGCTCTTGTCTCGCCGGCCCTCGAGTTCTCAATATTGCGCGGCGACCGGTATGCGATCGTGCCTCTCGCGCTTGCGCTTCCCTCCATTGCCGCGGCGCATTTCGAAATGCGCGATGGTGTCAACGCATCTTTGGAAGGCTTGCGCGATGTCGAGCAGTTCTCGCGTACAGCGTATCTGCTACATCTTGCGTCCGAGCTCAGGTCCAATGCGGAGATCGATGATAAGCTCAGCCGCTACACCGGGCTTCCTATGAAGCTGATCGAGCGCAACGGTAGTCGCGTGACGGCCCACCAATTCCTGCACGAATATAGGGAAAGCAAGGACCGCGCCCTCAGCTCTTGCGACGCAACCGTGAGTGTGCCATTGCCAAGGAACGAGGACATTCGGTTCGACCCCATCCTTGACGGCGCGGTGGCGGTGCTTACTCCAGCCTTTGGCCAGTATGTGCGGGCGGAACTTGGCTATCGCACCGACGTGCAATACCGACTACTGAACCGCGACATAAGCGGCCGCTGGGATTTCGGTACCACGCCGACGCGGCAGGGATTTGCAGGATCGCTGGATGCCCTTCAAAAAGCCCGCGTACAAAATCCATCGCTCGGCGTGTTTGTCATCCAGGGTTATACCGATCTGGTAACGCCAGTGTGTCGCGCTATCTAGTCGATCAGCTGGCAACAATAGCGTCCGCCACACCGATCGAATTTCAAGTCTACCGCGGCGGCCACATGATGTATCTGCGGCCGGTATCTCGCCGCACGCTCCACGAGGATACCCGTGCGTTCTATGGCAGGGTTCAAGGGCGACCATAGTCGATGACGCTGCCAACGCCTGGCAACGGCACAACCGGAACATCCAGGACTTCTCCAGAGCAGTCGGGAATGCGGCAGGGGCGATGGGTCGATGAACCGCAGGAATTTGAGTTGCGCACTGGTGAGCAAAAGCCCACGACGGACATCGCGGCAGCCGACCATGTTGCGTATTCAAGGCAGGGCAGCCGAAGCTGAAAAAGCACGACAAGCACTGCCGACCTTCCGACTGTGCCGGCCAGGTTAGATGCCCAAAGTCACCGGTAGGCCTTGATCGCAACCTCCACGAGGATGTCTGGGTGCCAGAAATTGGCGCAGCCAATGAACGAGAGAACGGGGCGTGCCTGCCCGGCGATCATATCGCGATGGGCGCGTGCGGCCTCTTCCCACCGTCGGGTATCGAGCATGTAGACATCAGAGCGCACAATATTGGCCGGCGTATATTCCGCTTCCTTTAGGCTGGCCAGCACGATCTCGTAGCACCGCTTCGTCTGTCCATAGAGATCTCCGACCGCAGCGATACTTCCATCAGGGTCCGAAGGCGACGTGAGACAGGTCTCGAACGTACCGCCATAAGCGATACCCCGCGAGTGGGCATACTTGATCTCCCACGGACGGCCCGACGAAAACGTGCGCACACTGGACACGTTGCCACTCCCTCGCTTGCTGCAGGCCGGCTATTCCTTGAGGACAACTCCCCACTTCTTGTTGAGTGCATCGAAATAGCCAGCCGTCTTCTTTAGGTAAATCCACGTATTCAGGTAGCCAACCCAAATTTGATCATCGATCGGAGCCAAGAACGACATTGGCAGTGCGCTCCGCGCTTGGTTGGGCAAAATCATAACAAGCTCGGGATATTTCTGTTGCAACCCGGAGGCCTCGATAAGTGTCGTGACGGTGTAGTCGAACTCGATCCGCCAGCACCTCCTGCCAACCAGTCGCCGGGCTTTCGACACGTCGCATCTGTGCGTTTGGCAGTTCGGCCCTAATGTAGTCTTCCATGGTTGTTCCAAGTGTCACGCCAGCGGTTCGCTCTTTCTGATTGAGATCCTCCCAGCTCTTGTACTTGTCTGCATTCTTTTTGAGTACGATCGGAACAAACGCGTTCAATCCCCATGAGCTGGTCAGAGCCACGACCTTGGCGCGCGCGAGGCTCATCGAGGTTCCGCTCATCGCAATGTCGTATTTGTCAGCCTGCAGACCGGTGATTATCGTCTTCCAGTCAGTCGGGACGAACTCGACCTTGACCCCGAGATCCTTAGCCAGCTCGGCCGCGGCGTCGACCTGATGGCCCTTGAATTCATTGGCCCCCGGATCGCGGAACGTCATGGGAAAATAATCGCCGGTCATGCCGACGCGCAACACGCCTCGCTTCTGGATTTCGTTCAACCGTGATTTCGCCTGGACCTCCTGGGCCGACGCAGGCCCGCCCATGACCGCAAAGAGGGCCACAGCCATCGCGCTGAAGCGGATCAGATTGATGAACATTTTTTGATTCCCCAGTACAGGTGCAAAGGTGGCGCGAGTAAGTAAAGCACCTTGCGCCTGCACGTCACAAGGGCCTTCCAGGCGCTCCCTTGCCGCTCAGTGTCCCCGCCCGGCCGTCGGACGCACTCAGGTGTTCCTCGAGCCTGCGCACCAGCCATGATGCGATAAGAATGAGGATCAGGTACTCGAGCACCAGCAGGGTGTAGATCTCGAGCGGCCTGTATTCCGTCAGCGTGAGCTCATTGGCGCGCCGGGTCAGTTCCTGGTAGCCGATCACCGAGACCAGGGACGAGGTCTTCAGGACATAGACAAACTGGTTTCCGAGGGCCGGAAGGATGCGGCGGAGCGCTTGCGGCATGATGACGAGGCGCATTGATTGCCAGGTCGAGAGGCCGAGGCTCTGTGCGGCCTCCTTCTGCCCCACAGCAATCGATTGTATGCCGCCGCGAAAGATCTCGGCCTCGAACGCAGCGTCTGACATGGAAAGCGCGATGACCCCAGCCGCAAACACTCCGAGCTTAATCCCGAAGACGACGGGGAGCCCGTAGTAGACCCACAGTAGGAGAACAAGTAGTGGGATGGCCCGGAAGACCTCGACATAGACCCGGTTGACGCTGCGCAGGGTCTGGGATTTGGCGAGCGCCATAAATGCGAGCAGGGCGCCGCCGCTGACGCTGAGCGCGATTGAAGTGCAGGCGATGGACAGGGTCGCCCAGAAGCCGTCGGCGAGGAACCCGATGTTCTTCAAGCCGCGCGCATCGAACGGCGAGACGACGTGCCAGCCCCACGTATAACTTCCGGATGCACATCCCCCGAGGGCGAGAATCACGAAACCGAGCACGCCGAGGGGAACAAGAATTCGAGCGCGTCATCGTTTCGTCATCTGGTGTTGCCCCCCATACCGATCGACACTACGCTAGCGGCTTCGACGAGGCCGTCAACGAGGCAATGACCACTCGCCAATGGGTCTTGGCTCAACGCCGGCGGCCGGTGACCCAACTCCCCTGGCAAGGTATGACCTACGCATCCGCCAAACATGTCGATGTTTCGCTCATTCCTGTCATTGATATCTCGCAATTGCGCTCAGGGGCGCCCGAGGCCCTGGAGCGGATTGCCCGGGAGTTGCTGGTCGCTGCAGAGACCATCGGCTTCTTCTATGTGAGAAACCACGGTGTGGAAAAGCAGCTCATTCGCGAGGTGTTCGAAACGTCAAAGCGGTTCTACGCCCTGCCGATCGAGGACAAGAACAAGGTTCGCATCAATACCAATCACCGGGGCTTCCTCCGGGCGGGCGAGGCCAAGATGTCGGACGGCGCCAAGCCGGACCTGAAGGAGAGCTTCGTGTGGGGCCTCGATGTGGGGACGGACGATGCCGATTACCTCGCCGGGCGGCCACTGATCGGGCCGAACCAATGGCCGGGTTTCCCGGCCGATATGCGATCCACGTTTGTACGATACTTCGACGAGTGCAACACACTCGGTATCCTTCTTCTGCGAGCATTCGCGGTGAGCCTTGACCTTCCCTCCGATTATTTCGTCAAGCAGTTCTCTAAGCCGATGACACGCTGCACGACAATCTACTATCCTCCGCAACCGGCCAGTCTGGGCGAAGAGCAGTTTGGCGTCGCCCCGCACACCGACTTCGGCACTCTGACGCTGCTTTACCAAGACATGGTCGGCGGGCTTCAGGTCAAGGACCGCGACGGCAATTGGGTCACAGCGCATCCGATCGAGGATACCTATGTGGTGAACGTCGGCGATCTGCTCGCACGCTGGACGAACAACCGGTTTGCCTCCACCCCGCATCGCGTCGTCAACAGCTCAGGCCACGAACGCTACTCCATTGCGGCGTTCGTGGATCCGAATTTCGGCTGCCTGATCGATCCTGCGGTGCGTCCGGGAGAACGAGCGCTGAGTGAGCCGATCACCGCCGGGGATTATCTCGTCTGGCGCTTTGGGAAGGCCTTCGCTTATCGAAGCGCGAAGAGTTGATTGACACCGCGCGGCGCCAATGGCCATCGACCTGCACGCCCATTATTATGGCGGTCTAACCGAAACGCTGAGGGGAAGGCGTGCGCGTCCCTTTGTAGCTGAAGATGCTGATGGCCAGCTGGTGCTGCATGCCATGACCGCCGACACGGTCATGACTTCAAGCTACACGGACATCCCCACCCGCCTCGCTTTCCTCGATACGCGTGGGCTGGATGTCCAGGTGATGACGTTTCCAGGGGCGCTCGGCCTCGATGTTTTGCCGCTCGAGCATAGTGCACCGCTCGTCCACACCTTCAATGACCATTTGAGCGATGTTTGCCGCGCGTCGAGTGGTCGATTCCGAGGTCTCGCCGGCCTTCCGCTCGCGGATATTAGAGCCGCAGTTGTGGAACTGCGGCGCGCGCGCTTGAACCTGGGCCTGCTTGGCGCCATCCTGCCTGGAGGCTTCTTCCTGTCGATCGAGCGCGCCAACGAGTTGCGCCCGGTGTTTAAGGCCGCTGATGAGATGGGGGCACTGCTGATGGTCCATCCCGGCGTAGCACCCGGCGAGTCGCCCCCTGCGCCATTCCCAGACACGTCCATCTACCGGGCATCGGCTTTGAACCTGCAATCATCGCTTTCTCACATGGCGCTCACGCTGATATTTGGCGGCTATATCGACAGCTACCCCAACATCGCGTTCCAGGTCGTCAACCTCGGCGGCACGCTGCCATTCATTCTGGAGCGGATCGATGCGATAGCGAAGGATCGCAGTCCCCGCATGCCATTTCCGGTCGAAACGCTGAGGAAGGTTTACTATGACACCGCGTCCCTCGGCCCTAACGCACTCGAACTTGCCGTGAAGGTGTTCGGCGCCGATCGCATCTCGGTCGGAACGGACTATCCAATCTTCCATCCTGACCCATTAGCCGACACCGTCGCCAAGGCCGCGATCACTTTCGATGAGCGGGAACTCGTCCTTCGCGGCACCGCCGAAAAACTTATCCGACACCTTGCCGGGTAAGTTGCCACCGTGCCCCTAGGTTGTCGGTGCGCGCGGGATCAATAGCTTAGCATGGGCGTGTGTCGCACCATCCCATGCTGGGTTATCTACACGCCATGCACAGAAGTGTGGGCGTTTGCCTACACTCTCTCCCTGGGGGTGTTTGTATTTTCCCGCGGGGTCACAGCCAGGAAGATGGGGCCCCGCCTCGCGCCTCTGGGGAAACGGGACTCCTTGTCGGGGAAAGTACCCCCCACGCAGAATTCGGGCGCTGACGCTTAGTGGCCACGGTGACCGCCCTCTTCAAGCCGCTTCATCTCCCACCAGCCCCGGCTACCAACGGGAAAGGCTTTGGGATCCGTCTCGTAGTAGTGGCCGGCGTGATCATAGGCCCACGCGTTTTGCAGTTGGCGTGGTGTGGCCGATGGATATCTCTGCGCTAAGCCGCCATCGTAGTAGTAGGTGCGGTAACGCTTCTTGCTGGCGGCGTCGCTGGGGCCTGCCAGGACGACTACGAGGCCGGCGCACAAAAGGCTGGCGATGATTGTTTTCATTGTTGCCTCAAATTACGCAAAGGCAGAGGAACCTGGGCGACCCGCCACACACCGCGGAGCGTGCAGCGAACCGCACCGAGAGCGCCCATCGCATTACCAACGGGCGCGCGCTCATTGGAGCAGCTGCAACGTTAGTCTTTCGTTACACTGGCCAAATGGGCTCTGGGCCTATGTGCTACGTCTGCTCACTCGGCACGTCGATCGGCAACGGCTAACCGCCAGCCGGGATGCCGCGATGGCCATTACCGAACGCGAGCGCGCCACAGGGGTGCAGAAAGCAATAAAGGGCCAACCCCGCTGGGGAGCCCTTGATCTTTGGCCGCGTACACCAAGGAGATGGACTTGCGCCCGATCCTCGCTGCAGAGTTGGCCGGCACCCAACCAATTAGGGGCGTGAACTCATAAAGATCGTCAGTTGTCTAAACAGATGGAACCTTCAGCTTGCTGGCACCTCTGCATTTGCGCAGGTTCTCTCGCGGCGGTGCGACATCCGCACTGCGCGCGATTTCCGCTCGGCTGCAGCAATTTCTTGCCGGTCCACAGTACAAGGCTGCGTTGAACCGCTTAAGCATCCCTTCGCGTCTGATCTTGCTCGTGCTCGGTTTGGCACTGCCGCTCAACCTGGTCATCGTCGGAGTGGTCTGGGGTCTCGTTAAGCGGGCCAACGAGATCCAAAGCACGAGCCTTCTCTATGCCGCCCGTTCAATTGCGGCCGGCGTCGATGCCGAGCTCGGCAAGTACGTGGCGCTCGGGGAAGCGTTGTCTCGCTCACCGGCGTTGCTCGACGACAATCTCGATGCGTTTGAGGCTGAGGCGCGCCGCGCGTTCCCGGCCGGGGGAGATACCGGGGTACTCGTCGCAGATGCAGATGGCCAGCAGCTCTTGAACACTTTCGCCCAGCCGGGGCAGGCTCTGCCACGCCGCAATCCGCTGGCGTTCGGGGCTCAGCGCCGCGCATTCTCAACGCGTTCGATCGTGATAACCGACCTCATGAGAGGTGCGCTCACGCAGGATTTGGGTGCCGGTATCGAGGTTCCCATCTTCAAGAACGGCCAGCCCTTTCGCGGGCTCGCTATCACCACTAGGGATCGAGAATTCCGGCGCCTCCTTAGTTTCCAGGACATTCCGAGGAACTGGCTTGCCGCCATCATCGATGGCCAAGGCCGGTTCATCGCGCGCGTTTCAGGTGCCGAGGTTGGCCAACTCGCCGCTGAAGGGTGGCGCGCCATCAAGGATCAAACGGGATTGTTCGAGTATCCATCGCGTGAGGGCGACGTGCTCATTCACGCCAATGCCCATCCCTCCACGAGCAACTGGACGGTGGGCGTCGCGGTAAAGAAAGCGGAGCTGCAGAAAGCGGCGTGGGCCACGGTGCGCTGGGCGGTCATGCTGGGCACTGGCCTTTCTGCCGCCAGCCTCTTGCTCGCCTGGGGCTTGGCCCGACAGATCACGCGGCCGATTGATCAGCTGCGCCAGTCGTTTGCCGACGTCTCCGCGCAACCTGGCAAGCCGATTGAGGCTGGCCCGCCCGAGATCCTGGAGCTGCAGGACACGCTCCACCGCGCCACGCTAGAGCGCACAACGGCCCTCTCCAAGCTTGAGCGTGAGATGACGCTGCGCGAGGAAGCACAGACAGGGCTGGCGCAGTCGCAGCGCATGGAAGCACTTGGCCAGCTTGCGGGCGGCATGGCGCACGACTCCAACAATGTGCTGGCGGCCATCTCCGCCTACCTGGACGCGGTCACGCTTCGCAGCTCTGATGAGAAGATTGGCGAGGCGATCGAAGGCGCGATGGATGCGATCCAGATGGGTGCCAGCCTCAACCGCAGGCTGCTCATCCTGTCGCGCCCGCAAGGGGTCGGGCTCGAGCGACTGGATCTCAATGATCGCGTCACGGGCACACTTGAGCTGCTGAACCGAACACTCGGCGAGCAGGTGACCGTCTCTTTGAGGTTGTCGCCGGACCCGTGCCAGACCTCGGCCAATCCCGGGGATGTCGACAATGCGATCCTCAACCTTGCGATCAACGCCCGCGACGCCATGCCCAAAGGCGGCAGGCTCACGCTCGAGACCCGCCACGTAACAATTGATGCCGATGCCGCCGAGCGCATCCCGGAAGCCCGGCCCGGCGAGTACGTGACGCTCACCGTCAGCGACACGGGACATGGCATGAGCTCCGAGATACTCAAGCATGCGATGGAGCCGTTCTTCACGACCAAGGGACCCGGCAAGGGCACGGGGCTGGGCCTAGCCACGGTCTATGGAATAGTCCGACAGGCAGTGGGCTTCATCAGCATTGACAGCACGGTGGGGAAGGGCACCTCCGTGCATCTGAATTTCCCCAAGGCCGAAGCTGGGCCGGTTGTGAACAGTGCAAGGCCCGCTGCCAAGGAGCTCCCCTTGGGGGATGGCGAGCTCATCCTGGTGGTCGAGGACAACGATATTGTTCGGCAGGCGACCATGAGCCGGCTTGCATCTCTCGGCTACGCTGTTCTGGAAGCGAAGACAGGACCCGAGGCCATCACATTGCTTCAGTCCGAAGAACCCATTGCCCTGGTGTTCAGCGACATCATTATGCCTGGTGGCATGACGGGATACGAAGTGGCGGAATGGGTTCGGTCGATGAAACCCAAGATCAAGGTGTTGCTGACCTCCGGATACAGCGACATGCCGGTCGCGGTGGGCGAGACCGTGCGTGCGATCAAAGTGCTTGGGAAGCCCTACACGCGGGAGCAGCTCGCTTGCGCACTTCGCGAAGAAATCGACGGCTGATGGTTTCCGGCTGCTGACAGAGCAGCGCGCAGCGGTGGGCTCGGTTGGGTGCATCGCGCTTCGGCACTGACGCACGCGACGCCTATGCGCTGACTGCGAGTGGGATTAGCGCAACGTTCAAATAGTAGACCCGCCCGCCGATCTTCTCGCGGCGCCAGACGGCTGCGCCAATTTTGCCGAACCGGACAAGGCTGAGCGGCTCGACGAGCCTTCGCTCCAGGCAGTAGCTCATATAGGCGGCGTGCATAGACGTTGTCTCGGCGCACGGCGAACGACAACGTCGTTCCCTTCAAGGGACGGGGCGGGTTTGTGAGGTCCCGTTCCGTCGTCTACTGGTCGGACGCCAATCACCCGGCCAGACTGACCAATGATCAGGGGATCAGGTTTTGACGCAGGGCTTCGCAGGCGGCTTGTGTGCGATTGTGCGCCCCGAGCTTGGCCTGCGCCTTTTTCAGGTGACTGCGGACTGTCTCTTCTCCAAGGTCGAGCGCCTTCGCGATTTCTGCGGACTGCCGCCCCATAGACACCAAGCGCAAAACAGCGGTCTCCCTGAGTGTCAGGCGCGGCCGCGTTCCAAGTCTGCCAACATCAGGCCCAGCCAGTTGCTCAAGGCGCTGCGCGGCGAGGTTGGCCGCCGCACAGAGAAGGAAACGACTGGATCGGCTCAAAAGATCGGTCAGCACCTTGGGCGACCAAAAGACAACGACCCACCTACCTCCGACGGGATAAGTCAGCCCGTCGCGCATGCCGTACTTGAGCGCGAGTTCTTCGGACCACCGATCAACACCAATAGGTTCGAGCGCTCGCCTGGTTTCTGTCCAAGTGAACGAGGCTAGGCTGGTCCTCGCCAGGAACAGGGCTGGTGTAAAGTTCTTGTCCGCGAGCGCGACGTATTCTTCCCACCATCCCTTGGGAATGCTCCCGTGGAGAAAGGACGGACTTCCCGAGCTTTATGGAGCCCCAGTCCGTAGCGACGCGAGGGAAGCGAGCCGCGCCCAGAACGTTTAGCGGCAGGCTGATCGTGGAGACGACGTGCAAAGCGTCAAGGACAGCATCAGGTGTCTTTAACCCGCCGACTTCGTCAATGAAGTCGCGCAAGGTCATGTGAAGATCGGCGGTCATGCCTCACTCCCAGGTCTGCGCAAAGGAAACGCAGGAGGACGTCCTTGCTTGTGCGCGGCCGGACATCGGGTGAAACCCCCAAAAAGGTCGCTCAACGTCCGCCGAACGAGTTGAGGCTTCGATCCTTCGTCCACGAGTGATGCCGTGGACCTGATGAGCCAATCAGCTTGTGCTATGGCCGCAAAAGCGGCTTAGACGCGGACAGCTACCAACGCCGCTGATGAGCCTACGCGCCGCGCTCCTTCAGCGGCCGGAATAGCGGCAGCTCCGGCTCCAACTGCTCTTTCCGCCCGCCGCCGTCAGCAAGGGCCACGTCGGTGATGCCAATCGCCTCCAACAACATGCCCCTGAGCATCCGGGCGATAGCGCTGATCGTCGGTCTCGAAAGCATGGGCATCCCGCTTCCAGGAGAGACGATCCTGGTGCTAGCCGCAATCTATGCCGCCGCAGATCCACCCCCTGAATATTTGGGTCGTGATCGCAGTCTAGAAGCTATACGTGGGGCAACGCATTAAAGATGAGCGGTAGCCACACCACCAGCATTGTGGCGAGGAAGATCGCAGCTATCATAACCCAGGCGCGCATGTCCTGCGCCCCTTGCTCCGCGCTCTTCATGCTCCGCTCACGCTTCCTAAACATCCTTTCATACATTGCCCTCTCCTTGCACGGAGAACCGGCGTTCGCGCGGTTCCAGCGACTAGGCCTGCAACATCGCCTTCAACGTCGGAGACCAGATTGCCAGGATAACTCCAGCGGCAACCAAGCCGATGATGATCCAGGCCCACACGTCGTCGGTATCGGGCGCATGGTCGTGGCGGCGCTCTGTCTCAAGTCGATCGATTTTCATGGATGGCGAACTCGCCATGACGAAGCGACGACATTGGCTCAGTTGCGCCGAGGCCCCGACCGTAGATCCGTCTCGTTTGGCAGTTGACCGTTGGGGGTCAGCCTGTCAATGACGCCTGGCAGGTATTTGGAGAGTTGCGAAAGCAGGTCATCCTGCGGTGCGCCTGTCTGGCGCGAGAGATCGTCGATTCTCTCCTGACCAAGAGCCTGACGGAGCTGAGGGGGAGATATCGCCTCGTTTTTCCCTGTGCCGATCCAGGATTTGATCACACTCTCGAGGCCGTTTTGCTTGAACTGATTGATGAGCGCATCGAGGCCGCCGGTTGGGTTTTGTTGCCCGACGGGCGCCGCGGGCACCTGCCCGGTTGATCCTGATGCCGACCGAGCAGCGAGCAACTGCGTCAAAGCCGCTCTAATTGGTGAGAACTGATCTTGCGCAGGTTGACTTTGCCCAGCTTGGGCCTGCGGCGGTTGGCCTCTTGATGCTAACGCGGCCGCGATCACTTGATCGAGCATTCCCATTTTGAAGTCCTCCGGAAACGGCGTCGACACGCAGCCGATACGTGCTGCGCGATGATACTGCTCGCGGATGCGGCGACTTAAATCGGCAGAAACCCTGAAAGACTAGCTGAAAAGACCCGACGGGTGTCGACAAGATGGGCGAGTCGCTGCGCTGGGCGACAAGCGACATCGCGCCGGAGAACATCCGATTGCTGCTTCGTCATCTTGACCGCGTTGAGCGAAAGCATGCCGCTTACGTTTCTGAACCATGGCAACCGACGCGTTAGGTTGGCCCGACCGAGCTTTGATCACGGCAGATAACTCACGGATTTTGGAAGGGGAGTGCACACGTATTGGATGCGCCGAAGCTGACGAATTCTGAATGGGAAGTGGCGCGCGAAGCGCCACCCACAAATTCGCTGGAGGTAGTCGATAGCACCGCGCATGCACGCGAAAAGCCCCGCCATGCAAAGCATGAAGCGGGGCTCATCATCACTTCCGATTATGCCCAGTCGAGCCGGGCTGGTGTACGAGGCTCGGCCTCGTTGTGTACCTTCGAGTTTTTGGTGCGTGCGGTTTGGTCTGATCAATGAGCGCTGCCAAACCGTGCCCTTGCGCTTCGGCTCGGGCTTGAGTGATTTTGAGGTGGCGCCATGCATCCTCCACTCTCTGTTGAAGCAAGCGACAATCGTCGAAAGGAGGCTGGTGTCGGCACCACAACTCAACTCTCCGACGAACGTCACCTCCGAACCTTGTGCTTCTAATCCGGTGTGTCAAGAGAGCCGGGTTGATGCGATCACGCTATCGCGTAGATACGCTGAGATGCCGTTCGTGCACACTTAATGCTCCATTAAGCAAATTATCGTTAACTTATGGAGGGGGGAGTGAACCGTCCTCCCCATCCGCGATCACGCTTTTTTTCAGCAAGCGGTTCTCGAGCGTCACCTCGGCCAGTGCTTCCTTGAGCTGGCGGGCCTCGGCGCGCAGACCCTTGACCTCGTCGGAGGTTGCCTCGCGGGCGGTATCACCGGCGAGACGGCGCTTGCCGGCCTCCAGGAACTCCTTCGACCAGCCGTAGTACATGCTCTGGGCGATGCCTTCCTTGCGGCACAGCTCGGCAATGCTGACCTCCCCGCGCAGGCCTTCCAGCACGATGCGGATCTTCTCCTCAGCCGAATACTGCCGACGCGTGGCTCTACGGATGTCCCGAACCAACTTCTCGGCGCCGTCCGGTTTGCGCCCATTCCTGTCCGTCATCGTCATCCCTCCGAGGGGTTACGATGAGCCAGGAACTCTCGCTTACGCAATCAGCTCAATCTGTCCGGTAAGTGCTGACGGCGAACAGGCCGTCGCTGTAGGACACTGTGTAGTCTGTAGCGTCAAAGCATACGATCGGCGCGAAGTCACGCGCGACCTCGGTGCCACCATTGCGCGCTATGTGTCGGTGGTATCTGGCCGCACGCCAGACGTCGAGGCGACGGGCGGCGCGCTGCTCGCCAAGCGAGCGAACTAACCTTTGTCGAAACGGTTTCGGGTTTCTGGTTAGCACAAGACCAGAACAATGTCAGAGACTGCAGATGATCCATATTCACCGGCGAACAACGTGCACCAGAGCCGCGTGCGCCGTCGGTTAGACAGGTTGGGCTATCGACTTCGCCGCAGTCCGGCGAAGATGCTGCGGAGCAATGAGTTCCGCTGGTATCAACTCGAGGACGTATACGCGAACACCGTGGCTTTGGGCGTCGATTACGACCTCAGTTGGAATGACGTCGAGGTGTTCCTGCAGGACAAAGAGCGCTATTTGCACCACCTAGAGTGCAGGCTGCGCGCAAAGCAAACGTCGGCGCATCTACAAAGGAAGGCGAACTAATCGGCTGCAGGCAGGGCGGTGAGGGGCCGACCGGGCCGGCGCCTCCACGATCCACGTTCGCTCCTGCACTCTCCGCACCTCGACGTCCGCAATTGTGGCTGCTCGATCGCACCGGCCAGCTCATCGTCAAGGAAGCCAAGAGCGCGATCTGCCCCTGCCGGTACGGCTGGACGCCGCCAGCACCATCGCCAGGAAGAAGCGGGGCAATACCCGCTGATTGCCAAACTCGATCGTCGAGTTTGGCGTGGTCGACATCGTGGCGGTAAAGAAAGCTTGCGAGCTGGCCGATCCGTCATCGGCCCGTCAAAAAGGCACGCACCTTAACGCGCCTTTTGCGCTGACGTGCGTCAACAAAGCCGGCGCAAGACCTTCTTAATGCTGCGCGGCCCCACATGATGTGAAGGTGTCATGTCATGGAGGCGATCATGCGAACTGTGTTGGTTGTGATGGCCTTGATCCTCGTTGGTGGCGTGACGACTGCGAGTGCCCAGCGCGCCAGGGCGCCCGCGTCGAGGCCAGAGGTCACGAGGGATCAAGACATCTTCCGCGCTCCTCCCCGTTCACCGGCCGCGCGTCCCGATCGCTTGCCACCATCGGAGATCGGCCGGCCGAGGGAGCGGATGGAACCGCTGCCGGAAATGAAGCCGAGGGTGGGCAACTAGCGGGCCTTGGTCGCCTTAGATAGTCAGGAGGCCGCGCATGGCTTCCGCCACTGTGTTTGACCGACTAACGACACCGCGCTGGATGCCAATCGCCTTGCCTTGGGGCTTCGTGATCGCGGGTCTTTGCATCCCCAGGCTTGTGCACTAGCCAATCGTGGTCGCGCTGCCGTTCGCGCCCTGCTACGGGAAGGTCAGCCGCTCCAGGTCAGCTGGCCTAGCGCTTACGCTCCCATTTTTTGGCTTCATCGAGAAGCGCAGCCATCCCGTACGCAGTGCAGAATGCTCGCGCTGGCTCTTTGTTTTCCAGCTCCTTGCATTTCTCGGTCACGGTCTCAACGATGTCCGTCGCCAAACTGTCTGCTTGGTCGTAGTAACACTCAGCTTGATCCTTCTCGTTCAGCTTCCCGCAATCGTTGTCCTGTGCGAGTGCGGTCGTTGCCAAGGTGGCGAGGAGGAAGACGAAAAGTGTGTCACGCATCTTGCTGTCTCCAAAAATCATCCACCTGTGCAGCGCATGATCCAGGATCCAGCCAACTTAGGCGGCAAGTCCGGCTCGGACGATTGAGAATAGTTTGAGACCGCCGAAACCAGCTTGAATGATGCGTCCGCACATGATGGCCTGCATGAAGATGTGCGTGGTGAACTGCAACAGCTCACGCATCATGGGGATGGGGCCGCGGGGAGCGTGCAATCCCGGCAAGGACAGGTGATCACCTACCGCGATTTCTGGTCACTGCTTGCGCCCCTCGAAGGCTTGTGCCGCCCGTGGGGTTTCCTTCCCCGCATCGATCACGCCCAGCTGATGGACTGACAAGTCCACAGCAATGTCCCAAGTCGCCTATGCCAAGAAACCGCCCAACGTTGAGCAGCACGGCCGCGACATCGCCGATACACTCTCAAACAAACGGACCGTCTGCCATCAGGCTAAGACCTGAACCGAAGGTCGATAACTCACAAAGCAACGACCGATATTCCGCAGAATTCAATAGGGTTCGCCGACGCCTCGGCGGCGCGCTGACACGATCTGCGCAGACCCACGCAAAAAGCAGACGATACGGAAGTACTGGGCCGGACCTATCAAGGCGGCTACTGCCGATTCCTGTGCCGAATTGCGGTTATGTCCGGCCACACATCGCCGTTACCGACCGAAACGCCGCAGTACGTCCGGCTGATTTCGGTCCGAGGCAAATTCTGGTTGATGAGGCGACGCGCGGTCATGCGAGTGCGCTACCGCCATAAAAGCGCTCGGGCCGATCGGGTCTGCTCCAAGATTTGTCCAGGCCGGAGCCCCCGACTATCAACGAACACGCGCGATGGAGACGGTAATGAGCACGATTTCGAGTGCAGCGGCGCAAGGCATGTTTTCACCTTCCGGCCTTGGCCGGTTGCGGGCCATGCTAACGCGCTGGTGGGTGGCGTATATAACTTGGCGCATCGAGCAGGCGGCAATCGCCCAGCTCGGGGGACTGGACGACCGGCAGCTTAAGGACATCGGCGTCACGCGCTCCAGCATCACGGGCGCGGTGAGGGTAGGCGCCGCCCGCGACCGTGCGTTCAGCCGCTACTACTGAGCCTAGAAGGCATACTGCCATCACCTACACCATCCCCCGGTATCCGGTGCACCTGATCGACGTGGTGCGTGTGGCTGACGGCAGCCGCGTCACCATTCGCCCCACCCTGCCCCAGGACGCGGAGTTGCTGCGCGCGTTTTTCCGCTCCCTGTCTGCCCAGGCGCGCTACTGCCGCTTCATGACGCGCCTTAACGAGCTGCCCGAGGCACTGGTACAGCGCTTTGCCTGCATCGACTACTACAGCCATGTAGCGCTGCTGGCCGAGGTGTTCGATGACGGACACGAGACCATGATCGGCGAGGCGAGATACGTTATCGACGATAGCGACCCGGCCACCTGCGAGTTTGCCATCTCCGTCGCCGACGATTGGCAGGCCTTCGGTATCGCCCGCGCCCTGCTAGATCGTCTGGAGCGGCAGGCGGCCGCATCAGGCATCTGCCGCATGGTTGCCGACACACTGCTCACCAACGGGCTGATGATAGGGCTTGCTCGTCGTGCCGGGTACACGGTGAGGGCGAGCGGCGAGGACGCTACGCTGGCAACACTGGAGAAGCATCTGGTTCCTCCGGCAGCGCCCCTTTTGGGTCAGCTGGTGCCTGCGTGAGCAATTGCCGCAGTCCGGTTCGAGTTTGGTCTTGCCTACGCGGTCGCAACTGTTCGGGCGGCGCCGGCCTGCTGTGCTGCTATCGGGGGCGCGAGGCCTCGTCCTATTCGTCAGAAGGGCCGACTCATGACGCTCGAAGGCATGGAAAGCGCACTTGGGTACGAGACCGTCACGGCTATTCAGCGAGCCATTGTTTCGACCTTGCAGGCCTCTGATGGCGATCACCATACCGTTCATGCGCTGCGAGAGTTCCTCGTCTGCATGCTTGCTGCGATCCTCACCACCAAGACGTATTTGCCGCATTCGCAGCGGCTCGCCGCCGAGGACGCGGCACAGCTCAAAGCGCTGGTAGCGAGAATCAGGGAGATCGAGCGACATCAGAGCCTGGAGAAGGGTCCATGCAAACTGGATATTGGCCATTGAAGGAAATCGACGGTAAGTGTTACCAGCGACAGCGGGGCGTTACCTGAAACCTAGTTGAATGCCGCGCCGTCCGCTCGTGGCATGCTGGAGCTGTTGGCGTGTTGGCTCACGGCACAAGATCGCATTGGAGCTGACGAGGCAGCGTCCGACTGTCGCTGTTGATGTGAGGCTTGCGCGGTTGGGGCCGACGAGGGACCATTTCCGGTCATGCGCGCCTCCCACAGGCCGCAGCAGAATGGCTTCTGCGTCATGCGGCCTGCAGGGATGGAAAACCGACCCTGTTGCGGCTGGATTTACGGCTCATCTGGAAGCCGCGACGTACCCTGCTGCGGCCGTCAGATCGCCCAGGGCTTCACGCCGGTTAGCGGTCGCGAAAGGCGGACCGAGGTTCGGTGGGAATTTGGCCGCTATTTGCTGAAGTTGAGCGACGCCCAGCCAGCATCGCTGGTCAAACTTACACTCTGGGTGGAGCCGCGCACGATCACCGTGATGGTGCCGGAGATGCCGTACTCATGATTGTAAAACGTACCTCTGTACCTGTTGTCAGCGATCTTGCGCAAAGTCGCGGTCTGCACCGCTCGCGCCGAGGCTGTGGCACAGGTGGCGCTCACCACATATCCTTCGTTTGATGCCCGCGTATAACGGGCGCGACACTTGGCATACTCCTTCGCGCCGGTCGCGAACGATATTGGGCCACCACCGCTCCATGATCCCTGAAGATCGGTGGCGCATCCCTGCCTTGGCCCAAACACAAGACAGCTTGTGGCGATCAGTAAGCCCACCATTAATTTTTGCATCGGCGTGCTCGCAAACTGTGGCGGGGTCTCGCTCGATCAGGCTCGTGATCTGCGCGGGATAGGGATGCTCTCGTTGGCGGCCTCACGATGCCCGTCCACTCATCGACAGGGGTCACGAGATAGTTCGTGGCTACCAGCGGCGTCTTCCGCCCCATCCCACTCTACGGACGCCCACTCCGCCACGCCAACCGTACGTCCGCGCACCATAGAAGCGCACGCCTGGACGGTAGTAGCCGCCGTATCCGTATGCCCGACCGTAGGAGCTGGCATATCCGTACGCCGGACGGTAGTAGCTGCCGTATCCGTAGCTGGCGTATCCGTAGCTGCTGTATCCGTAAACGCGCGGCGCCGAGTAGCCATACGAGTAGCCGTAGGATGGTGCACAGTCGCAGCCCCAACCGCAGGCCGAAGCACCCGACGCAAATAGGACCGGTGCCGCGACGGCCAATCCGACGAGTAGCAACTTACGCATGACAGCTCTCCTTCACCGGGTTTTCCGGTGTCCGAGATTGCCACGCTGAGTTGGTCTATCGCACTCGGGCACACTGCTGAGGAGACCCATGATAACTACCTACTCGCAGGCACCTCCACTCGCGCTGGGCCGTCTGCGGTGCTCCTGTCGAGCGAGTGCCTCATCGCATAGAAGAGATGTATCTATTCCTCTAACTCCTGAAGCGCCTCCCGCCTCGGCGTGTCCTCGGTGATCGCCGCATCGCAGATGTCAATGGCATCCGACAGCATGTCCCTGAGCTACGCGTTCAGCTCTTATCGTGAGATGGGGGAAAGCGGTCGGACGAAGGGCCGCTTCCCGTCTCCTGCATTCAAGCCGGGCAAATCCGCAACCAAGCAATACATCGCCGGCTGCACACGGTCGCTGTCGTCGCGGGTCATCGGCTAGGCTAACGCCTTGCCGGTTGAGCCTGCCTTCGCGTTCGCCGCGATTGCCCGCGTCGGCCGATCTGGTTTCGACCGGCGCCAGCGCATCCTGGTGCCGGATTAAGTCGCTTGGATCGCACCACCGACGTGAGAGGAATTGACGCGAGCGTCTACGTCGCCGCCGCCCAGCGACTGCCACGGCCCCCTGCTCACAGAAACGATGTTCCTTTAGACCTGGGGGACGGTTCCGTCTCCGCTGGCAGCGCCCAAGCTTCGTTAGGTTTTCCACACCAAATGGATGCCGCGCGGGAACGAAGCTGATCGAGAGCCGTTCTTGCAGCACCCCAAGGACGAACCTCCCCCGGTTTGTCCTCAACCGGAGCGCTTCCCTCACTCCGGATATTCTAAGGAGCGGTGCGTCCCCCGTCGCACCGCTCCTTTCTTTTAGGAACCGGGTGGCGACCTGAAGTTCTCCGGCTGAGCCTTCAGTGGAGTTTCCCTTGGCCGCCGCCCTGCACCAGTGCATCGACCGGGTGCGGGCGCTTCTCCTTCATAAGTTCGCGGCCCTCGGGCAAGGGCCCAACATTGGCGGCGTCGGAAGGATGTATTGCGATGAAGCTTTGACTTTGTTTCCGCAGGCGGTCCTCCGATGATCGACCGCACTAGAATGGTCTCTCCATCATGCGGCCTGCATGAATGGAAAACTGACCCCGTTGCGGCTGGATTTGCAGCTCATCTGGAAGCCGTTGCCGCTGGTCTGGATGGGTGGTGCGTGTCTGGCCGCCCCTCGATTCCGGGCTAGGTCGTGAAAGGGGCGGCTATGGGGCACACCGCAAGAAGCGAGCAACCGTTTCGGGCGTGTACCAAGGCACATCTGCGGGGACGTATTGTTTCATGCAGCCATTGAAGTACGTATCGCAGAACGACTTCTTCTCCGCCTCCGTGGCCACACTCGGATTTAGCGATTGATCTGTGCGCATGCAGGCCGCCACCACAGAGTCACAAATCTCTTTTTTGCACGCGTCACTTGGCGAGGCCAAAGCTAAAGTGGAGGCGAATCCAAGCGCCAGCACGGGAACGAAGATATGGATACGGATTTCGCCCATTTTTGCACCCACGGTAACGAGCATAGTCGCCAATCGAAGGCACTATCGTAACCCGGAAAAACCCCTAGCTTGCGCCGGAAGAGTGCGGTGTGCGTGTTCGTGATACCGCCCAACATCTGGGTCCCAATGCTGCGCGGCCCCACATGATGTGAAGGTGTCATGTCATGGAGGCGATCATGCGAACTGTATTGGTTGTGATGGCCTTGATCCTCGTTGGTGGCGTGACGACGGCGAGTGCCCAGCGCGCCAGGGCGCCCGCGTCGAGCCCAGAGGTCACGAGGGATCAAGACATCTTCCGCGCTCCGCCCCGTTCACCGGCCACGCGTCCCGATCCACCGCCACGGCCCGAGATCGGCCGGCCGAGGGAACGGATGGAACCGCTGCCGGAGATGAAGCCGAGGGTGGGCAACTAGCGCCAAGCGACAGAGACAATAGACTGTTATTGCTGCCCATCAGCACGCGGCCAAGTTGGCCTCATCCAACCGCTGCGTTGAAGCATGCGCCTTGCAGCCTTCTCTAACGCCGCTTCCTCGCGCTCAGTCTCGCTTTGCAAACACGGGCGACAACCGCCCCGTCCTCGGTCTGTATCCCGATTTCGTAGTCGCCTCTCGCATGCTTCTTCAAGATCAACTTTGCTTCGGGCGTCAAATCCACTGCCACATGCTCGCGCGCCCGGACCACGGAACGCGCAAAGGAGCAGCAATCCGGTTCTAAACTGCCTGACGCAACGTGAACCTGGCCGTCGGGAGGGGGGCCCAATAGCGGCAGGGCCACCGCCATACGGTTCGTCATGGCCATAGGAATGCATGCGGCCCTAGTAGCTGCGCCGTGTGCTGGTGCGTGGTCTGCCGAGCTGGCGATTGTTCATGTCCCACACATCCTCGGGCTGATACACGGGCATCGACGATTGCATTTGCTCTGGCGCCGGCATCGGCATGTAAGGGCTGATCGGCGCCGCTTTGTCGGCCGCATATAGGCCCATCAAATGGTCATCGAATGCGCGCAACTGCCGGTCCCAGTCGGTCTCTCCGGCATGAACGACGGTGTCAGCAGGGCCGTAATTCTCGCCGCCACAGCATACAAGAGGATACCACTCATGTGCACGCGCGACCGGTGAGGCGACAAGGAGGCTGGCCAATACCGCCGATAGAACAAGGCGATGGGGCACGATCCGCTCCGCTCAAAGCAGTGCTGGGATCATGTCGCATCGTGGAATGAGGGCAGGACAAGGGAGACAAGAGAACGGGGTTACGACAAGCTTAAGTACCTCGCGCGGTCCCGACACCTCTATCAGTGAAATGAGCTGCTCAAACAGCCGACGCAGTTCATCCGGCAGCCGCTAGTAAAAACGTTGGGGTCGGCGCACTCCTTCCGTTTCCTTGCCGGTCACCTCAAGCGAACTTGCAAGTCCCATTGCCTTTAGGGCCGCTCGCCGTTTCCTGACTTCATCGAGTGCCTGCCGTTGGCTCAAAAATAAACCTAACCGCATGGCGCCATCACTCACGGACCAGCCGTACGCCGTCGGCTCTACGGAGAAGATGGTTGTTATCTGGGCTTTGATCACGACCCAGCATAGCAAGAAGCTAGCAGACCAGACAGCGGTCACGCGCGGTGGTGGTTAAACCTCGACTACGAACTCGCCGGGCTGGTTCGCGCGCGTCGAGATCGTAAGGCCCGACGGATCGTAAGCCTCGGGCGGATGATCGCGGGCATGCGGGCGCGGGGGCGTGCAATCCCGGCAAGGACAGGTGATCACTTGCCGCGATGGTCGTTGTGCGGGAGCCGACCATCGCCAGCGAGGTCGTCTTCTTCATCGCGCGCCATCAACCTGGTGCGAAAACCAGGTCGCATAGCCATAATCCAGGGCTGCGCACCCGGCGGCTATATCGGCGACCGTGATGGCGTGGGGCTGCTCAAGCCAGCTCGGACCGAGCACGCTGTTCCACGAGATGCCAACCGTGCGGCAAGGTCTGCGAGCGGGGTTTCTGTGCATGACACTACTCACCTGGTGAACCCGTAGGGCGCCTCTCGGTCGTGCTATGGGCCTGTGCTCTGCTTTGGCAGTTGTCCCGAAGCACGAGCCGAGAAGCAGCGCATGAGCGCACTCACGTCTCTATCTACTGGCGGCTGCGATCCAGCTGCTCGTAGAAGCTCTGGGTATCGAAGGCGTTGGCAGAAGCGGCGGCGCCGGTCAGAACTGCCAGAGCGATCAGGGCGGATGCGATGGTCTTCATGACTGGTACTCCTTGATTAGGCGCTACGGACCACATCATCGTCGCCCGTTCGCCACCCACCTTGGGCTACTCGCACCATGCGACCGTGCGCGATAGTGGTCGTTGGCATTTGCCAACACCGTCGCTAGCGGCAAAAAAATTTGGGCATGCTTGCCCGGCAGGTCCTGACCGTGGATTGCCACGCTCTTGCCCATCGTGCCGCTCGACGTGGCGGAGCACAGCCGTTGTCGGTTAGACGAGTGGTTAAGATTGCGTTAACCCGAGTCGCGCAGCTTGCCCCGGCCGGCTTCCCAACCCGGCGCGTAGTGGTCGTCGCGCTCCCATCCACAAGCGCGGCGGCCCAAAAGGTTTCCTCTCTGCGCCGCGCACTGACATCCGCCGCAAGCGGCTCAACTTGCGATACACGAGGTCACAGAAGTCTAAGCTTCAGCTGCTTCAATTTGCGGCGCCCGTTGCTAACGCGTCGGGTGTGTCCTGATGTGCCCGTAGCGGCCCGCTGCCAAAGCACGCATGTGGCGGGCCGTTTTCTACGCAGCAGCTCCGGCCAGTCTGCCCCGCGCCCAAGCTGGCGCTTGATCGGAACGGAAAGATGAACCCCAGAAGAACGTGCACGCTGCGTACCAGACTGCGCGACGTCAACATCGAATACAGCGCGCTCGTGAAGAGCAAACCGAAAGAGGGCAGCTCTGTCCGCATGGCTCAACTGCTGGGGGAGCGGGCAGCGCTCATGGCAATGCTATCAGGCGAACGAGCGTCGCTGAGCGTCACTTCCCATCAGACGCCACTCAATGTGGTAGCCCAGTGCTCGGCATAGTCGTCGTCACGAAACGGCTGCGTGCGGCTGGGAGGGGTCGACCATCGAGCTTGATCCGATGAAGGGCCGGCCGTGAAAAAGTGACGGCCCCGGAGGAGGGGGACTCCGACCAGGGCCGTTAGGGCTACGCAGTACCTGACGCCACTCACTCAGAACTGGGATGCGGAGGGTCTACCAATGCATCGAGGGGGAAACGCGGCGGCATCGTGGTGTGGTCCGCCCTATTGCTTAACATAGATAGAGATTATCGGATGCTTAAGCTAATCGCCGGCCGATGCGCTGGGGCCATGAGCGAGCAGTACGCGGGCGCGTTCGCGGCTCATTTCGAAGCCGCGGCCGTCAGATCGCCCAGGGCTTCACGCCGGTTAGCGGTCGCGAAAGACCAACCGAGGATTTGGTGGGAATTTGGCTGCTATTTGCTGAACTTTAGCGACGCCCAGCCTGCATCGCTCGTCAAACTTACACTCTGGGTCGAGCCGCGCAGCACGGGCGTTGCAGATTGTTCCTACGCGCCGAAGGATGTTTGAGGAGAAAGAACGCCGATCAACCCCTGTAGCGAGCAACCCTGAAGTTGAAATAGTACGCAGGAGCAGCGAGCCAGAGGCCGAACAGTTCGTTCATCCAAAGATAATCGAGATCGGATTGGTACGTCACATCGAACAGGACACCGAGCGCGAGTTCAAGCACTAGCAGTGGGAATAGCAGTCGCCACGCGTTGGCGAACTCGCCCCGCGCTTCGATGGCGAAAAGGATGATGCCGCAGACCACAAGAATTTGGGCGATCATTGAAAAGGCGACGTAGGCAGCGGGGTAGCTGAGGTTTAGGTTTTCGGCTTCCATGGAGCCGGCCAGCACGAAATAAAGCACCGCGTACGCCAACACTGCGTATTGCGAAAGCTTCATTTGCACTAGCCCCTCGCACCCGACCGCAACGGCCCCGTTCTATGGCTCCAGGTTTTGCGCAACGAGGCCGCGCGGGCGCGTGGATTGAAACTTTGTCATCGAATGCCATGTTCGTGCGCTAAGGTATAGTCAGGCAATATCTAACGTTCAGGCCCAACGTACCAGGCTGAATTTTGTCGGTGACGCAAACCACAGTATAGCCGTAGTTCTTCGCGAATTCCGGTGGCACCGAACTCCCTTTGAAGTCTTTTCCCGATTTCCGCATTGTTTCGACCATGGCCTTGCAGTTGAGCACCACCGCCACCTCTCCGGTCACCTGGGCGCTAACAACGCTGCACCCCGCATCGAGCCATTGATTGAGCAGTTGCTGTGCCTCCACTCTTCCGCTTGCTAGGATCGCCATGATTGCAATGAGCGCTAGATACCTCACGACTGACCTCCCATTCACGCGTTACGGCGCTCCCATGTAAGCCGCTATCTCGCTGTACCACAGCATCCGGACAGACCAAGGCCCGCTTCGATTTAAAGCAAAGCGGCTCGTCGACCCCGCCTTAGGCACCGGCACATTCCTGGGCTGGCGGGCGAATGAGAAGAGGACAAGCGAAAGGCCATTCCCCGGTGCCAAGCCGTTCGCACCCGACAATATCGGCACGGTTAGTCGCCGTTGACCACTGCTTTGCCCCTCGACGCACCATGGCTGGTCTTGCGCGGGCACCCGAGCGCGGGGCGCCAGTGTCACGGACCACTCCACCGCAGGCGGTGTGCACCTTGCGCACGCGCCCTAGGTATTTCTCCCGACAGGTGTGCGGCCGACCCATTTCGCGGGTTGTTGCCGATATGCACGCTGCGCTGGCGGTCATAACGCTCGGTCTCCGCGATAGTAATCCCGATATTGGAAGGGGAAACACATGCGCCAAGCTCTCATTATGGCTTCCATTGGAGTCGTGGTGGCTGCTCTCGCAGCAATTGCAGGAAGCACCATCGTTGGGAATGCTCCGAAACAGCATGCAGCTTCGGCGGCAAGCTGGGTCAGCGTAATGGACCTGATGAAGGGCCAGAAGAACCTGCCTGAAGAAGCGTTCGACGCCTACTGAGCTGGCGGCCCTTGAGGCCCAGAAGGTTTTCGCTCGTCACCCACAAGGAGGAGGGACCATGCGGTTCCACGCGAAAACATGGCCCATTGACAGCGTCATTGCAGTTGGATTGGGCGCCATCGTTCTTTCCCATGGGGGTCATCAGTCACACGCGGCCAATCCTGAGCCTTTGGTCGAGGACACAACTACGGGCCAACCTCAAGAAAATGCCGGAACGGAAACCGACAGGTTGGCGAATTCGGCCGACGAGGCGCTGAGAGCCGACACATCCTGGTCGCTCTGGCCGCCCGCAACGGATTTCTGATGGCCCCCCGATTGGCCATCCGAGCGATACGCTTGCGGCGCTCCTCGCCACGGCTGAGCTAAGCCAGCGGAGCGGTCGCGATCTCATCACGGCGATGGTGCTCGCCTATGAGGTTTTCTGCAAGATTGGGGACGTGTTTGACTACTTAGGCCATGGCATCGACCATACGACGGTGACGGGCATGGGGGCCGTGGTGGGTGCTGGAAAGCTGTTGGGACTTACCCCCGAACAGCTGGTGCACGCGATCGGCATCACTGTTGGAGGAAATACTGCGACGCGCCAGGGTCGCGCCGATACGCTCTCCAACTGGAAGGCGTATGCAGCAGCCGACGCGTGTCGCAAGGCGATCTTTTCGCTGCAGCTCGCACAGAATGGTATGACGGGCCCAAGCAATGTCTTCGAGGGCCGTTATGGCTTCTTCAAGGTGATGAGCCGCAATTCGGTGGCGTCGCCGCAACTCGGTGAGCCGTTCGGCATCCGCCGCTGCTTCACCAAGCGCTTTCCGCTTGGTCAGTTCGCTCAAACCGTGGCGCAAGCTGCGGTGGAAGCGAGGCAGTTTTTCAAGAGCCCCGACGAACTCCTTGAAGTCAACATCCACCTGTCGCGGGCTGCAATAAAGATCATGGCTGACGGACCGGACAAGTGGCGACCGCAGACGCACGAGACTGCTGATCACAGCATTCCATACTCAGCAGGCGTGGCGCTTATATATGGCAAGATCGATCCGGACTCAGTCACTGTCGGAATGGCGCACGCCTTTTTCGGGCGTTCTTTCTGATGGATCGCGCTCTGGCCGCTTTGAGGACCGGTGCTCGGTACCTGCAGTGCTGACCTAGGTACCGGAGCGATCGCCATTTTTTCCACAACTAGTGCCAATGCGCCGACGTTCGTCACTGGATGCCGACGTTCGGGGCAGGCAGGCGTGGCTCCGGAGGCCTAGCACACCGAAGACCAGCGCCGATAAGCATCGGCAGAACTAGCGAAAGCTCAAGAGCAACTAACGTCGAACCGACGAGCGTGGGGCATTGTGCCGATGTGGGAACTGCGGCTCATCGTCTATTCCGTTCTGGCTCTAAATCTCGCTGTCGAACTCGCGGGACTTGCGCGCCTCGCTCCCGCGATCGGCCTGCCGGAGTGGGTGGCATTCGTTTGCGTGGTGCCTCTCAAAGCGATCGAGTGCCGCTTCCTGATCTACATGCATCGTCTGTGGACGGTGGGCGCGGCTGGGACGATCATGGTGTTTCCCTTGGGCATAGTATTCGCCCTCGCGGTGGCGGTTGGAGCTATTTCCAGCCACGCCACCCTGCATTCGATCCTAGGTACTGCAGATCATCGGTCCGCCAAAAAGGCGGAAGAGCGCACCAATCTTAAGGCGAGCCTTGCACTCGTCGAAGCGCAACTTACTGCAGCGTCTACACCTAACGTCCCCAAGCCCGCTGAGACGTTGCAAGCCGCACTGGACTGGTACGGACTGCCGCGGGCGGTGCGTCAGGCGACAGACAATTGCACGCGCGTTGAAGAGCTGCATTCCCGCGCCTGCCGGGATATGCTTCGCTTGCGAAAGGAACTGCAGGTCTCCAAAGACTATGAAAAGCTGAAACAGGAGGCCGAAAAGCATCGCGCACAACTCGCACGGATCGAGATCGAGGACGACAGAGATCCCATGCCTCGCTCATTCGAATTGCTGTTCGGCTGGGTTGGGAACATCGACGGCAAGGTCGGCATCGCGATGATGTTGATGCTTATCCTGCAGCTCGTCTCAATGTTTGGCCTCTACTGCGATTATCTTCTCAAGAACGACTCCGCCCAGGGTACCCGGCGCTCAAAATCGGGAGGATCCAACGCAGAAGGCGCCTTGCCCGCCCGCCCGATTGACTCAGCCAACGTCAGATCAAGCGCGGGCGCCCTTGCAGGCGCCAGCTCGGTGCATGCGAGCTTCCGCGCGAGGCCCACCGATCTCCAAGCAAACACCTGCGCATCAAACAGCCAGACCAGTCCCGAGGGCGCCCAAACTTCTCCGAGGGTTGGTTGCCCAGCTCCCGCCCGCGCTGGCAAATCGGGCGCCCAGTCTCGGCCACGGGTTCGGCGCGCGGATGCCCATTCGGATTTATTGGGGCAATCGCCGTCTGCGCCTCGCCGACCAGCGAACCTATCCCCTCAGCGGACTGGCTCGCGCGAAGCCATTGCTGCATTCTCTAGCATGCTCGACTGGGGCGAAGGTTTGCGAGCCACCGGCTCCAGCTTGCGGCAGGCCTACCTGGAAGTGCATCAAACGCACGGTTGGCCCGCACTTTCCTCGGCGGAGTTTGGCCGTTTCATCAAGTTCGAAGTGCAAGAAAACGGAGGGCGCAAGATAAAGAGCAACGCGCAGACGTATGTGGGTGTCGGGATACCGGCTCCACTCATCGCTATGCTGAAGCCGCAGACTCTCGCGGAACAGCCCGACCGACCGAGCGCACGGCCGTAACGGGCGCCCGCCGCGACTTGCATTCATCTGGCGCCCGTGATTGGTCGAAGGCTGGCATCAGTCGTCTTGCCAGTTCAACTTTCTATTCAGATAGTCGTAAAGGCTCTGGACAATCGCCAGTCGGCGACCTCCGATCTTTGTGGTTGCGATCTTCTCGGTTTTCATGAGCCCATAGAAGGTTGTCTTTCCGACACTCAATAGGCGGCAGGCCTCATTGATGGAACATGTGATGGGTGAGCCAGGCGGTGGTTTCAACTTCTTGGGCATGGGCGGAATCAAAGACCAACAACCAACGGTCCGCAGAGAGGCTGATAGCTCGCGCGCAACTAACAGCCGCAGCAGCCGGTCAGAGGCGCGCTCGCAACGCACAAGCAATCTGCGCCGAATCCGTCGACGCTATCGCGCGTGACTGCGGAGCTGCAAGCACTGCTGCTCGTCAACACAAGAAGGTGATGCGCTCAGCAGCACGCGCTAACGGCGTCGCAGCGTGTCACAGACAGCGAACACGCCGATCTAACTCAAGACGCGGCGCTCGCATACTCTGGATCTCCAAAATTGACCCGCCCATACTTCTGATGGCCTGGACTTTGTCGTCTCTGCAATTGCTTCGCGTGCAGATGCGGGCGCAACCTAAAAACGGCTTTAGCGCACTCGGCGCATTCCTGACTACAGGAAGGCCTGTCGGGGTTGGCGTCCCTTCCAATCTAAGTTTCTCGTGATGTTGACTATCTCCGCCAACGTGCAGGTGGGCCGGCCAACCGCTTCTTCAATCAAGGCGAGTGCCCATCGGTCGAACTTGGTGCTTTTGCCGTCGGCTCCCTTGGTGACTTCGCCACCCGCATCAAGAAAGACAAACCCCAACTCCACTAATGTCGGTTCCAGAATTGATGGCACATTGCCCCGCGGGAGCGCTTCCAGACTGATCTCCAAAGCGCACACGACTACCTCCCGAGCGCGCGGACTTGCAAGCAAACCCCGGACGCTGCGCCGCTTAATGGCGTCGTAAACACGATCACCTTCCAACTCCCAAGCCGGCGTGATGCCACTAGTTTCAGTCGAGCGGCGGTTGATATTAGCGCGCATCAATCCTTTCATCAGTCTACGCCACAAATGCTCGTTCACCGCGACTTCCTCGGTCAGCAATTCGATTGCATCAGCAGCACTGCAGTCCAGCCCCTTCAACCGTTCACGCACCTCCCGCTCGAGAACCAGCTCCGCCTTGAGCCTCGTGATCAGCTCTGCAACTATGCGACCCGCCCGTTCGCAGTGCTTTTCCGTGGCTGCCAGCAATCCGGCAGCTCGGTTTGCTTGCTCCCAATTCGCCGATAGATCGCAATCATAGAATGCGCGCGGCGCTGCGTGCCGCGCAGGACGTTTGCCCCGCATGCGATCGGATCCTTTTCAGGTGATGTTGTTTGGTTCGAGCGAACGCGACGCGTAGTTAGATCGGTCTGTATTTAGACCGCAGAGATCGCAATTCAGTCAGTACTCGACCGTGGCTGGAATACAGAATAGTTGGTGATTTAGCCCGTCAACGCAAGAGGCATTTGAAGTTTGATTGCGCTTTTTGTGCCGTGACAGTGATCTGCCCAGATGCACATCAAAGTCGTGCGTTCCTCCAAAAAGTCTGCGCGGAGGTAGGCAGCTTTAACCTTGTCTTTGATTTGGTGGGCGAGGCACGCCTCGCTGACTTCGTCACGCGTCCGGGCCACCTCAGCAGACCAGTTCTTGAAGCTGCTCCGGAAGCCATGCGCGGTTGCGCGGTGGGCAAGTCCCATGTCACGGAGCAGCTTGGTGAACGTCATGTCGGACAGGGGGAAGTCCGGCTTGCTCCCAGGGAAAATGAGATCGGACGACGGAAAAAGCGCGCGTGCCTGCCTCAAGATCTCAAGGCATCGCGGTGCCAGAGGCACAACATGGCTGCGGCGCGTCTTGGTCCGCTCTTTGGCCAGTATCCAAAGCCCTTCGCGTTCATCAACTTCCTGCCAACGTGCCAATCGCGTTTCGCCGCTCCTGGTCGCGGTCAAGACCAACCACTCGAAGGCCAGGCGTGTGGAGGGTAGGCAATTGGAAGACCGCAATGCGGCGATGAATTGAGGCACCTCCTTGTAGGGAAGCGAGCGATGACTGGTCACGGTGCGGTGTCGCGTTCCAAGCTCTTGCACGACACCGATGCAGGGGGACGCGCGCTCCCGATGACCGCGCAGGATCGCTGACCTGATCACCGCTTCGATCCTCTGCAGCACGCGCTTCGCGGTTTCAGGTTTGTCGAACCAGATGGGCGTCAGCAGTTCCAAGATCTCAGCTGTCTGCACATCTGCAACCGGCCGGTTCCCGATAAAGGGGAACACGTAGTTCGACATGGTGCTTGGCCATTGCCGCAGGTGCTTTGCGTTCGAGAGGCTCTTACCCTTGACCTCAAAGAAGGTCTCGAACGACTGACGGAACGTTATCCGATCAACCGCCGCAGATACGCGTGCCGCTGCGCGTGACTTGATCGGATCAATTCCCTGAAGCAGCAGGCGACGGGCCTCGAAGGCCTTAGCCCGCGCCGATGCCAAGCCAACGTCGACCAGGGCCCCGAGCCCCATATCGCGACGCTTACCCTCGTGGCGGAAACGAAAAACCCAGTTCTTCGTCCCAGCTTCGCTGAGCTGGAGATACAGGCCATTGCCGTCGGCATACATCCCGCGCTTCTTCAAGCCGGCGATTTGGACTGTCGTTAGCCTATTGATGCGCTTTGGCATGCCCACCCATCCTCGTACCCATCCTTTAGACCTCGGATGCAGGCGAACGGTAACACGCACCGACGAGCGCTAGGCAACCGCAGATTTTGATTTAGTTCAGAAATTTTCGGGGCCGCGAACGTACGCGAACATCGGCGAACAGTCGTTGGCGGAGACGGAGGGATTCGAACCCTCGATACGCCTTTACAGCGTATAACGGTTTAGCAAACCGCCGCCTTCAGCCACTCGGCCACGTCTCCTCCTGGGCGGATCAGGTACTTAGCAAATAGACCCGCCTGAACAAACCCGAAATTGGCACCGGATTGGCACCGGAGCCACCAGATCACCGCTCTCGGGGGCTGCGAAGCAGGCTGTCTATAACGTTGGCCGGCACGCTGTCCACCCTCTTGAACGGGTGTGCGTAGATCCTGAGCGTAACGGCGGGCGAGGCATGCCCAATTGTCGTGAAACCTGAACGACATCAAGGTCGGATGCGATGAGCGCCGATGCGTCGTGTGGTGAAACGCATGGAACACGACCGATGGAAGGCCTAGTCGCCAATCCCGCGACAGATTGTCGGGTGAGCCGTAACAGCGGAGCGTGTGCCTGTGGCTTTCCAAGGCCCAGCACCACCCCGTGTTTGGGGGTGCTGCTTCCAATGATGTTGGGGGCACCGTCACGCGGCTCGCGGGCAGCTTAAGTGTGCGTCGCCCATGTTTGGTCTTTGGGGCCTTAAGAGGTAGGCCCGCGGAGGTCTCCCCGAGGCTTCGCTCGATTCTCACTGTCGCTGCTTGCAGATCAATCAACGTCCCCTATCTGCAGCCCGCACAACTGGCCGCGACGCATGCCGGTAGCGAGAGAAGCACGGCGATCCTGCAGATGGGACGTTGCCGCAACCTAGAGAGCACTTCCGAGACCTGCGTCTCGTCCGAGGATCTCCACCTCGGATTCTGTGGCCTTCGGCGGCCTGACGGTTGCCGCCCTCTTTTTCGGGCGCGGTAGGCCGCTGACCTCTCTGCCTTTAACGGCCTCGACCAATCTGCTTGTCCTGCGGCGCACCCACAGACAATACTCAGCCATCAGCGTCGAACACCGTTGGCAAGGCCGCGGCGCCTCATCGTGGGAGGTATCTGTGAACAAATATCAATTGGTAGTGGGCACTGCGCTGCTGGCGCTGCTTACCGGCGGCGCGCATGCGCAGACGCCGAAGGATACCGTCGTAATGGCCAAGCAGATCGATGACATCATTTCCCTCGATCCCGCCGAGGCGTTCGAGTTCTCAGGCGTCGAGGTCGGCGCCAACGTGTACGACAAGCTGATCGGCGTCGATGTCGCCAACGGCAACAAGCTCTTGGGCGAGCTTGCTGAGAGCTGGACCGTGAGCCCGGACAACCTCATCTACACCTTCAAGCTCCGCACGGGAGTGAAGTTTCATTCCGGTAATCCGTTGACCGCGGCAGATGTCGTCTATTCTTTCCAGCGTGCGGTGACGCTGAACAAGTCGCCGGGCTTCATCCTGCTGCAGTTTGGGTTGACCAAGGAGAACGTGCTCGAAAAGGTGCAGGCGAGTGACGCCTCAACCGTCGTTATCACGGTCTCAAAACCGTTTGCGCCGACATTTTTCCTCAACTGCCTGACCTCGGGCGTGGCCGCTATCGTCGACTCCAAGCTCGTCCAGGCCAACGTCAAGGGCGGCGACTTCGGCAACGAGTGGCTGAAGCTCAATTCGGCTGGCTCTGGGGCATACAGCGTGCGCGCCTATCGGCCTAACGAGCAGTATGCGCTAGACGCCAATGCAGGCTGGTACAAGGGCGCGCCGAAGAACAAGCGTGTCATCGTGCGCCACGTGCCCGAGCCGGCCTCCCAGCGACTGCTGCTTGAGAAGGGCGACATCGACATCGCGCGCAATCTATCCAAAGACCAACTCTCCGCGATCAAATCGAACGCAGATCTCGCTACCGTGCAGGGCGACAAGGGTTACATCCTCTACCTTGGCCTGAACACCAAGAACCCGAATTTCGCAAAGCCGGAGGTACGCGAGGCGATGAAGTGGCTCGTCGACTACAACTCGATCGAGCGCAACATCCTTGAAGGTACATACAAACCGCACCAAGCCTTCCTGCCCAAGGGCTTTCTCGGCGCAATTGACGACAAGCCCTACAAGTTCGACCCGGCGAAAGCCAAGGAGCTGCTCGCCAAGGCTGGCCTGCCCAACGGTTTTGCGGTGACGATGGACGTGCGCAACACCTCGCCCATTACCGAGATTGCGGAGGCGATCCAGGCCAACTTGGCGCAGGCCGGAATCAAGCTTGAGCTGATCCCCGGCGACGGCAAGGCGACGCTGACTAAATATCGCGCCCGCACGCACGACATCTACATAGGCCAGTGGGGCCCGGACTATCTTGACCCTCATTCCAATGCCGAGACGTTTGCGATCAACGAGAACAACGGCGAGGATGCCAAGTCGAAGACGCTCGCGTGGCGCAACGCCTGGGACATCCCCGAGATGACCAAGATCACGCAGGCCGCGGTGCTCGAGCGCGACGGCACGAAACGGGCGGAAACCTACGGCAAGCTGCAACGCGAACACCAGCAGATCTCGCCGTTCGTGATCATGTTCCAGCAGATCGAGGTCTCGGCACAGCGCAAGACCATCCAGGGTTGGGTCATTGGACCAACCTCGGACACGAACTTCTACGCTCCCATCGTGAAGAACTGAGACCTGCAGAACGGTGGACCCCCGCGCCGCCAGGGCGGACAACCGTCCAGGGCAGCGCGGGTCTGGCGCATTCAAGCATGACAGCCACGGACCCCCGTATGGAGGCCACGACCGCGACCACAGCCGTTGCTCCCGCACTGCCGGCCCCCTCCCGGTTGCTGCGCTGGGTCCGAGTGTTCAGTCACGAGCTGACGACGATCACCGTCACAATCTTCGGGCTGCTGCTCGTCACGTTCTTGATCGCACGCGTGATACCAATTGATCCTGTACTCGCGGTGGTTGGCGACAATGCCCGGCCTGACGTCTACCAAAACGCGCGTGTCGCCATGGGGCTCGACAAGCCGTTATGGCATCAGTTCGCGATCTACGTCGGCAAGGTGTGCCAGGGAGACCTCGGCAAGTCGCTTCTGACGGCCAAGCCGGTCGCCGAGGACATCCGCCGCGTCTTTCCGGCGACGCTTGAGCTCGCCACGCTAGGCACGTTGATCGGAGTCGCGCTCGGTATACCGCTCGGCGTTGCCGGCGCTGTTGCCCAGGGACGCTGGCCTGATCAGCTGGCTCGAATAATCGGCCTCTTCGGCTACTCGATTCCAATTTTTTGGCTTGGCCTGATGGCGCTGCTGCTGTTCTACGCCAAGCTCGGTTGGACCAGCGGCCCCGGCCGCATCGGCATCGCCTACCAGGATTTCGTCACGCCCGTTACCGGTTTGATCTTGCTCGATGCCGCCATGCAGCACGAGTGGGATGCTTTCCGCAACGCGGCCTCCCATCTGATCTTGCCGGCATCCGTGCTTGGTGTTTTCAGCATGGCCTACATCAGCCGCATGACTCGCAGCTTCATGATCACGGAGCTGCAACAGCCATACATCGTGACGGCGCGCGTGAAGGGACTGTCCGAGGGGCGGGTTATTTGGCGTCATGCCCTGCGCAACGCCGTGGCGCCCGTGGTGACGGTCATCGCATTGTCCTATGCGAACTTGCTCGAAGGCTCGGTCCTCACCGAGACGATCTTTGCGTGGCCTGGGCTCGGTCGCTACATCACCAACGCTCTGCTCAATGCGGACATGAACGGCGTGCTCGGCGGCACGCTGGTCGTCGGCGCGATCTTTGTCGGCGTCAACCTACTGTCGGACATTATCAGCCGGATCTTCGACCCAAGGACACGCTGACGCTATGACCACCTGGAGCGAATATCTCCGGTCGGATGCGCCGATCTCCCGGCGACAGGCGCGGCTTGGCCTGCTCTGGCGCCGGTGGTTGACGCTGAGGCGCAATCCGATCGCCGTCATCGGGCTGCTGATCGTGCTGGCCCTACTGATCATCGCGCTCCTCGCCCCGCTGATCGCTACCCACGACCCGATCGCACAAAGCCTCGACCAGCGCCTGCTGGCGCCCTCGGCTACCGCATGGCTCGGCACCGACGCACTCGGCCGCGACATCTTCAGCCGCATCATCCATGGTGCGCGCGTGACGCTGGTAATCGTGCTGCTGGTGGTAGTCACCGTTGGGCCGATCGGGCTGCTGATTGGCGCTACGGCAGGCTATCTCGGAGGTTGGGTCGATCGCTCGCTGATGCGTCTCACCGACGTTTTCTTGGCGTTTCCGCGTCTGGTGCTTGCGCTTGCCTTCGTCTCCGCGCTGGGACCAGGAATCGTCAACGCGGTGATCGCCATTGCACTGACCGCTTGGCCTCCATACGCCCGAGTCGCGCGGGCTGAGACGCTCGTCATCCGCAGTGCCGACTACATCGCTGCCACTCGTCTGTTGGGCGCCTCGTCCTGGCGCATCGTCCTGCGCCACGTTGTGCCCATGTGCCTGCCCTCGCTCATCGTGCGCACGACGCTCGATATGGCCGGCATCATCCTCACTGCCGCCGGGCTCGGCTTCCTCGGCCTCGGCGCTCAGCCGCCCATGCCCGAATGGGGCGCCATGATCTCAGCCGGCCGCGAGCAGATCTTCGATCAGTGGTGGGTGGCGACGTTCCCCGGCGTCGCCATCTGCATTGTTGCCCTTGGCTTCAACCTGCTGGGCGACGGCTTGCGCGACGTCATGGACGCAAAATGAGCGACGCTACTCCACTCCTCGATGTCGAAAACCTGCGTGTCGACTTCCAAACCCCGACCGGCACGATCAATGCCGTACGTGGCCTGTCGTTCACGCTCAGCCGGGAGCGCCTGGGCATCGTTGGGGAGTCAGGTTCCGGCAAAACCATGACCGGGCGAGCTATCCTTGATCTGATCCCTCCGCCCGGGGTGGTCACTGCCGACCGTCTGGCCTATCGCGGCCGCGATCTGCTCGGCATGCACAGGATCGAGCGGCGGCGTCTGCGCGGCCGACGCATGTCAATGGTCCTGCAGGATGCCAAGTTCTCGCTCAATCCGGTCGCCAGCGTCGGCCATCAGATCGCGGAGGCCTTTCGCGTGCACCACAAAGCAAATCGGCGCGAGGCACGCGAGCGCTCGCTCGACATGCTTGAAGCGGTCCAGATCCGCGAGCCGGAGCGCGTCTATGACCTCTATCCGCACGAGGTCTCGGGCGGCATGGGCCAGCGCGTCATGATCGCCATGATGCTGATCGCCGAGCCCGACATCCTCATCGCCGACGAGCCGACCTCGGCGCTTGATGTCACCGTCCAGCTGCAGATTCTGAAGATCCTGGACGACTTGGTGACGAGCCGGGGCATGGGCCTCATCTTCATCAGCCACGACCTGCACTTGGTGCGCTCGTTTTGCGACCGCGTGATCGTGATGTACGGCGGCAAGGTGATGGAGACCTTGCCGGCGGCTGAGCTGACCGATCCGGCCGCCATGGGGAGGCGCCACGCCTACACGCTCGGCCTGCTCGGTTGCCTACCCGACCTGGAGCATCCCAAGAGCAAGCTCGCAACGGTGACGCGCGATCCCGAGTGGCTGCAATGAGCGCTCAACCGGCAATCGCGGTCGACCATCTCGATGTGCGCTACGGTCAAGCACACGTCATCCGCGACGTCTCGTTGCAAGTCCGCGACGGCGAAAGCTACGGGATCGTCGGCGAATCCGGCTCAGGAAAATCCACCGTGCTGCGCGTCCTGGCCGGTTTGAACCAGCAGTGGACAGGCACGATCGAAATTCACGGTGTGCCCCAGTCCAGGCACCGCGACAAGGCGTTCCATCGTGAGGTCCAGATGGTGTTCCAGGACCCCTACGGCAGCCTGCACCCCAAGAAGACGATCGACGACGCGCTGGCCGAGCCCCTATCCATCCATAGCATCGGCGGCGCCGATGCGCGTATCACGCGGGCGCTGGACGAAGTCGGCCTGTCGCGGTCGCTCCGCTTCCGGTATCCCAGTCAACTCTCTGGCGGCCAACGCCAACGCGTCGCCATCGCCCGAGCGCTAATATTGGAGCCTGGCATCCTATTGCTCGACGAGCCGACTTCGGCGCTTGACGTCTCCATCCAGGCCGAGGTCCTGAATCTGCTTCAGGCTCTGCGCGCCGAACGGCGGCTCACCTACATCCTGGTGAGCCACAACCTTGCGGTGGTGGCGCACATGTGCGAGCGGCTTTTGGTCATGCAGCTCGGCCAGGCGGTCGAAGAGATGGACGCGAGCAAGCTCACTGCCCGCGCCCCCCAGACTGAGTACGCGCGCCAGTTGCTCGTCGCCAGTGAAGGCTTCCGCCGCACGTCGGCGTGCATGCCGGACTAGATCTGCTTTGGGGCCAAGACGGGCATGCCCTGCCCCGCTCGAAGAGTCGGCTTGTCACCCGAAAGCATTCTACTCTCCCGGTCGATCCTGCTTCCGCCAAATCGAAGGAGGCACGCCGGCCATCGTCTTGAATGCGCGGCTGAAGGATGCCTCCGACTTATAGCCAACGTCAGCAAAGCGGAAGTGTAGCCCTTCCCCCGTGGGTTAATGCCTTCCCCCTTCCAGGGCCGCAAAGCTATCGAGGTGTCTCGGCTCCAACTCGGTGCGCAGAAGGTCCATGATAATCTCGTCATAGCGATGATTGTTCAACAGGTTGGCCCCGCGCAACCGGCCCACGGGTCTGAATCCCAGCCGCTCGTAGATGCGTCTGGCTGAATCGTTGTATTCGTGCACTTCCACTTTGATGCTGTGCAAATTGCGAAAGAAGAAGCCGTACTCGCAAATCAATCGCGTCGCCTCCGTGCCGAAGCCCTTCCTGCGCGCCGTGGCCTCGCCGATGCCAACGAACATGGTAGCAACCAGCGCGCGCGTGATGTCGTGAAGTCCGCCGAAGCCGACCAGGCGGTCGCTGCCTAGCTCGATCACTGCAAACTCAACGCCATCGGCCCTGAACTTCGAGTTCCGGCTGTAGGCTTCTTGGCGCATTTCAACGGTATGCACGTCTCCGGGGGTGCCAATTCGCGCGGTGAACTCCAGATCCTGGTTCCAGCGCGCGAAGATCGGCACATCCTCCGGCCGCATCGCGGACAATGCAACGCTGTTCCCGGTCATCAGCAACGGGCGAGAATTGGCCTTGGCATCCATCGACTACATCTCCACAGGGCACTGACTCTCGGGCACTTCTTGGCGGAAACTCTATCGGTGGGCAACACCCGACGACCCGCGTCGGCTTGCGGCCGAACCGCGCGCCGCGTTCTCGTTCAGCTCGGCACCCTAGTCGCGCCATCGGCAAATTCCTCGTCCCCACAGAACGAATCCTTGCGATGGCGCGCGCCATCGTCGATACGTACGAAGAATTGAGCATAAGGCGAGCGCAAAGCGAGATCGCCGAGGCGGCCGTGCACATCATCCCCGCGACCAATCTCGCCTGTCCTATCGATGGGCTGCCGATCGAAACGCACGGGGCGCAGCGCCGGTGCGCGGCGGGCCATAGCTTCGACATGGCGCGGGAGGGCTATTGCAATTTTCTGGTCGTCCAGCACAAGGCTTCGCGTGATCCAGGCGACAGCAAGCACATGGTTGCGGCGCGGCGGCGATTTCTCGATGCCGGCCATTTCGAACCTATTGCCGATCTCGTCTTCGATACGGTTCGCAATTGCGCGAAATCGGTGGACGGCATTGCGTTCAATATCATCGATGCTGGTTGCGGGGAGGGCTACTACCTCGATCGGCTCGGCCGGTTGGCAGCGGCGAGCCCGCAAGCGGGCACTCTGGGGCTCGCCGGTATCGATGTTTCGAAATGGGCGGTCAAGGCGGCTGTGCGGCGCAAGGTGTCGGCAACCTGGCTCGTTGCCAACAACCGTATTCCGCCATTCCTGGACGAAAGCGTCGACCTGGTGTTGTGCCTTTTCGGGTTTCCGATCTGGGAGGGCTTCAAGAGGATACAGAAGCTAGGCGGTCACGTGTTGCTCGTGGATCCCGCGGCGGATCACCTCCTCGAGCTGCGCGAGATCATCTATCCAACGGTGAAACGCTCGACGCCACCGCCGTTAACGCATGCCCAGGCTGCGGGCTATGGCCTAAAGCACGAGCAAGAATTGCGCCTCTCCGTGACGCTGACCGATGCTCAGACGATCCAGGACCTGGTGGCTATGACGCCTCACGCGCATCGCATGCCGCAAGATCGGCGCCATGCGCTGGCTGAGCTCAGCACGCTTTCGGTGACCGTGCACGTTGCGATCCGCCTGCTCGTCCTCGAAGGCTCCTGAGCATCGAAGGTCATCCGCCATGTCATGGTTCTTTTACGGCACGGTATCAGCGTTCGCTGGCTGGGTGCCGGGAGCGGGCGACGATATCGAGCGCAACCGCCTCTGCGACGCGAATGCCGTCGACGCCGGCCGAGAGGATCCCTCCAGCGTAGCCGGCCCCTTCGCCAGCCGGAAAAAGTCCCGGCGTGTTCAGGCTCTGCAGGTTGCGATCGCGGCCAATGCGGATGGCAGAGGACGTCCGCGTCTCGACCCCGGTCATGACCGCGTAGTGCATGGCAAAGCCTTTGATCTGCCGGTCGAAGGCGGGCAGCGCTTCGCGGATCGCGGTGACGGCGAAGTCGGGCAGGCAGCAGCCGAGATCGGCAGGCCGGGTGCCCGGCTTGTAGGAGGGCACGACGGTTCCAAGCGCTGTTGAAGGGCGGCCCGCCAGGAAGTCGCCTACCAACTGGGCCGGGGCAGCGAATGTGCCGCCACCGGCCTCGAAGGCGCGACACTCCCACTGGCGCTGGAAGGCGATGCCGGCGAGCGGGTGGCCCGGATAGTCGTCAGGCGTGACACCAACGACTATACCTGCATTGGCATTGCGTTCATTACGCGAATACTGACTCATTCCGTTGGTCACGACGCCGCCGGCCTCGGATGCGGCTGCCACGACCGTGCCGCCGGGACACATGCAGAAACTGTAGACCGAGCGCCCGTTGCTCGCGTGGTGCACGAGCTTGTAGTCGGCAGCGCCGAGGATTTTGTTGCCGGCATTGTCGCCGAATCGGCTGCGGTCGATCAGGGATTGCGGATGCTCGATGCGCACACCGATGGAGAACGGCTTGGCCTCGATGTGCACACCGCGATCGACGAGCATCCGAAATGTATCGCGGGCGCTGTGGCCAACAGCGAGCACGACGTGATCGGCGGCAATGCGCTCGCCGTTTTCGAGTGCGATGCCACGTATTCGGCGTGTGCCGTCCTCGGCAACGTCGATATCTGTCATCTTGGATTGGAAGCGGTACTCGCCGCCCAGCGCTTCGATCCTGGTACGGAGGTTCTCCAGCATGGGCACCAGCCGGAACGTGCCGATGTGAGGTTTGGCGACGAAAAGGATTTCGGAGGGTGCGCCGGCCTCTACAAATTCGGTCAGCACTTTGCGATCGCGATACTGGTGGTCCTTGATGCCGCTGTAGAGCTTTCCGTCGGAGAAGGTGCCGGCACCGCCTTCGCCGAACTGGACGTTGGACTGGGGATCCAGCACCGAGCGCCGCCAAAGGCCCCAGGTGTCCTTGGTGCGCTCGCGCACGACCTTGCCTCGCTCGAGGATGATCGGGCGAAAGCCCATCTGCGCGAGGGTCAGGGCAGCAAACAGGCCGCAGGGGCCTGCCCCGACGACGATGGGACGCGAGGACAGTGGGGAGGGCGCGTGCGCAGGAAAGCGGTAGGACATGTCAGGTGTCTGCGCGAGGTGGCGATCACCGCGATGTCCGCGCAATAGCAGAGCCTCGTCCTTCACCTCCACGTCGATGGTGTATGTCAGCGCGATGGCGGATCTTTTGCGTGCATCCCAGGCTCGGCGGAAGACCGTATAGCCCACGAGCACCTCTGAAGGAATCTTGAGTCGCTTGAGGATGGCCGATCTCAGCTCGGGCTCGGAATGATCGAGCGGGAGTTTCAACTCGGTCATTCGCAACATCGAGACACTCCAGCGTGCTGTCGAGATCCTGCATCACTTGGGGCGACGGGTTCGGGCATCCCAGAATGGCGAAAAGGCCCTTACCAATTCGTCGCATGCCATTCCGGTTGTTTCATATCGTGCCGGAAAGGCGAAGCCTGAAGCTCCCGCCGTGTAGGGTGGGCATCACCTGGCGATGCAATGCTGTCGACCCGGGTGACGTTGCCCTCCCGCAACGTACCCGCGTTTCCATCGAGGTTGCTAACAGCGTCGGGTCCGCCCGTGCCTGAGGCCAAAACAGACGTCGCTTATGCGCAGTCGCGAGGTCTGCCCCTGCCCCCTAGCTGCGGACGCGGCAGACCGGCCTGTCGGTTGCAGTTCCCCGGCTGCCGGCCCGACTCAGGTTGGCGGCAGGGCGCCGGCCTGCGAGCGCGGCGGCGTCACGCCCATGGACACATAGACAGCCATCAGGTGGTCGATGCCGCCTTCGGCGGGCTTGATCCATTGGGCGGGAACGTAGATCAGACATCCCCCGATGGGAATGGGGGCGGTCGGCACGAGCACGCCCAGATATTTTTCCTCGCCAATAATGACTGGCTGCGACGACGGCATCAGGCCCAGGACGGCCGCACTCGGCTCCCCACCGAAGAAACACCACACCGGGGTCATGCCCTTGATGTTGTCGCCGCCTTTGGTGTCGACGATGGAAACAAAGCGCTTGGTCAGGTCGTAGACGTTGGAAACGCCCGGAACGCGCCGGACGACGCGCTCGATGAGCGCTTCGAACCATGGCCCGATGCGGGTCTCGACCACCAGACCGAGCACGAAGATGCAGGCCAGCACGATGGCGAGCCCCAGCGCATAGGGAGCAGCAGAGTTCTCGCGGATGCTGAGACCGAGGGAGACCAGCCACCGTCCGACCACGCTGCTGGGTCCGACATAGGCGGTGACGATCGTCGCCAGCCAGGCGCCGATGGCGATGGTGATGACGAGAGGCAACAGCGCCAGCAGGCCGGCGAGGAATACGCGAGCAAGTCGATGCAACGTACTGCTCCGTGATGCGTGTGATCGTCAGTCGCCGGCACAGTAGATCACCGGCCTGAACAGGTCCATCGGCACCCGCCGCAGCGGCGACCCCGGGGCAGCAAGGCACTGAGCCCTTTGTGACTTTGATTGGAGGGGCCTTGCACCCAACCATCAACCAACTAGGCCCTAAGCTTGTCGAAGGGCGAATGTCCGCCATGCCGTGCCTCGACAAGCTCGGCACTGACGTGGTTGCTGCCTACCGCAGCACCTACTTGGTCATGCCGGTGATGCTCTGGCTGACGGCGCGCGGATCACGGGTGGGCCAGCGGCCAGCGTCGACCTGGGTGAAGAAGTCGGCGAGCGCTGCGTTGAAGGCGGCCGGCTCTTCGAGGTTGACGCCATGCCCGCTGTTGGGGATCACCAACAGCGCCGCCGTCGGGCAGGTGCGCTTGATGAAAATATTGGGCTCGAGGCACGGCCAGTCCTCGTCGCCGGTGACGACCAGCATCGGCACGCGGCAAGCGGCGATCTTGTCCTTCAGGTCGAACACCGACGGGCGCTCGCGCTGCACGCCGAGCTGGGTATTGGCGGAGCCCTTGGTGGAATGCTCGCCCAGCATGCGCTTGAACTCGGCAAAGCCGCGCGGGTCCTTGTTCTCAAACTGTACGCGGGTCGGGCCGTAGCCATAGGCCTCGGCGAACGCAGCCATCCCCTCGCCCTGCAGCTTGTCGGCGATCACCACGGCTTCGGCGCGGAACTTCTCGCGCTCGCCGGTCCCGGAGCCGTAGCCGGCCCCGGCCACCAGCACCGAGCGCGCCCGGTCAGGGTAGGTGAGGCCGAAGTGCAGCGTGGCAAGCCCGCCCATCGACAGGCCGACGATGTGCGCCTTGTCGATCTTGAGGCCGTCGAGGACGGCGCGGATGTCGTCGACGGCGCGCGCCTGCGAATAACGGGCGACGTCGTCGGGCACCTCGGAGGGCGGATAGCCGCGGGCGTTGAAAGGAATGCAGCGGTAGCGCCGCGAGAAAAAGCGCACCTGCGGCTCCCAGCTGCGGTGATCGCCGGCGAATTCGTGCACGAACACGATGGGCGTGCCGCTGCCGGTGTCCTCGTAGTAGAGCCTGACGCCGTCGTCGGTGAGGATGTGGGGCATCAGACCTCCCGCCCTTGGGCCCGATCAGTGCTCAGGCCACGTTGCCGTGCCCGTATTTGTAGAGCAGCCGGTTCGGCTTCTTCAAGGCGTCGCGGCGGACAGGGGCACCCACTTCTTCGGGCCGCTACTCGACCGTTTGCGCCCGCATGTCCTCGCGCTCGATGCCGGCCACCACCACCGGCTTCTTCATGGCGTCGCGCCGGAAGGGCTCGCCCAGCTCCTGGTTGAGGATGACCTCGATGAAGGTGGTGACGCCCTTCTTCTGCGCCTCGCACGCTTCTTTCAGCGCCGCGGTCAGCGTCGCCTGCGTCTTGACCGTCACGCCCTTCAGCCCGCAGCCCTCCGCCACCTTGGCGTAGCTGAGCTCGGGATCGAGCTCGGTGCCGACGAAGTTGTTGTCGTACCAGAGGATCGAGTTGCGCTTCTCGGCGCCCCACTGGTAGTTGCGGAAGATCACCATGGTGATGGCCGGCCATTCCTTGCGGCCGATCGAGCTCATCTCGCTCATCGAGATGCCGAAGGCGCCATCGCCGGCGAAGCCGACCACCGGCGTGTTCGGGTTGCCGATCTTGGCGCCGACGATCGACGGGAAGCCGTAGCCGCACGGGCCGAACAGGCCCGGCGCCAGATACTTCCGGCCCTGCTCGAAGGTCGGATAGGCGTTGCCGATCGCGCAGTTGTTGCCGATGTCGCTCGAGATGATCGCGTCCTTCGGCAGGCCGGCCTGGATGGCGCGCCACGCCTGGCGCGGCGACATGCGGTCGGCGTCGCGCTTGCGCGCGTCCGCGTTCCAGGTGGTGCCCGGATCGTCGTCCTCGTGATCCATGCTGGACAGCTGCTGCAGCCAGGCCGACTTGGTGCGTGTGGATGAGGGCCTTGCGCTCCTCGCGCCCGGCATTGCCGGCGGAGGGCGCCAGCTGCGCCAGGATCTGCTTGGCCACCAGCTTGGCATCGCCGCAGATGCCGACCGTGACCGGCTTGGTCAGGCCGATGCGGTCCGCGTTGATGTCGACCTGGATGATCTTGGCCGTCTTCGGCCAGTAGTCGATGCCGTAGCCCGGCAGCGTCGAGAACGGATTGAGGCGCGTGCCGAGCGCCAGCACCACGTCGGCCTTGGCGATCAGCTCCATGGCCGCCTTCGAGCCGTTGTAGCCGAGCGGACCGCACGGCCAGGCGATGGCTGCCCGGGAAGCTGTCGTTGTGCTGGTAGTTGGAGCACACCGGCGCGTCGAGCTTCTCGGCCAGCGCCACGCACTCCGGGATGGCATTGCCGAGCACGACGCCGGCGCCCGAGAGGATCACCGGGAACTTGGCCTCGGAGAGCAGCTTGGCCGCCTCGGCGATCGCCTTGGCGCCGCCGGCCGGCCGCTCGAACTCGACGATGGCCGGCAGGGTGATGTCGATCACCTGGGTCCAGAAATCGCGCGGCACGTTGATCTGCGCCGGCGCCGACAGCCGCTTGGCCTTGCTGATCACGCGGTTCAGCACCTCGGCGATGCGGACCGGATCGCGCACCTCCTCCTGGTAGCAGACCATGTCGCGGAACAGCGCCATCTGCTCGACTTCCTGGAAGCCGCCCTGGCCGATGGTCCGGTTGGCCGCCTGCGGCGTCACCAGCAGCATCGGCGTGTGGTTCCAGTAGGCGGTCTTGACGGCGGTGACGAAGCCCGTGACGCCGGGTCCGTTCTGGGCGATCGCCATCGCCATCTTGCCGGTCGAGCGCGTGTAGCCGTCGCAGATCAGGCCGCCGTTGGTCTCGTGCGCGACGTCCCAGAAGGTGATGCCGGCCTTCGGGAAACAGGTCGGAGATCGGCATGAAGGCCGAGCCGATGATGCCGAAGGCGTGCTCGATGCCGTGCATCTGCAGCACCTTCACGAAGGCTTCTTCGGTCGTCATGCGCATCGTGTCGACCTTCTTCCTAAACGGGCATCAGGCGCGCGCCGCTGCCATGCGCGCCTCATCCGGCGTCCGCAATCGGCCGATCGCCATGGCCGAGAACATGCTGACGAGCGCCGCGAATACTACGTAGGCGCATACGTACCAGGGTTGCCCGCCGTTCTCCTGGATGAGATAGGTGGCAATGATCGGTGTCAGGCCTGAGGCGAAGATGCCTGAGAACTGATAGACGAACGAGATGCCGGTATACCGCACCCTGGCGTCGAACAGGTCGGCGAACAGGGCAGCTTCCGGGCCATAGCAGATGGCGTAGATGATGCCGAACACCACGATCATGGTCGCGTAGATGGTGAAGGCGTCACCCGTGCTGAAGGCGAGGAAGCCCGGATAGGCCGATAACGCCAGCAGGAACGAGCCGATCGCGTAGGTCTTCGGCCGGCCGAGCTTGTCGGACAAGGCGCCGAAGATGGGGATGAAGAAGATCATCACGAACGCCGAGATCGACACCGCCAGCAGCGCCTGCGTGCGCGGGAACTTCAGCGTGTTGGCGAGGTAGCCGATGCTGAAGACCGCAAAGATGTTGAAGAACACGCCGTCGATATAACGCGCGCCCCAGCCGAGCAGGATGCTCTTGGGATAGAGGCGCAGCATCTCCACGAAGGGCACGGCGACCTCGGCGCGCTGCTCACGTACCTGTGCAAACTCGGGCGTCTCGAGGATACGTAGGCGAATGTAGATGCCGACCAGCACCAGCACGATGCTGGCGATGAAGCCGACGCGCCATCCCCAGGCCAGGAACTCCTGCTCGGTCAGATTGTTCGACATCAGCGCGACCACGCCGGCGCTGAGGCACAGTCCGATCGACAGGCCGATCTGCGGCAGGCTGGCGTAGAGGCCGCGCTTTTCCTTTGGTGCGTACTCATAGGCCATCAGCACGGCGCCGCCCCATTCGCCGCCGAGGCCGATGCCCTGCAGCACGCGCAGTACGAGCAGCAGAATGGGGGCCGCCACGCCGATCTGCTGATAGGTCGGTAGCAGGCCGATCAGCACGGTCGCCACTCCCATGATCATCAGCGTCAGCACGAGCATGCTCTTGCGGCCGATCTTGTCGCCGAAGTGGCCGAAGATCACGCCGCCAAGCGGACGCGCGACGAAGCCCACGGCGAAGGTGGTGTAGGCCAGCAAGGTCGAGATGAAAGCATCGCCGGTTGGGAAGAACAGCTTGTTGAACACGATGCCGGCAACAACGCCGTAGAGAAAGAAATCATACCATTCGATGGTCGCGCCGATGACGCTGGCGAAAACCACGCGCCTGATGTCGCTCTTGGTCGGTACTGCCGTAGCCATGACTTGAAGCCCCGTTTCTTCCCCAGATTGATACGGCCCTTCTGATCGAGGGCTTCGCGCGCATATTCTAGGACAAAGCGTCCCGGTTTTTTCATGCGAACGCCGGGAGTGTCAATTGCACAGCGCGCATAGATGCTGCACCGCGTGGGTGGCGGTGCCGTCGGATACAGTCGGGCGGGCCGTCACTGCGTGATCCACACCCGGGCGATGCGCTCGGCGGCCTGCACAAGGTGATGCACATGCCCCTCGCACGCCTTGAGCGACAGCCGCGTCAGCGGACCATGCATGGCCAGTGCGGCCACGGCCCGGCCATCCTCATCCTTGATAGGCACGGCCATACCGACGATGCCGTCCAGATATTCCTGGTTGTTGAGCGCAAAGCCGCGGCTGCGAATCCTGGCCAGCTCCGCCTCCAGGTCCGGCAGCTTGGTGATGGTACGCGGAGTGTACGCTTCCAGCTTGCGGCTCTTGAGCAGGCGCTTGCACTGCCCCGGCTCAAGCTCGGCCAGCAGCGTCTTGCCGCCCGACGTACCATACGCGCTGACGCGGCTGCCGGCCCCCAAGTGCGTGCGCAGCGGCCACTTGCATTCGATGCGCTCCAGATAGACGTATTCGAGGTCGTCCAACACGCCGATGTTGCACGTCTCCTTCACCTCCTCGACGAGGTCGGCCAGGATGGCCCGAACCGGCGCGCCCTGGTTGCGGGAGTTGAGCGAAGCGAGCGCGAGACGTGTCATGCGCGGGCCGACGGAATAGCGCTCGCGCACAGGATGGCGGGCGACCAAGCCAGCGTGCTGCAGCTGGCCGAGCACGCGATGCACCGTCTGGCGCGGCAGCTTCAGTCGTGCCGCCAGATCGGGCAGGCCAACCGCCTGCGGCTGGTCACCGACGGCTTCCAGCACCGCCAGCGCCTTCTCGAGGGTCGACAGTCGTTCGTCGTTGTCAGGCATTCTCATAGTATCAATCGTTGATGCGGTGCGATGACTCAACTCATAACGGTCGCAAAGGCAGCAGTTAGACCAAAAGCTCGCACCTGAGTGGGTCTCGAACTTAGATGGGCCATTGGTCGTATACCAAGCACGCTGCTTTGCGCCGCGTTGGGACAGATATATTTGCGTCCCCCTAGCGGCAGATATAGTTGACAACGAGTGGGCCTGCCAGACTATGAGACGGCAGGTCCCATTTTTTGCGCCCCGAACGAGGTGCCGATGCCGGAAACCAAACTGGCCGCCAAGCCCGCAGCGGCGTCACGGCGCGGAGCAGTCCGTTGCTCCGCTGATCGCCCGGGCACGGGCGGCCATGGCCATTTACGCAAAACAGATTAGCGCTCACGGGCAAGAGCGCATCGACGAGGCCGTCACGGCGCTGGCCTGGTCGATCTACAAGCCGGACAACGCGCGCCGCCTGGCCGAGATCGCCGTCGAGGTGACGGGCATCGGCGAGGTCGAGAGCAAGGTCGTCAAGAACCAGCGCAAGACGTTCGGCACGCTGCGCGATCTGTTGCGGGTGAAATCGACCGGCATCATCGAGGAAATCCCCGAGAAGGGCCTCGTGCTGTACGCCAAGCCGGTTGGCGTGGTGGGCGCCATCACCCCCTCCACGAACCCGTCGGCCACGCCCGTCAACAAGGCCATGATGGCGCTGAAGGGCGGCAACGCCATTATCATCGGCCCGCCGCCGGGCGCCTGGGCGGCCAGCAAGCCCGCCGTCGACGGCATGCGGGCCGCGCTCGAGAAGATCGGCCTGCCGGCCGACCTCGTGCAGATCCTGCCAAGTCCGATCACGCGCGAGGCGACCACCCAGCTCATGGAGGCGGTCGATCTGGTGGTGGTCACCGGCAGCCAGGTCAACGTGCGGCAGGCCTACAAGTCCGGCAAGCCGGCGCTCGGCGTCGGTCTCGGCAACGCGCCGGTGATCATCGACGATTCAGCCGACCTCGACGAGGCGGCCGACCTCATCATGCAGTCGAAGACCTTCGATCATGCCACGTCGTGCTCGTCGGAGAATGCGGTCGTCATCGTCGATGCCGTCTATGACCAGGCGATTGCCGCGCTGGAGCGGCAGGGCGGCTACATGGCGAACGCGACCGAGAAGGCGCGCATCGTCGAGCGGCTATGGCAGGACGGCAAGCTCAATCGCGCGGTGATCGCCCAGGGCCCGCAGGCGCTGATCGACGTGTTCGAGCTGTCGCCCAAAGCCAACGGATGCAAGTTCGTCATGGTGCCCGAAACCGGCACCGGCAAGAAGTACCCGCTGTCGGGCGAGAAGCTGTCGCTGGTGCTCACCGTATATCGCGCCAAGGACTTCGCCGATGCCAAGCGCATCGTGCGCGACATTCTCGAGTATCAGGGCAAGGGCCACTCGTGCGGCATTCACACCAAGAATGCCGAGCATGCGCGCGAACTCGCCGAGGACATCGATGTCGTGCGTGTGCTGGTCAACCAGGCGCACACCTTCGGCAACGGCGGCGGCTTCAACAATGGCCTGGCATTCACCCTGTCGATGGGGTGCGGCACGTGGCAGGGCAACGCCATCTCCGAGAACCTCAACTGGCGCTGCTTCGTCAACATCACCCACCTGGTCACCACCATTCCCGAGGACAAGCCGAGCGAGGAAGAGTTGTTCGGTGCCTATTGGGCGAAGTACGGTAAGTGACAGGCGCATGTCGGGTCGCATCGACAAGTCGTGGACCGTGCTGCAGAGCCTGGAGACGGACGATGGGCTGCGCTGTGTCGACCTCTTCCGCCGGCCTGACGGAACCTTCGGCTACGAGGAGTTCCGCCGCGATCCCGAAGATCGCGGCGTGTGGACGCCGGTGAGCTTCGCCTCGGGCCTCAGCTATCCCAGCTTGGAAAACGCGCGCAGCGCTGCGGCTGCAGCCGTGAAGTGGTTGTGAGCCTGCAAATCGGCGAGGGACCGACCGTCTCATGAATTTCGAGGAGCATGCGGCCAAGCCTCTGCTGCGCGCAGCCGGCATCGATACGCCGAAGGGCAGGCTGGCCGCCACGCGTGGATGAGGCGGTCGCCGCCGCGCACGAGTTCGGCCGTTGCGTGATCAAGGCGCAGGTGCCGACCGGCAAGCGCGGCAAGGCCGGTGGCATCAAGCTGGCAGCCTCACCGGACGAGGCGAGGGTCGCCGCAGCCGCCATCCTCGGCATGAGCATCGGCGAGCACCGCGTTGCCAAGGTGCTGGTCGAGGAGCAGGTGCCGATCGCGCACGAGATGTATGCGGCGGTGCTGAACGACCCCGCATCCAAGGGCCCGCTGCTGCTGTTCTCGGCGCAGGGCGGCATGGACATCGAGGAGATCGCCGAGACGCCACCCCGACGCGCTGCTGCGGCTGCCGATCGATATCCGCCGCGGCCTCGACCCGAAAGCCATCGAGCGGGGCGCTCGCCGCAATGCTGCCGGGCGATCGCGCCACACTCATCGCCCTGCTGTGCCGGCTCTACTCTGCCTATGCGGCCGGCGACGCCGAGCTGATGGAGATCAACCCGCTGGTGCTGACGGCGGACGGCCGGCTGATCGCGCTCGATTGCAAGTACGCGATGGACGACAGCGCCATCCCGCGCCACGTGGAGCTGGCCACGTCGGGCACCCCCGACAAGCTCACCTCGCTCGAAGAGCGCGGCAAGGCGCTCGGCCTGAAGTTCATCGAGCTGGAGGGCAGCGTCGGGGTGCTGGCCAACGGCGCCGGCCTCACCATGACGACCATGGATGCGGTGCGGCACTTCGGCGGCAGTCCGGCCAACTTCATGGAGATCGGCGGAGAGAGCTACACCAAGGCCAAGCCGGCGCTGGAGCTGGTGCTGTCCAACCCGCGCGTCAAATGCCTGCTGGTCAATTTCTGCGGCGCCTTCGCCCGCACCGACGTGATGGCCGAGGGCGTCATCAATGCGTGGCTCGATCTCAAGCCTGCGATCCCGATCTTCTTCACCATTCACGGCACCGGTGAGGACGAGGCCGATCGCCATGGTCAAGCAGCGGCTGGGCATCGAGCCGTTCGACCTGATGGATGATGCCGTCAAGGCCGCGGTCGAGGCAGCGCAGGGGGCCCGCACGTGATCATCCGCGGCACCGAGACCGTGCTGGTGCAGGGCATCACCGGCAAGCAGGGCACCTTCTGGTCCGAGCGCATGCGCGACTACGGCACCCGGATCATCGGCGGCGTCAACCCGAAGCGGGCCGGGGAAACGCACCTCGCCTTGCCGGTGTGGGCCACGGCCGGCGAAGCCGCGCGCGACACCGCCATCGACGCCGCCGTCATGTTCATTCCGCCGATGGGTGTCAAGGACGCAGCGCTCGATATCATCAACGCCGGCATCGGCAAGATCGTGTGCCTGACCGAGCACGTGCCCGTGCACGACACCATGTACGTGCTGGCGGCGGCGCGCGAGCGCGGCGCCACAGTGATCGGCCCGAACACGGCCGGCATCGTCACGGTCGGCGAGAGCTTCGTCGGCTTCATGCCGGCATTCAACGCGCGCGTGTTCCGGCCGGGCAGCGTGGGCGTCGTTTCGCGCTCCGGCTCGCTTGGCACGTTGCTGTGCCTCAACCTGGTGCAGGCCGGGTTCGGCATCTCGGTGTTCATCGGGATTGGCGGCGATCCGGTGATCGGCACGACCACCAAGGATGCGCTGGTCGCCCTCGACCAGGATGCCAAGACGGAGGCGGTCGCGCTGGTCGGCGAGATCGGCGGCGCCATGGAGGAGGAGGCCGCCGAGTACGCCCGCACCATGAAAAAGCCGGTCGCGGCCTTCATCGCCGGCGCCGCATCTCCGCCGGGCAAGCGGATGGGGCATGCGGGTGCCATCGTGATGGGCGATCGCGGCAGCTACGCCGGCAAGAAAAAGGCGCTCGAGGCCGCCGGCGTCACGGTCTGCTCTACCCCGAACGGTGTCGCTGAAGTGTTGCGGGCACGGCTGACACCTCGAGCCTGAACCATTGCGGTAGACGCGGCCGTTCACAGTTCTAAGATCGCGCAACCCGAGCCGCAGGAGGACGCCATGCTGAAGGTCTACGGACGCGCCAACTCGATCAATGTGCGCCGAGTGCTGTGGATGCTCGACGAGCTTGGCCTCAAGTATGAGCGCGAGGATTGGGGGCGCGGCTTCAAGCCGACCGACAGCCCGGAGTTCCGCACCATCAATCCGGTCGGCGTGGTGCCGGTCATCGACGACGATGGTTTCCGCCTGCGCGAGAGCAACAGCATCGTGCGCTATCTGGCCGACAAGCATGGACGCGCCGATCTCTACCCCAAGGATCTGCGGCAGCGCGCCACCATCGAGTCGTGGATGGACTGGAGCTCGACCGAGTTCGCCAGCGGCATGCGCCCGATCTTCCATGCCCTGGTCGTCAAGAACCCGGCCTTTGCCAATCAGGTGGAAAGCGCGACCAAGGAATGGTCAGGACAGATGCAGGTTCTGGAGCAGCATTTGTCCGCCCACGGTCCGTTCGCGATGGGCAAGAGCTTCACGATCGCCGACATCCCGCTCGGCATGGTCGTCAACCGCTGGTTCGCGATTCCTTTCCAGAAGCCGGAGTTCAAGGCCGCGTCGGCCTATTACGACCGGCTGGCGGAGCGGCCCGGCTACAAGGCGCACGGCCGCAACGGCATGCCTTGAAGCGCCGCACCGATGGGGCGCATCCCACAGGATCGCCGCATTTTGGGCGCAATGCGACGGACGCAAGGAGGTGGCAGAAGGTTATGATGTCGCGTAGCGGCTGTGTGACGGGACTAACGCTCGCGATTGCGGTCGGGGCGCTGGCGGGACGCGCCGAGGCGCAGGAATACTGTGTCGCTTGCACCGAGCCGAGTGCGGTCTACCGCTGCGTCATCGACGGAGCGCGGCCGGGGGGCGGGCAATCCCTGCAGATGCTGTGCGTTACCAGCATGGCCAAAGAGGGCAAGCATGCCACGTGCGGGATCAAGCGCGGGACGGTGTTCGATTGTGACGGGCCGGTAAAACGCGTGCCTTGGACCGCTGCCGATTTGCCGGTCGAAACACCGGGCTCCGACACCGCCTCGAGCAAACCGGAGTCCGATCCGAACGAGCCGCCCAAGACGATCGCCGAGATGGCCAAGCGGGCCAACGAGCAGACGGCCGACCAGATGAAAAAGGCCAACGACAACGTCAAGGAGTCGTTCAAGTCGACCGGCGACGCGATCGGCAACGCCACCAAGAAAAGCTGGAACTGCCTGACGTCCCTGTTCAAGGAGTGCTGACGCCGCGCCGGCCGGGACCTATAGGTTCAGTGCCGTGTCAGCCACTCGCGCGCGAGGCGCTGGGCCTCGGCGATCTGGGTGCGCGACATTTCCCGCGAGATCTCCATGCGGTAGCGCTTGGCGTCCTCGTTGCCGCGCATCGCAGCGAGGTTGAACCATTTGTGCGCGTTGACGAGATCGAGTGCTCCATCCCGTCCCGCGCAATGCATCAGACCAAGCTCGAACAGCGCGTCGGGCGTACCGCCCGCTGCAGCCACTTCACCGGTCTCCGACAGGCTCACTTCCATTCGCGCCATGACACACCTTCCTGCTTTCTCCTTGCCTCTCGTTCCAATCGCTGCGAGTGCGCCATCGACGCTGCGACGCAACTGCGCAGTCACCCGAAGCATGTCGAGTTGCGGATTAAATCCCGTAAATTTCGCCGCAAAATCAGCGCGAACCCAAGCGAGCCAAGGTTACGGAAGGTTGACGCGGACATTCGGGATGGAACGATCTTCTCCGCCGAGAGGCATGCGCTTAAGCCGGCCTTCATGTCTCGTGCACACGTTCCTCACCACGTTGCATGAATCGGTGCGTCGACCACATTTTTGCCCGTTTCGACTGGAGGATCGGAGGGCTCTTGCACAGGCTGAATTTTGCGCTTGCCACAGGTCTCGGGGCCGGTACGTTCAACCATGGCCGCAGCGGCGGCGACGTGTCGAATGCGCGTAAGGGGGCTGCATGCTGGTGCGAGGAATGGTGCTCATCCTCGCGGGGTTCCTGTTAGCCGGATGCGCTGTCAACGAGCCGCTTTCGACCGGTTTCACTGGCGTTGCGCGAGCTGCAGACAGTGAGCGCGACCCCAGCAAGAAGACGATGGCCTCCAAGGTACTGGGCGCAATCGCCCTGGAGCGTGTGACCGGCCGCAAGCCCGATCCGTCGCGTCTGACGCAGTAAAACGAGGCGCTGGGCACTTTCCGCCGTCACTACCGGCAAGCCGAGCGCAAGAGCTTCAGGCTGTTCTTCAAAACGTCGACTTCAGCTTCAGGTGGTCGTAGCGGCTCATCGACGGAATATCGATGCGGCGCTTGGCGCTGTTCTGCACGACATCCACCGGAACGGAGATGCCGGCGCTGCCGAGCGCCCACACCTTGCGATAGAAGTCCGCAAGGTCCTTGACCTTCGCACCGGCAACGCCGAGCACGACATCGCCGCGCTGCACGCCGGCCTTCTCGGCCGGGCTCTGCGGAACGACGCGTGCGACCATCAGTTGCCCGCCCAAAGGCTCGATCGTCAGCCCGAGCCACGGCCGCGCCGGGCGCTGGGTGCGCCCCTCAGAGATCAGTTCGGCCAGGATCGGCGGCAGGCGGTCGATAGGGACGAACATGTTGCCCGGGGTGCCGTCCTTCTTGCCCGACGCATCGCCAACCACCAGGGAGCCGATGCCGACCAGCCTGCCTTCGCGATTGATCAGCGCCGCCCCGCTCCAGAGCGGGTGCGGCGGGGCCGTGAAGATCGCATCCTCGAGCAGGTACTCCCAGCTGCCGACAAACTCGCGCCGGGCGACGACACGCGCGGCGCCCACCATGTCGGTACCGCCGAAGCTGGCGATCAGGACCTGATCGTTGGCTTTGAGATCGGCGGATTTGCCCATCGGCATGGGCCGCACGTGAAGCGGTGCCGCGGCACGCAGCAGTCCGAAGCCCGTCTCGTGGTCATAGCCCACCACGTTGGCCGCAACGCTGTGTCCGTCCTGGGTGATCAGCTCCGCCGAGTGCGCCTCCACCATCAGATAGCCGATGGTCAGCACCAGCCCGCCCGAGTCGATCACGACCCCGGAGCCTTCGCGCTCTCGGCCGAGGTTCTGCGTGGTGCGGCCTTCCGGATCGATGAAGGTCTTGACGTGCACTACGGCAGCGACGAGTGCTTCGGGTGATGTCTGGGCGCGGGCAGTGCCGAGTGAGGCGGGTAGCAAGACCGCAATCGCTGCGATCAAGGTGCAGATACGCACCCCGGAATTCCGCCACATGATCGTCTCCGCAATGGCGCGTACCCAACAACGGGTATCACTGGGCATGCAGTATACGCATGTGCGAGCCGCGTGCCGCTCACGTTTGCGCTAGAGCCGCGCACGGGTCTGTGGATCAGTGGGCCTGCTTGGCGCGGGCCACGATCTGCGTCGGATTGACGAAGCGCAGCGCCACGAGCAGCCAGATCAGTGTTGTCAGCATGTAGATCACGGCCATTGCGTCGACCGATTGCCCGGCTCGCACGCCGGCAGCCGAGACAGCATAGTAGAGCGAGACGACCAGGGTCTGGCTGCCTGGGCCGGAGGTGAGGAAGGTCAGCTCGAAGGCCGCCAAGGTGCGCATCAGCACCAGCAGCACAGCCGCCAGGATGCCCGGTGTCAGCAACGGCACCAGCACATGGATGAACAGCCGTATGGTGCCGGCGCCGAACACGCGGGCCGCCGCCTCGACGCGCGGGTCGACCTGCTCGATGAACGGGATCAGCACCAACACCACGAACGGCACCGTCGGCACCAGGTTGGCGACGATCACGCCCCACATGGTGCCGGCCAAGCCTACTCGGTAGAGGACCGTTGCCAGCGGGATGCCGAACGTGAAGGGCGGCACCAGCAGCGGCAGCAGAAACAGCAGCATGACCAGCTTCTTGCCCGGGAAATCGCGGCGCGCGAGCGCATAGGCCGCCGGCACGCCCAGCACGGCGGAGACGAGGGCCACGGCACCGGCGATCTGGAACGTGACGATCAGGACCTCGTCGAGCTGGAATTCCTTCCAGGCCGACAGGTACCACCGCGTGGTGAAGCTCGGCGGCAGCCACGTTCCAAGCCAGCGCGTCGAAAAGGAATTGACGACGACGGTCGCTATCATCGCAAACAGGTTGACGACGAAGAACAGCACCACCGCCCAGATGGCGAACGCCCAAAGTCGCGAGAGGATCGGATTGTCGTTGCCCTTCATGGCATCGTCACCCCTTAGCGCCGCCGGCCGGACCGCGATAAAACAGCCCGCGCGAAGTCAGCACGGCCACCACGATGACGAGCTGTACGAACCCCATGATCATGGCGATCGCCGAGGCCATCGAGTAGTCGTACTCCTCGAAGGCCGCCTGATAGGCGGCAATAGAAATGACGCGCGTTGGCCCCGCCGGTGCACCAAGCAGCACGGCTGACGGGAAGACCGCAAAGTCCTGCACGAAGGACAGGCAGAAGGTGATGGCAAGGCCGGGCAGCAGCAACGGCAGGATGATGTGCCGGAAGCGGGCGCGCGGGCCGGCGCCGAGCGTCGATGCGGCGTGCTCGAGCGATGGGTCGATGCCGGTCACGTAGGAGAGGGTGAGCAGGAACGTGAAGGGAAAGCTATGGATGATGAGGGCGATGAAGACGCCCCAGTAGTTGTGCACGAGGCGGACGGGCGATGAGACCAGGCCGAACGTCATCAAGGTCCGATTGAGCCAGCCTTGCGGACCCAGATAGTTGAGCAGCCCTTCCGCAACCAGCACGGCGCCGAGCGTCACCGGCAGCACCAGGATGGTCGTCAGCAGGCGTTGCCTGCGCATCATCCGCACGCGCATGGCGACCGGGATCGACATCACCACGTTGATGATCGTCACCGGCAAGGCCAGCTTCAGCGTGGTGAGGATCGTGTCGTACAGGAAAGAATCGGAGAAGAAGCGTGCATAGTTGGCAAAGCGGCCGACGGTCTCCGCCCCGGCTTTCGGCTGCACGGACAGCAGCATCCCGTACAGGAACGGGTAGACGAACAGCAGCAGGATGAAGAGGGCGGCCGGCAGCACCAGCAGCGTCACGCCGTCGATGCCGCGTTGGGCGAGGCGCAAGCGCAGCGGCACCCGCTCATCGCGGCCGCCAGCCATGGCTATCGATGGTGTGGTCATGCGGCGCTTCTCGCGTAGACGAGCACGCGGGCTGGATCGGCGCCGAGGCGCACCGTCTCTCCCGACGCCACTTTGCGTTCCGAGCGAAAGAAGAGCTCGAGGTTGTCGGACGTGCGGGCCGTCCCATAAAAGTCGCGCCCGCGGTACTCGGCCGTCTCAACGACCGCAGAGATGGGGGCATCGGGGCCCGGGGTTAGATCATCCGGCCGGATCGCGATCACCGCATCGCCGCTGACCGCCTCGATCGGCGTGCCCGTCATGGTGGCGCCGGCCACGGAGACACTGATGCGTCCGTCGCCGCTGGCTGCCGCGCGCGAGGGCAGCAGATTGCGGTAGCCCATGAACTCAGCGACATCGGCATGCGCGGGCCGGGCATACAGCTCTTCCGGCGTGCCGACCTGCCGCACCATGCCGTCGCGCAGCACGACGATGCGGTCGGCCAGCGACAGTGCCTCGTCCTGGTCGTGCGTGACATAGATCGTGGTCGAGCCCAGCAGATTGTGGATGCGGCGGATCTCGGCGCGCATCTCCAGGCGCAGCTTGGCGTCGAGGTTGGACAGCGGCTCGTCCATCAGCACGAGCGGCGGCTGCACGACGATGGCGCGGGCGATGGCGACACGCTGTTGCTGGCCGCCCGACATCTGGCCCGGCAGCTTGCCGCCTTGCGCGGTGAGGCGCACGAGCGCGAGAGCCTCGTCGACCATCGTTTCGATCTCGGCCTTCGGCCGGCGCTGCATCATCAGGCCGAAGGCAACGTTGCGGCGCGCGGTCATGTGGGGAAACAGGGCGTAGTTCTGGAACACCATGCCGAAGCCGCGCGCCTCGGGCTTGAGCTGATCGATACGCTTGTCGTCGAGCCAGATGCTGCCGCGCGGTCAGAGGCAGCAGGCCGGCGAGACAGTTCAGCGCGGTGGACTTGCCGCAGCCCGATGGCCCGAGGAGGGCGATGAACTCGCCGCGCTTGACGTCAAGCGACACGCCCTTCAGCGCGTTGAGCGTGCCGAAATTGCGGCTCACGTTGTCGAGACGCAGGCGCTCGAAAGCGCGCAGGCGGATGGCCATTCAAGTCACCGTACGCTGGACAGGCAGCCAACAAGACAGCGGCGGAGCAATGCATATTCGCCCCGCCGCGCCCTGTTCGTGGATGCTTACTTCGTCTTCTTCTTGGAGCCAATCTCCTCGTCCCAGCGCCGGAACGCAATGACGAGCTTGTCGGGTAGAAGCGGCAGCACCTGCGGATTGTCGGCGATCAGCTTCGCATACTCCGGGCGGCCGTACTCGTTGATGGCCTTCTGGCTCTCGGCCGGCGCCATCGACAGGGGCACGTCCTTCACGGCCGGACCCGGATAGAAATAGCCGAGGTCATAGGTGGTGGCCTGGGCTTCCTTGGAGAGCAGGTAGTTCAGCATGTCGACCATCACGGCGACCTTCTCGGGGCCGACGCCCTTCGGAACGCACAGGTAGTGCGCATCGAGGATCCAGCTGAAGCCCTGGATGGCCTGCACCTTGACCTCTTTCGGGACGGTGCCCAGCACGCGCGGGTTGATGTCCCAGCCCATCTGGGTCGGTATGATGTCGCGGCTGCCTTCGCCGAGCTCCTTCATGGTCGGGCCCGTGCCGGCCGGATAGTACTCGACGAACTCACCGAGCTCCTTGAGATAAGCCCAGGTCTTGTCCCAACCGTTGACCGGATCCGACGGATCCTTGTCCTTGAGGATGTGGGCAAGGCCCATCATGAAGACGCGACCGGGGCCGGAGTTGGCGGGGCGCGCATAGAGGAAGCGGTTCGGGTTCTGCTTGGCCCAGGCCAGCAGCTCTTCGGCCGTGGAGGGGCAGTTCTTGACTTTGTCGGGATTGTACTCGAGCAGCGGACCCGCCGGGCAGAAGACGATGCACACGCCCTGGTTCGCGGCCAGGCCCTGCATCTTGAGCGCGCCCGGCAGATAGATCTCGTCGAGTTTCGGCAGGTTGGCCGCGAAGTCGGGCAGCAGCGGCACCCAGAGCTTCTGCTCGACGCCGGCCGACAGCGTGTCGATGCCCGTCAGGACGCCGTCGATATCGACGCGTCCGGCATCCTGCTGGGCCTTGATCTTGCCCGGCAGCTCGGGGGCAGGCGCCTTGCTGAAGGTGACCTTGGAGACGAGATTGGGCTTGGCCGCCCGATAGTTCTCGATCGCCTGCTGCGTGAGCGCGAGGTTGCCGGCAACGTCGACCATGTTGATGGTCACCGGTGACTTCGGCAGGGTCAGGCCCTGGGCAAAGGCGCGGGGGCCGACGACCATAGAGCCGGCCACTCCGGCCATTGCAGTTCGACGCGTGATTTTGACTGTCATGGTACTACACTCCTCCCTGGAGATGCCTGCGGATTAGCGAGGCGGGGTTCAGGCTTGCATGCGATGCGGGCCGTCATTTCCGATGGCCCAGGTGGGAAACCTCAGCTCTTGGGTTTGCCGGGAGCTGAGATAGGCGGCCCGGTGCAACCGCGTTTGCACATAAACGTACTCTTTTTCAGTGCCGGATTCGTATCCGCCTCCGGCGATCGAGACGTTGCGCTCGCTTGGATGGCGGGCGACGGCCGCCTCATCGATGTCGACGCCCAGTCCCGGCGTGGTCGGCACCAGCAGATGGCCATCCTCCAGGACCGGCGCGCCGGAGATGACCGTGTTGCGGCCCGGCCAGTCGTTCTCGATGCGCTCCAGCATCAAAGTGTTGGGTATGGCCGCCAGCAAATGCAACGCGGCAAACTCGGCAACCGGACCCAGCGTGCCCGAGTGCGGCGCCATCATGATGTGGTGCGCCTCGGCCATGCCGGCCAGCTTCTTCATCTGGCTGATGCCGCCGGCCCGGCCCGTGTCGGGCTGGATGACGTCGACGATCTCCCGTTCGACCATGGCGCGCCAGCCCCAGATGGTTGCCAGACGTTCACCAGCCGCGATCGGGATGGCGACCGACTGGGAGACGCGGGCGAGCGACTCGATGTTCTCCGGCGCGACCGGATCCTCGAGAAACAGCAGGTGGTATGGCTCGAGCGCCCGGCCGAGCACGATCGCATCCTTCGGCGTCATCCACGGCGGACCGTGCAGGTCGACCATGATGTCCACGTCGTCGCCGACGGCTTCGCGAATGGCGGCCACCTTCTGCAGCGGATCGCGCACGCCGCCGGTCTTGACCGCGGTGATGCCGCGCCGCTTGAGCTCCAGCGCCACGTCCGGCGCGGAGGCATGCGCATAGATGCGGACGCGGTCGCGCACCTGTCCGCCGAGCAAGTTCCACACCGGCGTATTGAGCGCCTTGCCCTTGATGTCCCAGAGTGCCATGTCGATGCCGCTCATGGCGCCGGCGCCGACCACCCCGCTGACGCCGTGCGCCATCTGGGCGACCATCATCTTCTGCCAGAGCTTCTCAATGTTGGCCGGGTCCTCGCCGACGAGAATGCTGGCTAGGTCACGCACCGCCGTTTCGATCACGCGCGGCCAGCCCGAGCACTCGCCGACGCCGTAAATGCCCTCGTCGGTGTAGACCTTGACGAACAGCCAGTTGCGAGACCCGGTCTGGTGCCCCTTGCCGTCGGAGGCCCAGGCGCGATCGGACGGCGAGCCCGCCTGCATCAGGAACGTCTTGATCTGCGTGATTTTCATGTCCGTCCGTCCTGCCCGGCTGGCATCGCCGGGATTTGTACGATGACCTGACGACTTGCCGCGAAACTAGCCATCCCGCCGCCCCCTGGCAAGCGCGCCGCTGGCTCGTTTCGGATCAACTTTGCCGCGATGGCGGGGCGCGGCGCCATTGCGCGGCGGTTCCCTGCGGGCGGTGATGCTGACACGCGGGGGCGGCGTCGGCGCCAGGGCGGCATCATCCGCGAAATAGCTGGCGTTCTCCTTCTTCAGGATCTCGACGGACCTGAACAGTCCGCGCAGATGCACGCGCATGGCCTTGATCGCGCCAGCCTGGTCGCGGTCGATCAGGCATTCGACGATGGCACTATGCTCGGCGATAACCGACGACAGCTTCTTGGGAATGCGGAAGGTGAGCCGGCGTACTCGATCCATCTGCGCCTTGGCGTTCTCGACCTGGCGCCAAGCCTGCGGATGGCCTGCGATCTCCATGATCAGCGCGTGCATCCGCTCGTCGGCTTCGAAAAAGCCGTCGCTATCGCTGGCGCGGTGCAGGGCACGCTGCCGATCGAGGATGGATGCGAGAGCCTTGGCCTGTGCGGCGTCGATCCTTTCGATGGCCCGCTCGATAGCGGCGCATTCGAGCGCCTCGCGCACGAACTGGCTGTCGAACACATCCCGCAATTTGATGGGCGCAACAAATGTGCCGTACTGCGGGTAGGTTTCGACCAAATTCTCCTCGGCAAGTTTGATGAGGGCCTCGCGCACCGGCGTGCGCGACACGCCAAAGCGCTGCGACAACTCCTGCTCCGACAGCAGGCTGCGCGGCAGCAGCTGACCCTTGATGATCTCGCGACGCAGAATTGCGCGGATTTGCACGCCGATGGTCTGTCGCCGCACGGGCAACAGCACGTCCCGATCTGCGCCGGCATAGCGCTGCATCGCTTGTTGTTCCTCCCTGCCCTCCTAGAGCACTACCATATTAGTGTGCGGCAGTGTCAAGACCGGTTGAGTTCGACGTTCGTGGGGGGGTGATTGCCGGCGCTGACGGCTGTCGTGGGGTCATGGTCGGGCTTGCGCCGACCGGCCAGCTACCAGTCGTGGGTGCTTGGGCCGTGGGACCCGCGGAACAAGTCCGGGGCAAGCAAGCCCGAGGACGGCAGCTCAAGCAAGCCCGAGGATGGCAGGTGTTGCGGTTGATGGCCGGCTCAAGCCCGCTTGAATGGGCTAGCCGCGCGCGTCCTCGGCGATCATCGCCGCCGCCTTTTCGGCGATCATCAAGGTTGGCGAGTTGGTGTTGCCGGAGGTGATGGTGGGCATCACCGAGGCATCGGCGACGCGCAGACCTTGGATGCCGCGCACCCTGAGGCGCGGATCGAGCACAGCCGCATCGTCGCTGCCCATGCGCGTCGTGCCGACGGGGTGGAAGATGGTCGTGGAGATGTTGCCGGCCTCGCGGGCCAGGTCGTCGTCATTCTGGAATTCGAGGCCGGGACGGAATTCCTCCGGCTGGTACCTGGCCAGCGACGGCATCGAGACGATGTTGCGCGTCACGCGCACGGACGCGGCGGCCACTCGGCGATCGTCTTCGGTCGAAAGATAATTTGGCCGTATCTCGGGATGTGCGTCGGGATCGGGCGAGGTGATGCGCACGAAGCCGCGGCTGGTCGGGCGTACGTTGGCCACGCTGGCGGTGAAGGCCGGGAACGGATCGAGCGGCTCGCCGAACTTCGGCAGTGTCAGCGGCTGGATGTGGTACTGCAGGTTGGGCGTGTCGCGGCTGGCGTCGGAGCGCACGAAGGCGCCGAGCTGGGATGGCGCCATGGTCATCGGCCCGCTGCGCCGGAGCGCGTACTCGAGCGCGAAGCCGGCGCGCTGCAGGAGGCTCTGGAAGCGCTCGTTCATGGTCTTGACGCCGTGCACCTTATAGGCGCAGCGAATCTGCAAATGGTCTTGCAGGTTCTCGCCGACGCCGGGCAATTCGTGGAGCACGGCGATGCCCTGCTTCTTGAGGACTGCGCCGGGGCCGATACCCGACAGCTGCAGGATCACCGGCGAGCCGATCGCGCCAGCGGCAAGAATGACCTCGCGTGCCACGTTGATCGTGCGCTCCTGGCCATTTTGCCGTAGCACCAAGCCGGTGACGCGTTTGCCGTCGAGCAGCAGGCGCACGACCTGGGCGTGCGTTTCGACTTGCAAGTTGTGACGCCCGAGCACGGGGCGCAGGAAGCCCTTGGAGGTGTTCCAGCGCACGCCGGTCTTCTGGTTGACGTGGAAGTAGCCGCAGCCCTCATTGTCGCCGCTGTTGAAGTCGTCGACCTTGGGAATGCCCGCCTCGGCCGCCGCGTCGCGGAAGGCGTCGAGGATGTCCCAGCGGATGCGCGGCTGTTCGATCCGCCATTCTCCGCCACGCGCGTGCAGCTTGTCGAAGGCGCCCGCCTCGAAGGCATTCGGCTCGAGTGCCCACTGGTCCTGGTGCTTTTTGAAGTAGGGCAGCACGTCGTCCCAGGCCCAGCCGGGATTGCCCATCTGGCGCCACAGGTCGTAGTCGCGCGACTGCCCGCGCATGTAGATCATGCCGTTGATGGATGAGCACCCGCCCAGCACCTTGCCGCGCGGATAGGCGAGGCTGCGGCCGTTGAGGCCCGGCTCCTCGGCCGTTCTGAAACCCCAGTCGGTGCGCGGATTGCCCATCAGGTACAGATAGCCGACCGGGATGTGGATCCAGTGGTAGTTGTCCTTGCCGCCGGCTTCCAGCAACAGCACGCGCGCCTTGGGATCGGCGGACAGACGATTGGCCAGCAGGCAGCCGGCCGTACCCGCGCCGGCAATGATGTAGTCGTAGGTGTCCGCCGCCATTGTTGTTGTTTCCTCACCTGCGCTCAACTCTACTTGGCTGACGCAGCTTGGCAAATTGGCCGATCCGGGCCGCTTGCGCGACTTGTGCACACCGGGTGGGCCGAACACAATACTGCGGGCGGAAAATGGAGAATTGGCGGGTGCGCAAGCTGGAGCAGCATGCGAGGGCGCTCTCCCCGGCGGCCGAGTTTTGCATCGTTGTGGGGGTAGCATTTGCTCTCCCCACAGCCTCGTCGCTGTGGGTCGCGCTCGGCGGTTTGGCCGATGCCGGGCCGGTGCAGTTCACGGAGGACGATCTCCGCTTTGTCGTTCTCGAAGAAGCAATGCTGCTGCTGGCGCTTGGCTGGTTCCTGCGCGTGCGTGGCTGGAGTGTCGAGCATTTCGCGGCTTATCCGTCGGGGCGCGAGCTTGCCATGGCCATCGGCCTGGCGGTTGCGAGCACCACCGTCTGGGCGCTGCCGTGGGTGCTGTTCGCGCCCGGTGACACCGGGGCCAGCAGCAGCGGCGCAGGCCTGAGCTGGCCCGGCATTCTGGCCGTCTCCATCATCAATCCGCTGTTTGAGGAGTTGTTTCTCTGCGCCTACATGCTTCCGTTTCTGGCTAAGCGGCGCGGGCCGGTTGTTGCCGTGGCGGCCTCGCTCCTCGTGCGCCTAAGCTTTCACACCTACCAAGGACCTGTGGGGCTGCTCTCGATCGGGCTGGTCGGTCTTGTGTTCACGATATTCTACGTGCGCACGCAGAGACTGTGGCCGGTGCTTATCGCCCACGGAGCGCTGGACTTCCTCGCTCTCGCGAATGGTTGACCGCCGGCATCGTGCGTGCACAGGCGGCTGCTACTCGGCCTCCGACAGCATTGGAGGTCGGCGTATGATGCATCTCTTGTGCGTGTTCGGCCTGTCATTGCTGGCGATGGCCCTGCCCGCACCTTCAATGGCACAGGACAGCAGCCACATCATGCGGGGCCGGCAAAATGGTCGGCAATAATACGATGCGGCGGCTGCTGAAGCGCATGCCACCCAACGATGCCGCGCGCTATCGCGCCATGCTGGCCGATCCCTGATCCTGGGGCGCATGGAGGGCGCGTCCGAGGAAGACGACCTCATGCCCGTTCCAGATCGTTGCGCCCCGCTGTGCGAAGCCGCAGCGCTCGTAGAAGCGGACGTTGCGCATGCCGGCGCCGGTGACAATGTGCATGCCCGCGGCGCCCTGGCGGGCGGCGTAGTCGGCGAATGCGTCGATCAGTCGGGCGCCAATGCCCCGGCTGCGGAAGGCCGGGGCCAGGTTGATGTGCAGGTGGGCGGGGAAAAGCCGGCACAACTCGGCGAAATCCGTGTGGAAGTAGCCGATGTCGGCGAAGCGATCCTGCAGACCGGGATTTTGCACGGCGCCCACCAGGTAGCCTGCAACCGTGGCCTTGCCCTCAGTTGCCAGAAACACGGCGTCGCTGCCGCCGCGCATGTAGCGGCCAAGCCAGCGCTCGCGGAACGCGTCCCGCTCCGACCCGGGTGGGAAGGTTCGCGTGCTTGTCTCGAAGAAGATGGCGTCGACCTGCGCCATCAGGTCCGGGGAGAGGAGTTCCGGGGAAACTTTGGCGATCCGGATTGCGTCGTCCTGCATGCCTCGAGCGTAAGCGTGGCAAACCTGGGCTATCAACCCATGCCGAGTGCGCATGGCCAACATTCCGGACTATCTGTTGTTGCGACGCAGCATGGCACACCATATGCCATGTGGCAACGCACAAGGGTCGCAATCAACGTCCCTGGCAGGCAGGAGATTGATGATCATGAGCACCATTTCCAGCTTCGACGACGCGCTCGACTTTTATCCCGCAACCAAGAGCGCCCCCGCCACCCGCGGCTTGCTCGCTGCCAGGCTGCGGGCGTTGTGGGTGGCCATGTCCGAAGGACAAGCAGCCGCCTCTCGCTACCACCAGTTGGTCGCACGCGGCCGGTCGGCGGACGCAGCCGCTTCGCAGGTGTTCGCCGAGTTCTACGCGCACTGAGGGCCGAGCGAGCAAGCGCGGCAGCCTTACGGCGCCGCCCTGTGTGTCGAGCACCCGGCAAAGTCAGGCAGCCCGCACGCTCCGGGCGGCATCCAGCCAGCCTTTGATCTTTTCGATATCCGGCGGATCGCCGTTGCGAAGCAAGCGCTGCCCTGCCGTGGACGCTGCGTAGGCCAGCACGTCGGCGCACAGCTTGTCGGCATCGGCTGCCGCAATGGCTTGGCCGCTGATGTATCCGGCCCCGACCAGGAGCTGGGCATGAGTGCCGCGCAAACCCGGCACCGTGCAGACCAGTTGTGCCTGGTCCTGCCAGGCAGTGACGGTTTCCGCAGTGACGCCACGGGAATCCATCAGCACCGCAAGTGCCGCCGGCTCCGCTTTGATGAGATCACGCACGGTCTTGACGCCGTGCGGATAGAGCCGCTCTGCGGTCTTGGGCCCGATAGATGGTCCATCCACGACGTCCTGATCGAGCGACAGGTAGAAGCGCGGTTCGGCCACCCGCTCCTCGACGGCGCGAAGATTGGCCTTGCGCTCTCTCGCCTTGAGGGGCGCAACCGTCACCTGATCCAGCCGCTCGGTCAGCCCGGCTTTCGGGCGCGACATTGGCGCCGGCGAGTTGTCCGGCTTGTCGAGGGCGGCATGCACGGCCTCGTAGCCGGCCTGGCGGCGAGCCGGCAGTTCGACAGGCGCGGAGGCGGGCCGCAAGGCCGGGCGAGGGGCCAGTTGCACGACGTTGCTGCCGGTCGTAGCCGCAGCACGACGCTGATCGATGCGCGTCACGACACGATCGCGCGGAACGAAGGGGAAAACCTTGGAAGGCTCGGGTTTGGGCGGCTTTTTTATCAGGACCTCGGCCGCGTGCAGGTCCCGCACCATGCGGTCGTCTTCGGGCAAGGTCTTCTCCACCGTGCCGGTGGCGATCAGCTCATCGTACATGCGCTCGACCTGCCGGCGCTCCTCGGCGTCGGCGATGCGCTTGGTCAGCACCTTGATCGGCACCTGCACGGTGGCCAGCAGCGTAGCGGGCAGCAGCGCGATCTCCGGCGGGTGCATGTTGCAGTCATCGATGGCCCGATCCAGCACCGCCGCAAAGCTGATGCTCGCGTACCAGATCAGCCGCGAGACGATGCGCTTTGCTACCTGATCCAAGCCCGCTGGGGGATCTGATATGCCGCGTTGGATGTCGTAGTGGGCAATCAGCTTCTCGTACTGGCCGTTGGCCATCTCGGCGCCCTTGCAGACCAGCTGCGCCAGCCAGTTGGGGTCATTCGGGATATCGACGTCGACCCTGTCGAATTCGCCTCTGCCGAGCGCGTAGATCTCGTCATAGGCCTTGGAGATGCTCCACTCCACCGCGCGGTGGATGTTGTTCTCGGCCTCGGACTGGGCGGTGTGGAAGGGATGCAGCGGATCCGTGTAGTAGTGGCTGAGCACGCCCGCGCAATAGACCGCCGTCTGCCAGTCCTGCAGGGTGAGCGCCTCCACCAGGTGCTGATACCAGCTACGGACCTTGTCCGGTGCGCCGCCCCAGTAGCCGTCGCGCGTATGCAGCACATGGTTCTTGAAGTCCTTGAACTCCTTGTCCGGCGCCTTCGAGCCGTCGAGATAGATCTTGGCGTTGGCCAGGAACAGCCGCTGCCACAGGTCGGAATCCATGCACTTCAGATGACGCAGCGCATCGAGCGCCAGTTTGTGGTGCGTGCCGGACGCATGCCCAGCATAGACGATGTGAAAGAGAAGGTTCATGTGCGCGGTCCTGGACGGCTGAAACGATGGCCAGCACGGGCAACAGGGCCATATCCGAAGACGATAATCCGAGTCGGCCGGGCGCGAACGAGGCTATCCCCAGGCGCGGAGGCAGGGAGACGACCCTAACGAAGAGAAGGTTGGCGCAGCCGGCGCAATTGCTCGGCCAAGTGTTGACTGCCAGAAACTATGTCATTGGCTTTCGCAAAACTGTGCCTCCAACCATGCAATAGTGCATGAGAGCATGGCCACCCGGCCACACTCAGGGCTCCTTTTGGCTACTGGCCATTGCTCATAAGGATAGATACTAGTATTGCAGTACCGCAAGATGGGACCCGCGTGTTTTTGCCAGCGTTGCGAGGCGCACGATCATGCACAAGATGAGTTTGGATGCTGACGCGGCCGCGCCCGCGATCGGGCGGCGCGTTTGTCCCAAGTGCGGATTGGCTCTGCAGGTAGTCGATGTCGGCGAACGGCCCAGCCTTCGCTACGATTTCCCGACCTGGGACCGGCAATGCCGATATCCCCTGCTGGGCGGCCCGTCGGCGTGCCTGGGTATGCAGACCGCCGCTGTCACGCGCAATCGGCAGTAGGTCATAGGCTGATCTATTTCCGTCCCAGGACAGTGTTATCGATGCGCGGGGTGAAACTCCCATTGCGGATGCGTCGACCAGAATTTGTTTTGACCCTTTGGTCCTACCGCCCCTCGCGCCACCAGGTGGCCGCGAGCAGGGCTAGCAGCGCAGCCAGCGCCAGCAGGCCGTTGAACATTGGGATCAGTTTGACGCCGCGCGTGACGTAGGCTTCGCGATCCTTCAGGCCGAGCCAGCCCGAGCCCGCCAGCACGCGGGCATTGGCGAGCATCGAGATGCGCGGCACGTCGACGGCGGTGTCACTGGCCAATAGGCCGTTGCCGCGTGTCCAGAAGACGCCGCCGCCGGTGGCATCGCTTAGCGGTTTCATTTTCAGATCGGTGGCCGTGACCTCGCTCATCTCGCGCGCATCCTCGATGCCGGCATGGGCGACGGCGGTCAGCCGGCCGGATGGGGACTGGCTCTGCATCTTGTAGAGGCCCGGCGCCCGCACATCGACCGTGCTGCGCCATAATCCCGGGCCGGCCTTATCGAGCGTGACATCGGTGGTCTCGCCGCCGGGTGCGGACAGCTGCACGACCGGCACACTGTCTTCCATCGAGCGGCGCTCGATGGTGAGCTTGAGGCCTCGCGTCGAGGCCAGCAGCCGCTCCTCCTCGAGATCGGGTTCCTTCATCAGCCAGTGCGCCAGCCGACGCAGTAGATCGGTGTGCGGTCCGCCGCCCTCGTAGCCGCGCGCCCACAGCCAGGCATGATCGGACAGCAGCAGCGCCACGCGGCCGCGATCCCGGCGGTCGAGCAGCAGCAGCGGCCGGTTCTCGGCGCCGTTCATGACGACGCGGCCGCGGCTCGGCACCACGTCGACCTGTCGGAACCAGCGGCCCCAGGCGGGTTCTTTGGCCGGATCGTTCGCCTCCGAGCCCGGCAGGCCGCGCGTGACCGGATGCTTGTTGCCGTCACCCGACAGCTTGGCCTTGAAGGGCTGCTCCAGCAGGCGACCCGTGGGAGTGGCCGGCAGCACCACCGACAGCGGCGTGCGCGACAGGCTCATGGCGCCGGCGAAGTCGTCGCCGGCAGCGACCAGCAGCGCGCCGCCCTGCTCGACGTAGCGGGCGATGTTCTCGTAATACAGCAGCTGCAGGATGTCGCGGTGCTGGTAGCGGTCGAAGATGATCAGGTCGAAACAGTTGATCTTGTCGGAGAACAGCTCGCGCGTCGGGAAGGCGATCAGCGACAATTGATGGATGGGGGTGCCGTCCTGCTTCTGCGGCGGACGCAGAATGGTGAAATGCACGAGGTCGACGGCGGCATCCGAGCGCAGCAGATTGCGCCAGGTGCGCTCGCCCGCGTGCGGCTCGCCCGACACCAGCAGCACGCGCAGGTTCTCGCGCACGCCCTCGGCGACGATCACCGCGCGGTTGTTGACGAGCGTCAGTTCGCCGGGAGCGCCCTCGGCCTCGATTTCGACGATGTTCTGGCCGGCGTGCGGAAAATCCATCTCTGCCGTCACGATGCGGCCGATCTGTACGCGGCGCAGCTCGTCGCTGCGGCCTTCGCGGCGGATGCGCACCTGCACGGTGTCGCCCGGCGAGGGCCGGCGGCCTTCCTCGACCACGCGAAACTGGATGTTGCGCTCGCCGCCAGCGCGCTCGGGACCCTGCGGGCGCTCGCAGTTTTCCTTCTTCTCGCCGACGATGCCGTAGCGCGGGGCCTTGATGATCTCGATGCGGCGATCGTATTCGCCGGGCTTGCCGGTCAGCAGCGCGTGCACGGGCGCATCGAAGCCCAGCGCGCGCGGCGAGTTCGGCACGTCGTGCACCTGGCCGTCGGTGATCATGATGACGCCGGCCAGCCGGTCAGGAGGCGTGTTGGCGAGCGCCGAGTTGAGGTCGGTGAACAGGTGCGTGCCGGAGGCCGCCTCGCCGGTCGGCCGCGATGAGGAAACCCAGCGTATCTGCAGATTGTTGATGCCGCCGAGCTTCGTTTCCAGCTCGCTCTTGATGGCCTGTGCCTGCTCGGGGCGTCCGGCGATGCTCTGGCTCAGGCTCTCGTCGAGCACGACGATGGCGATGTTGGCCAGGCTCTCGCGCTCTTCCTGGCGCAGCGTGGGATTGGCGAGTGCGGCAAGCAGCGCCGCCAGAGACAGCGCGCGCAGCAGCGCGCCGCGGCTGCGGCGTACCAGCAGCAGCGCCACCATCGCCACGGCCAGCGCGACGCCTCCCCAGAACAGCGGGGCCGGCACCATCGGCGCGATGTCGATCGACCAGTTGCTCATGGCCTGCACAGTTTCCAGTCGGTTGCCGACCCCATCACTGCCCCAGCCTTTCGAGAATGGCCGGCACGTGCACCTGGTCGGTCTTGTAGTTGCCGGTCAGTGCATACATGACGATGTTGACGCCGGTGCGGAAGGCCATCTCGCGCTGCCGCTCGCCGCCCGGCACCACCGGATAGAGCGGCTGGTTGCGGTCATCGAGCGCCCAGGCCGCCGCGAAGTCGTTGGAGGTGATCAGGATGGAGCTGACGCCGTCGACGCGGCGGGCCTGCCGGGCCTGCTCGCTGTCGGCGGGTGCCTCGGCCTGCACCCAGAGCTGCCCGCCGTCCCAGCGTCCCGGGAAGCTGCGCAGCAAGTAGAACGACTTGGTGAGCACGTGGTTCTCCGGCACCGGTTCCAGGCGCGGGATGTCGAGATTGCCGAGCAGACGCTGCAGCGGGGTGCCTTCGCCACGCATGGTGAAGCCGGTCGGCATGCCCTGACCGAAGTCTTTGGTGTCGAAGATGATCATGCCGCCCTGCTTCATATAGGCGTCGATCTTGGCGAGCGTGGCATCGGACAGCGGTTTGGCGCTGGACAGCACCGGCCAGTACAGGATGGGGTAGAAGGCGACCTCGTCGGTCAGGATGTTGACCGCATACGGCTCGCCGGGTTCGACGGCCGTACGCGTGATGAGGAACTTGCCAAGTCCGATCAGGCCTTGGCGACTGGTCTGGTCGGTGGTCGGATCGCCCGACACGACGTATCCGAAAGTCACCTTGGCGGTCGCCTGGATGGCGCGCGCATCCTCGGGCCTGGGCTTGGCCGGTGCCGTCTGCGCCCCGGCAGGCGATGCCGTCACGTAGGCCGCTGCGCCGATCGCCAGCACGGCGACCACGGCGGCTCCAGCCCTGCCGACGCGGCGGCCGAACAGGGCGCCTCCGCTCTGCAGCAGCAGGACAGCCAGGATGTCGGCGAACAGCAGCGTCAGCGCGGCGCTGAGCAGCTGCGGCTTCAAGGGGCGGGCGGTGTCACTTTCATAGGCGCGGCGATCGACGCCGGAGGGCAGCGAGGGCATTGGCTTGACCAGGCTCTTTTGCGTCATGAGGTTGAGGGCACGCGGGGCTCCGGCAGGCCCATAGTAGCCGGGCGGGTTCTCGGCGCTCGGCTTGGCATCGAGAATCTTGACGGCGGAGATGGCTTGCGTGGTCGCCGACGGGCTTTTGAGCAGGCCGAAGCCGTCGAGCACCTGCAGCGGCGCCAGCACGTCGGCCGCAGGCGTGGTGCCGGCATCCTTGCCGTCGCCCACCAGCGAGTCCGTGCCGCCGCTCAAATTGCCCAGACTGGCGATGCGCCGCAGCATTTCGACGAACAGACCCGATAGAGGCAGGTTCGACCAGTCCGAATTGGCGGTGACGTGAAAGAACACCAGCTGCCCATCGCCGCGTTTGGCGGCGGTGACCAGCGGCGTGCCATCCTTCAGGCGCGCCCACACCTTTACGTCGGGACCGAGCGCGGCGGGGTCGGCCAGCACCTGGCTGCTGACCAGCACATCAGCGCTCGGCGTCAGACCGGCGAACAAGCTGTCGTCGGCAAAGGCGGCAAGCTGCTGGGGTTGCGGCCAAGACATGGCACTGCCCAGCGTGCGCGTACCGAAACGCAGGGATGCCGGCAGCAGATCATCGCCGCCCTTCTCCAGGCGCGGGCCGGCAAAGCGCACCAGCACGCCGCCCTTCTTCACCCACTGGGCGACGCGCTCCTTGATCTCGCCGGGCAGCGTGCCGATGTCGGCCAGCATCAGCACGGAGATGTTGCGCTTGATGAGGCCGTCGATGGCGGAGGCCAGATTGGCATCCTCGCTCTTGGCGATCTCCGAGAATGGCGCCAACGCTCGCTCGATGTAGTAGAGCGGCGCCAGCAGCGGCTGCGCCTCCTCGCGCGACGTACTGGCCAGGATGCCGACCCGGTGCCACTGCGAGCGTGCGTCGAGCAGGTTGACGGCGCCGGCCGACCGCTCGCCGGCGATCTCCACCCGCGTCACCTGGTTCCTGAGCTCGAGCGGCAAGTCGAAGGTTGCCAGCGCGCGCGTCTCGCCGTCGCCCAGCGTAAAGGCCGTCTCGCCCAGACGCTGACCGCGCGCCGATACTGCGTGCAGGACGCCCGCGCGTGCTCCGCCCTCGGCGCGCAGTACCTGCGCTTCCAGACGTCCTTCGGCGGCAACGCCGGCCGAAGTGGCGAGCGCCTCGAAGCCGGGGCGCGTCTCGACGACCGAGAAACCACCGCCCGCCAGCTCCTGCAGCCGCTCGGCAAATTGCCTCGTCTGGCCGTCGTGGTCGATGCCGTCGGTGAGCCAGACGACCGTTGCAGCCTTGTCGCGCAGCGTCGCAGCCAACGCCTCGACGGCGCCCATGCGGTCGGGCGCGAACGGTTGCGGCTGCAGAGCGGTAGCCGTCGAACGGGCCAGCGTCGGCGCTTCAACCTTCAGGCTGATGCTGCGCGTGGCATTGGCGGTTGGCACGATCATCACCGGCCGGCTTTGCCCCTCGGCCTCGGCGATCAGTCGCTCGATGAGGAACGTGCGCGCCGACCACTGGGCTGCGGCCGCCCAGCCGTTGTCGACGACCAGCACCACCGGGCCCGAGCCGCCGAGTGCCTTGTCGCGGTTCGGATTGAGCACCGGCTCGGCGAGCGCCAGGATGACGAGCGCTGCTGCCGCCATGCGGATCAGCGTAAGCCACCAGGGCGTCTGCGCCGGCGTCTTTTCGCGGTTCTCGATGCCGACCAGGATGCGGGTCGGCGGGAAGGCCAGGCGCCGCGGCTGCGGAGGCACCGTACGCAGCAGCCACCAGATGACCGGCAGCGCCAGGGCGCCGGCCAACAGCCACGGACTGAGGAACGCGATTGGGCCGATCGTCATGATGCGCCCTCCGCAGCCCGACCTTCCGGCCTCCAGCGATAGTCGCCGGCCAGTCCCTGCAGGCGCATGACGAGCGCCAGCAGCGGCTCGGACGCCGGCCGGTCGGTGTGATGCACCAGGAACGACCAGCCGACCCGGCTCGCCGCCTCGGTGATCTCGGCGCGATGCTCGGCCAGCTTCTTCTGATAGGCGGGGCGCAGTGTCTCGACGCGGTCGGCGATCCAGCGCTCGCCGCCTTCGGGGCCGCGGAACTCCATGCGCCCCTCGTAGGCCAGCGTCTCCTCGGCCGGATCGAGGATTTGGACGAGATGGCCGCTGACGCCGCCTTCGGCCAGCTCGTTGATGCGCTGGGCGACGGCCTGCGGCGGATCGAGGAAATCGCTGAACAGCAGCGCGGTCGAAAAGCGGCTCAGGCGTGCCGCCGGTGGCAGGCTGCCCTGCAAGGCGGGATCGGCCTCGTGCGTGGCCAACGCCTCGGCGATACGTGCGCTGGCCTTGCGACTGGCCAGGGGCGGCGTCACGCCCATCAGGGCGATGCGCTCACCGGCCCGCACCAGCAGCTCTGCGAATGCCAGTGTCAGCACGACGGCGCGATCGCGCTTGGTGGTCTGCGCCAGATGACTGTGGAAGGCCATCGAGGGCGATACATCCGGCCAGAGCCAGAAGGTGTGTGCCGCCTCCCATTCGCGCTCGCGCACGTAGAGATGGTCGGAGCTGGCCGAGCGCCGCCAGTCGATGATGGTGGCCGCATCGCTCGCCTGGTTGAACTGGCGGAATTGCCAGAAGGTCTCGCCGCTGCCGGGGCGACGGCGACCGTGGATGCCGTGGGCCACCGCATTGGCGACGCGCAAAGCCTCGAGCAGCAGGTCGGGCAGACGGTCGGCGAGGGATTGAGCTTCGCCCTCGAGCGCGAACACGCTCGTCGTGCCGGCCTTGCCCGATCTGTTGTCCGGTCCGTGGGCCGCGCCTGCCGCGGTGCCTCGCGCCGCCACTCGCTTATTACTCCAGCGCTGCTGCCAAACGATTGATGACGCTCGTCGCCGTCTCGCCTTCGGCGCGCGCTGCGAAGGTCAGCGCCATGCGGTGCTTGAGCACGGGCTCGGCCAGCGCGACGACGTCGTCGACGGAGGGCGCCAGCCGGCCGTCGATCAGTGCCTTGGCGCGCACGGCCAGCATCAGGGCCTGGCTGGCACGGGGGCCGGGGCCCCAGGCGATCAGCCGGTCGGTCTCGCCGCCGACGCCGGTGCCGGGACGCGCCGAGCGGGCAAGCTTGAGGATCGCCTCGACCACCTTGTCGGGCACTGGCAACTGGCGCACGAGCCGCTGGATGCCCATCAGCTCCTGCGCGCTGAGGATCGGCTCTACCCGCCGTTCGTCGGTTCCGGTGGTGGCAAACAGCATGCGCCGCTCGGCTCCCTGGTCCGGATAGCCGACGTCCACCTGCAGCAAGAAGCGGTCGAGCTGGGCCTCGGGCAGGGGATAGGTGCCTTCCTGCTCGAGCGGGTTCTGTGTCGCCAGGACGTGGAACGGTGCCGGCACGTCATGGCGCTGGCCGGCCACCGTGACGTGGTGCTCCTGCATCGCCTGCAGCAGCGCCGACTGCGTCTTGGGGCTGGCGCGGTTGATCTCGTCGGCCATCAGCAGCTGGGCGAAGATCGGCCCCTTGATGAAGCGGAAGCTGCGTCGGCCGGCCGCGCCGCCGTCCTCCAGCACTTCCGAGCCGATGATGTCGGAGGGCATCAGGTCGGGCGTGAACTGGATGCGCTTGGCGTCGAGGCCAAGCACTCGGCCGAGCGTCTCGACCAGCAGCGTCTTGGCAAGGCCGGGGACGCCGATCAGCAACCCGTGCCCTCCCGCCAGAATGGTTACGAGCGTTCGCTCGATCACCTGGTCCTGGCCGAAGATGACGGCGGAAGCGGCTTTTTGTACACGCTGGATGCGCTCGCCGGCCGCCTCGATGCGGCCGACGATGGCGTCGTCGGTTTGGGTGAGTGTTGTCATGAGCCTCAGGTTATACGCTGCGGTGCGGCAAATGCGAAACTCTGTTGGTAAAAATGGTCACAATATGAACACCTATGCGCAAGCGCTCGGTATTCCGGCAAGCGGCCCGATTCATAAGCTGACCTCCGGCTGGTCGGGCGGTGCCGGCAGGGCCTTCCGGCTAGGGTAAGGGGTGAGACGCAAGATGGCGACCAATGAACGCATGCTGCCTATTGAGCCGGACAAGTGGACCGCCGAGCAGAAAAAGGCGGCCGATGAGTTCCAAGCCGGGCGCGGCCATGCAGTCAGCGGACCGTTCGCGGTCATGTTGCGATCGCCCGAGGTCATGCTGCGGGCCAAAGCCATGGGTGACTACTTACGGTTTCGTAATGTACTTCCCAAACGCGTGAGCGAGATGGTGATCCTGATCACAGCCCGCGAGTGGACGCAGCAGTACGAGTGGTCCTACCACTACGGCTTCGCGCTGGAGGCGGGGCTGGCCAAGCCGATTATCGAGGCCATTGCCGAGGGTCGGCGGCCGGATGGCATGGCCGAGGACGAGGCGGCCGCCTACGACTTCTCGATGGAGCTGCATCGCACCCGCCGGGTCAGCGACAAGACCTATGCGAGGGCCCTGCAACTGTTCGGCGAGCCGGGCGTGATCGATCTGACCGGCGTCAACGGCTACTACAGCCTGCTCGCCATGATGATGAACGTGGCCCGCACCAAGGCCGATCCGGGCCGCGCGCCGCCGCTCGAGCGCTTCCCGGAGTAGCTATGGCCGAGCGCGCCGACGCCAACCGCATCGCCGGACTGCAGGCGCTGCTGCAGGCTCAGCAGGGCAAGGGGCCGGCGCCGGTCGAGAAGTGGAATCCGCCCTACTGCGGCGACATCGGCATGAGGATCCGCGCCGACGGCGTGTGGCTGTACCAGAACAGCCCGATCGGACGCATGCCGCTGGTCAAGCTGTTCGCCGGCGTGCTGCGCAAGGATGCCGACGGCAAGCATTACCTCGTGACGCCGGTCGAGAAGGTGGATGTGGCCGTCGAGGACGCACCGTTCCTGGCCGTGGAGATGGAGGTGCAGGGCAGCGGGCGCGAGCAGCGCCTGGTGTTTCGCACCAACGTCGATGACATCGTCACCGCCGGACCGGAGCATCCGCTGCGCTTCGTGGCCGAGCCCGGCAGTGGCGGGTTGAAGCCCTATCTGCTGGTGCGCGGCCGGTTGGAGGCGCTGGTGACGCGCGCGCTCTATTATGATCTCGTCGAGCTGGCTGATACGGACGCCGAGCGCGGCTTCGGCCTGTGGAGCGACGGGGTATTCTTTCCGATGACGGGCTGAATGCAGAGCAAACAGCTGGGAAGGAAACGCCATGATCAAGGATCCGCCGCTGCTGACCATCCGCCGCAACTTCGAGCGGCCGAGCCGCGACCTGCTCGGCAAGCTGGCCGGTGCACAGACCGGACACGTGGTCGACGCCTTGCTGGGTCGCGGTGCGCTCGATCAGGCGGTCAAGCCGGTCGATGCCGAGCGGGCGCAATTCGTCGGGTCGGCGCTGACCTGCGAAACGGGGCCGAGCGACAACCTGGCCATCGCGGCGGCGATCGCCATTGCCGACACCGGGCGATGTGATCGTAGCCGCGTCGGATGCGTTCATCGCCACCGCCGTGGTCGGCGACAACCTCGCGGCCATGGCCAAGAACAAGGGAGTGGTCGCGATCGTCATCGACGGCATGGCGCGCGACAGCGAGGGCATCGTCGGCGTCGGCCTGCCGGTGTTCGCGCGCGGCATCACCCCCAACTCGTGCGTGCGCAGCGGGCCCGGCAAGATCGGCCTGCCGATCGTGTGTGCGGGCGTTGCCGTGCAGTCTGGCGATGTCGTGCTGGGCGATCGCGACGGCGTCGTCATCGTGCCGCGTGCCGATCTCGCGGATATCGTGGCCAAGCTCGCCGACATCCGACGGGCCGAAGAGGAGACGCAGGCGAAAATCCGCGCCGGCATGACGCAGATGGACAGCCTAACGGAGCTGCTGCGGTCCGACCGCGTCGTCTACGTGGATTGAGGCCGCGCAGGGCAACCCGCCCCGCCACCCAGCCCTGCGCTTGCCGAAGGGCGGGTTGGATTCACAACTCCGTGCTTCGACAGGCTCAGCATTGGGGCCGGTGGGGACGGCGTGGAAGGGCAAGTGAGTTCGACGCCGCCGTGATATAAGCGCGGCCATGGACATGCCCGCCGATCATCACCCCACCGAGCCGCTGACCGAGGCCACCTTCCGCGCCCTGGCGCGGCGCGGCCTGCACGACGGACCCTCGGACGCGGTGTTCGATCCGCGCTCCGGACAGGCCCTGGGCCCCAGCGACTGGGACCTCAACCCGGAATTGAAGGCCGACCTCGCCGCCATGGCGCCGCCGCGGGCAGCGGCCGTGCTGGTGCCGATCATGCTGCATCCCGAGCTCACGGTGCTGCTGACGCAGCGCTCCAACGACGTGCCGAGCCATCCGGGCCAGATCTCGTTTCCCGGCGGCAAGATGGAGACCTACGACGCGACCCCGATCGACTGCGCGCTGCGCGAAGCGAAGGAGGAGATCGGCCTCGAGCCTTCGCGCGTCGAGCCGCTCGGCTATCTCGACAGCTATCGTACGGGCACGGGGTTTCAAATCACTCCGGTGGTGGCATTCGTCAAGCCGGGTTTCGATCCGGTGCTCGACCCGCGCGAAGTGCTCGACGTGTTCGAGGTGCCGCTCGCCTTCCTGATGGATAGCGCCAACCACCAGAAGGCGTCGCGCGAATGGCGCGGCCGGCAGCGATCCTTCTATGCCATGCCGTACGAGGGGCGCTATATCTGGGGCGCGACTGCCGGCATGCTCAAGAATTTGCACCAAAGGCTGTTTCAGCGATGATCCGCGTCGTCCTCGAAAACGTCCTGCTGTTCCTGCTGCCTACCGCCGTCTATTTCGGTTATGTGCTGCTTACCCGACGCAGCGCCAGCAGCGCCGGCGATGTGGTCAACGAGGCGCCGCTGGTCTGGCTGTTCGTCATCGGAGCGTTGTGCGTGGCAGCGACGCTCGTGTACTACGCCACCATCACGCCGGGCGGCGCGCCCGGCCAAGTCTACATCCCGCCACGCATGAAGAACGGCCAGATCGAGCCTGGTCAGCTCAAGTAGCGGCAAGCCGATGAGCCAGCCAACTCCTGGTCGATTGCCGCGTATCGCTGGCGCCGACTGGCTGGCGCGGCCACAAACGCAGGCGGTGTTCGCGGCGCTGGCCGCCAGGGGACATATGGCCCGCGCCGTCGGCGGAGCCGTGCGCAACGCGCTTGCTCGGCCGGCCGGTGGTCGACGTCGACATCGCCACCACGGCGCGGCCGGAGGAGGTCATTGCCGCCGCCGAGATCGCCGGCTTGTTGGCCGTGCCGACCGGCATCGCGCACGGCACGGTCACGGTGATCGCGGATCGTGTGCCCTACGAAGTGACGACGCTGCGCCGGGACGTCGAGACGCACGGCCGCCACGCCACCGTGGCCTTCACCGACGACTGGGAGGCCGACGCGCGCCGGCGCGACTTCACCATCAATGCTCTCTACTGCAGCGCCGAGGGGGAGGTGTTCGATCCGCTCGGCGGCGCCGCCGACATCGAGGCGCGGCGCGTGCGTTTCATCGGCGATGCGCGCGAGCGCATCCGCGAGGACTACCTGCGCATCCTGCGCTTCTTCCGGCTGACGGCGGAGTATGCTGCCGGTGCGCCGGACGCCGATGCGCTTGCCGCCTGTGTGCTGGAGCGTGACGGACTGGCCCGCCTGTCAGCCGAGCGCGTGCGCGGAGAGTTGCTGCGCCTGCTGGTGGCGCCGCGCGGGCCGGAGCTGGTGCGGTCGATGCTCGACTATGGGCTGCTGCCCGTGGTGCTGGGCTCGGCACCCCGGCCGACGTTGCTGCGCAGGCTGGCTGACCTGGAGGCGGCACTCGCCTGCCAACCGGATGCGGTGCTGAGGCTCGCCGCGCTGGCGGTGGAGGTGCCCGAGGATGCCGATCGCCTCGCCGACCGCCTGCGCCTCGCCAATGATGAGCGCGCCCGCCTGGCAGGCGCGGCTGGGCCTTTGCCCGACCTTGGCCCGGCCGTGCCGGAGGCCGCGGCGCGCGCGTATCTTTATGCCGAAGGCGCCGCTGCCTTCGGCAGCCGCATGCTGATCGCCTGGACCCGATCCGGCGCTGCTGGCGACAGCCAGACGTGGCGCGAACGGCTGGCCTTGCCCGAGCGCTGGCAGCCGCCCCGCTTTCCACTCGGCGGCACCGACGTCATGGCGCTCGGCGTGGCAGCCGGGCCGCGTGTCGGAGAGCTGCTGCGCGCGGTGGAGGCGTGGTGGATCGCCGGAGATTTTGCAGCCGAGGAGCAGGTGTTGCGCGAACAGTTGCGAAAGCTAGTGGCCTCGTCCTGAGGCGTGTCGCGGTAGCCCCAGGATGGGTGGAGCAAGAGCGATGACCACGAACGAGCCCGCGTCCTCGGCCAACGAGCGCCTCGCCAAGACGGTATTTGCCGCATTGGCGTTCGCGTCGGTGCTGGCAGGCCTCGGCATTTACCTGCTGCAGGCGCGGCTCGGCATCGACGCCGACACCGCCAGGCTGGTTGCGACGGCTTTCCTGGCGGTCGGCATCGGCGACACACTGCTGCTCTACCTGTGGGACCGCCTGTTCAAGCGGAGCAGCTAGATGCTGTTCACGGACGGCTTGCGCGACGACGAATAATGCGCCGCGCCTTCTAGCGGCTGCGCTCGACCAATTGCTGGATGCGCGCGTAAGTCTCGTCTGGATCGGCAATGTCGCGCACGATCATGCCGCTCGCCGATACGTTGCCGAAACCGATTGCCGTAAAGGCATTGACGGACGTGGACGAGCCCGTGGACAGGGTGGCGAGATAGATGCTGCCCAAGCCATACAGGCGCTGCAGGAAGCCCTTGCGCAAGGTCACCTCGCGCACGTCCTTGAGCAGGATCACCTTCTTGTTGAGAGAGAAGAAGCCTTCCTCGAACTCGAGCCGGTTGTCGGAGAACCGGTATTCGGTGCGCGCGTAGTTGAGTTTCTTGCCGACGTAAGTCAGCAGCGGAATGCCCAGGAAGGCGATGCCGCCGAAGAGGACAAAAGGCCACCAGGAGTTGTGGGGGAAGAGTGTGGAGGTGAAGCCTCCGAAAAACATGCCCGCCCACAGGGTGAAGAACAGCTGCAGCGGCACCTGGGCCAGCAGCGTCAACCAGCCGATGAAGACCGGGCGTACCGAGAACCGCATCGCCACTGCTCCGACCAGGATGTCGCGTCGTGCCGAGGCCGCCGCCCCGTGCACGACGCCAGCATTGACCGCAGCTAACCCTTTACCCCGAGCAGCTCGACCTCGAACAGCAGCGTGGCGTTCGGAGGGATGACGTTGCCGGCGCCGCGTGCGCCATAGCCGAGCTCGGGCGGGATGATGAGGGTGCGCTTGCCGCCGACCTTCATGCTGGCGACGCCCTCGTCCCAGCCCTTGATGACGCGGCCGGTGCCGATCGGAAACTCGAACGGCTGTCCGCGATCGACCGAGCTGTCGAACTTTGCGCCCTTCTTGCCGTCCTGGTAGAGCCAGCCCGTGTAATGCATCACGCAGGTCTGCCCAGTCTTGGGCGTCGCGCCGGTGCCGGCTTGCGTATCGGTGATCTTGAGGCCCGAGGGTGTGGTCATGGTAGCTCCTGTCGTTTGGGCCGCAGCCGGTGTGGGGGCGACGGTGGCGACGATACCGGCCAGCGCGATCGCTATAGGGGTGGTCACTCTCAGGAAAGCTCGCATCCTTGGTCCTCGGATCATTGTCTGGATATGCTTATGGGCGCGCGACTTGTAGCCCGTGGCGGACTGCCACGACAGTGGTGATTTACACCGCCAGCGGCAGGCTCTCCTGCGCGCCGACCCGGAAGACGCGGCGGTAGCGCTCGATCTCGGCGGGAGGGCCCATGGCCTTCAGGGGGTTGTCGGACAGCTTGACGGCCGGTCGGCCGTTGGCCGAGATCACCTTGCAGACGATCGAGAAGGGATCGAGCCCGCCATCGGGCCCGAGCCCGCGGAAGTCGTTGGTGAGCAGCGTGCCCCAGCCGTAGCCGATGCGCACGCGACCGAAGAAGTGCTTGTGGATGCGCTCGATCATCGCCACGTCCAGCCCATCCGAGAAAATGGCGAGCTTCTGGCGGGGATCCTGGCCGAGTCGCTTCCACCACTCGATGGCGATCTCGCCGCCGCCGATCGGATCGCCGGAATCGATGCGCACGCCGGTCCAGTGCTTGGCCCAGTCCGGCGCCCGCTCCAGGAAGCCGCGCGAGCCGTAGGTGTCGGGCAGCATGACGCGCAGGTTGCCGTCGTAGTCCTCCTGCCAGTCGGCGAGCACCAGGTAGGGCGCCTCGGCCAGCTCCTTGTCGGTGTTGGCGAGCGCGCAATAGACCATCGGCAGCTCGTGTGCGTTGGTGCCGATCGCTTCCACCTCGCGACGCATGGCGATCAGGCAGTTCGAGGTGCCGAGGAAGGAATTGCCCAGGCCCTCGATCATGGCCTGCACGCACCAGTCCTGCCACAGGAAGCCGTGCCGCCGCCGCGTGCCGAAGTCGGCGATGCTGAGGCTGGGCAGCTGCTTCAGCCGGCCGATCTTCTCCCACACCCGCGTCATGGCGCGCGCGTACAGCACCTGCAGCTCGAACTTGCCGAGCCCCTTGGTAACGGCGCGGCTGTGCAGCTCCATCAGCACGGCCAGCGCCGGGATCTCCCACATGGTGGTCTCGATCCACGGTCCCTCGAAGGTCAGCTCGTACTGGTCGCCCTTGCGCTCCAGGTGGTAGGCCGGGAAGCGGAAGCCCTCCAGCCACTGGATGAACTCCGGGCGCGAACATCTGCCGCTTGCCGTAAAACATGTTGCCGCGCAGCCAGGTGGATTCACCTCGCGACAGGCGCAGCGTGCGGATGTGGTCGAGCTGTTCCTTCAGCTCGCCGATGTCGATCAGGCGGCCGAGCTTGATGGGCTCCGAGCGGTTGATGATGCCGAAGGTGACCCGCACCTCCTTGTGCCGCCGGAAGATGGTCTGCGCCATCAGCAGCTTGTAGAAGTCCGTGTCGAGCACGGAACGGACGATCGGATCGATCTTCCAGGTGTGATTGTAGACGCGGGTGGCGATGTCGGTCATGGCAGCGCGGCCTTTCTGTCCGATTTAAGCCGCTTCTGCGGGCAGAGTGCAACGGAGAAGGGCATGCTGGCACGGGCGTCTGGCATTCCCGCCAAGCAAAGCGAAGGGCGCAGAAAAGGCCCCGGCAATGCTGCCAGGGCCTCCCTGCATGCTCTCCAAATTAGCGCGGGCTCAGAAGTCCATGCCGCCCATGCCACCCATGCCCGCCCATCCGCCCATCCGCCGCCGGGCATGGGAGGCGGTGTCTCCTTGGGCCGCTCAGCCATCATGGCCTCGGTGGTGATCAGCAGGCCGGCGATCGAGGCGGCGTCCTGCAAGGCGCAGCGCACCACCTTGGCCGGGTCGATCACGCCGGCCTCGACAAGGTCGCCGTACTCGCCGGTCTGGGCGTTGTAGCCGAACACGTACTTGTTGCTGTCCAGGATCTTGCCGACCACGACTGAACCATCCTCGCCGGCATTCTGCACGATCTGGCGGGCCGGCGCCTGCAGCGCCTTGCGCACGATGTTGATGCCGACTTTCTGGTCGTCGTTGGCCGCGTTGAGGCTCTCCAGCGCCTTGACTGCACGCAGCAGGGCAACGCCGCCGCCCGGCACGACACCTTCCTCGACGGCCGCGCGCGTTGCATGCAGCGCGTCGTCGACGCGGTCCTTGCGCTCTTTGACCTCGCTCTCGGTGGCGCCGCCGACCTTGATGATGGCAACGCCGCCGGCGAGCTTCGCCAGGCGCTCCTGCAGCTTCTCCTTGTCGTAGTCGGAGGTGGTCTCCTCGATCTGGGCCTTGATCTGCTTGATGCGCCCCTCGATGTCGGCCTTCTTGCCGGAGCCGTCGACGATGATGGTGTTGTCCTTGTCGATCGTCACCTTCTTGGCGCGGCCCAGCATGTTGAGCGTCACGCTCTCCAGCTTGATGCCGACGTCCTCACTGATCACCTGGCCACCGGTCAGGACGGCGATGTCCTCCAGCATGGCCTTGCGGCGGTCGCCGAAGCCCGGTGCCTTGACGGCCGCCACCTTGAGGCCGCCGCGCAGCTTGTTGACGACCAGCGTGGCGAGTGCCTCGCCCTCGACCTCCTCGGCGACGACCAGCAGGGGCTTGCCGGCCTGCACGACGGCTTCCAGCATCGGCAGCAGGGGCTGCAGAGTGGAGAGCTTCTTCTCGTGGATGAGAATGTAGGGGCTTTCCAGCTCGACCAGCATCTTCTCGGCGTTGGTGATGAAGTACGGGCGAGATATAGCCGCGGTCGAACTGCATGCCCTCGACGACATCCAGCTCGGTCTCCAGGCTCTTGGCCTCTTCGACGGTGATGACGCCCTCGTTGCCGACCTTCTTCATCGCTTCGGCGATGATCTTGCCGACCTCGCGATCACCATTGGCCGAGATGGTGCCGACCTGGGCGATCTCGTCGTTGGAGGTGACCTTCTTGGCTTTGGATTTCAGCTCTTCGACGACGGCGGCGACGGCCTGCTCGACGCCGCGCTTGAGGTCCATCGGATTGGCGCCGGCGGCAACCGACTTGGCGCCTTCCCTGATGATGGCCTGCGCCAGCACCGTTGCGGTCGTCGTGCCGTCGCCGGCGATGTCGGAGGTCTTGGAGGCGACCTCGCGCAGCATCTGCGCGCCCATGTTCTCGAACTTGTCTTCGAGTTCGATCTCCTTGGCGACCGTCACGCCGTCCTTGGTGATACGCGGGGCACCGTACGATTTCTCCAGTACGACGTTGCGGCCTTTGGGACCGAGCGTCACCTTGACGGCATTGGCGAGAATATCGACGCCGCGCAGCATGCGCTCGCGTGCGTCTTGCGAGAATTTGACGTCCTTGGCGGCCATGGTTGGCTACTCCAATGATGAAAACCGGTCTTCAGGGTGGCCATGGTCGGGCTTGGCCCGACCACCCATCTAGCCGCCCGCAGCGGCACGAGTTGAACGATGGGTCCTCGGGACAAGCCCAAGGATGACAGTAAGAAGGCGCGCGATCAGGCCGCGGCGCGCACCGACGCTTTTCCCTCGATCACGCCGAGGATGTCGCTCTCTTTCATGATGAGGAGTTCTTGACCGTCGATCTTGACCTCGGTGCCCGACCACTTGCCGAACAGCACGCGGTCGCCCTTCTTGAGGTCGAGCGGCACGATACGGCCGGATTCGTCACGTGCCCCAGGGCCGACGGCGATCACCTCGCCCTGCATCGGCTTTTCCTTGGCAGTGTCGGGAATGATGATGCCGCCGGGGGTCTTGGTGTCCTCCTCGACGCGGCGAACGACCACGCGGTCGTGCAGGGGGCGAAACTTCATGGCCTCTACCTCGCTGATTGCGGAATTGCTGTCTGTTGCCTGCTCGACAGGCATACCGGCCTATAGGCGGTGCACCCATCACACGGCGCAAGCCTCGCTGGCAGGCCCGCGGCAACCACCAGCTTAGCGCCGTGCCATTCCTATATTTGGCCGCCGTTAGCAGTGTCAAGGCGAGAGTGCTAACACTCTCTTTGCAGCCGCGCGCGCCAAGCGCCTAGTCTCACGCACTGAGCAGATGATTTGCGCGGCCGTGACGGTTGGCGCTGTCGGCGCTTTGCTGCTTGGCGTCGCGCGCGCGTTCATCCGGCTCGTGACGGAATGGCAACGGAGGCAGGCAGCTCCGCACGTTGCTTATCTGAAGGACCGGAACTGGACCGTGTCTTGCTTCGTTGCGATGGTCCAGGCCTCGCCAAGCGCAGTGTGAGGCCACCGGCAAAGGATGGCCCATGAGCACAGCACGGCACTCGAGGTCAGTCGTAAACCAAGTATCGCGAGCCGCTTGTGGCTGTGTGATCTCGGCAACCCGAGAATCACCGGACCGGGCTATCCTACACGTCTGCGCAGTGCGCGTCGGCCCATCGAGGTAACGCCATGGCGGATCGCGATTTCCTGGCCCAGCTCGCAGGCTTCAGCCTGACGACCGCGGAGATTCTCTACCGGCTTCCCGATCATCCCTCCCTGCTGCAGAGCTTCATCTGGCAGGAGTACGACGTGCACCCGCGGTTTCCCCGCCTGAAGAGCTTCCTCGACTTCTGGTCCACCAACCTGGAGGGCAAGCTCTACCGCGTGACGGTGGCCCACAACCGTCTCGTCTCGCCGGCTGAGTTGCGGCTGATCGGCGGCGAATACCGGGTGCACTGAGCATCCCTTGCAGCGACTACCCGTGTTCTCCTGTGGACGATCCGCCCGCGCGCTTGGGTGACCGGCGCGGCCCCCTTACGCTGGTTGGGGGAGAATCAACCATGACGAAGACATACCCTCGCCTCGCCGGCGGCGCCGAGCCGCCGCGCCTGGCTCCGCGCCTTGTCACCTCCATCGAGGAGGCGATAGCGGCGCGGCGCGCACCCAAGGTCTTCGCGGCTGCCAGCGCGATGGCGCCGGCCGACCGGTTGCTCAGTGCTATGCGCACAGTCAAGGCGGCCCGCTTCAACGCTGCTGAGCGGTTCGAGCGCAAGAACACCTTGTCGATGTTCTCGATGTCGGTCGTGTCGCTGTATTTCGTGGGCCTGTCGGTGTGGCAGGTGATCTATGCGTCGCTGCTCGACGAGCCGACCAACCGGCTGATCACTCTGGTCTCGATCATGTCGTCGATCTTCACGCTGGTGCTGGCGCTGATCGAGTCCATGAACGACTACAAGATCAAGGCGCACCACATGCACACCTGCGCGCTGGCCGTGAACGACCTGTATCACGAGTTCAAGCTGGCGCCGCCCGGCGACGACAGCCAGGTGCAGGAATTCCGCAGGCGCTACAACGAAATCGTGCGCGGGTGCCCTCTCAACCACGCGCGCGTCGACTATCTGATGGCACGCGCCGAGCGGGATGTGGCGTGGTCGGACGTGCTGTGGGTGCGCCTGCACTATGTCTGGGACGTGTATGCGCTTTATGGCGCGGCCCTGGTCATCCCGCCCCTGGTCTTGTTACTGTGCCGCTAATTCGAGGCGGTCGCGCAATTCTTTTGCCATGCCTCGGGTGCACACTGAAAGTGGGTGTCACAGGTCTCGAGGTTTTGCATGCCACCGTTCGGCGCCGCGCCAGCATGGTCACGCATGGTTGCGGCGGTCGGTCTGCTTGCCGCTTTGGCATGGCCGCAGACCGGTGTGGCCGAGGGTGCCTTGGCCATCGGCCTGCCCGGTGATGTGGCCAACGAAGGCGTTGCCATCGGCTGGGTCATCAACTCGGACAGCGAGGGGACGGCTCACGAGCGTGCGCTGCGCGGGTGCCTGGACTTCAAAGACGCGCCAGCCAACACGCGTGCTCTTTGCAGAGTGATCAAGACCTTCCGCGGCGAGTGCGTGGCAATTGCGCTTGATCCCGAAAGCGGCACCCCCGGAGTGGGCTGGGCCATCGCGATCAGCATGCAGGCAGCCGAGACGAATGCGCTCGGGGCCTGTGCCGCCACGGCCGGTGCGGCGCGTCAGCAGTTCTGCAGGATCACGGTGCTGCGCTGCGACGGCAAATAAAGCCTGGCGGTTCTTCGCGTCGGCCCGCCGAATGTGCCCGGCGATGACGTGCTTCGACAAGCTCAGCACTGGGGCCGCGGTTGCCGATGTCCCTGTCGCTATTCCGTATTGGTCGGACGCTAGGCGCCCTCGGATACCGGATTGCCGGCGTCGTCGAGGTAGGCGATGCGCACCATGTTGGTGGTGCCGGGCGAGCCGAGCGGGACACCGGCGACGATGAGCACGCCCTCGCCGGCCCTCGCGAAGCCTTCGTCGAAGGCGATGCGACAGGCCTTGCGCACCATGGCGGCCTGGTTTTCGGGATCGCCGGTCAGCACGCAATGCACGCCCCAGGCCATGGCCAGCCTGCGCCCCGTCGCCACCACCGGCGAGAGGCCGATGACGGGCAACCCCGGCCGTTCGCGGGCCACCCGCAACGCGGTCGAGCCGGTCGCCGTGTAGCAGATGATGCAGGCCAGCTTGAGGGTGTCGGCCACGGTGTGGGCGGCCGCGGCGATGGCGTCGGCGGCGGTGGCCAGCGGTGGCGTGCGCGTGGCGTGCACGATGGCGCCGTAGTTGGGGTCGCTCTCCACCTCGATGGCGATGCGGTCCATGGTGCGGATCGCCTCGAGCGGATACTGGCCGACGGCGGTCTCGGCCGAGGTCATGATGGCATCGGCGCCGTCGAACACGGCGGTCGCCACATCCGACACTTCGGCTCGGGTCGGCACGGGCGCGTTGATCATGCTCTCCAGCATCTGCGTGGCGACCACCACCGGCTTGCCGGCGGCGCGCGCCTTGCTGGTGATCTGCTTCTGCAGGATGGGCACGCGCTCGACCGGCAGCTCCACCCCGAGGTCGCCGCGCGCCACCATCAGTCCGTCGGAATGGGCGATGACGGCATCGAGGTCGGCGATGGCCGCCGGCTTCTCGATCTTTGACATGATGGCGGCCGCCTGGCCGATGATCTGGCGGGCGAGCTTGACGTCGTCGCCGCGCTGCACGAACGACAGCGCCACCCAATCGACGCCAAGACGCAGGGCATAATCGAGGTCCGCACGGTCCTTGTCGGTCAGCGGACCGACCGGCAGCACGGTATCGGGCAGGCTGATGCCCTTGCGGCTCGCCAGCATGCCGCCGACCTGCACGGTCGCCTCGATCGTCGAGGATGTCTTGTCGACCACGGTCATGCGGATCTTGCCGTCGTCGAGCAGTAGCGTGTGACCGGGCTCGACGGCAGCGAAGATCTGCGGATGCGGCAGGAACACGCGCTCGGCCCCGCCCTCATCGTCCGTGGTGTCGAAGCGGAATGTGCTGCCCTGTAGCAGGGGAACGCGCTCGCCCCGGAGGACGGCCGACGCGGAATTTCGGGCCTTGCAGGTCGGCGAGGATGCCGATCGGTCGCTCGAACTTCGCCTCGGCGGAGCGCACGGCGGCGTGCAGCTTCTTCACCACGTCGAACGACGAGTGGCTCATGTTGATGCGGAAGACATCGACGCCCGCCTCGAACAGGCGCTCGATCATTTCGGGGGCGTACGACGCAGGTCCAAGGGTGGCGACGATCTTGGCGCGCCGGCTGCGCCTCATTTGGGTCTTGCTCCCGCTTCGCTGGGATCGGTGAGGCGGATGGTCCAGTCCTTGGAGTCCTGGGTGTCGACCTCGAAGAACCCGGTACTCTTGTAGCCACGCCGCGCACAATCCTGAACGCCGCGGATGGTGAACATCTTGTCAGTGGTGCACATCGAGGATTTGCCGGCCCACTCGCCGCCGCGGTCATAGTCGAGCGCGTGGATGTAATAGAATTTGCTGGACAGCGTGCCTTTGTAGAGTGTCTCGCAGGTCTGCGCGGCGATATTCCACCAACCCTCGGTCGTCCAGCCGGTGGAATCGCGGTAGCCGATGGCGACGCCGATGCGGCTGGTGGTGGTGTTGCACAGCTTGAGATCGGCCTTCGCAGGCAACGCGCTCGCGACGAGCGCTGCCATGGCCAATGTGATGGCTGGGACGCGGCGAGGCATGAGCAGGCGTGGTGCGGCCGGGCTGGACATCGATGGCTAGGAACTCAAGGGTCTACCAGAATAACACGGAAGTCATTGACGTTGGTGTGTGTCGGACCACGGACGATCAGTCCTCCCGCAGCCTCGAAAAAGGCCGTGGCATTGTTATCATCAAGGAACATCTGGGCATCCAGACGGCCACATGACGGCCCCTGCGTGGACAGCGTTGTCGCATCGATGGTGGCGCCTGCGGGATCGTCGGCGCGGCCTTCACCGCCGTCGATGCCATCGGTGTCGGCGGCAAGAGCGGCGACGCCGGCCAAGCCGTCCAGCGCGACGGCCAACGCCAGCGCGTATTCCTGGTTGCGCCCGCCGCGTCCTTTGGCATTGCGTACCGTGACGTTGAGTTCGCCGCCGCTGATGATGGCAAGTTTGCGGCCTGCGGCTTTGGCGGCGCGGGCCAGCTCGGCATGTGCGTGGGCGACCTCGCGAGCCTCGCCGGTCAGCGCATCGCCGAGGTCGGTGACTTCGTAGCCGTAGTCGCGCGCCAGACCGGCGGCCTTGGCGAGCGAGGCTGCCGGGGTGGCGATCAACCGGTATTCGGCGGTGGCGAAGGCGGGGTCGTCCGGCTTCGGCGTCTCGTTGGCGGGATCGGCGAGCGCCTGCTCGACGGCTGCCGGGATCGGCAGGCCGAGCGCCTCCATGCGCGGCCGCCGCGCCGCGAGCACGGCACGGGCGTCGGCGAGCGTGGTGGCATCGGGCACCGTCGGGCCCGAGCCGATGGTGGCCGGATCGTCGCCCGGCACGTCCGAGATGGCGAGCGTGAGCATGCGCGCGGCGGTGGCCTTGCGCAGGCGCCCGCCCTTGATGCGCGAGATGTGCCGGCGGACCGTGTTCATCTCGTGGATGTCGGCGCCGCACTTCAGCAGCCCACGCGTGAGCGCGGTCTTGGCCTCGAGCTCGATGCCGGGTACGGGCGCGGCCCACAGCGAGGAGGCGCCGCCAGACAGCAGGACGAGCACCAGATCGCCGGCAGTCGCGCTGGCTGCCAGAGACAGCGTGCGCTCGGCCGCCGCCACGCTGTCGGCGTCGGGCGTCGGATGGCGTGCGTGCAGCAGGGCGATGGCGTGCGCACCCTCGCCGCGCGTATCGTTCGTGCCGTGCGGAGCGGTGGTGAACCCGGTGATGCGGTCGAGCACACCGAGCCGGCGATAGTGCTGTTCGGCGGCTGCGGCCATGGCGGCAGCGGCTTTGCCTGCGCCGACGATGATGATGCGGCCATCGTTCGGCGGTGAGGGCAAGTGCGGCGGCAGGCAGATGTCGGGATGGGCGGCGGCGACCGCCGCCTCATACAGGGACAGCAGCCTGCTGCGCGTTGCCGATGCCGATGTATCGCCCACCATGGTTGCGAAAGTCTTCCTTTCAGGGTCTCCGAAAGGGAGCATGTGCAGGTGCGGGTGGCGGCCGTCAAGCGGGGCGCGAGCAGGATCGGCGCTCGCTCGGCGATGCTGGCGGCTGGCCACGCACGAGCACGCTCACTATAGTTGCGCCATGGCTGACAATGCACCAGGGGCTGCTTGGATCGAGGCGGCGGACGAGGAAAGCTACTACGTCCTGCCCGGGCGCGCCGATGCCGGTGTGATCCTGCTGTGCGATCATGCCGGCAACGCCTTTCCGCCGGGCTATGGCACGCTGGGACTGCCGCCCGAGCAGCTGCAGCGGCACATCGCCTACGACATAGGCGCGGCCGGAGTGACGCATGGGATCGCGGCAGCGCTGCGCATCCCAGCTATCCTGACACGCTATTCGCGGCTGCTGATCGATCCCAACCGCGGCGTTGACGATCCAACCCTGATCATGCGGCTGTCGGATGGCGCCATCGTCCCCGGCAATCGGCGCCTCGATGCGGCCGAGCGCGAGCGGCGCATCCGCCTCTACCACGAGCCCTACCACCGCGCCGTCGATCGTCTCATCGATCGCTGCATGGCGGCCGGCCCGACGCCCATGCTGTTGTCCATGCATTCCTTCACCGAAAGCTGGAAGACGACGCCACGGCCCTGGCACGTCGGCGTGCTGTGGGACAAGGTCGACGGCCGCTTTGCTCTGCCGGTGCTGGAGGCCCTGCACGCAGAGGGAAGTTTGATCGTCGGCGACAACGAGCCCTACACCGGCGTGCTGGTCGGCGACTGCATGTGGCAGCACGGCGCCCAGCGCGGGTTGGCCAGCGCGCTCATCGAGATCCGCCAGGATCTCATCCGTGACGCCGCCGGCCAGGCGGGATGGGCGGCCCGCTTCTGCCGCATTGTGGAGAAGATTCTGGGCGATATCCTCGACCCGACGCGACCCCTCAGGGGGCAAGGCAACACTATCGACGCAGTTCCCGCGCGCACGAATGGAGGTGCGGACATGACGAAGCTTGATAAGACGCTGGAGACCGAGCTGGAGGCTGCGGCTTTCCGCCGCCTCGTGCAGCACATGCGCACGCGCAGCGACGTGCAGAACATCGACCTGATGAACCTGTCGGGCTTCTGCCGCAACTGCCTCGCCAACTGGTATCAGGAGGCGGCCAGCGAGCGCGGCCTGCAGCTGACCAAGGAGGGCGCGCGCGAGGTCATCTACGGCATGCCCTACAAGGACTGGCAGGCCAAGCATCAGAAGGAAGCCAGCTCCGAGCAGCAGGCGGCCTTCAAGGCGGACAAGCCGCATCAGCACTGATTGCGCCAGTGCGGTTCAGATCGAGAGCTAGCCGTCTACGAGCGTCATTAGCGCCGCCACGTCAGGCAGTTGGAAATCCGGCTTCGGCACCGAAGTGTGCAGATCGACGCCGCGCCGGTTGATCCAGGCGATCGTCAGCCCGAGCGGCTTGCCGCCGACCATGTCGGTGAATTGCGACTGCCCCGAGTGCAGAATCTCGTCGCTCTCACAGTCGGCATTGCCGATCAGGTACTTGAATAGCGTGCCGTCGGGTTTGTAGCCGCCGGCGCGCTCGGCGGTGCAGACGAGATCGAACGTGCGTCCCAACTGCGTTTGGGCGAACAAATCATCGTCGATGTTGGACACCACAGCCAGCCGATAGCGCTTGGCAAGGCGATCCAGGGTGGGCGAAACGTCGGGAAATGTTCGGAAGCGGGAGAACGCCTCGAAGTATCGCTCGATCAATTGCGACGGCGCCATGATGCCGAAATGCGCGAAGCTCTCGGCCAGCGATAGCTCGCAAATGTCGCGATAGCGGCGGTAGGGCTCCCAGTAGTGCGCAATGTTGCGCTCCTCCCAGTGCTCCCAGAACGCCTTCACGTCGACGTGCGTCGCGCCGCTTTCGGTCAGTATCGACTGGAAAGCCGCATGGGAGCCGCCGCGCACGTCGATCAACGTGCCGAACACGTCGAAGGACATGAGTACTGGGATGAGACGGCCATCTGCCGATCGGTCCACCATGCCCCATGCTCACTTTGTTATGCGCCTTTGCCGTGCAGGTGTCGGGGATGCTATCAGCTTTGCCCCAGCCGCCCCATGTCGCAGAGGAGACCCGATGGAGATTGCCATCCCGCATACGCTCGATCAGTGGAACGCGGCTGGTGCCGAGTACCTGCCGGGCCATCTCGGCATTGAGTTCGTGACGGTCGAGCCGCAAGAGGTGGTGGCGCGCCTGACCGTGCTGAAGGCGCTGATGGCGTGGAACGGCTTCCTGCACGCCGGTGCGGTGGTGACGCTGGCGGATACATGCTGCGGCTATGGTACGGTGCGGTCGCTGCCCGATGGCGCCTCCGGCTTCACCACCATCGAGCTGAAAAGCAATTTCCTGGGCTCGGCGCGGGAGGGCGTCATCCGGTGCACGGCGCGGCCCCTGCACCAGGGCCGCACCACGCAGGTCTGGGACGCGGTGGTGCTGCCGGACGGCACAAAGCCGATTGCCCAGTTCCGCTGCACGCAAATGATCCTGTGGCCGAAGGCGTAAGCGGTTGTCGAAGATGGGGTCAGACCCCACGTTTGGCGGGTTGGGCGGCAAATGCCGTCGAGTTCCAGGGGTTGATCTCTTCAAGCTCGTTCGCGCCGTGTTCGAACTGGTGTAATCTTACGTCCAGACTTTCATGGCAGGATGGCTTCGCCGGCGGATAGCGGCTATCCGGAAAGGCGCCAACTTCGCACATGCAACTCGGCGCCGACCACACGAGAAGAGACGAGACGAGGGGAGCGCATGGCGCGGCAGTATTTCGGCACAGACGGGATTCGCGGGCTGGCCAACACGCATCCGATGACCTCGGAGATTGCCCTCAAGGTCGGCATGGCGGCGGGCAAGCAGTTCTCCAACGGCGCGCGTCGGCACCGGGTGGTGATCGGCAAGGACACCCGCCTGTCTGGCTATATGATCGAGTCGGCGCTGATGTCGGGCTTCACGGCCGTCGGCATGGACGTGTTCCTGCTGGGGCCGATGCCGACGCCGGCGGTGGCCATGCTCACCCGCTCGTTGCGGGCCGACCTTGGTGTGATGATCTCGGCCTCGCATAATCCCTACGCCGACAACGGCATCAAGTTCTTCGATCCCGACGGCTACAAGCTGTCCGACGAGGCCGAGCAGCGCATCGAGGCTCTGTTGGAGGCGCCGACCTCCGAGCTGCTGGCGCCAACCCGACCGCATCGGCCGGGCGACGCGCATCGACAGCGCCCAGGAGCGCTACATCGAGTTCGCCAAGCGCACCCTGCCGCGCAACATCCGCCTCAACGATCTGCGCATCGTCGTCGATTGCGCCAACGGCGCCGGCTACAAGGTGGCGCCCGATGCCCTGTGGGAGCTTGGAGCCGAGGTCATCAAGATCGGCGTTGATCCCAACGGTCGCAACATCAACCACAAGTGCGGCTCCACTTCTCCGGAGGCGCTGTGCGAGAAGGTGCGCGAGATGCGCGCCGATATCGGCATCGCGCTCGACGGTGATGCCGACCGTGTGGTGATCATCGACGAGAAGGGCTGTATCGTCGACGGCGACCAGATCATGGCGGTGATCGCCGAGAGCTGGCACCGGCGCGGCAAGCTGTCGGCCGGTGGCGTGGTGGCGACCGTCATGTCGAACCTGGGCCTCGAGCGCTACCTGAAGAGCATCGGCCTTGGCATGGTGCGCACGCCTGTCGGCGACCGCTACGTCGTCGAGCACATGCGCAAGCACGGCTACAACATTGGCGGCGAGCAGTCGGGCCACATCGTGCTGTCGGATTTCACCACCACCGGAGACGGCCTGATCGCGGCGTTGCAGGTTCTGTCCGTTGCTGTCGGCACCAGCCGTCCGGTGAGCGAGGTTTGCCGGCGCTTCGACCCGCTGCCGCAGATTCTCAAGAACGTGCGTTACGCTAACGGCTCGCCGCTCGAACAAGAGCCCGTCAAGAAGGCCATCGATGTTGGCCGTCAGCGCCTGGGTGGTCAGGGACGGCTCGTCATCCGCCCCTCGGGCACCGAGCCTGTCATCCGCGTGATGGCCGAGGGCGACGACGAGGGCCTCGTGCACCAGGTGGTGGGCGACATCGTCGAGGCCGTCAGGAAGGCCGCCCAGCCCGCCTGATCCGGTTGCAGCGCACCGCCTGTGCCACACCGGGTTGCCGATTAAGGTCTTGTTAAAGCTTGTCGGCGATTGTGGACTTCGCAGATTTCGCGCCGACGTAGCGACGCCATTGGAACGCGGTGGCTGATCGAGGACGTGTGCGCGCCAAGTTCAGGGCCGGGCGGGCATGTCTCGTTCGCGCCCGTTGGACAACGAAAGCCCGGCACGCGCGATCTCAGCGCGGCATTGGGCGCTGGATGTCAGCTACCGTGCTTTGTACCTCGAAGCCGGCAGCGTGACTGTATCGATGTCGACCGGCGAGAACAGCATGGTGACGCTCGGCAACATCTGGGAACATCAGGCGCGCGTTGGCCTGCGCTACAACATCTGGTGAGCAGTCCCGCCTCTGACTTTTTGTTGCCGGGTGACGCCACAGGCTCGCGCCTTCTCAATGATCTTTGGCCGAGTACCCGCAAGGCCTGAGGCCGCGCATTGCGGTCGTTCGGATTGACAAGCCTGCGCGGCGCGCCTAGACCCGGCGGCGGGACACTCCTCCCCAACGAGGAGCATCTATCTGCAAGGGTAGGCTCATGACCACCACCACCAAACCGGCCAAGCGGCCGGCTAATATTTGCTTTTCTTCCGGCCCCTGCGCCAAGCGCCCGGGTTGGTCCCTCAAAAATCTGGAAAACGCTTTCCTCGGCCGCTCGCATCGCGCCAAGGACGGCAAGGCGCGCCTCAAGCTCGCCATCGACAAGACCAAGGCGCTGCTCGGCCTGCCGCCGGGCTATCTGTGCGCCATCGTGCCGGCCTCCGACACCGGCGCCTTCGAGATGGCCATGTGGAGCATGCTGGGCGCACGCGGCGTCGAGGCGCTGGCCTGGGAGAGCTTCGGCCAAGGCTGGGTCACGGATACCGCCAAGCAGCTCAAGCTGAAGGACGTCAAGACCACCAAGGCCGAATACGGCAGGCTGCCGGATCTTTCCAAGGTCGACTTCGACCGCGACGTGCTGTTCACCTGGAACGGCACGACATCGGGCGTGCGCGTGCCGAACGGCGACTGGATTCCCGCCAATCGGGCTGGCCTGACCTTCGTCGATGCCACCTCCGCGATCTTTGCCCAGCCCATCGACTGGTCGAAGGTGGATGTGCTGACCTACTCCTGGCAGAAGGCGCTCGGCGGTGAGGCCGCGCACGGCATGCTGATCCTGTCGCCGCGCGCCGTCGAGCGGCTCGAGAGCTATACGCCGACGTGGCCGCTGCCGAAGATTTTCCGCCTCACCAAGGGCGGCAAGCTGATCGCCGGCGTGTTCGAGGGCGAGACGCTCAACACGCCATCCATGCTGTGCGTTGAGGACTACCTCGATACGCTCGAGTGGGCCGAGAGCATCGGCGGGGTGAAGGCGCTGATTGCGCGCGCGAGCGCCAACGCCCGAGTGCTTCTACGACTGGGTCGAGAAGACGCCATGGATCGAGCACCTGGCGGTTGATCCAGCGACCCGCTCCAACACGTCGGTGTGCCTGAAGATCGCCGATCCGGCCGTCGCCAAGCTGCCGCTCGACGCGCAATGGGCGTTCGTCAAGCAGCTCGAGGCGACGCTGGCCAAGGAGAAGGCCGCCTACGACATCGCCGGCCACCGCGATGGTCCGCCGGGCTTGCGCATCTGGTGCGGCTCGACGGTCGAGACGGCCGATGTCGAGGCGCTCACCCCCTGGCTCGACTGGGCCTTCGCCGAAAGCCAAGGCCGGCCTCGCCAAGGCGGCGTAGCAGCACGCCCTCCCGTCATCCCCGCGCAGGCGGCGAGAGTCGGCGTGATGGCCGCGACCGACGCCGACGTCAGCAAGCTCCTGCCCACTGCCTGGCGTCCCGGATCCTCTCGCCTACGGCAAAGTCGGGGATGACGAGAATCTCACCGGAGAACACCCATGTCCGCACCCCGCGTACTCATCGCCGATCAGCTGTCTCCCGCCGCCGTTGCCATCTTCAAGGAGCGCGGCGTCGCCACCGACGTCAAGGTCGGGCTCGCCAAGGAGGAGTTGGAGAAGATCATCGAGGACTACGACGGCCTCGCCGTGCGCTCCGCCACCAAGGTCACCGAGAAGATCATTGCCGCCGCAACCAATCTCAAGGTGATCGGCCGCGCCGGCATCGGCGTCGACAACATCGACGTCAAGGCTGCCACCGCCAAGGGCATCATCGTGATGAACACGCCCTTCGGCAATTCCATCACCACGGCCGAGCACGCCATCTCGCTGCATGATGGCGCTGGCCCGCCAGATCCCGGAGGCCGACCGCTCGACCCAGGCCGGCAAGTGGGAGAAATCCAAATTCCTGGGCGTCGAGCTGTACGCCAAGACGCTGGGCGTGATCGGCTGCGGCAACATCGGCTCGATCGTGGCCGACCGAGCCGTCGGCCTGAAGATGAAGGTGATCGCCTTCGATCCGTTCCTGTCGCCGGAGCGGGCGATGGAGCTGGGCGTCGAGAAGGTCGAGCTCGACGACCTGCTGCGCCGCGCCGACTTCATCACCCTGCACACGCCGCTGACCGACAAGACGCGCAACATCATCGATGCGGCGGCGCTGACCAAGACCAGGAAGGGCGTGCGCATCGTCAACTGCGCGCGCGGCGGGCTGGTCGACGAGCGGGCGCTGGCGGCGGCGCTCAAGTCGGGGCACGTGGCCGGCGCGGCGCTCGACGTGTTCGAGGTGGAGCCGGCCAAGGACAGCGTGCTGTTCGGCCTGCCCAACGTGATCTGCACGCCGCATCTGGGCGCCGCCACCAGCGAGGCGCAGGAGAACGTGGCCCTGCAGGTGGCCGAGCAGATGTCCGACTACCTGCTCAAGGGTGCCATCTCCAATGCCGTCAATTTCCCCAACATCACCGCCGAGGAGGCGCCGCGCCTCAGGCCGTGGGTGAAGCTCGCCGAGCAGCTCGGGCTCGTTCGCCGGCCAGCTCACCGAGACCAGCATCAAGGGCATCCGCATCGAGTATTCGGGCGAGGTGGCGACGCTCAACACCAAGCCGCTGACCGCGGCCGCGCTGGCCGGCGTGCTGCGCCCGCTGCTCGCCGACGTCAACATGGTCTCGGCCGCGGTCAACGCCAAGGAGCGCGGCATGCGGCTCGAGGAGGTGACGCGCGGCCAGGACGGTGCCTTCGAGAGCTACATCAAGCTGACCGTGAAGACCGACGAGTACGATCGCTCCATTGCCGGCACGGTGTTCTCCGACGGGCGCCCGCGCATCATCCAGGTGCGCGACATCGGCATGGAGTTCGAGCTGGCCCCGCACATGCTGTTCGTGCGCAACGCCGACAAGCCGGGCTTCATCGGCCGCTTCGGCATGGTGATGGGCGAGGCCCAGGCTCAACATCGCCACGCTCAACCTCGGGTCGCGACAAGCCGGGCGGGGATGCCATCTGCATCGTTGCCGTCGACGAGCCGGTGTCGGACGAGGTGATGGGCAAGGTGCGTGCCCTGCCGCAGGTGGTGCGGGTGAACCGGCTGGAGTTCTAAGCTGTGTTCCCTCTCCCCACCTCTTCGTGGGGAGAGGGTGTAGGGTGAGGGGCAGACGCTTGCTTCAGCGGGTGTTGCTGCCCCTCACCCCGACCCTCTCCCCGTAACGACGGGGAGAGGGGGCATCCAGCCACGTTGCCGACTTGTAACCTTGCCGGTCACAGTTGCGCCATCAGCGCTGCTACCCTGGTCCGAGTTCACTGGGCGCGCCCGGGAGGCGGCGCTTGGATTAGGGAGAAATAATTCCATGCGTTGGCAGATTGCATTTGTGGTCTTTGCCCCTGTTTGCAACGGGCGTGCAGGCGGCAGATTTGAAGGGCATCTCCAAGATCGACACGGTCACCGTCTACCCGCAGGGCGCCGAGGTGACCCGCATCGGCAGGGTCAAGATGGAGCGCGGCGAGCACATGATCCTGTTCAACGACCTGCCGACCAATGCGGTCGCCGGGTCGATCCGCGTTGAGGGCAAGGCCACGGGCCGCCTCGAGATCGGCTCCGTCGACACGCGGCGCGTCAAGGTGCCGAGCACGGACGAGGCGGTTGCTGCGACCGAGCGCAAGCGCATCGAGGATGCCATCGAGAAGCTGCGCGACGATCGCGGGCAGCTGAGCGCCACCGTCGAAGCTGCCGAGACACAGAAGACGCTGATCAACAACCTGACGCAGCTGCCGACCAAGTCTGCGCCCGCCAACGGTGCCGCGCCCGCGCAGCCCGACTGGGCGCAGCTCTATGCCATGATCGGCCAGCATATCGCCGAGGCGCAGAAGATCATCCTCGATACGCAGATCAAGATCCGCGAGGTCGACCTGCAAATCCGCGACCTGGAAGGCAAGCTGACGCAGATCGCCCCGACCCAGCAGGAGCGCACCGAGGTCAAGGTGTTCGTCAACGCGGGTGCGCCGCTCGAGGCCGACATGGTCATCCGCTACCAGGTCACCAGCGCATCCTGGACGCCCTTCTATGATGCCCGCCTGGCGATCGGCACGAAGGCCCAGGCGCCGACGCTGCAGCTGGTGCGCCGCGCCAGCATCCAGCAGCGCAGCGGCGAGATCTGGGACAATGTGGCGCCTGTCGCTGTCGACGGCGCGGCCGGGGGCCGGCACCGCTGCTCCTCAGCTCGGCACGCTGACGGTCGACTACGAGGGCGACGGCATCGCGCGTCCGCGCGAGCTGGCGCCCACGGCCATGACGCGCAGCGTCGGCGCGGCACGCGTGGCAGTCAGCGAAGATGAAGACCAACGGCGCGACAGGGCCGTGGCACAAACCATGGCCGAGGAGGCACGTGCCACCGTTGAGGTGCAGGCCTTCCAGGCCGTCTACGGCATCCCGGGCCGCGCCACGGTGCCGACCACCGGCGAGGCCAAGCGCGTGCAGATCGACGAGATGCCGCTCGAGCCTGCGCTGACCGTGCGTACCGTGCCGAAGCGCGACGAGAAGGCCTTCCTGTACGCCAAGGTCACCATCGCGCGCGGCACGCCGATCCTGCCGGGACCGGTCTCCCTGTTCCGCGACGCCACGTTCGTCGGCAGCGGCCGCCTGCCGCTGCTGGCGCCGGGCGAGGAGCACGAGCTGGGCTTCGGCGTCGACGATGCGGTGAAGGTGCGCCACGCCATCGCCGAGGAGAAGCGCGGCGAGATCCGGCATCATCACCTCATCGAAAACCGATACGCGCAATTACCGCATCACCGCCAAGAATCTGCACGAGAGGGCCATCAACCTGGTGGTGCTCGACCAGGTTCCGGTGTCGCAGAACGCCGACATCAAAGTCGAGCTGATCGGCAAGACGGCGCCGACCAAACAAAACCTCGACGACAAGCGCGGCGTGGTGGCGTGGGAGATCAAGCTCGAACCCGACCAGGAGCAGGTCATCGAGCACGGCTATCGCGTCACCTGGCCGGCCGCCAAGAAGGTGATTTACGGCAACTAGCCGAGTCACCGGTTGTCCCGGAAGCTGCGCAGGCGGCTATCCGGGACCCAGCCAGCCCGCCCGCACTGCTCCTGCTCTAAATCCCGGCTCTGAGCTGTGCTCAGGCCGGGATGACAGTGTCGGGGGTGCTATCGCTGGCCCCCTTCGGCCGGTGGCGCTATACGTGCGCCAGATATAGGCCTCCCACCTTGGGTTGGCCGGCGGCTCAGAGGCAGGCATACCGATGGCGAACGTGGTGGTGATCGGCGCCCAGTGGGGCGACGAGGGCAAGGGCAAGATCGTCGACTGGCTGTCGGAGCGTGCCGATATCGTGGTGCGCTTCCAGGGCGGCCACAACGCCGGCCATACGCTGGTGATCGACGGCAAGACCTACAAGCTGTCGCTGCTGCCCTCCGGTGTGGTGCGGCCCGGCAAGCTGTCAGTGATTGGCAACGGCGTGGTGATCGATCCCTGGGCGCTGGGCGACGAGATCGGCCGGCTGGAGGCGCAGGGCGTGAAGGTCGACGCCGGCAACCTACGGATCGCAGAGAACGCCACGCTGATCCTGCCGCTGCATCGCGAGCTCGATCAGCTGCGCGAGAGCGCGGCGGGCGAGGGCAAGATCGGCACGACCGGGCGCGGCATAGGGCCGGCCTACGAGGACAAGGTCGGCCGCAGGGCCATCCGCGCGCAGGATCTGAAGAACCTCGGCACGCTGGGCCCCAAGATCGATCGGCTGCTGGTGCACCACAACGCGCTGCGGCGCGGGCTCGGCAAAGCCGAGATCGAGCGGGATGCCCTGGAGCGCGAACTGACCGAGATTGCGCCGCGCATCCTGCCCTTCGTCGATAACGTGTGGATGCTGCTCGACGGCGCCCGCCGCGCCGGCAAGCGCATCCTGTTCGAGGGCGCGCAGGGCGCCCTGCTTGATGTCGACCACGGCACCTATCCGTTCGTGACGTCGTCGAACACGGTGGCGGCGCAGGCGGCGACCGGCTCCGGCATGGGACCCCGCTCGATCGGCTACGTGCTGGGTCTCGCCAAGGCCTACACCACGCGCGTCGGCTCTGGCCCGTTCCCGACCGAGCTGACGGACGCGATCGGGGCCAAGCTCGGCGAGCGCGGCCAGGAGTTCGGCGTGGTAACGGGGCGCAAGCGCCGTTGCGGATGGTTCGATGCCTGCCTGGTGCGGCAGGTGTGCAAGGTGTCGGGCATCGACGGTATCGCCCTGACGAAGCTCGATGTGCTCGACGGCTTCGATGAGATCAAGGTGTGCACCAGCTATCTGCTCGACGGCGAGCGCATCGACAGCCTGCCGGCCGGCCACAATGCGCAGGCGCGCGTCAAGCCCGTCTACGAGACCTTCGAGGGCTGGACGCAATCGACGCGGGGCGCGCGCAGCTGGGCCGATCTGCCGGCCCAGGCCGTCAAGTACGTGCGCCAGATCGAAGAGCTGATCGAATGCCCCGTCACGCTGCTCTCGACCAGCCCGGAGCGCGACGACACCATCCTGATGCGCGATCCGTTCGAGGACTAAAAACCTAACGTCGTCGTTGACGGCAAAACTACAAAATGGCATAACTCCTACAATTGATGTTGTAGGAGCGTATACTATGCCGCTCGGTGTTTCCCTCCATATTGGCCTGAATTCCGTTGATCCGGGACATTACCAGGGGTGGAGCGGCCCCCTGGTAGCCTGCGAGGCAGATGCGCGCGACATGAGCGCAATCGCCGCCGGTTCGGGCTTCAAGCCGGAAATCGTGCTGACCAGGAGCGCCACGCGGGCCGTGGTGGAGGAAAGGATCGCCGCCGCTGCCGGCAGTTGCGCAGCCGGTGACATTTTCCTGCTCACCTACTCGGGGCATGGCGGTCAAGTGCCCGACCTCAACGGCGATGAAGCCGACGGTCGCGACGAGACGTGGTGCCTGTTCGACGGTCAGCTGATCGACGACGAGATCTACCACGCTCTCTCGGCCTTCAGCCCCGGAGTTCGCATCCTGGTGCTATCCGACAGCTGCCATAGCGGATCAATCACGAAAAACCTGGCCGTGATGGAGTCGCTCAAGGGAGAGAGTACGAGCGACTCCTATCGCGCCATGCCGACCGACCTGTGTTTTGCCGTCTACGAGGCTCACAAGGCGTTCTACCAGCCGATCCTGCTCGATCCGACGCTGGTCGATGCGCGATCGACCATCAAAGCCTCCGCACTGCTGATCTCGGGCTGCCAGGACAACCAGTTGTCGAGGGATGGACCTTTCAACGGGGCATTTACGGGGGCCCTGAAGCGAGTTCTGGAACGGCGGCAAGTTCCAGGGCGACTACAGCGATTTCCACCAATCCATCCAGCGGCAGCTGCCGATCGATCAATCGCCGAATTTCTACTGGGCGGACAAGGCCGATCTGCATTTTCAAGCGCAACGGCCCTTCACGGTGGAAGTCGCCAGCAACGGCGCGGCCATTCCAGCAGCCGGCCCGAAGGAGGCATCAATGAGCGATTGCTTGGTCACTGTGCAGATCAAGGGCTTGGATCTGACCAACGAGGCGAACCTGTGGACGTTCTGCCAGAGCCTCGTTCCGGCCATGGTGCAGGAGATCAAGACCGCAAGCTCGAGCAAAGGCGCGAAAGGCTGTTCCGTGTCGGGCTCGGTGAGTACGGGCCCGCATGGAACGAGCGGCACGGGCACGGTTACCTGCACTCTCTGAGATTTGCAGTACGCGATCTGGCGGTCCGCTGGTGCAGGCGGCCGCCACGCGCGCCGGGACGAAGCTGATGGAGGTCCGAGACGCGCTCTCGCTCCCTCGGGGCGAAGGCGCCAGCCGGTTGCACGATCCGCTCAAGAACTGAGCGCTCACCACGCCCCTGACCTACTGGTTTGCGCGTCGAAACCAGCGCCGCTTCGGTGCCGTCGGCTCATTGCGCCCAGCGAATCAGTGGCGAGACGCACGATTTCCACCGCTCGACAAGGGCGCGGCGGCCACACGTGCAATCCGGTACCAGGTGGATCACGACCAACATCCGACAACTTTCATCGAACCCCGAATCACAGCAAACCACTGGCTGTGATCGCCGGATCGACCGGCTTTGCTTCTGTTCGGCGACCTGCGGAATGCTGCCGAAAGAGCTCGCGTGTCTCGCGTCCAGGAAACCAAGGAAACAAGGACCTCACGAAATGAAAAAACTGATCTTGGCTGTCGCGGGAGCGATGTCGCTGCTGAGCAGCGCGGCGCTGGCCGACGGAATGGGTTCCAAGTCGGCGGTTGCGTGCTGCGATGCGGCGCGCCCGTGGACCGGGTTCTACGTTGGCATCGGCGGCGGCGTCGGTTCGGGTGTGGGCAAATTGTCGGCCGAAGACGTGAGCTTCGACGGCATCGGTGCCGAGGGCGTGTTCGGAACAGTGATGGTCGGCTATGACCGCATGTTGACGTCGCGGATCGTGGCCGGCGTGTTCGCCGACTATGATTTCGTCTCCAACGTCTCGACCGATTTCTCGTTCGGCTCTTTCAGCGGTTCGATCGAGCAGAAAAACACATGGTCGGTCGGTGCGCGGTTGGGCGTGCTGACAAGCCCGACCACGCTATGGTACGGCACCGCCGGCTACAGTCATACGGAATTCGACCTGAAGGGCTTCGGCGGCAGCCTGCCTGACTTCAGCGGCTACTTCCTCGGTGCCGGCGTCGAGAGCCAATTGCAGGGTGGCTGGGGCTTGCGTGCGGAATATCGCTTTACGCAGTACGACAGCGAGCAGATCTTCCCCGGCCTGACAGCTGAGCCCTCGACGCACTCGGGTCGCATCGCGCTGACCTACAAGTGGGGCCGCGAGGAACCCGCCTCCTACGCTGCTCCGATGAAGTAATGGGTCGGTAGTCGCCGCCTGATGGGCCGCTCGCAAGGGCGGCTCATCTTTTTTGCAGCAAGCATTACTCTATGTACTGGCCGATACCGTCACCAGTCCGCTTAATCTTGCGAGACTGCCCTGGGCCAACTCGGCGGCAAGCAGCCGCTGCGGATTGACGGGACCCGGCAAGGCGATCTGGCCTGCAGGCACGCGGACGAAGCCCAGCCGCGCGTAATAGGGCTCGTCGCCGACGAGGAGCACGAGTTTCAGCCCGTCGGCGCGGGCGGTGTCCATCGCCTCGCGCACCAGGCCGCGACCGTAACCGCGGTTGGCGTAGGCCGGATCGACAGCGAGCGGTCCGAGCAGCAGCGCACCGTCCGTGCCGCCAATGCAGATCGGCGTGAAGCGCACCGCGGCGATGATGCGCCCATCGATCAGGCAAACGCGGCAGTAGCGCGAGGCGGCGCCGGCGCCCTCGCGCACCCGATAGGCGGTGCGGGCGAAGCGGCCGGGTCCGAACACTCGTTGATGCAGGGCGGAGATCTGCGCGCCGTCCTCCGGGCGGACCTCGCGCACGAGCGCGTCTACCATTTGCCACTCCTTGGCGCGCCGTGCAGCACCTCGGCAAGGCGCCGCTGCGTGCCGATGGTGGTGTCGTCGGGCAGGTCGTTGGCCGCGAAGAAGCGCTGCTCGGCGATCTCGCGGTTGGGCGGCGGCACGCGCGGCTGGCGCCATTCGCGCACGACGAACAGGGCAATGTGATCGGCAGGGAAGGCATCGAAGTGGGAATACACACCGAACAGCTGCGGCGTGCCGGTCAGCTCTATCCCCGCTTCCTCCTGCAACTCACGAGCCAGCGTCTCGGCGACGGCCTCGTTCTTCTCGACGCCGCCGCCCGGCATGTGCCAGCCGGGCCGATAGCCATGCCGCACCAGCAACACCCGCTGCTGCGCGTCGAGCACCATGCCCTGCGCGCCCATGGTCAGGCCGCGTGTGAAGCGCCAGTAATGCTGCAGCGCTTTGATCAGGAGCGGATTTGTGACCATGGCGTGACGGGGACAGGTGCGGGTTGCTGTGGGCTGCAGCGTCATAGAGGCAGATCGTTGGCGATGGAAGCACTTCGGCTGGGGGCCGATGCGCTGAGGTGACCCGCTCGCGCCTGCTGGGCGAATTGGCAAGTACCGAGTAAGCCGCTACTGCTGGCGCCCTGCTGCCACTCCGGAAACGTGCCCGCCCACCTATGCCGAACCCGCTGACCATCGCCCAGCTGACCGACGTGCACCTGGGACCGATCCGCGGCTTCACCCCCCGCTACTGGAGCCTCAAGCGCCTGACGGGCTACATCAACTGGCACAAGAAGCGGCGCCACGCCTACCGCCGGGACGTTCTTGACCGGCTCGTTGCCGATCTGCGCCAACAGGCGCCGGACCACATCGTGGTGACCGGCGACCTCGCCAATATCGGCTTGCCGCAGGAACTCATCCAGGGGCTCGATTGGCTGCAGAGCCTCGGCAAGCCGGATGTGGTGAGCGTCATACCCGGCAATCACGACATCTACGGGCATCTGAGGCAGGACCCCGGCACCAGCCGTTGGGCGTCGTACATGACATCGAATGCCGAGGGCGCCGCGTGGACCGGCGGCGGCAGCGGCGGCTTTCCCTATGTGCGCCTGCTGGGCCGCGTCGCCCTGATCGGCGTCAATTCCGCCGCCGTCACGCCGCCCATGATCGCCTGGGGCGAGGTCGGCGCAGCCCAGCGCGAGCGGCTCGGCCGGCTGCTCGATAAGCTTGGCCAAGCCCAGCTGTTCCGCCTGGTGCTGATCCATCATCCGCCGCTGCCCGGTCAGGCCAAGCCGGCACGGGGCTTGCGCGATGCAGCGGCCCTTGAGCAAGTGTTGACGCGACACGGCGCCGAACTCGTCATCCACGGACACAATCACATCAACTCGCTGGCATGGCGCCGCTCGCCAAGCGGACCATTGCCGGTGGTGGGCGCGCCTTCGGCATCGCTCGGCCTGCCGCACAAGCACGAGCCGCTGGCGCGCTACAATCTCTATCGCATCGAGGGGCCGCCGTGGCGCATCGAATTGATCGGCCGCGGACTGGCCGAGCCCGGCAGTCAAGTACAGGAACTGGAGCGCCGGGTACTGGTGTGATGTCGCAAATACCGACCCCATCGCGGGTCGGGAAGCCTCGGCATTTGCGCGCCTGAATTCACACCAGCAAACATAAAGTTAGCCAGTGTCCTTCCGTCTTCGAATTGCCCGACATACCGGCGCGGCAAAGGGGGTCGGCAATTCGGAGACAGGACACTTGCGCGGCATGAGCCGGCAGCATAGCTGTCCTTAGAAATCCTCAGCGTGCCTTGCATGCTCGTACAGCTATATTGCCGCCAAATCGGAAAAGGGAATCGCACCTATGCAGAAGAGTGTTGAGCCTGCGCCGAGCCTGGCGAGGCCGCTTTGGGTGGTCGTCCTGTCGGCTGGCATGATCGTCGGCATCGCCATGGGATTGCGCCAGGTGATGGGCCTTTATCTGCCGCCCATGACCAAAGAGCTCGGCATCGGCCGGGAGCCGTTCTCCACCGCCATGGCCGTCGCTAACCTGGTGTGGGGACTGGCCGCCGTATTCGCCGGCATGATCGCTGACCGCTATGGCGCCGGCCGCGTGGTGGTCACCGGTGCGCTGTGCACGATGGTCGGCACCTACCAGATGTATGCTGCGCAGACCGGCACCGATCTACTGATCAGTGGCGTGTTTCTCGGGTTCGGCGTGGCCGGTACCGGCATCACCTCGCTGGTGGGTGCGGTTGGGCGTGCTGCTCCGCCCGAGCAACGCACCGCCGCGATCGCCTCGCTCGGCATGGCCGGCGGCATCGGCGGGTTCATCGCTTTCCCCTACACGCATCTGCTGATCGAGTACCTCGGCTGGAAAACCAGTCTGCTGGTGCTGGTCATCACCACGGCTTCCATGCTGCCGCTGGCTCTGCCGTTGAGCGGCAAGCCCGTGACCAATGGCGGAGCCGTCAAGCCGCAGTCGCTGGGCAACGCGTTCAAGGAGGCGTTCACGCATCCCAGCTACCTGCTGCTCGCCGCAGGATTCTTCGTGTGCGGCTTCCACGTGGCATTCTATTCCGTGCACTTGCCGGCGTTCGTGGCCGACCTGGGCCTCGATGCCAGCGTCGCCGTTATCGCCCTGACCATGGTCGGCCTCGGCAATCTGGTCGGCACGTTCCTCGCCGGCCAGTCGGGGCGCTTCATGGAGAAGCGGCGCGGGCTTAGCTTGATCTACTTCGGCCGCTGCTTTGTGTTTCTGGGCTTGCTGTTCCTGCCCATGACGCCGTTCACCATAATAGCGCTCAGCGCGCTGCTTGGCCTGTTCTGGTTGTCGACGGTGCCCCTGACCTCAAGCCTGGTGGCCACCTTCTTCGGCACCACCTGGATGTCGATGTTGTTCGGGGTGGTGTTCCTATCGCATCAGCTCGGCTCTTTTGCCGGGCTGTGGCTGGCGGGCTATCTTTATGACCTTACCAAGTCGTATGATGCGATGTGGTGGGTATCGATCGCGCTCGGCCTGTTTGCCGGGCTGATCAACTGGCCGATCCAGGAGCGCCCGGTGCCGCGGCTGCTGGAGCCCAACCCGGCGTAACGCACAATGAGCATGCACGGCGAGATCAGCAGGCAGGACGCGTCGCGGGCCTCGATGCCCGCGGGCGTGCGCCTTGCCGTGCTGGCCGCCGCTGCTGCCATTTGCCTTGGCGCGCTCTACCTCATCTCGGTGCGGGGCGAGGCTCTGCTGCTCGACCTGTCAGCGCTGGGTGCGCGCATCTTCTGCTTCTGATCGCAAGCTGCAGTTGCAGCCATCACTCCGCAGTCCCGCTTAGTGTTCGTCCGCGACCGCGTCGCCATATTGCGTCGCGCAGTCGCCATCCAGGATCGGGCCCTCCGTAACAGCGTAGTTGGGGGCAGGATTCTCGATGACCAGGCGCTTGCCCGTGATCGAGGCTTCGCAGGACGCCAGCTCGGCCGGCGTCGCGGTGCGACCTCCAACCCAAAGATCGAGCCAGACGCGGCCGTCAAAGCCGGTGTGGCAGGGGCCGTCTTGGGGCGTATCGCCGTCGCCGCAGGTGTCTTCGACGACGAAGTATCTGCGCAGATTGGGGATGTAGAAACGGGTGCCGGCCGCAACGTCGAGTACGTCGCGCCCGTTGATGATGCTGTGGCCGACCGCCAGGGTGATCGGGTCCTGGTAGCTGCCCCGGCCGCCAGCCGTTGCGTGCACCCAGGCATCGGAAATGTCACGTCCGGCTGGCGTGTTGTCGTGGTGGCCATAGCCTGTCAGGTAGGCGACAAACCGTGCCTCGGTTGCCAACGCGGCCTCGGGCAGCAGCGCACCTGCTGCACACGCGAGGCCAAGCAATGCTTTTCTCATAACCGACCGTGTACTTGCGCCAAGGAACCCGCGCCCGATAGCACGGGCCGCGCGACATGGCCAAGATGTCCAAGGGTCGCCGGCGGCGTTAGCGCACGCAGATCGCTCAAAGTTCTCTCATTCTCCTTGACACATGGCGGACGGGGCGTAGGGTCCCGCGCGCTTCGCATCCCGCGAGGCGGAACTGCAAGCTGAACGAGGCAGCCATGGGCTTTTTTGCCGACAGCGTGAACCGCATCTCTCCGTCTCAGACCATTGCTATGGCGACGAAGGCGCGCGAGCTGAAGGCCAAAGGCCGTGACATCATCTCGCTGTCCGCTGGCGAGCCCGACTTCGAGACGCCCGCCAACGTCAAGGAAGCGGCCATCAAGGCGATCCGCGAGAACAAGACCAAGTACACCGACGTCGACGGCATCCCGGAGCTGAAGGCCGCCATCGCAGGCAAGTTCAAGCGCGAGAACGGTCTCGACTACAAGACGAGCCAGGTGACGGTCGGCACGGGTGGCAAGCAGGTGCTCTACAACGCGCTGCTGTGCACGCTCAACCCGGGTGACGAGGCGGTGATCCCGGCGCCCTGCTGGGTGTCCTACGCCGACATCGTGGTGCTCGGCGGCGGCAAGCCGGTATTCGCCAATTGCAAGATCGAGGACGGCTACAAGCTGAAGCCCGAAACCCTCGATGCGGCGATTACCCCCAAGACCAAGTGGTTCGTGTTCAATGCGCCCTGCAACCCGACGGGTGCCGCCTACTCGAAGGCGGAGCTCAAGGCGTTGACCGACGTGCTGATGCGGCCGAAGAACAGTCATGTGTGGGTGCTGACCGACGACATGTACGAGCACTTGCTCTACGACGACCACAAGTTCTACACGCCGGCCCAGGTCGAGCCCGGGCTGTACGAGCGCACGCTGACCATGAACGGCTTCTCAAAGGCCTATTGCATGACCGGCTGGCGTCTCGGTTATGCGGGCGGTCCCGAGCCGCTCATCAAGACCATGTGCAAGCTGCAGTCGCAGTCGACCTCCAACCCGTCGTCCATCACGCAGTGGGCGGGCGTGGAGGCCCTCACCGGTTCGCAGGATTTCATCCCGCGCAACAACCAGAAGTTCAAGGAGCGGCGCGACCTCGTCGTGTCGATGCTGAACCAGGCCAAGGGCCTCAAGTGCCCGAAGCCGGAAGGCGCCTTCTATGTGTATCCCTCCTGCGAGGGGTTGATCGGCAAGACCACGTCCAAAGGCGTCAAGATCAAGAACGACGAGGACTTCGTGCTGTCGCTGCTGGACGAGGAGGGCGTCGCCGCCGTGCACGGCGCGGCGTTCGCCATGAGCCCCTATTTCCGGATCTCCTACGCGACGGATACGGCCTCGCTGGAGGAAGCCTGCAAGCGCATCCAGCGCTTCTGCGGCAACGCGCGCTAATCACTGTCATCCCGGGGCTCGTCCCCGGGATCCAGCGTGCTGCGGGCGCCGTGGCGAGCTGAGGGATGGATCCCGGCAGCAAGTGCCGGGATGACGTTGGATCGTGCGACGTGGTTGGGAGTGTCATGGTGTCATCGTCGGAACCCCAGCACCTCAGGATCGCCGTCAACGGCGTCACGCTGCACGTCGCGCGGCTTACCGGCGGCTCACGGCCTTTGCTGCTGCTGCACGGCTGGCCCGAGTTCTGGCTCACCTGGCTCCCCGTCATGCAGCGCCTGGCCGCACAGGGCTATGACCTGATCGCCCCAGACCTGCGCGGTTTCGGCGATAGCGACAAGCCGGACGCCGGCCCCTCCGACAAGGCCGGTCCGGACGTACACGCAGCGGACATGCTGGCTCTGCTGGACGCGCTCGGGCTCGATCGCGTCGGACTTGTGGCGCACGACGTCGGGGCTCTTGTGGTGCAGTCGATGGCCCGTCGCAGCCCGCAGCGCTTCAGCGGCATCCTCCTGTTCGACTGCCCCTATGCCGGTGTCGGCGCGCGCTGGTCGGCGCCTGAGCACCTGAAGGAGATCTGGTATTACTTCCTGAACCAGAAACCGTTCGCGGCCGAGCTGATTGGCAGCTCGCGCCAGGCCTGCGCCGCCTATTTCCGCCATTTCCTCACGCACTGGGCGGCCGGCAACCCGCACGCCTTCGACGATGTGTTCGACACCTTCGTCGACAACTTCATGAAGCCCGGCAACCTGCAGGGCGGCTTCAATTGGTACATCAGCCAGAACGCCGCGCGGCTCGCGATCGTGCGCGGCGAGGCACCCCGGCTGCCGCCGATCGATGTGCCGACCTGCGTGCGCTGGGGCGAGAAGGACCCGGTTCTGCTCTACGCCTGGAGCGACCGGCTGGGCGAGCTTTTCACGAACCTCGACTTGGCGCCGTTCACGGGCGCCGGCCACTTCCCGCACCGCGAGGCCCCGGACCGGGCGAGCGAGGAGATCGCGCGCTTCTTTGCTCAGCGCTTCACCTGACGCCTGTGCGGTGATGTTCTTCCTTCTCAAGATTGCCGTGCCGCCGATCCTGGTTGCGGCCATGTCGCTGGCCGCGCGGCGCTGGGGTCCGACCGTCGGCGGCCTGCTGATGGGCCTGCCCTGGATGACCGGGCCGGTGCTGTTCTTCCTCGGCCTCGACAAGGGCGGCGAGTTCGCGGTCGGCGCCACTTCCGGCATCGAACTCGGCGTGGTGTGCATCTGCGCGTTCATGCTGGCCTATTCGGCGGTGAGCCTGGTGGCGCCGTGGCCGTTCTGTCTCGTGGCCGCCACCCTGGCCTTCTGGGTCGTCGGCGGGATCGTGCAATCCGAGCCGATCCCCCTCCTGCCGGCTGCAGCGGCCGCGCTCGCGGCCCTCGTCGCCACCTATTACCTGCTGCCGCGACCGCGCGGGCCGGCCTCACCCGCGCCGTTGCCGTGGTGGGACATCCCGGCGCGCATGCTGGCCACCTTCGTGCTGGTTGCCGTCATCATGTCGAGCGCGGATCGGCTCGGGCCGCAGCTGTCCGGCTTGGTGTCGACCTATCCGGTGATCCTGGTCGTGGTGGGCTGCTTCACCCACCATCAATGGGGCGTCGACGCGCTGTGGCGCGTGCAGCGCGGCCTCACCGTGTCGCTGACCAACTTCATTGTCTTTTTTCTCGTGGTCGGCCTGACCCTACCGTCCGTCGGCGTTGTGCCAGCGTTCCTGCTGGCAGCCGCAACGGCGCTCATCACGAGTGCCATGCTCATTCAATGGAACCGCCGCAAAGCCGGCTGACCCAACGCAGGCGCGTGCCCGCTCTGTGAACCAAGACCGGACCTCGGTCCCGCCCATTAGTCCTTCCACGGCACCCCGCCGGCGTAGGTGCGGTAGCTGACGGCCGCCAGCCAGCCGGCATCGATCGGCAGCAGGATGCCTGTGATGGCGGCCGCCTGATCGGAGCACAAAAAGGCGATGCCGTCGGCGATGTCCTTGGGCTCCGGCAGGCGGTCGAGCGCATGCACGGCCATGATCTTGTTGAGGTCGCGCTGGCCGGACTCGACGCGGGCGCGCAAGGGCGGCGTCATCACGTAGGTCGGCGCCACGCTGTTGACGCGGATGTTGTGGCGACCGAGTTCGACGGCCAGCATCTGCGTGATCCGCTCGATGGCCGCCTTGCCGGGGTTGTAGGCCGGCAGCGGTAGGGGCAGGCGGCTATTGATCGAGCCGATGGTGCAGATGGCGCCGCGCTTCTCGGCGATCATCTGTCGGCCAAACGAGCGGCAAGTGTAGATGGTGCCGTGGTAGTTCACCTGCCACATGCGGTCGTGCGCATCGAGGTCCATGTCCATGATGGACTCGGTGTTGGGGATCAGGCCCGCTGCCGTGACGAGTGCCGCGGCCGGCCCCATGTCCTTCTCGACAGAGGCGGCCACCTGATCCATGCCCTTGTGATCGGCAACGTTGCAGGCATAGAAGCGCGCCTCGCCGCCCCCCTCATTGATGAACTTGGCGCCGGCCTCGCCTGCCGCCTTGCTCTGGTCGAGGATGGCGACGGCATAGCCGTCCTTGGCGAAGCGCCGCGCGGTCGCCTCGCCAATGCCGCTGGCGCCTCCGGTGATGACGGCAAGTTTCTTGGCTGGCATGAGTGGCGGTCCCTCGCATGCATTGTCTTGGTCGGACCAACCTAGTCCGGAACACCACACCCGTCACGTCGGCGCGATGACAAGGGCGTGCACTCAATTTGGAGCGCCGTCTCGAATGGCAAAGGCGAGGCCCATGCCGCGCTACGGCAGCCGACGCCCCATCACCAGACCTGGGCTGCAATCGGGCCACACGGAGATAGAGTGGCCAACAACGGCCATTCCCAGGTCAAACAGAAGAAGTTAGTTTTTGCTCGACGGAGTGATGCGGGCTCACGTCATTTGTGCGGGCGATGGGGGTCATCGCATGAGAGTGCTCGCTTGCGTGGCGGCTCTTCTATTCGCTTCGATGGGCGCAATTGCGCAACAAGCGCCGATAGCGTGCGGAACTCCGACCGCTCTTGCCGATGGTTGGACTCTCGACACGCCAGAACACGTCGGCCTCGATGTAACGCGCCTTTGTGGTATCGCCGAGCGCCTGAAGGGTTCTGACGCCAACGTCCACGCCATGGTCATCGTACGCCACGGCAAGCTGGTCTTCGAGCAATACTACCCGGGCGATGACTATCCATGGGGGCACCCCGACCGTCGATATGAGTTTGATGCGGCGACCAAGCACGACATGCGCTCTGTCTCCAAGAGCGTCACGTCACTTCTGATCGGTATCGCCATCGACAGGAGGTTGATTGCAAGCGTCGAGGAGCCGGTCGTCAAATTCTTCCCTGAATATGCTGCGCTCGCGACGCCAGGCTGGGATCGCGTCACCCTCCGCAACCTGCTTACGATGTCGTCGGGGATTGAGTGGGACGAAGCCCGCCCCTGGAACGACCCGAAGAATGACGAGCCCTACCTCGGCAGTGAGCCGGACCCACTGCGGTACGTGCTAGCCAAGCCGATCGTTGCGCCAGCAGATCTGATTTGGAATTACAACGGCGGAGGCACGGACCTGCTTGGCGCAGTCATAGCGCGTGTTTCGGGCAAGGCATTGGAAGTGTTCGCAAACGAGGCTTTGTTTGAGCCGCTCGGCATTACCGATTGGGAATGGCAGCACTACCAGAACAAGAAGATTTCGGCGGCCGCCGGCCTGCGGCTGCGCCCTCGCGATGCTGCCAAGATCGGCCAACTCGTCCTGGCGCACGGGGCATGGAATGGAAAACAGATCGTCTCGGCGGAGTGGATTGCGCAGGCGACCACGCCGCGCTTGCAAGCCATCGGCTTGTTCTTCTACGGCTACCAATGGTGGTTTGGCCGCACGCTCGTCGATGGCCGCGACGTGAAATGGGTTTCTGCCATGGGGCGTGGTGGCCAAAGACTTTTCATTGTCCCGGAATTTGATCTCGTGGTCATGACCACATCGGGGCTCTACACATCACCCCGCCAGGGTCTTGCGGCCCTCGACGCTCTATACAGTTTCATCTTGCCTGCGGTGCAGGACCAGACCAAGTCGCGTTGACATCTTTGGCGGTTCGCCGACATCCGGGCCACAAGCGGCAAGTCTCGAGTGAGCAGCGTATTGCCGCTGTACACCCAGTAACTGACGTGGGAGCCACCAGCGTTCGCCTCCTGGCCAACCGATGGCCGCTTCGCATGTATTGAGCGCACGTCTATCCCGGTGTCATGGCGCCGACGACGGCGGCGGTCATCATGGTGGCGAGCGTGCCCGAGATCAGCGTCTTGGCGCCCAGGCTGGCAATCTCGGCGCGGCGCGCCGGCACCATCGCGCCCATGCCGCCGATCATGATGCCGAGGCTGCCGAAATTGGCGAACCCGCACAGCGCGTAGGTCAGGATCAGGCGCGAGCGTTCGGAGAGCACGCCCGGGCCGGCGGCGGCCAGCTGCAGATAGGCGACGAACTCGTTGAGCACGGTTTTCACGCCGAGCAGGGCACCGGCGCTGGTGCACTCGGCCCACGGGATGCCGATCAGCCAGGCCAGCGGCGCGAACAGCCAACCCAGGATCTGCTCGAAAGTCAGCTTGAAGCCGAGCGGTGCGGTGACGAAGCCCAGCACCTGGTTGGCCAGTGCGACGAGGGCCACCACCACGATCAGCATCGCGGTGACGTTGACCAGCAGATCGATGCCCTCCCGTGTCCCCTGCGCGATGGCATCCATGCTGGAGCGTGGCGGGTTTTCGATGACGATATCAGTGTCCTGGCTGTCCGGCCGCTCGACGAAATGATCCGGCACCATCAGCTCGGATAGCAGCAGCCCTGCCGGTACGCTGATCACCGAGGCGACGATCAGGTGTCCGGCGGCACCCGGCACGACGGAGCCGAGCACGGTGGCGTAAAGCGCCAGCACGGTCCCCGCCACGCCGGCCATGCCGACCGTCATGGTCGCGAACAGGCCGCCGCGACTCATGTTCGCCAGGTAGGGCCGGATCAGCAGCGGCGCCTCCACCATGCCGACGAAGATATTGGCCGCCGCCGCCGTTCCGACCGGACCGGACACGCCAAGCGAGCGCTGCAGCACCCATCCCGCGCCGCGCACGATCACCTGCAGCACACCCCAATGATAGAGCAGCCGCGACAGCGCGCTGATCAGCAGGATGAGCGGCAAGGCGTGAAAGGCCAGGATGAAGCTGGTCTCGGGACGGACCACCTCGAATGGCGCCGGGCCACCCGCAAGATAGCCGAACACCAGGCGCATCCCGGCGTTGGTGGCGGACTGCAAGGAAGCGACCAACCCAGCTGCCCAGTCGAACGCGACGCGCACCGCAGGTACGTTGAGCATTACGGCCGCGATGACGACCTGCAACCCGAGACCGCCTAGCACGATGCGCAGCAATTGAGGACGCTTGTGCGCGCGGCGATTTTCGGAGAGCGCCCAGGCCAGCAATGGGATGGCCATCAAGCCAATCAGGCTTTGCGCCTGCAATGCCATGTCCCCACGCCCCTAGCCCTCGATCGGCGATCTTAGTGCGAGCGTGCCGGTGCCATCAACGGCGCGGCGATGTCGCAGTGCGCGCACCGCGTCGACATGAACCAAGAAAGATATCGGATGTCAGATACTTGCGTGATCGTGCGGAAGACGTTCGGTTCCGACTCAGCTATGTGAGCACGCGTAACCTGCGGATCAGATTGGCGGTTTTGAGCGCGACATGGCCACCAGGGACGGCGAAGACGAGCACAGCGAGACTTGGCAGCACGCGCCCGCACGCGAGCAGCCTCGCACGACGCTGTGGCAGGTGGCGGAGGTGCTGGCGCTGGTGGCCGGCTTGATGGCGCTGGTGATTGCCTGCACGACGCCGCTGACGGGGGTCTACCGCGCGCCCGGCGATCTTGCCTCCGAATCGGGGGCCGAACTCGGCACCGGGCGAGCCGATGCGGTTGATGCGCATGCAGCCTGTGCAGGGTGGCAGCGGACCGGATATCGGCGAGACCCAGTCCGCCGAGACCCAGTCCTCCGACATCCAGTCGCCCGAGATGCTGACGCGCGAGCGCGCCCTCAGGGCGGCGGCCGAGCGCCAGGCCTTCGACGCACGGACGCGGCTTGCGGCAGCCGAACGGGCCGTGCAAGAGGCCCGCCGCGAGCTGCTGGTAGAGCAGAGCAAACGGCAGGCCACTAATGAACGACTGGGCGAGGTGAGTGAGGAACTGGCCCGCGAGCGCACGGCCAAAGAGTCCGCCGAGCTTGCCGCCAAGGAAGCGCAGACCCGCAAGCGCAAGGGTTGGCGACTGCTGAAAGTCGAGCGCTGGACCTGGTAGAGTCTATCCGAGCTACCAGTCGCACTCCGGGAACATTGCCGCCACGTAGTCCTTGTTGCAATTGCCCTCCTTCAGCACGCACTCGTAGTTGATGTGGGGAGCCGCATCCCTGAGCGTACCCACCGCCAGCTGCCGGTTGATCGTGTAGGCCTTGCAGTCGATCTTGCCGGATGGCCCCTTCTTCTCGATCACGGCCAGCACGTTGCTGCCGGTGCACTTGCGATTGGCGAGCACGAAACGCTCAGGCCCGGCTTGGGCGATGTCCAGGCAGGCGCGCTGGCGGAGGCGCGGCGGACGCGGCGGCGTCGGATCAGGCTCGATCGGCTTGGCTGCCTGCTCCTCCCGTCGCGGACGTGGCGGTGTCGGGTCAGGCTCGATGGCCTTGGCTGGCTGCTCTACCGCCCGGCAGATGGGTATCGAGCTGATCACGCTGGAGTTGATGTCGATCATGTCTTTGGTCTGCTTGGTGGTCTGATCGGGAAAGAGCCCTCCCTCGCAAAGGCTGCGCGCTTTGGCGAGCGCCTGCAGCAGATCGGCGCGCACGCCTTCGCTCGGCAGGCAGGCCTCCTGACCGACGGCGGCCGGTTGTGCACGCGTGCGCGAGGCGCTGAGCTTCGACCATCTCTCAAAGGTCGTGGCGCATTCGCTTTGCGCTCGGGCTCCCCCGGCGGTGCCGAGCAGGACCGCAAGCATCACGAGCAAACCGGCAGCCACCCGTCCACCGATGCCGTACCAGCCAAGATTGTGCACGCCGCGAGCCATCGTCAGCGCCGCTCAGCTTCTGTCTAGGCCTGGCTTGCGCCGCCCTGGCCCGGCAGGAAGGCCGGCTGCCGTCCGACTTCGCTCAACTGCGCGACCCACATCAGTACGCCTTCACCCAGCATCGGTCGTATCCCGCCAGCTCCAGCCGGTCGCACAACGCGAATGCGTTTTGCCGCGTGCCGGCCGGCAGCACGACAACGCGATGCCAAGTGCCTTTGTCGCCGATCTCGATCGGTTGTGCCTCGGGTTTGCGTCGGGCCAGCAGGTTCGGATAGCGCTGCCTCAGGTCAGCAAACGCATCGAGGGCAGCGTCTCGATCCTGATGCGTGAAAACCACGGCGACGAAGCGCACCTCGGCGGGCGCAGCCTCGCTTTCGGCGGCGGCCGCGGCGGGCTTCAGCGCCAGCACAGCCTGCGTGCTGCCCTGTTCGGCTTCGGGAGCCGCCTCCCGCGTACGCGGGGTGACGGGCAGAGAGGGCAACGTGGTGGGGGTCGTTACGACGATGCCTTGGCCGCCGGCTCCGCTGTCCAGCAGCTGAGTGCGGACCGGCAGGGCCGGGGCGGCCTCGGTGCTCGCCGTATTCGCCGCAGGCTCTTCGGCAGTGGTTTGCACGCGCTCCAGCGGTTGCCGCTCGGGCAACACGGTTGCCTCGGTCGAGGATGTCAGCGATGTCTGATCTTTCGCTGGCTTTATGCCCATGTCGTTGTTGCTGGTAAGAATGGCCGCGGGCCGATAGCCGCGGAGCATTTTGCGAAGTTCCGCACTCGGGAAATACGAATAGGCGACCACCGCCGCGGCGACCGTGAAGGCCATCCCAGCCAGCGTCCGGGAGCGTATGATCGCAACCGCGGTGCCGCCGCGGCTGGGTCGGGGCGGAGGCCGCCGCTTGGCGGGGCGGGATCCCGGCTTAACTTGGCGGGGCTGCTTGCTGGGCGGAGCGTAATACTTATTGGCCAGGGCGTGGCCCGGCATGGCATCGCGCGGCTCCGACGCCCACTCGTAGCCGTTGTCGAACGGTGAAAGCTCGGCGAGACCGTCGCGCCGGCTCGGTGCGGGCAGGGTGGCCTGTGGCGTATACTGTTGAACGATGATGGACAGCTGCTGCAGCGCTCCGCTCTGCGCCTGCAGCAGGCTGCGCATGATCTGGTAGCGCTCTTCGGGGTTGGCCGGCAGATTGGTCATCTGCAGGCGCAGTTTCTGCTGCGTCCGCGCGATTTGATCGGCCGCACTGTGGATGGAGGCCCGGGTCGCGTGCGGTGCCGAGTTCGATCTGATGGGTGAGCGTGTTCAGCAGGCCCGTGATGTGCTCCCCGATCGACAGGAAGCGCTCGCGCATGTCAACGACCGCACGCTCCAGCTCGTCGAACGCCGTGGGGCTATTACTGTGCACCACCGGTTCCCCAGTCGAGGCCATCACCCGCTCCCCCGCCTACCGCATAAGACTGTCAATTGCGGCCGTTTTGCAATCAGGCAGGAGTATGCATGCGGCCTTCGGCACAACTGGTCCTGCAACCTTGGCCGCCCTCTGCGCCGGCAGTGTCAAACCCTTGCACGACAATATCAATCGCGTTATTGGGCTTAGGTATACCTGGGACGGGGACGTGTGATCGTAGGGTACCCATGAGTAGTACGTGCGCTCCATCGACCGGTGCCGCGTGGTGGGCCGCGGTCAACACGCAGCCGCACCGCGAGCGCATAGCGCTCGACAATCTCCAGCGACAGGGTTTCTCGACCTATTGTCCTCTCATCCGCCGCCGGCGTTCGCACGCCCGGCGGATGGAGGAAGTGCTGCGTCCCCTGTTTCCCGGCTACCTGTTTGTGAACGTCGCCGCCGGGCGGGGGTGCTGGCGCCCGATCCTGTCCACGTACGGTGTGCGCACGCTGGTCAGGTGCGGTGACCAGCCGAGCCTGCTGGATGCAAGGTTCATCCATGCCTTGCAGGCGCGGGAAGTCGATGGCGCGATCGTGCGCCCCCCCGTGCCTTACCGGATCGGCCAGCAGGTTCAGGTGATCGCCGGTGCCTTTGATGGTGTCGTTGCAACCATCCTGGCCCTGCAGGAGAATGACCGCCTGACCGTTCTGCTCGATCTTATGAGCCGCCGGGTGAAGGCGCATCTCGACGGCGCGCAGGTCATGCCGCAATAGCCCACGGGCGGCGCCGGTGATGAATGCTACCGCTTGCGGCCGATCAGAAAGGCGGCAATCGCCTAATCAGGCTGCAGTGGCATGCGCCATGCTACGATACTGATCGAAGCATCGCACCGGCCGGAGGAGCTAGAAGTGGCGGGACAGTTGGGCGCCTAGGAGCGCGCCGAGGAGTGAAAAATGGCGAGTAACGCCACGTTCGCGCGGGTCGCGGCGCTGGCCGGCGATCCTGCCCGGGCCGGCATGCTGCATGCCTTGATGGATGGCCGCGCCCTGACGGCATCGGAGCTGGCGAGCGTCGCCCGCATCACGGCGCAAACCGCCAGCAGCCATCTGGCACGCATGACGGAGGCCGGGCTGTTGACGGTCGAGAAGCAGGGTCGGCATCGCTACCATCGGCTGGCGTCGCCCGACGTGGCGCGCATGATGGAAACCATCATGCAAGTGGCCTCGACGCTGGAGCCGCCTCGACGGGTTTCGGTTGGGCCGCGTGATGTTGCTCTGCGAGCAGCGCGCACCTGCTACGACCACCTCGCCGGCCGGCTCGGCGTGGCGTTGGCGGATGCCATGGTGGAGAAGGGCTATGCGGAATTGGCGAGCGATGGTGGCATCATTACCGACACGGGGGTCGGATTTCTCGGGCGCATTGGCATCGACGTCGAGGCTATCCTGACGCGCCGCGGCAAGCGGTCTACCCGCGTTCTGTGCCGGCCCTGCCTGGATTGGAGCGAGCGGCGGCCGCATCTGGCAGGAGTTATCGGTGCGGCGCTGTGCGCGCACAGTCTAGAGAAGACGTGGGTGCGCAGGCTGAGCGACACGCGAGCGGTCGAGATCACGCCCAAGGGGTGGCGGGTCTTTCGCGAGGAGTTCGGCGCACAGCTCGGAAGCTCTTCCGCCATCTAGCGCACCACGTGCTGCTCCCGACGCGCGTGCAGCATGCAGGCATGTCCGCGACGCAGTATCAGCGCGGGCTTTGCTTGATCATCGCGGCGCCGTCTGTGCGGTCCGTCTGCTCCTTGTCGTTCAGGTAGTTAATCAAGTCTACCCACCGCTCGGGCAACGGCTCGCGTGCGATATCGTCGAAGTGCTCGTGCAGCACTTTGCCGATGCGCTCGAGAATTGCGGATCGTGCTAGCCGCATGGGCCTTTCTCCCATCGTTCGGTTGCTCTCCATGGTGGGACAACTGATCAGCGTTCCCTCGGTTCCGTAGGCAGAAGACCGCTGCAAGCTTGGCCTTGACGCTCGCTCACGCCGGCAGAAGCGCCAGCGTCGGTTTGGCAAATTGCCGCCGACCTTGCTTTGGCCTATGCAGTGCCTCATCAGCGGCGACGCGGGGTTAGCCAATGAAACAGCGCACGGAAATCGTATCGGGGCGGAACTGCGACGGCTGCACGATGTGCTGCAAACTGCTGCGCGTGGAGGAATTGGAGACGCCGCCTTTGAGCTGGTGCCCGCACTGCATTGCCAAGTCCGGCTGCGCCATCTACGTCGACCGGCCGACCGAATGCCGGCAGTTCTATTGCGAATATCTCCTCGACGCGTCGCTCGGTGAGCACTGGAAGCCATCCCGATGCAAGATGGTGGTGGTGCTGGAAGACCATGTTGGCGACCTGGTCATCCACACCGATCCTGATCGACCCCACGTCTGGCCGCGGGAACCGTTTCGCTCGGACGTAAGCCGCTGGGCGCGAACCACCGGCCGCAACGGCCGGCAGGTGATCGTGTGGGAGGGTGAACGCAAGATCGTAGTGACGCCGGACCGCCTGGGGCCCGGCGAGACCGCCACCCCGGCCTTCAGCCGCTAGGCTTGCGCGGACTTGGGGCTGTCCGCCACGACGGAAATCAGCACCCTGTCCTTGTCCTCGTGGTCCTCGATATCGAGGATGATGCCGTTCGCGTTCGCGTCGTTGGCCAGCGCGGCCACTTGCTCGATGTCGATGTGCTCCTGCAGGTTCTTGCCAGCAATCTTAGGCAGCATTTTCGAGGCACCGACCACCAGCCACGACGCAATGGTGATAGTTGCCGATGGGGTCCCACCCTCGAAGACCTCTATTTTCAGCCTCGGCATGAGACCTCTCCTGTAGAAAGTTTTTGGCGATGAATAGGATGCGCGCAATTAGCCACCGCTCGTTTCTTGTGCCCGAGCGGCAGTCTCAGATCTGCTACCTCGGGAACATGGCGGCAATAGCACCTGAGGCAGGATGCCTTCACGGCTCACAGACCTGTCTGGTATCGCTGCGGCTCACTCGCGAAGGCCGCTCTGCTGGCCCCGTCCGCAATCGGACCTGCCTCAAGCCTGCAGCGCCTTGGCGAAGTTGGCGAAGAACTCGCCGGCAAGCTTGCGCGCGAAGCCGTCGATCAGCCGTGAGCCGAGCTGGGCGATCTTGCCGCCGACCTGCGCGTCCACGTCGTAGCTGAGCTTGGTGCCGCCGCCGTCCGCGTCGGCGAGGCGCACGGTGGCGCCGCCCTTGGCGAAGCCGGCCACGCCGCCCTCACCTTCGCCAGCGATGCGATAGCTGTCGGGCGGCTGGATGTCGGTGAGGTGCACCTTGCCGTTGAAGCGGGCGCTGACGGGGCCGATCTTGACTTTGACGACGGCCTGGAAATCGGTGTCTGAGAGCTTCTCGAGGGTCTCGCAGCCGGGAATTGAGGCCTTCAGCGTCTCGGGGTCGTTGAGGCGCGCCCATACGGTTGCCTTGTCAGCGGGCAGCACGAACTCCCCCGTCATCGTCATGGCCATAGGCTGTCTCCGTGTACTCCCTCTCCCCATTCCTTCAATGGGGAGAGGGTCGGGGTGAGGGGCAGAAGCCTGCGCTGCCGCCCGTTGCTGCCTCCCACCCTAACCCCTCTCGTCATGGCGAAGCCATGCTCCGCATGGCCGCAAGAGCGGGGAGAGGGAATTGCTACCCCGCCTTGGCCACCGCCCGTCGCGCCAGCACGCCGACCAGATGCGCGCGATAGGCGGCATCGGCATGCGTGTCGCTCAGCATGTCGGCCGGCTTGACCGAGATGCCGGCCAGTGATTGCGCCGACCAGCTCTTGCCGAGAGCCGCTTCCATGGCCGGCACGCGGAACGCGCCGTCGTTGCCGGCACCGGTCACCGCCACGCGGGCTTCTTTGCCGGTCTGCGCCACCGCCACTCCGACCAGCGCATACTTGGACGCCGGATTGGCGAACTTGACGTAGGCGAACTTGGCCGGCACGGGAAACGAGATGCGCGTGATGATCTCGCCATCGTCTAGCACCGTGGCGAACAGGCCCTTGAAGAACGCATCGGCAGAGATCTCGCGCTTGTTGGTGCCGATGCTGGCCGCAAGCGCCAGCAGGGCGGCGGGATAGTCGGCAGCCGGATCGTTGTTGGCGACGGAGCCGCCGATGGTGCCGCGATTGCGCACGTGCGGATCGCCAATGCCGGCGGCCACTTCGGTGAGGCCGGCGATGGCGCCTTTCACCACCGCCGAGGTCGCCACTTCGTCGTGGGTCGTCATGGCGCCGATCACGAGGTTATTGCCGCGCTTGTCGATGCCCTTCAGCTCGGCAACGCGCGACAGATCGACGATCACCTTGGGACTCGCCAGGCGCTGCTTCATGGTCGGCAGCAGCGTGTGACCGCCCGCCAGCAGCTTGGCCTCGGGGCTCGACGCAAGCAGCTTGGCCGCCTCGGCCACCGACTGCGGACGATGATAGTCGAAAGCGTACATGACAGCCCTCCTAGTGTCCCGATTCCGAAGTTCGCCACACCTCGCAGCCAGCGTCCCGAGCGAACTTCGGAATCATAAGGGACACTAGAAGCATGGATTTCCTGGTGTGATTCGGATCGGGAAATTCGCTCAGAACCATGCGGCGGACTCCGGCGAATTTCTCGATCATCACACTAGTACCTATTCCGCGGCCATCTTGGTCGCCGACATCTGCGCCGCCCTCCACACCGCCAGGGGCGTGGCCGGCATGGCGATGTTCTCATGCCCAAGTGCATCGGTGATGGCGTTGATGGCGGCCGCCGGCGCGGCGATGGCGCCGGCCTCGCCGCATCCCTTGATGCCGAGCGGATTGGACGGGCAGGGCGTGCTTAGCATCGCCACGTTGAAGGCCGGCAGGTCGCTCGCCCGCGGCATGGTGTAGTCCATGTAGCTTGCCGTGAGCAGCTGGCCCTCGGGGCTGTAGACTGCACCTTCGAGCAAGCGCCTGGCCGACGCCCTGGGCGATGCCGCCGTGCACCTGGCCCTCGACGATCATCGGATTGACGAGCGTGCCGAAGTCGTCGACCGCCGTCCACCGATCGATGCGGGTAGTGCCCGTTTCAGGGTCGATCTCCACCTCGCAGATGTGCACGCCGGACGGGAAGGTGAAATTGGTCGGATCGAAGAAGGCGCCCTCCTTCAGGCCGGGCTCCAGTTGCTGGCCGGAAAACTTGTGGGCGATGTAGGCCTGCAGGGCGACCTCGGGAAAGGTCAGCGTCTTGTTGGTGGCCTTGCTGGAGAAGATGCCGTCGTTGAAGTCGACGGTCTCCTCCGGCACCTCCAGCACGAAGCCCGCCACCTTCTTGGCCTTGACGATCACCTTGTCGATGGCGCGGTAGATCGCCGACATGCCGACCGCGCCGGAGCGCGAGCCGTAGGTGCCCATGCCGAACTGCACCTTGTCAGTGTCGCCGTGCACAACGCTGACCTGCTCGATGGCCACGCCGAGGCGCTGCGAGACCAGCTGCGCGAAGGTCGTCTCGTGGCCCTGGCCGTGGCTGTGCGAGCCGGTCAGCACCTCGACGGAGCCGGTCGGATTGACGCGCACCTCTGCAAACTCCCAGAGGCCGACGCCGGCACCGAGCGAGCCCACGGCCGCGCTCGGCGCGATGCCGCAGGCCTCGATGTAGGCCGAGAAGCCGATGCCGCGTTTCAGGCCTTTGGCGGCGCTGGCGGCCTTGCGCGCGCCGATGTTGCGGTAGTCGGCCATCTCCAACGCCTTGTCGAGGCAGGCGGCGTAGTCGCCGGCGTCGTAAGCCATGATGACCGGCGTCTGGTGCGGGAACGACTTGATGAAGTTGCGGCGGCGGAATTCCGCAGGGTCCTGGCCCAGCTGGCGCGCCGCCACCTCCACCAGCCGCTCGACCACGAAGGTGGCCTCCGGCCGGCCGGCGCCGCGATAGGCATCGACGGGTGCGGTGTTGGTATAGACCGCGTCGACCTCGCAGTAGATGGCCGGGATATCGTACTGGCCAGACAGCAGCGGCGCATAGAGGTAGGTCGGCACCGACGACGAGAAGGTCGAGAGGTAGCCGCCGAGATTGGCCTTGGTGTTGGCCCTGAGCGCCAGGATTTTGCCGCCTGCGTCCATCGCGAGCTCGGCATGGGTGACGTGGTCGCGACCGTGCGCGTCGGCCAGGAAGGCTTCCGTGCGGTCTGCCGTCCACTTGACGGGCCGGCCGACCTTCTTGGCCGCCCACACGCACACGGTCTCCTCGGCGTAGATGAAGATCTTGGAGCCGAAGCCGCCCCCCACATCCGGAGCGATCACGCGCAGCTTGTGCTCGGGTGCGATGCCGATGAAGGCCGACAGCACCAGGCGGGCGACGTGCGGGTTCTGGCTGGTGGTGTAGAGCGTGAAGGCCTCGTTGCCGGCGTCATATTCGCCAATCGCCGCGCGCGGCTCCATGGCGTTGGGGATCAGCCGATTGTTGATGAGGTCGATCTTGGTGACGTGCTGGGCGCCGGCGAAGGCTGCATCGACGGCCGCCTTGTCGCCGAGGTGCCACTGGTAGACCGTGTTGTTGGGCGCTTCGGCGTGGATCTGCGGCTTGCCGGCGTTCTGCGTGGTGGCTGTATCGACCGAGGCCGGCAACGCCTCATACTCGACCGCGACCAGCTCGGCGGCGTCGCGCGCCGCGGTCAGCGTGTCGGCGATGACGACGGCCACGTGATCGCCGACGTAGCGCACCTTGCCTTGCGCAAGCGCCGGATGCGGGCCGGCCTTCATCGGCGAGCCGTCCTTGGAGTGGATCATCCAGCCGCAGATCAGGCCGCCGACCTTGTCCTTGGCTATGTCCTCGCCGGTGAAGACGTGCACATCATTGCGGCCCTTGAGCTTGGATGTGTCGATGCGCTTGATGTTGGCATGCGCGTGCGGCGAACGCACGAACACGGCATAGGTCTGGCCGGGCCGATTGATGTCGTCGGTATACTGGCCCTTGCCGGTGATGAAGCGGTGGTCTTCCTTGCGCCGTACTGGCGCTCCGATGCCGGTTGCGGCCATGACGTTTGCTCCCTGACGTTTGTTGCCCGAGCCCCGTCCTGAGCCTGTCGAAGGACGGTTGCTCGTTCGGCGGGCGCGTGGTTCGACAAGCTCGCCACGCGGCGACCATGATGGTTTATTCGGCGGCCTGGCGCCGGCTCATGCCGGCCATGCCGACGGCACCGGCGCGCACCGCAGCGACGATGTTGTGGTAGCCCGTACAGCGGCAGATGTTGCCGTCGAGCTCCTCGCGGATGACGGCCTCGCTGACGTTGCCGCCCTTGCGGTTGACGATGTCGACCGCCGCCATGATCATGCCAGGCGTACAGAAGCCGCACTGCAGGCCGTGATGCTGGCGGAAGGCTTCCTGCATCGGATGCAGCTCGCTGCCCTGCGCCAGGCCCTCGATGGTGGTGACGGCGGCGCCGTCGCAAGACGCGGCCAGAGCCGTGCACGACTTGATGGCCCGCCCGTCCAGGTGCACCACGCAGGCGCCGCACTGGCTGGTGTCGCAGCCCACATGCGTGCCGGTCAGGCGCAGCTCGTCGCGCAGGAACTGCACCAGCAGCGTGCGCGCGTCGATGTCGGCCGACACGGCCTTGCCGTTGACCGTCATGCGCACGGTGAGTCGGCCGGGCGACGCGCTCTGGCCCGGCGAGGCGGCGGCTGCGGCGGGTTTGTCATCCTTGCGGGACTTGAAAAACATGCGCGTCGCCTCCTCCATTTGCGGCGAACGGCCCGAGACCGCCACCGTCCTTGTTCGTTGTGATTTGGATTACGCCACACCTCGGCAGCCTGTGCAATCGAGCTGGTGCTCTTGTGTGCTATGTCGACCTGGCACGTGAGGGTAACGGGTGCGGCGCAGCGAGGTGGGCGACAGCTCAGGGCGTCCGCGCTATAGAGCCGGCTGCAATCCCTGCCTCGGTACCCGGAAAATGGCCCCGCCTCTCCTACAACTCAGCGACATCGCACTCAGCTTCGGAGGGCTCCCGCTGCTCGAGAGCGTCGAGCTGGCCGTGTCTGCGGGCGAGCGGGTCTGCCTGGTCGGCCGCAACGGCTCGGGCAAGTCGACGCTGCTGAAAATCGCGGCCGGGCTGATCGAGCCCGACCACGGCACCCGCTTCGTGCAGCCGGGCGCCAGCATCCGCTATCTGCCACAGGAGCCAGATCTCTCGGGGTATGCCAGCACATTAGCTTACGTGGAGGACGGGCTTGGTCCGACCGACGATGCGCATCAGGCGCGCTACCTCCTGCAGCAGCTGGGACTGAGCGGCGAGGAGGACCCCTCGCGCCTGTCGGGCGGGGAGGCGCGGCGCGCGGCGCTGGCGCGCGTGCTGGCGCCCGCCCCGGATATCCTGTTGCTCGACGAGCCGACCAACCATCTCGACCTGCCGGCCATCGAATGGCTGGAGAGCGAGCTGCGCGGTCAGCGGTCGGCGCTGGTGCTGATCAGCCACGACCGGCGTTTTCTCGAGACGCTGTCGCGCAGCACCGTCTGGCTCGACCGTGGCCGGGCGCGGCGCGTCGAGATCGGCTTCTCGAGCTTCGAGGCCTGGCGCGACGAGCGCCTCGCCGAGGAGGAGCTGGCGCAGCACAAGCTCGATCGCAAGATCGTCGCGGAGGAGCACTGGCGGCGCTACGGCGTCACCGCCCGGCGCAAGCGCAACGTGCGGCGCATGGCCAATCTGATGGCGCTGCGCCAAAGCCGGCGCGACTACCGCAAGGCGACCGGTAAGGCCGTGATCGCGGCCGGCGAGGCCGAGGCATCCGGCGCGCTGGTGATCGAGGCCAAGGATATCGCCAAGGCGTTCGGGGATCGGCCGATCGTGCGCGATTTGTCGGTGCGCGTGATGCGTGGCGACCGCATTGGTATCGTCGGCCCCAACGGCAGCGGCAAGACCACGCTGGTCAGCCTCCTGACCGGCACGCTTGCGCCCGATGCCGGCACCGTCAAGCTGGGCGCCAACCTGCAGATGGCCGCGCTCGATCAGGGCCGCGAAAGCCTCGATCCGGAGTGGACGCTGAAGGAGGCGCTGACCGGCGGCAGGGGCGACACCGTGACGGTCGGCGGCCAGACCAAGCACGTCATGAGCTACATGAAGGACTTCCTGTTCACGGCCCTGCAGGCGCGCACGCCGCTGCGCGCCCTGTCCGGCGGCGAGCGCGGCCGCCTGACGCTGGCCCGGGCGCTGGCCAAACCGTCCAACCTGCTGGTGCTGGACGAGCCCACCAACGATCTCGACCTGGAGACGCTCGACGTGCTGGAGGAGATGCTTGCCGACTACGCCGGCACCGTCATCCTGATCAGCCACGATCGCGACTTCCTGGATCGGGCGGTGAATGCCGTGCTCGTTCCGGACGGCGACGGGCGTTGGTTGGAGTACGCCGGCGGCTACACCGATATGCTGGCGCAGCGCGGCGCCGACCTTGCCGGCCGCCAAGCGCCGAACGGCAAGGCCGAGAAGGCCGCCAAGCCGGACCAGGCCGCCGTTCCGGCGAAGACGTCAAGGCGCCGGCTCAGCTTCAACGACAAGCACGCGCTGGAGACGCTGCCCAAGCAGATGGCGGCCCTCCAGGACAAGGTGCGCACCCTGCAGCAGCGCCTGGAGGATCCCGGCCTCTACGCCCGCGACCCCAAGGCCTTTGCCGATGTCTCGGCGGCGCTCGCTGCGACCCACACCGAACTGGCCGCCGCCGAGGAACGCTGGCTGGAGCTCGAGATCCTGCGCGAGGAGATCGAAGGCTAGGAGCGTCGACGCGGTCCTACTTCTGCAAGAACCGGTAGCGCACGGGCCGGCCGGTCAGGCCTTCGGCGGCCGCCAAAATGGAGTTCACGTCGAGGCCGTAGTGGCTGTACAGCTCCGACAGCGAGCCCGACTGGCCGAAGTGCTCGACGCCGAGCGCGCGCACGCGGTGGCCGGCGACGCCGCCGATCCAGGACAGCGCCTCCGGATAGGCGTCCGTCAGCGTGATGATGCCGGCATCGCGCGCCAGGTCCGCCAGCAGCGTTTCTACATGTGCGCGAGCACCCGGATCGCCGTGCTCGCGGGCACGCTGGGCTGCATGCCAGCCGGCAGACAGGCGGTCGGCCGAGGTGACTGCCAGCACGCCGACCCGCCGGTCCTCCGAAAGCAGGCCGGCCGCCTCGATCGCCTCGGGCGCGACCGCACCCGTATAGACGATGGCCAGCGCCGTGCCGGGCTCGGGTCGGCGCAGCCAATAGGCGCCGTCGATGATCTCGCCGCGCAAGTCGGGCGTCATGCTGCGGGTGAGCTGATCGAGCGGCCGCGTCGACAGGCGCAGATACACCGAGCCGCCCTTCTCGTCGCGGTGCCAGCGCTTCTCCTTGTCCTCGTCGCCGCCGCGCTGCATGTAGTCGAAGGCCCACTCCATGATGGCGGCCAGCTCGTCGACGTAGGCCGGTTCGAACGAGGCAAGCCCATCCTGCGCCATGCCGATCAGCGGTGTACCGATCGACTGGTGCGCGCCACCTTCCGGCGCGAGCGAGATGCCCGAGGGCGTGCCGGCGACGATGAAGCGCGCGTCCTGGTAGCAGGCGTAGTTCAGCGCATCGAGACCGCGGCACACGAATGGATCATACAGTGTACCGACGGGCAGCAGCCGCTCCCCGAACAGGGTGTGCGACAGTCCCAGCGCCGACAGCATCAGGAACAGGTTCATCTCGGCGATGCCGAGCTCGAAGTGCTGACCCTTGGGGCTCATCTCCCACTTCTGCGGGGAGAGCAGGCCGCGCTTCTTGAACACGTCCTCGTGGTCGGCCAGTGAGAACAGGCCGCGCCGGTTCACCCAGGCACCGAGGTTGGTCGATACGGTCACGTCCGGCGAGGTAGTGACGATGCGGTCGGCCAGCGGACCGCCCGCCCGCGCGATCTCGTCGAGCACGCGGCCGAAGCCGGCCTGCGTCGTCGCCTGCCCCTTGGTCTCGAGCTTCGGGAAGGCGGTGACAGGTATGCGTGCGGCCTGCAGCCGGCGTCGCCCACGCTGCACGAACGGCACCTTGCGCAGGTAGTCCTCCAGCACCGCCGGCGGCACGGACAGGCCCGCGAAGCGGTCCCATTCCTCGCCCTGGTTGATGCTCTCGCGCGCCCGCAACTCCTGCATCTGCGCCTTGGTCATCAAACCGGAATGGTTGTCCTTGTGGCCCTGGAAGGGCAGCGCCGAAGCCCTTGATCGTGTAGGCGATGTAGCAGACCGGCTGATCGGTCGGGGCGGCGGCAAAGCCTTCCAGGATCGTCTCCAGGTCATGGCCGCCGAGGTTGGTCATCAGGCGCGCCAGCTCGCCATCGTCGTGCCGGCGCACGATGGCGAGCGTATCGGGATGGATCGCCAGATCCTCCTCCAGCTGCCGGCGCCAGGCCGCGCCGCCCTGGAACACCAGCGCCGAGTAGAGCTGGTTGGGGCAGTCGTCGATCCACTCCTTCAGCCGCTGACCGCCCGGCTCGGCGAAGGCTGCCTGCAGCAGCTTGCCGTACTTCAGCAGCACGACCTTCCAGCCGAGGTTCTCGAACAGCGCCGCCATCTTCATGAACAGGCGGTCGGAGACCACCGAGTCCAGGCTCTGCCGGTTGTAGTCGATGATCCACCAGCAGTTCTCGAGGCCGTGCTTCCAGTATTCGAGCAGGGCCTCGTGCACGTTGCCTTCGTCGATCTCGGCGTCACCCATGATGCCGATCATGCGGCCCTTGGGCCAGGCGGGCTTCCAGTCCTTGGCATGCACGTAGTCCTGCACGAGGCTGGCGAAACCAGTCTCGGCGATGCCGAGGCCAACCGAGCCGGTCGAGAAGTCGACGTCGGCGGTGTCCTTGGTGCGCGAGGGGTAGGACTGCGCGCCGCCGAAGGCGCGGAAGTTCTGCAGCTTGGCGAGGTCCTGGTTGCCCAGCAGGTACTGGATGGCGTGGAACACCGGGCTCGCGTGCGGCTTCACCGCGACCCGGTCCTCCGGTCGCAGCACATGGAAATAGAGCGCCGTCATCAGCGTGACCATCGAGGCTGAGGAGGCCTGATGCCCACCCACCTTCAGGCCGTCGCCGCGATCGGACTCGTGGTTGGCGTGGTGGATCATGTACGACGACAGCCACAGCACCTTGCGCTCCAGCTCGCGCAGGATGTCGATGTCCGAAGCCTGTCGAGGCATCATGCGCGAGGCTTCCATCAGCCATTCACTCCTGCAGGGCGAAGTCGACCAGCGCCTTCGCGTGGATCAAGGTGGTGTCAAACGTGCGCAATGCCGAATTGCGATCGCTGAGCAGCATACCAACTTCCGTGCAGCCGAGCAGCACACTATCGGCTCCGGCCCGCCTGGCCTTTCCGGTCATCGCCTCATAGGCGGCCCGCGATGATGCCTTGGTCTCGCCGAGACACAACTCCTCGTAGATGATGCGGTGAATTTCCAGCCGGTCGGCCGGCTCCGGTACGATCACCTCGAAACCCTGGGCTTTGAGGCGGCCGGTATAGAAGTCCTGCTCCATGGTGAAGCGGGTGGCCATCAAGTAGGGCGCGCTGTTGCCGGCCTTCTGCAGGGCCGCCGCGGTGGCATCTGCAATGTGCACGAATGGGACGGAGGTCGCTGCGGTGATGTGATCGGCGACCTTGTGCATGGTGTTGGTGCACAGGCCCAGCACCTCTGCGCCGGCGCGTTCCAGATCGAGAGCGGCACTAGCCAGCTCCTGGCCGGCCTCTTCCCACCGCCCCGCCGCCTGCATCTCGGCGATCGGCGCAAAATCCAGGGAATGCACGATGCACTTGGCTGAGTGCAGGCCCCCGAGCCGGGTGCGCGCGTCCACGTTGATCGCCTCGTAGTAGAGGCGCGTGCTCTCCCAGCTCATGCCGCCGATCAGGCCGATGGTCTTCATGCGCTTACCTCAGTATGCGCCGCCCGGATTGCTGCGCACCTCCAGCTCGAACCCGGCTGCGCGCAGGCTCGCGACCACCTCGTCGAGATGGCCGCGGTCGCGCGTTTCGATCACCACGTCGAGCAGGGCCGCCTTGGCCGGCAGATCGGAGAAGATGCGCTGGTGCGTGACCTCCACGATGTTGGCGCCGGCCTCGCCCAGCAGGTTGGCGACCTTGGCCAGTGTGCCCGGCCGGTCGGCGAGGTCGATGGTTAGCTGCGTCAGCCGTCCCTCGCGGGCCAGCTCGCGTGTCAGCACGCTCGCCAGCAGGCGCGTGTCGATGTTGCCGCCGCACAAAACTAGTCCGACGCAGCGACCGGCCAATTGGTCGCGCATCTTGAGGGCGGCCGCCAGCCCCGCTGCGCCGGCACCTTCCACCACCGTCTTCTCGATGTTGATCAGCAGGCTCACGGCGTGCTCGATCTCGGGCTCGGTCACCAGCACGATGTCATCGACCAGCTCGCGCACCATCGCCTCGGTGATCCGGCCCGGCGCCTTCACCGCGATGCCCTCGGCCAGCGTGTCGCCGCGCATCGGCAGGCTGGTACCCTTGATGGCATTGTACATGGACGGATAGAGGGCGGCCTCGACCCCGATCAGGCGGATGCCGGGTTTCAGCGCCTTGGCCGCCACGCCGATGCCGGAGATCAATCCGCCGCCGCCGATGGGCACGATCAGCGTATCGATCTCGGGGGCCGTACCCAGCATCTCCAGCGCCAGCGTGCCTTGGCCGGCGATCACCAGCGGGTCGTCGTAGGGATGCACGAACGTCAGCCCATGCTTGCGCCCGTGCTCATGCGCGAACTGTGCCGCCTCCTCGACGGTCTCGCCGGTCAGGATCACCTCGGCGCCGTGCCGGCGGGTGTTCATCACCTTCACGGTCGGCGTATTTACCGGCATGACGATGGTGGCCGGGATGCCGAGGCGGTGCGCGTGATAGGCCACGCCCTGCGCGTGGTTGCCTGCCGACATGGCGATCACGCCGCGCTTGCGTTCCTCGGCCGTCAATGCCGACAGGCGGTTAATGGCGCCGCGCTCCTTGAAGGAGGCGGTGAACTGCTGGTTCTCGAACTTGAGCCAGGTCTTGCAGCCGACGATTTCCGACAGCGTCCGGCTCCAGTCGCAATCGGTGTCGACGATGGCCCCGCTCACGCGTGCGCGCGCTGCTTCGACGTCATCCAGCGTGACGGGCAACGGCGTCGCATGCGATTGCGCAGCGGCAGTGGGTTTGCGTTTGCTCACGGCGTGGTCTCGCTTGAATGGCGCCAATCTAGGCGAGCCATGCCGCGCTGTCCCGGCGAATTCATGACCCGGTCACCTCCGGCTCGGCTCCGGGTGTCGCACCGGCGTCAGGACGCGCGTAGGTGTGAATGGTGGATAAATGCCGCATTCAGCCTGTCCTCACCCGCAAACGAATACACCGAGCCGATCAACCGGCCCGGCGCCATGTCGCCCGTCCGGCCGCTATTCGGAGACGACGCGTGTACGTCAAGATCGCACTCCTGGCCCTTGCGGCGGCAGCGTTTCTCGGCGCCGCTGTCATCGGCGTGTCGCCGACGCCCGGACCCAGGCTCGGTATGTTCATCCCGCTGCCCTGGGTGGATGTGAGATGAGAGCTGCGGGTGCGCCGTCTGCTGGCGCCCGGCCTGACTGTGCGTTATGACCAAACAAAATGCTCGCTACCCCTCCCGCCATCCCAAGTCCGCCCTCACCGACATGGAGCATACACATGACCACCCGCAGATCCCGCACGGCCACTCTTGCCCTCGCGTTTGCCGCCGCTGCTTTGGCGACCGGACTCGATGCTCCAGCGGCCCGGGCCCAGGACTGGTCCTACGATCGCTTCGAACGCGTGCCCGGCCCGCACAATTGGGGTCCGCGCTGCATGGAGCGCATCACCACGCGCGGCAGGGCCGGCGTCAAGTTTTTCTCCAACAAGGGTAAGAGGAACGGTAAGGAGCGGGCGGTCGAGAACTGGTCGGAGCAGGTCGCTGCCGAGTTCGGGCCGCAGTTCGCCAATTGGGAGCGGTCCAGGGGCCAGCAGCTGGACTGCAGCACGCACGGCCTGAAGGTGACCTGTACGGCCAGCGCACACCCCTGCCGCTAGTGCGATGGCTCGCAAATGCCGACCAATATCGCGGCTTGGGGAGCCTCGGGATTTGCGAGCCTGAATCGCACTAGCAAGCAATAAGGTTGCTAGTGCCATTAGTCTCCGAATTGCCGAGACACCGATGCGGCAATCTGGTCGCAATTCGGAGACCGGACACTAGGTCGTTTCAAGTCGAGCCATCAATCAATGCAAGCCGGCCTGACAAGCGGGCCGCCTTTCGCTATGAGTGGCCTCTGAAATTCCTCATGAGGAGACGCAAGATGGCGAAAGTGGCGTGGATCGGCCTGGGCGTGATGGGCTATCCGATGGCGGGGCATATCCGCAAGAAGGGTGGTCACGATCTCGTCGTCTACAACCGCAACGGCGCCAAGGCCGAGGCGTGGGTCAAGGAGTACGGCGGCAAGACGGCCGCCACGCCGGCGGACGCCGCCAAGGATGCCGACTTCGTCTTCTGCTGCGTCGGCAACGACAACGACCTGCGCGAGGTGACGCTGGGCGGCAAGGGCGCCTTCAACGCCGTAAAGAAGGGCGCGGTGTTCATCGACAACACCACCGCATCGGCCAATGTCGCACGCGAGCTCTGCGCCGCCGCCAAGGCCAAGGGCTTCGACTTCCTGGATGCCCCGGTGTCCGGCGGCCAGGCCGGTGCGGTCAACGGCGTGCTGACGGTGATGGTGGGCGGCGACCAGGGCCCATTCGACAAGGCCAAGCCCGTGATCGACAACTACGCGCGCATGGCCACCCTGATCGGGTCCGCCGGCGCCGGTCAGCTCACCAAGATGGTCAACCAGATCTGCGTTGCCGTCACCGTGCAGGGCGTATCGGAGGGGCTGGCGTTTGCGCAGAGAGCTGGCCTCGATGTCCCCAAGGTGATGGAAACCATCGGCAAGGGCGCCGCACAGTCCTGGCAGATGGACAATCGCTGGAAAACCATGAACGAGGGCAAGTTCGACTTCGGCTTCGCCGTCGACTGGATGCGCAAGGATCTCGGCATCATCATGGAGGAGGCCAAGCGCAACGGCGCCAAGGTAGATGTCGCCACACTCGTCGACGGGTACTACGCCGAAGTGCAGAAGATGGGCGGCAGCCGCTGGGACACCTCCAGCCTGATCGCCCGCCTCAACAAGAAATAACGCTTGTCATCCCGGACGTCGCGCCGCGACGATCCGGGACCCACCTCGCTTCTCACCCCCCGCGCGCCACACGCCTGGCGTCCTGGCGCCAGGTGGCTGGCGGCACGCCGAAGGTGCGCGAGAACGCGCGATTGAAGGCAGCCTCGGTTCCATATCCCGCGTCATGCGCGATCGCGGCTATGGCGCGCCCACTGGTAGCGAGCGCCATGCTCGCGAGATACAACCGCCATTCGCGCACATAGCGCATGGGCGATGTTCCGAGCACCATCTCGAAGCGCTCCGTCAACGTGCTGCGCGACAGGCCCGATGCCGCTGCCAGATCGGATACCGACCAATCGCGCCGGGCATCGTCGTGGATGACCGACAGGCATCGCGCCAGCGCCGGGTCTGCTAGCGCTGACAGCCATCCCACGGATTTGGCTGGCGTGGCGAGAACTTGGTGGCGCAGCAACTCGATGAAGGTGATCTCGGTCAGCCGCTCCAGCATGGACAGCGCGCCGGCCCGCGGCCTGTCCACCTCCCGCACCATCTGATCGATGGTTGCACGCAGCCAATCCGCATCGTTGGAGTCCGCCGTCCTCACGTGCATCAACATCGGCAAGGCATCGCGCAGAGGGCGAAACCGCATGGCATCGCACTGCAGATAGCCGCACAGCACGCGCACCCCTCCCTGGCTTTCCCCATATCTGAGCACCGGCACCTCCCGCCATGGCTTGGGCGGAAGATCGCCGACCGGCGCGATCAGGCGGCCGCCCGTCCCTGCGCCGAGTTGGTGCGGGGTGCCGAACGGAAATGCCAGCACGTCGCCGGCCTCCAGGTTGATCTGTCGGCCGTCCATCCTCAGCCAGCACGAACCTGCGACCACGATGTGGAAGGGGATGGCAATCGCGGCATCGTCGGCAAGCTTGGATAGCGCGCCCTTGCCCTCGGTCTGCCAAGCGCCCGTCGGCATGAAGCAGAACTGCAGCGAGCCGGTCAGCCGCACGCTGCGCAGCACATTGGAAAGAACATCGGTGTCTGCCGGCTGCGCCGCGCAGGTGTCCGCCGGCTTCCTGATCAAGTCTCTCGGCGATCTGGCCAAAGACATATACCCGCCAGCGACCTACAGGGAGGCATCGCAACACCAGCCAACGTCGGAGGATACCACGATGCAGACGAGCACTGACAAACTCGTCATCCTGATGACCAAGGGTATAGATTCGGAGCTGTCGTCCGTCGCTTTCACCATAGCCAACGGCGGGATCACCGCCGGGTTGAAGGTCTCGGTTTTTCTCACCAGTGCGGCGGTCGACATCGTGCGTCGTGGCGGGCAGCGCCTCACCCACGTGGCGCCGCTCGACCCGTTGATTAAGTCCATCGAGGACTTCCAGAAGCGTGGAGGAGTCGTGTGGGCCTGCACGCCATGCGTCCAGTCGCGCGGCTACCAGCAATCCGATCTCCTCGAGGGTGTGACGATCACCGGCGCCAGCGTGGTGCACGCCCAGATCAAAGAGGGCGCCGCAACGCTGTCGTTCTGAGGCTTGCGTGGGTGGGGCAGCGGCGACGCGCCTATGCCGCCCCCCCTCTCAATCGCGCCAGCGCCTCGGGCGTATCGATGTCCGTCAGCACCGCGTCCGTGCCGAGGTCGATCTCGCGCACCTGCTGGGCGTGCTTGGCCATGAGGCTGCGCGCGCCCACGTCGCCTTCCAGCGCCAGCATCTCGCCGAACAACTCCGCCGGCCACAGCACCGGGTTGCCGCGCTGGCCCTCGTAAGTCGGCACCACGATCGCTGCACCGGCCTCGGAAGCGAATGCGGCAATCATCGCATCGAGGTGCGCGGCCTCGATGCGTGGCATATCGCCGAGCAGCACCAGTGCACCGGTGCACTCCTTAGGCACGGCGCGGATGCCGGCTCTCAGCGAGGTGCTTAGTCCCATGGCGAAGTCGGGGTTGCCTACGAACGCGACATCGAGCCCCGCCAAGGCCGCGCGCACGGCGTCGGGCTGGTGGCCTGTGACGACCAGCACCGGTCGCGCTTGGCTCGCCAGCGCCGCCTCCACCGCGACACGCACCATCGGCCTGCCGTCCACGTCGGCCAGCAGTTTGTTGGCCGCTCCCATGCGCGTGGAGCGCCCGGCGGCCAGCACGATGGCGGCGATGCGCATGCGCTCAGGCATCGGTTCGCCTATCGGCTCGCGGTAACGACCTGCCGATACACGACCTCGGCAGTCATCAGGTCGAGGTGCCCGCCACCGGCGTTCTTGAAATAGGTAATATCGGTCGGTGACAGGCGCCCGGCGACTTTGCCCGGTGCCAGGTCGTACAGGTCGCCCAGCACGTCACTTTCCTTGATGGCCCCGTTGGCGATCGGCTGGAGAATATCGCCGACGCCGTGGAAGGCCGTCTCGCGCCGGTCGACGAAAACACGTGCGCGCCGCGCCGCCTCGTCGTCGGCTTCGCGCGTCTCGGGTGTGTAGCCACCGACCAGATCAAGGTGCACTCCCGGCTTGAGCAGGGCGCCCTTGATTAGTGGCGCATGCGAGCGTGTGCACGTCGTAATCAGATCGGCTGTTTGCACCGCGCCGTCGAGATCGCCGGTTGCCTCTGCCGCCACGCCTTCCTGCGCCAAGGACGCAGCCACGCGCGCTGCGCGATCAGGCGTCCGGTTCCAGATCAGCACCCGCCGCAGCGACGGTCGCACGGCGCGATGCGAGCGTACCAGCCAGCGGCTCATCTCGCCGGCTCCCACCACCAGCAGGGTCTCGGGTGTCGGCGGCGCCAGGATCTTGGTCCCGAGCGCGGAATCCGCAGCCGTCCGCCAGTAGGTGATTTCCGTCCCGTCGATCACCGCCAGGGGGCGCCCGTCCGTGCCGTCGAACAGAACGCACACGGCCTGCACGGCCGGCAGCTTTCCGCCCGCCAGGTTGGCAGGAAAGCTGGTGATCAGCTTGCTGCCCATGAACCGGCCGGGATCGACGGCGCTGCGTGCGAAATACAGCTCCTTCTCGGTGCCGAGCATTCCGTCCAGGATATTCACCTTCGGCCGCCGGTGCGCCGTCTCCAGCGCCGCCACCAGCACGGGGAACGTCAGCGCCTTGCGCACTTCCTCTGCGGTCACGAAACGCATCTTGGCCTCCACGGCACGAAGGATAGTACGCACGCGGCCCGAGAGGGCCTAATGGGATGATTGCACGTCGCGCATCCTGGTCGGGGTATCATCCACCAGCAGCCTACTCAACGCCAGTCATCGGATGTCTCCATGTCCGACGAACCGAACAGGTCGGCAGGATCAGCCTCGTTCGCCGGTCCGAGCCCGGCCACGCCGACGCCGATCAGGCGGAAGGTGCGCCCGTCCGCCTCTTTCTCGATCAGTGAGGCGGCGCTTTCGATCAGCACGGCCGCCCGCTGCGTCGGGTGCGCGAGGCGCCGGTTGCGGGTCAGGATGCGGAAATCGGAGGTCTTGAGCTTCAGGACGACCGTGCCGCCAGCGAGGGACTTGCGCTCGAGCTGGCGCGCCACCTGCTGGCAGAGACCGCGTGCCGTCTCGATCAGGTCGGCAGCCGAGCCCGTATCGCGCCGGAACGTCGTCTCCGCCGAGATGCTCTTGATGGGGCGCAACGGCGTCACCACGCGGTCGTCCTCGCCGTGCACGAAGCGCGCCAGCCGACGGCCGAACCTGCCGTAGCGCGCTTCGAGCTGCTGCGCGCTCTGGGCCTGCAGGTCGGCGATGCTGCGTATGCCTTCCGCCTCCATGCGCCGCGCGGTGGCGGCGCCGACACCGTGGATCTTGCGCACCGAAAGGGTGGCCAGGAAGGCCTTGGCCTCGGCTTGGCCGATCACCGAGAATCCGGCGGGCTTCTGCAACTCGGATGCGAGCTTGGCCAGGAACTTGTTTGGCGCCAGTCCGATCGACACGGTGATGCCGACTTCGGTCTCCACTCGCCGGGCGATCCTGGCAAGCGCCTGCCCTGCGGTCGGCTCCGTGATGCGGTGCTCGTTGGTCAGATCAAGATAGGCCTCGTCGAGCGAGACCGGTTCGACCATCGGCGTGGCCGACAGGAAGATGTCGCGGATGGCCGTGCTGACGCGCTTGTACTTGGCCATGTCGGGCGGCAGCACCACCGCATCGGGACACAGCTCCAGCGCCTGGAACATCGGCATTGCCGAGCGCACGCCGGAGATACGCGCCAGATAGCAGGCCGTGGTGACCACGCCGCGTCCGCCCGCATGCCCGACGATCAGCGGCCGATCCTCCAAGCTCGGGTCGTCGCGTTTCTCGACCGAGGCATAGAAGGCGTCGCAATCAATGTGGGCGATGCCAAGATCACGCAACTCGGCATGGGCGACGAGGCGGCCCGAGCCGCAGGCGGCGCATGCTGCCACCGCGCTTTCCTGCGCGGCAAAGCAATCTCGACATACGGCGTACGACACGGCTCCACCCGTTCGCGCTGTTTCTCGGCGGCTCGCCTCTGTCCTTAGCATGCGGCGCGCCGAACGGCTGGATCAGCTCGCCGCGGCCATGCGGTTGGCAATGCGCCGCTCGGCGGCCGCGACGATCGCCGTGCGCAGGTCGGTGGGCGATGTGGGGTCGCCTGCCACGGCGAGGCGCTGCTCGCGTGCCAGCAGGCGCAGATCGTCCAAGCTGTCGATCGTCGCCAACGCCGCCATCGCCGCATCGCGTCCCGAGGTGCGCACCACGACGATCACGTTGGGCGAAAACGGGTCGAACGGCGTCGACGCCCGCGTCGGCGCCGATACAGCCGGGACCGCTAAGGCCGGTGCGGGTTTGGTCTCGGCCGGTGTCGCGGTTTCAGGGCTTCCCGCCTCGTCGCGCGCGCTCCGGCGCAGCCGCAGCTGGGCGATCTCCTGCCGCAGGCGCCGCACCAGGTGTTCACGCTCGTCGGCGGACAGATTGGGATAGGCCTTGAAGACACGGCGGAAGTAGGCGTCCTGCGACGCACCGGACAGAGCTCTGGTCTTCTTCTGCATCCAGCCCCAACCTAGGCCGATATCGCCCGCAACTGCGGTGTGCCGAGCACCTCGTCGTGCAGCGCACGCAGGTAGGGTACGGCGTCCGCGTACTTCTGCTCCAGCGACTGCTTAGTTTCGTCCCAATCGAAGGCCCGCGCAATGCTGTCAAGCATCGGCAACCGTGTATTCAACAGCGGATGATCGAGCGCCAGCTGGTCGATCAGTAGCCGCTCGTGGCCGGTGCCCTTCAAGCAGTTGGCGAGGCAGGAATAGCGCCGCTCGCCGAGGGAAATGCTGGCCAGTTGCTCGGCCGTCTCGACCCGCTCGATCAGCATCGCCACCCGGTCGAGCGCAAACTGCGACACGAAGTCGGGTCGGAACGGCACCACCACATGATCAGCGAGGTCGAGCGCCGCTAGGGCCGCGAACGACAGACCCGGCGGGCAGTCGAGGATAACCAGATCGAAGTCGTGGCCGAAGTGCTTCATCAGCCGCTTCATGCGGCTGCGCACCTGCACGGCGATGGCGTCGGCGTCGAGATCCTTCTTGGAGTGCTTGAGCAGCAGCTCGCCCTGGATGTCCTCCAGACGCTGCGAGCCAGGCAGCAGGCTGAGGCGGCCAGCCGACAGCCTCGGATGGGCGACGTCGCCGACGTCGTTTGCGACATAGGCGGATTCGTCCTCGGCGACCTTGTCGAAACGGTCATAGAAATAGTCAGCGATGGTGTGGCCGGCGCGGCAGGCGCGCTCCCAGCCGACGCCGCCGACCAGCATCAGCGACGCGTTGCACTGCGTGTCGAGGTCCATTACCAGCACGCGCCGCTGCGACCACGCGGCCGCCGCATGCGCCAGCATCACGGCGAGGGTGGACTTGCCGACACCGCCTTTTCTATTCGACACCGCCAGGAACTGCGTCATTCCGACCCCTCTCATGCAACATGCGTGGATCAAGGGGGTTATGCGATTCGTGACGGTCGCACAGCATCGGCGAAGTTGCACCCGCTCCCGTTGCGTTCAGGTTTTCGGATATTGCGGCCGACGCGACTCAACAAATGCGCGCGCCAATAGCCGTGCGGCTGGCAGCAAGGCCCGCTTGCGGTCAGCCAACCGTCACGACACGACCAGCATCTCGCGCTTGTCGCGGCTCGACGCCAGCGTCGCCTCGATGCAGGCGATGATGTGGCGACCATAGGCGCCGGTGACCGGGATGGATGCATTGGTGCGGATGGCATCGACCATCGCGCGCCACTCGCGCTCGACCGCTCGCAACATCCAATCGGGCTCGCTGGAATCGGGCACGTCCGTCCATTGGCCACCGCGGCCGATCGCGACGCCGCGGTCGAGATCGATGCGCAGCGCGCCCCGTTCGCAGATCAGGTCCATGCCGTAGGTAACCGCCCCGTCGCGGTAGCCGACGCTGGCCACCTGCCCGAAACGGCCGTCGGCAAAACGCAGCAGCATCATGGCGCTGTCGTCGGCCGCCTGATCGTGGAACAGCGCCCCCGAGGCCGCCGAGACGGACGCGACCTGGCCTCCCATGAGCCAGACCAGAAGATCCAGCGAATGGATGCCGGCCGTCATCAGCATGCCGCCGCCGGTGGCGGGATCGAGATGCCAGCCGCGCCGGTTCGATTCCATCCACAGCTTGAGCAGCGAGCTGCAGCCGAGCACAGGGCGGCCGATCTCGCCCCCGTCGATGATCCGTCGAGCCGCCAGGCCAGGTCGCGAAAGGTGCAGCATGTGCCCGATCATCAGCTTGATGTCGTGCCGCTGTGCCGCGGCAATGATGGCCGAGCACTCCTCGGCGGTTCGCGCCATCGGCTTCTCGACCAGCAGATGCTTGCCGGCCGAGGCCGCGGCAATGGCCATCTCGCAATGTAGATGGTGCGGCGTGGCGATCACGACGGCATCGATCGCAGGATCGTCGAGAAAACTCCGCCAATCGGTGTAGGCCCTCCCGCCGTGCTCGGCGGCAAAGGACTGCGCCAGCTCTGCCTCGTCCGCGCAAACTGCCACCACCTGCGCGCCTGGCGTTGCCCCGATAGCCCGGGCGTGCACGGCACCGAAGAACCCGGCGCCCAAAATCCCAACTCCGAGCATGCTATGGCCCCCAGCCAGCGTTTGATTGGTGTGCGATTGGCGCGCAGCGATTGACGCGCGCCTTGGCCACATCCTCGCTGGTGCCGTACCGGCGATCAAGGGCTTGTGAATGCCCCGTCGGGCGCGTGGCTGCATAGCTGCGGTGCTCCCGCGGCCCGACCCAAGCCTTCTGATTTCGATCGAGCCGACGTACTCTTGAGCGGTGCGACCGGGCGGGAGCTGGCCAATGCGCGTTCTTATCTGTGGCGGAGGCGTGATCGGTGCCTCGATCGCCTATTTCCTGAGTTGCCGCGGCGTCAACGCGACCGTCATCGAACGCACCGGCATCGCCTGTGCGGCATCGGGCAAGTCGGGGGGATTTCTGGCCTTCGACTGGTGCGATGGTACGCCTCTGGAGGCGCTGGCGCGGCGCAGCTTCGCGCTGCATGCGAGCCTGGCGGACACGATGGGGCGCGACTGGGGCTATCGTCGCCTCACGACCTACGGCGGGGCAGCGGCGGCACGGGCACATCCCCGGCCCGCTCGCAGCGGCAGTCGCCACATTGGCTGGCTGTCTGATGCGGTTTGGATCAGCCGGCGGCTGGGCTCGCCCGATACCACCGCCCAGGTGCATCCCGGCCAATTCACCACGGGCATGATGCAGGCAGCACAGGCCCAGGGTGCGGAGTTGCGTCCGGGCTGTGTCACCGGTCTTGTGCTGCAGGCCGGCGCGTGTCACCGGTGTCGAGGTCGACGGGACGATCATCGAAGGCGACGCTGTGGTCATCGCCATGGGCCCCTGGTCGATGCTGGCCGCGCGCTGGCTGCCACTGCCCGCCGTGTTCGGCCTCAAGGGTCACAGCCTCGTTTTCGAGACTGGCACGAAGCTGCCGGCCGAGGCGCTCTTTCTTGAATTCGAGGAGGCTGATGGCGGCGTGCTCTCCCCGGAGGTGTTTCCGCGCACCGACGGCACCACCTATGTCTGCGCCATATCGAGCGACAGTCCCGTTCCTCTCGATCCCGGCGATGTGGCGGCCGATCCCGGAGCGATCGATCGCTTGCAAGCCATGTGCGGTCGCTTATCGCCCGTGCTTGCCGGGGCGAGAGTGGTGGCGAGCCAGGCCTGCTATCGTCCCGTTACGCAAGACGGCTTGCCGCTGATCGGTCCGGTGCCCGGTGTGAAAGGTGCGTACGTGGCCACGGGCCACAGCGTCTGGGGCATTCTCAATGCGCCGGCAACTGGCGAGGCCATGGCAGAGCTGATCATCGACGGCAGCCCGCGCACCGTCGACCTGTCGCCCTTCGATCCCGCGCGCTTGGCCCCGCTCGATCCAACCGTCGTTTAGGTTGCGGTCCACGTTGGCGGCCGAGCGGCTTCAAAAGGCGCGCGTCTCCATGCCGTCGACGTAGCGCTTCAGGTATTGCCCGACGAAGTCATGGTCGACGAAGCGCTGGTAGGCGTCGGCGAGTCGCTTGGTCACCGGACCCCAGACCTGGCCCTTGGGGCCGATATCTATACCGTTCACTTTGGTGACCGGGCAGATGCACAGCGACGTCGAGGTGAGGAACACCTCGTCGGCGTTGTAGGCGTCGTAAAGGTCGATGTCGGCCTCGCGCACCGTCAGGCCTTCCTGCTTGGCGAGATCGATTACGGTCTGGCGACTCACGCCCGGCAGCACGAACTTCTCGCGCGGTGTGGAAATCTCCCCGTCGCGGACCGTGAAGATATTCGAGCCCATGCCCTCGCACAGATTGCCGTTGACGTCGAGCAGCAGCGCCCAGGCCTCGGGGTCGATCGACTGCACCTCCTGGTTGGCGACGATCAGGTTCAGATAATTGTGCGTCTTGGCGCGCGGGGTTAGCGAATCCGGCGGCACGCGGCGGTGCGAGGGGATCACCACGCGGATGCCTTCCTTGAACAGCTTGGCGCGCTGCACGAGCGGCAGCGGCGAGCATTCCAGCACGACGTTGGGGCCGTGGTATTCGAGATTGTCGCCCGGAGTTTCCTTGACGCCGCGGCTGATGCGCTGGCCGACCCAGTAGTCGTCGTCGGGGCCGAGCAGGTGGCGGTTGCGCTCGAACAGCTCTTCGGTCAGCGCGCACATCTTGGCCGGCCCGAAGCCCGGATCGATGCGCAGGTACTTGAGCGAGCGATAGAGGCGATCGACGTGCTCTTTGACCTTGAACAGGCGGTGTCCGAAGCTGCGTGTCATGTCGAAGCCGCCGTCACCGTACACCCAGCTCGAGTCGCGAAATGGTATGCGCACCTCGCTCTCCGACATGAACTTGCCGTTGAACCAGGCCACCCGTTCGTTGCTGCGTGTCGGCATTGTCGATCCCCTGGGTGAGTGATGCACAACAGACATTATCGAGCCCGAGGCGCCGGCTCAATTGCGAACGGCGGATAAGGCCAAATGATCGACCGTGGCATGTCGCCCGTTGGTGAGTTTTTCGATGTCGTCGGCCGTCTCGATGTAGTCGCGGATGCTCATGACGGCCCAGCGATCGAGTTCGCTCGTGGAGGGTGAGGCCTCGCCGGCCAGCCGCGACCTGATGCGGACGCCCATCTGGCGTCCACGTGCCACGCACCAGTCTCCCAAGCATCGCTGCTCGCGATCGTAGTGCGCCAGGGCAGCTGTAAGGTCGGGGCCGGCTGAACGGATGGAGTCCGCCAGGCACATGGCGTCCAATGCCGCTTTGGTAACCCCGGCGCCGACGTGCGGGCGCGCAACGAAGGCGGCGTCGCCGAGCAGCACCACCCGTCCGATGGCGACCCGCGGCGAGGCCAGATCGTAGATCGGCTGGAAGAACGGCTGCGCAGTCCGCTCGATGACATCGGCCATTGGAGGAGCAAGCAGGGCGTGCGCGCTGGCCTTCATGGCAGACACAACCTCCGGCCGAATGAGAGGCGGAGGGATCGAGAACGAATGCGACCGGCCGCTGGTATCCGTGCACAGGTCTGCCAGGGCTGCGTCGTTGGCCGGGCGATACCACACGATATTGAAGCTGAGGCGGCCCTTGGCGCTATCTTCGTCGCGGGTCGGCACCGCATAGGACACGAGCAACTCGCCCTCCGGCACGCAGAAGACATAGACACCCTTGATAGCGTCCCAGGTCGCTGGCGGTAGGTCGGCCTCGGGTGCCAAGGCACGCCAGGCGACATAGCCGGCATAGGCCGGATTGAGGTCTGGCAAAACGTGGCTGCGTACGGTCGAACGGAATCCGTCAGCCCCGACAAGCAGGTCCGCCGTGACGCGCGAGCCATCCGCGAACACCGCCGTTGCCGCGTCATTGTCTGTCTCGACCCGCATTAGAAGCATGCCGTTGTGATAGCTGCCCGGAGGCAGATTGTCCCTGAGGGGACGATAGAGCCGGGACCACGCTGTCATGGTGCGATGCGCAGGCGCTTCATGGATAAGCCGGTTGTCGCGGTCCAGGCATACGTAGGTGCGCGGTTCCGTACAATTGGTCATGTCGAGCGAGAGGCCGGCGCGGCGCATGGCCGTGAACAGAGCCGGGTGCGTGCCGATGCCGGCGCCGCGGTCCGCAAGGTCGTCGCCGGTCCGCTCGAACACGTCGACGTCCCATCCGATCGCCCGCAATTGATGGGCGGCAAGAAGCCCGCCAAGCGAGCCGCCGATGACAATCGCGCGCTGCGTGCGGATTTCGTGCACCTAGGACATCCCCTCAACTGCGGTTCGCGATCATGAGGCTAGCGTACCGTGCAAGATGACGCCACGATAGCTTCCGCGCGCGCATGTCCTGTCAGTGAATGAAGGTGGTGCGCGACAATAAACAATCGTGGGAGGCTGCCGTGAAGTTCATCCGCCGGCTTGTTGCCAGCCTTGCAGCGCTTGCGTTCTCCAGCGCGGCCTACGCGCAATCCTATCCTGACCATCCCGTGAAGCTGATTGTTGGCTTTGCGCCCGGCGGGCCAACGGATGTCATCGCGCGGATACTCGCAGAGAAGCTGTCCGCCAACCTCGGCGGCAAGCAGTTCTATGTGCTGAACATGCCGGGCGCCGGCAGCAACACCGCGTCAGGTGCGGCGGCTTCGTCGCCCGCCGACGGCTACACCCTGCTCGTGGTCAGCACAGGCTTTCTCATCAATCCAACATTGTTCGCCAAGGTTTCCTATGATCCGGTGAAGGACTTTGCGCCGATCTCGATGGTCGCCGCCTCACCCAACGTGGTGACCGTGCATCCATCGGTTCCTGCCAAGACCATGAAGGAACTGGTTGCCTTCATCAAAGCCAATCCAGGCAAGTACGGCTTCGCTGCGCCTGGCGTCGGCAGTACGCCGCATCTATCAGGCGAGATCTTCCGCGCATCACAGGACATCGACTTGGTGACCGTCCAGTTCACGGGTGCCGGGCCCGCCATTCAATCGACCGTTGGAGGGCACACGATCGTCGCGTTCTCGGCATTGCCGCCCGCCGCAGCGCTGATCAAGGACGGCTTGTTGCGCGCGTTGGCCGTGACCAGCGACAAGCGCGTCGCGACCCTGCCGGACGTGCCCACCATGGCCGAGGCAGGTTTCGAGGGCCAGGAGGCCTACACGCTGACGGGTATCCTGGCGCCGGCCGGCACGCCCAAGGAGATCATCGGCCTTCTGCATCGCGAGATCGTCAAGCTCGTCACCCTGCCCGACGTGCAAAAGACCATGGCCGACCTCGGCTTCGACGTCGTTGCCAACACCCCCGACGAGTTCGCCGTGCGGATGAAAGTCGAGATGGAGAAATGGGGCAAGGTGATCCGCGACGCAAAGATCAAAGTGGAGTGACACGAGACTAGCCGTACTACTCGTTGAGGGTGATGTTGGCGTCCCGGATCACCTCGCCCCAGCGCTTGCGCTCGGCAGCCATGAAGGCTGCGAACTGAGGCCCGCCCAGGCCGGACGCGGCGGCGCCGTCATCGTTGACGCGGGCCAGCAAATCGGGCCGCTGCAGCGCCGTCCGCGCAGCGCTCTCGAGCCTGGCTCGGATATCCGCAGGCAAGCCCTTCGGCGCCAGCAGCCCATACCATGCCGATGCCGTATAGCCCGGCACGCCGGCTTCCGCCGTGGTCGGCACGTCGGGCAGGGCGACAGCCCGCGCAGGGCCGGTGACGGCGAGCGCGGTCACCGTACCGCCAGCGATGAGGCCGGTGACCGAGGGGATGGTCGTCACCATGAAGTCGACATGGCCGCCCACCACATCGTTGAGGGCCGGCGCCGCTCCCCGGTAGGCGAACGTGGCGTGCCTTGATGCCGGTCGCCCGCTCCAACAGCAGCGTCGCCAGGTGACTGGCGGAGGCATTGGAGGCCGACGCATAGGTGAGCGCGTCCGGACGGCGCTTGGCCTCGTCGATAAGCTGCGGGAGGGTTGTCAACTTCAAACTCGGGCCCACCACGACCACCAGGGCGGCGCTGGCGATCAGGATGATCGGCTCGAGCGTCTGCTCCGGGTCGGATTTCATGTTCTTGTAGAGATGCGGATTGACCACCATCGGCCCCTGGTTGCCGATCAGCAGCGTGTAGCCATCAGGCCTGGCGGCAGAGACGGCATCGGTGGCGATGTTGCCGGCAGCACCCGGCCGGTTCTCCACGACAATCGTGCCCCCCAGCGCCTCCTCGAGCGCTTTCGCGAACACGCGCGCGATCGCATCGGTGCCACCGCCGGCCGCATAGGGCAGTACGAGCCCGATCGGGCGGCTCGGATAGCGCTCATCGGCCGGCGAGCGTGACGCCAGCGCAGTGCTGCACGCTGCAAGGAGAAAGGCACGGCGGTCTACACGCATGAGGCTTCCTCAGGTATGGCTCAGCGCTACTGGCTGCTTGCCGCTATCGCAGGATCGCACATCCGCGGTTGATCTTCGAGGTCCCATGGCGACAATGCGGGCTAAGCGTTCGCCTGCACGACCGATGCAAGTGTGATGATCGAGAAATTCGCCGGAGTTCGCGGCATGGGCGTGGGCGAATTTCTCGATCTGAATCACACTGGCCAGTCTATGATTCTGGTGTCCCTGATGATCCCGAAGTTCGCTCAGGGCGCTGGCGGCAAGGTATGGCGAACTTCGGAATCGGGACACTAGCGAGGCACTCATGGATCTGGGGATCAAAGGCAAGACGGCGCTGGTGACCGGCGCGAGCATGGGCATCGGGCGCGGCATCGCGCTGGCGCTGGGCCGCGAGGGCGTCCGCCTGGCGTTGATGGCGCGCCGCGCGAACCTGCTCGAGGAGGTTGCCGGCGAGATCGTGGCTGCCGGGGGCGTCAAGCCGGTGCTGATCGCAGAGGATTTCCTGCAGGAGGGGGCGCCTCAGCGCATCGCCGAGGCGGCGACGGATCAGCTCGGCGCCATCAGCGTTCTTGTCAACAACGCCGGCGGCAGCCGGCCCTTCAAGCGCGACGCCAGCGAGGAGCAGTGGCAGGAGGCCATGACCCTCAATTTCACGCGTCAGCGCCAGCTCACGCCACCGGCTGCTCGATGGCATGATGGAGAGCCGCTACGGCCGCATCATCAACATCACCGGCAAGTCGGAGCCGGACGGCATCAACGGCGCCTTCTGCGCCAAGGCGGCGATCCACGCGTGGGCCAAAGGCTTGTCGCGCGAGGTCGGCAAGCATGGCATCACGGTCAATTCGATCCCGCCTGGCCGCATCATGTCCGAGCAGATCCGCCGCAACTACACGCCCGAGTACCGGCAATGGCAGGCGGACAACGAGATACCGGTCGGCCGCTACGGTGAGCCGGAGGACGTTGCCAATCTGGTGTGCTTCCTGGCGTCGCCGTTGGCCGGCTATATCTCGGGCGCGGTCATTCCCGTGGACGGCGGGCTGCGGCGCTACCAGTTCTAGGGTCGGTGCCAGGCACAAAAAAGCGAGAGCGCGGCGGGGACACGCTCTCGCGAGATACGGCCGGGGTGGCCGTCAAGTTGCGCCGCACGGGAAGTCTAGCGGCGCGCACTTCTGGTAAGCGATTCTTCACTACGCTGCCTACGGACAATTCACTTCGGGCTCGTGCGTTTTCCAAAAATGCCAAGAACCGCACAGCCGCGCCGACATCGTGCCGGGCAAGCCCTGCCGATCAACGCGAACCTGCGCCGGATGGCCGATGACTTGGTTGATGCGGTTGCATGCCGTCACGACTGACGAACCTTTGTCGCACGACGTGCACTATCCAATAGAGGATGGCCGCCTGCATCAGCGCCGAGATCAATCGCGGTGCGATGAGCTCGCCCCACACATACCCTGGAGCAGCAAACGCCATGACCGTATCGGACGCCACCGCCACGATGGCCGCCGTGACGATGATTGGGAAAGGGCCCTGATTGAGACAGAGGATTGCAAGCACGATACCAGCCTGGACGGGGTCGAGGAATGAAGCGAGAATGAAAGCGAGTGTTGCCACGTCGTACCTCCGAGATCGATGCCCAGGGCCAGCACGTCTGATTCGTACGCCGCAAATATGGCGCACACTGATCAAAGCTATCGCACGAAAGATGGTTGCTATCTGTTTATGGACTGTGCCGGTGCGCGCGCACCTGGCCGCCGAAGCCGGCTCGTAGGATCCGCCCGGTCTCGCAGCTCGACACCACTAACCAGAAGCCTCGTTCGATGGATCGGGTGTTTTGCTTTTCGATGTGCGGGTTCTTCCTGATTTTGTCGCCTGCACCGGGTGAATAGGTTGGCGCGCATGAGCTGAGTGCATCACTCGTGCGACCAGTCTCAGGTCGGGCTGGTGCGGCTAGCGCTCGGACGGCTCTTACTCACCCTAAACCAGGACCAGGAGGATTGAATGCTTAGGTCAACGTTTGTCGGCCTCGTGACACTAGGCCTGATTGCAGGCGCGGTTGCCGCGCAGGCGCAGGGCAAGATGGATTGCGGTGCGGCCTACAAGGGGTTCATGGACAAGTTCCAGGACAAGAGCGCAACGATGGCGCCCGACCAGCTCGCCAACGTGCATCGCTTGGCGTTGCGGGCCTATGACGCCTGCCAGGCCGGCGACGAATTCAATGCCAAACAGCTGTTCGACGACCTGGCGAAGTCGGCCAGATAGCAGCGACCGATCTCCTATACTGCAGGCCGGGCGCGTGGGCTTCTCGGAGCCCGCGCGCTCGACCGTTTTCGGAGGTTGCGACGACTGGCTGATTTGCCGACCGTTCGCTTGGCGTCGAGCGTTCGGCACGCGCTTTCCGCGTGGAGCACCTTGATCATGCCGTACCGCCGTTCTGCGTTTGCTGTACTGCTGGGCCTCTGCGCGGTCATCGTGGCGGCACCACTCATCGCACGGGCCGAGGAGGAGCGTGTCACCCTGATCGTGACGAAGGCTCCGCATGCGAAGAAGTCAAACGCCAAAGACAAGAAGGCCGAGCCCCGCGACACGCATGCTTATGACGCGGTCAAGAAGAAAGCCGGCGACGCGACCGGCCATGCCATGAGCCTGACCAAGGCCGAGACCTGGTCGGTGCCGAAATCGAAGGTCGAGGCGGTAAGGAAGGCGGCCGCCAAGTTCGGTCTGACCGTGACGGAAGTGGGGGAGAAGTCGCACGACCTCTTTCACTTCGCTCCGGACAAGATGAAGCTGACCGACAAGCAACGGTCGATGATGGACCTCGCCAAGTCGTCCAAGGGAACCATGGGTGTCAAGCTGGTGATGGGACCGTCGCCGGCGCTGCTGGAGCATGAGCTTACCCGATCGACCAAGGAGGCCTCTTCATCCGACGAATTGGCGAAGATCATCGTTTCCCTCAGCGACGACACCACCCTCACGATCAACCGCACCAGCGTCGATATCAGGCCCGACAAGGGCGTCTGGCGCGGCACCGTCGAGAGCACCGGCGCGCGGGTCACGCTGATGTGGTGGCCGAGCGGGAAGATATCGGGGACGGTTCAGCATGATGGACGCATGTACGGCATCCGGCACCTGGGTGGCCGCGCCTATGCGATCATCGAGATGAGCGAAAAGGAGATGCCGGAGGAGCATGCTCCCATGCCGTCTGGAGCCCGCACCGACGATCCAAACCTCCGCGACGACCGGCTGGTGCAGCAGGGCGACGCGAGTGTGCTGCGCTCGTTGATCGGCCAGTCCTCGCCGGGACAGTCGGGAAAGCAGCAGCTGGCGACCGGACCCCTGCCCAAGCCGGCCCCGGCCCCCAAGCCAAGCAAGGCGGTTCCGGAGGATGTGACTAAGGACGGGGCGGCCAAGGACATCGTCATCGACGTGATCGTCGCCTACACCAAGAAGGCGGCCAGCCACTACTCCGATGTGCGGCGCGAGCTCGTCGAGCTTGCCATCGAAGAGGGCAATGAATCGTTCCGCAACAGCGGCCTCGGCCATATCAAGCTGCGGCTGGTGTATGCCTACCAGACGAACTATGTCGAAGCGGGCGGACATTTCGATCATGTCTGGCGCTTCGCCGACAAGGGCGACGGGTACATGGACGAGATTCATGGCCTGCGCGACAAATACCGCGGCGATGTCGCCATTCTGATCGTCGATGACCCGAGCGGCTGTGGGTTGTCGACGCGCGTCTATGCTGGTCCCGAAGAGGCCTTTGCCGTCGTGCACCATGCTTGCGCGGTCATGACCTACTCGGTCGCCCACGAGATCGGCCATCTGATCGGCGCGCGTCATGATTTGTCGATGGACACCAGCACCGCGCCCTTCCCGTACGGCCACGGTTATGTCGAGGGAACGTGGCGGGACATCATGAGCTACAAGCAGAGTTGCGGCGGCTGCCCGAGGCTGCCGATCTGGTCCAGTCCGAATGTGCAGGTCAAAGGCAAGCCCGCAGGTACGCCTGATAGCGACAATGCTCGTGTGATTTCCGAGCAAGCAGCCCGGGTCGCTGCCTTCAGGTAATTTGCAGTTCGGGCACGTCGCGCAAAGTTGGCAGCTCGGCTAATCTGCGGTGATGAGCAGGCGCCGCGAGATCGAATTCGCCATCGAGGTGTTCGTGCGCGGGCACGCCGCGGGCAGGAGCCGCACGTTTCCCTACGAGGCCAGCCGGGTCGGCCCATTGTGGGTGATGCGCGATGCACCCCGCAAAAATCCTCGCGACTATCGCAAGGAGGAGTGGATTGCCCACGGCCTCGAAGCCAGGGAGGTTGATGCAATCGCGCGGCGGCATACGCGGGGACGGTTCTTCGTATGTGCGATGGTTGGCGAGGGACAGCCGCACGAACCGACTAGGTCAGCCTACAAGTCGCTGGGCTATCGGTTGCTTCTCACCGAGGGGTTTTTTGTGCAGCGGCTGAAGCGGATTCCAAAGGCGCCGTCGCCCGTGCACATCGAACGAGTGCGCACACCAGAGCTGGCGGCGCGGCTGGGGAAGGCTACCCGGACTCGGCCGATCACCGACGACCTGCTCGTGGATGACGCTCCGTTCCGCCAATATGCAGCGATCGACGGGAAGGACATTGTGGGCCGCGTGCGCAGTGTGGATGCGGTGGGAGCGACGTGGTGTGCCGACATGTACGTTAGCGCGTCGCACCGGCGTCGCGGGATTGGGCGTGCCTTGCTGAGCCGTATGCTGCGGGACGACCGAACGCGCGGTTCAAGGTGCTCGGTGCTGGGGGCCAGTCACACGGGGGCGCTCCTCTATCCGCACTTGGGCTATGAGCGCATCGGCACACTGCTGGTCTTTGCGCCGCCGAAAGCGGCTCCTCCGGCACGGCGATAATCATTGCGGCGCATTAGCCGGTCGGGCGGTGCGGGGTGACCCCTCCCACAGCGGAAATCCGCTAGCGGTTACAGGACCTTATAAACTCAGACGACGTAGCGTGCCTGCCACGTTCAGGTCCACAGAATCGGATTACGCACGGCCTCCACTCTTTGCGCAGCCACAAACGAAAGAGCACAAGATGCGCACGAGGCACCTTTTCTTGCAGGCGACAATTGCAGGTTGGCTCGGGCTGATGGGCAGCCCGGACGCGAGGGCCACCGAATACGCGTTCTCGACCTATGGACTGGGCAGCATGGCGTTCGGCGCCGGCATCACGCCGCCCGCCGGCATCTATGGGTCGGCCGCGACCAGCTTCTATTCCGCCAAGATCGGCGCCACCGTCGATTTCGGCCGAGTAGTCATAAACTCCGGAGCCAAGGTCGATGCCTTCGCGACTGCCTCGAACCTTATGTACGTGCCCGACCGCAAACTGTTTGGCGGCAATCTGGGACTGTCGGTGACGATCCCGGTTGGCCATATCGACATCGAGGCAACGCTTGCGGCCGGGCCGTTCGACGTCTCGCGCGAGGTTTCGGGCTGGGGTCTCGGAGACATTGTGTCGAGAGCGCAGCTCGGATGGCAACGCGGCGATTTCTCACATACCGTCTATGTGCAGGCCGTTGCTCCGACGGGTCGCTATGAACCCGGCTTCTTCCCGATCATCGGCCTGCACCGGCCGGGGGTCGACACGGGCTGGGCATTCACATGGACGGACAAGCCCACCAAGCTTCAGTTCAACGGAACGGCAGGATTCACGTTCAACTTCGAGAACGACAAGACCGACTACTTGAGCGGCAACGAATTCCATTTTGAATGGGCGATCGGGTACGAGTTAGTTCCTGGATTGATCTTCGGCGTGGTCGGTTACGATTATCGGCAGGTGACAGGCGACTCCGGCGGCAGGATCGGGCCCTTCAAGGGCAGTGTGGATGCCATCGGCCCCGGGCTCAGTTACTCGACTGTTGTGGACAAGACACCGTTGACGCTCAACTTGCGCCACTACAAGGAGTTCGATGCCGAGAACCGCTGGGAAGGCAACTCGACGGTCGCGTCCGGCACCATCCGCTTCTGACGACGCCTTGCTACCTAGTGCCCGCCATTGAAGCCCGTGCATGGCAGCCGCGTGGCTGGGTGGGGTCTCCCGCGCACCAATGCCGACATCCCTCAGACCATCAGCGGCAAATGACCGCCGTTCGAACGCACTTTCGACAACTCGACGCGACCGCTAACATCCCCGCAGCCTCCAGAAGCTGCAGGATGACTGGAGGGGTGTTCGTGAGGTTGAGCAATGTCGGTAACGCAGACGAACTCGAAGATTGAGGCTGAGTATCGGGCGCGTACGCGCCGTTCCGCCGAGCTCTATCAGCGAGCGCGCAAAGTCATTCCAGCCGGATTGACCCACGACAGCCGCACGCTGCTGCCGTACCCGATCTATGCCGCACGCGCGTCGGGACCGCGCAAGTGGGACGTCGACGGCAATGAATACGTCGATTACTTCGGCGGCCATGGCGCCCTGCTGCTGGGTCACGGCCATCCGGCCGTGCTCGAGGCCATTCGCGAGCAGGTGCAGCTCGGCACGCACTGGGGTGCCAGTCACGAATTGGAGGTGCGCTGGGCCGAGCTCGTCAACCGGCTGATCCCCTGTGCGGAGAGGGTGCGCTTTACCGGCTCGGGCACGGAAGCCTCGCATCTGGCGCTGCGGCTAGCGCGCGCCTATGCGAATAAGCCCAAGGTGATCCGCTTCGTCGGTCACTTCCACGGCTGGCACGACGGGGTGACGGCAGGGGCCATGTCGCATTTCGAGGGTGGCGTGCCGGCTGGCATTCCGGCCAGCCTCGTGGAGCAGACCATCTTGCTGCCGGCCGACGATGCGCAGCGAGTGGTCGAGACGCTCGGGGCACGCGACGACGTGGCGGCGGTCATCCTCGAGCCATCAGGCGCGTCGTGGGGGCAGGTGCCGCTGCCCGGACGGCTTTCTCGCCGATGTGCGCGAGATCACGCGCCAGCATGGCGTCGCTCTCATATTTGACGAGGTGATAACGGGCTTCCGCTGGTCGCGGGGCGGCGCGCAGGAGCGTTACAGGATCACGCCGGATATGTGCGTCCTGGCCAAGATCGTCGCCGGCGGCTTGCCGGGTGCTGCCGTCGCGGGCCGGGCCGATATCATGGACCAGCTCGATGTGGCCGCCGCCAGGGAGGCCGGGCGCGAGAAAGTCGGCCATCAGGGCACGTTCAACGCCAACCCACTGAGTTCGGCTGCCGCGGTCGCCATGCTCTCCATCATCGAGAAGGAGGACGTGTGCGCCAAGGCGGAGCGTACGGCCGGGGAAATCCGGGACGGCATGCGCCGCATCCTGATCGAGGAAGGGATTGCGTGGGGTATCTATGGCGAGGCGTCGGGGTTCCACGTGTTCCAGAACCCCAAGCGAACGGCCATTGATCCGGCCACCTTTGATGCCGCGAAGCTGGGTTTTGCGGGGCTGAAGGGAGCGCGTAACCCGGATCTCGCCTACCGGCTGCGGGTGGCACTGCTGGCCAATGGCGTCGACATCATGGGGGCGCCGGGCGGCCTCGTCTCGGCTGCGCACGGCCCGCGCGAGGTGGCGCACACCTTGGAGGCTTTCCGCACGTCGGTGCGATGGATGAAGGCCGAGGGTGACGTGCAGTAGCCCGGCGAGCAAACACCCCTGGCAGTCACGCCCCGGCAATCACGTCCTGGGTTATTCGCTGGTGCCAGGATACAACCGACTTGGTTACCGCCGGACTTGCGGGCAACCGCCCAATTGTTGGCCAGCGGAAGTCGATTGCTGCCCTGCACATTCCATGCAACGTTTACTGTCAAAGGCCTGATAGGGGACCGATACCGGCAGGTATCGGGAGGTAGGAGCGTGAAAAGGGGACTCCCAGCTGTTGTTGCCATCATGGCGCTGGGCGCCGTGTCGGGCGTTGCGTCGGCCCAGGACGGGCCGGTGATGAAGCGCATCGCCGAGACCAAGAGCATCACCATCGGACATCGCGATGCCTCCGTGCCGCTGTCCTACCTTGGGCCGGACGGCAAGGCGCAGGGCTACTCGATCGACATCTGCCTTAAAATCGCCGAGGCGGCCAAGACGGAGCTCAAGCTCGACACGCTCGAGGTCAAATACGTGCCGCTGACGCCGCAGACGCGCATTCCGCTGCTGACCGCAGGCACCATCGATATGATCTGCGAGACATCCACGCACACGCTCGGGCGCCTGCGGCAAGCCAGCTTCCTCAACATCACCTTCCTGACCGGCTCCAAGCTGCTGGTGCGCAAGACCTCCGGCATCAAGAAGATCGAGGACCTGACCGACAAGGTGCTGGTCGCCGTGCTCGGAGGCACCAACGAAAGGGCAGCGCAGGTCGAGATCGACAAGAAGGCGATCAAGATCAAGGGCGAGATGCTGAAGGTGAAGGACAACGCGCAGGCCATGCTCAATCTGGAGCAGGGCCGCGCCGATGCCTTTACGTCTGACGACGTGGTTCTGTACGGCCTGAAGAGCGCGTCCAAGAACCCCGACGAGTGGGAAGTGGTGGGGCCGTATTTCTCCTATGACCCCTACGGCATGATGATACCGCGCAACAACGACGACTTCCGCCTGCTCGGCAATACGACCATCACTCGGCTGATACAGAGCGGCGAGATGGATGCGATCTACAAGAAGTGGTTCGAGCCAGGGCCCGACCAACATCAACTATCCAATGAGCGACCGGCTGAGGGAGAACTTCCAGCTGATCGCGCTGCCGGACTGATCTGCGCCGCTGGGCTGCGCGATTGTGGAATTGTATGCTGTCTTAGTCGAGCCGATGTAAGAGTGCAGGAAGGGAAGAAGATGAAGCGATCACTTGCCGTAGCCGTCGCTGTCGCCGCAGCCGTGCTGCTGCCGCACGCCGCATCGGCCCAGGACGGGCCGGTGATGAAGCGCATCGCCGAGACCAAGAGCATCACCATCGGACATCGCGATGCCTCCGTGCCGCTCTCCTACCTCGGGCCTGACGGCAAGGCGCAGGGCTACTCGATCGACATCTGCCTGAAGATCGCCGATGCGGCCAAGGAGGAGCTCAAGCTCGACGCGATCGAGGTGAAGTACGTGCCGCTGACGCCGCAGACGCGCATTCCGCTGCTGACGGCAGGTACGGTCGACATCATCTGCGAGAGCTCGACCCACACGCTCGGCCGCTCGCGCCAGATCAGCTTCCTCAACACCACCTTCCTGACCGGGTCGAAGCTGCTGGTGCGCAAGACCTCCGGCATCAAGAAGATCGAGGACATGGCCGACAAGGTGCTGGTCGCCGTGCTCGGCACCACCAACGAGAAGGCGGCGCAAGCCGAGATCGACAAGAAGGGCATCAAGATCAAGGGCGAGATCGTCAAGGTGAAGGACCACTCGCAGGCCATGCTCAATCTGGAGCAGGGACGCGCCGATGCCTACGTGTCGGACGACGTGGTTCTGTACGGCCTCAAGAGTGCGTCCAAGAACCCGGACGAGTGGGAGATCGTGGGGCCGTATTTCTCCTATGATCCCTACGGCATGATGATCCCCCGCAACAACGACGACTTCCGCCTGCTCGGCAACGCCACCATCACCAAACTGATCCGCAGCGGCGAGATGGATGCAATCTACAAGAAGTGGTTCGAGCCGGGACCCACCAAGATCAACTATCCGATGAGCGACCGGCTCCGGGAGAACTTCCAGCTGATCGCCCTGCCGGACTGAGTGCCGCCGGCGGCCAGCACCGGGAGTAGCGCAGGCGGGCGTCGAGGACGGGCATGGGCAGCTATAACTGGAACTGGCCCATCCTGCTGAAGGAGCCCTATTTCGGCTGGATCGTCAGCGGCTTCGGCAACACCATCCTGATCGCCGCGCTGGCGTGGGTGATTGCGTTTCCCCTGGGCTCGGCGATCGGGGTTGCGCGCACGGCGGACAATCGCGTGCTGCGCGCCGGCGGTACCACCTACGTCGAGATCTTCCGCAACATCCCTCTGCTGGTGCAGATGTTCCTCTGGTATTTCGTCGTGCCCGAGCTGCTGCCGGCGGATTGGGGGCACTGGGTCAAGCGCGATATGCCCCACCCGCAGTTCCTCACCGCCGTGATGTGCCTCGGGCTCTACACAGCCTCACGCGTCGCCGAGCAGGTGCGCTCCGGCATCGAGTCCATTCCCCGCGGCCAGCGCAATGCCGGCCTCGCCATGGGGCTGACGCAGCTGCAGGTCTACCGCTACGTGCTGATACCGGTCGCCTATCGCACCATCATCCCGCCGCTGACCAGCGACTTCCTGGGCGTGTTCAAGAACTCGTCGCTGGCACTGACCATCGGCGTGCTGGAGCTGACCTCGCAGGCGCGCCAGATCGAGGAGTACACCTTCGCCGCATTCGAGGCTTTCACGGTGGCGACCGTGCTCTACTGCACGGTCACCGGCATCGTCATTGTTGTCATGCGCATTATCGAGCAGCGCACGCGCATTGCGGGCACCATCGCGGTCGGAGCGCAGTAGATGTTCGCGGGCTTCGACTTCGCCATCCTGTGGGCCAACGCCCCGTTTCTGTGGAACGGCATGCTGCTGACCCTGCAGCTCACAGCGCTCGCCGTGACGGGCGGGCTGCTGCTTGGCGTGGTGCTGGCCGTGCTGCGATTGTCGTCCATTAAACCGCTGGCCTGGGCGGTGGAGGGCTACGTCAACTTCCTGCGCTCGATGCCGTTGATCCTGGTGATCTTCTGGTTCTACACCCTGGTGCCGAAACTGACCGGCCGGCCGGTGAGCGGCTTTTACTCGGTGCTGATCGCTTTCATCATGTTCGAAGCGGCTTACTACTCCGAGATCATCCGCGCCGGCATCTCGAGCGTCAGGCGCGGACAGATATTCGCAGGTCTGGCGCTGGGCCTCACCAAGCTGCAGGCGATGCGCTACGTGGTGCTGCCGCAGGCCGTGCGCAACATGGTGCCGGTGCTGCTAACCCAGTCGATCGTCATGCTACAGGACACCTCGCTGGTGTATGTGGTGGGCCTGCGCGACTTCCTGACATCGGCCGACATCGTGGCCAGCCGCGACAATCGGCCGACCGAGCTCTATCTGTTCGTGGCCCTGGTCTTTCTTGTCATTTGCTTCAGCGCCTCGCGGCTCGCCAACCGCCTGCGGCGAAGGTACGCCCTGTGATCGAGCTCAAGAACGTCAGCAAGTGGTATGGGCCGTTCCACGTTCTCGACAATTGCTCGATGAACATTGCCAAGGGCGAAGTGGTGGTGATCTGCGGACCCTCGGGCTCGGGCAAGAGCACGTTGATCAAGTGCATCAACGGGCTCGAGCCGTTCACTAAGGGGAGCATCGCGGTCGACAATATCTCGGTGGGGGAGCGTGGCACCAATTTGCCGAAGCTGCGCTCGCGCATCGGCATGGTATTCCAGAATTTCGAGCTGTTCCCGCACATGACGGCCAGCGAGAACATCGTGCTGGCCCAGCAGAAGGTGCTTGGACGCGACCGCGCAGCCGCCGTGAGCAAATCCCAGGAGCTGCTGGTGCGCATGGGCCTTGCCGAGCAGGCGGCCAAGTATCCCGCCCAGTTGTCGGGCGGGCAGCAGCAGCGCGTCGCCATCGCCCGCGCGCTCGCCATGGACCCGATTGCCATGCTGTTCGACGAGCCGACCTCCGCGCTCGACCCGGAGATGATCACGGAGGTGCTCGACGTGATGGTCAAGCTCGCCGAGGAGGGCATGACAATGGCAGTCGTCACGCACGAAATGGGATTTGCGCGCAAGGTCGCCGACCGGGTGGTGTTCATGGATCAGGGCGCGATCGTCGAGGACGCCGACAAGGCGGCCTTCTTCGGCACGCCCCGCAGCGAGCGCGCCCAGCTTTTTCTATCGAAGATCTTGCAGCATTGACCGGCGCCGGCACGATGGACCTGTGCCACGCGTCCTAGGGGCGTGCGCCCACGGGCCCAGCCTGCCCAGGGACCCGGCGCTTCGACCCGATTGCACCCCCGGGGGCGGCAAATTGGGACGTAGCCCATTGGCCCAGCAAACCGCTCGTGGCCCCATGCAATGGGCGGTCTGAGCACAGAAAAAATCCATATCGGCACCCCAGAACGGCAGACCGCGTACCTAGGCCCGCGCCGACGGCAAAGCAACTTGCCGTGCTCTGCCGGCACCGATATCGTCGCAGGGCAGATCGCGTAAGACGATCATCCCGGGAGGCTTCATGAAAGCATGCTCGTTCCGCTATGAGCGGGCCGCCTCGCTGGACGAGGTGTTTCTGCTGCGAAGGGAGGCCGAAGGCGATGTGCAACTCCTCGCCGGCGGCCAAAGCCTGCTGGCGGCGCTGGCGTTCCGGCTGTCCGAGCCCAGCCTCATCATCGATATCTCCCGGGTTGCCGAGCTGAAGGGCATCAGCGTCCTGCCGACGGGCCATCTGCGGGTCGGGGCGCTGACCACCCATCGCGAGCTTGCGGCCCATGCCGATGTTTCCAGCCACGTCCCGCTTCTCGCCGAGGCCGCGCCCTTGATCGCACATGCGGCGATCCGCAACCGGGGCACGATCGGCGGCTCGCTGGCCTACGCCGATGCGGCAGCCGAGCTGCCAGCATGTTGCGTCGCGCTCGATGCACGCATCATCGCCGCAGGGCCAGACGGCGAGCGGACCATCCCGGCGGCCAGCTTCTTCACCGGATTGTTCACAACGGCGCTGGCAGAGCACGAGCTGATCCGGGCTGTCGAATTCCCCTGCGCGGCGCCGGGGGATTGCTCGACCATCCTCGAGCTGACGCGGCGGGCCGGCGACTACGCCATGGCGGGTCTCGCCGTTCGGGCCCAGCACGCCAATGGCCGACTGCAGACGCCTCATCTCGTCTATTTCGGCGTCGGCGCCGCGCCCGTCACGGCTGCAGCTGCAGCGCAAGCGCTTGGACCGGCCCCTTGGACGGCGCAGAGACTGGCGGCGGCAAAGGTCGCACTTGATCGCGACCTCGACCCGCCGGCCGACCAGCATGGCGGACCGGAGATGAAACGGCACCTGGCGCGGGTGCTCCTGGGCCGAGCGGTGCAGAGGCTGGAGGCGCAACCGAGGGCGCGTGCCGCATGAGCACTGAGGTCGGCATCGGTCTGACGGTCAACGGCGAGCACATCACTCGGCGCGTCGAGGTGCGTCGGCATCTGATCGATTTTCTGCGTCTCGACCTCGGGCTGATGGGATCGCACGCCGGTTGCGAGCACGGGGTTTGCGGTGCATGCACGGTGCGGGTGGATGGACTGATCGCGCGAGGTTGCCTGGTCCTGGCGGCCAGCCTGGACGGTGCGACAGTGGAAACCATCGAGGGCCTTTCCGACACCGGTGAGATCCGCGACCTGCAGGACGCCTTCGTCGCCCGCAACGCCTGCCAGTGCGGCTACTGCACGCCGGGCATGCTGCTGGCCGCTGCCGAGTTGCTGCGTGAGTCGGCCAACGCCCGTACGGTGCCCTCGCGGGCCGTCATCCGCGAGCATCTGTCGGGCAACTACTGCCGCTGCACCGGCTATCACGCCATCGTCGACGCGGTCGAGTCGGTGGCCAAGGCCAGGCTGGCCGGATGCGGAGCCGGAAAGCCATGAGCCTGGTGATCGACCCACGCTCTGTCGACCGGCCGAACTCCTACATCGGGCGTTCGATACCGCGACCCAACGCGCGCAAGCTGGTCGAGGGGCGCGGACAATACGTCGACGACCTCGTGCTGCCGCGCATGGTGCACGTCGCATTCGTGCGTAGCCCGCATGCGCATGCGAAGATCGGTCAGATCGACGCGGGTGCGGCGCTGAAGATTGCCGGCGTGCTGCGCGTTTTCACCGGTGCGGACCTCGCTCCGCACTGCGAGCCCTGGGTGGCCGTTCTGGCCCACCTCAAAGGCATGAAGTCGGCGCCGCAGCTGCCACTGCCGCTAGCGACGGCGACCTGGGCCGGCGAAGCGGTGGCAGCCGTCGTGGCGGAAAGTCGGGCAGTCGCGGAGGATGCCGTCGCCAAGGTCTCGATTGGCTGGCAGATGCTCAGGCCCGTCGCCGACATGGAGACGGCGCTCGATGCGGCAACGCCCGTCATTCATGCCGATCTCGGCGACAACCTGGTCTTCCAGAGGGTCAACGAAAGCGGCGACGTGGCGGACGCCTTCAGAAGCGCGCACAAGGTCGTCGAGGCGACGTTCCACTCCGGCCGCCACACCGGGGTCACGCTCGAGCCGCGCTCGATCCTCGTCGAGTTCAACAAGGGCGACGCCACGCTGACCGTGCACCATGCGACGCAGGCGCCACACATGATACAGGAGGTGCTTGCCCAGCATCTCCGGCTGCCTCTCAGCGCCGTGCGGGTCATCTGCCGTGATGTCGGCGGCAGCTACGGCATCAAGGTGCACGTCTATCCGGACGAGGTGGCGGTTGCGGTGATCGCCAAGCTGATGGGCCGGCCGGTCAAGTTCGTGGCCGATCGGCTGGAGAGCTTCGCCTCCGACATCCATGCCCGCGACCACCGCATCAAGGGGCGCATGGCGATCGACAGGGACGGGCGCATCACCGCCTTCGATATCGACGACCTGACGGGCATCGGACCCTACTCGGTGTATCCGCGCACCAGCGCGGTGGAGGGCAATCAGGTGGTCAACCTGGTGGGCGGGCCCTACGACTTCTCCAACTATCGTGCCAAGACCACGGTCGTGCTGCAGAACAAGGTGCCGACCTGCCAATATCGCGCGGTCGGCCATCCGATTGCGACGGCGGTGACTGAGGGGTTGGTCGACCTCGGCGCCGAGGCGATGGGCATGGACCCGGTGGCCTTCCGCCTCAAGAACCTGATGCAGGACGGCAGCTATCCCCGCACGTCTGCGGCCGGCATGCGCTTCGAGGGCCTGTCGCACGTCAAGTCGACCAAGCTGCTCGTCGAGATGATGGACTATGCGGCTCTGCGCGCCGAGCAGGAGCGCTTGCGCTCGCAGGGCGTGCTTCGCGGCATCGGCTTTGCAAGCTTCATCGAGCTCACCAATCCGTCGCCGTTCATGTACGGCATCGGCGGTGCGCGCATCTCGGCGCAGGACGGTTGCACCGTGCGCATCGATCCCGACGGCTCGGTGGTCGCCGCTACCGGCGTCACCGAGCAGGGCCAGGGCACGGAAGCCATCATCCGCCAGATCGTGGCCGAGGCGGTCGGCGTACCGATCGATACCGTGCGCGTCGTCACGGGCGATACGCTGACGACGCCCTATGGTGGCGGCACCTGGGCGTGCCGCGGCGCAGGCATCGGCGGCGAGGCGGCATTGCAGGCAGGCCTTGCCACGCGGCACGCCGCCCTCAAGGTCGCTGCCGCCATGCTGCAGGCGACGCCCGAGGCCCTCGACCTGGTGCTCGGTAACATCGTCGACAAGGCGACCGGCGCCGTGCGCATGCCGCTCGGCGAGCTCGGCCGCATCGTCTACTTCCGCGGCGACACGCTGCCGCCCGATCTGCCGCGCGAGCTGATGCAGACGCGGCATTTCATCACCAAGCAATTCCCGTTCGCCTTCACCAACGGGGTGCAGGCGAGCTACCTCGAGGTCGATGTCGACACCGGCCTCGTCAAGCTCCTCAAGCACTGGTGCGTCGAGGATTGCGGGCGCATCATCAACCCGCTGCTGGTTGATGAGCAGGTGCGCGGCGGGGTCGTGCAGGGCATCGGCGGCGCCCTCTTCGAGCACTGCACCTACACGTCGGAGGGCCAGCTCACGGTCGGGAGCATGGCCGACTATCTCGTGCCCATGGCTGCCGAGATGCCCGACATCGAGGTTGGCCATGTCGAGACGCCGACCAAGGAATCCCTGCTCGGCGCCAAAGGCGCAGGCGAAGCCGGAACCGCCGGTGCGCCGGCCGCCATCATGAACGCCATCAACGACGCATTGCGCCCGCATGGCGCCAAAGTGTTCGCCCAACCCTTTACGCCCGAACGCATCCTGGCAGCGCTTGGCCGGGTGCCGACACGCTGACGGCACGCTACACATGGAGGACTCTATGCACGATATGCACGAGCTGACCCCTGAGACGATCACCGAGGCCGTCCTCGAGCAGATGGCCACCACCTCCGACCCCCGCCTCAAGGCGGTCATGGCGGCGGCCGTAAAGCACATGCACGCCTTCGCGCGCGAGGTGAACCTGACCCCGGCCGAATGGCTCAAGGGCATCGAGTTCATGACTGCGGTGGGCAAGAAGTGCACGGCCGAACGGCAGGAATTCATTCTGCTGTCCGATACGCTCGGACTGTCCGCGCTGGTCAACGGCCTGCACGATCTCACGGCCGTCGAGGACGCCACGCACACCAGCCTGCTGGGCCCGTTCTTCCGCGAGAACGCGCCGAAGCTCGCATACGGCGCCCAGATCGCCAACAAGGCCACGCCAAGCACCGAGATCGCCTTGTGGGGCAAGATCACCAATGTGCAGGGCGAGCCGCTGGCCAATGCTGAGGTGTCAGTCTGGCAGACGGGTGCGGACGGCCTTTACGATATCCAGGTCAATGCCAGCGGCACGGACTATCGCGGTGTCTTCACCACGGACGGGCAGGGCAACTTCCTGATCCGCACGGTGCGGCCGCTCGGCTACTCGATCCCCATGGACGGCCCGGTCGGCAGCCTGATCAAGGCGCAGGGCCGGCATGGCATGCGACCGGCTCACATCCACTTCCTGGTCAGCGCGCCAGGCTATCGCGAGCTGGTGACCGCGCTCTACGTCCAAGGCGACCCACACATTGCCGACGACGTGGTGTTCGGCTCGTCGGAGGATCTAGTTGCCGAGGTGCGGGAGAATGACCCGGCATGCCCCGTCAAGGGCGTGCGCAGCATGCGCTTCGACCTGAGCCTGTCGCGCGAGAGCGCAGCCGACAAAGCAACCGGACGCGTGGGTGCGGACCCGTCGGCCATCTTCAAGGCAGAGGCCAATCATGCGGCTGCGGGGGCTGCAAGAGCCGACGCAGGCAAGCCGGCCAAGCAGGGCCTGTTCGGGGCGCTGTTTGGCCGATAGGTGGAACAATCAACTCATACAAACGGTGGAGGAAATCGTGAGACGTAGAAGCATTCTCGCCGCCCTCGGGCTCATCCTGGCGGCTCCTTTCTGCACATCCATGGCGATCGCTCAGCAGCCGCCACTCAAGATCGGCATGAGCATGCCGGCTACCGGCGGGCTTGCCGCCGGCGGCAAGTCTTCCCTGATCGGCATCGAGATCTGGCGCGACGATATCAACGCCAAGGGTGGCCTGCTCGGCCGCAAGGTCGAGCTGGTCGTGTACGACGACAAGTCGAGCGCTGCCGAAAGCCCGGCGATCTACGCCAAGCTGCTCGACATCGACAAGGTCGACATCCTGTTCGCACCGTATGCCTCGGTGCAGACGGCGCCGATCATGCCGCTCGCCAAGGAACGCGGCATGGTGCTGATGGGCAACTTCTCGTTCCAGGTGAATGCCAAGGTCCAGCATGACATGTGGTTCAACAACGCGCCCTGGGGGCCGCCGGACAGCTGGGCCGCGTCCTTCATCGATATCGGGACCAAGGCTGGCGCCAAGTCGATCGCAATTCTGGCGGCCGACCAGGAGTTTGCCCAGAACGTCGCAAAGACGACCAAGGACGTCGCGAACAAGCGCTCGATACCGATCGTCTATGAGCAGAACTACCCGCCGAGCACGGTCGAATTCTCGGCCATGATCCGGGCGCTCAAGGCGGCCAAGCCCGATATGGTGTTCGTCGCGTCCTATCCGCCGGATTCGGTCGGCATCCTGCGCGCCGTCAACGAGATTGGCGTCGGCGACAACGTCAAGATCCTCGGCGGCGGCATGGTGGGTCTGCAGTTCGCGTCGAACCTGGAATCGATGGGCTCGCTGCTGAACGGCGTCATCAACTACAACAGCTGGCTGCCGGAGCCGAGTATGTTCTTCGACGGCACCAAGGAGTTCTTCGTCAAGTACGCTCCCCGCGCCACGGAAGCCAAGGTCGATCCGTTGGGCTACTACCTGGCGCCCTTCGGCTACGCCATGGGCCAGATGCTCGAGGCCGCGGTCAACGCCACCAAGGGGCTCGACCAGAAGGCCCTGGCCAAGTACCTGCGCGAGAACGAGCACAAGACGATCGTCGGACCCATCGCCTTCTCGGCCGACGGCGAGCGCAAGGTCTCGGCGACCCTGCAGGCGCAGTACCGCGGCGTCGTCGACAAGAACCTCGAGCAGTTCAAGACCGCCGGCAAGCAGGTGATCCTGTTCCCCGAGAACCTGAAGACCGGCGAGGTCATCGTGCCCTTCGAGAAGGCCAGGCAATAGGCTTGCTTGCTCTCCCATCCGTTGCCCCTGGAAGGCTGCGGGTGGGGGAGAGGCGGCCCTAGGCATCGATGCGAGCTGGCCCTCGGAGAGAGGGAGTGGAGCCCTCATGTTCTCCCTGGACCTGTTTCTGGACGCCGTCGTGCTCGGCTTGCTGGTCGGCTGCTTCTACGCAGCCGTCAGCATCGGCCTGTCGGTGTCTTTCGGCCTGCTCGATGTGCCCAATGTCGCTCATCCGGCCTTCCTGGTGCTCGCATCATACGGCACTTACGTCCTCAATCAGCTGGGCGTCGACCCCATCGTCGCCGGCCTGATCCTGACGCCCGTCTTCTTTGTTTTCGGCATCATTGCCTACCGTTTCTACTACGAGACGTTCGAGCGGCGCGGCAGCGACGCCGGCGTGCGCGGCATAGCTTTCTTCTTTGGCGTCGCCTTCGTGATCGAGGTTGTGATCATCCTGATGTTCGGCGTCGACCAGCGTTCGGCGCAGGCGTTCTACATCGGCAAGGCCATCGACATTGCCGGCATGCGCCTTCCCTTGCGGTTGCTGGTCGCCTTTGCCGTTGCGCTGACTTTGACGGCGGTTCTCACGCTGTATTTGTCGCGCACCTTCACGGGCCGTGCCATTCGCGCCGTCGCCCAGGACGAGATGGCGCTGCGCTTGATGGGTGCGAACCCAGTCGCCATCAAGCAATGGGCGTTCGGCGTTGCCACGGCCGTGCTCGGCCTTGCCGGGGCCCTGCTCATTATCGTGTCACCGGTCGACCCGACGCTCGACCGCGCCTATATCGGGCGAACCTTTTGCGTCGTCGTGATGGCCGGCCTGGGCAGCATGACGGGGACGCTGGTCGCGGCCATCATTCTCGGCGTTGCGGAATCGATCGTGCTCACGCTGTACGGCGCCTCGTGGGCGCCGGCCATCTCGTTTGCGATGCTGCTGATTGTGCTGGCCGTCCGCCCGCAGGGCCTGTTTGGGAGATAGGTGGCCATGCCAGCAACCCGGTCCGGATGGACGTTCTGGATCGCCGCGGCGCTCTTCGTCGCCGCTGCGGCCGGCGCCACATTCTTGATCAGAAACGAATACCCGTTCTTTGCGGGCTATGTGGTCCTGCAGTTCATCATCCTCGCCACCGCCTGGAACGTTCTGGGCGGCTATGCCGGCTATGTGAATTTCGGCACAAGCGCGTTCTTCGGCCTTGGCGTCTACACGGCCGTATTCTTGTTCAAGGCAATCGGCGCGCCGCTGCTGGTCCAGATCATTGCCGCTGCGGGGGTTGGTGCCCTGCTCGGCTTCCTGGTCGGCCTCCTCACGCTCAGGATGCGCGGCATCTTCTTTTCCATCGCCACCATCGCCATCACGATCATCATCGAGACCTTCATCATCAATTGGAAGTTCGTTGGCGGTGCCACCGGCATCCCGATGATCCGGCCGCCGGTGACGCCGCCCTTCGACAGCTATGTCAAAATGCTGTTCGTCAATAGTGCGGTCATGGTGGTGATCGCTGTGGCACTTGCCCGCTTCATTCAAAGCTCCTGGATCGGCCGGGGGCTGCAGGCCCTACGTGACGACGAAGTAGCCGCCGAGGCCACGGGAGTGCCGACGCTGAAGCTCAAACTCACGGCCTGCGTCATCTCCGGCGCCCTGATGTGCGCGGCCGGTGCGCCGAATGCGATGTATCTGTCCTTTGCCGATCCTGCCTCGGCATTCAACCTGAACTATTCCGTCTCGGCACTTGCCATGTCGCTGATCGGCGGCACCGCGCACTGGGTTGGGCCCATCCTTGGCGCCGTGCTGCTCAGCGCCACCCAGCAGCTCCTTACCGTCACCATCTCCTCCGAGGTGAACGTGCTCGTGCTCGGCCTGATGCTGGTGCTGTTCGTGGTCGGCGCGCCGGACGGCCTGCTCGGCCTCTATCGGCGCATGCGCGGGCGCGCCCCCGTGCGGGAAGTTCGACCATGAGCCAGGCGCTGCTCAAGGTTGATGGCGTGACCAAGCGGTTCGGCGGCTTCACCGCGCTCGATGGCGTGAGCGTCGCAATCCGGCCTGGCGAGCGGTTCGGGCTGGTCGGCCCGAATGGTTCAGGCAAGACGACGCTGATCAACTGCATCTCGGGCGTATGCAGCCTGGATGCCGGCACGATCACCTTCATGGGCGAGAATATCTCCGGGCTGCCGGCCTATTTGCGCACGCGCCGCGGCATCGCCCGCAGCTTTCAGATTCCGCGTCCCTTCAAGAGCATGACCGTGATCGAGAACCTGATGGTGGCCCTCGACTTCGCGGCGGTCGGGCATGGCCTTGGGGCTGCGGAGAGAGAGCACGAAGTGACGTCGGTCCTCGAGCGCATGGGCCTCGCGGCCAAGGCCTCGAGGCTGTCCAGCGAGTTGAGCCAGGTCGAGCTGCGCAAGATGGAGCTCGCGCGCGCCATGGCGGCCCGGCCAAAGCTGCTGATCTCCGACGAGGCCATGGCCGGACTGTCGAGCTCCGAGATCGACGAGGTGCTCGAGCTGCTCATCAAGCTCAACGGCGACGGCATCACGATCATCATGATCGAGCACATCATGCATGCGGTCATGCGCTTCTCCGAACGCGTGATGTGTCTCGATGCGGGGCGCATTATTGCGTCCGGCACCCCTGCCGAGGTGATGGCGGAGAAACGCGTGCAGGAGGCCTACCTTGGCACTCACGCTCACAGTTGACCGCATCGATGCCGGCTACGGGGCCGTGCGCGCCTTGTCGGGCGTGTCGATCAGGGTCGCGGCCGGCGAGACGGTGGCCCTGCTTGGCGCCAACGGCAATGGCAAGAGCACGCTCACCAAATGCATCATGGGTCTCGTGCGGCCGACCAGGGGTGCCATCACGCTCGACGTCGATGGGGTAGTGCACGACCTCACCCGTCTGCCGGCCGAGGCCATCGTCGAGTTGGGCGTGGCTTTGGTTCCCGAGGGCCGGCGCCTGTTTGCCAAACTGACGGTCGAGGAAAATCTGATGCTCGGCGCCTTTCGCCGGGACGCGCGCCGCCTCATCGCCCGCAACCTCGAGTTCGCGTTTGCAACCTTCCCAGTCCTGAAAGAGCGTCGCCGGCAGCTTGCGGGCACTATGTCCGGCGGCCAGCAGCAGATGCTGGCGATCGCGCGTGCCTTGATGTCCGCGCCGCGCCTGCTGATCGTCGATGAGCCCTCGGTCGGCCTGTCGCCGCTGCTCGTGGAGCAGACCATCACCAAGATCGGCGAGTTGAAGCGCCAGTTCGGCCTGACCGTGCTGATGGCCGAGCAGAACTTCCATCAGTCGATCCGCATCGCCGACCGCGGCTATATCATCGTGCACGGCGAGATCGCGGTCGACGCACGCTCGGTCGCCGAGCTCGAAGCGAATGATGTCGTGAAGAGGCTTTATCTGGGCGGCGTATCATGAGCCGCCTGTGCAGGCAGATACAAGGAGTGCGCAATGACCATGCCGTCGCACCTGTTGCCCACCACTGTGGTCGGCAGTTACCCGCAGCCTGACTGGCTGGTGAAGCGCGAGATGCTCTCGAAATCCGTGCCGCGGGTGCGCATGGACATCTGGCGCGTGCCCGAACCATGGCTCGAGCAGGCGCAGGACGACGCCACCGTCGTTGCCATCCGCGACATGGAGCGGGCCGGCATCGACATCATCACCGACGGCGAGATCCGCCGCGAGAGCTACTCGAACCGCTTCGCCACTGCGCTCGAAGGCATCGACACGGAGCGGCCGGGCCACGTCAAGGCGCGTTCAGGCGATGGCACGCCGGTGCCGCGCGTGGTCGCCAAGATCCGCCGTACCGGTCCGGTGGAGACGCGCGATATGCAGTTCCTTCGCCGCAACACCGATCGGCCTGCAAAAATCACGCTGCCCGGCCCCTTCACCATGAGCCAGCAGGCCGTCAACGAGTTCTACAAGGACGAGGAGGAGATGGTGATGGACTATGCCGCCGCCGTGAATGCGGAGGCGCTCGACCTGGAGAAGGCCGGAGCCGACATCATCCAGCTCGATGAGCCGTGGCTGCGCAACGACCCCGAGGCCGCCAAGCGCATCGCCGTGAAGGCCATCAACCGAGCCCTGCAGGGCTTGCAGGTTCCCACCATCGTGCATCTGTGCTTCGGCTATGCGGCCCTGGTGCCGGGCGAGAGTAAGCCCGTCGGCTATTCGTTCCTGCCGCAACTTGCCGACAGCACCGCCGATCAGATCTCCATCGAGGCGGCACAACCCAAGCTGGATCTCGGTGTGCTGAAGGAGCTGTCGGGCAAGACCGTGCTGCTTGGCGTGCTCGATCTTGCCTCCAAGACCGCGGAGACACCGCAAGCGGTGGCCGAGCGCATACGTGCCGGACTAAAGCACGTCCCTGCCGACAAGCTGGTCCCGGCGCCCGACTGCGGCATGAAATACCTGCCCCGCGACCTTGCCTTCGCCAAGCTCAAGGCGCTGAGCGAGGGTGCAGCCATCGTCAGGGCCGAGATCGCCTAGATCGCCAACGGCGCAGGCCACCCGCAGAATCCGGAAGAGAGCTGCCGGCGAAGACGAAGGCGTGTCGGCTCGCGGGCAATGATCCGTCGCAGACCGCGAGATCCTTACTGCAGGTGCGCCGACGACAGCGTGTTCGGCAGCAACTCCCAGGCTTTGGCGAAGTCGGCCATCGCCAGTTCGATCTCGTGCTTCTCGGTTCGCGCCAGCCCGCGATTGTAGTAGCCCGCAGCCAGGTTTGGGGCCATGCCGATCACTTGGCCGAAGTCGGCAATGGCACGATCGAGCACGCCCTTGCCGCGCCAGGCGATGCCCCGGTTGATGAGCGCACTCATCAGCTCCGGATCGATCTTGAGCGCCTGGTTGAAATCGGCGATGGCCCGTTCGTGCCGCCCCTTCTGCAGCCAAACTTGGCCGCGTTCGTTGTAGGCGCTGGCGTCCGAGAACCCCAATCTGATCGCGTGGTCGAAGGCTGCCAGCGCGCGATCCAGATCGCCATGCTGCCGCCACAGAACCCCTTGCTCGCGTAGTAGGTCGGGGTTGTCTGGATCGATACGGGTCGCAGCTTCGTAGTCATCCAGCGCGCGGTCCGTATCTCCCTTGCCAGCCCAGGCCTTGCCACGCTGGCCATAGGCCTGGGCTTTGGCGGGCTCGAGCCGAATTGCCTCGTCACAGTCCGTGATCGCTAGATCGAAGCTGCCTCGGCGAAGATGGCGCAAGCAACGCGCCAGGTAGAATGCCGGATCGCTGGAGGGGGCGGCTTTTCCCTCACTCACCAGGCTTCCCGCAACCTCCGCATCCTGCGCGACGACCGCCTGGGCCAAATGAGCGAGGCGCTGCCGCGCGTGCTCGGCGATCGCGCCGTTGGCACCCATGGCCAGAGCGCGCAGCAGTCGCACATCGTCCGCGGCCCCGATCAACTGCAAGAGTTCGGAGCGGCAGGCTTCGTCTTCGAAGATATCCGGATTGCGCACAACGAATACCCAGAGCGCCATCGTACTGCCGTTCGCCTTGGCCTGCTTCCATTGGCTTGCCCTTGGTGTCAGCGGCGTCTCAACATCGGCGCCAGCGACACTCGCGACCTTGCTGTTGGTGGGCTCCTGGTCATGCCGCAACCAGTCCTCAGTGAGGTCCGTGGTGATTGCCGACGCACGTGCTGCGCTCTGGCTGGCCGTACTCTCCTCCGGACCGACGCCGACGTCGCCGAAGGCGGCCACATCCCGGGGTTCGGCGACCTTTGCCATTGCCATGCGTGGTAAGCGCGGCTGCAGAGATGGATCCAGCGCCTTCGACAGCCATACAACCGCTGCCAGACCGGCGCCAGTCATCAGACCGGCAAAGACGCTGGCGGTCACACCGAAGCGGCGACGGCTGCGCACATGCAGGTCGTAGGCGCTTCGCTGCTGAGGGTCACTCAGCAGTTCGTAGGCGGCGACGATCTGCCTGAAGCTCTCCTCGTCAACCTCGTCACCGGCATTGAGGTCGGGGTGGTGGGCTTTGGCAGCCTTGCGGAAAGCCGCTCTGACCGCCTCGTGGTCTGCATGATAGGAAACGCCAAGAACATCGTAGGGTGACTTCATTGCTTGTCTCTCAAGCGCACAGCCGTCGCGTGCAGTGCCCATCGGCGGGGCCCATCTGCGACCGGTCGGGAAAGGGCTGGCAGGATCTTCCTGCCGCCCCGGTCATCCCTTGATCTGACGGGGCCGGCTCAGGTCGAGCACGTAGCCGGTGCCGTCTTTTGCAAACCGGCCGACCCCAGGCCAGGGAAAATGCGAGCCGCACACCGTCATGTTGTCGGCAATCGCCCGGTCGAGCAGCTTTCTACGCGAGGCCTCGGCCATCGGGCCGTCTTGGTCGTAGACGCCTTGCCAATCAGGATTCACACCGACCAGCGCCGGCATGTAGACGGCGTCGCTGGTGATCATCAGCTGCGCGTTGCCGGAGCTGACGTGAAAGGCGGTGTGACCAGGCGTGTGGCCCGGCACGGCGACGAAGCGGATGCCCGGTACCACCTCATCTTCGCCCTCAACTGGAAGAACGTTCTTCCATTTCGGGATGACAGCCTGGATGCGCTGGGCGAGCGGCCTGCGTGCTTCGGGCAGCCGGCCGATCAAGGAAGGATCCGTCCACCACTTGTACTCGGCAGCCGGCACGATGATCTCGGCATTCGGGAACACCGGTGCGTTGGTCTTGCCAGTCAGCAAACCGAAGATGTGATCGGGATGGAAGTGCGAGATCAGGATCGTCTCAATTCGCGCAGGGTCGATGCCGGCCGCCCTCATGTTGGTGATCATCTTGCCGGAGACGAACACCGATTGCGGATTGAAGGCCTGCACCTGTCCGCCGCCACCCGCATCGCACAATGTGAGCTTGCCATTGATCTTTACGACGTACGCCGAAATGGAGATCGGGACGAAGGCGGTGGTGAGTCCGGCGGCCGCCAGGGCCTGCTTGGTTTGCTCGACACTGGCGTTCTTGAAGTAGGCGGGATCGTGGACCTTCTCCCAGATGCCGTCATACAGGGCCGTGCACTCAGCCGTTCCTATGCGAAAGCGGTGAAAGCCCGGCGTCGGCTCCGGCGTCCTACTGCGGCGGGCCGGCGCGCTGATAGCAATCTGTCCATTTATGCCAAAGGCGGCCGCCGCTACCGCTGCAGAAAGAATAAGATGTCGTCGTGTTGTAGCCTGCATGTTGAATAATCCCCCAATGTCATGCAGAAAAATTCCAACCCCCCAAAGCCCCAGACATTGTCCGTAGCGGATTTAATCCGAAACGTCCGCGTACACTTTGATGACGAAATGCTTGGACGGCCAATCAAAACTTACACCCACCTCTGAGCGCAGAATGTGCGCTTGCAGCTTCAGGTAGTGATGGCTCCAGTGGACGAATGAGGCACGCGCCCTTTAACGCCACTCGTTGAGCGACAACGACTTCAGTTTCGGATCGACAATTCTCGTCCGCAGAACACCTGAAAGCTGGCGAAACTTGTGGCGCAGCGACGCCTTGCAGCTCCGGCCAAAAGTCGTCATTTCAAGCCCGGGCTTGCAGTCCTGAGCCAGGGGCCGTTTGATCCCCGTTTATGAGCTGCGAATTGTTGCGGTCGTCGCGTTTCCTCGCCAGCGCGCGCGCCCGCTGGGCTGGCCGATCCAGTTGGGCGGCAAGCTGCTCACGGCCTGCGTGACACAGCTGTTGGCGTGGATCGTTTGCGCAGATATTTTTAGGCTCTCTTTGGGGTTCGGCTCGGTCGCTTGGGCGAGCTTGATGGCGGGTTCAGCAGCGGCCGCAATTCGGGCCAGACCATCAGTAGCGAAAGACGGCGTGGGTGGACGCAAAATATCCCAACCCGCGGCCACGTCGAAGGCCTGACGATCGAGTTCGACCAACATAAGGAGCATCGATGAGGCGACTGAAGACCTTGCTGGGCGATCATCCGCTCACCTCCGCCTTGAAGAGGGGGGAGATTGCCTCCGCAAGCGTGGCGCTCGACTTCGCCGACCATCAACCGACGCACACCGGCTTCAAGCCAATGGTGCGCGAAGGCAGGTTCGATGTTTCCGAGATGGCCATCGTCACCTATCTGATCGCCAAGGCTCACCATAAGCCTATGGTGATGCTGCCGGCGGTCGTGATGGGCCGCTTCCAGCACGAATACGCGCTTTACAACCCTTCGAAGGGCGTACTGACGCCGGCCGACCTGAAAGGCAAACGCGTCGGCATTCGCTCGTTCACGACCACCACGGGGGCATGGATCCGCGGCATCCTCGCCAACGACTGCGGCGTCGATCTGGATTCGATCCGCTGGATCACCTTCGAAGAGCCGCACGTCGCCGAATATGTCGACACGACCGAACGGGCGCCGGCCGGCAAGAAGATCATGGATATGTTGTTGGCAGGCGAGTTGGACGCCGTGCTGGGTGAACGCTCCGACGATCCGCGATTTGCCACGCTGTTCGCCGATCCCCTTGCTGAGGCGAAAGCCTGGTACGGACGCCACGGCATTGTGCCGATCAACCACGTGGTGGTGGTCAGCGGGACGCTGACCAAGCAGCAGCCGGATCAGGTGCGCGAGGTGTTTCGCATGCTTGCAGCCAGCAAGGCTCAAGCCAAACCTACCGGCGGCGGCATTGATTTTTGCCCGTTCGGCCTCGCAGCCCTGCGCAAGCCGCTGGAGGCTATTGTCGGTTACGCCGCCCAGCAGGCACTCATCCCGCGCGCCTATGCTGTCGAGGAATTGTTCGATGACACAACGCGCGTGCTCGGCTGAGGCAGCCGCGCATCTCCGCCGTTGGCTCGAGGACGATCGCAATTTTTTCACGGTCGCTGCCAGGACGACCGAACGTGCGGACGTTTCCACCGCTTTCGCTCTGCTCACCAACGTGGATGTATGGGCGTGGCGATTTCACAACATCGGGTGCCTGAACCGTACAGTGTGTGCGTGACCTGCGATTGACAGGTATCTCATGCGGCCCATACCGTGAGCGCGACGGTTCCTTTACGGATGAAATGGGAATGCGGTGGAGAGGTAACCGACCTTGAATCCGCAGCTGCCCCCGCAACTGTGAGCGGTGAATTCCTCGTCATAGTGCCACTGGGATCTCGGGTCCTGGGAAGGCGATGGGGAATGGTGATCCGCGAGCCAGGAGACCTGCCGTCGGACGTGGTCACACGCGAGCATGCCGGTCGGGGTGTATTGGCAGTGGACTGACTGACGCAGGATGATCGCGTCGGAAAGACTTCGTTCGCTGTGACGTGTCTGTAGCGTCGCGCCCGAGGTCTTGTCATGCGTCCCCGCTCCATAGCTGGAAGCCTACACGTCGTTCTCATTGCGTCCGCTTCTTGCGCTGCCATCGCATCTCATGCGCGCGCGCAGCAGGCGACTGAGCTGCCCGAGGTCACAGTCGAGGCCCGTAAAAAGGAGGTCCGCACGACCAATACCCGGCTCGAAGCGGGTGGCACATCCGGACAAGGTGGAGTGGCGTCTGACGTTCCCGCGACGGGCAACGTGAATGGTTCGGCATCGGCGAGTGGCGGCGGGATCACCGGCGCATCCACAACCGTGATCACGCGCGAGGATATAGAGCGGGCCCCACAGGCCACTCTCGCCGACATCATCGGGCGCGAGGCGGGCGTGCAAGCAAAGAGTCTCTACGGTGGAGTCAACGGGGCCGGTACGAACGTCGATCTGCGCGGGTTCGGCGCGGCTGCGCCCTCCAATACTCTCGTCCTGATCAACGGCCGCAGGCTGAACGACTGGGACCTACAGGGCTTTGATCTATCCGTAATCGCCAAGGATTCGGTCGAGCGAATCGAAATCACACGAGGCAACTCTGGTGCCGTTCTCTATGGCGACGGGGCCGTTGGTGGTGTCATCAATATTGTAACGCGCAGTGGCGTGGGCCTGCCCAACCAGGTGCGCATTGAGGGAGGCTTCGGCTCGTTTGCGGCCCGAGAAGGCAACGCGTCGGCGAGCGGCTCAGTGGGTAACTTCTCCTATTTCGTCAACGGTAACGCCTTCGCCTCGGATGGTTATCGCGTCAACAACGAACTCGAGCAGAAGTCGGTCGTTGGCGACTTCCGTTGGACGTTTGCCAAGGGCAGCGTCTATCTGAACGTTGCTGCCGACGACCAAGACCTACGCCTGCCAGGGACACGCTCCGTTGCGCAGTTACAGACCGATCGGCGGGGTACCGACACGCCGTTCGACTATGCCAACAAGCAGGGCGCGCGCGCCACGACCGGCTTTACCTATATGTTGGCACCCAACTTCGAGGTCATCGTAGACGGCGGAATTCGCACGAAGGAACAGCAGGGCTCTCTCTTCACCTATATTGAAAGCGATCTTACGACCAAGTCGCTAACGCCCCGATCAACATCACACAACCGTTTTTTGGTCTACCATCGCGCATTCTTGCCGGCATCGATCTTTTCGATACCGACTACAATTCACAGCGCGGCGCCTCGAAAGGTGCGGCTCCCTTTCAGTTTTACAACGGTGGGCAATCGATGTTTGCCGGTTACTGGATGCAAACGGTCAGCGTTTCGCCCAGCACCGACTTGTCCGGCGGCGCTCGCATTCAATGGAACAAGACCACCGCGAGCGGCAAATTTGATCCCACTGCACCCGGCGCATCGAGTTGCTTTCCTCCATTTGGCTGCAATGACAATGGGGCCGACGGAATTCCGCTTGACCAGAGTGAAACCAATCATGCTTGGCACGCCGGCATAGAGCAAAAGATCATCCCCGGCGTGACGCTGCTCGGGCGCATGGCGCACGCCTTCCGCGTCGCCAATATCGATGAACGCATCGGTGTAACCAACACTGGTGTTTCGCCCGATTTCAACTTGCGTACGCAGCAGTCGAATGACTGGGAAGCCGGCGCGCGTTTCCAGTATGGGCCGTTCAAAATCCAATCGACCTACTACGATATGCGGCTCACGGACGAGATCCATTTCAATCCGATTAGCTTTACCGACGTCAATCTCGATCCGACCCGCCGCCGAGGCGTCGAGACCATCGCAAGCTGGCAAATGATGAGAAATGTCCGATTGTACGGCAATCTCACCTACACCGACGCGATGTTCCGGGAGGGGCCGAACGCTGGCAATGAGGTGCCGTTGGTTGCACGCTGGACCGGCAACGTTGGGTTATCCTGGAACGTCATCGACAAGTCCCTGACGTTCGATACCATTGTCCGCTACGTCGGTGAGCGCCGCATGGACAATGACCAGGCAAATTTCCAGCCCATGATCCCGGCCTACACTACGGTGGACCTACAGTTGGGCGGGCAAATCAATCAGTTCAATTGGTCCGCAGGCGTGGCCAATCTGTTCGATGTCAAATATTTCGACTACTCGTTCGCAAGCACCGCCACGTTCGGCGCCTATAATGCCTATCCGTTGCCCGGCCGAACCTTCATGGTCAAGGCCGGCACGACCTGGTGACATCGACATAGAGTGCAAACGATCTGCAGCCTTCGGCGCCATCGCTGCGACGGTGCCGAAGGCAACGCAACGCCAAGCAGCCCGATGGCACACTACGTGCGCCGGATCTTGGGATTCTTCCGCCGAACTCCTACTGGGCTCGTGGCCACCGTAGAACTGGGCCATCACGGACTGTCATAAGTCCTGTGCTTTTCCGGTCTAATGGCCAGACAATTGGTCGCCAAACTCCGTGGTGGTGGCACTTGCCGCCGCAATTTGTGAGTTGAGTGTGGCGCACGCGGGCGGATCAAAGTTGGGAGGGCGCGCGCCGTGCAAGTCTCGTTCGTTGTAGTCAGGGCAGCTCTTGCGCTGCTGTTCGCGATCGGCTTTTACGTGCTGGCTCTGGGCATCGCATTCGGCCTGTTGTGGTTGCCTTATGCCGAGCTGGCCTATGCTCATCACGTCACGCCGAAACTGGACATTATTTGTATCCTCGGTGGGCTGGCCATCCTGTGGTCGGTGCTGCCGCGACCGGACAAATTCAACGCGCCCGGCCCGCTTTTGCAGCGGCAGAAGCAACCGAGGTTGTTCGACGCGCTGGAGCGGGTCGCTAGTGCGACCAAGCAGGGTATGCCGGCCGAAGTCTACCTGGTGCCGGATGTGAACGCTTGGGTGGCGCAGCGGGGAGGCGTCATGGGCTTCGGCAGCCGGAGGGTGATGGGGCTGGGTCTTCCGCTGATGCGCATCCTGACCTGTTCGCAGTTCAGCGCGGTGCTGGCCCACGAATTTGGACACTATCATGGTGGCGACACGAGCATCGGTCCCTGGATCTACAAAACGCGGGGAGCCATCGGACGCACCTTGGCCTCTTTGGGAGACGGCTCGTGGCTGCAAGCGCCGTTCCGCTGGTACGCCAAGATTTTCCTGCGCGTGACCCATGCGGTATCGCGCCGGCAAGAGTTTATCGCCGATGAACTGGCTGCGCGCACGGTGGGTGCGAGGCCGCTGATGGACGGGCTGAGGAGCGTGCACGGGGCCGCACCTGCATTTGACTACTACTGGCGCAGCGAGTGCGCGCCGGTCTTCAACGCCGGCTTCTTGCCGCCGCTCGCGGACGGATTTGGTCAGTTCGTAAGAGCCGGACACATCGCCGAAAGAATGAGCAAGCTTCTGGAGGCACAACTGGCCGAGGGCAAGGCTGACCCGTACGATACCCACCCTCCACTCAGGGATCGCATTGCGGCGATCGCGAGCCTGCCCGAAGGTCCGCCGCTGCCGCATGATTTGCCTGCTGTGTCGCTCCTCGACGATGTGCCCGCACTGGAGAGGGAACTGCTGGCGCAGCTTGCGGGAGCGGACAGCGCTGCCAAGCTGGAGCCGATCGTGTGGAGCGAGGTCGGGGCGCGTGTGTACATGCCCCAGTGGACGCGGCTCGTTCAGTTGAACGCCCAACGCCTCAAAGGCATAACTCCGGAATCATTGAGCACTGTGGCAGGCGACCTGCAAGCCTTCGGCAAGACGCTGGTCGATCTTTCAAATGACACGCCCGATGCCGAAGGCGCGGAGGCACTGGCCGCCGGAGTCGCAGGTGCAGCGCTGACTTTATTGCTTGTCCGCCGCGGCGGACAGCTGGACATCACGCCCGGTAGCGCCGTGTCGGTCAAAATCAGGGGGCACGACATGATGCCGTTCGGGCTCCTGATGGCTCTGAAAAATGGCCAAATGTCCGCAGACACCTGGACGACCCAATGCATCGAGCTTGGCATCGCAGGCACTGAATTGGCAGCAGCGGCATAGCCTGCTGGCCGGCGGTGTCGCGACACGCCGCCTTGCAGCAGTCTCTTTTTGAGGGCCGGCTCGGATGGCCATCAGGTCAACTAGAGCCTTTCGCTCCATAACCGACGCGCCAGAAACAAAACCGACATTACGCGAGAGGCCGATCGGAGCGGGGTTCCGCCATGGGCGTGGGCCGCCGGGTCTACCCCACGAAACGGACCTTGCCGGCTTAGAGCCGGACTGCAAGTTGCGCGGATCGCCCTGGTCGACTAAGCCTCATCCGTGGGGCCCAGCGTTCTTGGGGCGGAATGCTACAATGCGAGCGAAATGAATAACTTGCTGCACAAATTCTGCGTCGCTCCCAT
>CAWIZC010000015.1:0-180657 GCA_963840445.1 uncultured Alphaproteobacteria bacterium | reverse complement strand
AGGGCTATGGGCAACGCTGTCGACCAAGGTCCCTCTGGCAGTGAAATGACGAATACACTCAAAGCCACTAACGCCACGACACCTACCACGCCTTCGACCAGCTCACGGCGCGACGAGATCGGTTGCGGACAGCTTCGGCGATTCCGACTAGCAGCGGCGCGACCGTGACCATGCCCAGCAGACAGGATGCAAACCAAACTCGCCACACTGTGAAAGAGGACGCGGTTGGCCCGATAAAGCCGACAGCGATTGTCGCGCCCATAGCACCAACAGCCGCTCCAGTCGTGGCTGCCGCCAAGAACCAAAGTGACTGAGACACATCCCCTAGCTTAAGTGACCTCCCGAACCAGCGTTCGACTAACCCAGCCGCGAGAAGTGCCTGACCGGCATTTACGAAGCCAAAAGCGACGGCGAGCCAGGAGTTCTTGCCGATCATGAGATTGGAGACAACGGTTGCGACCACTACGCCAGCTGACACTGGCACGCGCGCCGTGGGCCCCCACACGATCAACGCAGCCACCGAGATGCCCGCACCTGGCCAGAAGATGGACGTTCCTGTGTTGGCGCGAAGGGCTAGGCCGAACAGAGCTGCCATGAAATAGGCGATACCGACCGCGACAGCGAGGCCGAACGTGCGAAGCCATAACTGGTAGGGGCCAGCAGGAAGTGCCTCGATCGCCTCACGGGACAGACCGTTGACATCACCCAAGATACTGGGATGTGGCCTGCTGCTGGATGTGGGCGAAATCATTGGCTGTGCCAGTGTTGAACTCCACTCGTTTTCGGGGAGAACTTCTTGGACAGAAACTCTAGATACTACAGATACCACCTGTACTACACCTGACACAGTTGAGGAGCTGTCCCCGAGCGTCTCGCTGGCGGGTGAACTCCTAAAATTGCGCGCACTCTCGCCTTCTTTATTCCCGTTTTGGGGGAGGCCTCATCATACTCGTGCGGCTCTCAGCGAGTACCAGGACATTGCTGCCTATGGCGTGGCGGGCAAGCAACGCAACGTGTCGAGCGCGCAAGCTACACGGTCGATTTGGGTCAGACCTTGCCGATCTGCTTACTGAGATGCGAACACGGACAGAAATTTTACGAACGCACTTTCGAGCCAAGTGTGGACGCGCGTTAAGGCGACCGACGAGCATTGATGATCGTGTCGCGGCTTCGAAGGCGTCCCTTATTTCACGTCCTTGCAGCCAACCGTTAAAGGCGGGCCTCGCGGGCGCGTTCCCCGAGCGTCAGTTGACCCCCCAATTCCTGACGAACCCCAGCAGCGCCGAAATATTCGGTTATTCGCCAGGACGGCTGGCCTTTCGGCCGGCCTTGATCTCGGCCAGACGAGCGCTGGCCTGCTTCTCGGATTTGAAGCCGCTTGCTATGACGCTGACGCCTTGCCTCAGGCGCCAGTTGTCTGCGGCGAGCTGCTCGACCTGAATCTTGGATACGTCGAACGGGATCGCGGTGGCGATGCGCTCGCTCAAATCGACCGGCCCGATCAGTGGCACCACCTTGACGGCGGCGAGTGCCTCGTCGGCTTCGATGACCATGACCTCAGCCCAAAAACTCAGCTCGTGACCGACCACAGCGATGCGATCGCCGGTCGAAAAAATGTCCGCCTTCGCGCCGAAAAATTCGGGACGCAGGGCGTCGGCGAAGGTTTCGTCCGACATGAGATGAACCTCGAAGTCGCGGCGGCTCGCGTCGCGCTCCTTGATCCTGTGCCGCGCGATGTTCGGCGAGCCGGTGCGGCGTGCGGTAGTGGTGCTCATAGGTAGTCCTTTCCGGTTTTCAGGTTTCAAACGGTTGTTGTTCAGGCTGCGCGGCGGGCGCGACTTGGTCCGATGGCTCGGGCCTTTGCCGACTTGGCGCGAGCCTGCCGGGCTTGCTCTTTCACTTCGCGAACACACGCGCCGAGCTTCTGGCTTGCAGCACGCTGCGCCGCATCAGCCATCGCGCATGCACGGCGTGCGCTTTGCGCTTTGCTGACGGCTTCGGCGCGGAGAGCGGCGGCAACGTCCATGCGGCGGACAGTTTCAGGCGATGCCCACGCACGATCGGCGGCTTCGCGCTTCGCAGAGGCTGCCTTCTTCCTCATGGCAAGAACTCGCTGAGGTATGGCTTGCGCGCTTTGCCAGATCGGCGGGGGCGGGTCGCCCGGTCCTTGGCGAACGCGGCACGGGCCAACTGAGCTTCGGCGCCGACCTGGCGCTTGGCCGCCGTCAACATGTGCGTCGCCGTTCTGAGGGCAATGCGGGCCTGCTGCGCGGCGCGCCTGGCGCAGGGCGGCCTCGGCGGCCTCCGAGCGTGCCTGGGCTTCGTCTCGCTCAGACTGAGCGATGTCGAGTTGGCGGCAGGTAGCGGGCGACGCAAGCGCACGATGCTGCGCAAGGTGCAGCGCGGTGGGCATAGCGGTATTCCGGTGATGTGGGGGGAGTTGGAATCACAAGCCCCGACGCGCTGGGGGGCGCTCGGGGCGAGAAAGTGGACAGTGACGAATCACTAGCAGATCGTATGGTAAATACAAATCACGAAGTCGTTACAACGAGTTGCACGCGCAAACGATGCTGCCTCCTGGGGCACACTCTCAACATTACGCCGCCCGGCGACCATCCCCAGCCCGCCTGCAGAGCCGCGTCCAGCCTGGAGCGCGCTGAGCCCACTCTCAACAAATCTCGGCTTTTGTTGGGAGTGATCGCTACCTGGCGCAGGCCCCGCGCCACTCGATGAACGCCGCATAGTCCGGCCCTAACAGGCCCGGACGCGGATCAGATGACGCCCAGCTTAGGCGCGCGTACCGCAGATGGAAACGTCAGCAGACGTAGCGATTTTCGCGTTGCGAAGAATTGGTCGGAGCGGCCTCGCCTAGCGCTGGACTTTGATGCTGGCACTCGGCTGGGCGGCGAATGCCGTGATCTCTGCCGCTGCCTTGGCGGAGGATACCAACTCGCGCTCCGTACGCCCCGCATACCGTGATTCTCCGAAATGTGAACAGCCCGGCCAACTCGCCCCTCTAACCTGTTCAACACCAGCCGCAGGACGCTGATCGCGTTGCGGGCGAATTAACCTCCCTTAACGCGAATCGCCGAGCATGGCTGACCACAACCGTGCACGCCGCGATGACTGACACGACCGACCGCGCCGTACAGGCCCTTGCCAAGAAAATTGCGGATTACCTACGCGTCCTGGTGCACGCTGAGCGCCCCACACAGGACGTGTGGTGGGAAGCTTTGGGGTTAGCTGTAGCGGACTTCGTAGTTCGCAACGTCACCGCCTATGATCAGCCCGAGGTAACGAGCGACCTTGTGGCGTACATCGAGAGCACCGTGTCTGTGCTCCAAGACACTATCCCGCCAGAGATAGAAGCGCAGCGCCGGCCCCCGCTGCTGTACGCGCGAACGCCGCGCGCACCACCAAGGCTCTAGAAGGCGTCCAAGGCCGTCGCCTCACCTACACGCGAACTTACGGGGAGCGATGCTGAGCGGTCCAAGCGCGAGCTGCGGCGGTCCATCCGCGCGGTGGGGACGTTCGCGCCCACGAAAAACCAGCGCGCAATCAGGTCCGCGGTTTCCTTCTTATTTGCGCAAATCTCTCTTTCAGTCGGTGTCTATAATAAGAGATAACCCTTAGAAGATATTGCATTCTCTCATCGACCTTGGACTGAGCAAATCTTGCTCAATTATGATGTACACGCGCGATATTCGACCCTAACATGGCTGCTATGTTCTCTACGCATTGCTGAGAACGTGCTGCGGGGATGAAAGCGCAACCTCATAATGGGTTGCGCTTTCGTTGTTTTGGAACTGGCAGCGCCTATCCGCCTTGCGCCGAACCGCTGCTTGCTCTGCTGCTCGTCGTAGGTCGCGGCGCACTCTGCGCATAGCCGCTGCATGCGGAAGTGCTTCCGCTGGTAGTACGGCCGCCCCATCAGGAACACTGCCACCAGGCTCTGCCGCGCATCCAGCGCTGGTGGTCGACGGCGAAAAATGCTGCCGATTTCTTCGCCCACCTCCCCCACCACGCCCACCCGATGCAGGAAAATTGTGGGTTTCTGGCACTCCCGGACCCACCCGGGGCACCCACCCCACAAGCCGGCACCCACCAGTCCCACCGGACCCACCTATTACCCACCCAATAACTTATTGAAAAATAGAAGAGAGTGGGTTGGGTGGGTGGGGTGGGCCTATTCAGGATCGCCGGCATTTTCACTCCATTCTTTTCGGGCACTCCAAGCTTGTGGGCCGTGCCTGGCATCGAACTTCGCCCGCAAATCCCAGAGCGGTGGGAATTTCAAGCCACAACGGCCGTGCGCTTCCCAGGTCTCACATCCCCAGCCGCGCTTCAGGGTGGTGCCGATGACTGTCGAGCTTTCGTGCTTCAGCCCCGGCACCAGCACACACACCCGTGGCCAGAACCCTTCGCCCTTGGCCTCGCCGCTGGTTATGGCGATGTTTGCATAGCTGCCGTGGGCCTCGGGGAGTGCGCCCTCGCTCGCCAGCATTTCCACCAGTAGGTCGACACCGCGTCGGCTGCGGGCCTTCTGGTCGGCGAGCGCCTCGGTCTGCGGCACCTTGCGGACCTCAAAGCCGGACAGGTCGCGATTCAGTAGGAAGTACAGCAGCGCCTCGTGTCCGCCGTTCGCCATCTCATGGGCGATCGCCTCGAAATAGGCGTGGTCCTGCTTGCGTGCGTCGGACACGTCGAGCACGAAGTAGCGCCGGGCGTCCTTGCCGGCCGGCACTACGAACTCGTGGTTGGATGACATTAGGAGCGCGATGACGTTGCGCACCGGGTAGGGATCGACGCCCTTGGGCTCGATCATAAGGGTGGGCTCGGTCACGAAAGCCTTGAGCACGTTCTCATGCCGGCGATCGCCGGCAAAAAAGGCCTCGTCCGCGAACAGGACCTTGCAACACTGAAGGTGGGCGTTGAAATGCCCGGTCAGGTGACCCGGCTGACTGATGTGGATGTAATGGGGCCCGAACAGTTCCCCATAGGGACGGATCGCCATGCCCTTGCCCGTGCCCTCATCCCCCCTGAAAATGACAGCGACCTCCGGCCGCTCCCCGGGGTACTGCGCATTGTACGCCATCCAGTCGAGCATGTAGTTGGCATGCTCGTCGTTGCCTGAGCAGATGTTGTCGGTGATGTGCTGCAGATAAAGCGAGCACTCCCCCTCCACCGGACCCACCGCGAACCCGCGCCACAGATTGAAGTTGCTGCGGGCCTCGTCCTCGCTAGCGCCCGGCTCGAACACGACAGCGTTGTACTGGGCCCGCCCTTCCTGCTTGAGCCACCACGTTCCGAGCCCTATCCGTTTCACCTCACCGTTTTCCTCGTCCACAATCGCGCGCCGCCCACGGTCGTGGAAGTCCTTGAAGTCGCGGAATGACGAGTAGACGGGCACAAGTGCATCGGGCCGGCCAGGCAAGCCCTCAAGCCGCATGACCCGCGTCTTGCCGCCCACCCGAACCACGGCATGTTGTGTATTCATGGCGGCAAGATCGTCGTCCGCCTCGGCCTCGCGCTTGGCCTTCGCCGCCGTCCATCGCGAGTGTGCGCGACCAATCTCGGCGTCAAGATCGCCGCGTTCCAGAAACTTGGCGGCGAAGGCGGAAACACGGGCGATCGCGGCCACGTCCGAGATGGTGAGCCCCGCATCGAACAGCGCGGCCATCACCCCGAACGAGTGCGTGGAGCGATCGCCCTTGCCCTCAGTGGCGATGCGCCGCTTGAGGCTCGGCGTGAGCTTGGCGATCAGCGCGGTGACATCGGCGGTCGGAATGATCGGTATGGTCGCCGCCTCGCGCGCCGGCTTACTGACGACGCGGGCGCGCGCCACCAGCCAGGCCGGGGCATCGGCGAACCCGTCGGCGCTGCTGTCCACGGACCAGGCGTAGCGACGGCCGCTCGGGTGCAGGCTCGGCGGCGCCACCACGTAACCGTTGTCGCCGCGCGTATCGATGCCAAGTCCGATGCTCCCGGCGGTGCAGCCGATGCCCTCGACATAGCGGAAGTAGATGTGGCGTCCTTTGCCGGTAATCGCTTCCACGGTCTCGGGGAGCGGGCCGTGCTCGGCGACCAGGCGAGCGAGCGAGGCTTCGCCCTCCTCGCCGTCCACATCGAGCACCCAGACGCCAGACGTCTTGCCAGTGGCGATGCCGATGTTCTGATCGGGGCAGTCCCGCCACCAGCTGTCAACGATGCTGGCATCGTTGGTCGCGTTCTTGAAGCCACGCTTTGTGGCTGGCGCTTTGTCGCCCGGCTTCAGCGGGAAGACAGCGAGCCGGCACTCGACGACGAGCTGCATGGCATGCTGATGCAATTGGGATATGACGTCCGCCGTCGCGGCGGCGGCTTCCTCTTGACGGCCCGTGCCGTTCGCCTTATTCAGCGTCATCTGCTGCCCACTCTCTCAGGGTTTGTGGATCGGCCCCGCAGAGGCCGATAGCCGGTTGATCAGACAAAGGGCCGCCCTTGACCGGGGCGGCCTTTCGCGTTCAGGCACGCGGCTCGTCGGCGCGCCCCTCCAGCACGGCGATCAACCACGGCACGGGCACCATGACCCGCCGGCCGTGCCGGACGGATTTGACAGCACCGCGCTGCACGCACTCGTAGGCCGTCGTGCGATTGATCTCCATGATCTGGGCGTACTCCTCGATGGTGATCACGGATCGCGACCGCCAATCGAACGCGCCCTTCTGCTCAGCCAGTGCCATCTCGACTCACTCCTCTCTGGTTGCCTGGGCCCAGGTTGAACACCATCTGGCCGAATCTGGCAAACACACGGACTTAGCCCCTGTTGATAAGTCATTGATGTCATTGGTGTTTGTCATGGTCGAGCGTGGTGGACGTTTGTCATCTACAACGGTACTTGTCCGATGTACGGATTTCGTGCGACATAGCGCGACCAAAAGGAGGTCGCATGTCAGTTCGGAAGAAGTTCTGGGGGCCGCCAGGCCAGCGCAAGTCAGTCTGGGTGGCGGACTACAAGGATGCCAATCGCGTCCGGCGGCAGAGGAAATTCCAGACCCAGAAAGAGGCCCGCGCTTTTCACGCCGAAGTGTCCGTGCAGGTCCGCGCAGGCACCCACGTTCCCGACTCGGCCAGTAAGACCGTGGCTAAGGCCGGCGAGGGCTGGATCGAAAGCAGTGAAGCAGCAGGGCTTGAGCGCACAACCATCAAGCAGCGCGGGGAGCATTTGAAGCTGCATATCAACCCGTTCTTGGGGACCACGCTTCTATCGCGGCTGAATGTCCCGGCCGTGCGCGCCTTCGCCGACCGGCTGCGCACCGAGGGTCGATCTCCCGCAATGGTGAAAGCGGTGCTCGGGAGCCTGGGAATGCTGTTGGCCGACGCGCAAGAGCGGGGCCTGGTCGCACACAACCCGGTGCGCGACCTAAGCCGCCGCCGCCCGCGCGGTAAGGGCAGGCACGGACCGAGCGGCGCCACAAGAAGAAGCTGGAGGTCGGTGTCGACATCCCCACCCCGCAGGAAATCAAAGCCATCGTTGCGGCCGCCAGCGGTCGCCACCGGCCGCTGCTGATCACTGCGATCTTCACGGGCCTGCGATCCTCGGAACTGCGTGGCCTGGCCTGGCCGGACGTTGATCTCAGCAAGAGAGAGCTGCATGTGAAGCGGCGGGCCGACTGCTACAGCAAGCTTGGGCCGCCAAAATCCGAAGCAGGCAGCCGCACCGTTCCGCTGCCGCGCATCGTCGTCAACATGTTGCGAGAGTGGAAGCTGGCCTGCCCAAAGGGACGCAAAGGGAGGCCTCGATTTCGTCTTCCCCAACACCACCGGCAATATCGACTTTCACGCCAACATCATCGCCTTCGGCCTGATCCCGACCGTCATGGCCGCCGGCTTGATCGTGCCCGCGCTGGACAAGAATGGCCAGCCGAAGCGCGACGAGAATGGCCAGCCGGTCATGACCGCCAAGTACACGGGGCTACATGCCTTGCGCCACTTCTACGCCAGCTGGCTCATCAACCGCCAGGCCGACGGCGGCCACGAGCTGCCCGCACAGACCGTGAAGCAGCACATGGGCCACAGCACGATTGCCATGACCCTCGACGTATATGGGCACCTGTTCCCCAGGAGCGACGACCGCTCCGAGATGGACGCGGCGGAGAAGGCCCTGCTGGGGTGAACGGCATGGGAACATCGGCGGTGCGTGCGACACAGATGCGACATAGAGGCATTTTCTTCAATGAAATCAACGCATGGATACGCAAAAGCAATCCGTTCATCGCCTGACCTCGGCCTGAGCCCGGCGGCGCCGGGCTTCAATCGCGGTGCAGATTGATATTCACGCCCTTAAGGGCCGCGCCGTCGGTACGCACGGAAATGGTCTGGTTCGTGCCGTTGGTGACGACGGACATCTGGCCCGCCACTACGCCGGCATCGATTGCGAGGCGAATGGTATTGCCCGACGCCTGGCCGGAGGCACTGCCAGTGACGTTGAAAGTGCGCTCCTCCCAGTTGCCGGCAATGCGGCTGCCGGTGGAATTGAGCGTGGCGCGCAGCTCGATCTTGTTGGAGGCACTGGCGCAGCGGAGCGCCAGCCCCATCGAGGCCCCGCCGCTGCGCGGCGAATAGTAGGCCTTGCACTTGAGACCTTCGCTGCGACCATCCTCGAGGCGGATATTGCCGGCGCCCGACCACGATCCTCCGAGCGCATCGAAGGGCCCGGCCGCGGCGGCCACACCAATTCCGGCTGCCGAGACCAAGAGCAATCCGGCTGCGGCAATGGCCGGTTTGCAGAAGCGGGCGGACCTGGGCATCAATTCCTCCGTTGCTATCCGCGGAACTATGTAGGTCGCGTGTAACCGAATCCTATACGCGCCAAATATACCTCCGGATGCAGCCGGCAAGCGCGCTCCGGCGAGCACACCCTTGCAATTTTCGACGGGTTTTATCTTTCGCGCCGCAGCATTAAGAGGTGCGCAGCACGATGACGTTCAGCGCGCGAAGCGTTTGATGCTCGCACGACAGGAGGCGCGGCAGCGAGGTGGATGCGCGCTGCCGTGTGCGTCGTCGATGTGGCGAAGGCGATGTTAAAGGGCGTTCGGCCCCGGCTCACGTCAGCTTGGACAGGATGTCCGACATCTCTTTACCGGAGAAGGCGCGCAAGGTCTGCGTCTTGACGTTGCCGAGCTTGGCGACCGAGAGAGCGAAGGCCGTCATGGTTGCATCGTCCGGCGCTTCGAACAGAGCCACCACGTCGAACTGTCCCAGCGTCCAGTAGCTGTCCTTCATCTCGACGCCGGCCTTCTTGGCCATGTCCTTAACGGCGCCGGTGCGCTTCACCGTATCCTTGATGCCCTTGATGCCCTGCTCCGTGTAGCTTGCCAGCAGAATGTAGCTCGCCATGGCGCAATTCCTCCAAGAACGTGCGCCCCGCCCGCCCGAGACCAACCTAATCCCGATCGGGGTGGCTGGGAAACGGCTGTTGATGGTCACCCGACGACGATTGCGATGGCTTGCTCGCGCCAGGTCCGTCGTTCGGCCGACGCTGCTCCCGGTCCCACAACCCCAGCCGCTCAAGTTGTGCCTCCACTGCGAATTCCGTGCGGTTGTGGGCACGCGCCAGCTGGCCAATGGACCGTCCGGCGCGGAAGGCTGCTGCCAGCTCGCCCGCCTCGCCTTCATACCAGCGGGCGCCGGACCGTGGTGGGAAGGCACGCTCTTGTCGGACCTTGGTCTTGCGCGCGGCACCTAGGGCATCGAGGAGGCCCTCCCAGGCCACCACCGGCAAAGTCAGACTGCCGCCGTGTGGTGCTGTGAGCTTGGCATGCAGGCCACCGCGCTCGACCTCGAACCGATAGCGACCGTCCCCCTGCCGCCATTCGACACGATCCCACACCAGCGGCTCGTCCGACATGACGCCCTCCCTTGCACGACGACAAAGAGTTGCAGGTCGCAAGCGATCGCGCAAGAACAAAATAGGAACACGCAATTGGTGCACCTCGCCAAGGCAGCAGACTTGTAAGTCGCGGCCCCGTGGGCTAGGTCGGGCAGGCTCTTTGACAGCCACGCCGCGCAAGGAAAGCCGGACAGCCGATGCCCGCCTCCGCACTGATGAATGTGATGATTGCTGCCGCGCGCAAGGCCGGGCGTGGGCTGGCACGCGATTTCGGCGAGGTCGAGCAGTTGCAGGTCTCGGTGAAGGGTCCAGCCAATTTCGTGTCGGCCGCCGATCATCGCTCCGAGGAAACGCTGTTCCGCGAGCTGACGCGCGCACGTCCCGGATACTGCTTTCTCATGGAGGAACGGGGCGCAGTCGAGGGGGCCGACAAGACCCACCGCTGGATCGTCGACCCTCTCGACGGCACCACCAACTTCCTGCACGGCAATCCGCTGTTTGCCATTGCCATCGCGCTTGAGCGGCAGGGCGAGCTGGTGGCCGGCCTGATCTACAATCCCATCCTCGACGAGATGTATACGGCCGAGAAGGGACAGGGCGCATTCGTCAACAGCAGGCGCCTCGGGTGGCGGCACGCAAGTCCCTGGCCGACAGCGTCGTGGCCATCGGCATCCCGCACAGGGGCCGCGATGGCCACTCCGAGATTCTTGAGCGAATGCAAGCTATTGATGACACAGGTCGCGGGCATTCGGCGCACCGGATCGGCCGCCACGGATCTGTCATGGGTGGCCGCAGGGCGACTTGACGGCTACCTCGACTACAGCCTCGGCGCCTGGGACATTGCCGCGGGCGCGCTGCTGGTGCGCGAGGCTGGTGGGCACGTCACGGACAGCAAGGGCGACCACAAGATGTACGAGACCAAGAGCATCGTTGCCGGCAACGCCACCATCCATAAGGCGCTGCTCGGGGTGGTTGCAGAAGCGCAGAATGCATCTTGACGGTTCGCTGCACGGCACAAAAAGCCCCCGGAATCCTGCAAAAAGGCATGATGTTGCCGGTTTGTGATGCGAGCGTCTTTCGCTAATGTCGCCCGATGCGAGGGGTGGAGTAGGACGTAATGGCACGAGCGAGAGGCGCAGAGCGGGGGCCACCTTCTCTGCATCGGACTTTGTTCACGCCCGGCGTATACCTGTGGCGAATGTTCGTGTTCCTGGTGCTGGTCGGTCTCCTGGTGGCGGTTCTGCACAAGCCGCTGGAAGAGGCGATGCTGAACAATCCGGGGCTGAACGGCCTGATCCTGGTCGTGCTGTTTTCCGGTGTCCTATACTCCTTCCAACAGGTGCTGCGGCTCTACCCCGAAGTCCGCTGGGTGAACGCCTTCCGCATCGCCGATCCGGGGCTCGCCATTTCGCACCGGCCGGTCCTGCTGGCGCCGATGGCCACCATGTTGCGCGACCGCACCGGCTCGCTGTCGCTGTCGGCCACATCGATGCGGTCGATCATGGACTCCATCGGCGGCGCGCCTCGACGAGGCCCGTGACACCGGCCGCTACCTGGTCGGCCTGCTGGTCTTTCTCGGCCTGCTCGGTACCTTCTGGGGCTTGCTCGATACCATTTCCTCGGTCGGCCGTACCATCGCTGCCCTCGACACCAAGGGCGACAGCGTAGCGATGTTCGACGAGCTGAAGACCGGACTGGCCGCGCCCCTGCGCGGCATGGGCACCGCCTTCTCGTCCTCGCTGCTGGGCCTCGGCGGCTCGCTGGTGCTCGGCTTCCTGGAACTGCAGGCCAGCCACGCCCACGGCCGCTTCTACAATCAGCTCGAGGAATGGCTGTCCGGCATCACCGACCTGGCGCCGGGCGGCGGTGCCTCGCATGCCGGTGAGTTCGCCAGCCAGCAGCTTTATGCCGCCGTCCACGACATGCATCGGGCCGTGATCGATCTTGGCGAGCGCATCGCCTCGGTGCCGCGCGGCGACGGCGGTCCGGGCCCCGAGGAAGCCGTCAAGGATCTGGCCAAGGGCGTCGACCAGCTGGTCCGGCAGATGCGCGCCGAGCAGAAGGTGGTGCGCGAATGGGTCGACGAGCAGGCCGCCCAGCAGTCGGAGGTAGCCTCCGTGCTCAAGGAACTCGCCGCCACCGTGCACCGCAAGTAGGAGCTAAGCCATGGCCTACGGCCGCGCCCGCCGGGCAAGCAGCCACGAACATTTCTGGCCCGGCTACGTCGACGTTCTCTCGACGCTGCTGCTGGTCGTCACCTTCCTGCTGTCGATCTTCATGGTGGCGCAGTTCTACGTCAGCCAGGAAGCGGGCAGCAAAGAGATCGCGCTGCGCCGCGTCAGCCGGCAGCTTGCAGAGCTCACCAGCCTGCTCAGCCTGGAAAAGGGCAAGAGCAAATCATCTGAGGACGAGTTGGCTGCGCTGCAGGCTTCTCTTGCCACTCTCAAGACGGAGAACGAGCGGCTGACCGGCCTGGCCGGCGCCGGCGGCGACAAGGACGCGCGCATCGCCGCATTGAGCCGGGAACTGGCCGACAACAAGACGCTGAGCAGCGACGCCATGGCCAAGGTCGATCTGCTCAATCAACAGCTGCTGGCGTTGCGCCGGCAGATGGCGGCCCTCAACGAAGCGTTGAACGCGGCCGAGTCCAAGGACAAGGAAAGCCAGGCGCGCATCTCCGACCTGGGCGCCCGCCTCAACGTGGTGCTGGCACGCCAGGTGCAGGAGCTGCAACGCTACCGGTCCGACTTCTTCGGCCGCCTGCGCGAGTTGCTGCGCGACCGCAAGGACATCCGCGTGGTCGGCGACCGCTTCGTGTTCCAGTCCGAAGTGCTGTTCCCGACCGGCCAGGCGACCATGACCGTGGAGGGACTGGCGGCCATTGACCAGCTGGCGGCAGCCATCGTCGAGCTGGAGCGCTCGATCCCATCCGAGATCGATTGGTCACTGCAGGTCGACGGCCACACCGATCCGCGGCCGATCGCCAGTCTGCAGTTCCCCTCCAACTGGGAGCTGTCCAGCGCACGCGCCACATCGGTCGTCAAATACCTGATCAGTCGCGGCGTCTCGCCCAAGCGGTTGGTGGCCGCCGGCTACGGCGAGTTCCAGCCGCTGGAGGAGGGTACCAGCGAAGAGGTGCTACCGTCGCAACCGTCGCATCGAGCTCAAGCTGACCAACCGATAGGGCACTCGCACCGGCTCAAGGTCAGGCTTTCTTCGTCTGTCCGCACGGTCAGAGAAAAGTCTGGTGCCAGCGGGGCCTGAGCCCGGTTCCGGCGCCAAAAGAGGAACAAACTGCCAATGGCGCGAAGTCACTCTCGCGTTGCCCGCGGTAGCAATGATAAACTCCCCAGCTGGTACAGTCGTCGTTGGTGATTCCCGCTGATCGAGGCTGCAGCCGTTGCCTCACAGCCAGATTGCAAGACACGACAAAGCGAGGCTGAAGCGTGCACGATTGGTTCTTCAGACAAGGCAGCGGCAAGCGCTTGGTCGATTGGCTCGGCGTCGATGCCTGGATCGATTCCTCTCTCGCCCAGACCTGGCAGACCTTGGCCGACCGCTGGAACGGCGTCACGACGTTTTTTGCCCGTTTCCGCCTGACCGGGTGGAAGAAACTCCTGAACGAAGCCGCCTCCGAGGCACTCACACTTGGCGCAGGCGGCCTGTTCGTCGTGTACGCGCTTGCCATTCCTGCGTTGACCGAGTTCGACGAGAACAAGATTTCGACCGGCAAGTACAGCGTCAAGTTCCTCGATCGCGACGGCGCCGAGATCGGCCAGCGCGGCATGCACCACAATGATGCCATTCCGCTCGAGGACCTGCCCGACTACCTGATCAAGGCGACGCTGGCGACCGAGGACCGGCGCTTCTTCGAGCACTTCGGCGTCGACTTTCTCGGCACGGCGCGCGCCCTGGTCGCCAACGCGCAAGCCAACGAGGTTGTGCAGGGCGGCTCGACCCTGACCCAGCAGCTCGCCAAGAACCTGTTCCTGTCGTCGGAGCGTTCGATCCAGCGCAAGATCAAGGAGGCCTATCTCGCCTTCCTGCTCGAGTTCGCGCTTCACCAAGCGCGAGATCCTGAAGCTCTACCTCGATCGCGCCTATCTAGGCGGCGGCGCGTTCGGCGTCGAAGCCGCCTCGCAGTTCTATTTCGGTCATTCGGCGCGCGAGCTGACGCTGGCCGAGTCCGCCCTGCTGGCCGGGCTGTTCAAGGCGCCCTCGAAGTTCGCTCCGCACGTCAATCTGCCGGCCGCCCGGGCGCGCACCAACGATGTGCTGAGCAACATGGTCGAGGCCGGCTACATGAGCGCAGGCCAAGTGCACGCGGCCCGCATGAACCCCGCCAAGATCATCGAGACGCGGCGCGCCTACAGCCCCGACTGGTTCCTGGACTGGGCCTTCGAGGAAATCCAGCGCGTCGCCGAAGGACGCGGCTACTACGTGCTGACGGCCCGCACCACCATCGACGTCGGTCTGCAGCAGTCGGCGCAGGACGCCCTGACGACCACATTGCGTCCGACGGCAACGCGGCGCGGTGACCCCTTCTCCGGCGCGATGGTGGCGATGGAGCCCGACGGAGCGGTGCGTGCCATGGTCGGCGGCCTCGACTATGGCGACAGTCAGTTCAATCGCGCTGTGCACGCCCATCGCCAGCCGGGCTCGTCGTTCAAGCTCTATGTGTACGCGACAGCCTTCGAGAACGGCTACGGGCCGAAGTCGATGGTGCGCGACTACGGCGGCTCATGCGGCAACTGGGCGCCGAAGAACTACAGCGGTGGCGGCGGCTCCGGCCGCACTATGACCGCCACCGACGCCTTCAAGGTGTCGCTCAACGTGCCGGCCGTCGACCTGTCGCTGCGGGTCGGGCGCGAGAAGGTGCTGGAGATGACGCAGCGGCTCGGTGTCGAGGGCGTCAAGAAGACCTGCTCGATGGCGCTCGGCGACACCGGCATCACGCCGCTGCAGCACACCGCCGCCTACTCCACCTTCGCCAACGGCGGCAAGCTGGCCAGGCCCTACGCCATCCTCGAGATCTTCAACTCCAAGGGCGACCTCATCTATAGCCGCGAGCGGGACGAGGCCGAGGCGCCGCAGGTCGTGAGCCGCAAGGTCGCCGAGGGCATGAACCAGATGATGCAGGCCGTGGTGCTGGAAGGCACCGCCAAGCGCGCGCAACTCGATTTCACCTACTCGGCCGGCAAGACCGGCACCAGCTCCAGCTATCGCGACGCCTGGTTCATCGGCTTCACCGGCGCGATGGTGACCGGCGTGTGGATCGGGCACGACGACTTTCGGCCGATGAACTACAACGGCACTGGCGTTACCGGCGGCAGCCTGCCGGCCACGGCATGGTACAACTTCATGTCGGTCGCGCATCCCAATCGCAACATTCCACCCATTCCGGGTCTGCCGGTGCATCCTGTGCAGATTGCCGAGCAACAGCGTCTGGCTGAGCTCAAGCGCACCGACCCCGGCCTTGCGCAGGCGCAGATCGCGCAGTCCACACAGAAGAAGACGAGCATCATGCCCGATCAAACGCGGGAGGTGCTGAAGCGTCTGGCCAACTCCATGCGCCGCGCTGGAGGCATGCAGGCAACGCCCGCCAGCACGACCGGCACGGCGCCCGACAGCGGCGGCGCGCCCAAACCGCGTCCGCCCGAACCGAAATCGAAAACCGCACCCGGGGTCCCCGAGCGGCGCGCGGAGGGACTGGGCGGCAGCGAAGCTCAGCGACGCTGAGCAGCGGGACGTGACGTGAACCTAGTCAGCAGCTTTCTGATCAACATCGCCGCGTTCGTCATGCTGGCCGTCGGCGGCGGTCTCGGCACGGCGGCGTACATGATCGAGTTCGGCTCGCGGCTGTCGACGCGCACGCTCGGACCGTGGGTCACATGGACCACCGCCGGCCGGCCGGAAGCCGATCCCTACACACGCGCCCACATCGTTCGCAACGCTCTGCTGCCCATTACCTCGACGCTCGAGTTGAGCTATGTGGCAACGACCGACAGCAACGGCGGCCGGCTGCACTCGGCCTGCGAATACGCCATCGTCATGGACGATCTGGAAATCGCCTGGTGGGGACTTGCCGCCTTCGATGGCCGCGGCGGCCTCATCCACAATGCAGCCGAGCGCTACGGCTTCAACAGCGAGACGGTCATGCGCGAACCGGACGGGCACGCCGTAATTACGCTGGCCCGCGATGCGCGTGCCGGCAACTGGCTGCCGATCGGCGGCGGCAGCAGAATCACCCTGGTGCTGACCGTGCAGGATGCGGCCTGGGCAGCTGCTTCGATGACCACCGGCGCTCCCCGGCCTCTGCCGGAAATCCAGCGGGTGGCCTGCCGATGAAGGCGACGCTGCCGCCACTGCCGCGCTGGATGCGCCAGATCGGGTGGCGCACGGTGGTCGGCGCCATCCTGCTCGGCGGCATCGTGCATATCACCGCGACGCTCGCCGTACCGCTGATTCGGTCCCGGCAATGCCTTTCGCAAGCTGCGCGACACGCTGCCGGTCAATCAGATGGTTCTCCTGCCGCCGCCGACGCCGAGCGGCCCGCTGCTGCCCTATCTGGCGGCCGACGCACTCTATGCGGCCTGCCGCTATGACGTGAGCGCCGGCAGCGTCGCGGTCAGCGCAGTGGTGACCGATCCCGGCTGGACGCTTTCACTGCACACCCCCCAGGGCGACAATTTCTATGTGCTGCCGGCCCAACAAGCGCGACGCACCGACGTGACGTTCGTGATCGTGCCGGGCAGCGAGCGTCTGGTGGATTTCGGGTCGTCGCGGCGCCTCGGCACGGACGACTCGCAGGTGGAGTCGCCGGTGCAAGAAGGCCTGGTGCTGGTACGGGCTCCGCTGCGCGGCCTGGCCTGGCGAGCGGACACAGAGGCCAAGTTGCGCCGTGCAACCTGCGCACCCGTGCCGCAGAAGCGCTAGCCCCCAGAGATCGTGCCTAGGCAGGCACGCAAACACCGTGGTCTGCCACTTACGAACGTGGACGTCGCTCCAATCGACGAAGATATGGAGCGGCTTCAAACCTCTAGGCGGCACGCTGCCGTCGAGGCCCCAGTCCCAAGGCGATTCGACCTAGTCCGGCAATTCCAACCGGTCGCGCTTAGGCCGCACCTTGTCGCGGCGCCGCGACCTGTGCGGCTCGGCGTGGCGTTCCCGCCGCACGCCCGGAAAAATGATGATCTCGGCGCTGCGTGGTTGACCTGTCTCGGGTTGCTCGTCCCGCGACAGGCTCCGGAATTCAAAAATCCTAGCCATCGGCTCCCCCTGGCCGCCGCGATTTTTCGCTGCAGTCGGCCCATATCGCGCCAACGCGCACCACCTGGCCGCGACTCCCTCATTTGATCGCCACATGGGTTAATGGATTCTTAATCCGCGTGCACCTGCAGACTGAGCTCACGGTGGGGCAAGCCAGTCCTCCAGGAAGTGCCGACCCTGCCGATCCTCGACGGCGACGACCCAGATGTCGGCGTCGTGCCCGATCTGGCGCGACAAATAAGCGTCCGCCTCAGCCTCGGGGACCACTTCGCGCGAGAAGCTCGACTGGAAATGCCGATCCTCGCGTGCGCCCTCGAGGCCCGCCGGCGCCGGGCCGAACAGCGAGGCCGTGCCGTCGAGGCGACTGATCTTGATGTAGACCACCCCGGCGTCGCCGTCCCCGCGCCGCACCAGGACGGCGTCGACGCCCGCGCTGGCGCAGCGGCGCAGGTAGGCCTTGACCCAGATCTCGCTCTTGAGGCGCATGCACGATCAGTCTAGGCCCCGCAGCATCGCCTGCAAGAACCGTTTGCCTTCACCAGGCGGATGCAGACTTGGCGGTCGGCTGGCCCTTCTGCGCGACTGCGTCGGTCAAACGCATCAGCACCTCGGCCGAGATGCGGCCCTTGGGACCGAGGCCCTTGGCGATCTCGAACTCGCGCACCCCACGCAACGTGTCCTCGCCGAGCCGGCCGTCGACCTGGCCGGGCTGGTAGCCGAGCTTCGCCAGCAGCTCCTGCACCATGCGCACGATCTGTGCGGCCCGTGCCGTGGCAACCTTGCGCCCGGTGCCGGGCATCGGCTCGACGGTCAGCGATGCGCCAAGCAGGACGCGCTTCAGGAACCCCTCGCTCGCCTCCCCGGTGAGCGGCAGACCCTGGTCGTGCTCGTAGGCCATGATCGCCGCGCGCGTGACGGGCCGCATGATGCCGTCACTGACCAGCGGTCCGTATCCGCGCTGGCGCAGCTCGCGCTGCACGGCGCGTATCGTCTCGGTATCCTCCTCGGCACTGTCGGCAGCCGCGCGGCAGCCCGTCGAGCGTCGCCGCATCCGGATCGAGGCGTGCCGTGCGCTGCGTGCGATCCTCGGTGGATTTGCGTGCCGCCACCCGGGTTATCCGCTCAGCTATTTCGCCAGGGTTGCGCATGCGATCCGCGGTCGAGCGGGGCAGCGGCCGCTCCAGCACCGCGCGACTGGCAATCAAGGGGCTCGACTGCATGAACAGCGCGTTGCCGGCCACTCCGGACGCCAGCAGGACGAAGCACCCGAGCGCAATGCAAGACCGTCGTGGGCTCATTATCCTTACTCCTGAACGCCTGCCGCCGCTCCTCTGCCTCACCCAGCGCACTATCCGGAAGCCTGCGTTAACGAACCGTTAACTGCCCTTGCCACTGATTCATCCATCGCTTTGCCAGTGAGCTCTGGGCCAACGCGCCCAGTGTGCTCGCGATTCGATAAAATTAGCGGCAATATCGGCGAGAAAGCTTGCAGCCGCGTTTGCCGGATCGAGAGGTTTGTCTGTTAGGCCTAACGGTGGCGAGAGCAACCCGGGTCGCGTTGACCGGAAGTACGGGCGTTTCCCATGTTCCTCATCCGAGCCGCATTCTGGACCGGCCTAGTCGTCCTGCTGCTGCCGACCGATGAACGCCAGCAGGCGCGCCTGTTCGGCGCCGCGACCACCGCGGTCGAGCGCGTCACGACGTTCTGCGACCGCAACGCCCGGACCTGCGAGGTGGGCTCCGAGGTGTGGGCCGCCTTCCTCAAGAAGGCCGAGTTCGGCGCCCGCATGGCCTTCGAGCTGATCACCACCCGGGGAGGTGCTGCCAAGGACGAGGAAGACGTCCGCGTCGAGCCGGCCAGCGCCAAGGGCAAGGTGGAAAAGAAGTCGCCCCCGCGCGGCACGCTGACGCCCGCCGACATGAACCCGCCCTGGCGCGGACAGCAGCCGCAGCGGGGTGCCTGAAGGCTGCAATCGCTGCTGCTGCTTACCTACTCGGCGGTGTGCCGCTTCATCTTCGTGGCGAAGCAGAACACGTGCCCGTCGCGCGTCCCCATCAGGCCGGGTCGCCCATCAGACAAGCTGCAGGGAGCGTTCCCCACGACGTCATGCGGCGCAGTATCCTGTGAGACGGGCTGTGACTGTGTGGGCAGAAGGCGGAACAGGACGAGGCCGGCCAGAACGGCCGCAATCGCTCCGCCCAGAATGGTCTTGACCCAGCCTTCCGACATGAATTCGCCCGCTGCTGGAGCGTTGGCCTCGCCTACCCGAACCAGCAAACCAGAGCAAAGTTAAGAGCCGGCAAATCGGGTGGCTATCATCAGCGGTGAAACACGGTTGCTCCGCCGCGCTGCTCGGCGGGTTGACGCCAATAGTTGCCGCAACGACCTTGCGACCTCCGCGGCCACCTTCCTTCCTCAGACGCCGAGGCCATCCACGTAGCCGTCCCGCGCATGTCATTAGAGGGGCTGATGCAGAACACACTCCGGTTTGCGGAGCTTACCGCTCGGCCTGGCGGATCACCTCTTGCCTTGCCTGGCATGGCCTCGAGACCATATGCATGTCATGGGGCAGCACACCCGCTGCCGGCCAAGCCTGCGTGAGGCCCGTCCGTTCTCATGTCGATTGAAGCCATCCGCTCCGATTTCGCCCTGCTCGACGACTGGGAGGACCGCTACCGCTATGTGATCGAGCTGGGGCGCACGCTCGATCCGTTGTCCGACGCGCTGCGAACGGAAACCAACAAGGTGCGCGGCTGCGCTAGTCAGGTGTGGCTGGCCACCAGCAGCGATCAGGCGCCGGGATCGCAGCCGCGTTTGCATTTCGTGGGCGACAGCGACGCGCACATCGTGCGCGGGCTTATTGCCATCCTGTTCGCCATATACCAAGACCGCACCCCTGAGGAGATCCTGGCCACCGACGCGCGCACCGTCTTCTCCGAGCTCGGGCTCAAGGAGCACATCACCCCGCAGCGCTCGAACGGCTTCTTCTCCATGGTGGAGCGCATCCACAGCGACGCCCGCGCCGCCGCAGCCAAGGCGTGACCATCAAACCAAGCGTCTGGGGCTTGCGCACCGGTGCATGCGGGCCTATTGGCTGGGTATGCGCTATCTCATAACCATCATCATCGTTCTAGGCTGTCTCGGCGCGCAGGGCTGCGTGACCGACAAGAAGTTGACGCCGCCCGAGAGCGTAATGGACCCGCGCGGCCAGTGATTGCCGGGCCGGCGCTGGCAGCTGCGGGCAAAGACGTCGCCGCGCACGCCGGTCACCGCCACGCGTCCATGGTGGGCCGGTAGTCCTCGTCGCCCCAATGGCGCAGGCGAGCAAACGGAGAGCGCTCCGGCGCGATCAGCCCGTAATGGCGCGCCAGCGAGGTCAGTGCCAGCTGCAGGACGACCTTTGCGGCTCGCTGCGGCCAGCCTTCGGCGCGCTCGGCCGCCTCCAGGCCGGTCTCGAGACAACACACGTCGATCAGTATGCCGGCCAGCTCCGAGCCGACCACCGCCAGCGCGCGCCTGAAGCGCTCGCGCGCCGCCACGGCCGCATCGCTCAGCTCGACGCCGGCATCAGGTGACCCGCGCCGCGATTGCCGCGATGCGGCCACGCCGGACCAATCCGATGTGATGCGCCGGCTGAGATGCGCGCGGCGGTAATCGGCGGCCAAGCGCTCGCCGGCCCGTGAACTGCGCATCGGTGATGAGCGGCTGGCCGTCCTTGTCCTTGCGCCGCCGCAGCCAGGAGAGCGGCGGTTCCTGCAACCCGTGTGCAGATGCCTTGACGGCGGCAGCCTTGCCCCGCTTCGCGCTCCGTCCCGACTTCTTGCGCGTTCCGATGCCGACCGCTGTCGGGTCACTGAGCACCTTGCGCAGTGCCTTGAGGCCAGCCGGCGAGAGACGGAGACGATGTTGCTGGTCGCACTCCACCCAGCCCCGACTGCGGGCTTGCGCCACCATCACGGCGGGAACGAAGGCCAGCACCACCCCGTCGCCTTCTACGTGTATGGCAAAGCTTGCAGGATCAGCGCCCGCGGCCTGATGCGGAACTGCGAACGCACCTTTGCGCGCCAGGAAGCGCAGGGCTTGGCGCACATCGCTTGCGACTGGCGTCGCGTTCGCGAAGACCTCCGGATCCTGCATGTGCTCCGCCTCAGGCCGAAAGGCGTTTGGAAGGCGCCAGGAAGCGCAGCACGCCCTCCAGCAGGTCCAGGGAACGGTCGAAGGCAGGGTCGTCGCGCCGATCCTCGACCAGGCCGCAGGCATGGGCGACGGTAGTTCGGTCGCGCGCGAACACATGGCCGACCTCGGTCAGCGTCAGCCCGAAGGCCACGTGCGCGAGATACATGGCGACCTGGCGCGCGAAGGCCGCCGCAGGCCGGCCGCGCGTCTCGGACCACAGGTCGTGACTGCGGATGGCGAAGCTGCGCGACATGGCATGGTCGAGGAGTTGTCGCACGAGCGGTGCGTGAAGCCTGACGGGAAACTCGAGTTCTGCAATCTCAGGTCGCAACGATAAACTTGCACACCTGCGTGGTTTCAAGCACCGCAAAGCTGAACTCCGCTCTTATCTTAGAATTACTATGTCATATTCTAGATATCACCTATTATACCGTGGATAGTGCTGACTTCCAGCGGATAGACCAGAATAGGTGAACGCGGGGATAAGTATTCAATTGGTTACCGCTTCTTGTCCCGGCTCCCGCATCCGCCCGCGCTGGCGCTTGCGCCAATCCCCGCCCCTCAAGGCCGTGAGATGCTTCTTGCCTGGTACGGGAGAAGGGCCGGTGTATGCAGAAGTCGCGATCGCCAGCCGCTGGCAGTGGCGCTTTACCCGGCGCGAGCCCGCACGGCCGGTGCCGCATCAGAGTGGCGCGCCCGCCGCAATCCGGCTTCGACCGTCGCTTGTCGCTGAGCCGGCTGCTGGCACTTTGGCCGCACGAATTGGACGATGAAAGTCCCCCGGCCCGCCTGCGTATTCTTGGGTTGGTTGCGCAAGGCTTTGCGGGCTGAGCGACGGCGCGGCCTCGCAGGTCACTGGACCTATGATCTTGCGCGCCACATCGAGTTGCTGCGCCTATACAGGACGGAGCTGGCCACGCTCTCGAGCCGGCTGGTCGGCGCCGATGCCGCCATCACCGCCCACCAGTCGAGCGAACGCAGATCTGGTTAGATTATTTCTCGCGGCGTGTACCAAGGCCCATCTGCTTGGCCAGGGCCGACCGCGCCTGGGCGTAGTTGGGCGCCACCATAGGATAGTCGTGCGGCAAGCCCCACTTCTCGCGGTATTCCTCAGGAGACAGGTTGTAATGGGTGCGCAGATGCCGCTTTAAGGACTTGAACTTCTTCCCGTCCTCCAAGCAGACGATATAGTCGGGCGTCACCGACTTCTTCACCGTGACTGCCGGCCTCAGCTCCTCGCGTTCGGTCTGACCTACCCGCAGGGAAGCCTTGCTCAGTGCCTCGTGGACATCGCCGATAATAATCGGCAGATCGGATGCAACGACGGTGTTGTTGCTGACATACGCTGAAATGATCTCGGCGGTGAGCTCGATCAAATCTGCTCTATTCATGTCATCCATTATGCGTCTCCACTCCGGCGAACGAGATGTCGCCGCCTTCCCTGCAACGGCTCGGCCAGCCCCGACCTGCTAACCCCACCCGCCCGCTTGATTACACTATTCGCGCAAAAATCACAATAGAATATCCAATAGTTACCTACGTAACTAACTGCCAAATTAAGACAATCTACCCATAAAGCGCGATCTATGCCTCGAGTATTTGGATTGTCTTCCTAAATGGAAGCTTTAGTCATTGGCTCTGCATGTGCATCCGGTTGATCGACATCTTCTCAACTGGCTGACGGATCACCATATACCCAGAGTTGCAGATTCCAGCCCCTGCTCGCCACACGAACACTTGAAGCACCGCACCCTCGACGCCGCCGCCCGGCCAGCCATAATGGAGCCAATGGCGCGCTCTACCCACATCTGCGCCAACCAAAAAGCCCACAATGACCAAAAGCCCGGCCGACACCAGCACCGACAAGATCGCCAAGCCCGACGCCGAGTGGCGCTCGCAGCTGACGCCCGAGCAGTACTATGTCACCCGTCAGCACGGCACGGAGCGGGCCGGCACCTCGCCCCTCAACAAGGAGAAGCGCGAGGGCACCTACACGTGCGTGTGCTGCGGGGAGCCGGTGTTCCAATCGGATGCCAAGTTCGACTCCGGGACCGGCTGGCCGAGCTTCGACAAGCCGGCGACCCAGGCCGCCGTCAGCGAGCACGAGGACCGCGCGCTGTTCATGCGCCGCACGGAAGTGCGCTGCGCCCGCTGCGAGGCCCATCTCGGCCACGTCTTTCCGGACGGCCCAAGGGACACGACGGGCCTGCGTTACTGCATCAACGGCGTCGCTCTGAAATTCAAGCCCGCCGATACCTGAATTCGCGTCCACGACGTCTTCCGGCGCCCGCGCGACTAGCGGATGCGCCTCCGAACAGAGCCGCCCATGCGGCTGCCAAGAGGTGACACATGCACGGCCTCAACCGCCCAATTGCCCGGTCGCTGGCGCCTAGCGCGTCGCGCCGGCCCAAGTTTTCCGTCCAGCACGGCGTCGAGCTGGTCGATGAATACGCTTGGCTGCGCGCCGACAACTGGCAGGAGGTGATGCGCGATCCCTCCGTGCTGGACACCGAAATCCGCACCTACCTCGAGGCCGAGAACGCCTACACGGAGGCCGCGCTCGCCGACACGCTGGAGCTGCAGCAGGCGCTGTTTGCCGAGATGAAGGCGCGCATCAAGGAGGACGACAGCTCCGTTCCGGCTCCGGACGGCCCCTATGAATACTTCATGAGCTACGTGACCGGCGGCCAGTACCCGCGCCTTTGCCGGCGCCCGCGCGACGGCGGTCCGGAAGAAATCCTGCTCGACGGCAACGCTGAGGCTTCCGGCAAGCCGTACTGGCAGTTGGGCGCCACCGCGCACAGCCCCGACCACAAGCTGCTGGCCTATGCCGTCGACGACAAGGGCTCCGAGCTCCTCACCGTCCGCATCCGTGACCTGGCCACCGGCAGGGATCTGCCCGACCTCGTCACCGACACGCGCAGCGCCATCGTTTGGTCGGCCGACAGCCGTTTCCTGTTCTACGTGCGCCTCGACGCCAACCAGCGGCCTCTGTTCGTCTACCGGCACCGCGTCGGCACGGCAGGCAGCGAGGATGTGCTGATCTACGAGGAGAAGGATATCGGCTTCTACGTGGGTGTCGGCCAGACCCAGTCCAGCCGCTTCATCACCATCGATGCGCACGACCACCAGACCACCGAGGTCTACCTGATCGATGCCGCCGCTCCGGAAGCGGAGCCGCGGCTGGTGGCGCCGCGCCAGCATGGCCACGAGTACACCATCGAGCATCACGGCGAGCGGCTGATCATCACCACCAACTCGGGCGGTGCCGAGGACTTCCGCATCTGCGAGGCCCCGCTGGCGGCACCCGAGATGGCCAACTGGCGCGAAATGATCCCGCACAAGCCGGGCCGGCTGATCATCGAGACCGTCGCCTTCAAGGACCATCTGGCCCGCCTCGAGCGCGAGGACAGCCTGCCGCGCATCGTCCTGCGCCGCTTCGCCGACGGCGCCGAGCACGCCATCGCCTTCGAGGAGGAGGCCTACGCGCTCGGCATGTCGGGCGGCTACGAGTTCGACACCACGACGCTGCGCTTCACCTATTCGTCGATGACCACCCCGGCGCAGGTGTTCGACTACGACATGGCCAAGCGCACGCGCGTGCTGCGCAAGACCCAGGAGGTGCCGAGCGGGCACAACCCCGACGACTACGTCACGCGCCGCCTGCTGGCGCCAGCCGCCGACGGCGAGACCGTGCCGGTGTCGCTGCTCTACAAGAAAGGCACGCCGCTCGATGGCTCGGCGCCGCTGTTCCTGTACGGCTACGGGGCCTACGGCATTTCCATCTCCGCCAGCTTCTCGACGACGCGCCTGTCGCTGGTCGACCGCGGCTTCGTGTTCGCCATCGCCCACATCCGCGGCGGCAAGGACAAGGGCTACCGCTGGTACACCGACGGCAAGCTGAAGAAGAAGGTCAACACCTTCACGGACTTCATCGCTGCGGGCGAGTATCTGGCGGCGCAGCGCTACACCAGCCGTGGCCGCATCATCGCCAACGGCGGCTCGGCCGGCGGCATGCTGATGGGCGTGATCGCCAACATGGCGCCGGAGCTGTTCCTCGGCATCATCGCCGACGTGCCGTTCGTCGACGTGCTCAACACCATGTTGGACGAGACCCTGCCGCTCACGCCGCCGGAGTGGCCGGAGTGGGGCAACCCGATCGCCTCCAAGGAGGATTTCCACATCATCCGCTCCTACTCGCCCTACGACAACGTGGCGGCCAAGGCCTATCCGCACATCTTCGCGTTCGCCGGCCTGACCGATCCGCGCGTGACCTACTGGGAGCCGGCCAAGTGGATCGCCCGTCTGCGCCACCTCAACACCAGCGACAACCTGATCCTGCTGAAGACCAACATGGAGGCGGGCCACGGCGGCGCATCAGGGCGTTTCGAGGCCTTGAAGGAACTGGCCACCGACTACGCCTTCGCCCTGAAAATCACCGACCGGGCCGCCGGCTGATCGCAGGCCACGCCGCCGGGCGACGGAGCTGAGCGCGCACCTCCACACCGTGCCGAGCCTGTCGAAGCACGACTTTGGTGCACCAGAGCGCCCTTCGACAAATTCAGGCTGGAGTGGGACCACCGCACCGGTCCGCTATCCGGCAACCCGGCCGATGTGCCGCACCTTGCCGCGCACTTCGGTGTATTCGCGCGCTCCGACTTGGGTTAAGCGACGCTGATACGGGGATTTTCGCCCCGAACGGCAAGTTTGGCCTCAATGCCTCAAACCGGCGCACAGCCGCCATCGACGCGCTTCCTCAACCACGTCAGCCTGATCGGGTTCGCCTCGGCGCTGTCGACGCGCGCTGTCGATCCGATCGTGCCGCCGATCGCGCAGGGCCTCGCCGTCGATCCCGGCACGGTGGCCCTGCTCACGACGGCCTTTGCCCTGCCCTTCGCGATCGTGCAGCCGATTCTGGGGCCGATCGCCGACATGATCGGCAAAGTGCGGCTGATGATGATCTGCCTCGCAGTCATCACGGTGGCCTCGCTCGCCTGCGCCTTCACCACCAGTTTCGCGATGCTGCTGGCGGCCCGCATCATCTGCGGCATGGCGGCGGGGGGCATCTTTCCCGTCGGCCTGGCTCTGCTCGGCGACATGTTCGGCCTGGAGCAGCGCCAGATCGCCATTGCCCGCTGGCTGGCGATTGTGATCGGCGGCAATGTGCTCGGTGGTGCCCTGGCCGGCGTGATCGCCGACCTGTTCGGCTGGCGCGCGGTGTTCCTGTGCGGCGCCGCGGTCGGCTGCGCCGCGCTCGTGAACGGCATGGTCAATCTGCGGCAAGCGGCGAGCGCTGAGTCCGGCAGCCTCGACTGGCGATCCGTTCCGACCAGCTTTGCCGCCATCTTTGCCAACCCTCGCGCGAAATTCTGCTTTCTCGCCGTGTTCTTGGAGGGCGTGGCGCTGTTCGGGCTGTTTCCGTTCGTCGCGCTGCTGTTGCTGGCCGCCGGCGAGGCGCGCTCGTCGATCGCCGGCGCCGTGCTTGCCGCATTTTCCCTCGGCGGCATCTTCTATTCGCTGTCGGTGCGGCGACTGACGCGCATCTGGCGGCCATGGCAGATGATGATCGTCGGTGGCACACTGTGCGCGCTGGCGCTGATCGCCATCTCCCTCGAGATGTCGTGGCCGATCCAGTTTGCGCTCTTTCTGCTGCTCGGCGTCGGGTTCTACACGCTGCACGCCTGCATTCAGGTCGAGGCATCGGAGCTGTCGCAAACCTCGCGCGGCGCAGCCATGTCACTGCACTCGTTGTTTTTCTTCCTGGGTCACGCGAGCGGACCGGTGCTGTACGGACTGGGCTTTGCCGCACTCGGCGCGCACTGGTCGCTGCTGGTTGCCAGCGGCCTGATGCTGTTCACGGGCCTGATGTGCTCGCGCTACTTGCGTCGACCTTGAACCACAATGCGAAGTTCAGCTAAGGGCTCACACCGACCCGGATAGCTCTGCCGCTCCCCGCCCTGAGCTTGTCGAAGGACGGATGAAGCACCCCTCGTGCTTCGACCAGCTCAGGCACTAGGTGCAATGCTGGACCAACGGTACTCGCCTACAACAGCTTGCCCATCGCGACTGCCGTGTCGGCCATGCGGTTGGAGAAGCCCCACTCGTTGTCATACCAGGCCAGCACGCGCACCAGCTTGCCGTCGACGATCTGCGTGCCGGTGAGATCGAAGGTCGCCGAGTTGGGATTGTGGTTGAAGTCGACAGACACCAGCTGCTCGTCGGTCACGCCGAGGATGCCCTTGAGCTGCTGCTTGGAGGCAGCCTGCATGGCCTTGTTGATTTCCTCGACGGTGGTTTCACGGCCGGGAATGAATTTGAGATCCACCACGGACACGTTGGGCGTCGGCACGCGGATGGACGTGCCGTCGAGCTTGCCTTTCAGCTCCGGCAGCACCAGCCCGACGGCGGTTGCCGCACCCGTCGAGGTCGGGATCATGTTGAGCGCCGCGGCCCGAGAGCGCCGGATGTCCTTGTGCGCCTGGTCAAGCACGTTCTGGTCGTTGGTGTAGGCGTGGATGGTGGTCATGAAGCCCGATTTGATGCCGACCAGGTCGTTCAGCACCTTGGCCACAGGCGCCAGGCAATTGGTGGTGCATGAGGCATTCGACACCACCTTGTGCTCGGCCTTCAGCTTGTCGTGATTGACGCCATACACGACGGTCAAGTCCGCCCCTTTCGACGGCGCCGACACCAGTACGCGCTTGGCACCGGCCTCAAGATGGGCGGCCGCCTTCTCCTTGTCGGTGAAGATGCCCGTGCACTCCATCACGATGTCGATGCCGAGGTCCTTCCACGGCAACTTCTTGGGATCGCGCTCGGCCAGCACCTTGATCGGTCCCATGCCCACATCGAGGATGTCGCCGTCGACCTTCACCTCACCCGGAAAGCGGCCGTGCACCGAGTCGTACTTGAATAGGTGCGCGTTGTCCTTCGCCGAGACCAGATCGTTGATGGCGACCACGGTGACGTCTTTGCGCTTGGCCTCGGCGATGGCGCGCAGCACGTTGCGACCGATGCGCCCGAAACCCGAGATGGCAATTTTTATCGGCATGGCGTGCTCTCCCAGTTGGCTCGGGCAATGGTCTGGCGGGCGGAACGAGGCTCTAGTGCAAGCTAAGTGCGATCGTATCAACGTCCTGTCAATGCGACAGTTGCATTCCCTACAACCGCGAGCTTGCGAGAAGCGTTGCAAACAACGGGGTGTTTGTTGACGCTGCCGATGCCAGTACCTATCGTTTGTGGGTCGGCGGACGGCGCCGCTGCCAGCGGCGCGCAGCACAGCGGGATGGGGAATGACGGCTAGGCGCCGCGCTCAAAAAGCGAGGACGAAGATTGCACCGGCACGCGAGAACGCGCAGCGCGGTAAGACCAAAGGTTCCAATGATGGCCAGTCCCTGAAAGCGCGACTTTCGACATTGGAGCGTGAGCGGGACGCTCTGCAGGCCGATCTGCAGCGTGCGGAAGCCCGGGTGCGCGACCTGGAGAAGACGCAGGCCGAGGTGCGCGATCGCATTGCCTGGGCGCTGGATTCCCTGCATAATATTCTGGACGGGAAGGGTTGAGATTTCGAGGCGCGGCGGTCCAGCGACGCCGCTGGCATCTGGGATGGGGCAGGTCACGGTTACGGTCAACGGCCGCACCTTTAAACTGGCGTGCGTCGAGGGTGAAGAGACGCGCGTGCTGCAGCTGGCTGGCCAGGTGGCGCGCCGCGCGGACGCGGTCATCGAGGAATTCGGGGCGATGAGCGACGATCGCGTGCTGTTGCTGGCAGGCATCATGCTGGCCGGCGAACTGATGGAGGCGCATCTACCGGCCGATGCGCTGCCCGAAACAACCACGCCGCAAGATGAACTCGCGTGGGCCGGATCGCACAAAGCGGCGCGCTGAGGCACCGCCAAGCGGTATAGGCGCCAAGCGTGCATTGATTTTTTGCGAACACGACGTAAGTTGAGCCCTGCAGGGCTGCGGGGTGCGTCAGGAGCAATACGACCCAGGGGCCTATAAGATCCGCAAGGGAGCTGTCCCTGACCGAGGCCGTGGCCTCGGATATACGGCGCCCACCTACACTTGTAGGGCCACGCGGGATCGAACGCTCCTACGGCTCAGGCGGCTCTGCATCTTCCCTCCGCCCGGGTGCGCATCCCCGAATTGCCGATGCTCCCGGAGCCGATCGTGACGCGTGACCTCACTGCGGCCAAGACTGCCAAGCAAGCGCTCAGGGCGCGCATCAAGGCCTGGCGCGAGGCACTCGACGGGCAGGCGGTCGTGCGCGCGGCTGATGCGGTGGCAAAGCATGGCCTCGAATTCCTGCAGCCGGCCAGACATGGCGCGACCGTCTCGGGCTTTGCTTCACTTCCCGATGAGTTCCGCCTCTGGCCCCTGCTGCGCTCGCTGTCAAGCCAGGGTTACCCGCTGGCCCTGCCGGTCATGCAGGGCAAAGGCAAGCCGCTGATCTTCCGGGCTTGGTCGCCCGGCGATGCCATGGACAGCGGCGTGTGGGGCATTGCCGAGCCAAAGGCCGACAAAGCCGTACTGGAGCCCGACATCCTGCTGGTGCCGCTGCTGGCCTTCGATGCGGCCGGCTGGCGACTGGGCTACGGTGGCGGCTTCTACGATCGCACGTTGAAAGGCTTGCGTGCGCGCAAGTCCGTCGTGGCCATCGGCATCGCCTTCGATGAGCAGCAGGTCGACGCGGTGCCGCATCTCGACTATGACGAACGGATCGACTGGGTGCTGACGCCGTCGGGTCCAATCCTCTGCCATCCGACGCAATGAGCTGGCGTGATGATTGAGAGATTCGCCGGAGTTCGCGACTTTGGGTTGAGCGAACTTTTCCATCTGAACCTCACAGCAACACCATGATCCTAGTGTCCCTTACGATTGCGAAGTTCGCTCGGGAGGCTAGCGGCAAGGTTTGGCGAACTTCGCTATCGGGACACTAGGCATGCGACTGCTATTCCTGGGTGACGTGGTTGGCCGGAGCGGCCGTCAGGCCGTGACCGACCAGCTGCCCAAGCTGCGCCAGCGCTACAAGCTCGATTTCGTGGTGGTCAACGGCGAGAACTCGGCCGGCGGTTTTGGCATCACGGAGAATATCTTCGAGGACTTGCTCGGTGCCGGCGCCGACGTCGTGACGCTCGGCAACCATGCCTTCGACCAGAAAGAGGCCCTCGTCTTCATAGAGCGCCAGCCGCGCCTGCTGCGACCGATCAACTATCCCAGCGGCACCCCCGGCAAAGGCGTCGGCTTGTTCAAGGCAAAAAACGGTGCCGACGTGCTGGTCATCAACGCCATGGGGCTGATCTTCATGCCCGAACTCGGCGACCCCTTCCGGGCGGTGGAGCGCGAGGTGGAGGCCTGCGCGCTGAAAAAGGGCTCCGATGCCATCCTGGTCGATTTTCACGCCGAGGCGACCAGCGAGAAGCAGGCGATGGGCTACTTCCTCGACGGGCGTGCCACCTGCGTGGTGGGCACCCACACCCACGCGCCGACCGCCGATGAGCGGGTGCTGCCGGGCGGCACAGCCTTCATGAGCGATGCCGGCATGTGTGGCGATTACGAATCGGTCCTCGGCATGGACAAGGACGAGCCGCTCAACCGCTTCCTCACCAAGATCCCGCGCGGTCGCTTCGAGCCGGCCGGCGGCCCCGCCACCATCTCCGGCCTCGCCGTGGATGTCGACGACGCGACGGGACTCGCCCGGCGCACGACAGCATTGCGGCTCGGTGGTGTTTTGACACCTACCGAGCCGCTGTTCTGGGTCGAGTGAGAAAGAGAGTTCTTTCTGCAGAAGACGGCCAATCCGTCTTCCAGTGAGAGCCAGGTACTCGCGACTCCCAGGAACGGCGCCTTGGGCAGCAGGGCGACGATCCAGGATGGCTTGCATCCTTGAGTTCGACGCTAGGCTCGATTGGTTAATGAAACGTGAATCTACGTCCTACAACGTACCGCTTGCCCGATCCCGATGCGGATTGCTGTGGAGAACACGTGCCGATGTCCCTGTCTTTGCGCGAGCAGCTGACCCAGACGTTGATGCCTGCCGCGCTCTATTACCGGAGCCGAATCGCGGACGAGGCGACCTGGGGCGAGCATGAGCTTGATGTGCTCGGCGAGATCATGGCGCCGGGCGGCACTGCTATCGACGCCGGCGCCAACCAGGGCGTATTCGCCTACGCCTTCTCTCGCATCGCCACCCAGGTCGAGGCCTTCGAGCCGAACCCCGACTATGCCCGCTTCGCCCAGCGCATGCTCGGCAGCCGCGCCCGCGTCCACCAGCTGGCGCTGTCCGAAAAGGCCGGCCGCGCCCAGTTCGTGGTGCCGCTGGCTGAAGACGGCACGGTGCTGCACCTCGGCGGCACGCTGGCCGACGGCGGCGCGGCAACGGCCAAGTCCATGCGCTTCGACGTCGAGCTGCGCACCATCGACAGCTTCGCCTTCAAGGACGTGCGGGCCATCAAGATCGACGTGGAAGGCAGTGAGCTGGCCGTGCTGGCGGGTGGGCGGGCGACCATCCTGCGCGATCGCCCGCCGCTGATCGTGGAACTGCTCACCGGGGCCCATGCCGACCCTGTCGCCGCCACCGAAACCATCTGCGCAACGTACGGTTATGCCGCGTGGCTGGTCACCAAGGACGGCCAACGGGTCGATGCGATCCCCGTGATCCGCAGCCTGGGATCCAATACCACCTGGGGCTCGGCCATCCGCAACCGCAACGTGCTGTTTCTTCGTGCGGAGTGAGCCCTAGTCGGTGCCGACCGCCCGCCTTAGGTGACAATGTCCGACAGCCTCTCGATCGTCACGGCGCCCGTCTCCCGCTCCAGGAAGCTCTCGTTGCCCAGCGCCTCCAACGGATCGAATTTGTGCAGATCGCCGAAGTCGAGGTCCGTCTCGTGTTCCAACTGGGCGATCTTGAGCTGGAAGGGCCGATAGGGGCCTGCCTGGAAGTCCTCCTCCGGCACTTCGCGCATAAGGTCCGCCTGGCTGAGCTTGAAGGCCAGCGCCCGTAACTTGCCCGACTGCGCCTTGCACACCACCACCTTCCAGTACTCGCGCGGTACCGCGACGTTGCGATAGATGGGATCATCGGACTTGAAGACTGGGCCGTTGAATACGCACAGGCGTCCGTCGCGGCTGGCTTCCGTCTCGATGTGCTTCTCGATTTTGCCCCACAGCAGAACACCCCGCTGGTCGGCCTTGGTGCTCTGGTTGAAGACCTCGTGCTGGGGCGAGCAGTTGGTGAAGTGGAAGGTGTCGTCGTTGGCGAGCTTGGCCTCCTCCTCGGTCCCACCCCAGGCGGCATCGTTGCGACGCGTGAGATGGCCGCGATCGTAAGGATTGTTGGCGTACAGCTCGTTGCCGATCTGCACCTTCTTGTCGATGCGCGGGTCAAAGAACCAGCGATCGCCGCCCTCGCGCGCAAACTGGAATTCCGCTTGGCCGTCCAGATTGACTGCGGAGACGGACGCCAGGCGACGCTTTGCATTCATGACCACGCTGTAGTTGTAGTATTTGAGCTCCGTCCCACCGCCTCGCACGCGGGCCGCCTGTGCCGCAATCGTGTTGTCGAGCTTCGGCAGAGGCACCTTCGGGCCCAGGAAATTAACGTCGAAGCCAGGCCGGTGGTCGTAGTCCTCATCGGGCGTCACCGATTCCTGCGCATCGAGTGCGCGTAGTTCGCCGGAGCCAGCCGTACGCACCTGCACGTCATGAGCGCCGGACGCTCCGAGCGACACCGTGATGGTAAGGGGAATGGTCATGCGCATGGAGCCATCCTTGCAACGCGCTGGCTGCAGCGTGGAAGCCGGAGAGGGCACGGCTTCCCGCCGGGGCCGCACGTCGCGGCGGTCCGGATCGGGGTGGCGGTCTGAAGGACTGCCACCATCGCTGCGATCCGGGCGAGCGCTCTCGGGCCGCGCAACATCGTCCGTCCGGCTCTGCTCGATCAATTGCTTGCGCAGCTTGTCAGCCTCGGCCGGCATGTTGCCGGTACCCTCAATGAACGCCATCAGCCGCGACACGCGAATGCCTTCGTTGCCGATCCACACGACACGGGACGGCTCTTTGCGGGCGTCGAACACGTTGCCACTTTTGTCGACGGTTTCACCTTTGTCGTTGGTCTTGGGCACACCGCTGTGGTGCAGGGCCACGACCTCCCATTGATCATTGAAGACGGGTGAGCCGGATGATCCGCGCTCCGTATCGGCCTCGTATTGGGCATAGCGGTCGAGCTTGGGTTCCCAGTCCGCGGGTTTCGGCAGGTCCAGCAGCTTGTTCTCGCGAATGACCACTTGCTTGGGCTGGCCCAGGGGGTGCTGGATGATGTTGACCGGTTCGCCCGGCACGATCTTGCCCTCGGCGGCGATCAAGGGGCAGAAGCCGAAGTCACCGAGGTTGCCGTTGTTGCGCGACTTCGGGGCGACCGCGACCAGGGCAAAATCCAGGTCCTTGTCGTTGAGAAAGAAGCGGTCCGGGTGCAGATCGAATTCCTCTGGCGTCGGCAGGCTCCCCCGCTCGCCCGGCTCATAGCGAAACTGGGCTATCGTGCCGGCCGCCATGCCGGCGTCTTCCAGGACGTGGTGGTTGGTCAGGAGCAGGGCCGGTGAGACCATGAAGCCCGTGCCATAGCTGAGCCGCCCGCCGCCCAGCCTGGTGACCAGTCTGCACACGGATTGGCTGGCCCTCTTGCCGTAGTCGAAAAAGTGGATCGCCAGCAGGTCCTTGGTTCGCCCGATAATGCGCTCCATGGTCACGTTGTCGATGTCCTCGGCTTCGACCGGCGGCTGCTCCATGATGGTGCGGAGCCCCTCGTCGGCCACGTAGGTCTCCGGCATGGCATCGCGCAGGGACCGCAGCAGTCGGTTGGCACGCTTTGCCAGCCGCTCCTTGCTGTCCACGGCATCGTATTGGCCCTTGGCCGCCGCTCGCTCCTTGCTGCGCATGGTCTCTTTCTGATTGCGCCAGCGATGTGCGGCTTCCAGTGCGATGTCCAAATCGAACGCAAACTCGATATCCCGGTCCACGGCCTCTCTCCCGGTGCTTGGCTGATGTATGCTTGGCGGGCGCAATGTGCCCTGCTCGGGCAAATCCTTGGCGACACGCTGCGACCCTGGCCATACAGAGTAGCGCTAGGCGGCGCGGACCGCGGTGCGAAAAGCCAATTGTGGTGGCAATCGCCGGGCCTTCTGGATTTGCCGATCCGAGCGCATTATAAGCCTATCGATTCAGCGTTTTGTGCCTAAAAGAGACACGCATGGCCGGCCATTCACAGTTCAAGAACATCATGCACCGGAAGGGCAAGCAGGACGCTGCCCGCTCCAAGCTGTTCGCCAAGCTGGCGCGCGAGATCACCACCGCCGCCAAGTCGGGCACACCCGATCCGACCATGAATGCGCGGCTGCGGCTCGCCGTGCAGGCGGCGCGCGCCGAGAACATGCCCAAGGACAATATCGAGCGGGCCATCAAGAAGGCCGCGGGCGGCGAGGCGGAGGCCTTTGAGACCGTGCGCTACGAGGGCTACGGCCCCGGCGGCGTCGCCATCATCGTCGAGGCGTTGAGCGACAACCGCAACCGCACCGGTGGGGCAGTGCGCGCCGTGTTCACCAAATACGGCGGCAATCTCGGCGCCACCGGCGCCGTCTCGCACATGTTCGCCCATATCGGCGAGATCAGCTATCCGGCCGGCGCCGGCTCCGCCGATGCGGTGCTTGAGGCGGCGATCGAAGCGGGCGCCGACGACGTGCAATCGGACGCCAACGGCCACCTCATCATCTCTACGTTCGAGAGCCTTGGATCAGTCGCCGGCGCGCTGGAGGGCAAGCTCGGCGAGCCAGCCTCGGTGAAGGCCGTGTGGAAGCCGAACCTGACCACCTCGGTGGACGAGGAGAAGGCCGCCACCATCCTAAAGCTGATTGCCGGTCTTGAGGACGACGACGACGTGCAGAACGTGTTCTCGAACTTCGAGGTGTCCGACGCGGTGCTGGCGAGATTGACCGCGGCCTGATCAGGCGCCGCGTACCAACTCGCCCTCGATCTCGACCAGATGGGCCGGTGCGCCGAGCCCGGCGACGTGCAGATAGGCGCTGGCGGCTACGTGTCCGCGCATCATGCGATCGCGCACGGCGCGGAACAATCTCAGGTGTCCGCCCTCGGTGACGCACACGGTGGTCTTGACCAGGTGGCGCCTCTCGTAGCCCGCTGCCTTGATCGCCTCGAACAGGTCGATCCAGGCGCATTGCATCTGGGCTTCCAAGCCTTCGTCGAGCGCACCGTCGGGTCTGGCCGGCTGGCCCCGCACCACCCGGCGCTCGGGGCCGGCCGTGGCACTGTCGGCAGCGACTGGGGAGGTTTTCGGGCTATTCGGGCGCAACATGGCATTCACTCCCGCCGGTCTTGCGGTGATGCCCTTCGGTCTCCGCCCAGGTGGCCTTTGATTTGTGGTGTTGACCGCTGTAGCGGCGCGGCCACCGTGTCACCAAACTATCATCCTCGCGGCCGGATGCAATCGGTGCGTGCGGATTGTCACCTGCGGCCAATCGGCATTGTCCACATCAATCGTCGGACGGAACCGGCCACGCCGCGGACCAGTCCGCCGAGCATTAATGCTAACGCCACCACGCCCAGCACCTGCGCCATAACGTAGCCCGGCTACGTTACCCGCGGCCTTGGTAGCCTTACCGCTCCAGGACGGCTGGCTCTGGATGTCCCGATACTTTGCCTCCTGTGCCGTTGGGTTGGCGGCCGTGCGCTTGCCGCGCGCCAGCGTCCAGGCCGAATCGATCGCCGGGTCCTTAAGGTCGTAGGCCGAGACTTTCCAGCGGATGACCGAGCCGATCAGGACCAGGATGGCGCCGAACAGCATCAGCCAAGTGCTAGCCGCAAACAGTGTCGATCCCGCAAGCGTCACCCGCCGGCAACAAAGGATGCGCGGGAAACGAGGATGACAGCAAGGCTGCACCTTACCGCGGCCGCACCCGTGCTAACAGGAACGCATGGCTAACAGCGCGATTCGCATCATCGGCATCGATCCGGGCCTGCGCCGTACCGGGTGGGGCATTCTGGAGTCGGACGGCGTGCGGCTGTCGTACGTGGCGAGCGGCCTGATCACCTCGGATGCCGAGGACGACCTCGCCTACCGCCTGCGCGAGATCTACCAGGGGCTGATCGAGGTGATCGCGGGCTTCAAACCGCACGAGGCGGCGGTCGAGGAGACCTTCGTCAACAAGGATGCGCGCGCCACGCTGAAGCTTGGTCAGGCGCGCGGCATGGCCCTGCTGGCCCCGGCGCAGCGCGGTCTCAGGGTCGCCGAATACCCGCCCAACGTCATCAAGAAGACGGTGACCGGCACCGGCCACGGCGAGAAGCGCCAGATTGCGGCCATGGTCGGCTTCCTGCTGCCGAAAGCGAAATTCGAGAGCGCCGACGAGGCCGACGCCCTGGCGATCGCCATCTGCCACGCCAGCCACCGCGGCAGCGCGCAAATGCTGGCGGCGCGGAGCGCACGCCGGGAGGCTGTGCCATGATCGGCAAGCTGAAAGGCACTGTCGATGCGGTCGGCGAGGCGCATGCCATCATCGACGTCGGCGGCGTCGGCTACGAGGTACAGGCCTCCGCCCGCACGCTGCGCGACTTGCAGATGGGCGAGGTGGTCAGTCTGGCCATCGAGACGCACGTGCGCGAGGACGCCATCCGCCTGTTCGGTTTCACCAGCGAGGTGGAGCGCGCCTGGTTCCGCACGCTGCAGACCATCCAGGGGGTCGGCTCCAAGGTGGCGCTGGCCGTACTCGGCACGCTGTCGACGCAGGATCTCGCCAACGCTATTGCCCTGCAGGATTGGGCCGTCGTCGAGCAGTCGCCGGGCGTCGGCAAGAAGCTCGCACAGCGCATCGTCGCCGAGCTGAGGGACAAGGCGCCGGCACTGTCCGTCGCGGGACTGAACGTGCCGGCCGCAGCCGGCAAGGGTGCGGGTGTCGCCCCCGCCAGCAACGCGGCGGCCGAAGCCATCTCTGCTCTCACCAATCTCGGCTACCAACCGGGTCAGGCCAGCCACGCCATCGCCTCGGCCATGAAGGAACTCGGCGACGGCGCGGAGACACCGGCGCTGATACGTCGCGGCCTCAAGGAGCTGGCGCGATAGATGGCTGGCTATCCCGCCATGCGATGGTCGCAAATGCCGCTTACGCGCCGTTTCTTATTCCTGCGCTAGACAGGCCCCATGCAGATCTATCTGCCAGTTGCGGAGCTTTCTCTCAACGTCTTCCTGTTGATCGGCCTGGGCCTGGCCATCGGCTTCCTGTCCGGCATGTTCGGGATCGGCGGCGGGTTCATCATGACGCCGTTCCTGATCTTCCTCGGCGTGCCGGCCGGCGTAGCGGTAGGCACGGGCGCCAGCCAGGTGGTGGCATCCTCGGTTTCAAGCGCGGTCGGGCACTGGCAGCGCGGCAATATCGATTTCCAGATGGGCTATCTGCTGATCGGCGGCGGCGTGTTCGGGGCGCTGGCGGGCGTCAAGGTGCTGGCCATCCTGAGCGCTTACGGGCAGGTCGACCTGTTCGTATCCCTGTCCTACGTCCTGTTGCTCGGCGTGGTCGGCAGCCTGATGCTGATCGAGAGCGTGCAGAAGCTGCTGCCGAAGAAGGGCGCGGCGGCCGTGTCGATGCGGCGTGCCGGCCAGCACACCTGGATCGAAGGGCTGCCTCTCAAGCAGCGGTTCCGTCATTCCAAGATCTACGTCAGTGCAATTCCGCCGGTGGTGCTCGGCGCCCTGGTCGGCTGGCTGACAGCGATCATGGGCGTGGGCGGCGGTTTCATGCTGGTGCCGGCGATGATCTACCTGCTGCGGCTGCCGACGCGCATCGTGATCGGCACGTCGACATTCCAGATCGTGTGCGTCACCGCCTTCACCACCGTGCTGCAATCCGTGCAGAACCACAGCGTCGACATCTTCCTGTCCGTACCGCTGATCATCGGTGGCGTGATCGGGGCCCAGCTCGGCGTCGAGTTCAGCGAGCGGCTGAAGGCCGAGCAGCTGCGCGCACTGCTGTCGCTGCTCGTCATCGCCGTGGCGGTGCGCATGGCGCTCGGCTTGGTGATACCCCCCTCGTTCCCCTACTCGCTCGATACGCGCTGACAACGTAGCGCCACAAACGCAAAAGGCCGATCCGTGAGGACCGGCCCAGAAGGCTTGTGAGCGCAGTTCGTCAGCAGCCGTGACGGGCCATGCAGCGCTCGAAACCGCGCGTCCGCCAGCCCCAGCGCTCTGCGCACTCGTGACGCCAGCGGCGGCAGTAGTTCCACTGCGTCTTCTGCACCAGCGAACCGTCGGCTTCCGTGACGCGCAGCGTCGATTGCGGCGTCAGCGACGCAGCCGACGTTGCATGCGGGGCGACCGCGGCCGCGAGCACCAGCGCACCTGCCACGAGCCAATGCTTGCCAATCATATGTTTCCTCCTGAGTGGATGAACCTGGGCGTCAATTGACGCCGAAGGCCACAGTCAACCAACCTGGGCCTGAACGGTTCCGCAACGAGGGGTTCAGCAATGGTTCACCTTGCAAATCCGTTGGCCCGCCAAAGCGATGCAGACCGGTAACAACCCGTCAGATGACGGGGCATACGCCCTGCCAGTGCAATCGCTGGCGCACGCTTGAGCATGAATAGGGCGTCTGCATGACGGGCCAACGCGCAGGTCAGCAGCGTGTCAGTTTCAGAGGCTGCGCACCAAGCGGTAGCGAACGCCGACCGCAGTCACTCGCACCATGCGTTGGCCGCGGGCCAGGCTCGTCACGGTTGTGTCACGCAATTGCAACGTGCTGCGCTGCAGGTGTGCGAGCGTTGTGCGTTGCAGCGCAACGGCGGCGTTGACCAGCACTTGCGTCCTGATCCTGAAACGCGTGGCCCGACGATGCCACCGGGCAAGAATGGCAATCCAGATCTCGTCAGCACGGCCAGGCCGCGATGCCGGCTGGAAGCGGAACTCTTGCGAGCCCTGCCAGGTCAGCAAGTCCGGATCAACGGCAGCCGGATAGTAGCGGCGCAGCGTGCCCAGAATCACGTCCTTGCTGGTATCAAGCTCGCTGACGTCGAACACCACCAGCCGTGCATGCCGCCGCACGATCACAGATGGACCGCTGCCGCGAACCGCCGGCGTCTCGACATCAAACAGCAGGTAATAGCGAGGCGTCGCCGCGTGTTCGGGCGTCGGGTTGCTGCATATGCAGCGCACGCGTCTGAGACCGGTCCACGGGATCGGACGCCTGGTCACGCCGGGCAGCGACAAGCCTGCGACAGAGACGGAGAGACAGACCAGCGAGGTGGCCCATCGGTCATAGGCAAGCCTCAGCATGCCCGCCGCGATCAGGACGAAGATCTGCGGGACGAGCACGAGCGCGATTGCGGCGTGTGCGCGAAACAGCTCCAGGCTGACGCCAATGGCGGCGATGGCCATCAGGCAAGTGAGCAGGACGCCGATCACCAGCGTAGGGCTCCGGCGGCGAACGATAAGAGCGGGTGCGTTGAGCATGGTTTGCCGATGCTTTGTTGCTTCGATCCAATGCAGCGAATATTGGCCGCCACCAACAAAGAAATGGTTTATATTCCGCCTTTTACTGTCTTTATTTGGCAGCCCCTATGAGATTGCGGAACCGTTTTTCGTCATGCATCGGACGTACTGCATCGCCTTCTCGGTGCGCATTCCACACAGCAACCAACGAACCTTGGCTGCTGCCCTGGGCTGGCCCACTTTGGCACGATAGAGTTCGTCCGAACTTCTGCAAGGGACGAGGCTACGACATGCGCAGTCCAGCCGCGCTGCTGACCGTCATCGCCTTCGCGGGCGCCATGCCGCTTCTGGCCGCCGCGCAATCGATCGACTTTCCCCCACGCCGGGCCGGCCACTGGGAGATCCGCATCGTCACCGAGAAGCCCACCGGCGCTCCGACCATGGACACGCAGGTGTGCATCGACGCTGCCACCGACCGCGAGCTGATGGAATTCGGCCTGCGCATGTCCAAGGATGTCTGCAGCCGGTTCGACATGAAGCGAGCGGGCGGCAACCTGGTGATCGATTCCGAATGCAGCTTTGGGTCGATCAGCAGCACGACGCGCACCACCATGTCGGGCGACTTCCAATCGACCTACGTGATCCGCATCGAGGGCAAGACCGACGGGCTGCCGCTGCCCAATGTCCCCAAGGGACCGCAGGACATGCTGATGGTGCAGACGGCGCGCTGGACCGGCGCCACCTGCCCCGACGGCATGAAGCCCGGCGACTTCACCCTGCCCGGCGGCATGCGCTTCAACATCAAGCAGGCCAAGAAGCTGCAGAAGATGCTGCCGAACATCCAGATCCGGTGACAGTAGTCACCGCGGCACGCAGCTGCCCTCGCATCAGACGACGACGCAGGATTCCTTCGGCAGGTAGATGCCTTCCATGAAGGGCGAGAATTCCGCACAGCCCTCAAACCGGGGCATGCGCAGCAGCACGTTCTGCATCGGCACGAAGAACGTGCCCGGGATCGTGCGATCCGATGCATCCGTGAAAATGACGCCCACCATTCTGTTTCCCACTTCGGAGCTCATGGTGTTGGGCGCCGACCGCACTTGAATGCGCATGGAACGTTCCTCCTGATTCTGCTGCGGCACTCCGAGCGAAGTGGGAGCCGCTTGCGCGACAGTCAACGCCTTCACGCCTTAAATCGCAATGAAGACGCGAACACTTTCTCGGCATGGTGCAGCGCGCACGGCGGTGTGCGTCGCGGCAGGTTGTGCGTATCCGGATCGAGTGGCCGCGTTGCGCCGAGTCCGACGCTGCTAAACTGAGCAGCGATCCAGGCGTGCTCAAATATTTTGCTGATTCACACGACAACAGAGTGCCGGCGTGAGTCTCGTCACCGCGCCGTGTCCAAAGTGCGTGTATGGTGTAGCCTTTCCATGCATCGGAGCATTGTCGTTTCTACGTGTTGAAGGATGGATGCCATGCAGCGGCGCTATTTCGTCCGCCAGAAAGAAATAAAGGTCGAGGAAATCGAAGGTGTGGTGGCCGTCCGCGCCGATCCGGCGGCCCATATCGACGTACAGCGCCAGCTGGAGGTGATGCGCGTCGCGCCTCCAGTCGGCAACGTCGACGCGGCCGCGCTGAAACCCTTCGAGAGGGCCAACTGGCGCTTCGTGGCGGACAATGAGCCGACCCGCGGCGCACTGGAGGCGCATCAGGCGATCGATGGCAGCAATGCGATCGGGCGCCTGTTCCGGCGCGAGAACGGTTCGCTGGCAATCGGAACCAACCGGCTGACCGTCCAGCTCGACGCCCAGCTGAGCGAGGGCCAGTGCCAGGCCGCACTGTCCGATCACGCTCTGGAGCTGGTGCGCAAGCTTGGGTTCGGCAAGAACCTCTATGAGGTGCTGGCCCGCACGCACCGCGACAGCGTCGAGGCCTCCGAGGCGCTGCAGGGTGACCCCCGCTTTCTGCTGGCCGAGCCAGTGTTCCTCGAGCACATCGATCGCCGCGCGGGCCCTGACGATCCCCAATACGCGCAGCAATGGCAGCTCAACAACACGGGCCAGGGCGGCGGGGTGGCCGGCGCCGACATCAGGGCCGAGGAAGCCTGGCGGGTCACGCGCGGCGCAGGCATCCGCGTCGCCGTCATCGACAACGGCTTTGAAGCCACGCACGAGGACCTGGCCGGCGCGGTCGACCCGATGTCGGGCTATTTCCTCGAGACGGCGGCAGGCGAATTCCACAAGGGCGCCGAGGGCATGCCCAACGAGCCGCACGGCACTTTCTGCGCAGGCATCATCGGCTGCCGTCAGAACAACCGGAAGGGCGTGTCGGGCGTAGCGCCGGAAACCAACCTGATGCTGGTCGCCTGTCTCGGCGATCAGGTCGGCTCGCAGCTGACGCTGGCGCGGGCGGTCGCCTACTGCGCGGCGCCTGCGCTGGAGGTGCCCGGCGCTTCCGCGACCAGCGGCGCCGACGTCATCGTGTCCAGTCTCGGCCCCAACGTCGCCGAGTGGGAGCTCACCGACACGCTGCGCATGGCGATCGAGCACGCTGCCGCCGGCGGCCGGCAGGGACGCGGCTGCGCCATCTTCTGGGCTAGCAGCAATGGCTTCAACGTCGATATTGCCAAGGACGAGGTGGTGTCGCATCCAGACGTGATCGCCGTCGGCCGCTCGACCAACCGCGATCAGGAGGACAATTCCGCTCGCGGGCCCAAGCTCGAGTATCTGGCGCCGGGCGTCGACGTGTACGGGGCAACGAGCGGCAACAGCTATCGGCATTGGACCGGCACCAGCTTCGCCGCGCCCTGTGCGGCCGGCGTTGCGGCCCTGGCGCTGGCTGCGCGGCCGGCCCTGACGCGCATCGAGCTGCGCCGGCTGATGGTGGCGGCATGCGACAAGATCGGGGCGCTTCCCTACGTCAGCGGGCGCAACGATGACTACGGCTACGGGCGCGTCAATGCCAGCCGTGCGGTAACGCTGGCAGCTGGCGAGGGACTCGAGGTGGCGCAGGGGCAGGGCAATGGGGCAGCGCGCGCGCTGCCGGGCGATGGTGGCGGAGATGGCGACATCTATCGCCACGAGGTGTGGGCCGCCTCGCTGGATGAGCTGCGAGACTTCCTCAAGCACAGCCAGGTCGATTTCGGCTGCCGTGCCGTCGCCCGCCCAAAGGATGGCGGCTTCAGCACCGAGGTCTACGCCAGCGAGCCCATGATCCGCGGCCTGCAGTCTGCGCGCGCGGTCGCCTCGGTGCGCGTGACACGGCGCCAGAATGCCAGCGCAGAGGGGCGCGCGCGACAGAGCGAGGCCTCGCGAGCCAACCGCTTCGCGGTACGCGCGGCCGTGCCGCGTGGATTGGGCATCAAGGAATAGCAGCGACGTATTTTTTTTGCCTTGGGGAGCCAGATTATGGCGTACATGAATGTTGCCGAGATCGAGACTGCCATTGAAGCGCTCGCCGGCGCCTACCCGTCATCCTGCCAACGCATCGAACTGCCCCACCTCTCGCACGACGGACGCAGGATCAGCGCGCTGCGGCTCGGCACGCAGCCTGTCCGCCCGGCCGCGCTGTTCATCGGCGGGTTGCACGCGCGCGAACTGGTGCCGCCGGATCTGCTGGTCGCGCTCAGCGCCGACCTCCTGGAGGCGCAGATGCGAGGCACTGGGCTACGCTACGGCGGCCGCTATTTCCCGCCCGCCGACATCGCCAGGCTGTTCGACAACCTGGCGATCTACGTGCTGCCGTGCGCCAACCCCGACGGCCGGCATTTCGTGCAGACCAGCGATCCGATGTGGCGCAAGAACCGCAATCCGGCGCACGGCAGCGGCAGCTCCAGCTGTTGCGGCGCCGATCTCAACCGCAACTTTCCGTTCCTGTGGGACCATACGATCAAGTTCGCTGCAGATTCCCATGTCGCCACATCCGCCGATCCGTGCGACCCCCAGGTCTATCGCGGCGACGGGCCCGCTTCGGAGCCCGAGACGCGCAACGTGATCAGGCTGCTCGACGATCATTCCGAGATCCGCTGGATGATCGACATCCACAGCCATGTGCCGGCGGTCTTCCACGTGTGGGGAAGCGATGAGCCGCAAACCACTGATCCCGGCATGAGCTTCAAGAACCCGGCATTCGACGGCGCGCGCGGTCGCCCAGGTGACACGGCCTACCGGGAATTCATTCCCGAAACGGATTTGGCAAGCGTGAAAGCCATCGCCACCACGGTCGCAAAGGCGGTGCGCGACGTGCGCGGCGAGGAGTATGCCGTGTCGCCGTCCTTCGAGCTCTACCCCACGTCGGGCGCCAGCGACGACTACGCCTATAGCCGGCACATGATGGACGCCTCCAAGCCCAAGGTGCTGGGCTTCACCATCGAATGCGGCCGCGAAACGTTCCAGCCGGCGTGGCCCGAGGCGGAGAACATCATCCGCGACATGTCCGCGGGGCTGATCGTCTTCCTGCTGCTCGTGCCGGACGCCAAGCGGGCGTCCTTTGCGACCAGCTAAGGGGCCGGCCTCTAATAGTTGCTGGCGGCGAGGCGAGGCTGCTCGCGCGCGCAGTAGTGCGTGCGCTCGATCTCCTTCAGCGCCAAGCGCAGGAGGAGCACCTGCATCTCGACTGGAAGCGTCGCATCGACCGCTGCCAACTCGCGGTAATGTCTGCCGAGCAGACGGATGGTCTGGTTTACCTGCCGCATCGCCTTTGCCCCTGGCAATTCGGGAAGACAATCGGCAGACGGCACGCAAGTTCCAATCTTCGCCAAATTTTATTTAGCGATTCCAAATCGTTAACGATTCGTTAACGCGCAAGCGACCCGACATCGCTTGGCACGCTGTAAGCAACGCACTCGTCCCGCTACTGCAGAACCATCCAGGTCCACACGTAGGCCTGCATCATCACCAGGACGCCGACCAGGCTGGCCAGCGCAATCGAGTGCCAGAACACGAAGCGCAGGATCGAGCCCTCGTGGCCGAACCAATTGGTAGCGGTGGACGCCACCACGATCGACTGCGCGTCGATCATCTTGCCCATCACGCCGCCTGACGAGTTGGCCGCCGACATCAGGATCGGCGACAGCCCGAGCTGCTCGGAGGTGATCTTCTGCAGGTTTCCGAACAGCACGTTGGACGCGGTGTCCGAGCCCGTCAGCGCCACTCCGAGCCAGCCGAGCAGGGTGCCAAAGAACGGATAGAGCACACCCGTGCCCGCAAAGGCGAGGCCTAGAGTTGCATCCAGACCCGAGAAGCGGGTGAGCGTACCGATCGCCAGCATGGCGGAGATGGTGATCAGCGAGGCGAGCGTGACGCGGATCGTCTTCGCATAGGCTGTCACCAACCTGATGGGGCCGAAACCCATCAGCAGGCCCGAGAGGATCGCTGCGATCAGCATGCCGGAGCCCGTGTACGTTAGCCACGTGAACGCGAACACGGCGGGTTCCGGCGTCGGCTTGGCGGCAACCGGCGGCACCTTCTGGATCAGGTTGTGCAGCTCCGGCACCGGATAGCTCCAGGTTGCGTAGGGATTGACCGCAGCCTTGAACCAGCCCGTGCCCCATACCAGCAGCACCACGCAGACGATGATCCACGGCATCAACGAGAACCACACCTGCCCGGTGGTCGGCTTCTCGGTCGACTTAGGCACCGGCGTCGGCATGGTCGACGCCGAGTCGTCGCGGCTGCGCAGCGCCGGCGAGGTCCAGGTCACCGCCGGCGACCACACCTTCAGGAACAGGATCAGGCAGCCCATCGAGATCAGCGACGCGCCGATGTCGACGATCCATGGGTTGATGAAGTTGGAGATCAGGAACTGCGGTACTGCGAACGACACGCCGGTGACCAGGATGGCAGGCCAGACCTGCAGCATGCCGCGGAAGCCGGCAAACACCCAGATCAGCCAGAACGGCACGATCAGCGAGAAAAACGGCAGCTGCCGGCCGACCATGGCGCCGAGAATATAGGGGTCGAGTCCGGTGACGCTGGCGAGGCCAGCAATCGGTGTGCCGAGCGCACCGTAGGCAACGGGCGCGGTATTGGCGATCAGCGAAAGACCGGAGGCCGCAAGCGGCGAGAAGCCGAGGCCGATCAGGATGGCGCCGGTGACCGCCACCGGCGTGCCGAATCCCGACGCGCCTTCGAAGAAGGCACCGAACGAGAAGGCGATCAGCAGCAACTGCAGGCGCCGATCGGCCGTTACACCGCCGATGGTGGTCTGCAATGTCTCGAAGGTGCCCCTCTCCACAGTCAGCCGGTAAAGGAAGAGGACGTTGAGGATGATCCAGCCGATCGGGAAGAACCCGGTGACTGCGCCGAGCACGGCCGCCCGCAGGGCGAGGTTCGTCGGCATGGTGAAGGCGAAGACGGCAACCGCAATGGCCACCCCCAGCGCGATGATTGCGGCGACTGGCGCCTTGACCTGGTTGGATGCAATAAGCGCCAGCAGCGTCACGACCGGCAGCGCGGCGGCAATCGTCGACAGCACCGCATTGTCGAACGGATTGTAGACCTGGTTCCACATGGTGCGTCTCCCCCAACCCCTTGGCGGCTGCGTCGTTCCCCGGCGCGCCTTACGAGGAACGCAATCACGCAGCTGTTTGGTTGTCGATTGTGGAATACGCGGCGTACCGGCAAAGCCGATATTGGACTAAGGGCGGAGACAAGTCGCGCAAACTGCTCTGTCGACGAACAAAAGGCTGCGCCGCGCAAATCCGATCCCGTCATATCACATTCCCGAGAGCGCCAAGATTCGAGGTGTGAGCAGCTCTCCGACGACGCAATCTTATTACTCGGCAGAGGAAGGTGTGGTCGAGGCTCATGGGCCCGCCGCGGAACTTACCGGGCATCTTTGCCGACAGGACGACCTTCCCAATGCTCCGCCCTGCCCTCGCCGCAATTCTGAAATGGGCGGCGTCGCGTGATGATTTCGCGGTTGCCACCGGCTCCTGACCAGCGTTCCACCTCATCGCCGCGACGGTGGACGGGCGGCAAATCTCTTCTCTAATCATGGCGTTGGCAGTGATCCGCCGTTGCGCGGCGCATGCTGCGAGCGCGCGCCAGCCGCCCGCTGCAGGTTGACCTTCGTTCAACGTCTGCCATGCGGCCGCCACGGGGCGCCCTTATTTGGGGCGGCTCGGACATGCTTGAGGGGAGAGGGAAGAGCATGGATCAGTTCAACGCGCGCGACGTGCTCGACCGATATGTTACCGCGCTTGGCGCGTCGGCCGGGGCAGTGGTGCGTGACGCGAGCGCGATCGGCTATCCGAAAGACAATGTGAAGTTCGTGCTTCAGCATTGCATCAGGACGATCGAGGGGCAGGAGCAGCGGCAGTTCCTCGAGGACGCCTACGTTTCGCTCGCCAGCTTTCAGGAGCTGACGGACGACGAGCGCAAGGCCGCCGCCCGGCTCAATGAGATCTGGCCGGCCTCATCTTCGGGCGATGGCCAGGCCGATCTGAACGGTCACGTGGGCGAGACCGCCGCACAGCTGCACGACGTGCTTGGCCGGATCAGGGCCGAGACCATCGTCCTGGCTCAGGAGCTGAAATCGCTGGGCGGTGCCGCGCAGCCAGCGTGAGGTCCAGCAAACCTCCGACCCCGCGCCTAGATGCTCTCGCAGGCGCCCGCACTCACGGATGATGGCCGGAATCCTGGGCCGGCGGCCGCGGAACTGGTGGACCGCCCGGAGTTCCGTGCAGGAACGTCATGGTCGCGTAGGCGCCAAGCCAGGAGCCGGCGGCGGCGAAGATCACGTACAGCCAGTTGCTGGTATAGGAGATGACGGCAAACGACGACAGCACGTACCAGATGCTGCTCCAGGTCGCCGCCGGCACCCGTTTGCGGGACACGACGGCCGAGGTGAACATCACGTAAACTGCGTCCGTGGCCGCGGTGGCCAGCACCACGCCGAGGGCAATCAGCGGATCGATGCCAAGCATACCCGCCTGTCTACGACAATTCGCACTCAGCCGCTGCAGCGGCCTCACGCAGCGCGCCTGGGGGCCTGCCCCCGGCGAGGGTCTATTGGGTGTCAGCGAGCCGGCTTAGCGTCGACAACGCGAACCTCGAACGTGCCGCCGTTCTGATTGACGCCCGCCTCGACGAGCGCGCCGACCAGCCCGAAGAGGGCACCCGCCACGGCCGCTTCCGTGCGCGGGGAGACCTCCAGAACGTAGAGCATGCCGCCCTTTGCCTTCAGGGTCATCGAATAGACGTTGGGGTGACCGACCGCATCGACGACGACGGTGCGCGAGCCAGCAGGGATGTCGAGCATGGTGGATCCGCCCACGCCAAGCTCGGCCACCTGACGGCCGTCAACCTTCACACGCGCGGACGGAACAGCGGCCACGAACTCGCTCGTGCGATAGATCTTCAGCCGCGCCTGTGAACCCTGCAGCGGACGACCGGCAAGAGATGCATTCTCGTCAGTCGTCGTCCCACAGCCCGACGCGAGCGTACTGGTGAGCACAAGGCACAGCACCGAAAGGAAACGCAACGACGACGCCATGCACAATACCCAAACTGACTGAACGAATGTCGGAGTGCACTAAATCAGTCCGCGCACAACCGCGCTATGCCTCGACTGCAACTGTGTGCGTGTTTTTCGATGTGAGCCGCGCTGGAATTTGACAGATCAATGACGGTTTTGCGGACGTTGCGCAAAAGCTCACTGCTGCAAAGAAGCGTACGGCGCTGTCAGCGACTGAACGGAAAGTGCGGCGCCGTTGCCCGCCGGTCTGTTGGTCCTTGCGAGGCCCTTCCGTGCGATGTCGGGCCGACTCCACCGCCGACGGCGCCAGATTGTAGCCGGACTCTCTGGCAGTTCGGGAAGCTTCTGCGAACATGAAATAAAAGCGTCAGCAATGAACCGCCCCGTCGCCGGCGCCAAACGCGCAGTCGCCTTCCATAGGCGAACAGAAAGACGGCCTGTGACCCGCGAACTTGCGCAGTGGGCGCGCGCCCTCTCTACTGGCATGGATCGGCCACCGCACGAGCAAGGAGTTCCGATGATCGACCGCATCGACCACATCGTCATGAACTGCCGCGACGTCGAGGCGACCGCCGCCTGGTACGAGCGCGCACTCGGCTTCAAGCGCGAGACCTTCTCCAGTCCGGGGCAGGAGCCGAGCGAGCGAATTGCCCTCAAGTTCGGGCGACAAAAATTCAACCTGCGCCCGACCGGCACCCCCGGCTGGGTTACGGCCAAGGTCGATGCGCCGGGGTCGCTCGATTTTTGCTTCATCACCGAAGGCAGCCTCAAGCCGGTGATCGACCGCCTGAACAGCCAGGGCATTGCGATAACGGTGGGGCCGACGCAACGCACCGGCGCGCTCGGCCGCATGACCTCGATCTACTGCGAAGATCCTGACGGCAATCTCGTCGAGGTTGCAACGTACGCGGCCGATCCGCTAGTTTGATCGAGGCGCCTGCGGGGGGGCGCAGAGCGGCTACCGCCCGGGACAGCCGGCCTTGCCCGGAGCTGCACGGCCACTGCTGATCTACGTGCGGTATTGCGCGTCGGTAACCTGTTCCAGCCACGTGACGGTGGTGCCGCCGAGGGATTCCTGAAGAGCGATATGCGTCATCGCCGTTGTAGGCGTCGCGCCATGCCAGTGCCGCTCGCCGGGCGGAAACCAGACGACATCGCCCGGCCGGATCTCCTCGACGATACCACCCTCGCGCTGACACCAACCGCAGCCGGACGTTACGATCAACGTCTGGCCGAGAGGATGCGTGTGCCAGGCCGTGCGGGCGCCCGGCTCGAACGTGACCTGGGCGCCGGCAATGCGGGCTGGCTCGGGCGCCTGGAACAGCGGGTCGATCCGAACGGTTCCGGTGAAGTACTCCGCCGGTCCTTTGCGCGAGGGTTGTGAGCCGTTGCGCGTGATCTCCATTGGTCCACTCCTTCTGTGTCGCCCGCGAGGGTGCCGCCGTGACCGGCTGTGCTACTGCCCCGGCCGGCCGGTCTTGCGGGGGCGGCCGTGGCGGTGCTTTTTCTTCTCGGCGTCGCTTGGTACGTCGATGGTCTTTGTCGGCGGCTTGGCGGGAAGCGACTTGCCGGCGACTGGCAGACCGCGTTCGGCGTGCGGGCCCATTTCGTCGAGGGTGGGCTTGTGCGGGCCTTTCACGCCCTCGCCGAAGGCGCCAGCCTTGGTGCGCGGGTCGACATCGGGGGCGCGCGCGGGGATCGGGCGGTTGGCGTGCGAGCCCATCTCGTCGAGCGTGGGTTTGCGGATGCGCGAGACGGCGTCGGGATCGCGCAGAGGCTCGGGGCGGTCGGTGCCGGGACCCATGTCGTCGAGAGATGGTTTCTTGGCGCGGGTGCCGGGCATGGCGCTGGTCTGCGCGTAGGTGGGCTGCACGGGCTGGTACTCGCGCTGGATGCGCGAGGCTTCCCTCTCCCCGTCCTTCATGGGGAGAGGGCTAGGGTGAGAGGCAGAAGCTTGCGCTGCGGTTCGTGGCTGCCCCTCACCCCGACCCTCTCCCCGCGCTGACGGAGCGCGTGGCGAGGTCGGCGTAGCGCGGGGAGAGGGAGCGCCGCCGTATTTGCGGTCGCCGGCGAAGGCGCCGGCTTTGTCCTCGACGTCGGTCTGGCGGGCGAGGGGATCGTCGGCGATGGCCAGCTCGGTCTGGCGCAGGCGCTTGATCTCGTCGCGCAGGCGGGCGGCGGTCTCGAACTCCAGATCCGCGGCGGCATCGCGCATCTTCTTTTCCATGTTGTCGATGACGGCCTTGAGGTTGTGGCCGACCAGGGTGGCGTTCTCCTCGGCCAGGCCGGCATCGACGGTGACGTGGTCCTGCTCGTAGACGGAGGACAGCACGTCGTGGATGTTGCGCTTGATGCTCTCGGGCGTGATGCCGTTGGCCGTGTTGTAGGCCATCTGCTTTTCGCGGCGGCGGTCGGTCTCGGCGATGGCGCGCTGCATCGAGCCGGTCATCTGGTCGGCGTACAGGATGACCTTGCCGTCGACGTTGCGGGCGGCGCGGCCGATGGTCTGGATGAGACTGGTCTCGCTGCGCAGGAACCCTTCTTTGTCCGCATCCAGGATCGCCACCAGCGCGCACTCGGGGATGTCGAGGCCCTCGCGCAGCAGGTTGATGCCGATCAGCACGTCGAAGGCGCCGAGCCGCAAGTCGCGGATGATCTCGATGCGCTCCAGCGTCTCGATGTCGGAGTGCATGTAGCGCACGCGGATGCCCTGCTCGTGCATGTACTCGGTGAGGTCCTCGGCCATGCGCTTGGTGAGCGTGGTGACGAGCGCGCGGTAGCCCTTCTTCGACACCTGGTGCACTTCGTCGATCAGGTCGTCGACCTGGGACTTGGCGGGGCGGATCTCGACCGGCGGGTCGATCAGGCCGGTGGGGCGGATCACCTGCTCGGTGAAGCTGCCGCCGGTCTGGTTCAGCTCCCAGCCGCCGGGCGTGGCCGAGACGTAGGTGGTCTGCGGCCGCATGGCGTCCCATTCCTCGAAGCGCAGCGGGCGGTTGTCCATGCAGGAGGGCAGGCGGAAGCCGTATTCGGCGAGCGTCGCCTTGCGCCGGTAGTCGCCGCGGAACATGCCGCCGATCTGCGGCACGGTGACGTGGCTCTCGTCGACGAACACCAGGGCGTTGTCGGGCAGATATTCGAACAGGGTCGGCGGCGGCTCGCCCGGCTGGCGTCCGGTGAGATAGCGCGAGTAGTTCTCGATGCCGGCGCAGGAGCCGGTCGCCTCCATCATCTCCATGTCGAACACGGTGCGCTGCTCGAGCCGCTGGGCCTCCAGCAGGCGGCCGGAGTTGTACAGTTCCTCGAGGCGCTGCTTGAGCTCGGCCTTGATGGACTTGATGGCTTGTTGAAGCGTCGGCTTGGGCGTGACGTAGTGCGAGTTGGAATAGACCTTGATCAGTTTCAGCTCGTCGGTCTTGGGGCCGGTGAGCGGGTCGAACTCGGTGATGGATTCCACCTCGTCGCCGAACAGCGAGATGCGCCAGGCGCGGTCTTCCAAATGCGCCGGGAACAGCTCCACGGTGTCGCCGCGCACGCGGAAGGTGCCACGAATAAAGTTGGCGTCGCTGCGGCGGTAGTGCAGGGCGACCAGGTCGGCGAGCAGCTGGCGCTGCGGCAGGTTCTCGCCGGTCTGCACCGTGAAGGTCATGGCCGTGTAGGTCTCGACCGAGCCGATGCCGTAGATGCACGACACGGACGCCACGATGATGACGTCGTCGCGCTCCAGCAGCGAGCGCGTGGCGGCGTGGCGCATGCGGTCGATCTGCTCGTTCACCGACGATTCCTTCTCGATGTAGGTGTCGGTGCGCGGCACGTAGGCTTCGGGCTGGTAGTAGTCGTAGTAGGAGACGAAGTACTCGACCGCGTTGTCGGGGAAGAAGCTCTTGAACTCGCCGTAGAGCTGGGCCGCCAGCGTCTTGTTGGGCGCCAGCACCAGGGCCGGGCGCTGGGTCGCCGAGATCACCTGCGCGGCGGTGAAGGTCTTGCCCGAGCCGGTGACGCCGAGCAGCACCTGGTCGCGCTCGTGCTTGTTGACGCCCGCGACCAGCTCGGCGATGGCGGTGGGCTGGTCGCCCTTGGGCTCGTACTCCGACACCAGCTTGAAGGCGACGCCGCCCTCGCGATCTTCTCGGGCCGCTCGCGGCCGGTGCGGAATGAACTGCGGCAGGCTGCCCGACACCAGCGGGTGGCCGGCGATCATCGGCTGCTGGGCCAGCACCTCGCGCGCCCGCTCGGAGCGCTCGTGCGGCTTGGCCAGCAGGCGTTCAGGCGACGCCGTCATGTCGCCGATGTTGCGCGACGGCGGCCCGACGTTGCGCAGGGCGGGCAGGGTCGAGGCGGCTGGCCGGGCAGGAACGGCGCCTGCGGCGCCTCGGCGAAGCCCTGGCGCGGTGGAGCGCTTGGTCTCCGGCGTGCCGCCGGCGCCCTCGACGGGCGGCGCGGGCGGCTTGCCCGACTTGCCGCGCGAGGGGCGCGGCTTGGGTGTTGAATCTGTGCGTGGGGGACGTGGCATGCGCTCACTATATGGCGCTGCAACAGCGCTGTCGCAACTGCAAAGCGATGCCCACAGAACGCTTCAATTTGCTGGTCCAATCAGCGCCGGATCGCGCATCAGCAGGTCCCATAAAGAACAGAGGAGACGCCCATGATTCGCAAGGCACTCATGACCATCGCCGCCGTCGCCATGCTCGGCGCGGCTGCCGTTGCGCAAGCCCAGTTCGGCACGGCCGCCGAGGCCAAGGCCCTGCTCGACAAGGCGGTAGTCGCTCTCAAGGCCGACAAGGCGAAAGCACTGACCGACTTCAACAACGCGGGTGCAGGCTTCCGCGACCGCGACCTCTACGTGTTCTGTGCCGGCGCGGACGGCAAGTTCACGGCGCACCCCAATGCGCAGCTGATGGGGACGCCGATTTCCGCCCTGGTCGACAAGACCGGCAAGAAGCTGGGCGAGGAAATCATGGCGGCCGCAGCCGAAGGCAAGGTGGCGGAGGTCAGCTACATGTTCCCGCGGCCCGGCGCCGACACCACGCCGGTGGCCAAAGTGAGTTTTGTCACCAAAGTGGCTGACCAAGTCTGCGGCGTAGGCTACTATAAGTAGTGTTGCGCCGCTCTCGCACCCGACGGGCAATGGCGAGTGACGGCAGCCGAAGGCGCCGCGGAGACGCGGCGCCTTTTGTGCGCAATGAAACTCCTAAGTGTATGTCACCCCTGCTTCGGGGCGCGCTTGGGCGGCGTGTCGGAGGGCAGCTCGACCCAGGGGTGGCGGCACTCCTCCCACACGGCGATGGTGGGCGCGGGGAAAGCCGGGTCGGCGAAGGTGCCGATCGCCACTGCCACGAAACCGGGGAAGCCCTGGCCCTCCCAGTACACGGTCGAGCCGCACACTGGGCAGAAGTGGAAGGTCAGCCTGTTGCCGCTCTCGGCCGAACGGGTCCAGGCGGTGGACTGGCCGGCGAAGGTGATCTGCTCGCGGGCGAAGCGCGCCTGGTTGCTGATCACCGCACCGGTACGGCGCTGGCACTCCAGGCAGTGGCACATGGAGATGCGCGCCGGCTCGCCTTCGATGGTGAGATTGAGCTGTCCGCAGTTGCAAGCGGCGAGGCGGGTGGTCATGGACATAGCTTGGGCGTGGATCGGAGTTGGAGCGCTACTGTAGCGCGACTTGTGAGCGAAGAGCGCACGCATTCGTTGTGGATGACCGTGACGCTCGAAACTCTGCAACAGCGATGTGACACTTTGCGCGCGGCTGCGCTCCAGCTCGCCAACTTGCCGGCTTTTTCCGTTTTGTGCGGCTTGATCGTGGCGGGCGGCAGGAGCGCCGCTCCAGCCTGAATGAGGATGCAGGAGAAAGACCTTTTAATGCCACAGATTTGAGGGATGAGGTCTCCCCGATGACACATCAGTTGTAGTAGTAGACGTCTCCGTGCCAACGGCACTGACGGCATTTTATTGTGGAGCAAAACGCAATGCAGATGAAGAGAGTATTGTTGGGGGCAGCAGGCGCGCTCCTGCTGACCGGTGCGTTGACCGCGACAGCAAGCGCCCAGGATGAGCGCTGCAAAGGCGATAAGATCACAGCGGCCGGCAAGGCGACATTCTGGGGCGACAAGCGCGCCCAGCGCTTGGCCATCGACAACTGGCAGCGCGAGGTGCGCCAGAAGTACGGCGAGCAGTTCATGGACTTCACCAAGGCCAGGCAAGGCCGCGTCGATTGCGGCGAGTCCGGCATCGGCGCCATCGGCAGCCGCATGAAGCGCTGCAACGTCTCCGGCTATCCCTGCCACGTGGCGGCAGCCGCGGACGACGACGAGGCCGACAAGGATTGGGATGACAAGGATCGCCGGGTTTACGCCGTCCAGCGCAGGCTGGTGCGCGCGGGCTTCCTGGAGCGTGACGACGTGGACGGCGAGTTCGGACCCAAGACACAGCAAGCCATACGCCGCTTCCAGCGCGAGAACGACCTGAAGGTCACCGGCCAGGTCGACGACCGCACCTGGGACGCGTTGCGCCAGTACAAGCGCAAAGGCTGATTTGCGTCCTTTGCCTGTTGGCACTGATCAGCAGCGGGGCTCGGCGCAGCAGCGGCGAGCCCCGCTGCATAATTGCCTCTGGCCGTGCCGCGTAAGGCGGTGGCCGTTGCGACGGGATGTTGGGCGTGGCGCCGTTCTTTCGCACCAGAAGGAACAACGACACGTTCAAATCGGTTCGACCGGGAGCTGCCAGCGTCCGGGTCGTACCGTCATTGCCGAACCTCGCATGTGACCACGGAGATCGAGATGTCCGCCAGATTTGCCCTGATCGGTGCCGCCGCGCTTGTCGGCGCGATGGCGATGGCGCCCGCCGCGGCCAGCGCCGCCTGCCGCGGTTACGTGCAGGCCTCTGCCGAGGGCACCTTCAAGCTGCCGACCGAGCTGATCTCACGCGCCCGCTGGCGCAGCGAGGTGCGCGACCGCTACAGCTCGGCCTTTGCTTTCTGGAGCAAGGCCGAGGACAAGGTCACGCGCTGCCAGAAGCAGGATCCGGGCGATAAGTGGCGCTGCGTCGCGCGGGCGCGGCCCTGCGATTGATGATGTGAGCCGCCATCCCGGCCTCGATGAAGCGCGCGAAGCGCGGCGGCGCTGAGTGCGGAGGTCGCAGCTGGCTGACCGTGCGAGATCCCGGACAGCCTCGGCCACGAAGCCTCGGCTTCCGGGATGACGGGTATGGGTCGCTACCGCGGCTCAGAAATCGGTGCCGGTCACAAGGCGCGGCCGTCAGAATTGTCTGTGGAAATAGCCCGGGCCGTCGGCGCCGTTGCGATAGTCGCGATGCTGCCAGAAGTCGACGGTCTCCTGCCGCAGGGTATTGCTGCAGCTTTGCCGGCACTCGATCCAAGTGCCGCCCGGCAGGCCAACCTCCATGCGGCCCTTCGGTCCGACGCGCACCGGCCCGGTGATGGACGCGGGGCCGTAGAAGGAATTGGCCCTCACGTAGCCGATGATGCCGCGGCGCGGCTGGGCGTCGGCAACGGACGCGAGCAGCGCGACGGTGGCCGCAGCCGTCAGCGGAACGAGGAGAGCGCGTGTAGATTTCAGCATTCTCGATGATCCCCTTCTTGGCCAGGTGCCCGCCTGGCGGTTGTTCGAGCGCAGCATACAGCAATTCTGCAACGAAAGCTAAAAGCCCGCTCGCCGCATCCACGCGCCCGTTGCAGGCGCACAACCCTGCCCGGGCTCAGGCGATGCGCCCGCCCAGCTCGTCCTCGATGTGGATGCGGATGATGTCCTCGAAGCTGGCATCGGGCTGGAAGCCGAGCTCGACGGCACGCTTGGCGGCCAACTTGCGCGGCCAGCCGGCCACGATCTTCTCGATGAACGGATCGGGCTCGCGGCGGATGCGCGCCACCACCTTGTCGCCCGCCACCTTCTTCAACGCGGCGATCTGCTCGCCGACCGTGACGGCAAGGCCCGGCATGGTCAGGCCCCGCCGCGCACCCAGCCGGGCAGTGTCGAGCGTCGCCGCATGCCGCATGAACTCGACGGCCGCGCGCGGTGACGCATGCCAGTGCATCACGCTCTCCGACACCGGCAGCACGGCCTCGGCGCCCGCCAGCGGCTCGCGCATGATGTTGGAGAAGAAACCGGACGCCGCCTTGTTGGGCTTGCCGGGCCGCACGCAGATGGTGGGCAGGCGCAGGCTGATGCCATCGACGAAGCCCTTACGGCTGTAGTCGGACACGAGCAGCTCGCAGATCGCCTTCTGGGTGCCGTAGGAGGTGAGCGGCTGGTGGAAGAATTCGTCGCCGATCGCCTCCGGGAACGGCGCACCGAACACGGCAATCGAGCTGGCGAACACCAGGCGCGGCACATAGCCGGTGGCGCGCACCGCCTCCAACACGGAGCGCGTGCCGTCCATGTTGATGCGATAGCCCTTGTCGAAGTCCTGCTCGGCCTCGCCGGACACGATGGCAGCGAGATGGAAGATCACATCGGGCTTGTCGGCGATCAGCTTGGCCGCCTCGCCAGGCGCGGGAAGGTCGCCCGTCTTCACGTCGACCGGCATCTTCGCGCCGGCCGGCACGGCGCCGGGCACCACGTCATACAGGGTGAGCTTGCTGACGGCCTTGCCGCCCAGCTCGCCGTCGCGCGCCAGCCGCTCCGCGAGCTTGCGGCCGATCATGCCGGCGCCGCCAAAGATGAGAACCTTCATACGCGTCTCCCTGTCATCCCAATGTGACGCCGCAGGCCTTGGTCCAGCCGAGCCCTTCGACGGTGCCACGGCGCGGCCGGTACTCGCAACCGACGTAGCCCGTGTAGCCGCTGGCGTCGATCTCCTTCAGCAGCCAGGCGTAGTTGAGATCGCCGGCATCGGGCTCGCCGCGATCGGGCGGATTGGCGATCTGGTAGTGGCGCGTGATGGCCGCGTACTCCTTGAGCGCGACGGCCACGTCACCGTCCTCCACCTGGCGGTGGTAGAGATCGAACTGCAGGCCGAGATTGGGCTCGCCCACCTCGTAGATGATAGCGCGGGCATCGGCGAGCTTGTTCAGGAAATAGCCCGGGATGTCGCGCCGATTGATCGGCTCGATCACCAGGTTCACGCCGGCCTTGGCGGCCGTGCGCGCGGCCTTCTTGAGGTTGGCAACGAACGTCTCGCGGCGCGCGCCCTGATGCACGAGACCAGCCATGACATGGATCAGCTTGCAGCCGGCGGCTTCCGCATAGCTCAGTGCCAGCGCCAGGTCGGCCTCGAAATCCGCCTCACGCCCCGCCAGCGCCGAGCGTCCGCGCTCGCCAGCGGCCGCGTTGCCCGCCGGCGTATTGAAGAGAGCCGCCGCGAGATTGTGCGCCTTGAGACGGGACGCGACCTCGGCGGTCGATGCCTCATAAGGGTTGCCGGCCTCGATGGCCTTGAAGCCGGCCTTGGCCGCCGCCTCGAAGCGATCGAGGAACGGCAACTCCGTGAACAGGAACGTCAGGTTGGCGCAGAAGCGGAGCATGGGCGTTACGCCTCCGAATGGGGTTCCAAACGCTTGATCATGTGCGTGATCGAGCGGTCGCTCAAGGTCTCGATGCGCTCCACCCGATAGCCGTGCCGGCCGTACCAGCCGACGAGGTGGGTCAGCACCGTGCCGGTGTAGAGCCGCACGACGACGCGACCAAGGCGGCGGGCGCGCTCCTCGGCCGCAGCAAGCAGGGCACGGCCAAGCCCGCCGCCCTGCACCGCGGGATCAGACGCAATGCTCCAGATCAGCAGATCGCCCTCGCGCGGCTCCAGGATCAATGCACCGGCCAGGTTCTTCTCCTTACGAGCCAGCCAGACCTCCATGTCGCGCATGATGTCGGCGTAGTCGGCAAGCAGCGGCAGAGGCTCGACGCCGAGCAGTGTGCGGTTGCGGGCATACGCTGACCGCTGTAGCGCAAGCAGCGCCGGCACGTCCTCGCTGCGGGCCCGCTCAAGGACGGTATCGCCGGCACGCAGTGGCTCGGACTGCGTCACAGAGTGAAGCCGCCGTCGGGCTGGATGCACGAGCCGGTCATGTAGTCGGACTCGTCGGAGGCGAGGTAGACGGCCACATGCGCCATCTCCTCGGCGCGGCCGAGGCGGCCCATCGGCTGGCGGTCGATGAACATCTTGCGCGCCTTCTCCTCGCCGCCGACCTGCTTGCCGAGCGCCTTGATGCGGTCGCCAAGCGACGGCGTCTCGATGGTGCCGGGGCAGATGCAGTTGCAGCGGATGCCCTTGCCGATGAAGTCCATGGCCACTGAACGCGACAGGCCGACAATGGCTGCCTTGGTCGCCGCGTAGACGTAGCGATTGGGAGCGGCCTTGTTGGCCCCGACGGTGGAGGCGATGTTGATGATGGAGCCTTTGCCCTTGGTCAGCATGCCGGGCAGGAAGGCATGGATCGTGCGATGCATCGACTTGACGTTCAGGTCGAAGGAGAAATCCCAGTCCTCTTCCGTGCAGTCGAGCACCGTGCCGTGATGCACGAAGCCGGCGGCATTGAACAAGACGTCGACCGGCCCGTACTTCTTGGCCATCGCCTGCACGGCCGCCGTGTCGCGCGCGTCGAGCTTGGCAACCTCGGCGATGCCTTCCTCCTTCAGCCCCGCGAGCAGCGCTTCATTGAGGTCGGTGGCTATCACTTTGGCGCCTTCGCGCGCCAACGCAATGGCCGTGGCGCGGCCGATACCGGCGCCGGCCGCCATGCAGAACGCAATCTTCCCCTCGACTCGCTTGGCCATTCGTTTCTCTCCCCGGAGGTTTTGTGCCTGGCGACCAATGCCGCCACTCGGTCTCAATTGAACGTGCCGGGCGTGTGGGGTCAAGCCGATAGGATGCAGACCTTGTCTGTCATTCCCGCCGCAACGACGGTGCGAAGCGGCAGAGGATGTCAGTCCGGGGTCGGCGGATCGCTGGGGCCGGCCGCGTCGGGCTTGGCGTCGCGGGACGTCAGGTAGACCGCCAGCCCAGTCGCCAGGGCCGTGGCAAGGGTGGCAAAGATCCATTGGTAGGCGAGCACCGAGTATTCCGCGTCGGCTGCAGGGAATAGCGGCGGAATGAGCCCCGTAAGCATCGGCAGCAGGGCCGCGCCGGCCAACTGCGCCATGTTGCCAGTGGTGGCGCCGCGACCAGCCAGATGATCCGGGAAGTGGCTGCGGATGTGTGCCAGCAGGACGCTGCCGTAAGCTGACGAGGCGCTGAGCACCATCAGCGCTGCCAGCGCGCCGATCAGCGGCATCGTCACCGTGGCGAGCACCGTGAGCATTGACAGCGACAGCGACGCGGTGCCCACCACCACCCACTTGCGGGTGTTGAAGATGCGATCGAGCGGCCCGACGACGAGACCGCCGACCGTCTGGCACACGGCCATCGCCAGCAGCACGTAGCCGCGCTGGATCGGGCCGAGATCGTATACGTCGTGCAGATAGGGGCCCGCCCACAACACCAGCACGGTGGCAAACGCAGCGTAGGCGACCGCAAACAGCGCCAGCACCGGCAGCAACCCCGGCGTCGCCAGGACGAGACGCAATCCCCGCAAGGCCCCAACCCGCTCGATCGGCGTGGCAGCAGGGGCAGATCCCGGCGGTCTATCACGCACGATGAGCAGGAACAGCACCCCGACCAGCGCGGCAACCATGGCCATGCCGATGAACGTGACGCGCCAACCTACCGTCTCGGCGGCAATCGCCAGCGGCAGTCCGGCCAGCAGCAGCCCGACCTGGCTCAGCGCGAACAACCAGCTCAGCACGGTGGCCCACGACGGGCGCGGAAACCAGCGCGATATCAGCACCACGCCGGACATGAAACTGCCCGCACAGCCAAGGCCCACGACGAAGCGGGCGAGCGCAAGCCCGGCGCCCGTCTGGGCGGTGGCGTGCAGCAGTGCGCCTGCCGTCATCAGCACCGACAGGATGGCCACCGTGATGCGGGGGCCGACGCGATCGAAGGCGATGCCGACCGGGACCTGAGCCAGAAGCAAGGCCGCGAAGAAGCTGCCATTGGCAAAGCCCAGGGCCTCCGACGACAGCGACAGGTCGCGAATGAGCTCGGGACCGATGACCGAATTGGAGGAGCGGAAGAACTGCGACAGAATCGCCGTAGCTGCCAGCATCGCCAAGAGGACGGCCGCCTCGCTGCGTGCAGGACCAAAGGCCGTGCGCAGGCCGGAAACCTGTTCGTTCACTATCGCTTGCCCCCGAACAATTAATGCGCCGGCAATACATCACTCGCCGGTCCTTACCATAGTCTTTACTCCGCACGCAGCGCTTCGCGCCCGGGGCGGCGATGAACAACCGGTCGCAGATTGTCGCACGGGCCAAAGCTTGCAAAATTATGGAGGCAACGGTTCGTCGGCCGAAGCCCGACCTCACGAAATTCCCCGAGAAAAGAACGCGATACGCCAGTTAGGCGGCGATCCTGCTCAAGCTGCCGCCTCTGGCGGAAGCAGTGCCGGAGCCGGCCGGCCCGACAGGAAATGCTTGCGCAGGTCGACGCTGGCGCGCCGGCCGATGCTGCGGCGGCTGCGTTCCAGCCATTTCTCGGTCTCGCTGCGGCCAGCGCCATGCAGGTAGGTCAAAAGTTCGATATCGGGCTTGCCCTTGCTGTCGGGGGCCAGAGCGCTCGTGAAGCGCCCCGCGTCGATCAGATGGAAGCGATGACGCGCCAAACGCGTGTCCGCCGCGTTGCTGAAGCGCGACCAGCGGGAGGCGAGCGAACGCACGGTCTCGATCACCTCGATATCGCGCAGCATGGGCTGGCCGAAGGTCAGCTGATTGATGCGAGCCGTGATGTCGCGCGCGCTGGTCGGCACGCCCTTGCTCTCCAGCGCGTTGAGCTTGACGATCAGCGTATCGGCGACCGGGCTCTCGCGCGCCACGGTGAGCAGGTCAGGGTTGGCGGAGAAGCCCCCGTCCCAATAGGCCTGCCCGTCGATGGTCACGGCGTGATGGATGGTCGGCAGGCAGGCCGAGGCCAGCACCGACTCGACCGTAATCTCGCGGCGCCGGAACAAGCGCGGCCGACCCGTGGTGACATCAGTCGCAGCGATCAGCAGCTCCGGCCCGCGCGTGCCGCGCAGCAGCGCGAAATCGATGTGCGCCTCGAGCAGCTTGCGGAACGGATCGAAGCCGAGCGGATTGAAGTCGTAGGGTGAGAACAACGTCGCCACCTGCGCGAATGCGTTGGAGCGGCTGATGCCGGCCAGCAGCGGATTGAGGCGCACCAGGTCGGGCAGGCCAGCCTTGGCCACCGCCTCCCAAACCGCGCGGAGCTTGGCGCGCGCGCCGGCGCGGCCCGATTCAGCGAGGCCGGCAGCGACGGCCACGGCATTGACGGCGCCGGCGCTCGTTGCGCTCATCCAGGCGAGGTCGAGAGTCTCGTCCTCAAGCAGGCGGTCGAGCACGCCCCAGGTGAACGCGCCGTGCGCGCCGCCGCCCTCTAGCGCCAGATTGAGGCGTTGCTGCCGCCGGAACATGGTCAAGCGATGATGCCCCCAGCTGGAATGCACAGGCCGGGACCGAGCCGCCGCGGCCCCCTCGGCAGTGCTAGGCCCACATCATGGCAGCAGCTTGCGGGGCAAGACAATCGGCACGCCGTCGAGCTCAGCGTAGCGCGCTTCGATGCGATAGACGGCGGCAAGATGCTCAACCGTCAGCACATCTCGCGGCGCGCCGGCCGCCACCACGCGACCACCATCCATCAGCACGATCCTGTGACAGAAGCGCGCGGCGAGCGACAGATCGTGCAGGGCAATGACGACCGTTCGGCCCAGAGTCGCGAGCTTGGCGAAGTGCTCGAACAGCGCCAGCTGATGCGCCGGATCGAGGCCCGCCGCCGGCTCATCGGCGAGCAGGACGGATGGCTCCTGCGCGAGCGCCCGCGCCACCAGCACGCGCGCCCGCTCGCCGCCCGACATCTCGACCACCGGACGCGTTGCAAGACGCGTCACGTCCATGGCCGCGAGCGCGGCCGCGATAGCCCGCGCATCGGCTTCGCTCTCGCCCGCGCCGGCCGGCTGATGCGGCAGACGACCCAGCGCAACGACGGCGCGCGCGGTGAGCGCCCAGTGCACGATGCGCTCCTGCGGGAGGTAGGCCAGCACGCGCGCCAGCGCCCGCTTGTCCCAGTCGCCGAGCCGACGCGTGTCGGCCAGCACCGTGCCGGCGGCCGGCGCGAGCAGGCCGGCAAGGGCACGCAGCAGGGTCGACTTGCCGGCACCGTTGGGGCCGATGATGGCGGTCACCTCGGCCGGCTGCGCGGAGAAGTCGAGACCGCTCAACACCGACCTGCTCTTCAGGTTGACAGCGAGCCCGCGTGCCTCCAGCCTCATGGCGCTAGTGTCCCGATTGCGAAGTTCGCCAGTGCCCGATGCCAGGTTCCGGAGCGAACTTCGCAAACATAAGGGACACTAGAACGACAACTTTTCTGGTGCAATTCAGATCGAGAAATTCGCTCACAACCAAGCCGCGACCTGCGGCGAATTTCTCCATCATCACACCAGCTCCGAGCGCGTCTTCAGCACCAGCCACACGAAGAACGGCGCACCGAGCAGAGCCGTCAGCACGCCGATCCTGAGGTCCACCCACGGCTGCACCAGCCGCAGCGCCACATCCGCGAGCAGCAGCATGATCGCCCCGCCCAGCATGCTGGCCGGCAGCAGCAGGCCCGGCCGGTGCCCGGTGAAGGGCCGCAACGCGTGCGGCACGATCAGGCCGACGAAGCCGATGATACCGGTCACCGCCGTCGCCGCGCCGACGCTCAGCGCCGTACCGGCCACCACCATGGTGCGGGTGCGGCCAATGTCGATGCCGATACTGCGCGCGGCGTCCTCGCCCAGCGTCAGCGCATCGAGCGCGCGTCCGAGCAGCAGCAGCAAGGCGATGCCCGCCAGCATGAAGGGCGCCGCGAGCCACACCTGCGGCAGACTGCGGTCGGCTAGCGAGCCCATCAGCCAGAACACCATCTCGACCGTCGCAAACGGGTTCTGCGACACGTTGAGGGCCAGCGAGACGAGCGCGGTCGTGATGCTCGACACGGCAAGGCCGGCCAGGATCAGCGTCACCGGCCCGCCGTGGTTGCCGGCCAGCGCCACCACCGCCAGCATCGCCAGCGCCGCGCCGAGCAGTGCCCCGAGTGGCAACGTTAGCGCAAAGGCCGCACTCAACCCGAGATGAATGGTCAGCACGGCCCCGAGCGCCGCACCGCCCGACACGCCGACCAGGCTCGGCTCCGCCAGCGGATTGCGCAGATAGCCTTGCAGCGCCGCACCCGCCAGCCCAAGCGAGGCACCGACCAGCGCACCCAGCACGGCGCGCGGCAGGCGGATCTCGCGGAAGATCAGAGCGCCAGCCTCGCCCGGCAGACCGCGTCCAAGCCCGACGGGACCGATCGCCAGCGACAGCACGAACGCCAACGCTGTCGCGGCCGCGAGCACACCGAGCAGTATGATCGCGTTGGGCTCCCTGGTCGCTCCCGCCGGCTTCATCGCGCGCGCACCTGCATGCCGGTGCGCGCCGCCGCCAGCTTCTCCATCGCGTCCATGATGTGCGGTGTCCCGCACAGCCAGTGCCGCCACGGCAGCTCGATCGAGGCATGCTGGCGGCGCAGGATGGCAATGGCTGGGTGGCGCAGATTGTCGGCCAGCGCCGTGCGATATTCGCCGGGGGCGCTGGACAGCACCAGCAGGTCGGGCGGATCGGCCAGCAGCGCCTCGAGCGGCACCTGGCCACCACGCATCGGACGATAGCCGGTCGCCGCGTTGCGGAAACCGGCGGCCGCCAGAGCTGCATCGGCGAGACTGCCGGGCCCCGACACCGAGCCGCCAATCTGATAAATGACGGCCGTCGGGCGCGCGCTTTCCTCGCGCCGGCTTAGTGCGGCGTGGCGCCGGTCGAAATCGGCGATCAGCGCGGCGCCCTTGGCCGTCTCACCGACGGCATCCGCCACCGTCGCGACGGCCGCCCGCACACCCGAGAGGTCCTGCGGCTGCTGCACGATTACGACGCGCCGGCCGAGCCGCTGCAGCAGGTCGACCGTGCCGCGCACGCCGAACGGCCCCGCCAGCACCAGATCGGGATCAAGCCGCAGCACATCTTCGGCGCTGCCATGCGTGATGAAAATGCCGCGTGCGCGCTCCGGAATGGCCGAGACGGTCGGATCCGCGGCCAGGTGCGTGACAGCAGCAATGCGTTCGCGCGGTACCAGTTCGACCAGCAGCTGGTCAGTGCATAGATCGAGCGAGACGATGCGGCGCGGGGCGTCGGCGGCGCGCGCCGGCGCGAGGCAGACCACAGCTGCGGCCATCAGGCCGAGGAAGGCAAATGATCGCCGCGGCATTGCGCGTGTCGTGTCCCATGGCTTGTCGGCGCCGCCGATCCCATTCGGCCTGCCGAGGGTGAATCGCAGGCCGGCGAAGCGGTCAGCGGCAGCAGCTTATAGGCCGCCCCCGCGTCGGCAACCAGTAGCCGACGTCGACATTCGGACGCATAGGCTGGAGCCCGATGTCGCGCGCGGCGCGGCCGCTACCTGATCTCGTGGCAGTAGGTGACGACGCGCGGATTGCGCATCACGTCGATCAGCACGGAGCACTGCACGAGATACTTCTGGTCCTTATGGCGGAACAGGATCAGCGAGCGGTTCTCCCAGGCCGAGATGTAGCCGGCTATCTCCCAGCCGTCCGAGAGCAGCTTCTCGATCGAAGGCGAGGCCGGCTGCTGCTGAGCCAGCGCGGAGGCTGGCATCAACCCGATCGCCGCAACCAGATAGCGTTGCCACATGATCCGCTCCGTCATGGATGTCGGCCGACGCGCAGCATGTCGCGCGCGCACATCAGCGCGAAGCCGAGCAGGTTGAGGCCGTGCCAGTCTTCGGGCCGCTCGGCGCGCGGGTCGTCTGCCGCCAGGCCGATGCCCCAGATACGGTCGACCGGACTGGCCTCGACCAGCACCTTGTCTCCGGTCTCGAGAAGATACTCCTTCAGCGCCGCGTCGCCACCGAACTTGAACAGGCTGGCAACCACCACGGTTTGAAAGCGGGTCGCCTCCCACTTGGCCTCGTCGAACCCGACAATCGTGCGACCCAACGCCTTGGCGGCGCCCGGCTTGGTGGTCGACAGAATGGCCCGGCGCGTCGTCACGTCTCCGAACAGGCGCGCCTTCTCGGCCATCATGAAGTGCTCGGCTGATGCATAGCTTTCGCCGTCCGCCTTGAATGGCGCCGGCCACCATTGACTGAGCACGTGCTTGCCGATGCCGTTCGATTTGGGCGTATGGCCCCAGAACAGCAGGTATTTGGGCCGCCAGCCGCCTGCGATGGCCTCTACCAAGGCGTCGCGACCGTACTTGTGCGATGTGTGGGCGCTCTGCATCGCCGATGCGTTGCATAGACCGGCGGCAGGACGATGGCTACGCTATTCCACGGCCTCCACCTTCAGCACGCCGCGCCGGATCTGATCCTCCTCGATCAACTCGAACAGCGCGCGGAAATTGCCCTCGCCGAAGCCGTCGTCGCCCTTCCTCTGAATGAACTCGAAGAAGATCGGGCCGACCACGGTCTTGGAGAAGATCTGCAGCAGGATCTTGGTCTCGCCGCCGTCCTGCACGCCCTCGCCGTCGATCAGGATGCCGTGCCGACGCATGCGCTCGATCGGCTCGCTGTGGCCCGGCACACGCGCAAAGCTTTTCTGGTAGTAGGTTTCGGGCGGGCCCGGCATAAAGCGGATGCCGTTGGTGGCCAGCGCGTCAGCCGCGTCATACAGGTGCTCGGTGGCGACGGCGATGTGCTGGATGCCCTCGCCGCGATATTTCTTCAGGTACTCCTCGATCTGGCTCTTGTCGTCGGCGAACTCGTTGATGGGAATGCGGATGCGGCCGCAGGGGCTGGTCAGCGCGCGCGAGTGCAGGCCGGTCAGCTTGCCCTCGATGTCGAAGAAGCGGATCTGGCGGAAGTTGAACAGCTTGACGTAGAAGTCGAACCACTTGTCCATGTTGCCGCGATAGACGTTGTGCGTGAGGTGATCGAGGTAGTAGAAGCCGACGCCCTCTGGCCTCGGGTTGGACTCGCCCAGCCAGTCGAACTCGCGATCATAGGGCGAGCCCATCGCGCCATAGCGGTCAACGAAGTAGATCAGCGACCCGCCGATGCCCTTGATGGCCGGCACCTCCAGCGTGACGTCCGAACCTGTGTAGGGCTCGGCGCCGTTCCTCACCGCGTGCTCGAAGGCGTGCTGGGCGTGCACGACGCGCCAGGCCATCGATGCCGCGCACGGCCCATGCGTCGCCGCGAAACGCCCGGCGAACGACTGCGGCTCGGCGTTGAGGATGTAGTTGATGTCGCCCTGCCGCCAGACCGTGATGTCCCTGGTCTTGTGCTTGGCGACCGGCGCGTAGCCCATGCGCACGAACAGCTCGGCAAGCTTCCCGGGCTCTGGATGGGCGAACTCGACGAACTCGAAGCCGTCGGTACCGGCCGGATTGGCGGACGAGATGGTGGCCGGCGGGCCGTCGTGCGGGAAAGGACCCATGGGCAAGCTCCTGCGCAGAATCGCTAGCGTCGGCCAAGTATCGGAGCGATGGCGCGCAAGAAGCGTGCATCCATACTGCATGCCGGCGATATTGTGCACGGTTTGTGCACAATAAGCCGCTAGGATGCACGAAATGAGCCTCGACCCGCTGGATCTCAAGCTACTGTCCGTGCTGCAGGACGATGCCGCTCTGTCCAATGCGGAGCTGGCCGACCGCATCGGCCTGTCGCCGTCGCAGTGTTCGCGGCGCCGCGCCGGGCTAGAGGAAGCAGGCTATATCCGCGCCTATCGCGCCGATCTCGATCCGCGCAAGCTCGGCTACACCATCGAAGCGTTCACGCGCGTCACGCTGTCGGCGCACAGCGACAGTACGGCCGAGGAGTTCGCGCATTTCCTGGAAGGGCTCGACGAGGTGCAGCAGGCGCACTCGGTGGCGGGTGATGCCGACTACCTGCTGCACCTGCGCGTGCGCTCGCTCGACGAGCTGGCCGAGTTCGTGCACAAGCGTCTGCTGCCGCACGCCCACGTGGCGCAGGTGCGCTCCGACATCGTGCTGAAGACCATCAAGGAGAGCCGCGGCTTTCGCATCCGCGCCGGTGCCCAGTCTGGCGCGCGGAAAAAGCGTTGATCCGCTTGCTTGCTGCACTCATCTGCCAGGCGCGAGGAAGCCGGCTTGCTGCATCAGACCGTAGTGGAGCCGGTCGGCATCCTCCAGCCAGCGGCGGAACTCGTCGCCGCTCGTGAAGGTCTGGTTGAACGCACCCTGCTCCATAAAGTTCTTCCAGTCGTCAGTCGCCCTGACCTTCTTGAAGAGATCGACGTAGAAGGCAACGTGCTCCGGCTTGACGCCTGGCGGCAGGAAAATGCCGCGCAGCATCTGGTACTCCACATCGACGCCTGCCTCCTTGCAGGTGGGGATGTCCGACCAGGCCATGTCGGCCGTCACCCTGGCGGTGTAGGTCGAGCGTTTGCTGTCGAAGATGCACAGGGGCTTCAGCGCGCCGGCCTTCCACTGCGAGACCGCCTCGATCGGATTGTTGACGGTGGATTTGACGTGCTTGCCGACCAGCTGGGCGGCGACCGCACCACCGCCGGCATAGGGCACGTAGGTGAACTTCTTCGGTGCGGTCAGCTTCTCCAGCGCCACAGTGATAATCTGGTCTTCCTGCTTGGAGCCGGTGCCGCCCATCTTGAAAATCTTGTCGTCGCCGGCCTTGACCGCCTCGATGTACTGCTTGGCCGTCTTGTAGGGCGTTTCGGCATTGACCCACAGCACGAACTGGTCGAGCGCCAGCATGGCGACCGGGGTCATGTCCTTCCAGGTGAAGGGCACGCCAGTGGCGTAGGGGGTCGTGAACAGGTTGGACAGCGTGATGATGATCTTGTGCGGGTCGCCGGTCGAACCCTTGACGTCGAGGAAGCCTTCCGCGCCAGCCCCGCCACCCTTGTTGATGGTGATGATCGGCTGCTGCATGAGGCTGTGCTTGGCCACGACGCCCTCGATGAAGCGGGCCATCTGGTCGGCACCCCCACCTGTGCCGGCAGGGATCACAAACGCGACGGGCCGGCTCGGCTCCCATGATCTGCCCCGTGCTGCCTCGCCGGCAAGCCGCTCGCTGCGCCTGCGCTCTTCCTCCTTCTGCAGCATCGCCAGCCGGTGGCGCTCTGCATCCGCCTTGGCGCTGAGGGCAGGTTTCATGGCGGCAATAGCCCCGCAAAGTCTCATGGGTGTCGATCCACTGGCACCTCGGGTTCAATAGGCAAACCTCCTGTGACGAACGGGCACAGCTCGTCTCAGCTGGCGTCGCAGGGACATCCTTGCGCGTCGTTTCTTTCGCCTTGCCGGCCTCGCCCTCGCACCCCGCCAGGCAGTATTTGCCAAGCACGTTGTCGTAGTAGGCCGGCACCTGGGTGTGCTGAACGGTCGAGGCCAGCGCCACCACATCGGCACGCAGCTGCCGCGCCAGGTCGTGCAAGGGCAGACCAGGCTGGCCGAGCAGCGGCACCAGCTTGCGCGTGAAGATGGAATTGCCGTCGGGATCATTGCCGGGCAGCCGGTCCAGCGCACTCTCGCCTACACCGGCCGAGTAGATGATGAAGGTGCCCCGTGACGGTCGCCCCCTCAGCTCCGCCAGCCCGCGCCCGCCGCCCGCCGAACGCCCCTCGTCCGGGATCAGCGGGTTGTCGCGGCAGGCGTCAAGGATCACCAACGTGACGTCAGGATTGCGGTTGCGCAGATCGAGCAGCAGCTCGGCGACGCTGATGCTCTCGCGCTTGATCTGCTCCTGGCGGCCGAACTTGACGTCGGGGACGTCGCGCGGCAGTAGGAAATTCAGCCCTTCGATCTCGACGCCGTGGCCGGCGTAGTAGATGGCAGCCGTGTCGCCGGCCTTGAGCTGATCCAGGAACCGCTGCCACTCGCTGTTGAACTGGCCGCGTGTCAGGTTCTCCGCCGCGATCACGTCGAAGCCCAGCGACCTGAAGGCCGCGGCTACGGCGCGTGCGTCGCTGACGGCGCGCTGCAGCTGCCGCGCCTTGTCGAAGTTGTCGTACCTATCGGTGCCAGCAACGAAGGCGGTGCGCTTCTGCGCCTGCGCTTGGCGGACAAAGCCCGCCGCGGCCAGCAATGCGGCCACCATCAGCACTGCAATCCCGACAATGCGGCGCATCAAACGTCCCCGTGCGGAGCAATCGCGCCAGTCTAGCCGCGCCGATGGCCGGGGCAAAGTCGACACCTATCCTAATGCGGCAAGCACCGCTTGCAGCTCGGGCGTAGCGCGCACACGGCCGACGTCGAGGCCGCGCCAGTTCCTGAGCGCGACATCGGGTGCCACCTCGCGCGCCTCCGGAAGGAAATGCGCGATCAGCTGCGCCGCGACCGCCTCCGACGCACGCTTGGCGCCGTCCTCGATCTTGAGGGCGAAGCCGAGGCCCAGGCCGGCGAAAGCACCGCAATAGACGCCCTCCGCGCCCGTCTTGACCAGAACCTTGCCGGGCAGGCGCTGCATGACGAGCGTGTCGAAGCGACCCGGACCCGCCACCAGATCGGGGTGAGCCGTACAGGCTTCGAAGATGCGCGCGCAATGGCGGGTCCGCTCGGGGGTCAAGCCTTCGCCCGTCATGAAACACGCAAAGGCGCGGGCCAGGCCGGCAGGGGGGATGGCCCAATTGGGCACCGAGCAGCCGTCGATGCCACACACCTCCGCGCTGAGGCTGCAGCCAGTCAGATCCTCCAGGACGCGCCGGATGCGCACCTGCACCGGGTGGTCGGGCTGCCAATAGCCGTCGGTCGGCTCGCCCAGATGCGCGGCTGTGGCCAGCATGGCGGCATGCTTGCCCGAGCAGTTGTGATGCAGGCTGGTCGGTCGCTGGCCGCTGCGGATCAGTGCGCGGGCCGTGGCGGCATCGTAGGGCTCGTGCACGCCGCAGCCCAGCGCAGCCGGCGTCAAGCCGGCACGCGCCAGCAGGCCCTCGGCCACCGCCACATGCCGCGGCGTGCCCGAATGCGATGCACAGGCAATGGCGATCTCGGCCGTCCCCAGGCCGAAGCGCTCCACGGCGCCCGTCTCCAGGAACGGCAGGGCCTGCAGCGGCTTGATGGCCGAGCGCGGAAAGACTGGCGCAGCGACATCGCCGGCAGCGGCGGCCAGCCCGCCGTCAGGGCGAGCCACGGCGACGACGCCCGCATGCGCGCTTTCCACCAGTGCGCCGCGGGTCAGCTCGATCAGGGTCGGATTGCGCATGGCACTCGTCTCGGGAAGGGGGCCGGGGGTTAATTCTTTCTGCGGCAGAAGTGGGCTAGGCTCGCACAAGGGAAACGCCGAGCCAACAACCACCGATGTCACAAGACGCCAGCGAGCCCGGCCTCGACGCGGTCGCGATCTTCGACGACCTGAGCGCAGACGAACGGGCGCGGCTGACGGCCGAGCTCGACACGCTGAGCCTCAAGCGCGGCGAAATCCTGGTGCGCCAGGGCGAGACGGCCGATGCCCTCTACATCGTCGTCACCGGCCGCTTCATCGTCACCCTGGATGGCAGCCGCGTCCCCATCGCCGAACTCGGCCCCGGCCAGCCGGTCGGCGAGATCGCCTTCCTGGCCGGCGGCGCTCGTACGGCCACCGTCACGGCCCTGCGCGACAGCCTGGTGCTGCGGCTTGGCCGGGGCGACTTTGAGGCGCTGTCGGCCACGAGCCCGTCGATTTGGCGTTCGCTGACGGTGGCTTTGGCCCGCCGCGTCGCCGAGGCCAACCTCAGCCGACCGCCGCCGCCAGACCCGCGTCCGCGCACACTGGCCCTGATCCGTGCCGGCGACAGCGCGTTGCCGCAGATTTTCGTCCAAGGCCTGATGCGAGCACTCGGCCGCTGCGGCCGGGTCATGCTGCTCGACGCGGCAGGCGCACACGACATGCTGCCGGCCGCTGTGGCAATCGACAGCGCCGAGGCGACGCGCGCGCTCAACGCGCTCGAAGCGCGCACGGACTACGTGCTGTTCCTCGCCGACGACGAGCTGACGCCGTGGTCGGAGAAGGCCATCCGCCAGGCCGACCTGGTGCTGGCGGTCGGCTGGCATGCGGCCGGCGCGCGCGCCAATGCGCTGGAGCGGCTGGCCGCCGAGCTGCTGCCGGGCGACGCCCAGCGGTTGGTGCTGCTGCACGAGGCTCGCGGGCCCATCGCCGGCACGGCGCGCTGGCTCGCTGGACGACGCATCGCCATGCACCACCACGTGGCCGCCGACGAGGAGGGCGATTTCGCGCGCCTTGCCCGCTTCGTGCACGGCACCGCGCTCGGCTTTGTCGCGTGCGGCGGCGGCGCCTACTGCGCGGCCCATATCGGCCTGTACAAGGCCCTGCTGCAGCGCGGCCTGGTGTTCGACATGATGGGCGGCACGTCGGGGGGCGGCGCCATGGCGGCGGCCTTCGCCATGGGCACGGCGCCCGATGACGTCGACCGCGCCACGCACGACATCTTCGTCACCAACAAGGCCATGCGGCGCTATACCTGGCCGCGCTACAGCCTGCTCGACCATAGGCACTTCGACGACCAGCTCGCTCGCTACTACCGCGGCATCGACATCGAGGATCTGTGGATCCCCTACTTCGCCGTCTCGACCAACCTGACCAGCCACGAATTGCATCGCCATCGCCACGGCGACCTGTGGGCCGCCATCCGCGCCAGCGGCTCGCTGCCCGTCCTGCTGCCGCCCTACTACACCGCGGACGGGCATATGCTGGTCGACGGCGCGATCCTGGACAACGTGCCGGTGCGGGTCATGCACGAGCTGAAAAGCGGACCCAACGTGGTGGTCAGCTTCAGCGTGCCGAAGCTCGAGCGCTTCGACGTCGACTACGATGCGCTGCCGGGCCGCAACGATCTCCTCAAGCGCATGGTCACGCCCTGGCTGCGCCGCACGCTGCCCGCCGCCCCTGGCGTCGGCACGGTGCTGATGCGGGCGATGATGGCCAACCGGCAGGAGTTCGATCGCCACCTGCGGCCCGAGGATCTGCTGATGGTACCGCCGGTCCCGCCCGACATGGGCATGCTCGACTGGCATCGCCACACCGAGCTGATGGACCGCACCTACCGCTGGGCCATGCACGAGGTGGCGCGGCTCAAGGCCGAGGGCCATCCGGCATTGACGACCCCGGATCGTCCGTCGTAGTCGGGCGAGCGCTCCTCGGCTAGATTTCCGTCCGGGCAGTCACGGGAGAGGCTAGTGGAATCTGTTCTTGCATTTGTACAATCCAACAAGCCCTATTTTGATGTCGCGCAGGCCGTAAGTTCGGTCGTCAACCTTTTGGCGTGGTGCCTTGCCCTCGCTCTGCTAATCCTCGCCCTGCGCAAGAACCGCATCGAAAGCCTGTCGGTAGGTCCGTTCAACTTCCGCATGTTGAAGGAGGAAGCCGTCGTTGCCACCGCGACGGCCAGCCGGGCTTGGCAGTCCACAACCGGCGAAAAGGTCGATGTGCCCCGCATCCGGGCCACTGTAGATCGCGCCTTCACCCCGGAGACGCTGAACAATCTGACCGGAAAGGCCATCCTTTGGGTCGACGACAACCCGGCCAACAACGAGCTTGCAGTACGCGCGCTGCGTAAGTTTGGCCTCGACATCGAGCAGGCAACAAACACGGAAGCCGCGATGGCCGCAATTCAGCGCCGGAAGTTCGACTTGGTGATTTCCGACATGGGACGCGGCTCAGATATGCGCGCTGGCTACGGTCTGCTCCAACTGCTGCGCGAGAGCGGCAGCAAGGTACCGTTCTTTATCTTCGCGGGGTCAGATACTCCAGAATTTCGGCGAGAGGCCGGCGAACGCGGTGCGCAGCTCTCCACCAACGACATGCTGGAGTTGGTCGACAATGTCGTGAAGTACCTGGGTGCCGCGCCGTAGATCGACCAAGACCAAGTAGGAGGCGCGTAAAACGCAGCCAGCCGATGCCGGGGGTCGAGTTGCTACAGGGCCGAATTACCGCATTGCGCGGGCAGGGCCGCCCTGGCACTAGTCGGCCTCCGACATCGCCGCATCCGATTTCACCCACCGACAGAGGCCCCCTCCCGTGCCGAACCTGTTCGATCCCCTCACCCTGGGTCCCGTGACGCTGCCCAACCGCGTGGTCGTGGCGCCGATGTGCCAGTACTCGGCCGACGACGGCTCGGCCAACGACTGGCACCTGCAGCACCTGATGCAGCTGGCCATCGGCCGGGCCGGGCTGGTGATGGTCGAGGCGACCGGCGTGGAACGGCACGGACGCATCACGCACGGCTGCCTCGGCCTCTACACCGACGCCAACGAGACGGCGCTGGCTCATGTGCTGAAGGCGGCCAAGGGCGTGGCTGCAGCGGACACCAAATTCGGCATCCAGATCGCGCACGCCGGCCGCAAGGCCTCGGCCGAGCGCCCCTGGGAAGGCGGTCGCGCACTGGCCGCTGACAAGAACCCCTGGCAGACCTCGGCTCCGTCCGCCATTCCCTTCGCCCCCGACTGGCATACCCCCGAGGCGCTCGATGCGGCGGGCCTGGAGCGGGTCAAGGCCGCCTTCGTGCAGGCAGCCGAACGCGCCGTGCGCATCGGCTTCGACGTCATCGAACTGCACATCGCCCACGGCTATCTGCTGCACCAGTTCACCTCGCCGCTGTCCAACACCCGCACCGACGGCTACGGCGGCGCGCTGGAGAACCGCATGCGCTTCCCGCTGGAGGTGGCGCGGGCGGTGCGCGCGGTGGTGCCGAAGTCGGTCATGCTGGGCGCGCGCATCACGGGCAGCGACTGGGTCGAGGGCGGCTGGACGCCGGACAATGCGGTGGCCTTCGCCAAGGGCCTGAAGGCCACCGGCTTCGACTACGCGTGCGTGTCGAGCGGAGGAGTCGTCGCCACGGCCAAGATCGCCTTCGCGCCCAACTATCAGGTGCCGTTCGCGGCCAAGGTGCGCGCCGAAGCCGGCATCGCCACTCGCGCCGTCGGTCTGATCGTCGAGCCGGCGCAGGCCGAAGCCATCGTCAGCTCGGGACAGGCGGATTGCGTTGCGCTGGCGCGCGGCATCCTGGATGACCCGCGCTGGGTGTGGCATGCCGCCGAGCGCCTGGGCGCCGCCATCAGCTACCCGCCGCAGTACGACCGGGTACGCAGAGGTAATTGGCCGGGCGCAGCCATGGCGCGGCCCGGCATTGCATCGGCGCGATGATCGATCGGCAGTTGCGGGGCGCCTGCGCACCCCGCGGAGCTGGCGCCGATTGCTGGCGACAGCTCAGTTGCGCTCCATGTAGGGCATCGGGTCGATCGGCTTGGCGCCCTGGCGCAGCTCGAAGTGCACCTGCGGCTGGTCAACGGAGCCGGTCTTGCCGGCGCGTGCAATGACCTGGCCGCGACGCACCACGTCGTCGCGCTTGACCAGCATCTCGTCGCTGTGCGCGTAGGCGGTGACCCAGCCGCCTTCGTGGCGGATCAGGATCAGGTTGCCGTAGCCCTTGAGCTCGCTGCCGGCGTAGGCGACCCGGCCACCCTCGGCCGCGCGCACCTCCGTCCCCTGCGGCACTCCCAGGTTGATGCCGTCGTTCTGCGAGCCGTCCGGTCGCTTGCCGAAGTTGCCGAGCATGCTCCAGCCTGTGACCGGCCAGCGGAATTTGATGGCGGCGATGTCAGCCGTGGCATCCGTTGCGGTGTCGCCGCGGGAGGCGACCTTGGCGGGCTCGCTCGGGCCGCCGCTTGCGATCTTCGGCTGACCCGGACCGGCGCCCTGGCCTGCACCCTGACTGGCACCCTGGCCGGCGTCGGGGATCTGCACCACGCGCGGACCAAGATTGATCGGCGCCTGCGTCCGCAACGGGGCGGGCTCGGGCGCACGCTCGGCCACCGGCTCGCCGCCGCCTGTCGCCTGCCCATGACCCGGCACCTGCAGCACCGTACCGACGCGCACCTTGGTCGCATCGCTGATACCGTTGACGCGCTGCAGCTCGGCCAGCGGCACGCCATACTGCCGCGCGACGGCGTAGAGCAACTCGCCCTGGCTCAGCGTGTGGCGGCCGCCCCAGCGGGACGTATCGATGGCGCCGGTCTGCATCGGCTGTGTCGTGCGGGAAGCGATCGGCGCGCGCGTTTCCGGAGCCGCTCGCGCCGGTGTGGCGCCGACCGGCAGCGTCAGGCGCTGGCCAGGCTTGATGGACGTACCGTTCTGCAGGCCGTTGACCTCGATCAGCGTGCCGACCTGCACGCCGTGCCGCTTGGCGATGCCAAACAGCGTATCGCCCGGCTGCACCTCGATGGTCTCGCCGCCGGCCGCAGCGCGCGGCGCCTCGTAGCGCCGCTCGGCGACCGGCGCACGCTCCGTCGGCGTACCCATGGCGGTGCGCTCGCGCGGCGTGCGATCCGGGATCGGTGCCAGCTCGGCCGACGTCGTGCTCGGGCTGGCCACGCCCGGACTGGCTAGGGCTGCTGCGGCGGGTATCCGCGCCCCGCCTCATCGCTCAAGCCTGTACCGCGCGGGCCGTCGTAGTAGCCGGGACCACGCTGCGCCAACGGCTCGGATCCCGGCCTCGACAGCGACCCGGTCTGGGTGTTGCTGCTCTCGGTAAGGTTAAAGGCCGGGAAATCGAAGCGGGTGATGTCGGCGCTGCAGCCGCCAAGCGCGGCCAGGCCGACAGCAAAAAACCCCTGCGCCAGAAGGCGCGAGGCCTGATCTGAAAGATGGGTCGTGCGATTACGCTGTACACTCGTCATATGGGCACACCTCGTACTCCCACGCGACGTTAACGGTTAAATGGTTAAAGCCCCGTTAACGTAGCTGGGTCCCGCTTCGTACTTGGCCCCGACGAGGCAGACGCCTCGTTTTCCCGCGCGTGAGGATTACGCGGCGATTGTGAGGGCTTCGCGGCGAAGGCTTGGCCGCACCGCGGCTTGGCCCGACATGGTGAGCAAAGTCTTGCAGTTGAGCGGAGCTGAGCGATCGAGCAAAGGCCGGCGACTGTCATCCCGGAAGTTCGGCGATCAGCGAAATATCCGGGACCCAGCAGGTGGCGCGCTTTAGCTCTGGGTTGCGGGTCCGGCTCTGAGCTGCGCTCAGGCAGCATGACACGACCCACCTACTGGCCCAGCACCTTCGCCAGCTTCTCGCGCATGGCCTGATGCGTGAGGTCGAGGCACAGCGGCGTCACCGAGATGCGGCCCGAGTAGACCGCCCACAGGTCGGTGCCTTCCTGCGTGCTCGACCGGCGCCGCTCGAACGCCAGCCAGTAGTACGGATTGCCCCAGGTATCCTGCCGCTCGTCGATGTCGAGCAAGCCCAGGATCGCGGCGGCCCTGCGTCGTCACCGACACGCCCACCACCTCCGCCGGATCGCGATCGGGAAAGTTGATGTTCATCACGCTGGAGGGCGCCCACTCCATCGCCAGCAGCTTGCGGATCAGCCCCGGCCCATGCGCGATTGCCGTTTCCCAGCGCAGACCCTTGGCCAACTCGAAGCCATAGGCCTGCGACAGCGCCATCGAGCGGATGCCGAGGATGGTGCCCTCGAAGGCGCCCGCAATCGTCCCCGAGTACGTCACATCCTCGGCCATGTTGGCGCCGCGGTTGACGCCCGACAGCACCAGGTTCGGCAGCTTGTCCTTCAGCAGGTGGCGCACACCCATGATGACGCTGTCGGTTGGCGTGCCGCGCACTGCGAAGGCGCGCTCGTCGACCTGGCGCATGCGCAGCGGCTCGTGCAGGGACAGCGAATGGCTGGCGCCCGACTGGTTGGTCTCGGGGGCCACCACCCAGACATCGTCGCTGAGCTCGCCGGCGATCTGGCGCAGCGCGTGCAGGCCGGGGGCGTCGATGCCGTCGTCGTTGGTGAGGAGGATGCGCATGGGTGCCACCATATCGGCCGGACCGGGTTATGCAATGTGCCCCTTTGGCGCCTCTGCGACGGGGCCACAACCCGTTTTCACCGGCCATCCGGGCCGTTACGCAGCGGCAAGCCGCGATCAGCTCCGCATGCAGCGCTGAGCAGCCCGGCACAACACGCTGCTGTTGCGCTCACACCGATGCGCCTACATGGTTAGCGCGATCGCGAGCCAGCCCGATTTCCCGTTGCAGATCCATGAAACCCGTCACCATCTACACCACGCCCTTTTGCCCCTACTGCGTGATGGCCAAGCGGTTGCTGGCCAAGAAGGGCGCCGCCTTCCAGGAAATCGACGTCGGCGGCGACTGGGAAGCCCGCGAGCGGCTGATCGAAAAGTCCGGCGGCCGCATGACCGTGCCGCAGATCTGGATCGGCGACACCCATGTCGGCGGCAGCGACGACCTGCACGCGCTCGAGCGCGAAGGCAAGCTCGACGCCCTGCTCGCCGGGTGAGAGCCGGCTAAACCAGGAGCAGGTGGGCACCCGTCCGCAGCGCAATCGCCACAAATGACGGCGCCCGTCACGCCTTGCAGCACCCGCGCGTTCCTTTCGATCGCGGGCAGCCACTGATTGCAGTTCCCGCGCTTTGCGGTCTAGCTTGACTGCATGAACCGACATGCCGTTGTGCTCGCCCTTCTTTCCGCGGCGCTGTTCGGCGTCTCGACACCAGCCGCAAAGATGCTGCTGGGTGGGGTCAGTCCTACCATCCTGGCCGGTCTTTTCTACTGCGGCGCCGGGTTCGGGATAGCAGTTCTCCGGAGAGCGCGCCTGAACGCGGGCAGCGAGGCGAGCCTCAGTGCCACCGAACTGCCATGGCTGGGCGCTGCCATCCTGTCGGGCGGGGTCGTCGGCCCTCTGCTTCTCATGACCGGCCTGTCCATGACGGATGCCGCCGCCGCGTCTCTGCTTCTGACCCTGGAAGGCGTTGCGACCGCACTGATGGCTTGGTTCATCTTCCGCGAGAACTTCGACGCCCGCGTGGCGCTCGGGATGGCGTGTCTGGTGACCGGCGCTCTGGTGTTGTCATGGACCAGCCAGCCGACCTTGTCGGGCCTGCTCGGTCCGCTCGCAATCGTGGGCGCTTGCATAGCCTGGGGTCTCGACAACAACCTAACCCGCAAGGTGTCCCTGTCCGATCCCTTGCAGATCGTCCAGTTCAAGGGGCTGATCGCGGGACCTTTCCTGCTGGCTCTCGGACTTCTGGCGGGGGACGGGCTGCCCAGCCCCTGCGATGGCAGCGGTCGCCGGAATGGTCGGCTTCCTCGGCTATGGCGTCAGCCTCGCGCTGTTCGTGCTGGCCCTGCGACAGCTCGGTGCCGCCCGGACAGGCGCCTACTTCTCAACCGCGCCGTTCCTGGGCGCTGTCGCGGCCATCCTGTTCCTTCGCGAGCCGCTGACCGTCCAGCTTCTCGCAGCCGGTCTCCTGATGGGCGTCGGTGTCTGGCTGCACCTGACCGAGCATCACGAGCATGAGCATGAGCATGAGCCGATGGAGCACACGCATGCTCACGTGCACGATGCGCATCACCAGCACGAGCACCTGCCGCACGACCCGCCGGGCGAACCTCATGTACACGCGCATCGGCATCCCAGGCTGAGGCACCGGCATCCCCATGTGCCGGACATGCATCATCAGCACCGGCACTGAGCCTGTTCCGGTGCGACGGCTCAAGCGGCGCGCTTGCGATCGGCCGGATGCTGCAGCCGAAAGCCGATCGCCAACCTGTTCCAGGCGTTGATCGTCGCCACGCCGATCGAGAGTGCGAGGAGTTCGTCCTCGGAGAAGGTGCTCTTCGCTCGCTCATAGTCTGCGTCCGGCGCGTGCGTTTCAGCGATCCGCGTCAGCGACTCGGCCCAGGCGAGAGCGGCCCGTTCCCGCTCGGTGTAGAGCTCGGATTCACGCCAGGCGTCGAGCAGGAACAATCTGTCCTCCGTCTCGCCCCGCTTGATCGCGTCTCGCCGGTGCAGATGCAGGCAATATGCGCAGCCATTCATTTGCGACACCCGCACCTTGACGAGATCGAGAAGCTTGGGATCGAAGCTGTTTGCGAGCCAGGTCTCGACCGCGACCAGGCCCTCGATGCCACCGTTCTTTTGCGCCATGAAATTGAGACGTTTGGTCATGCTAGCCTCCATGCTCTTCGTTTGATGATGTTCCGTTTCATGTGCTTGTCTTATTGTTCTCCCTTGAAGGTTGGCATCATGTGAATCCGAGCCTCCCCTCTGGAGCTAACCACTAGGGTCTGCGACCCGGGTCGAAGCGCGGTCGGCAGATACTGCCCAGTGCTGAGCTTGTCGAAGCACGGCCTTGCGGCACTCATCCGCCCTTCGACGAACTCAGGGCTGCGGGTCTTGCTTCCACGTGAACCGGAAGGGCTCAAGAGGGGGCGCAATTCGAACGGCCATCGACGGAGGCCGCTATTTCCGGTTGTCGGAGAACTTGTAGGTGCCCTGCACCAGCACCTGCGCCTGCTCGGCCGCGTAGCGCATGGGAACGATCACGCCCTCGCCGCCGAAGTTGACGTCGCCGCTGGTGGTCCGCATCGACCAGTAGCGGCCGCCGACGCCAAGGCTGAAGGCGTCGGTCAGCGCATAGGATAGTGTCGCCTCGAGCTGCACGCCGACCCCATTGCCGCTCTCCGGCGATACCAGCTCCCGCAGCACGTGGTCGTCGCTGCCTGAAAATCTCACGTAGGGCAGATAAGCGGCCTCCCCGGACAGCGTGAGGCGCGGCGCGAGCGTGACATCGACGGCAACTCCGAGCCGCACCGCATGCCAGGTGTCATCCTCGGTGATGGCCAGCACGTTCGTCGGGAATCGCAGGGTTGCAGTCGGATGCCGGGTTGGCGATCTGCGTACAACCGAGCCCTTTCATGTCCTGCCGGAACTGGCTGTAGCCGACGAACGGCGCGACCGTATAGGTCGGGCCCCGCCAGCGGCTGAATCCGACATCGACCGTCCAGTACGTGATGCGGTCGTCGACCGAGGAGATCGTGTTGGAGTACGGGATGAACACCGCGAAGGGCAGGCCCCAGTCCTCATCGTTCATGTGCCCGCCACCGGTGGCGCGGCCGACCAGGCCTTTCACCATCAGGCCGGACGAGGTGTCGATGCGCGCAAAGCCTTCCGCGCCGTCGAGGCTGGGGCTCTCGTAGGTCAGCCGTGACGCGGGCGAGGCCACGCCCAGGCCCATGATGCCGAGGTCCTTCTGGAATCGCGCCCAGCCGTGCACATAGCGCACGCCGGCCTTGTATTGGGTGCCATTCGCCCAGCCGCTCTCGCCCGCGAGCTGGCGTGCCGACTCCGCGGCCGAGACGTTGCCGCCGTCGAGCCTGTAGTTCAGCCCGATTTTGAATTGATGGATGTCCTGCGACACGTGCGTGCCCGCGGCCGACGTGGGTGTGAGCAGCTCGCCCGCGACACTCGCCGGCGCGGTGAAGCTCGCGTTGTCGAAACTCAGAAACGCGTATTCCGCTTTGACGGTCCATCGCGGCAGGATCGCCCGCTCTGCGCCGGCACCCAGCATCCAGCCCCAACGCCAGCCGCTGTCCTGGATGCCCGGCAGCCCGCCTCCGCCGCTCGGCAACGCATCGACCTCGGTGCGCGCCAACGCAAGACCGGCCTTGCCGTAGACGAGCGTGCGGTCGTCCCACGGCAGCGTCCACCCCAGTCGCCCCGCGACGGTGCCCATGGCGTTGATATGAGCCGCGCAGTTCGAGCTGATGAACAGTCCGGAGTAGGCAAAGCACGTGTTGGTGCCGTCGAGATCGGCCGAGCTCAGATCCGCCTCGAGGCCGTAGACAAGCGCGCCGCGCTGCCAGTTGTAGCCGAGCTGACCGCCGATCAAGGCACCCGGAGTGCGCACCGTATCGCCGAAGACGGACGGGCCGAACGGATCGCCGACATCAACGAGAGCGAGCGCGCCGCCGGTGTGCGCGCCGATATAGGCCCCGCGCCAGTCGAACCGCACGGGGTCCTCGGCAGCAGCCCGTGAGGCCGCCAGCGAGACTGCAATTGCGAAAAGAATGCAAAGACGGATTCGCCCGACCACCATCGGTCTCCCCCGCGCAACCCATCGTTGTATGTTGCGATTCGAGTCGGGGGGTCAAAGATAGAGGACCTGCGCGGCGGGCTCAGAGCCGCACCGCACACGCCTCGCGCCGGCGATCAAGCGCGCCCGCGCTCACGCTCTGTCGTACTCGTCGTGGCGTCGCCACCAGAGACCCGTCTCGTTGCGACCCTTGGGCGCGCGGTCGAGCCACTGATACATGCCCCACAGCCCATCCACTCCGCGCGAATAGGCGGAGTAGCTGTGGTAGACGTTGCCGTCCTGCAGTGCGAAGGCGCTCACACCCGGCCTCTCGCGCACGTAGGTGGCCCCGTCCGTCCCGCAGGATGCCGCAAACTTCGCCACAGGCGCCGGGATCCGCGCCGGGTCCATCGGACCGCCGCGCCGATAGTTGTACTCGACTCCGCCCTGGCGCTGTTGCTCCTCGGTGATCGACACCGTGAAGTCGAAGTTGAAGTCGCCGCCGACCGACGATGCCCAGGGAAACGTCCACCCCATCCGCTGCTTGTAGGCCTCAAGCTTCGCCAGCGGCGCCCGCGACACCGCCCACAGCATGACGTCGTGGTTGGCGAGGTGCACGGCGATGCCGTTGAAGCCGTCCGCGATCCCTGAGCAGGATGGGCAGCCGGCCTTATAGTCCGGCCCAAACATGAAGTGATAGACGATCAGCTGCGAGCGCCCTCTGAACAGGTCCGCCAGCGAAGTGCTGCCTGCATCGGTGTCGAACTGGTAGGCCTTGTCGATCCGCACCCACGGCAACTCCTGGCGTTGCCGCGCGAGCTCGTCGCTGCGACGGGTCAGTTCCTTCTCCGCCTCGAGCAGCTCGAGCCGCGCTGTGCGCCACTCTTCGCGTGTGCCGGTCTTGTGGTTGGTCATTGCGCTTCGCTCCTTCGAACCGATTTGATTGTGGGCGTCAGCCTGCCGATTGGGTGGCAACAACGGCGCCCACGCCCCAGACAAGCATTGCCCACCCCATCTGAAAGCCGTTGCACGTTCCCGCAGTTCCAGCCCGCGACGCCGTTCCGCCCCAGCAAACAGCACCTTTCCTTCGCCGGCGATCTGCGGATAGACGAGCAGCCTGAGCTCATCCACCAGCTCGCGCCGTCACTGCGCCAGCCGCCGCTCGTACTCGGCCTTGAGGCGGAGCCAGCCGTCCCAGAACGCCTCCGGCTCCTTGCCGGTGGCGCGCGCGACCAGCACGTCGAGATGCATGTGCCAGCCCGGCCCAACCTTGAGCAGGGTTGCGCGATCGGGCAGGCGGCGATGGATGACCGTCAGCAGCACCTTGCTGCCCCTCGGCTCCAGCTCGAACGACACGTCGTCGCTGCCCTGCCAGGTGAAGGCAATCTTGCGCGGCGGATCGAGCTCGGTGATGCGGCACTTCATGCGATGCTCGTCGCCGAAGCCAGGCGGTTTTTGGCCCGGCGGGTTGGTCAGCTCGTTATTGCGCCAGACCAGCTCGAAGGCGGCGCCGACCTTCATGTCCATCTCGCCCGCCGCCAGCCATTGGCGCCGCAGATCGCTCTCCGTGAGATAGGCCCACACCCGCTCGATGGGACCCGGCAGAAGGCGCTCGATCTTCAACGTGGTGGGCTCGATCAGCGTGCCATAGGCGTCCGGGATCTTGGGCTTGCTCATTTGTGTTTTCCTTTTTTCGGAGTGGAGGGGTGGCGTTCGCTCTCCTGGCGCAGCAGGCGATCCAGCACATTCAGGCGATCGGTCCAGAAGCGCTCGTAGAAACCGAGCCACTGATGCGCGTTGGCCAGCGGTCCGGGCTCGAGACGGCAGACATGCGTGCGCCCGCGCACCTCGCGGCGGATCAGCCCGGCGTGCTCGAGCGCCTTGATGTGCTTGGAGGCCGCCGCGAGCGACATGGCGAACGGCTCCGCAAGCTGGCTCACCGTTCGTTCGCCGCTGGCGAGGTCGCGCACCATCTGCCGCCGGGTCGCATCGCCCAGAGCGTGGAACACGGCATCGAGTTGGGGTGTCTGTAATTCAACCATACGGTTGAATATAGACGCCCAGCGCTGCGATTGTCAACCGTTTGGTTGAATGATCGAGGACGCCCGGAGACTCTCGCCGAAATGCGCCCAGTGGCCGCTACCCAGTGCTGAGCCTGTCGAAGCACGGCATTGGCGGACTCACTCGCCCTTCGACAAGCCCAGGGCAGAGGGTCCCTTTGCTCTTCTACGAACCGGAAGGGCTCAAAGACCCTGTCGCGAGATTCTGGCGCCCGCGCGCCCGTTACGGGCCGATCAGCAGGTGCTCGCGCTCGGGCAGCGACTCGAGCACGGCGGCGCTGCCGCGGATCACGCAATGCATGGGCGTATCCGGCACCAGGAACTTGGCGCCCGTGCGCTGCCCCAGCGCCACGTCCAGCCGGTCGAGCAGCGCGCCGCCGCCGGTCAGCATGATGCCCCACTTCGTCACCTGCTGCGCGGCCTCGACCGGAAGGTCCTCGAGCGCGCGCTGGATGAATTCGGCCATGTCGCCGATGCAGCCCGACAACGCTTCGGCCATGTCCTGCGGGCCAAGCACCGCGCTCTTGCTGCGGCCCTCGCGCAGGTCGCGGCCCTTGATGTGGATCTCCACCTGGCGCCCATTCGGCTGCGCCAGCGCCGTGCCCGCCTCGATCTTGATGCGCTCGGCGTTGGCCTCACCGATCACCAGGTGATGCCGGCGCCGCACGTAGCGCATGATGGCCTCGTCCATGGCGTTGCCGGCCACCTTCAGCGATCGCGCCTGAATGACGTTACCGCGCGCCAGCACGGCGATGTCCGTGGTGCCGCCGCCGATGTCCACCACCATGAAGGCGCTCGGCGCATCGATCGGCAGGCCGGCGCCCAGCGAGGCGGCCACCGGCTCCTCGATCATGTAGACCTTGCGCGCACCGGCCTGCACGGCCGTCTCGTACACCGCACGCCGTTCCACCGGCGTAGCCCCGGCCGGCACGCAGATCAGGATGCGCGGCCGGCGAAAGCCCAGCATGGTCTTGGCGCGCTGGATGAACTGGCGCAGCATCTCCTCGACGGCGATGAAGTCGGCGATCACGCCGTCGCGCATCGGCCGGATCAGCTCGATCGGCTCGGGCGTGCGTCCGAGCATGGTCTTGGCCTTCAGGCCGACCGCCAGCATCACGCGTTCGCCGCCGCGCACCTGCACGGCCACCACCGACGGCTCATCTATGATGATGCCGCGGCCGACCACATGCACCAGCGTGTTGGCCGTGCCGAGGTCGATGGCAATATCATCGGAAAAGGCCTGCGAGACGCCCGACAACATTCATTTCACCGTGCGCATCCACCCTGCCGGCACCTGCGGACTTGCAAAGCAGGGCCAGCCCCGTGGCGGCGCGCCCCTCCTCCGCGATGCTCTCCGGTACAATCCGGCACTTCAAGACCACCGATATAGACGATCGACGGGCGTTCGCCAAACCATTGCAAGCCTATGAGATTCTGATCCGGACGTTTCTGTCATCCCGGAATTCGCGCCAGCGAATATCCGGGACCCAGCAAGCGGCCCTCCTGGCCCTGGGTCCCGGCTCTGAGCTGCGCTCAGGCCGGGATGACAACACGTGTCACCGACCTCCCAGCATCTGCCGGCGCTTCACCCAGCGGCGGGCAATCTCGGCGGCGATCGCGGAAGCCGAATCGAGCGGCGGATAGGTCCAGCTGTCCAAGCTCTCGAACCGCACCGGCAGCGGCCGGGTGGCGCCCAGTCGGCGCAGGGCGTCGTGAAAGCGGGCAAACTTTGCCGAGCCACCCTCCGGCTCGAACACGAAGATGGGCTTGCCCGTCGCGCACGGCTCCCCCGTCATGTTGATGGAATCGGCCGGCACGATGAAGGCATCGGCCTGAGCCAGGAATTGCGCATACGGGTTTTCGCTTTCGCCGTTCCAGAAGAAGCGCGGCTGGCCGTCCGTCTGCTCGCGCAACAGGGCGACCACATCGGGCGGCGTGCGCCGCGAGGGCGTGATCATCAACCCGGCACCCAAAGCGCCCAGCGACTGCAGGGCAGACGCCAGATGCGCGACGCGCGGCGGCGTATAGCGGTAGTCGCCATTGGGGCCGCCCAGCAGTACGGCCACGCGCGGGCTCGGCAGGGCCGCGATCTCGGCCGGCACTTGGCTGCGCAGCTCGGCGAGGCGGCGGGCAGAGAAGGTGTGCGGGGCGGTCAGAGTGGTGATGACGTTGGGCCCCCGCAGCCTGTCGTGCTCCGGCACCCAGAACAGGTCCGCCGTTCTGGCCGACACCTTCGGGTCGAGCAGGATGACGGTATAGCTGGCGAGCCCCGCCATCTGCTTGAGGCGGCGGATGTAGGGAATGGTCACCCGGCCGATGGCGAACGCAAAGTCGGGCCATGGCGGGCGAAAGGGGCTCGACGGGCCGCCGAAGCGCTCGGACCGGGCAACCGGACCCCAGGGCGACAGCACGCTCCACGGTGCGGCGGGCGCTACGCGCTTGAACTCCACCGCAAGGCCCAGCGCCTTGGCGACACCCCGCGCCTGCGCCTCATGGCCGGCCTTGCCGTCGCTGATGATCCAGCCGCGTCGACCAGCGACAGCCTGCAGCGGGTCCGTCATCGTCTCCGTCTACTCCCGTGCACCCACAATTTCCTGTCGCGCGCGCGAAACAAAGTTGCTCAAATCCGCTCTGTACGCCAGAGTTGAAATGTTGCCCCTACGGAGTTTCTTAGCCTATGCGCGCCCGCCTTGACGCTACCGATTGGCGTATTCTCAAGGAGCTGCAGGCCAACGGCCGCATCACCAACGTCGAGCTGGCCGAGAAGGTCGGCATCTCGCCGCCGCCCTGCCTCCGCCGCGTGCGCGCCCTCGAGCAGGCCGGCATGATCGCCGGCTATTTCGCTCAGCTCGACGAGAAGATGGTCGGCTTCGAGGTGATCGCCTTCGCCATGGTCGGTCTGCACAGCCAGTCCGAGGCCGACTGGCGCGCCTTCGAGAACCGGGCGCTGGCCTGGCCGCTGGTGCGCGAGTGCTACATGCTGTCCGGCGAGACCGACTTCCTCTTGAAATGCGTGGCGCCGGATCTCACGGCGTTCCAGGATTTCGTCATCGAGGAACTGACGGCAGCGGCCAACGTGGCGAGCGTCAAGACCACACTCGTTATCCGGCGCGTCAAGTTCGAGCCGGGCGTGCCGGTCTCCCTGACCCAGGCCCGGCGTTCCGCCTGACTGTGGCAGACGCCGCAAGCTCCGGCTTTATTGCTTTCGCACCCAGCCCAGCACGCAGCAACTCAGGTGGCGCGAGGGAATGGCCTGCTCGGTTGGCCGGGACGCCACGCGTCCTCAAAGCCGTGCATGTAGAGCGCCCACTGCAGGCCGATCAGTGCACCTTTGACGCGCGGCAGCAGCCACAGCGAACTGAGCAGCGTCAGCGGCAGCCAGATCACCGAGTGCACCCACATCGGCGGTGAGAACGCCTTCTCCATCGCCATCAACCCGCCGACGATGAAGTGCCCGACGATCATGATGGTGAAGTACGGCGGCGCATCATCGGCGCGCTGGTGATAGAGTTCCTCGCCACACACCCCGCACGTGTCATGCACCTTGAGGTATCGGTAGAACAGCGCGCCTCTGCCGCAGCTCGGGCAGCGCTCCGCGAAACCACGCGCCATAGCCTGCCACACGTCCCGCACGGGACGTGGGTCATTCCCGGATTGGATCATATCTCGTGGCATGACTGGCCCTTGGGCACCGTCTCGACCTCAATATAGGCGCTTCGCGCCGGCCCCACAAAGGCGCCGTTGTCGCGCTTTCCGGGCCATCTGAGCCTCCAGACCCGGGCCGAAATCGCGATCAGCGGCCGCCCCTCCCCGTGCTGACCTGTCGAAGCACGGCGTTGCCGGACTGAACACCGTTCGACAAGCTCAGGGCGGCGGGCGGGTTCTCGGGGCTGAGGATCTTTGCTTCGACGTGAACAGGCAAGGACTCTAGGAGCCTGCCGAACGCGATTGACATCCTTCGACCCCGTGCTGAGCCGGTCGAAGCACGGCATTGGCGGACTCAATCGCCCTTCGACAGGCTCAGGGCTGAGGGGTCGTGCTCAGAGCGAGGGTGCTGCCCATACGCAGAGAGGGCGGCCTCGCGACCGCCCTCCCAAAGCCGTTCCTGGCGCCAGCCCGGTGACTAGACCGAGTAGTACATGTCGAACTCGACCGGATGCGGCGTCATGTCGGTGCGATGCACCTCCTCCATCTTCAGGCGCGATGTAGGCGTCGATCATGTCGTCCGTCATCACGCCGCCCTTCTTGAGGAAGTCGCGGTCCTTGTCGAGGTTGTCGAGGGCCTCGCGCAGGCTGCCGCACACCGTCGGGATCTTGGACAGCTCGGCCGGCGGCAGGTCATACAGGTTCTTGTCGATCGGCTCACCGGGATGGATCTTGTTGGTGATGCCGTCGAGACCGGCCATCAGCATGGCGGCAAAGCCAAGGTAGGGATTGGCAGCGGGATCCGGGAAGCGGATCTCGATGCGCTTGGCCTTCGGGCTCGTCACGTGCGGGATGCGGCACGATGCCGAGCGGTTGCGGGCCGAGTAGGCCAGCAGCACCGGCGCCTCGAAGCCCGGCACCAGACGCTTGTAGGAGTTGGTGGTCGGGTTGGTGAAGGCGTTGATGGTCTTGGCGTGCTTGAGAACACCGCCGATGTAGTACAGGCAGGTCTCCGACAGGTCGGCGTACTTGTTGCCTGCGAACACCGGGGTCGAGCCTTTCCAGATCGACTGGTGGCAGTGCATGCCCGAGCCGTTGTCGCCGTAGACCGGCTTGGGCATGAAGCAGGCCGTCTTGCCGTAGGCCTGCGACACCTGGTGGATCACGTACTTGTAGATCTGCATGTGGTCGGCCAGCGTCACCATCGGGCCGAACTTGATGCCGAGCTCGTGCTGCGCGGAAGCCACCTCGTGGTGATGCTTCTCGACGACCACGCCCATCTCGGCCATCACCGACAGCATCTCGGAGCGAATGTCCTGCGCGCTGTCGACCGGCGGCACCGGGAAGTAGCCACCCTTGGTGCGCGGCCGGTGAGCCAGGTTGCCCATCTCGTAGTCGGTGCCCGAGTTGGACGGCAATTCGGCGCTGTCCAGCTTGTAGCCGCAGTTGTAAGGGTCGGTGCTGAACTTCACGTCGTCGAAGATGAAGAACTCGGCCTCGGGGCCGAACACGATCGAGTCGCCCACGCCGGTCTGCTTCATGTAGGCTTCGGCGCGCTTGGCGATCGAGCGCGGATCGCGCTCGTACATCTCGCCCGTCGAGGGCTCGAGCACGTCGCAGAACACCGCCATGGTGGTCTGGGCGAAGAACGGATCGATGTGGGCGCTGGCCGGATCGGGCATCAGCGTCATGTCGGAGGCCTCGATGCCCTTCCAGCCGGCGATCGAGGAGCCGTCGAAGGCGTAACCGTCGGCGAACATGCCCTCGTCGACGCACGAGCCGTCGGCCGTGACGTGCTGCATCTTGCCCTTGGTATCGGTGAACCGCAGGTCAAGGAACTTCACGTCCTTGTCCTTCATCATCCGCAGTACGTCGGCTACGGTCTTCGGTCTGTCTGCCATTGCAACTCCCCTGTCCTCACTCATGGAAACTGGCGTTGTGGAATGCTGGCCAAGCCGAGTCCTCCCCAAAAGAACCCAGCCGGACCAGCGTGAACTGATTGTCGATTAGATTGCGTCGGTACCTGTTTCCCCCGTACGGATGCGGATGGCCTCCTCGATCGTGGAGATGAAAATCTTGCCGTCGCCGATGCGGCCGGTCTTGGCCGCCTTCTGGATGGCCTCGAGCGCCTTGCCTAGCGCCTCGTCGGCGAGCACGACCTCTATCTTCACCTTGGGCAGAAAGTCCACCACGTATTCGGCGCCGCGATACAGCTCCGTATGACCCTTCTGGCGTCCAAAGCCCTTGGCCTCGATGACCGTAATTCCCTGCAGGCCGATCTCTTGCAGCGCCTCTTTCACCTCGTCGAGCTTGAAGGGCTTTATGATGGCTTCGATCTTTTTCATACCTGTCCCTTCACCTCCCGCCGGTGATGTCTGAAGCTTCGTTGGGGTCGAGCCGCGCAACGATTAAGCATGCGTCATGCCAAGCCTTTATGGGGCCGCGGAAACGTCCGGCAACTCAGGACTTCTGCGTATCAACAGGGCAACTTATCCCGCCATAGCCACTCGTGGCAGATTAAAAAATAGTCAATTGCACATAAATTGACCTTTTCCCAACTGGTCTGACCAACAGCGGGCTTGTCACTTCGGACGTTGGCGCAGCCGCCAATGCGAGGCATCATTGCAACCGGGCAGACCTACCCTCCAGGAGGAGTCTTGCCGGGCCACGAGCTTCTCACCGCAACCGAGATGGGCCAGGCCGACGCGCTGGCCATCGCTTCCGGCGTGCCCGGCCTGGTGCTGATGGAGAACGCCGGCGCCGCCGTGGCAGAAGCCGCCACCCGCCTCGCGGGAAGCAAGACAGCAACCGTCGCCGTGCTCTGCGGACCGGGCAACAACGGCGGCGACGGTTTCGTCGCAGCCAGACTGCTGCGTGAGCGCGGCCATCGGGTGCGCGTCGGCCTGCTCGGCGCGCTCACCAGCCTCAAAGGCGACGCCGCCGCCATGGCCGCGCGCTGGGGCGATGCCGTGGAGCCGCTCGCGTCGGCAGACGTCCTGGCCGGCGCCGACCTCATCATCGATGCGCTGTTCGGCGCCGGGCTGACGCGGCCGCTGGAGGGCGTGGCCGCCGACGTCGTCGCCGCCGTCAATGCCTCCGGCAAGCCCGTCCTCGCCGTCGACGTGCCGAGCGGTCTCGATGGCTCGACCGGGCGCGCCGATGGCCCGGTTGTGCAAGCGACCGCCACGGTCACCTTCTTCCGCCTCAAGCCCGGACACCTGCTGCTGCCCGGACGGGTACTGTGCGGCCCGGTGCAGCTCGCCGACATCGGCATCCCCGAGGCCGTGCTCGAAAGCCTGGGTGTTTGCACGTTCGCCAATCGGCCCTCGCTGTGGCGCGCCGCCTATCCCTGGCCACGCATCGACGGCCACAAGTACAAGCGCGGCCACGCCGTGGTGTTTTCGGGTCCACCTGAAAGCACCGGCGCCGCCCGCATGGGCGCCCGCGCCGCGCTGCGCGTCGGCGCCGGCCTGGTGACGGTCGCCGGCACGCCTGCCGCCACGGCCATCAACGCCACCCACGAGACCGCCGTGATGGTGCGCGCCATGGCCAGCGACGGCGCCATCGCCGAATTCCTCGCCGACGCACGCCACAACGCCGCCCTGATCGGCCCCGGCGCCGGCGTCGGGCGGACGACGGCCGCAACCGTCGCCACCATCCTCGCCTCCTCGGCCGCCGTGGTGCTCGATGCAGACGCGTTGACCTCGTTCGCCACGCCTGACGGCGATGCACCCGTCCGCGCCACCGGCTTCGGCTTCGTGCTGCGCGGTGCGGAGCCCGCACCGACCGGCGCCGGCCTGTTCGAGGCGATCCGAGCGCGTCCGGCGCCCGTCGTCCTCACCCCGCATGAGGGCGAATTCAGGCGCCTGTTCGGCGAACCGGCCGGATCGAAGCTCAACCTCGCCCGCAGCGCGGCCGAAACCAGCGGCGCCATCGTCATCCTGAAGGGCCCCGACACCGTCATCGCTGCCCCGGACGGGCGCGCTGCCGTCAACGACAATGCTCCGCCGTGGCTGGCCACGGCGGGCTCCGGCGACGTGCTGGCCGGCCTCGTCACCGGACTGCTGGCACAGGGCATGCCGGCCTTCGAGGCGGCCTGCGCAGCCGTCTGGCTGCATGGCGAATGCGCCACCCTGTTCGGCCCCGGCCTGATCGCCGAGGACCTCCCCGAAACCCTGCCCCTGGTGCTCAAGGCGCTACACGCCGTCCAGGCCTGACAATGCCCGGCTCCGGCTGTTGCCTCGATCGGCCGGACCAAAGGCCATTGCCCTTTTATCCCCACTCCGGGATTATGGTCCGCTAGGGGACCATGGAGATCAACCGCACGAGTCCCCTGCGAGCCGGCGCGCCGAATGGCGACGCCCACCGAACCATGCCTAGAAAAGCGACCAGCCCCGCCGAATTCGAGCAGGTTGCGCGCATCCGCAGCCTGTTGGGCAACCTTCGCCTGCATCCTTCGCCCGACCTGCACGTGACCACCGCCGGCCAGAAGACCTACCGAGGGCAGCTCGTGCGCGATCAGGTAGGCAACAATGGCCGCAAGGGCGGACGCTGGGCCTACTACGGCACCGTCGTCCTGCTCACCCACGAGGGCGAGGTCGAGATCGACTATCTCGATATCGTTCTGGTCGAGCCAAGAGACCCCAGCGCACCCAGCGACCCGCCCGACGGTGTGGCGCCTTGCGAACCCCACGATGGCTCTGGCATGCTCCCCGCCTGACCGGCACGGCGACCGGCAGATCTTGTCGCAGTGAGCAAAGCCACCTCGTATCGGATCACCCTGCCGTCATCGTGGCGTGGTGACGTCGCATCATCGAAGCCGAATGCTTCCGTGCTCATGAGGAACCCCCGGTGGGAGACAGCTTAGGCGCCCGGCAGGCTTCTACGGGCTTCAGCGGCGAGCCGGCCGTTCGCCTGCAGGGCGTGTCACTCAGCTTCCCTGTCAAAGGCGGCCGCTACGTCGCTGTGGACGAGACCGACCTTGCCGTGGCCGCGCACGAGTTCGTCGCCATCGTCGGCCCGACCGGCTGTGGCAAGTCCACCCTGCTCAACGCTGCGGCCGGCCTGCTCACGCCCAGCACCGGCCAGGTCCGGGTGTTCGGTCAGCGCCTCACCGGCCTCAACAAGGCGGCCGGCTACCTGTTCCAGCAGGACGCCGTCATGCCCTGGAAGACGGCGGTCGACAATGTCGCCATCGGCTTGGAGATCAGCGGCACTGCCAGGAGGGAGGCTTTGGAGCGCGCCCGCGTCTGGCTGAAGCGGGTCGGCCTCGCAGCCTTCGCCGACCGCTATCCGCATCAGTTGTCCGGCGGCCAGAGGAAGCGCGTCGGCCTCGCTCAGGTCCTGATCCGCGATCCCAAGATCCTGCTGATGGACGAGCCTTTCGGCCCCCTCGATGCGCAAACGCGCCAGATCATGGGCAACCTGCTGCTCGACCTGTGGGCCGCCGACCGCAAGGCCGTGCTGTTCGTCACGCACGACCTGGAGGAGGCGATCGCGCTGGCCGACCGCGTGGCGATCATGTCGGCCGGCCCGCAAGCCCGCATCATCGGCGATCATGCCATCGACCTCGGCCGCCCGCGCGATGCCGCCGAGGTGCGCCTGCAGCCCCGCTTTCACGAGCTGCACAAGGCGATCTGGAGCCAGCTGCGGACCGAGGTGATGAAGGCCTACGGAGGCGAAGCCGCATGAGCGCCAGCAGCGGCCGCCACGCCGCGGATGCACGCCCCAACTGAGCTATGATGCGCGACGCAGGGCGCTCATGCGCTCATCCGGGGGCGGCTCGAAGAAGCGGTAGCAATCGCCTCCGTCCCGCTTGGCGCGATAGAGGGCTATGTCAGCTTGGCGGATGAGCTGCTCGGCATCGGTGTCTCCGACACTAGCCGAGATACCGATACTCGTCCCGATCTGCACCTGATGGTCCCCCAGCAGGAACGGCTCAGTCAGTCCCGCGCGGATGCGCGCAGCGATGGCTGCGGCCTCGCCATATGGGTCGTTCGTGTGAACGACAACGGCAAATTCATCGCCGCCCAATCGCGCAACTGTGTCGTCGCTTCGTACGCACGCGGTGAGCCGGCCCGCAATGGCTTGCAGCAGACTGTCGCCGACCGGATGGCCTAACGTGTCGTTCACCTGCTTGAACTTGTTCAGATCGAGCATCATGACCACTACGCTGGCCTTCCCCGTGCGCGATGCCTCCGCAGCAGCATCCAGGCGCTCGCGGAACAGGATGCGGTTGGGGAGACCTGTCAGGCCGTCGTGGCTGGCCATATGAGCGAGCAGCCTGTGGTTTTCGGCTAGCTGGTCGCTCAGGCGTTGGCGTTCGGTTATGTCGTCGGTGGTCGCTACCCAGGCCCCATCCGCCATCGGCTGGTAGTGAATGGCGAAGGTCCGGCCGTCACACATTTTGTGAATGCTCTCGCTTGGCCGATGCTCGCTGGCAAGCTTCTCGCGCCATGCGTGATATTCTTCCTTCGGCACGCTGGGACAGCATCCTCCTTGGTAGCGCATCTCGACAATCTCGCTCAGTGAAACGCCGGGGCGCACGCGCGCGGGATCGAGCTTGTACATTTCGATGTAGCGCTGGTTGCAAACGATCAGCCGCTCGTCGCGATCAAAGAAGCAAAGACCCTGGGTCATGTTGTCGAGTGCCGTCCCGAAACGCATGTTTTGCGCGCTGATGGTGGCATCCCGATCCCGCAGCAGCTGTGCAGACTGGGTAAGTGCCCGCACAGCCTGCGTCCGCTCGACCGACAGGCGGGCAGTCGTGGCAATGACCGCAACCAGGAAGGCTGCAAAACTCAGCGCGAGCAGGCCTAGCAGAGTGTAGCCCGAGCCGAGGAGGAACAAGCATTTGCAGGCGAAGGGCACCAGGATCGTCGCCATATAGGCGAGCGCCGCCGGATAGACCGGGGCTAGCAGGACGCTCCCGCCCGCAGACATTCCCGCGCACACCGTTATGAGAACAAGTTCGGCGTCATGGGGCACGCGCCCGAGGTAACCGATCGAGAGGGCCGCCCAAGGAAGCGCAAGCAACACAGCGGCGAGAACAGCTCGTCGCCTCGCGCGCGGACTAAGGCTCGTCGTTTCCCGCAGGCGCCCCCGTCGCCGCAGGTAAATACCGGCGGTCGTCGAAACCACAAGCAACAGCCAGGCAAGCAGCGGAGCGCGGGGGACGACCGCCCAGAAGCTGACGGTGACAATGGCCGCGTTGGCCAAACCACATATCAGTGCGGCGGGCGTAGCACGCACGACAGCGGAAAGCTGATCCGCTCCAATCTGGTCGGTAGCAGGTAACTGCCAAGCCGTCGCAACGGCTGCACGCATGGGCTTAACTCGAACCGGCTGCGCCGTGGAAACGTCATCTCAGCCGCAGCCACGCTGCGCATAAAAGGTTGATGCACCCTAAAAATCATCCGCTCACATCGTGCGCGGTGGTTAAAGGGGCATTGATTGAGTATGCCCGGCAGTCAGCGCTGGCTGGCGCGCCTGCGGAGACGCTTTGCTCACCCAGCAACCTCGAACGCGCCTTCGCGGCCCGGTCCGCGGACCGGAGATGGGCCGCAAGCCCCCGGATCGACGGGTCTGAACCCAAGATGCGGCAAGCTGTAATCGCCTGCGGTGCCACGAGGTGCGCCAATGCACGGCTGGCGCTTCACGCGAGACAGCAGCACACCCGCTTTCGCGGGCGTTGACCCGGGCGGCGCGCACCCGCATCTTACGCCGGTCGACAACGAAGGGATGCGGCATCCGCGGGCGCGGGACGCTCCCTCCTGCCGGGAGGACCGCCGCATGAGACTTCGACACGACGAGGCCGCATGAGCGCCGGCCGCGGCATGGGACTGCTGTTCTCGCAGGCGCTGGTGGCGGTTATCACGCTCTCCATCTGGCACATCGGCGCTACGGTGCCGATCAACGGCGTCTACGTGCTGCCCAAGTTCTTCTTCTCCACGCCCATCGACGTGGCGCAGCGGATAGGCAAGCTGTTCGCGGACGGCACCGCCAAGATCGTCAACTGCCCGGAACCGCTCGATTTCACGCGGCTGCTCAGCATCGCCGACCCCTGCTTCGGCAAGACGGTGTGGCAGCATTTGACGTTCACGCTGAGCGAAGGCGTGCTGGCCTTCCTGATCGGCGCCGCCGCCGGCATCGTCCTCGGCTTCTGGCTGGCGCGTCGGCCGTTCCTGTCGGCCGTCTTCGACCCCTACATCAAGATGCTCAACGCCCTGCCGCGGGTGGTGCTGGCGCCCATCTTCATGCTGTGGCTCGGCCTCGGCATCTGGTCGAAGGTGGCGCTGGGCGTGACCCTGGTGTTTTTCATCGTCTTCTTCAACGTCTACCAGGGCGTCAAGGAGGTGAGCCCGACCGTGCTCGCCAACGCCCGCATGCTCGACATGAGCGAGCGCCAGCTGTTCCGGCACGTCTACTGGCCTTCGGCGATGTCGTGGATGTTCTCCTCTCTGCACACCTCGGTCGGCTTTGCCATCATCGGTGCGGTGGTCGGCGAATACCTGGGCTCCGCCGCCGGCCTCGGCTACATGATCCAGCAGGCGGAAGGCACCTTCGACACCACCGGCGTGTTCGCCGGCATGATCATCCTCGCCATGTTCGTGCTGGTGATCGACTGGGGAGTTACTCTGGTAGAAAATCGCCTACTGGTCTGGCGCCCCCCCGCCGCCGGCGCCCGCGAGTGAAGAACGCAATACAGGGAGAGAATTATGCGCATGAGACAACTGCTTGCCGTGGGCTTTGCGGTGCTGCTGGCCGCCGGCTCCGCCTCGCTCGAGGCACGCGCCCAGGCGCCGGAGAAGAAGGACGTCAAGCTCGGCGTCGGCGGCGCCACCTCGCTCTACTATCTCCCGCTCGCGCTGACCGAGAAGCTCGGCTTCTTCAAGGAGCAGGGTCTCAACGTGGAAGTCAGCGACTTCAAGGGCGGCTCGCAGTCGCTGACCGCCCTGATCGGCGGCTCGGCCGACGTGGTCACCGGCGCCTACGAGCATACCATCCGCATGCAGGTCAAAGGCCAGGAGATCCAGGCCGTGATCGAGCTTGGCCGCTACCCCGGCATTTCGCTGGCCGTGAGGAAGGACCGCGCCGACAAGATCAAGTCGGCCGCCGATCTCAAAGGCGCCAAGATCGGCGTCACGGCGCCCGGCTCTTCCACCAACATGATGGTCTGGTACTTGATGGCCAAGGCCGGCTTGAAGCCGGACGATGCCTCCTACGTCGGCGTCGGCACCGGCGGCTCGGCGGTCGGCGCCATCATGAAAGGCGAGATCGACGCCATCTCCAACATCGATCCCGTCATGACCAAGCTGGAAAACGAGGGGCAGGTCGTAGTCCTCGCCGAGACGCGCACCACGGCCGGCACCAACAAGGTGTTCGGAGGCCCGATGCCGGCCGCTGTGCTCTACATCAAGCGCGACTTCATCGAGAAGAACCCCAACACCGTCCAGGCACTGGTCAACGCCTTCTACAAGACCCTGAAGTGGATGGAGAAGGCCACGCCGGAGCAGATCGCCGACGCCGTGCCCGAGGAATTCTGGCTGGGCGACAAGGCCCTCTACGTCGCGGCGGTGAAGGCTTCCCTCGATGCCTACTCCAAGGACGGCATCGTCAGCGCCGACGGCCAGCAGCGCTCGCTCGATTTCCTGCGCCAGTTCGACAAGGAGATCGCCGACGCCAAGGTCGACACCGCCAAGACCTGGGACGACCGCTTCGTCAAGAAGGCGGCGGCAACGGTGAAGTAGCGTCTCATCCCGGGCCTTGTGCCCGGGATCCATCTCTCAGCTTGCTCGCAAGCTTGTGCGTCGCTGGTTCCCGGCAAAAAGCGCCGGAATGTCACCGGAGCGACGTCACGCAACGTATGATCAACCGCGCTATGTTTTTTGCCGATGATCGAGCTGTTGGAGAAATCTCTATTCGCGCGACAGCCGCAATGCGCATGGCATTGACGCTCGCGCGATGATCGTCCCAATACGGATCGCGTCGCGGCCGCTCTCGCACTCGATTCCTGTACAGGACTTGCGAGAAATTCATTCCGCGCTCGGAGCGCACGCGCGCGCAAAAGTGATCGACTAAGTTCGCTGCTGCCCGCAACGGCTGCACGCTTCGTTGTGTTATGGCAGGTCCACATTCAGCAGGCGTTGCGCGGCGGCGACGTCCAATGGAGGACCTGCAATGAAAGCTTGGAGGGCATGGGTGAGTGCGGCGACGATGGTTGTCGTCATGATCGGCTCTGCACAGGCGCAGACGCTGGAGAAGAAGGACGTCAAGCTCGCAGTCGGCGGCGCCAACTCGCTCTACTATCTGCCGCTGGCGATCGCCGACAGGCTTGGATATTTCAAGGAACAGGGCCTCAACGTCGAGATCAGCGACTTCAAGGGCGGCTCGCAATCGCTGACCGCGCTGATCGGCGGCTCGGTCGACGTCGTGACGGGCGCCTACGAGCACACCATCCGCATGCTGGTCAAAGGCCAGGACGTCGTCGCGGTCGTGGAACTCGGCCGCTATCCGGGCATTACATTGGCGGTAAAAAAGGACCGCCTGGACAAGATCAAGTCTATCGCCGACCTGAAGGGCGCCAAGATCGGCGTCACTGCGCCCGGCTCCTCCACCAACATGATCGCGCAGTTCTTGATGACAAAGGCGGGCCTGAAGCCGGATGACGCCTCCTTCGTGGGTGTCGGCGCCGGCCCGTCGGCGATTGCGGCGATCCGCAAAGGCGAGATCGACGCCATCTCCAACATCGATCCCGTGATCGCCACGCTGGAAGCTAACGGCGATGCCGTGGTGATGGCCGAGACGCGCACCACGGAAGGCGCCAACAAAGTGTTCGGCGGCACCATGTCGGCCGCGGTCGCTTACCTCAGGCGCGACTTCGTCGAGAAGAACCCCAACACCGTGCAGGCGCTGGTCAATGCCTTCTACAAGACGCTCCGGTGGATCGATAAGGCCACGCCCGAGCAGATTGCGGACTCCGTCCCGCAGGAATTCTGGCTGGGCGACAAGGCCTTGTACATGAAGGCGGTTCAGGCCAACCTGCAGGTCTACTCGCGTGACGGCATCGTCAGCGACGGCAGCCAGAAGCGCTCCCTCGACTTCCTGCGCCAGTTCGACCAGGAGATCGCCGCCGCCAAGGTCGACACCACCAAGACGTGGGACGACCGTTTCGTGAAGAGGGCGGCCGCCGCGACCAATTGATCCCTGCCGATCATCGAACCGTTGCCTGAGCGTCGGGCACGCTGGCGCTCACGCCCTGTTGATCCCTGTTGATGGGCGGCCGGGTGCGACGCCCCCTATTGTGCCTCGGCGGGACGGCACACCGAGGGAGGTATCAATATGCGCATGACCACTGGCCGCGCATTGGCGACGGCTGGATTTTTCCTGCTCGGACTGTTCGCGCTGGCAGTCCCTGGCTTCGCCCAGGATACGGTAAGGTTGCGCGGCACCATCGAGCAGGCGCAGGGCGACCTGTTGCTCATCAAGACGCGCGAAGGCGATGAGGTGAAGCTGAAGCTCGCGGCCAACCCCGGCATCGCGGCTGTAACCAAGGCCAGCATGGCCGACATCAAGTCCGGCTCCTACATCGGCGTCGGTGCGATGCCGCAGCCCGACGGCAGCCTGCTGGCCATCTCGGTGCACATCTTCTCGGAAGCCATGCGCGGGGTAGCCGAAGGCCATCGCCCCTGGGACCTGCGGCCAAACAGCAGCATGACGAACGCGACCGTGGAAAACGTCGTCACCGGCGTCAACGGGCAGACGGTCACGCTGAAATACAAGGACGGCGAGCAGAAGATCGTCATCCCGCCGGACATGCAGATCGTCGCCTACGTGCCAGGCGAGGTTGCCGATCTGAAGGCCGGCGCCCGCGTGTTCGTTGGCGCGGCGACCAAGCAGCCGGACGGAACCCTGCAGACGCAAAGGATCACGGTCGGCCGCGACGCCAACCCGCCGATGTAGAGGGGCGGGGACTCAGTCCTCGCCGGCGCTGCCGCCGACCTGCGGCCGCAGCAGCGCTTCGGCCTTCAGGAACGCCTCGATCTCGGGCGTCGGCGGAGGACTTTCGGTTTCCTCCGCCGGCAACCCGAGTTCCGCGATCAGCCGCTTGATGGTGACGAAGCTGCGATCCTTGCGATCGTAGAAACCGGCCTTCACGAGTGCGCGCGCCGCCATCTGTCCCCTGTGCGGCCCGCCGGCAACGACGAAGGTCTGCTCCATCACCGCCGTCGTATCGGTCCAGGTGACGATGCGCGTCTCCAGTTCGAAGCGCTGGAACAGCCGCAGTTCGCGGCGGTAGCGGATAACGGCCGAGCCCAGCATCGGCGCCCAGCCGTTTTGCCAGATCGGCCGCCATAGCCCCGAGCGTAGCACGTGGTCGAGGCGGCCGAGATCCATGAGCGTCAGGTAGCGGCCGTTGTTCATGTGGCCGTTCAGGTCGAGGTCGGTCGGCAGCACGCGAAAGGCAAGCCGCGACACATCGCGGCGCGGGTCGAGCTTGCGGCGCCACGCGAGTGCGATCGCCAGCCAGATGAGGCGAAGCCAGAGATTCATGGAGCCGTTGTTTGCCCGCCGCAGCGCTGCGATGCAAGCCGGGTGACAGGCCTCGCAAAGCGCCGCTTAAAAATACAGCACGAAGCCGACCAGCAGACCGGCCAGCGTCACCAGCACCACGCGTCGACCTTGCGTGCATGCCCATGCAAAGACGCGAGCCGGCAGCGCCGTCCATTCGATGCCACCGAGCCAGGCAAGGCAAAGCCCCATGCACAGCCCGGCAGCCCAGCCGGTGTAGGCGACCGGAGTGCTCTGCAGCGCACTTGCGCTGGCATTGGTAACTGCACTCTCCGGGCTGGTGAGAAGCAGCAGCGCGCCAAGCACGCCCGCCAGGATCGCCAGGAGACCGAATAGCCGGCGCATCTTTGCAAACTCCGAAAGGATGTCTGCCGGCAAACCTAACGCGAGCGCAGAAATTCTTGGTTAACGCAGCGTGGGCTGGTGGCAACCGGCAGGCATTGACGTGGGAGACTTAAGGGCGCAGATTTGCAAGTACTCAAACAAGGAGGTCTAAGAAAATGTCTCCGCCGGACAGTTCTTTGGCCGTCCTTTCTCGAGCGAACTGCGCCTGAAGCGAAGGCGGCCCAATCCGACAATTCGAAGATCTAAAGCGGATCTTTCGTCTGATCTTGCCTGGCCGGCAAGGACGCGTGGTTTTGCTCCCTTGGAGCTTGGACTGCACTAGGCGTCCTGCGCTCATCCCAGATCAAGAGTTGGCGAATCCCGCGATCCCTCAAGCAAGGATCTGGAGGGCCAACGAACGGAGCTGATGCTGCGACCACCTAAGGCGAGACCGCCTTTACGCATGGTCCTCCGGCACCTCCGCATTCATCAGCGCCCCAATCCGAAGGCCGCCACGCCGGCCCAGAGCCCGGTGGACCCGTTCCGCCGGGCTTTGCTCATGCTCGGGTCACGATCTCTGCCTATCTCGGACGAAGGCGGTGGCTCGGAGGCCGACATGCACACTACCCGACGCGCCGTGTTGATCGGCAGCTCGGCCACGGGCGCCGCCCTCATCAGTCCCTGGGCGCTGGCCGATCCGTTGCTGCCATACCGCTGGCAGCCGTCGGCGACCGAAACGCTGGCTACGCGTTTTCCGGCACCGGCAGGCTTCCAGCGTGTTGCTGCCGCGCCGGGGAGCTTTGCCGCCTGGCTGCGCGGATTGCCTCTCAAACCGGCGGGCGCACCTGTGCTGCTTTACAACGGGGCGCCGAAGTTCCGGCAGGATGTGCACGCCGCCGTCATCGACATCGACGTCGGTACGCGCGACCTGCAGCAGTGCGCCGACGCCACCATGCGCCTGCGCGCCGAGTGGCTGTACGCCATGAACCGGCCGGGCGAGATTGCCTTCAACGACACGGGCTCGGGTCAACCGATCGCCTTCTCGCGCTGGGCCGCCGGGGAGCGACCGCGTCCATCGGGCCGCTCGCTCTCCTGGTCGCGCGGTGCCGCGCCGGACGCCGGCTACGCTTCCTTCCGCCGCTACATGGATACGGTCTTCACCTGGGCCGGCACCCACTCGCTGGAGCGCGAGCTCACCGCCGCGCCGCTGGCCGACATCGCTCCCGGCGATCTCTTCATCAAAGGCGGCTTCCCCGGCCATGCCGTGCTGGTCGCCGACGTCGCCAAATCCGCTGCCGGGGAGACGCGCTTCCTGCTGCTGCAGAGCTTCATGCCCGCCCAGCAGATGCACGTCCTGAAGAACCTGCAGAATGCCGAAGAGTCGCCCTGGTACCCACTCGATTTCGGCGACCGTCTGCTCACCCCCGAATGGGTATTCCCGCGCGACAGCCTGCGCCGCTGGCGCTGAATGAAAAAAAGCCCACGAGCGCCGTCGCTCGTGGGCTTGCCTCGTTGCGTGACCGCTGCAGCCTGCCAGGCGAAAGAAAGCCTATTGGCCGCCCTTGCCTTCCACGATGGCGTTGAGGTCCGCCTCGCTGGCGGCGCGTCGGCTGCGTCCGTCGAACATGGCGCCCTGCTCGATCAGCAGCGACATGTGGTGCAGGTCGCCATCGACGTTCGATGAGGCTTGCAGCGCAACCGTGCGACCGCAAATGACGCCGGAGACTTTGCCGCGCACCACGACCTGCCGGCCCGCCACCATGCCCGTCACCTGGCCTTTTTCGCCGACGATGACTTCGGCCGCCTGCACGTCGCCTTCGATCTCGCCATCGACCTGCAACACGCCGCGGCCGATGATCTTCAGCCCCTGGCCGATGATCTTGAGGTCGTTGCCGATCACCGACTTCTCGGAGCTTTCCGGTCCGGATGGGCGGTGCTGAGTGCCATTGTTGGCATTGGTACTGGTGTTGGCCAGCCGCGACTCGAGCGTTTTCGGCTCGGCCGAATTGTTACGCGTGAACATGCTTACCCCCGGTTTGGATGAGATGAATGGCACCGCCACAATGACTTCACAGCGATGGTAGAATTATGTCAACTGCCCTCTAAAAGACGTGCTGCATGCGGGTTGTAGGCGCGCCCGCGACCGGGCGGCGCGCAGGGCAACGGCGACGCCCCCTACAGCGGAATATTGTCGTGCTTCTTCCAGGGGTTCTCGACAGTCTTGTTGCGCAGCATGTTCAGCGCCCTGACACCTTCACCGCCCCAGGCGCGACTGCTCCGTCGAGCCGGCGTCACCGGTGGCAACCCCAGCTCGAGGCGATAGGGGGCGACCAGCGCGCGCTGCCTCGCGCCTTTGCGGCGTTGATGCGTGCGGGCTCTCACAACGTCCGGCCCAGCACACCCCTTCAGCGCATTGAGGTTGGCCTGGCAGCAGACGCCAGTCTGCGCTGGACCACAAGGCGTTATACACGGCATGGAATGGTGGCATACACGGCATGGAATGGTGGCGGCCCAAGAATCTGACCTTGGGGCGCCGTTTGATCGCCCGTCCATTTTCCGCTTACACTTGTTCCCTGTAATGCGTTTTGGGGGATGTCGTGGGAGTGGTTTCTCTGGGCGACCTGTGGGATGCCCTCGTCGGATACTTCGGTAAGCAGCTCGCCCTACAGCGGAATATTGTCGTGCTTCTTCCAGGGGTTCTCGACCGTCTTGTTGCGCAGCATATTGAGCGCCCGGCAGATGCGCCGGCGGGTGTTGCGCGGCAGGATGACCTCGTCGATGTAGCCGCGTTCGGCAGCCGTGAACGGGTTGGCGAACCGTGCCTGATAGTCCTTGATGCGCGCGGCTACCTTGTCCCGATCGCCCAGCTCCGCGCGATACAGGATCTCGACCGCCCCCTTCGGGCCCATCACGGCGATCTCGGCGGTCGGCCAGGCGTAATTCACGTCTCCGCGGATGTGCTTGGAGCTCATCACGTCGTAGGCGCCGCCGTAGGCCTTGCGGGTGATGACCGTCACCTTGGGCACGGTGGCCTCGGAGTAGGCGAACAGCAGCTTGGCGCCATGCTTGATGAGGCCGCCATATTCCTGCGCGGTGCCTGGCAGGAAGCCCGGCACGTCGACGAAGGTGATGATCGGGATCTCGAAGCAGTCGCAGAAGCGCACGAAGCGCGCGGCTTTTCTCGATGCATCTGAATCGAGCACACCCGCCAGCACCATCGGTTGGTTGGCGATGATGCCCACCGTGCGTCCCTCCATGCGCGCAAAGCCGGTGACGATGTTGCGGGCATATCGGTCCTGAATCTCGAAGAAGTCGCCCTCGTCGACCACCTTGAGGACAAGCTCCTTGATGTCATAGGGCTTGTTGGGGTTGTCGGGGATCAGCGTGTCGAGCGAGGCATCGTCGCGGTCGGGACTGTCGCTGGTCGGCAGCTCCGGTACGCCCGACCTGTTGTTGGAGGGCAGGAAGTCGAGCAGCCGGCGCATCTGCAGCAGTGTCTCGACGTCGTTCTCGTAGGCCCGGTCGGCGATCGAGGATTTGGTGGTGTGCACGCGCGCCCCGCCCAGCTCTTCGGCGGTGACGGTCTCGTTGGTGACGGTCTTCACCACGTCGGGGCCGGTGACGAACATGTAGCTCGTGTCCTTCACCATGAAGATGAAATCGGTCATGGCGGGAGAATACACGTCGCCGCCAGCGCACGGCCCCATGATGACGGAGATCTGCGGGATCACGCCCGAGGCCAGCACGTTGCGCAGGAACACCTCGCCGTAGCCGCCGAGCGCTGCCACGCCTTCCTGGATGCGCGCGCCGCCGGCATCGAACAGGCCGATGACGGGCGCGCGGTTCTGCAGCGCCATGTCCTGGATCTTGGTGATCTTCCTGGCATGCGCCTCGCTCAGCGAGCCGCCGAACACCGTGAAGTCCTTCGCGAACACGTAGACCACGCGGCCGTTGATGGTGCCCCAGCCGGTGACCACGCCGTCGCCGGGGATCTTGGTCTTCTCCATGCCGAAGTCGTGGCAGCGATGCTCGACGTACATGTCGAACTCCTCGAAGGAGTTCTCGTCCATCAGCAGCTCGATGCGCTCGCGCGCGGTCAGCTTGCCGCGCTTGTGCTGGGCGTCGATGCGCGCCTGCCCGCCGCCGAGGCGCGCCTCCGCCCGGCGCCGCTCCAATTCGTCCAGCACATCTTTCATGGCAATGCCCCACGCCAGGCTCGTCGCGTCTTATCGGCTCATAGCATGGCGGTGGTGCACTGCGAAATGGCCACAACGCTTGCCTGCCCTCCGGGCCAATGCGTCAGGTGCTATCCTGCTCGGGATGACCCTGCGACGGACGTTCCTGTCGCCCGCCGGCCGCCCTAACCCGCAAGGAAACTGACATGCGCATTGTCACCGTGTGGCGCATGCGGGAGTGGACGACGCTTGCGGCGGTCATCGCTATATTGGCGGCAATGGCTCAGACAGCAAATAGCCAGTCTGCCGCCCGTGACATGCTGGATGCTGCCGCGCGCGGCGATACAGAACGGCTGGATAAATTGATCGCGGCCGGCGCACCGATCGACCCCACGGACGGTGCCAAGCAGACGCCTCTGCTGATGGCCGTGCAGGGGGATCATCTTGCTGCGGCCGAGGCCCTGATAAAGGCCGGCAGCAATATCAACGCGCAGGCCGCAAACATGGACACGCCTTGGCTGCTGGCCGGAGCGCTCGGCCGCACGGACATGCTGCGCCTGATGATCCACCGCGGACCGGATCTCTCGATCCGCAACCGGTTCGGCGGCAACGCGCTCATTCCCGCCTGCGAGCGCGCCCACGTCGAAACGGTGAAGCTGCTGCTCACCACCGGCATCGACGTCGATCACGTCAACAACCTCGGCTGGACCTGTCTGCTCGAGATCGTCATCCTCGGCGACGGCGGCCCGCGGCACGTCGAGGTGGCGCAGCTCGTGCTCGCCGCTGGCGCGAACCCCAACATCGCCGACAAGGACGGCGTGTCGCCGCTGGCGCACGCCAAACGCAAAGGACAGCGCGAAATCGCGCAACTGATCGCCAACGTCGGCGGGCGCTGATTGCAAACCTCTGATTTGGCACTATCGGAGCAACGAGCCATGCGCAAACCTCTACTTTCCCGGCGCGATACCCTGGTCGGTGCGGGCGCGGTCGGCGCGGCATCCTTCGCAGCTCCGCTGCGGGCCGCCGCACCCGAGGCCTCGCCCCTCACTCCGGAGCTAGTGGCAGCCGCGACCAAGGAAGGCAGGATCGCCTTCTACACCGCCATGGACATTCCCGTGGCGGAGCGGCTGGCCAAAGCCTTCGAGGCGAAATTTGCAGGCATCGCCGTGCGCGTCGAGCGGTCGGGGTCGGAGCGGCTGTACCAACGCATCGAGCAGGAACGCGGCAGCAACATCAGCGCCGCCGATGTCGTCAACAGCGCGGACGCCGCGCACTTCGTCGTATGGAAACGCAACGACTGGCTGGCGCCTTACCTCCCCGAGGAGGTTGCCAAACATTTTCCGGCCGATGCCCGCGACGCGGACAGCATGTTCGTGACGACGCGCGTGTGGCTGTCGTCGCTCGGCTACAACACCAGCCTGGTTAAACCGGAGGATGCACCCAAGAGCTTCGCCGACCTGCTTGATCCCAAATGGACCGGCAAGATCGTCAAGGCGCATCCCGGCTACAGCGGCACCATCATGACCGCGACCTTCCAGATCGCCCGCGACCTCGGCTGGCAGTACTTCGAGAAGCTCGCCCGCCAGAAGGTGATGCAGGTGCAGTCCTCGACCGACCCGCCCAAGAAGCTGGCGCTGGGCGAGCGCGCCGTGATGGCCGACGGCAACGACTACAACTTGATCCAACAGGTGGAAGCGGGCGGGCCTGTGCAGGTCGTCTACCCGACCGAGGGAACGCCGATGATCACCGGCCCGACCGGCATCTTCAGGTCGGCCCCCAATCCGAACGCGGCGCGCCTATTCCAGGCCTGGCTGCATTCGGTCGAGGCGCAGCAGATCCTGGTCGACTTCGCCGCCCAGCACTCGCTGCATGCCCAGGTCAAAGAAAAACCCGGTCGCCGCAAGCTGAGCGACATCAAGCTCATGCGGGACGACCCGGCGGGCGTCGAGAAGACGGCCGAGGAGATCAAGAGCCGCTACGCCCAGCTGTTCAAGGTCTAACGCTCCCATCGGCACCGAGCAGCTTGAGCATCCGGCTCGCCGCCTGCATCTCGATCCAGCGCCGCTCTCGCCGCGCCTTGGCCTCGGCGTCCTCGCCCCACTTGCTGATCTGCCAATCCTCGTCCACGTGCGCCGCTGCCCAGGCCTGCTCCACCGTGAGGTGTCCGCACGCATGCGCCAGGGCCAGCAGCACCGAGCCCATGAGCGTGGTCATCACGTGCAGTGCGGCTAACGCGAAGCCGCTGTAATCCTCCAGCGCCCGCGCCACCGCAGCCTTGGCGGCGTCGGGCTGTGCCACCGGCATCAGACCGACGCCCGTCGCAAAACGCGCGCCCATCGACTCGTCGGCCCAGCGCAGGATCGGATCCCATACCTCGCTTTGTCGTCGCTGCAGACCGTCCGGCGCCTCGGCGCGATAGCACAGCAGATCGCTGGCGGCGTACTTGGCGATATCGGCGCGCACCGCTTCCTGGCGCGGCAGCACCCCGTCGATCGCCGAGTTGGCGAGCCGCGTGAGCGGCATGCTTGTCGGGTCGATGTGCTCGCCCTGCGCCTCCCATTCGGCAGCGATGGCCTGCGCCAGCGCCGCCGTCGGCACGGCCAGTTCCACCTTGGCCGGCGTGCGCAAGGGGCGGCCATCGAGTTGGATGCGATACTCGCCCTGGCCATCCTCGACGACGCTTGCCGATTTGTAGAATCGCTTCGGCATCGCGCGAGAGGCTTCACCCGCTTGGCTCATGGCTCCTCTCCTGCCCCAGGAACTGCGCCTCGATGGTCGCCACCAGAACTTCGCCGCTTTCGGCCACCACGTGTGCGCCCGCGCGCACAAGCTGCTCGGGCTTGTGATAGCCCCAGCCCACTCCCAACGCGCCGACACGCGCGCTGCGCGCCATCTCTATGTCAAACGTGGTATCGCCGACCATCACCGTCGCTTCAGGCCCGACGCCCGCATCGGCCATGGCCTTGAGGATCATCGACGGGTGCGGCTTGGAGGGGTGATCGTCGGCCGTCTGGATGGTCAGGAAATGGCCGTGCCATCCTTCCCGCTCGAGCAGCCGCGCCACGCCGCGCCGCGACTTGCCGGTCGCTACCCCGAGCACGATGTCATCGCGGGCCGCCAGCGTGGTGACCACTTCGCGCATGCCGGGAAACAGCGGGTCGTTATGCTGCGCGCCGTTCATGCGTGTCTGCGAAAATGCCGAGCGATACGCCGCGACCAGCGCAGCCTGCACGGCCGGACTCTCGGTCGGCGCCAGGATGGCAAACGCCTCGGGCAGCGACAGGCCGATCACGCCCAGCACCTGCACGCGTTCCGGCGCCGGCAATCCCAGCACGCCGAAGGAGTGCTGCATGGTGCCGAAGATCGCCTGTTGGCTGTCGACCAGCGTGCCATCACAATCGAAGATCACAAGTTTCATGGGCGCGCTTATGCACCGCGCCAGCGCCACCCGCAACCGGGCGCGACTACTCGCGCCGCAGGATCCCGTCAACGAGGCGGTTGGCCCAGCCCGTGGAGCGGAACTCCTGCTTCAACGCCGCGGGGTCATACATGGTGTCGACCCAGTCCAGGAAGGACATCGGCGTGCGAGCACTGTCGCGCAGGTAGCGCTCGAAAACGAAGTCGAGAATGCCGGTGTCGGCGGAGCGGAAATGCGCGAAACGGATGGCCAGCTGGCGCTTGGCCTGCTCGATCGGCACCTTCTCGACGAGATGCAGATAGAGCACGCTCATCAGACCCGCCCGGTCGGCACCCGACTTGCAGTGCATGAGCATCGGGTACTCCACCCGCTCGAACAAATCGCGCGCCGCATGGATGCGCTCCGGCGATGGTGCGTCGCGCGAGCGAACCTGAAAATCGACGAGCGCAATACCGTGTTCGCGGCAGGTGTCCCGCTCCGTCCAGTAGCTTCCGCAGGCGCGCGCGCCGCGCAGATTGATGATCGTACGCACGCCCTGGCGTGCCATGGCGCGGATGTGGTGCGGCGCCGGCTGCGCCGCGCGCCAAGCCCGCGCGCCGACCCGGTGCTTGTTGAGATAGAGCAGGCGGAAGACGCCGTGGTCGACCAGCAGCATATCAAGCCGATGCGCGAGCGGCCCGAACAGCTGGCACGCCCACGGCGGCGAATGTTCGATGAGCAGGGGCCTCCAGCCCAAGGTCGCGCGGCGCAGCCTTTGCAACATCGGCCTACGCGCAACGGACTGACCGTCGACCAAAGTTCGCGTCGTCACCGCCAACCCCTCCCCACCAGACGTGGGCGGAGCCTGCCGGACGCATGCGACAGCTGTGCAAAAGTTTTGCTACAGGCTGTATGACAGCGAACCGGTGTGGCTCGGACGCGTCAGACAATTGCAATCCCGCGCTTCGCTCGCGGCAGCCGGCGCGCGCACTTCGTTCTATTTCAGCTGCAGAATCGCTTCACTGCCCCGGACAAAAGACATGTTTCGATCAGGAACGATCTTGCGGCGGCATCAGGCCCGCACGCCGAGCTTGTCCGTCATCACCCTTTCGGCGCGGCTCGGGTAGACAATGGCGTCCGCGTGCTCGTACATGCTGGCCACCTCTGCCTCGGAGCGGTAGTGCGGCGTCGTGCCCTTGAGCGCAGCGAGGTGCTCGGCCTCGATATTGCGGCGTACCTCGGCCGTGAACGAGTTGAGACGGTGGTAGGCCTCCGAAATGTTGCGCCCCAGCGCGGTGATGCCGTGCCCCAGCATCACCACCGTGTTGGTTTGCGCGATGAAATCCTTCACGGGTGCCACGTCGGCCTCGACGTTGACGCTTGCTGGCAGATAGTGCGGCGGCTTGCCAAGGATCACCGGCATGTCGAGCGACAGCACCTTCACCTCGCGGAAGGCGCCTGACCCCAGCAGGGCGATGGTCGCATCGTCGTGCACGTGGATGACCGCGTTGATATCCGGCCGCAGCTTCAGGATCTCGCGGTTGAGGTTGTGGCCAACGCTGGTCACGCGTGACCCATACAGCAGACGGCTGCTCGCAACATCCGTGATGACGATGTTCTCCATCCCCATCTCCTCGAGCGAGATCTCCGCATGCTTGGTGTAGGCGATGCCCTGCGGATGGTCCGGATGTCGCGCGCGTACCGCCATGTTGCCGAGCGTGTTGTGGACGTAGCCGCGCTCCACGAGGCGGCGTGCGTAGCGCAAGAACTGCTCGCCGATCTGCGCGTCGAAGTGCACTGGGGTCGCCATGCATCATCCTCCTTGGCCGGAGACGGGACCTGAGCCGGTGAGCGGCGCACGGCACGGATGACGCAGGCGTGCGCCAGCGCACAGTCAGCATGTCGGGAAGGCTCGCAGCACGAAGCGGCGGACGCAAGCGCTCCTCCGAACTCTCCCTGGGAAAACCCGCATGTGGGCGCTGCTGCCCCACTTGACGAGCCCGAATGAATTGCGTATTTCACCCAAAGGTTATTTAACCTTACGGTACAATGCCGATGTCGTCTGACGCCCTGAGCACGACCTTTGCAGCGCTCGCCGATCCCACTCGCAGGGCCATCCTGGCGCGGCTGGCGCTCGGCGAGACCTCAGTGACGGAGCTGGCGGAACCCTTCGACATCAGCCTGCCGGCCATCTCCAAGCACCTCAAGGTGCTGGAGCGGGCTGGCCTGATCGCGCGCGGCCGCGAGGCGCAATGGCGTCCGTGCCGCATCTCACCCGACGGCCTGCGACCGGTCGACGATTGGCTGGAAAGCTATCGCCAGCTTTGGAACCAGCGCCTGGATCGCCTGGAAACCTATCTCCAGGAGTTGCAGGCCAAGGACGGCAAGCAAGCCGGCACGGAGGGCAAGCGTGGCCGAAAAAAGTAACATCGATCTTGGGCAGGACCCTGCGGTGATGATCGGCACGCGAGTGCTCGATGCGCCACGCACGCGGGTGTTCGACATGTGGTCCGACCCGAAGCATCTCGCGCAATGGTGGGGGCCGGACGGCTTCACGACGACGACCAGCGCCTTCGACCTGCGCGCGGGCGGCGTGTGGCGTTTCGTCATGCACGGCCCCGACGGCCGCGACTACCAAAACCGCATCGTCTTCGAGGAGGTCGTGCGGCCGGAGCGCATCGTCTACCGCCACACCGGCGAGGAAGACGTCGAGCCGGTGCAGTTCCGCACGACCGTCACCTTCGAGGACCTGGGCGGCAAGACCAGGCTGACGCTGCACGGGCGCTTCCCCTCCCGCGAGGACCGTGAGCGCGTCATCCGCGACTACGGTGCAGACAAAGGCCTGGTGCAGACGCTCGCCCGCCTCGCCGACTACCTCGTCAGCGTCGGCTGAGCGTTACGCAGCAAGGGCGGAGACCACGTCATGCCGAAGTACAAGCTCACCAAGCCGGGCAGGCGCGAGATCACGCTGGCCCGCACATTCGACGCGCCCCGCCGTCTCGTATTCGACGCATTCATCAAGCCGGAGATGGTGAAAGAGTGGCTGTGGGGGCCATCGCCCGAGTGGCCGATGGTCCTTTGCGAGATCGACCTCAGGGTGGGTGGCCTCCTGCGCTACGTGTGGCGCCACAAGAGCAAGCGCGAGATGGGCATGAGCGGCGTATTTCGCGACATCAAGGTGCCCGAGTTGCTCGTTAATACCGAGCTGTTCGACGAGGACTGGACCGGCGGCGAAACCCTGGTCACGACCACCTTCGAGGAACAGGGCGGGCGCACCATCGTTTCAGCCACGGTGCTCTATTCCTCGCAGGCGGCCCGCGACGGCGCCCTCGAGACCGGCATGATCGAGGGATGGTCGCAGAGTCATGACCGCCTCGACGAGCGGCTGACGTCGGCCAGCACCCGGGCGGTGCGATAACTTCATCGATTGCAACACTCGAACCACCCGACGAGGAGAACACAATGCGAGTGGAACCGTATCTGTTTTTCGACGGTCGCTGTGAGGAGGCGATCGAGTTCTACAAGACGACGCTCGGTGCCCAGGTGGCCATGCTGATGCGCTTCAAGGACAGCCCGGAGCCGCAGGGGCCGCAATGCATACCCGCCAACGCCGACAAGATCATGCACGCATGCATTTCGGTGCGCGGCACCAACATCATGGCCTCCGACGGCCGCGCCGAGGGCAAGCCCAAGTTCGAAGGCTTCTCGCTGTCGTTCCCCGTCAAGGACGAGGCGGAGGCCGAGAAGGTGTTCGCCGCTCTGTCCAGCGGCGGCCAGGTGCAGATGCCGCTCATGAAGACTTTTTTCTCGCCGCGCTTCGGCATGGTCGCCGACAAGTTTGGCGTCGGCTGGATGGTGATCGTCAATCAGGCCGGGCCCGAAGGCAAATCGAAGGATTTCGTCATCACGCGCGTGTTCGATGCCCCGCGCGAGCTGGTCTGGCAGGCCTTCACCGACCCCAAGCGCATGAAGGAATGGTGGGGCCCGAAGGGCGCCAAGGTGGTGCATTCGAAGATGGATCTGAAGCCCGGCGGAACCTACCACTACGGCATGCAGATGCCGGACGGCGCGGCCATATGGGGCAAGTTCACCTTCCGCGAGATCGTGCCGCGCGAACGGCTGGTGTTCATCAACTCGTTCTCCGACGAGGACGCCGGCATCACGCGCCATCCGATGGCGCCGAGCTGGCCCATGCTGATGCACTCCACGTTCACCTTCGAGGACGAGCCCGGCGGCAAGACCAAGGTCACCATCCGCTGGCAGGCCTACCAGGCCGCGCCCGAGGAGCAGCGCGCCTTCGACGGCGGTCACGCCAGCATGACGCAGGGGTGGACCGGCACCCTGGATCAGCTCACGACCTACCTGACCAAGGCGTCAAAGCCCAAGTCGAAGCCAAAAGCCAAGGCGAAAGCCTGAGACGGCGGGAGAGCGGCATGAACACCATCGCATCGCATGCGCCCGCTTCGGCCGAGACATCGAGCAAGGCGCACTGGGCCGGGCTTGTCATGAGCGGGCTGGCGATCGCCTTCCTGCTGTTCGATGCCGCTATCAAGCTGGTGCCGCTCAGCGTCGTCACGGAAACGATGGCGGCGCTCGGCTACCCACCCGGTCTGGAGCGCGGGCTCGGCGTTCTCACACTGGTTTGCGTGCTGCTCTATGCGGTGCCGCGCACCGCGGTGCTGGGTGCCATCCTGCTCACGGGCCTGTTCGGCGGAGCCATGGCCACGCACCTGCGTATCGGCAGCCCGCTGTTCTCGCACCTGCTGTTCGGACTCTATCTCGGACTGCTGGTATGGGGCGGCCTGTATCTGCGCGATGCCCGTCTGCGTGCGCTCATTCCGTTCCGCGTCTAGGCGCGGCCAAACCTGATTGGAGGATGACATGTCTTATGTCGATGGATTCGTGGTTCCGGTGCCGAACAAGAAGCTCAAGGAATATCGCAGCATGGCGCAAAAGATGGCCAAGGTCTGGCGCGAGCACGGCGCGCTGGAATTCCGCGAGGCTGTCGCCGACGACGTGAAGCCCGGCAAGTGGACCTCGTTCCCGCAGAGCGTGAAGCTCGAGAAGGATGAGACCGTGGTGTTCTCCTGGATCGTCTACAAGTCGCGCGCGCACCGCGATCGGGTCACGGCCAAGGTCATGAAGGACAAGCGCCTCGCCGGCATGATGGATCCCAACGCGATGCCCTTCGACGCCAAGCGCATGATCTTCGGTGGCTTCAAGGTCATGGTCGAGGCCTGACGGGGTCTTCGCCCTCGCCTAAACAGCTAACGCGACTTCCCCGCGCAAGGAACCCGCATGTCTCTGACGCTCTACTACCATCCGCTCTCCTCGTTCTGCTGGAAGGTGCTGGTCGCCCTGTACGAGAACGACACTCCCTTCAAGCCGCACCTCGTCGATCTCGGCGATCCGGCACAGGCCGCCGCGTTCAAGGAGATCTGGCCGATCCGCAAATTCCCCGTCGTCCGCGACGAGCGCACCGGCACGACAGTGCCGGAGTCGACCATCATCATCGAGTACCTCGATCGGCACTATCCCGGTCGCACTCGGTTCATCTCGGACGACGCCGACACGGCGCGGCAGATCCGATACATCGATCGACTCTACGACCTGCATCTGCACATGCACATGCAGAAGGTGGTCGGCGACCGGCTGCGGCCGGAAGCAAAGCGTGATCCGCACGGCGTCGAGGATGCGAAGACCCGCATGCGCACCGCGCTCGACATGATCGACCGCGACATGCAGGGCCGGACCTGGGCGGTCGGCGATGATTTCAGCATGGCCGACTGCTCCGCCTGCCCGGCGCTCTACTACGTCAACCTGGTGCTGCCGTTCGGCGAGACGCACCGGCACGCGTCGGCCTATTTGGACCGCCTCCTGCAGCGGCCGTCCTTTGCCAGAGTGGTCAAGGAAGCCGAGCCGTATCGCCATATGTTTCCCAAGTGAGCACGCGCAGGGGTTCTCAAGCCATGGCCTCGATCCTGTCGCCGACGGAACGCGAGCTGGTCATAACCCGCCTCGTCAACGCACCACGCGAGCTGGTCTTCAAGGCCTGGACCAATCCTCGGCTCGCCATCAAGTGGTGGGGGCCGCGGGACTACCCGGCGACACACATGGACATGGACGCCCGACCTGGCGGTACCTGGCGACACTGCCTGACATCGACGGAAACCGGTCAAGGGCTATGGCAGCACGGCGTGTTCCGTGAAGTGGTAGCACCCGAGCGCCTCGTCTTCACATTCGTGTGGGAGGAGGAGGGCGAGCGCGGCATCGAGACCCTGGTCACCATCACGTTCGCCGACGAGGGTGGCAAAACCCGCCTCACGCTGCGGCAGAAGCCGTTCCAATCGGTCGAGGAGCGCGACAGCCACGGCTACGGCTGGAACAGTTCGGTCGATCGTCTGGAAGAGCATCTGGCCGCAAGCGCGTCGCAATAGCTGCAGGAACCACCGATGTCACACTCCGAGGGAGCAACGCTCTTGCGGTCCGCACCGTTGGATGACAGAAGGGCCGTCTCCCAACCCAATCGGACTCACATGCCGCCCATCATCTCCGTCGCCAATCTGTCCAAGCGCTATGCGTCGGGCTTCCAGGCGCTCAACAACATCAACCTGGACATCCAGCGCGGTGAGATCTTCGCGCTGCTCGGTCCGAACGGCGCCGGCAAGACCACTTTGATCAGCATCATCTGCGGCATCGTCAATGCAAGCGCGGGCTGCGTGACGGTGGATGGCCACGACAACGTGCGGGACTATCGCGCCGCCCGCTCGCTGATCGGCCTAGTGCCGCAGGAGATCATGATCGCTCCGTTCGAGACCGTGTGGGCGACATTGGGCATGTCGCGCGGCCTGTTCAACAAACCGACCAATCCGGCTTATCTCGAGAAGATCCTCTCGGACCTGTCCCTGCTGGACAAACGCAATGCGAGGATCGTGACACTGTCCGGCGGCATGAAGCGGCGCGTCCTGATCGCCAAGGCGCTGGCACACGAGCCGGAGATTTTATTCCTCGACGAGCCGACCGCGGGGGTCGACGTGGAGTTGCGCAAGGACATGTGGGAGATCGTGCGCAAGCTGCGCGCGTCCGGCGTCACCATCATCCTCACCACGCACTATATCGAGGAAGCCGAGCTGATGGCCGACCGCGTCGGCGTCATCAACAAGGGCCAGATGGTGCTGGTGGAGGAGAAAGCCGAGCTGATGCGCAAGCTCGGCAAGAAGCGCCTCACTCTGCAGGTCGCCAACCGGCTGGACTCGATCCCGGCCGCGCTGTCTGGCTTCGGCCTGACGATCGCCGGCGACGGCCATGAGCTCGTCTACGACTACGACACCCAGGCCGACCGAACGGGCGTCGCCACTCTGCTGGGCGCATTGAGCAGCGCGGGCGTTCGCATCCGCGACCTGCAAACCACCCAATCGTCGCTCGAGGAGATTTTCGTCGGCCTTGTGCACGAATTGCAGGAGCAACCATGAATCTGCGCGCCGTCATCGCCATCTATAACAACGAAATGATGCGCACCGCTCGTACGCTGGCGCAGAGCATCGTTTCGCCCGTTATTTCGACCGCGCTTTATTTCGTCGTGTTCGGAGCTGCGATCGGCTCGCGCATCTCGGAGATCGAGGGCGTCAACTACGGCTCGTTCATCGTGCCGGGCCTCATCATGCTGACGCTGCTCACCCAGAGCGTGATGAATGCCTCGTTCGGCATCTATTTCCCGCGCTTCATCGGCACCATCTACGAGCTTCTGTCGGCGCCGATCTCTTTCTTCGAGATCGTGCTGGGTTTCGTCGGCGCAGCTGCGACCAAGTCGATCATCCTCGGCATCGTCATCCTCGCCACATCGTTCCTGTTCGTGCCGCTGCATATCGCGCATCCGCTGTGGATGCTGCTGTTCATGGTGCTGACCTCGGTGACGTTCAGCCTGCTCGGCTTCATCATCGGCATCTGGGCGGACGGCTTCGAGAAGCTGCAGATCATCCCGCTTCTCATCATCACGCCGCTGACCTTTCTCGGCGGCACATTCTATTCGACCAGCGTCCTGCCTCCGGTGTGGCAGACGGTTACGCTGTTCAATCCGGTCGTCTATCTGGTCTCGGGCTTCCGCTGGAGCTTCTTTGAGATCTCCGACGTGCATATCGGCGTGAGCGTTGCCATGACGCTTCTGTTCCTCGGACTGTGTCTGGCCACTGTCTGGTGGATCTTCCGCACCGGCTACCGCCTGAAAACCTAGAGCAGGATCGCTTCAGATTGAACCACCTCTCCCGAGGGGGATGGTTGTGGCTGAAGCGTGAATGCTGCTCTATGCCTTGAGTTTAGAGTGAGATTCACGTTCTTGTGGAAGCCGAAGTGCTCCCATCCAGAACGATCTCGCTCTGAGCGCGGCCCGCGCGCAACCTCCAATGGCTCCTAAGCGTTGACAGGGCACAACTCGGAGGCGCGGCATGGGCTATCCTCAGTCGGCAATATGCGTCCTTATGGGCGCGACCCTGGCGGCGTCGGTCGCATTTGCCCAATCGCAAGCCAGCATCGGCGTTCTGACCTGCACGTCCGGCGCCGGCATCGAAGGCAAGGGGACCGCCGATAAGCCAGACCAGATGACTTGCGGCTTCAAGCCGACCGGAGAGGGAGCGGAGCAGCGCTATTCGGGCACACTCAAGCTTGGGGGCAAGAACGCCAAAAGTCCGGCAGGAAAGCGCGTATTGGTCTGGTCAGTGCTCGGCCCGGCAGCCTCCAAGGTGCCGGCAGGCGCCCTTGCGCAGAAATATGTTGCTGAGTCACGGGGTACCGGCGGTCCTCTGGTGGTTCTGATCGGCGAATTGAATAATGCAATCTCCCTGCAGGCCGAAACGTCGGACGGCGCGGCAGGAACGGCCATGGAAGTCGAATTGAAAGTGTTGACAACGCCGGCCTGACATTGCTGCGGCCAAAGCGTCATACTTCCATGGCAGCATCGGAGAATCGTGCAGGCGAGTTGGAGCAGAGGAGAGGGACGCTATGAAACTGTTCATCGGCAAACCCGACGGCAGCGAACTCGTATTGGCCGAGGAAGCCAGCGGCGCGTGGAAACCGTCAGCCACCCTGACCACGGATATGACGGCTTTCCTGGCGGGAGCAGACCCCGAGCAGTTCGAGTTGTGGGTGGAGGACGACGACGAGGAATGAATTGTCACAGCCAATAGAATTCTGACTACTTGGCCGTCGTCATCCCGGCCTGAGCGCAGCTCAGAGCCGGGACCCAGGATTGGCTGGACGCTCCTGCTTATTCCTGGATCCCGGATATTCGCTACCGCTAATTCCGGGATGACACACTAGTTGTCGTCCTGATCGGCGTCGAAGCGGGCCGCGTCAAGGCCCAGCAGCTCCCAGGTCTTGCGCATATGATCGGGCAGGGGCGCCGTCACGTCGATCTTGGCATGACCCGCCGCCGGATGCGGGATGACCAGCCGGCGCGCGTGCAGGTGCAGCTTGACCTCGATACCGCTGTCGGCCAGCGCCTTGTCACCTTCGTACTTGTTGTCGCCGACGATCGGATGCCCGATCAGCGCCATGTGCGCGCGCAGCTGATGCTGCCGGCCAGTGACCGGCTTCAATGACAACCACGAAGCCTTGTGCGCCACCCGATCGATCACCGAGTAGTGCGTGGTCGCATGCATCGCCTTGTCCTGCTCGCCCGGCTGCGCCTTGCGCACGCGGTCCTCGCCGTCTGGCCCCGCGGCCTTGACCAGCGCGGCCTCCACCTTGCCCTGCGGCGGCTTCGGCACGCCCTTGACCAGCGCCCAGTAGGTCTTGGCCGCCGAGCGGGTCTGGAAGATGCGCCCGAGCTTGGCCGCCGCGTCGCGGTGCTTGGCAACCAGCAGCACGCCGGTGGTATCGCGGTCCAGGCGATGGACCAGCCGCGGCCGATCACCGAAGCGGTCGGCCATGCCGGCCAGGATGCCATCGATGTGGCGTTTGGTGCCGGTCCCGCCCTGCACGGCGATGCCGAATGGCTTGTTCAGCACCAGCACGTGCTCGTCCTCGAACAGGATGGCGCGCTCGATGAAATCCCGATCGCCCTTCGAGACGCCCAGCGGCGCCTGCAATGACGGTTTCGCGGCCGCCGGCTTGCGCACCACCTGCGGCACGCGCACCTGCTGGCCCGCCTCCAGCCGGGCGTTGGCCTGCACGCGCTTGGAGTCGACCCGCACCTGGCCCGAGCGCAGCAGCTTCTGCAGGTAGCCATAGGTGACGTCGGGGAAATGCACGCGGAACCAGCGGTCGAAGCGCATGCCCGCCTCGTCGCGCGCCACTTCCATGGTTTCGACGCCGCTCATGTCAGCACGAACCGGGTCAGCCACAGCCCGGCGTATAGCCCGAGGATGGACAGCCCGACCGAGCCAAACAGGTACAGCCCAGCTGCGAGGTGATCGCCGCGTCCCATAAGGTAGGAGAAATCCAGCGAGAACGCCGAGAACGTGGTGTAGCCGCCCAGTACGCCGGTGGCGAGCAGCGTGCGCAGGTCCATCGATCCCTGGAACCTCAGAGCCAGACTCTCGATCAGCACGCCCATCAGGAAGCAGCCGCTTACGTTGACGCAGAAGGTCCACCAGGGAAAGCCCGGCCCCAGCCAGCGGCTCATGCCCACGTTGACCAGGTGCCGAGCGCCCGAACCCAGCGCACCACCCGCCATCGCATAAAGAAGCAGCTTCATAGTCCACGGTCCGAAGAGACAGGCGCACGCCGCCTGTCCCGGTGCTTGTCACCGGGATTCCCTCACGCCGCAAGCGTAGAAGCTAGCGGAACAACCCTTACGCCGTGGTTTCCTTGCTGAACCGCCCGCCAATAACCCAGCCGATGGTCCAGCCGATCAGCAGCGCTGCGAAGTTGCTCAGCATATAGACCCCGTCCTCCAAGGCGCCGACGTCGTCGGGGCTGTCGAAGGTGAAGCGGTCGACGGCCATGCTGGCAAGTTGCGGGCTCAGGTAGAGTGTCGCCAGCAGCGCCACAACGATCGCACAAGCCATGGCAAGCAGGTATCGCAGCATGTCAGCTCTCCGGACCGCGCGAACAGACGACGGCTATTTCACGTCCCAGAACCAGACCTCTTTGGCCTGCACGTAGTTGGAGTAGTAGCCGAGCCAGGAGAACCATTCCATCAGCCACTTGGTGGACGAGCGATAGCCGTTCCACACGTCGATGTGGTCACCGGTGGCCGTCGTCTCGCCATGGCGCTTCCAGTAGTCCTTCACATAGATGATGCCGGTGCGACCGTAGATGTGCCTGTAGAAGTGCGCGGCCTCCTGAGCCGTAATGCGCTCCACCTTGCCGATGCCCTCAATGGAGGACCCTGCCAGCCCGCGCGCCAGATCGTCGGCCCGAACGATGTGCATCTCTTCGGCGGGGTGAACGCTGCAGGTCGTCATCCGCAACGTGCCGGGACTGACGCCGGCGTTCTTCAGGCACACGCCCATGCGGATCGCGCACTGATTGCCGAACACCGGGTTGCCTTGCCTGATCGGCTGGCCCTCCATGTTGGTCAGGCCGAACGGGGCGACGCAGGGATAGGTCGTCGAGTTGTTGGCCGGATGCCGGTACCAGAGATCCTTGAAAGCAACCATCGCGCCCACCCCTCACCTTGTAGCGGCGTACAGTATAGGTCAGCCGGCCGCAGCCGGCCAAATGGCGATTTCATCCGGAAATGGTCGCGCGATCGGGGCGCGGCGCCGAGAAGACAGCCGGCGGACAGCGGATCGCCTCTTGACGCATAAGCAACGAGCAACCGTAATTGGCGAAACGCTCACGTGCGCACGTCTGGCGGGAATCCCCATGTGGTACGGGCAGAAGATCGAACGCGATCTCAATCGCTGGCAGGCCGCCGGCTGGATCAGCGAGACCGGCTCCGCCGCCATCCGTGCCGACCTTGCCTCGCGCAAACCGCCGTTCGGCGCCGCCGCCATCCTGGCCATGCTCGGCGCCGTGCTGTTCGGCTTCGCCATCATGAGCTTCGTCGCCGCCAACTGGAACGTCATGTCCAAGCTGGCGCGGCTGATGCTGCTGCTGTCGACGCTGTGGGCTTGCTACGGCGGCGCGGCGTACCTGTTTAGGCGGCAGCTGCCCATGTTCGCCCAGGCGGCCGTGCTCGGCGGCGTCGCCGTGTACGGCGCCAGTATCATGCTGATCGCGCAGATGTACCACATGGAGGGCAGCCCGCCCGACGCCGTGCTGCTGTGGGCGCTCGGCGCCCTGCTCGCCGCAGTGCTAGTGCCCTCCGCTGCCGCGTTGGCTGCCGCCTTCGTGCTGATCGTCGTCTGGACATGGTGGGAGCGGTCGCTCAGCAACGCCGCGCACTTCGGCTTCCTGGCGATGTGGGCCGCCGCCGCTGGCACCGCGCTATGGATGCGCTGGCGCCCGGGCCTGCACCTTGCCGCGTTCAGCCTCATCATCTGGCTGGTGCCGATCGGGTTCTTCATCCTCGATCGCCACGCGCACTGGCTGGTGGCGCTGATCGGCGTTCTGCTGGCTGCAGCCGCCATCATAGGTCGCCAGGACATCGATCGGCATGTGCCCGCGTCGGCTGCCGTGTTCGCCTATGCCATCGTCACCGCCTACGCTGCCCTGTTCATCATGCAGTTCGTCGACTCGCGCTGGTTCTACAGCGGAGCGCACGCGGGGTCGCTCGGGCCGCCTCGTGCTGCTGGCGGCGATCAGCATCGTCGGCCTGCTCGGCGCCATGCTGTGGGCGCTGAAGACCGACAACACGGCGGCGCTGTGGCTCGCCTACGCCGGCTTTGCCCTCGAAGTCTTCATGTTGCATGTCATGACGATCGGCACGCTGCTCAACACCTCCCTGTTCTTCCTGGTGTCAGCCCTGATCGTCAGCGCGTTCGCTTATGCCGCCTATCGCCTCCACCAGCGCAAGGCGGTCGGAGGGATTGCAGCATGATCCCCTGGCTGAAAAATCGCGTCGCGCTCGCACTGGTCATCGTCGCCCTGGCGCAGACCGGCGTGCTGGCTAGCATGGTGGCGGACCGTGTGCGCCTGCTCCAGACCGGGCGCGAGATCACGCTGCCGATCGTGCCGGTCGATCCGCGCGACTTCTTCCGCGGTGAATACGTGCGCCTGGGCTACGACATCAGCCGTGTCCCGGCGCGCCTGCTCGACGGGCCGCTGCCCGATCCCAACGCGGCCTTCTACGTCACCCTGGAGCGCAAGCCGGACGGCACGTGGGTGCCCGTCAAGCTCGCCCTTACGTGGAGCGAGGAAACCTCGCCCGATCGCATCGTGCTGAAGGCACGCGCCATGTCGGGCCGTCTGTTCCCGGACCGGAGCAACCCCAACGCCGCGTATTTTGTCCGATACGGGATCGAGAGCTACTTCGTGCGGCAAGGCGAGGGCCCGCGCCTCGAAGCGCTCGCCCGCGATAAGAAGCTCGCCGCCCGCATCGCCGTCGACAAGAGCGGCAACGCCGCCATCAAGGGCCTGCTGGTCGACGGCGTCCTGCAGTACGAGGAACCGTTGTTCTAGTGTGGCGATCCGTACTGGCAAGCCCAGATCGGGCTGCGCACGGTGCGTGCCAATTCCCGACGCGGATCGCGTAGCCGCAGCACGGCTCCAAACCGCCGGCGCTTAATGGCGTGAGCCCATGTGATCCAACGCTATTCGGGGCATGTCGCAGCATCGATCCAGGGTTACTACCGATTGCCGATCCACGCTTCATGCGACATCCGTTGTCAGAGCCGGACAGACATCCTCGCTGTCGATTCTTCACCTCGAGCGCTTCTGGTGGCACGCTGGCGAAAATCGGCTGCTAACCGTAGAGGCGCAGCTTGGTAACACCCATCCAACTGTCGAGGAATTGACATGCGGTCCGACATCGTTCCGGGGGCAGTGTTGCCCGACTATGAGCTTCCCGACCAGACCTCCAAGCGGCGGAAGCTGTCCGAACTGCAAGGGCAACATCCAATGGTTCTGGTCCTCAGCCGCGGAGGTTACTGCCCGAAGGACCGCCGGCAGGCCGAAGGGCTTGTCCAGCTTCATCGTGAGCTCGAGGTTGGCTATTGCCGACTAGTCACCATCAGCACCGACAACATCACCGAGACGAACGAATATCGCAGCGGGATCGGTGCCCACTGGCCGTTCCTCTCCGATGTGCGGCGTATCGTGCAGAAAGATCTCGACATCGCCGAATACACCGATCCCGCCCACGATCCGATGATCCCCCACGTGATCGTCCTCGAGCCTGGTCTGGTCGTTCACAAGGTCTACAACGGCTACTGGTTCTTTGGCCGGCCCACCATGGAGGAGCTTCGCCAGGATCTGCGTGCCGTCAGCAAGAAATGTCGGCCGGACTGGGACATCACGACACCGGAACTGAAGGCGGCGTGGCAGCAAGGTCGCAAGGAACTCTTCTATCCCTACGGCAAGACCTACGTCCAAACTCTCGGCGAACAGGATTAGGGCCGCATCTCCGCCAGCCGCAGATGCGTCGCGATTTCGCAAGTCGCTTTTGCTGTGATGGGAGGCGTGTCAGGCGCCGGGCTGTCTGTTTGCCGGGTCTGTTTGCACGGCAGATTTCGTTAGTTAGTGCCATGGGAGTTTGCGGATGAGGATGTGGCCTTGTCCGCTCCAACTCGTGGCGCGGAGGAAGCGATGGCACGTTTGCTTTCCGTCAATGTGGGCCTGCCGCGCGACATCACGTGGCAGGGCAAGAACGTCCACACCGCGGTTTGGAAGGCGCCTGTTCAAGGCCGGCGCATGGCACGGCGGCTCAACATCGACGGCGATGGGCAAGGGGACTTGGCCGGGCATGGCGGCGAGCACCGGGCCGTCTTCGTCTATCAGATCGAGTCCTATCACTATTGGCAGACCAGACTTGGCCGCAGCGACTTCACCTATGGGCAATTCGGGGAAAACTTCACGATCGAGGGTCTGTCAGACCAGGAGGTGTGCATCGGCGATCGTTACCGAGCAGGCGGCGCTTTGTTCGAAGTGACGCAGCCGCGCGTGACCTGCTACCGGGTCGGCATTCGCATGAACGAGCCGCAGATGGCGGCGCTGCTGGTCGCGCAAGGGAGACCTGGTTTCTATTTCCGAGTGCTGGAGGAAGGTGAAGTCGGGGCTGGCGACGAGATCACGCTTGTCGCTCCCGGACCTGAGCGCATGAGCGTCTTCGCGACCAATGCGTTGCTCTACATGCCCGGTCATCCTCGCGACCAGCTCGAGCGAGCACTGCGCATGCCGGCACTGAGCCGCAGGCTGGCAGAGCTCCTTCACGGCCCTGCTCACGCAGAAGCAGACTGGCGGCGCGGTGACGGGAAACGCCGGGCTCGCTGCGGAGTCCGGGCCTGCCCCGGCATGGCCGGGTTTTCGCCCGCTTCGAGTCTCCCACAAGGTGCGCGAGACCAGCAACGTGACCTCGCTGGTGCTTGAGGCAACGGATGGGCACCCTCTTGCTCCGCGCTTTGCCCGGCCAGTTCGTCGCGGTACGGCTGAAGCCGGCGCCTGATGCGCCCGCGCTGATCCGAAGCTACTCACTCTCGGGCGCACCCAGTGCCGAGCGCTATCGGGTAAGTGTCAAGCAGGAGCCCCACGGTGCCGCCGGGCTTTACATCCACGAGAAGCTGCAGGTTGGCGACATAGTGGATGCGAGCGCGGCGCGAGGTGCGTTCACGCTTCGACCGGGCGACGCCCCCATAGTTCTGCTCAGTGCGGGGATCGGAGCAACCCCGGTGCTCGCAATGCTTTGCGCTTTGGCAGCCGAGGCCTCGCCGAGGGACGTCTGGTGGATATATGGTGCCCGCGACCGCGACGAGCATCCATTTGCCGAGGAGACGCGGACCCTGCTCAAGGCTTTGGTCCGCGGTCACACCCACATTCGCTACAGCTCGCCCGGTCCCGAGGATCGACTTGGCGTTGACTTCGACGCTCCCGGACGTTTGGACTTGCACGTTCTCCAGGAACTTGGGGTTCCGCGCACCGGCGATTTCTACATCTGCGGGCCGACCGCCTTCATGAGCAAACTGACCGCCGGCCTCGCCGCCTGGGACATCGCTGCAAGTCTTATCCACACCGAACTTTTCGGCGCACGTCCGCCTATTACCCCGGGCGTCGCAGCGACACCGCAGACCCTCCCACACCTGCCGGCCGGACCTCCCGGCGATGGGCCGCTGGTCTCGTTCGCCAGGAGCGGCCTCAATGTTCGCTGGGGAGCGCCGTTCCAGAGCCTGCTTGAGCTTGCCGAAGCCTGCGACGTACCAGTGCGATGGTCGTGTCGAACCGGGGTCTGCCACACTTGCGAGACTGGCCTTGTGAGCGGGAGGGTCGGCTACCGACCCGACCCGGTTGACGCACCCGCAGAGGGGAATGTGCTGATCTGCTGCTCGCAACCTGAGGGCGACATCGTCATCGATTTATGACGAAGATGGTGCGCGCCGCCTGAACCACCGAGGGCACGGTTGGCGCTCGTGCTGCGCCGCCGAGACGAAGGCCAGCCCTGGTCGGACTCGGGACTTTGCCATTGTCGATGGCTTGGCCCATGCTATGACCACAGCATTCAAAGCTACACCCAGCGGAGGGACGCCATGACCATCAAGCGGCACGAGCCGTCGAAGATCTATTCCAAGGTCGTCGAGGCCAACGGCTTCGTGTTCACCGCCGGCATTGTCGCCGACGACATCAAGCAGGACGCCAAGGGCCAGACCCAGCAGATCCTCAAGGAGATCGACCGGCTCCTCAAGGTCGGTGGCACGGACAAGACCAAGGTCGTCTCGGCCACCATCTGGGTCACCGACATCCGCCACCGCGACCCCATGAACGAAGCCTGGAACGCCTGGACCGGCGGCGAGAACCTGCCCGGCCGCGCCTGCATTGAGGCCAAGCTCGCCGATCCGCGCATGCTGGTTGAGATCGCGGTCGTCGCCGTCAAGTAGCCCTCGGCAGGCTTCTGGTCCGACCACCTCCCGAGCACCAGTCCTCCCGGAGCGTGCATCCGCACGCATCCGGCAGGTGTGCTCGGCGCGAGCAGCCCAGTTCAGTTCGACAGGCCGCTACGGTCAAGCTGATCACCCCCGCGGGTCGGTTCCATTGGGTGCGCTCAGTTCCCAAAGGGCGACCGCAGCAGGCGTTCCTCACTGTGACGCGAAAGCTGCGCCGCCTGAAAAAAGTTGCGCCTGCGACTCCCGGCCAATCGCGCCAAGTAGCGGAATCGGGCACCAAGTGGGTCACTTAACCGGCGTCAGCTAGCATTGCTTGCGGGATAGGATAGGGCTGCCCATGAGATCACTCTTCGCACTTGTCGGCGTGTTCGCTTTGGCGGCCTCGCTCGGTCAAAGCCAGCCGGCCCAGGCTGATGAGACCGGGGTTGCCAGCATTCACTCCTGGGTCAGGACCGGCGGCAAGACCTGCCTGGTCGATCATTACCACGACGGCAGCGGCAGCGGCTCGACGCGCGGTAGCGCGCAGGCGGCAGCTATTCGCGCCTGGGCTGAGTTCACGTCCTGGGAGTACGGCACGTCGTGGGGGCGCTACGGCCTGGCCGTCAGCAAGTCCATGAGCTGCGACCACGGCATGGGCAGCTGGTCTTGCAGCACGTCGGCTCGTCCCTGTCGGGGCTGGTGATCACCACCGCACTGTCTGGTTCAACTTGAAATGCGGCCGAGCAGCCGGCGAAGTGCCATATCTGCCGGCCGCAGCGCAAAGCGCACATACCAGCCAACCGCGCCGAAGCTGCCGAAGCCGCCGGCGCGCGCCAGGCGGAGCCGGACGGCCCGGTACAGCTGGCGGCTGGCGTAGCGACCACCACCGCAGCGTCGGCGCAGGATATCGGCCAGATCGGCGTGCGGGCTGCCCTTGCTCCAGGGTCCGAGCGAAGGCATGACGGCCAACAGCGCGCCGAGTGTGTTTCGCGCCCGGTTGGCAAGGCTCACCAGGGTCAGCACCGCCAGCCCCGGCAACATGGCGGCGACGGCCGCCTCGTCCACTCCGGCGCGGCGCGCGATGCGCGCTGTCAGCATGGCGCGCGCATCGCCGAGCCCGAGCACGTGGGTTAGAACGCGCTCACCGTCTGCGCGTGCAGCCTCGTCGTCGAAAGAGATTGCCGCCGACCACATACTTTGCCTTGTCGATACGGCCGATCGCCTCGACCAGGTCAGCCAGTCCGCCGCGGTTGAGGCTGGACGTCTCGAGACCCCAGGCGAATGCACGCTCCACCTCGCGCATCACCGCCGCCGCCTGCACCGGCGAGATGTCATATGCCTCCGCCAGCAACTGGGCTGCCGAACCCGCCTGCACCTGGCGTAGGGCGTCCTGCATCTGCACTGGCCGCAGCCTCCCCCATCCCCTCATGACGGCTCTTTGCGGCCGCTTGCCTCGTCATCGGCCGATGTATCAAGCCCAGGCCATTGGCCCCGCGCAAGGAAAAAGCGTGGCATGCGCCGAGAGCGTCAGGAACGCTGAAAGGCGTCTCTCTTGCTATTCCAATTTGCTTTGTGACCGTGACCGCCAAGCCTACTCAGTGACGGTGTCGTCCGGCAAATTCTCCCACTCGCTCACGAGACTGCTCAGCGCAGATGGCTCGGACTCTGGCAAATGGTCCGGAAATGGCGTCCTGGGATTGCCCCAGTCCGTATTCTTCCGCTCACGATAGGGACGGCCCCACCCCATTTCCATGGCCGTCTCGGCCACGTCTTTGCCGTCGATGATCAGGCGCGCCAAGCGCCTTGCGCGAGGCAGGGCCTTCTGCCGATCGTCGACGTGGATGGTCCTGGCGTTGGCGATCAATTGCTCGAGCTGATATTTGGCCCTCAGCCCGCGATTGCATTCGAGTTCCCGATCGAACTGGGACCTGAGGTCTGTGATCTGGGGGGCATCATAGCCATCGAGGCGATAGTGAACTCCGCCTTGCTCGATGTCATCGCCATCGATCACGCTAATCGGCCCCAGTTTTCCGACGTAGAGGAGGGTGTGCAGGCCGACGACGCGATTGAACATCTTGTTGAGCACGGTCTCCCCCAACACGCTGACGTCTTCTATCCTGCGACTGTTGGCGCTGCACAGCAAGCACGCTTGCGCGGCCAACTCGCCACTCAGAAGGGGTTCCACGTCGCGTGCGGCGTGAAGCGGATGTAGCCGATGTTGGCGCCCAGCCGCAGGCCGAGGCCGGAGCGGATCGGCGCCATGATCACCTTGCCGTTGCCGACCAGCGTGGCGCCGACGCCACCGACCAGATAGGCCGAGCCGTCGATGCCGGTGAAGTTGGCGAAGAGCTCGTCGGGCGCATGCAGCTTGTAAATCAGGAACAGCGTCTTGGAGCCTTCGGCCCCGACATCGGTGCCGACCGACGGCCCATGCCAATAGACTTTCTGGGTGCTGCCCGAGCGCAGGTACAGCGTGCCCTTGCCGTACCGCACGCCGGCCAGGAACGCGCCGCCGCCCTCGCCGCCCAGCACGTAGGCCGTGGGCCGCCCGCTCTTGCGGAACAGATGCTCGATGACGGAGGCAAGGTTGGCCGAGACCTTGCCGAAGAAGCCCTCGCTGGCGGCCATGATTTCCTGGATCGAGTAGCCCTCTTCCTCCGGCGTCAGCGGGGGCACGTACTGATCCGTCGATGAAGGCTCGACGACGGCGCTGTCCCTGGACGCCTGGCCCTGCGTCTGCGTGGACCAGGTGCTGGTCTCAGGTGCCTTGGGAACAGCGGGCTTGGGCAAGGTCTGCTGCGCAGTTTGCTCGGGCTCCTGCCGCGCCACGGGCGCGGGCTTCTTGGGTTCAGCCGCCTTCTTCGGCTCGGGCTTGGGTTTGGCCTCCGCCTTGAGGTCAGCCACCGGCGCTTCGCCGAGCATCTGGTCGAGCTTGGAAAGCGTGTAGGCAGCCTTGGCCTTCACGGTGGCCTGTAGCTCGAGGCTCGCCGCCGTCAACTCGTCGAGCCTGCCGCATTGCGGCTCGCCGGATGGCTCTATGGTGCCCAGCGCATCGATCTTGGCCAACAGGTCGTTGGCCTGCGCATCGAAGGCGGCCATGCGCTCGTCCTGCAGGGTCTCATAGGCCTTCTCGTCCTCCCAGCCCTTGCTCTCCTTGAGCTTGCGGATCTTGGCCTGCACTTGCGGGATCTGCTCGGCGTTGAGCTTGCGCAGCTGCGCGCCTGCCCGGTCCACGGCTTGGCCGAAGTCCTCCTTGCTGCAGGTTGCCGCAGTCGCAAGTGCCCGCCCGCCGCCCAGCAGAGCTGCGGCCATCAGGGCCGTCATGATGAGGCGTCGCATGGACTCGCTCGTTGTCGAATTGTTGGCGCTTATCTGGAGAGTGACCTAGGCAAAAAAAGGCCTGTGTTCAATCATTTGCCGCAAAAGCGTTAGCTGTGGCGATTAAACCGCAGGTCCTTTGCACAAGAAACAGCCCCAGACCTCGCCGGTTCCTTCGCCAGATGGCCCATGCCAAGGTGCGGCATGACCCGATCGGACTTCACCTTTCCCCGCCTGTCCCTGTCGAAAGCCCTGCTAATCTCGCTTGGGATCGTGCTGGTGACGGCCCTGGTGCTGTACGCAATGGGACGCACGCCGGTGTGCCCCTGCCCGTTCAAGCTCTGGGTCGGCAGAAACCAGCCGGAGCAGTCCCAGCACTTCCTGGATTGGTACAGTTACACCCACGTGCTGCACGGCGTGGTATTTTATTTCCTGCTGACGGTTGTTCTGCGCGGCCATCTGTCCGTGGCGGCGCGGCTCGTCATCGCCACCCTGATCGAGGGCGGGTGGGAGATTTTCGAGAATACGCCGTTCATCATCAACCGGTACCGCACCACCACCATCTCGCACGACTACTACGGCGACACCATCGTCAACTCGGTCGGCGACATCCTCTCCATGATCGTCGGTTTCCTGATCACCGCGCGCCTGCCAGTGTGGGTCACTATCTTCCTATTTCTTGCGAGCGAGGTGCTGCTGTTCGTGCTGCTGCGCGACAACCTGCTGCTCAACATCATCATGCTGATCTACCCCATGGAGTGGATCAGGCAGCTGCAGACGGGCGGGTAGCGCAAGCATAACCCTCAGGTCCGATGTCTTATGCCTCGGGAGGAGGTCGAACCATGCGTGCTGCATTCTACGAAGCCATGGGACCCGCACGCGATGTGCTGCGCGTCGGCGATGTTGAAACCCCTAAACCCGGCCCAGGCGAAGTGCGCGTGCGTATACGCGCTTCCGGAGTGAACCCGTCCGACGTGAAAAGTCGCGGGCTTCGCAAACTGGTTTTCCCGAGAGTGATCCCGCACAGCGATGGTGCCGGCGAGATCGAGGCGGTCGGCGCCGGCGTGCCGACCTCGCGCGTGGGTCAGCGGGTGTGGATCTGGAATGGGCAGTGGCAGCGGCCGTCCGGAACTGCCGCAGAGTTCATTGTGCTGCCCGACGCTCAGGCCGTGCCTCTGCCTGGCAACGTGAGCTTCGAGGCAGGAGCCTGTCTCGGCATACCCGCCATGACGGCCTATCCAGCGGTCGAACTGGCCGGCGCGAACAACGGCACCACCCTGTTCGTGTCGGGCGGTGCCGGCTCGGTGAGCCAGTACGTCATTCAGTTCGCCAAGGCGCGCGGTGCCACTGTCATCACCACCATATCGTCCGAGGACAAGGCAAAGGCTGCACGCGAAGCTGGCGCCGACCATTGCATCGACTACAAGCGTGAGGACGTGGGGCAGCGTGTTGCCGAGATCACTGGCAAGCGTGGTGTGGACGCCATCATCGAGATGGATTTGACCGCCAACGCCAAATTGATACCGGCGGTGCTACGGCCGAAGGGCCGCGTCATCGTTTACGGCACGGGCGCCGAAGCCACCATCCCGAGCTTCTTCTGCCTCGCCAATTCCATCCTGCTGCAGTTCTTCCTGGTCTATCAGCTCGATGCCGAGCAACGCGAGCGCGCGGTGACCGGCATCACGCAAGCCCTCGAAGCCGGGAAACTACTCAATCGCGTTGGACCCACCTTCCCGCTGGCCGAAATCGCAGCCGCGCATGAAGCGGTCGAGCGCGGAACGATCGGCAACGTCATCGTAAAGGCGAGTTAGCCGGAATCGCGACGGTGTCAGACGATAGAATTGTCGGGCTCTATTTGAACCGGAACCTCGGCCGAACTGTCATCCTCGGGCTTGTCCCGAGGATCCAGCCATCCTCTAATTCGGGAGCAGGTTGATGGATGGATGGTCGGGACAAGCCCGACCATGACACATTGGCTCTTTGGCCGAGTCCGACCGAGTCGGAAAGGCGCTAAACGTCCACCACTTCCAGAACGCCTGGCACAGTGGCGATGGCGCCCTTCTGGGCGGGGGAGATGTCGAAGCGACCGGGCATGGCGATCTCCACCTCGCGGCCCCTGTCGTCGAGTTCCACGCTGATCGAGATGATGCCCTTGCCGCCGGGCTTCAGCCGCGTCTTGAGGGCGGCGAGGCCGTTCTTGCTGCCTTGCAGGGCGCGTCGGTCGAGGACTACCTTCAAGCCGCGCTGCACGCCCTGGGCGGCTTGGTCGAGCGACTCGATCGCCTGCGCGCGCAGTTTCAGCGTCTCGCCGTCGCGTTCGCCCTCGACCGAGATCAGCACCGCGGTGCCGGGCTCCAGCAGGCTGCGCGAGGCGGCCAGTGTCTCCGAAAAGATCACCGCCTCGAACTGGCCGGTTGGCTCGGAGAACATGGCGAAGGCGAACTTGTTGCCCTTCTGCGAGCGCCGCTCGCGCGCCGACACGACGATGCCGGCCACGCGGCCCGCCACCGCACCACGCTCGCCTTTAGCCTCGATCTCGGCATAGGTCAGCACGCCGAGCTTGTCGAGCACGGACTTGTAGGCATCGAGCGGGTGACCGGAGAGGAAGAACCCGACCGCCTCGAACTCATGCTGCAGCCGCTCCATCGGCGTCCAGGGCGTCACGACACGCACATCCATCTGCGCCCGCGCGGTAGCGCCCCCTCCGAACAGATCGGCGGTGCCCTGTGCCTTGTTGGCGGCCAAGCGGTTAGCGAAGGCCAGCATCTGCTCGACATTGCCATGCACCAGCGCGCGGTTGCTCTCGAAAGCATCGAAAGCGCCCGCGGCGCTCAGCGTTTCCAGAGCCCGCTTGTTGATGGCCTTGGTGTTGCACCGGCTGGCGAAATCGGACAGGTCGCGGAACCGTCCTTCGGCGCTGCGCTCCGCGACCAGGCTCTCCACGGCCTGTGCGCCGATGTTCTTCAGCGCCGCCAGCGAATAGCGTATGGCACCGCGCTCCTTGCCCTTGGCCGGCGGCTCGGCCAGGAAGTCTACCTCCGACGCGTTCACGCTCGGCGCCAGGATCTCGATGCCCGACTTCCGCGCCTCGGACGTGTACATGGCGAGCTTGTCGGTGTTGCCCATGTCGAGCGTCATGGAGGCGGCCAGGAACTCCTCGCGGAAGTTCGCCTTCAGGTAGGCCGTGTGATAGCTGACCACCGCGTAGGCGGCCGCGTGGCTCTTGTTGAAGCCGTAACCTGCGAACTTGTCGACCAGCTCGAAAATGTATTCCGCTTCCGCTTTCTTCACGCCGTTCTTCAAGGCGCCTTGCACGAAGCGGCTCCGCTGCTTCGCCATCTCGTTCTTGTCTTTCTTGCCCATGGCGCGCCGCAGCAGGTCGGCTTCGCCGAGCGAGAAGCCGGCCATCACCTGGGCGATCTGCATCACCTGCTCCTGATAGATGATGACGCCGTAGGTCTCCTTCAGGATCGGTTCCAGCATGGGATGCAGGCAGTCGACCGGCTCCTCGCCATGCTTGCGGTTGATGTAGGTCGGGATGTTGTCCATCGGACCGGGGCGGTACAGCGCCACCATGGCGATGATGTCCTCGAAGCGGTCGGGCTTCAGCCGCTTGAGGCTGTCGCGCATGCCCGAGCCTTCCAGCTGGAACACCCCGACCGTGTCGGCCCTGGCCAGCAGATCGTAGCTCTTCTTGTCGTCGAGCGGCAGGGCGGCAAGGTCGAGATCGATGCCGCGCCCGCGCTTGATAAGCGCCACGGCCTTCTGCAGCACGGTGAGCGTCTTCAGGCCGAGGAAGTCGAACTTCACGAGGCCCGCGGCCTCCACCAGCTTCCAGTTGAACTGGGTGATGGGGAAGCTCGATTTGGGATCGCGATAGAGCGGCACCAGCTCGTCGAGCGGCCGGTCGCCGATCACCATGCCGGCCGCGTGCGTCGAAGCGTGGCGATACAGGCCTTCCAGCTTCTGCGCGATCTCCAGCAGGCGCGCCACCATCGGCTCGCTGTCGCGCGCCTCCTGCAACTTCGGCTCGCCTTCGATGGCCTGCGGCAACGTCACCGGATTGGCCGGATTGTTGGGTACGAGCTTGCACAGCTTGTCGACCTGCCCATAGGGCATCTGCAGCACGCGGCCGACGTCGCGAAGGACGGCGCGCGCCTGCAACTTGCCGTGCGTGATGATCTGCGCGACGCGGTCGGCGCCGTATTTCTTCTGCACGTAGCGGATCACCTCGTCGCGGCGGTCCTGGCAGAAGTCGATGTCGAAGTCGGGCATCGACACGCGCTCGGGGTTCAGGAAGCGCTCGAACAGCAGGCCGAAGCGGAGGGGATCGAGATCGGTGATGGTGAGCGACCAGGCCACCACCGAACCGGCGCCCGAGCCGCGGCCGGGGCCGACGGGGATGCCGTTCGACTTGGCCCACTTGATGAAGTCGGCCACGATCAGGAAGTAGCCGGGAAACTTCATTTTCGAGATGACGTCGATCTCGAAGGCCAGCCGCCTGCGGTAGTCCTCGACGGTGAAACCAGGCGCCGGCGGCGCGTTGGCAAGCCGCCGCTCCAGCCCGGCCTCGGCCTGCGCGCGCAGCTCCGCCGTCTCCAGCTTGAGCAACTCGCCGGCGCTGACGCCCGCGTCGGCAGCAACGAAGCGGGGCAGGATCGGCTTGCGCCCCGCGGGGCGGAAGGCGCAGCGCTGCGCGATCTCCACCGTGTTGACCAGCGCTTCCGGCAGATCGGCAAACAGCGTGCCCATCTGCTCGGCGGTCTTGAAGAAGTGCTCGCGCGACAGCCGGCGGCGGTCGTCCTCAACGACGTAGCGGCCCTCGGCGATGCACAGCAGCGCGTCGTGCGCCTCGTAGTCGTCGGGCGAGGCGAAGTACACCTCATTGGTGGCGACGATCGGCAGGCCGTGCGCGTAGGCGAGATCGAGCAGCGCCGGCTCCGTCTCCGCCTCGTGCTTGAGGCCATGTCGTTGCAGCTCGACGTAAAGGCGGTCGCCGAAGACCTTCTGCAGCCGCTTGAGGCAAGCAAGGGCCGCCTCCTTCTGATCCTCGCGCAGCGCCCGGTCGATTGGACCGTCCGGTCCGCCGGTCAGCGCGATCAGGCCCTCGCCATGCGCTTCCAGGCGTTCGATCTCAAGGTGCGGCGGCTCGTCCTCGGCCGGGTCAAAGAAGGCGCACGAGGCAAGCTTCATCAGGTTCTGGTAGCCGAGCTGGTCAGCTGCCAGCAGCGCCACCGCCCCGGCTGGCTGCGCGCGCGGCTGATTGGTGCCGGTGCGCGAAAAGCCGTTGCCCTGTGCGCGATCGCCGAAATCGATCTGCAGCGTGCAACCAACGATCGGCTGCACACCAACGCCAGCCAGCTTGTCGGAGAACTCCAAGGCGCCGAACAGGTTGCTGGTGTCGGTCAGGCCGAGCGCCGGAAAGCCGTTGCCGACCGCCAGCTTGGCGAGCCGCGGGATGGTCAGCGCCCCTTCCAGCAGCGAATAGGCCGAATGCACCTTGAGATGCACGAACGGCGCACGGCCACTGACGCGGCTGTTGGCGGCTTCGGACGGGCGAATCATCTTGTTCATACGCGTAATGCAGCGCTGTTTCCGGCAGGGTGCAACCTGCAGATTTGCGTTCTCCCGCCGGCTTCTGGACACAAGCACAAGCGGTTGCAAGCACGCGCAATGCGAAAATCGCCGTCGGGGCTTTGGAATCGCCGTTTTGACGGCGCCCGAGGTTGCAAACCGCAGGCGAAACGGCCATCTAGCCGGGTCCCCGCCGATGTGGGCGCCCCACCGGATACCGAACAATATGGATGCCTTGCGCGAATTTCTGACCCGCGACAGCGCGCTCGCCCTCGCGATTGGTGGGCTGGTGCTCGGCTTCCTGTTCGGGGCCATTGTGTTCCGCACCAACTATTGCGCCATGGGCTCGCTGTCCGACATCGTGAATTTCGGTGACTGGCGGCGCTTTCGCGCGTGGATTCTGGCTGCCGCAACCGCGTTGATCGGGGCGCAGCTGCTGCAAGCGACCGGCGTCGTCGCGCTGGAAAAGTCGATGTACATGGCGCCGGCGCTGGGCTGGGTCGGGCACATCGTCGGCGGGCTGATGTTCGGCTTCGGCATGGTGTTCGCCGGCGGCTGTCCGAGCCGCAATCTGTCGCGTGCCGGCGGCGGCGATCTGCGCGCGCTTTTCACGCTGGTCGTGCTCGGCCTGTTCGCCTACATGACGATCGGCGGGGTCTTCGCGCCGGCGCGCGCGGCCATCGAGCGCGCGAGTGCGTGGGGCCTTGCCGCACCGACGCAGGGGCTCGGCGACCTGCTCGCAGCCGCGACCGGCCTGCAGGCAGCGGTCGGCAACCTGCTCGTCACGGCGCTGCTGGCAGGGTCGGCCCTCGTCTACTGCTTTGGCAACGGGCGTTTCCGCGCCTCGCCCGTGCATGTCTTCTCCGGCATCGGCGTCGGCCTGGTCGTCATCGGCGGCTGGGCGCTGACCGGACTTGCCTACGACGATTTCGCCACGCGCCCGACGGCACCCATCTCGCTGACCTACGTGCGTCCCGCTGGCGACGCGCTGGAATGGCTGCAGCGCTTCACCGCCGTGCCGGTGCCGGGCTTCGGCACGGCCAGCGTGTTTGGCGCCCTGCTCGGCGCGTGCGTTGCGGCGCTGGCCATGCGCCGCTTCCGCGTGTCCACCTTCTCCGACACCGGCGACACCCTGCGCAATCTGCTCGGCGCCGCCCTGATGGGCATCGGCGGCGTGCTGGCGCTTGGCTGCACGGTCGGCCAGGCGATCACGGGCGTGTCGACCCTGGCTCTGGGCTCGTTCCTGACCTTCGCCGCTATCGTCGCTGGCGGCGTCTACGGCCTGCGCGTGCTGGAGCGCATGGTGACGGTCGCATAGGCCCCTTGGCTAACCTCACGCGCCGCTCGCGAAAATATGACCGTCCGGTCGACCGCTCGAAAGTGTTCTGCTGCAACCCCGTGGCCGGGCCTGATCCCCCGATGCAACACGTTCCGCCAGCCGGCATCGCCCAACTACTGGGCAAATTTTGCATAACTTTCATGCCAATTCGGCCCTGCTCGTAATTCAAAGCGGTAGAATTGCCGCAGCATGATGCTGAATGGGTACACCTCTGCCGCGACCAACCAGACGAATCGCAGCACAATCACGCAACCTAACGTGTCGCATCTGCGTTGCTTGGTTCGGAGGCACGGGCTTTGCAGTTGGCTTCCGGTGGGGTGTGCATTGGCCGGAACGGCGGCAAGCACACGCGTCGGTAAGGGCTAGGGCGGAAATTCACTCAGGGATGGAGGCAGAGCGCGACAAAACCTTTGACCAGACGAGGGTCCACAATGTCGAAGAAATGGTTCCTGGCTGCACTGCTCGCAACCGCAACTCCAGCAGCCGCGCACGACTGGTACCCTATTGAGTGTTGCCATGCCATGGATTGCGCCGTCGTCGACAAAGTCGAGATGGTGCCGGCACCGTTCACTTCCAGCATGCTGGGTTCGCCCGCCTACGCCTACAACCCCGGCTCGATGATCGTCACCACCAAGCACGGCTCCGTCATCGTGCCAGCCAACTTCCCAAGACGCGAATCCAAGGACAACCAGATGCACGCGTGCATGCGGCCGACCAGCGACGGCACCATGCGCCTGCTCTGCCTGTTTCTGCCGCCGGCTTCCTGATCGGCATCGTCCATCCTGGCTGGCCTCCCGCGCAGGCTGCCGCTAGCCTGCCTGCGCAGTCGATGGCGAGGCAGTCATGGTGGATGGGCTGGAAGCGGCAGTGGCCCGGCACTACGGGCTGCCTGAACTTGCGCAGCGGATTGAGACTGCGCTAGCCGCTGCCGGCCTCGGCACCGACCGGATCGCGCCCGAGGCTCTGGCTCCGCTCGACGAATTCCATATCGGCGGACGCGCCGCCACTGCGCATGTCGTTGGTAAGATGGCATTGACGCCGGCAGCCCATGTGCTCGACGTCGGCTGTGGCCTGGGCGGCGCCACCCGCTTCATCGCCGGCACGCGCGGCTGCCAGGTCACCGGCATCGACCTCACCGCCGACTATATCGCCGTCGCCCGCTTGCTCGCGGCGCGCACTGGCCTGGCCGACCGCATCGACTATCGTGCCGCCAGCGCACTCGACATGCCATTCGCCGACGCCACATTCGATGCTGCCGTCACCCTGCACGTGGCCATGAACATCGAGGATCGGCCCGCGCTCTATGCCGAGATCGCGCGCGTGCTGAAGCCGAATGCCACATTCTGCGTGTACGACGTCATGCAAGGCCCGCAAAGCGGCCTCCAGTACCCCGTTCCCTGGGCCGACACGCCGGCCGTCAGCCACCTGCGCACGCCCGGGCAGACGCGGACGCTGCTCCAGCAGGCCGGGTTCACCGTCAACGACATCGAGGACCGCACGGCGTTTGGCATCGCCTTCTTCCGCGAGCGCCTCACCGCGGCAGGCGGCCCGATGCCGCCTCTAGGCCTGCATCTGGTGATGGGAGCGCAAGCCCGCGACAAGTCCGCAAACATGCTGGCTGGCTTGGAGGCTGGCTGCATCGCCCCGGTGGTAATGCTGGCCCGCCGCGCCTGATCGCCCAACCCTCCTCTCCTGAGGAGAGGGGGAGCCAACGCTGTCATGCGTTTTTTGCCCCTCGCCGCGGGTTGCGTAGGCGCGCTAAACAAACACCCAAAGCATTGTGCGGAGGAAGGCGATGCGCCACGGCGGCAAAATTCTGATCGATCAGCTCGAGGCCCAGGGCGCCACCACCGCCTTCACGGTGCCGGGTGAGAGCTTCCTTGCCGCCCTTGACGGCCTGCACGACAGTAATCGCATCAAGACCATCATCTGCCGCCAGGAGGGCGGCGCCTCCATGATGGCGGAAGCCTGGGGCAAGATCACCGGGGAGCCCGGCGTCTGCTTCGTCACGCGCGGTCCCGGCATGGCCAACGCCATGAGCGGCCTGCATGTTGCCCAGCAGGACTCCACCCCGATGGTCACCTTTGTCGGTTTGCCGAGCCTCGGCCATGAGGACCGCGAAGCGTTCCAGGAGTTCGAGACCAAGGAGCTGCTCTCCTCGTTCGTGAAGTGGGCGGCCGTGATCCGCCAGACCGAGCGCATCCCCGAATACGTCAGCCACGCCTTCCACATGGCCCGCTCGGGCCGCCCCGGCCCGGTTGTGCTGGGCTTGCCGGAGGACATGCTGGCGGCAGAGTGCGAGGCGACCGACGCCAAGCGCGCGAACATCGCCGTCGCGCATCCGGGCGCCTCCGACATGGCCTCGCTGCAGGCAGCACTGGCGAAAGCCACCCGTCCGCTGATGATCGTCGGCGGTCCCGGCTGGAGCACTTCGATCAAGGGCGCCGTCGAGGCTTTCGCCGAGCGCTTCGACCTGCCGGTCGCTTCTGCCTTCCGCTACCAGGACTACGTCGACAATCGGCATCGCTGTTATGCGGGCTGCGTTGGCATCGGCATCGATCCCAAGCTCGCCCAGGCGGTCAAGACCGCCGACCTACTGATCGTGGTCGGCGCGCGCATGGGCGAGATGACCAGCAGCGGCTACACGCTCCTCGACATTCCGAACCCGCAGCAGTTCCTCGTGCACGTGCATCCCTCGCCCGACGAACTCGGCTCGGTGTACCGGCCCGACCTGCCGATCGCCGCGTCGGCTCAATCCTTTGCCGACGCGCTCGGTACGTTGCAGCCGCCCGCGCACATCGCTTGGGGCGAGCATCGCGCGGCCCTGCGTGCCGCCTGCGAGGCCTACCTCACGCCGGTCCCGCTGCCCGGCGCTGTGAAGCTCGCCGAGGTGATCCGCATGACCTCGGAAATCCTGCCCGACAACGCCATCGTCACCAACGGCGCCGGCAACTACGCCGCCTTCCTGCATCGCTACTTCGAGTACAAGAGCTATCGCACGCAGCTCGCGCCGACCTCCGGCTCGATGGGATATGGTCTGCCGGCGGCGATTGCCGCCCAGCTCGCCCACCCTGATCGCCCGGTCGTCAATTTCCAAGGCGACGGCTGCTTCCTGATGACCGGCCAGGAGCTCGCCACCGCCGTGCAGTACTCGCTCCCCATCATTACCGTCATCCCCAACAACGGTATGTACGGCACCATCCGCATGCATCAGGAGCGCGAGTATCCGAGCCGGGTGGTCGGCACCACACTCGTCAATCCTGACTTCGCCGCCTACGCGCGCAGCTTTGGCGCCGACGGCTACACCATCGAGGCGACCGCAGACTTCGCGCCTGCGCTTCGCGCCGCGCTGAAAGCAGGTAAACCAGCCATCATAGAGCTGAAGATCGATCCCGAAGCGCTGGCCGTGCGCCAGACGCTGTCGCAGGTCCGGGCGGCGGCCGCCTCGAAGCGCAACCGGTAGCCAAGCGCACTCGGCCCCCTGGACGCGAATGGCCTGCTTCGCGATTCCGATCGCTGACTGTGCCCGGCTTTCGCGATCAGGATTCGATATAACAAAGTATTAATCGAAGACTCGGCAAGAAACACTTTCACGCTGCTTCAACCCTCAGAGTTAAACATGACATAATGGGCGCATAGACCTAATCTCGGATTGCGCATTACCTTTTTTCTCACGAGCAACCGCGCCGGGACCAACCAACATGGACCTGCTCGCTGCACAGAGACGCCATGGCAGGCACTGGAACGTCGCCAGGATCGGCGCACTGCTCTGCTTCATCGTTGCGGGCGGCATACTGATCGCTTCGCTTTTGCGTCCTTATTCGCTTCCCGCTGGAAGTGAGAACGGACTGGCCGCCAGCATATCCGGGCCCAGCAACTAGGCTGCCCGTTGCTGCCACGCTTCGATTCTACTCCAGACGCACACTGCCCGACCCCTTCCCCCTCCCACGGATAGGGGGTCTCTTATTTCTAAAATTTCCCAAAGGATCAGGACGCTTACGCCGTTTATGCACAGTCATCGAAATTTCAGCACAATTCGTCGCTAGTGGCATTCCGACTACGTGGACGTGCGTTCTCTAGTGCTGTCGGGTCTCGCGGGGAGTAGTGGCGGGCACTCTGAGAGGAAGAGGACACCATGTTGTTGACGTTCGCAGCGGGCGCGACGGGACTCCTGGTTGGGCTGTGGTTTCGAGTGCCGGCTCTGATCGCGGCCTCAGTGACGAGCGTTGCTCTGTGCCTGTTGGCTGCGCCATTTGCCGAACTCGGCTTGGCTGCCACCACGGGCACCATCCTGGCCGTGCTGAGCGCGCTTCAGGGAGGCTATCTCGCCGGGCTGATGCTGTCGTGCATGTGGTCGAGATTTCCACGCCCAGGATATGACTATTGGCAAGCTGTGATCCGGTCACCGCTACGTGGCGCGGACAGCTTGAAATAGCTCCCGCTGTCGGCAGCGTGGACCTCAGGTCGCCTCTTTGAGGCTGCGTGCGAGCACGGCGAGGTCGAGCCAGATGGTCCACCGACGCACATAGTAGCGGTCCATGGCAGCGCGCCCGCGCTCTCCGGTTTGGCCGAATTGGTAAGTTGGGTACACGCCGATCAAGCCAGGCCGGGCGGCAAAATAGTCAGGACAGTGGGGGCCGGGCTGGCCGACCTGGACAGGTCGTGGGCCAACGAAGCTCATGTCCCCGCGCAGAATGCTGACCAGCTCGGGCAGACGGTCGAGCCCCGAGCCGCGCAGTACACTGACGGCAGATCTTGCGAGCGAAGACTGACCGGCCTGAGTCCGCACCCCAATGTTCGGCAAGGTGGAGAACACGTAGGCCGTGAAACGCCGCCCCGCGAACCCAATGCGCTGCTGCGCCATTAAAACCGGGCGTCCAAGGCCGACATGCAGCAGGACGGCGATCAAGAGTAACACGGGGGCCAGCAGCACCAGTGCCGTCGCCGCAAGTGCGATGTCGGTGGCACGCTTCACGTGACCGCCAACAGGCGCCCGAAGCGCATTGTCATCACGAACATCAACCGAACCGCGGATCGCGTCCGGCTGAGCGCCCTGCGTAGCGACGTAGACGCTCGCATCGACCCTGCTCATGCAAACACGCGCGAGAAATTGATCGCGCCCCCCGGCTGAATCACCCGAACTGAGTATAAGAATGAAACAGTAAAAAGACATCCTCCGCTAGATAGTGGCTAGCGAGGTATATCGCCGGCCGAACGGCCTAGGCCGAATTGGCATAACGGCTGAGCGCCGAGGCGATGCGAACAGTGCCTTCGCGACGTCTCCGCACCTTCTCCTCGCAGCCGCAAGTTGCTGCGGCACCTGAAATTTCTGGCGTCGCCGCCTCATTCCTTCCCGGAATCAAAATGCAGCGTGCGCAGCGGAGAGGTTCGACGACCGAACATTTAGGGGGAAAAATGAGCACGCTGGTTCAGCAGATCGAACAAATGCGTTCCCGCATGGAGGAGATCGCCAAAAGTGACGGCCGTCTCGTTGCGGCGTTGGCCGAGGCCCTGAAGCGGGCCGATGAGAAGCTCCTGAACGACGTAGTGGAACTTGCCGAGGAACATGAGGCCCGGCGCAGCAGCATCCTGGAGGAGCTGCAGGCATTGGCCTGTCGGCTGGGCGCGTTTCCGCGCCAGATCGACCAACTCCCCAGCGAGGAACGGGCTCCGCGAGAGCTCGAGGCTCACCAGGCGATTCCTATCAACCTGAACGTTCGCGCCCGCGGCGACTGGCGCGATGGAATTCTCCTGGACGAGGAGATCAACAATCACCTGCGGCGCCGCAGCGCCGGGTGACGACGGAGCGAGATGTTCGGGCCGCCGCGCCCCCACCCCAAGTCTTCGGGCCTGTCGAAGGGCGCGCAGCCCAGCAATGCGCGCTTCGACGCGCGCGGCACCGGGGGCGGGAAATGCATCCCGGCCCGAAACCGCCGGCCGGGATGAGAATGGTTACGCGGCCTTGGCGAAGTCGAGCTTGAAATTGTAGGCGTCGGCCAGCTGCTTGATCAGCTTGTCGGCCTCGGCCGCCGGCAAATCCATGAAAGGCGCACGCATCTTCGCCCAGCCGGGGTCTTTGCGATAATGCGCCACCAACGCCTTCAGCGCCGGGATCATCGGAAAGGCCTGGATGGCTTTCCTGAGCGCCGTGATGCCCGCCTGCAGTTTGTCCGCGTCGGCACCTTTCCAGTTGTCGTAGACGTTGCGGATGGCAGCCGCGCTGACATTGCAGGTCGCCGAGATGCAGCCGGCGGCGCCCTTGCGCAAGCCATCGAGCAGAAAAATTTCCGACCCCGGGAACACCTCGAAATTCGGATAGGCATCCAGCATGGCGGCGGTGTTGTTCCAATCGCCTGAGGAATCCTTCAAGCCCACCACGGTGTCTGGGAAAGCCTTGATCAGCCGGCCTATCAGCGGCAAAGAGAATCCGACCTGCGCCACCGGCGGGATGTGATAGAGATAGACCTTGAGCGCATCGTCATCGACGCCCTCGATCACCTCCGAAAAGAAGCGGAACAGGCCCTCTTCGCTCGGCGCCTTGTAGTAGTAGGGCGGCAGCATCAACACGCCACCGCAGCCGAGCTCGACGGCATGCTTGGTCAGCACGATGGCGTCCGCCACCGAGGGTGCTCCGGTGCCGGGCATCAGCCTGGCCGGGTCGATGTCGCTGTCGACCAGCTCTTCCAAGAGCTCCATGCGTTCGTCGAGCCCCAGCGAGTTGCCCTCGCTGGTCGTACCGAACGGCGCCAAACCCGTGCAGCCCTCCTGCATCAGCCAGTCGCAATGGGCGATGAACCGCTCGGTGTCGGGTCCGCCATCCTCACCGAAGGGTGTGAGCACCGGGGCGATGACGCCTGAAAAACCCTTCTTGTCTGCCATGTCGCTTTCCCTTGCGTTGCCTGAGTGCGTCAGGTCTCAAGCCGGCATCGGGATGCCTGGCTGCTGGACCGGCACGTGATAGCCCTTTTGCACGGCTGGGCGCGCCGCTATCGCCTTATACCACCGCAGCACGTTGGGATAGGCGGCAAGATCGATGGTCTGCCATTCGAAGCGCGAGATCCACGGCCAGGTAGCCATATCCGCTATCGAATAGTCACCGGCCAGGTAGGGCGCCTCGGCCAGCCGCCGGTCCAGAACGCCGTACAACCGCTGGCCCTCCTTGAGATAGCGCTCCTCCGCGTATGGCGCCTTGCCCTTGTTGTATTTCACGAAATGGTGCACCTGGCCCAGCATTGGCCCGATCCCGCCCATCTGCCACATCAGCCACTCGACGGTGCGCCACCTCGCATCCTCCTGTTTGGACCAGAACTTGCCGGTCTTCTCGGCGAGGTACATCAGGATGGCACCCGATTCGAACAGCGAGCGGCCGTTGTCGCGGTCGACGATCGCCGGAATGCGGTTGTTCGGGCTGATTTTCAGGAAATGCGGCTGGAACTGCTCGTTCTTATTGATGTCGATGGGATGCACCGCGTATTCCAGCCCGCATTCCTCCAGCATGATGGACACCTTGCGGCCGTTGGGAGTCGACCAAGTGTAGAGATCGATCATGTCGGGTTTTCCTGATGCTTGCAGGGTGTGAAGGTGGACGCAGACGTTAGTCAAACCCCCACCCTGCCGCAATCAAAAGCGCGTCAACAGCCCGAGCGTCCACAAAGCTGCGACGCGTTGGCCAAAGTTTCGCCCCATTGTGACATGAGCCTCCTTCGCACGGTGGGGCAAGGCCCGATGGGTCCTCCCGTCCCGTGCCGGTACCGCCCTCTTGGAGCTTAGGCACTTTGCCTCCAGCCAATAGCTCCCTCGGGAGCGGCGGACTTGACCGGACGGCCTTGCCCCCACCTGCTTTCGCAAACCAAGGCTGATCCTGCGCTACGGCGGCGCCAGCTTCCATGTGCCGATGGCGCTCTTCTCAACCGTCTCCCGGTTGGTCGGGATCTCGATGTATTCGCCCTGCGCCCAGCGCTGGGCAAACGACCGGTAGAACGGCGACATTGGGTTGCCCGATTGCCCGGTGCTCTGCATGAACAGCGACCGGTCGAGATCGGCAAAGTCATAGATGGCCCGCAAGCTCGAGCCGTGCCGGTTAGCGAACGGCGGTTCCTCGGCAAATTCCGGCTTGCCGCGGTTCAGCGTGTAGGATCCGCCGGGGCTCGGCACCTCGATATCGAAGTAGGGCGCCAGCCTCGGCACGCTGCTGAACGGCCGATGCTCGCCTTGGGCGTAGTGTGCCACCTCCCACCGCCATTTGCTGCGATCCTTGCCGTAGCGCTTCTCGAGATCGGCCAGCGCCACCCCAAGGGCGCGCGCCAGGACGTCGCTGCACTTCTCGTGCTCCGGCGTGGTGCGATCGTCGCACCAGTCGCGCCCCGTCGTCCGCCCCTCCAGCAGGCGGATCATGGTGGTGGCGCGCGTGTCGAAGAAGCGATCGAAGGCCGGCCCCAGATCGTCGCTGTAGATGGCCCGCACGGACTCGCGCAGCCACGCCATGAAGATGAGCGGCTCGGCGGCATCGCCGCGCATCACCGCATCCCAGGTGGTGAGTTGGTCCAACACGGCGTCGTCGACGCTGGCGCCGGCCTGAGCCGCCACGACCATCAGCGCGCACAGGCGCGCAGCGGCGGGTGAGTAGGCATCGTTCTGCGCGGCGCGCATGCTGCCGAGATCGTGATCGCCGCGCTGCAGGATCAACTCGCCGATGCGCTGCTGGCGGAACGGCGCGTCCCAATCGTAGGTCAGGAAGGGCCGATAGGAGGGCGGCACAATGCGCGCATTGGCGGTGCCCATCGCCCCCTCAGGGGGATCCAGGTAGCGCGGCAACTGCTCGAACTTCAGGTAACCCTTCCAGTCGTACGTGGCGTCCCAGCCTGGAACCGGCATGCGCCCTGCGATCTTATTGGCCGGATCGCGCACCGGCACGCGCCCTGGCGCAATCAAGCCGATATGGCCGTCGGCATCGGCGACCACCATGCTCTGCATCGGCACGACATACTGGCGCATGCGCTCGATGTAGTCGGCCACGGTGCGGACCTTGGCGTCCAGCATGCCAGCTGCAATGGTCGTGTCGTCGTCGCTGAGCGCGGTCCACTGCAGCGCCGCCACGTAGCGATCGCCGAGCATGCCCTCGAGGTTGCGGTAGAAGCCCGGCAGCACTGGCCCGTGCCGGGTGCGCCGCCGCTCCACGCTACGTACCCCGCCGCCCTTGATGGCAATCGACATCTGCGTCGTCTCGAAGGCGCGCCAGCCTTCGGGCGTCAAGTACTGGTCGCGGTTATCAGGATTGACCTTCTCGATGAAGATGTCCTGCACGTCGGGGCCGGTGTTGGTGAAGCCCCAGGCCAGCGAATTGGCGCGCCCGAGCACGATCAGCGGCATGCCGGCAATGCTGGCACCCGCCATGTTGATCGGTGCGGCACCCGGCGGCTCCAGTGCCAGGTGCGCCAGATACCAGATCGACGGCGCTGTCAGTCGCAGATGCGGATCGTTGGCAAGCAACGGCTTGCCCGAGCGGGTGCGCGAGCCGGACACGACCCAGTTGTTGGAGGCGCCCGATCCGATCAGATCGTCGACCTCCAGTGCCGCCTGCTTGCGCGCCATGCCAGGCCGTTGCAGCGCATAAAGCTCCGTGACAATCGGCAGCGCAGGGGCGTGGTCCTCCGCATCGGGCGGCATCAGATCCTCGATATCGGCCGGCCCCAACCCTTGCGCCGCAAAGGCCAGGCGGGACATCTCCTGATTGATGTTGGTCGAGAGCTGCAGGGCCATCATCTTGATGGCCACCATGCTGTCCGCTGGTTGCCAGGCCTCGGGGGTGTGGCGCAGTAGCAGGAACTCGGGCGGCAGACGCGGTTCGAGCCAGCCAATCCGGCGATTGAGGAATGCGTTGACGCCGCGCGTGTAGGCATCGAGCGTCTTGCGCGCCTCGGGTGGCAGCGCCGCCAGAGAGCGCTCAGCATGCCCGTACAGGTCGAGGGTGCGCAGGAACACATCCGTCGTGAAGGTGCGCTCGCCGAATATCTCCGACAACCGCCCCTGGCCGGTGCGACGCAGCAGCTCCATCTGCCACAGGCGATCCTGGGCATGCACGAAGCCCAGCGCGCAGTACAGGTCTTCCTCCGCCTTGGCAAAAATGTGCGGCACACCCTCCTTGTCGCGGATCACCTCGACAGGAGCGGAAAGCCCGGCCATGGCGAGCGTCCCAGACGGGGCAGCCACGGTATTGCGCAAGGCGATGTAGCTGCTCGCGGCAATGAGCACGGCAAGCGCCAGCACCGCTGCCAGACCGAGGCCCACCCATTTCAAGGCGCGATGCATGGCCGCTCAGTAAACCACCACGCTGCGGATGCTTTTGCCCTCGTGCATGAGGTCGAAGCCCTTGTTGATGTCGGCAAGAGACAGCGTGTGCGTGATCATCGGATCGATCTGGATTTTCTTGTCCATGTACCAGTCGACGATCTTCGGCACGTCGGTGCGGCCGCGCGCGCCGCCGAAGGCGGTGCCCTTCCAAACGCGGCCGGTGACCAATTGGAAGGGGCGCGTGCCGATCTCGGCACCTGCCGCCGCCACGCCGATGATCACGCTGACCCCCCAGCCGCGATGGCAGGCTTCAAGCGCCTGGCGCATGACCGTGACATTGCCTGTGCAGTCGAAGGTGTAGTCGGCGCCGCCGATCTGGTCGGCGCCCTTCTTGGTCATGTTTACGAGGTGTGCGACGAGATCGCCGCCGGCTTCCTTCGGGTTGACGAAGTGCGTCATGCCGAAGCGCTCGCCCCAAGCCTTGCGGTCGTTGTTGATGTCGACGCCGATGATCATGTCGGCGGCCGCCAGCTTGAGGCCCTGGATGACGTTGAGGCCGATGCCGCCCAGCCCGAACACGATAGCCTTGGCGCCGGGCTCCACCTTGGCCGTGTTGAGCACTGCACCGATGCCGGTCGTCACGCCGCAACCGATGTAGCAGACCTTGTCGAACGGCGCGTCCTCGCGGATTTTCGCCACGGCGATCTCCGGCAGCACCGTGTGGTTGGCGAAGGTCGAGCAGCCCATGTAGTGGTGCAGCTTCTTGCCATCGAGCGAGAAGCGCGAGGTGCCGTCCGGCATCAGGCCCTGCCCCTGCGTGGCGCGGATGGCCGTGCACAGGTTGGTCTTGCGCGACAGGCAGGACGGGCACTCGCGGCATTCCGGCGTATAGAGGGGGATGACATGGTCGCCCTTCTTGACGCTCTTTACGCCCGGTCCCACGTCAACGACGATGCCGGCTCCTTCGTGACCCAGGATCGCCGGAAACAGCCCTTCGGGGTCGGCACCGGATAGCGTGAACTCGTCGGTGTGGCAGATGCCGGTCGCCCTGATCTCGACCAGCACCTCGCCGGCCTTCGGCCCCTCCAGGTCCACATCCAGGATCTGCAGCGGCTTGCCCTTCTCGACCGCAACGGCAGCGCGGGTTTTCATCGGGTCCTCCATGCGGGGCGTAAGACCGCGGGATCTGACGCCGAACTCAACGTCGATACTGCACGAATGGCGCCTTGGTCGCTACCTGGTCATAGAGCGCGCGCGCGGCGGTGTTGAACTCCTGGGTCACCCAGTAGGTTCGCTCGCAGCCGCGGGCATCGGCCAGCGCGTAGACGGCTTCGATTAATGCGCGGCCGGCACCGGTTTTGCGCCGCGCCGGATCGACGAACAGGTCTTCAAGATAGCAATACCAGCCCGTGGCCCAGGTGGAGCGATGGAACAGCACGTGCGCCAGACCAAAAGGCGCGTCCGCATCCTCGGCCACCACCAGGCCGATGTGACAATCGGGCTCACCCAGCATCAGCCGCTGCCAAACCGTCTCGATCACGTTCTCTGGCACGCTCGCCTGGTAGAACTCGATGTAGCCTTTGAAGAGCGCGAGCCAACATGATTTGTCCCGTTCCTCCAGGCGCCGCACGCGCACGCTCATGGTCGGTCACCTCGGAATCTCGGGAGTCCAGCCCCATCGCAGATTGACCTCGCGGAACGATTTGGCCCTGGTGAACAGTATTGCATCGGCGACTTCGCCGAGCCGTCCAATCCGCTTGGCGTTAACATCGAAATAGATCCGGTCGGCCTCGATCGTGAGCAGGCGTTCTCCGAACTGGCACTGGTAGGGGGCCGTCTGCCCGCCCCCCAGAAATTTCCACTGGTCGCCAAGCTGCCCACCCACGCAGGCGACATCGCCGGGCTTCAGGTCGTTTTTGCGCAGTTCGACGTCGATCTGGCGCAGAAGGTCCGGGGCATCGCGGGCCGCGCGCAGCACCGTTGCAAGCGGCACGTCGACTTGCGCGCGCGTCGGCGCAGCAGACACAACAAGCAGACCCAGACACACCAAGAGACGTCCGGCGCTATGCATGACCGCCTCCAATGCGCAAAAATGAATCGATCATTCACTATCGGCGCGGGCCGACCATCCGTCAAAGCAGCCGCGCGGCTCCCGGGTCCGGAAACGCGCCGACGCCCGCTTACCATTGTCGGGTTGTAGTGACTTCGAAAATGGCGCGACGCGCCGTTGCGCGGCCGCCTGACGTCTGACTGGGCTGGCACCCTGATGCGTTGTGGACACACTCGGCCGAGCCCAAGTGTGGCACAGCAGCACTTTATTAATGGGCTTTAGAATCCGGGCTACCACAAGGACTTGCTCTCGATCGGGTCACATGTCATGACCCTTTGTTGTGGGGTAGGGCAGGCCGCTTGAGTGTTGAGGGACAACTATGCACCCAGTCCGTATCTGCGGCCTGACCGTGGCGTTGCTGGTTGGAAGCCTGCCACCCGCAGCGGCACAGGAGGCGTGCACCGGCCCCAATGTGCTAGGGGTCTCCCGCACGGTCCAGATCGACACCACCAGCGGCCCGAAATTCGGCTTCCAGTATGCCGACGGCGTGAACTTTCTCGACGAAGGCGAGGTAGTGCTCACCTTCGATGATGGTCCCCTACGCGCCTACACCAAGCCCGTGCTGGAGGCGCTGGCCGCCCAGTGCACGAAGGCCTCCTTCTTCCTGGTCGGGCGTATGGCCGCGGCTGACCCGGAAATGGTCAAGGAGTATGCTCGGCGCGGCCACACGGTGGGCACGCATACCTGGTCGCACGCGAACCTCGCGCATCTCGGCGCACCCAAAGCGCGCGCCGAGATCGAGATGGGCTTCAGCGCTGTGCAGCAGGCGATGGGCAAGCCGATCGCCCCATTCTTCCGCTTCCCCTATCTCAGCTCTTCCACCTCGATGGCGAACCACCTGCATAGCCGGCAGATCGCCACCTTCTCGATCGATGTCGACAGCAAGGACTACCGCACCCGCGATCCGGGCTCGGTCTACCGCATGGTCATGGGCCAGCTGGCACGGAGCCACAAGGGCATCATCCTGTTCCACGACATCCAGCCGTCCACTGCGAAGGCCCTGCCTGGCCTGCTGGCTGACCTGAAGGCCAAGGGATATCGCATCGTGCATCTGGTGCCCAAGGCGCCGGTGGCCACCGTGGCCGAATTCGACGCCATCGTGCAGAGCGCGGCCGAGAAGAAGACTGCGGGCGGCGGCGGTCCGCTCAGGCGCTCGGTCACGTGGTCGGTGCCTTTGCCGCCGGAGCTGGCAGGCTCCCAGGAGAGCGGCGCGGACCAGACCCAGACAACGCCTGGACAGAAGCCGGCGGACCCCGCCACTCCCACGCGCGCTCCACGGCGCGGCGGCGCGGCTGAGGAGGATTGGAAAGCCGGTCTCTGGCGCTCCTACTGAGCTTGCCTGCTGGGTTACTTACAATGCGCGTCGCCGTAATCGGCGGTGGGCCCGCGGGCCTGATGGCGGCCGAAGTGTTGGCGCGCGGCGGCGCCATGGTCACCGTCTACGACCGCATGCCGTCGGTGGGCCGCAAGTTCCTGCTTGCTGGACGCGGCGGGCTCAATCTCACCCATAGTGAAGATCTGCAACGCCTGCTCGGCCGCTATGGGGCTGCCGAACCGCGCCTGCGCGCCGCCATAGAGGCGTTTCCGCCGAGCGCGCTACGCGCCTGGTGCGAGGGTCTCGGCCAGCCGACCTTCGTGGGGTCCAGCGGCCGCGTGTTCCCCAAGGCGATGAAAGCATCGCCGCTGCTGCGTGCCTGGCTGGCCCGGCTCGCCGGGTCGGGAATAACGTTCAAGCTGCGCCACCTTTGGACGGGCTGGGACGAGGCCGGCAGGCTGCAGTTCGCAACGCCCGAGGATCAGGCTTCGATTGCGGCAGATGCCACCGTGCTGGCTTTGGGCGGCGCCAGCTGGCCGCGCCTCGGCTCGGACGGCGCCTGGACCGCGTCTCTCGAGCAGGCCGGTATCGCCGTCGCGCCGCTGCAGCCTGCCAACTGCGGCGTGCTGATCGCATGGTCCGATGTGGTCCGGCAGCGCTTCGCTGGCCAGCCACTGAAGCGCATCGAACTGTCTGTCGGCGAACGCAAGGAACGCGGCGAGGCGATCGTCACGCCAGCCGGCCTCGAAGGTGGTGCGATCTACGCGTTGTCTGCGGCGTTGCGCGAGGCCCTGTCGGCCGGAACCGAAGTCCCGCTGCACGTCGACCTGCGGCCTGACATGGCGCGCTCCGACCTTGAGGCGCGTCTCAATTCGCCGCGCGCCAAGCAGTCGCTCGCCACCTTCCTGCGCAAGGCCGCTCACCTGTCGCCCGTCGAGATCGGGCTGCTGCACGAGGCGGCGCTCGCCCTGCCCGGCCGCTTGGGTGGCCTGTCGCCGGACGGCCTGGCGGCCCTGATCAAGGCGGTGCCGGTGCGCATTACGGGCCTCGCTCCGATCGCGCGAGCCATCTCCACGGCCGGCGGTGTGACCTTCGATGCGATCGACGACCATTTCATGCTGCGCCGCAAGCCCGGCGTGTTCGTCGCCGGCGAGATGCTGGACTGGGAGGCACCGACCGGCGGCTATCTGCTGCAGGCCTCGTTGGCCACCGGTGTATCCGCGGCCAAGGGCGCACTTGCATGGCTTGCTCGCGCCAGACGCGAACCGACATGATATGCGATATGCATCGTCGCGTGTCTTGCCGCCCTGCAAAGCGGAGCTAGACGCGCAGATCGACTGCGAGTCGGGAGGACAAGCCATGAGCACGAAGCATTTCGCCATCGCCGCGACCCTGGGATTGGCTTCCGTCTTATCGAGCGGATCGGTCGAGGCTGCCAAGGTTTGCAAGGACGCTCTCTCGGCCACGGGGTCCACGCGGGTTCAGCTCAGCGAGGCCTCGCGTGAGGCCCGCGCTCGCGATAACGCCATCAAAAACTGGACCAAGCTGGCAGCCGACACACACGGATACGCCTACAAATTCTGGTGGCGTGCCGACGACAAGAAAGTGGAATGCGCCGCCGGCACAGCCAAAACGAAGCGCTGCACCGCCACGGCCAAACCCTGCCGGGTGTATTGAAGGTCCTTCCGGTCAATATAGAAGCAGCCGCCAGCCCTGAGCTTGTCGAAGGGCGAATCCAACAATGTCGTGCTTCGACGGCTCAGCACTGGGTAGTCGCCACTGATCACAATTCGATCCTAGTGGGCGGGACCCAAAGCCACGGGTGCTAACTGCGTGTTCTTACGCGTTGCCGCGATCTTCGCGCCACACGCCGATCTTCTCCTGCACCGGGCGGTCGGAGAAGCTGAACAGCACGGTCTCCTCGTCGGCCTCATGTGTGACGGGCTTCCAGCTCGGCACCACGAAGACGTCTTTGGGACCCCACTCGAGCGTGGTCTCACCGACGCGCGTGCGACCCTTGCCCTCCATGCACACGAACACCGTGGCATCCGTGGCCCGATAGCGCGCCGTGTGGAAACCCTTCGGCAGCAGCTGGATGAAGGTGCCCATGGTCGGCATGGCGTGATCGCCGGTGACCGGATTGGAGTAGCGCATCTTGATGCCGTGGCAGGGGTCGGGCTTTTGCGCCTTGGCCAGCTGATGCAGCGCCTCGCGCGTGCGGTCATAGGGGTAGTTGAAGATCGGCGAAGTGGCCGAACGCCCGTTCTGGTCGACGGGCAGCAGGTTGGCACCGTAGCGGGCCATGGAATAGCCCTCCGGCTTGCCGATCGGCTGCTCGTCCTCGTCGAACCGCTCCACGAACGAGGCATCGAGGAACTGGATCAGCGGGATGTCGAGCCCGTCGAGCCAGAACATTGGCTCGTCGGTATCATTGCCGTGGTCGTGCCAGGCCATGTAGGGGGTGATGATGAAGTCGCCGGGATGCATCAGCGTGCGCTCGCCGTCGACAGCCGTGTAGGCGCCCTTGCCCTCCAGCACGAAGCGCAGCGCCGACTGCGAATGCCGATGTGCCGGGGCGACCTCGTGCGGCATGACAAGCTGCACGCCGCCATAGAGCGAGGTGGTAATCTTGGACTGCCCGCGCAGGCCGGGGTTCTCCAACACCAGCACGCGCCGCTCGGCCTCTTTCGCGGTGATCAGCTTGCCGGCCTCCAGCATGGCGGAGCGGATCTCGCTGAACCGCCACACCGCCGGCACGCAGGCGCTCTTGGGCTCGGGCGTGATGAGTGCGCCCATCACCGTCCACAGCGCCGTCATGTTCTGCTTGTCGATGCGGTTGTAGAAGGCGCGACGCTCGGGCGTCTCGACGGGCGTTTCCATGCCATGCCTCGCAAGGGGGTGCGCGTTTTTCTTAGTCAGCAAGCCTAACCTCCGTGGCGGCGACAGTCCACGGTGTGCGAAATGTCAGCGGCGCCGCAATCTGGGCGTGCTAGGCAACGACTGGGGTAGAAGTACGAAGGGCGTGGCTAACCTCCCAGCCGCGCCCTTTGCTTTGGGCCTACTCGCAGAACGCGTTGCGCTTGCGGGCTGCCAGGTCGAAATGGAAATGGTCGCGGTGCGCCTCGTTGGCTTCCGGGCCGAGCACGGTGCCGAACGTTCCGCAGGCGCCCCTGTGCAGGCGGCGCAGGAAGTTGGCCTCCACGCTGGTCTTGGCTGCATCGCTGCTGCCGCTAGAGGGCGGTAGCGGCACCGTCTTGGCGTCGGTCGCGGTGCGTGCCGGCGGCTGCAGCTCGCTGGTGCGCACGCTGCCTTTGCGCTGGTCCTTGTCCGGCTGCTGCCCGTCCGATTTGGTGGCGATGGCGCTGCTGCTGCGGGCCGGCCCTGACTTGGCCGGCTCGGCCTTGGCCTCGGCCTTGCGTCCGGCTTGACCGCTTTGCCGTCTTTCTCATCTTTTTTGGCGCGCTCGGCCGCGACACGCTCCGCTTCGCGAATGTCGCGCGCGGTCGGCCCCCAGAAACGGGAAACCTCGATGGTGCGGCCGTCGGCCGTGATGAAGCCGCCGATGTCGATGGCGTTGGCCTTGGCGTGCTCGCTCAGCTTGTCGGCGTCGTGCAGGCTGCCGATGCGGTTGCGGCAGGAATAGCCCGACGCGCTGCGCAGACGCGTAATCGGGCTGCCGAACGTCTCCATGGCCGCCGGCTGCAAGGTCTTCTCGACCCAGCTGTGCAGGCCGACCACCATCGGACAGTTCACCATGGCCGGCGGGTTGAACTCGACCCTGTTGGCGCCTGAGCCGATCCGCTTCAGCATGATCGGTGCCGGCGTCCCGCACTGCTCCTGCTTGACGGGCTGGGTGACATCGATGTCGGCGGCGATTGGGCCGAGCAGGCGCACGCACTCCTTCAGCGCGGCGATTACCTCGGCGTCGGTCCACACGTCGGGCTTGGGCGGCTCGGGCTCGGCGGCGGTCTCGGTCTTGGTCTCGCTGGACGGCTTGTTCTCGGGTGTCGGCACCTTGCCGGGCTCCGAGGCGATGGAGGACGGCTTGCGCGCCGGCTCCTCGGTGGCGATGCTCGACGGGTTGCGGGTCGGCTCACTCTCCTCCTCGCGCTTGACCTGGCGCGAGCGGCGCTTGGCGGCGGCGAGTTGCAGCAGGCTGTCGTCCTGCTCGGTCGCCATCGGTTTGCCAATGTCCGCAACGGCGACAGGCTCGCGCGCGACGCGAGGCTCGGGCACCGGCTCCGGCCGGACGCGCGCAACTTCAACTTTGGTTTCGGCTGGTTTCTGCGCGCTCGCCACGGCAGGCACGGTGGCCGTGCTGTTGCGGGGGACGACAGGGATCAGCGTCACGCCCATGACGAGAGCTATCGAGAGCTTGGTGGAGATGGAGTTGGTCCATCGCCACAGCCGCACGCGATGCTTCGAGGTGGACCACTGCTTTTGCAATTCGACGCCGGTGATGCGCAGCATGGCGCATTGTTCGCTTTTGCTTGTGGTGGAACTGTGGAAGCTTGGCCAGCGCAGGTCAACGATGTTCGCCGAGGTTGGTTCCTCCCGGCTTAAAGCGGTCGCGCATCTGCGACCGCGAAATTAGCTTTTGAGAAATTCCTTGCGCACCGCTTCCGTGTGCTGACCGAGCGACGGCAGCGGACCAAACTCTGGTGCAGGATCGTGCATGAACTTGGCGGGCGGCGTCGGCAGGTCGATCGGCCCGCCGGCGGAGCCTATCGTCACCTGCCGGAAATGCGGGTGGCGCAGCACGTCGAGCACCTCGTTGACCCTGGCAAAGGCGATCTGCGCCTCCTCGAGTTGCCGTGCCAGCGTAGCGACGTCGCGCGTGGCGAAACACGCGGCGACCAGACCATCGGTGTCGCGCCGGTTCGCGGTACGCGCCTCGCTGTTGATGAAACGCGGGTCCTTGATGAGGTCCGGGCCGCTCCAGGATGCGGGTGCAGAACACCGACCACTCGCGGTCATTCTGGATCGAGATGAGGATCGGCAGGCCATCGGCGCTCTCGAACACGCCATAGGGCGCAAGGCTTGGATGGGCAAAGCCGATGCGCTTGGGCGGCGTGCCGTATTGGCCGTGCAACAGCGGCACGGCCATCAGCTCGATGGTGGTGTCGAACATCGAGACGCGGATGTCTGCCCCCTTGCCGGTGCGGCCGCGGCCGATCAGCGCCTCCAGGATTGCCTCGTAGGCGTGCAGGCCGGTGGCGATATCCACGATCGAAACGCCGACGCGCGCCGGCGCCTCGGGGCCACCTGTCACCGACGCGAGCCCGGTTTCGGCCTGGATCAGCAGGTCGTAGGCCTTGCGGTCGGCGTAGGGGCCGTCGTCGCCATAGCCCGAGATCGAGCAGGCGATCAGCTTAGGGTAGCGCTGCAGCAGGGTCTCGACCGGATAGCCGAGGCCCGCCAGGGCTCCGGGCCGCAGGTTCTGGATGAAGATGTCGGCCTTGGCGATCAGGGCGTCGAACAGGCGGCGGTCGGCCTCCGCTTTCATGTCGACGACCACTGACTCCTTGCCGCGGTTAAGCCAGGCGAAATACGAGCTGGCGCCCTGTGCGATGCGGTCATGCCAGCGGGCCGCGTCCCCTTCCTTGCGCTCGAGCTTGATGACCCGTGCCCCCGCGTCGGCGAGGCGGCGAGCGGCCAACGGCGCCGCCACCACCTGGTCGAACGAGACGACGAGCATGCCTTGCAGGGGTTTGGTCATTTGCTCACAGCCATCACAACAGGCCGCGCTGCGCAAGGTTGCGCATCAGCGCGCCCGGCCCGAACTGCCAGGGCGGGGCCTCGGTGGACAGCGTCATGCGGTTGGCGAGTGTGCCTAGCTCTGGCGCGCTGATCAGCGTCACATCACCTTTTTTGTGAGTGAAGCCCTGGCCCTTGGCGCCGCGGTCCTTGACGGGCGAGAACATGGTGCCGAGGAACAGCACGGCGCCGTCCGGATACTGGTGATGGCGGCCCAGCATCTGCTTGACGAGATCGGCGGGGTCGCGCGCGATCTCGCTCATCGACGAGCGGCCGGTCAGCTCGAAGCCGTCCTCGCCGTCGACGCGCAGGCTGACCTCGGTGCGCCGCACGGTGTCGAGCGTGAAGGTGCCGTCGAAGAAGCGGACCAAGTGGGCCGATGGCGGTCGAGGCGTTGTTGTCCTTGGCCTTCGACAGCAACAGCGCCGAGCGGCCCTCCACGTCGCGCAGGTTGACGTCGTTGCCGAGCGTGGCGCCGACGATGGTCCCCTTCGAATTGACCACCAGCACCACTTCAGGTTCCGGATTGTTCCAGCTCGAGATGGGATGCAGTCCCGCCTCCATGCCGTGTCCGACCGCCGACATCGGCTGGCCCTTGGTGAAGATCTCCGCATCCGGGCCGATGCCGACCTCCAGGTACTGCGACCAAGCGCCCTGCTCGATCAGCACGCGCTTCAGCTCGGCCGCCTGCGGGCTGCCCGGCACCAGGGTGCGGATGTTGCCGCCGAGCTGGGCCTGCACGCTCCGGCGCATCGCCTCGGCCTTCTCGGGTGCGCCGCGCGCCTGCTCCTCGATGACGCGCTCCAGCATCGACAGCGGGAAGGTGACGCCCGCAGCCTTGATGGCCTGCAGGTCATTGGGCGCGAGCAGCCATGGCTTCTTGGCATCGCGGTTGGCTTCGGGCGTATTGGAGAGAATGGCCTCGAGCGCCCCGATGCGCTCGGCCTTGCCGTCGCGGACGATGGCGGCCGGGTTGTCCGCCTCGCACAGGTCGCGCATGGTCGGCGCCAGCCGCGAGATGTCGTACACGCCGTCGGCGCGGATGGCGACTACCGCCGGGCCGCCTACCTCGGGGAGCCAAACGCGGCCGGCGAGAGCGCCGCTCGTGCCGTCCTTCGGCAGCGTTGCTGCCGGCGTCATGTGATCGGCTATGCGGGCCATCCGTTTCCCCCTGCTCAACACCAAGCTGAAAAGTTCTCATTTCGCCGGCACACGATAGCGTGTGACAAGGTCCTGCCTTTGCTAATCTCTTCGCAGGACACGGGTGCGAGGATACTCATTCGACAAGGGAGCATCCAGGAGGATCGATGAGCGTCAGGATCGAGAAGTCGGGCAGCGTATGGACCGTCATTCACAGCCGGCCCGAGGCCCGCAATGCCATGGACCCGAAGAGCGCCGATGAGCTGGTCGCGGCCTTCCTGCAGTTCGATCGCGATCCCGCGGCCGACATCGCCGTGTTCTGGGGCGAAGGCGGCGCCTTCTGCGCGGGCTGGGACCTGAAGGCGGTCTCCGACCTCGACCAGAGCAATCCGGTCGGCAACCTCGACTTCCCCAAGAACGGCCGCGATACGCCGCGCGGCCCGCTCGGTCCATCGCGCCTGGAGCTGACCAAGCCGGTGATTGCCGCCGTCGAAGGCCCGGCCGTCGCGGGAGGCATGGAGCTTGCCATGTGGTGCGACGTGCGGGTGATGGCGGAGAGCGCGTACTTTGGCGTCTATTGCCGCCGGTGGGGAGTGCCGCTGATCGACGGCGGCACCGTGCGCTTGCCGCGCCTGGTCGGCATGGGCAGGGCGATGGAAATCATCATGACCGGCCGCAAGGTGACGGCCGAGGAAAGCTACCGCATCGGCCTGTGCGAGAAGGTGGTCGGCGCACGGCGCGGCGCGCGAGGCCGCCGAGGCGATGGCGCAGGAGATCGCCCGCTTCCCGCAGGAGTGCATGCGTTCCGACCGGGCGTCCGCCTACCGGGCCTGGGGCAAATCCGTGCGCGAGGGTCTGGAGAGCGAGTGGGCTACCAGCGCGCATATCGTCAAGGCCGAGGGCATCGCCGGAGCCAGCCGCTTCGCCGAAGGCAAAGGCCGGCATGGCGATTTCCGGGATATCTGAGGGCGTGCTCGGCGCTCGGGAGAACGAATGCTGCTGGTGACCGGAGCTACGCTGTCTGCCTTCCTGGGGTACCGTCTGCTGGGCTGGTGGGCGCCGGCTGTCGTCGCCGCGACGATCCTCGTCGCACAGGCGGTGGCCTATCAAGGCGTTCTCAGCGGACGCAGCGGACTGGCCGAGTTCGCCCAGGTTCTGGTGTTGAGCGGGCTGATGAGCGTCGTCTTGTTCTACGCGACATTCAGCATCGGCCGCTCGCTCGGACAATGGAGGAAGGGCGTGCGATGAGTGGGGCGCTAACAGGCCACGTCGTGCTTGTCACTGGCGCAGCCGGCACGCTCGGACGTGCCATGTGCGAGGCAATCGGGCAGGCTGGCGGCACTGCCATCCGCAGCGATCTGGCCGCGCGTGGAGCACTGGACGTCGCCTTGGACGTGACGCGCGAGGCGGACTGGCAGGCCGCCATGGCCGGCATCGAGCGCACGCACGGCCGCCTCGACGGTCTCGTCAATAACGCCGGCGTCGCCACGCCAGGGGATGTGGAGGAGACAAGCTTCGCCGAATGGCGGCGCGTGATGGCCATCAACGCCGACGGCGTGTTCCTCGGCTGCAAATACGCGATGCCCCTGCTCGCCCGGTCGAAAGCGGCCTCGATCGTCAACATCTCGTCGGCCTCGGGCATCGTCGGTGGCGCCAACCTCGCCGCCTACAATGCGTCCAAGGGCGCCGTGCGCCTGCTCACCAAGAGCGTCGCCTTGTCGGGCGCGCGCAAGCGTCCGCCGGTACGGTGCAATTCGGTGCATCCGGCGTTCATCGAGGGCGACATGGTCGATGCGATCGTGCATGGCCGGCCCGATCCCGAGAAGGCCAGGGCCAAGCTGCAGGCGCAGATCCCGATCGGCCGTCTCGGCCGGCCGCAGGAAGTGGCCAGCAGCGTGGTCTGGCTGCTGTCACCGGCTTCCTCCTTTACGACCGGCTCCGAAGTCCTTGTGGACGGCGGCCTGATCGCCGGTTGAACCGGTTGCATTTGCCCCCCAATTGCCCAAAGGCGGGTGCATCCTTGATGGCCTGCCTTGCACTCGCGTTGGCGTCCTCGTGGAGCGTTCGGCTATGCCGTCGGTGGTAGTTGTCTCGTCAAACACTTACGTGCCATGCCGCCGCCGACCGCTGAGCACGTTCGCTGCAGCGTTGCTGCTGGCATGCTGCGTCGCCGGCCCGTCGGCATCGTTCGCCCAGGAAAGCCCACGCGCCGACTACGAGTTCGAGCGGGCGGCATCGCGCGAGGAATTCGGCCGCCTGTTCGATGCGGTGGTCGACACCATCAAGAAAAGCTTCTGGGACAAGGAACGCCTCGCCGAGACCAGATGGATGGAGCGCGCGCAGGGCGAGCGTGCGGGCGTCGTTGCCTCAACCGACCTGAACGAGGCCGCCCGCCGCATCAATTTGCTGCTCGATGAGCTCAAGACCTCCCATACCGTCCTGCTCACGCCCGACGACGTCGATTACTACGTCCTGCGCGGCGTGTTCGGACGCAGCCGTCCGTACGCCGGGATCGGTGTCTTTACCGCGCACATCGACGGGCGCGACTTCATCGATCTGCTACTCGAGGGCTATCCGGCCGACCGGGCTGGCCTCAAAGTGGGGGACGAGATCGTCAGCGTGGACGGCGCGCCCTATCACCCGATCCGCTCGTTCCGCGGCAAGGCCGGCAAGGACGCTGCGGTTTCCATCCGCCGCCAAGAGAGTGGGCCGATCGCCTCGGTCGACGTGGACGTGGTCAGCACGCTGCCATTGAAGGCCTTCGGTGAAGCGACACTGGCGAGCACGCGCATCATCGAGCGGGACGGGCGCCGCATCGGCTACGTACACGTGTGGGCCTCGGTAGGCGACGTGCCGCAGATGGCATCGCAAGCACTCGATCGGCTGGGCCTGGCCAGGTCGGCCGATCACAAGAAGGGCCCCGTAATCCCAGCCGTCGATGCGCTGATCTTCGACATGCGCGGCAAGATCGGCGGCATGGTCGGCGTCGCCACGCAGTACCTTGAGCTGCTCGACCCGCGCGGCCCGGATATCACCTGGCGCGGCAGCGATCGCGGCCCGTCCACATCCGTACGCGGGCGCACTGCCGTTCTGATCGATCACCACACGCGCAGCACGGGCGAGGTGTTCGCCCACTCCTACAAGCGCGAGCGGCAGGGTCCGTTGATCGGCACGATCACGGCCGGCGCGGTCAGCGGCGGCTCGGCGCTGAGCATGCCGGCCGACTGCCTGCTGCATGTCGCCGTGTCGGGACTGGCGGTCGACGGCGACATCATCGAGGGTCACGGAGTTGCGCCCGACATCACCGTGCAGCGGTCGATCCCCTACTCGGGAGGCGCCGATCCGGTGCTGGAAGCCGCGGTCGCCGAGCTTGCCAAGCGCCCGCCGCGGCAGCCTCCCGGTCAGCCCGATCCCAAAGGCAACAGTCAATGACCCGAGGGCGGGAATTGCCCCCGTCTCCGCACACCTCCTATCCCGCCAGCGCTGACCGGGCGCCGCGCAAGGCATCTTCTCAGCGCATCAGGAAGCGTTAGACTAGCGGAGCATCGAGGCCGGACCCCATCCGGCTGCGCTCCGGGAAACGCTCATGACAAAGAAACCTACCGCCTCCCAGATCAAGAAGCTGCGCTCGCGCAAATGGTTCGACAATCCGGACAACCCGGACATGACCGCCATCTACCTCGAGCGCTACATGAATTACGGTCTGACGCGCGAGGAGCTGTCGTCCGGCAAGCCGATCATCGGCATCGCCCAGTCGGGTTCCGACCTGTCGCCCTGCAACCGCCACCACCTGGTGCTGGCGCAGCGGGTGCGCGAGGGCATTCGCGAGGCCGGCGGCGTAGCCTTCGAATTCCCGGTGCACCCGATCCAGGAGACCGGCAAGCGCCCCACCGCCTCGCTCGACCGCAACCTCGCCTATCTCGGGTTGGTGGAGATCCTCTACGGCTATCCGCTCGACGCGGTCGTGCTCACCACCGGCTGCGACAAGACCACGCCGTCGCAGCTGATGGCGGCCGCCACCGTCGACATCCCGGCTATCGTGCTGTCCGGCGGACCGATGCTGAACGGCTGGTTCCGCGGCGAGCGCACGGGCTCGGGCACCATCGTGTGGAAGGCCCGGCAGATGCACGCCGCCGGCGAGATCGACTACGAGCAGTTCGTCGAACTGGTCGCCTCCTCGGCGCCCTCGCCCGGGCACTGCAACACCATGGGCACGGCCTCGACCATGAACTCATTGGCGGAGGCGCTGGGCATGTCGCTGACGGGCTGCGCCGCACCGCCCGCCCCGCACAAGGAACGCGCTCAGCTCGCCTACCTGACCGGCAAACGCATCGTCGACATGGTGTGGGAGGATCTGCGTCCCTCCAAGATCATGACGCGTGAGGCGTTCGAGAACGTCATCGTCGTCAACTCGGCGATCGGCGGCTCCACCAACGCGCCGATCCATTTCAATGCCATCGCCAAGCACGTCGGCGTCGAACTCGACAACGACGACTGGGAGAAGGTCGGCTATGCCGTGCCGCTGCTGGTCAACCTGCAGCCCTCCGGCCAGTACCTGGGCGAGGAATACCACCGCGCCGGCGGCGTGCCGGCCGTCGTCAACGAGCTGATGAAGGGCCGCAAGATCCACGAGCATGCACTGACCGTGAACGGCCGCTCGATCGGCGAGAACTGTGCCGACCGCCCCGTCATCGATCCCGACGTGATCCGCCCCTTCAAGAAACCGCTGAAGGACAAGGCCGGTTTCCTCAACATGAAGGGCAACCTGTTCGACAGCGCCATCATGAAGACGAGCGGCATCTCCGAAGAGTTCCGCAAGCGCTACCTGGAGAACCCGAAGGACCCCAACGCCTTCGAGGGCCGCGCCATCGTGTTCGACGGGCCCGAGGACTATCACAAGCGCATCGACGACCCGGCGCTGAAGATCGACGCGACCTGCATCCTGTTCATGCGCGGCGCCGGCCCGACCGGCTATCCAGGCGCCGCCGAGGTCGTCAACATGCGGCCACCGAATTATCTGATCAAGAAAGGGGTCTCCGCGCTGTGCTGCATCGGCGATGGCCGCCAGTCCGGCACCTCGGGCTCTCCCTCGATCCTGAACGCCTCGCCGGAAGCGGCCACCGGCGGCGGGCTTGCCATCCTGAAGACGGGAGACAAGGTGCGGATCGACCTCAACAAGCGCTCGGCCGATATCCTCATCTCGAGTGAGGAGATCGCCAAGCGGCGGGCCGACCTGCAGGGCCATGGCGGCTACAAGTATCCGGGCCACCAGACGCCCTGGCAGGAAATCCAGCGCGGCATGGTCGACGAGCTCTCCAACGGCATGGTGCTGAAGCCGGCCGTGAAGTACCAGCGCATCGCCGAGAAGAAGGGCGTGCCGCGCGATAACCACTGAGCTCGGGGCGAACCCGTGCCTTTGTCATCCCGGGCGTTGCGCAGCGACGACCCGGGACCCAGAGTGATCACGATATCGCGGTGGTGCACCGTGCTGGGTCCCGGATATTTCGCTGGCGCGAAATTCCGGGATGACACGGAGACTGGCTGAGGCCATCCAGCGGTGACGCCCCGCCGCGCCACCCGTCAAGCGACGGCAGCCAGTCTCCCGCTCGGCTTGGGGTCGGGATCACAAGCTCGCCGCCGATTCGTCTGATATCGGTTATCAATCAACCGCTTGCTGAAGTGTATCTGCGCCACCACGCGCGCCTCGTCGCGGTGCAAAAGCGAATCGATTCGCATATGGCAGCAACGCGAATCACTGCGCACTCCTCCCGACTTTGATCGCCCTGCGTCACCTGCACTACGCCGGACCAAATGCCGGCAGGATGCAGCCGTCAGGGTGCTCCATTTGCAGCAACCAGGAGGATTCACATGCGCAAGGTGTTGTTGAGTTTGGCGGCGACGGCTTCGCTCATGCTGGGCACTACGGGCGCGTCTGCCGATGGAATGCCGGGCGGAGGCGGCGGCATGAAGGATTTCGGCTGCCTGCCGGTGTTCCAGGGCTTCTATGTCGGAGGCCACGGCGGCTACGCGCAGTACACCGCGCATCAAAATGACCTGGACGGCTTCTTCACGGACAACTCGGGCTGGACGGCCACCGAGAACAAGTTCACCGGCGGTGTGCAGGTCGGTTACAACTTCCAGCGCAGTTGCGGCACGCTGTTCGGCGTCGAGGCGGATTGGTCCTGGGCCAATCTGGATGCCACCATCCTCGACAACCCGAACGGCGGCGGCATCGGCTTCTCTGGCATGACCAGCAGCATCACGAGCTACGGTACTCTCCGCACGCGCACCGGCTTGGTGATCGACAATCTGCTGCTCTACGCGACGGGCGGCCTGGCACTTGCTTCGATCGACTTCAAGGGGACCGACACGTTCACGCCCTTCTCGTTCAGCGACACTCGCTGGGGATGGACGGCAGGCATCGGTACGGAATTGGCGCTGTCAAAGAACCTGAGCTTCAAGTCCGAGATCGTGTACATGAATTTCGATGACAAGAACTACACCGTCTTCACGAACGGCGGCGGAAGGTTCGCCTTCAAGGTCGAAGATTTGCTCTGGGTCGGGCGGGTCGGCCTGAACTACCGGTTCTGAGCTGAACCATAGTCAAGGCTGCAACAGGCGCGCAGCCATGCGCGCCTGTTGCCTTTAGATATCCTTCGGGTTGACCTCGAGAATGAGCGTTTCGCCGCGCGCGAAGCGGCCGATGTTGTCGAGGAACAGCTGGTCCGTCCGCAAGCGGCCGCCGCTGCCCGCGAACGATGTGTGCGACGTCAAGCGCACGCGCGGATGCGACCACAACGGGTTGGTGGCCGGCAGCGGCTCTTCGTGGAACACGTCGAGGATTGCGGTCGCGGGTTTGCCGGCGTCGAGGGCGGCAAGCATGGCCGCATCGTCGATCAGGCCACCGCGTGCGATGTTGACCAGCACGGCCCCCTCCTTGAGCGCCGCAAAGAACTTGGCGTCGGCCATGCCGCGCGTGTGGTCGTTGATGGAGCAGGCCAGCACGACGACATCCGCAGCCGGCAGGAATTTAGCAAGGTCGGAGCTGGTGCCGACCTGGTCGGCAAGCGGGGAAGCCTGCGGCGTGCGCCGCACCACACTGGTGCTGGCACCGAAGGCCTTCACGCGGCGGGCAATCTCCTGACCGATCGGGCCGAAGCCGATGATCAGCCAGTTGGTGCGCCAGATCTCGCGGAACGGCGTGATCTTCCAGTGCTTGGCCGTCTGCAGGGCGCGCTGCTGCTCGATCGGCTGGAACACCGCCAACACCTGGCCCAGCACGTATTCGGCGATCGCCACACCCTGGGCGCTGCAGTTGCAGATGCGCGTGCCCTTGGCCGACAGCGCCCGGTAGAAGGGGTCGTCGAGGCCGGCGTTGAAGGTTTGCAGGACGCCGATCGATTTGCAGTCGAGCACGATGTCGAAGGCGCGGTCGCGGAATTCATCCGCGTTGATGTGCGAGCTGAGCCATACGTAGTCGAGCGTCACATCGCGCGGCGGCACCTTCTTGCCGTCGATCAGGAACATGCCGTCCTTGCCAAAGGTGCGGACGGCGACGTCGAGCCCGAGCGCGCGCAGGCGTTCGCCAATGTGGGCATACGAGGTGTCGAACATCCCGAGGGTGATGGGCATGATCTGTGGGCTCCGCGGCTGCAATCGGGCAGAGATGCTATAGACTGGGTTGCTGGTTGACGTCCCCTAATGATGCCGAGGAGCCCTGATGGAAACGCGCGCATTTGGCCGCACCGGCCTCAAGACTTCGATCCTGGGGTTCGGCTGCGGTGCCGTCGGCGGGCTGATGGTGCGCGGTGCGCCGGCCGACCAGGAGCGCACCGTCGCCGAAGCCCTGGACGCCGGCATCAACTACTTCGACACGGCGCCGCTCTACGGCAACGGCCAGTCCGAGACCAACCTCGGCCGCATCTGGAAGGCGCTGAAGCCGGCCAACGTCATCGTCGGCACCAAGGTCCGGCTGCGGCCCGAGGACCTGGCGGACGTGCGCGGCGCGGTTACTGCCTCGCTGGATGCCAGTCTTGCGCGACTCGGCATGGAACGTGTCGACATCCTGCATCTGCATAATACCATCACGAACGCAGGTGGTGGCGAGTTGATCTCCGCGCGCCAGGTCGTCGACGAGGTCGTGCCGGCATTCGATGCGCTGCGTCGGGCCGGCAAGATCGGTTTCCCCGGCGTCACGGCGATCGGCGATACCGCGGCCCTGGGTCAGGTGATCGATGCCGGCGGCTTCGGCAGTGCGCAGGTCGTCTACAACATGCTGAACCCGTCGGCCGGTGGTGCGCGCCCATCCGGCTTGTCTGGGCAGGACTATGCCGCACTACTCGACCGCTGCCGTACGGCCGGCACAGGCGTGGTCGGCATTCGCATTTTGGCCGGTGGTGCCCTGTCGGGCTCGGCCGAACGCCACCCGATCGCCGGTGCGCCTCCCGCGCCGATCGGCTCGGCCGCATCGTATGCGCTCGATGTGGAGCATGCGCGCCGACTGTTGCCACTGGTCGAGGAGGGATACGCGAGAAGCCTGGCCGAGGCCGCCGTGCGCTTTGCCATCGGCCAGCCGGGCATCGGCACGATCCTGGTCGGCATGGCAACGCCGGACCAGTTCCGGCACGCGCTGGCCGCCGTCCGCAAGGGCCCCCTGCCGGACGCCGCGCTCAAACGCCTGGTCGAGCTGCAGGCCGCCCAAGCGTGATGCACCGCTCACAAACGACGAGAATGGCACGGAGCAAATCTGTGTAAACCTCGGCTCACGTGACAAAACGCGCCCCTTAGAGAGGGGTCGCCAGGGCTGTTTCAGGGAGACACGCGGACCGGCGCCTTAAGCGCGGTATCCCTGGTTGACCAATTGCACGCCTCGAGACTTCCTATTCCGTCACCACGAGGCGATAGCCCCAATCACAGGAGTCCTGATCGAGCAGGTGGGAGTACCTGCGCTGCCATTCCCCGGTCTGAAGATCATCCTCGAGGCGTCGCAAAGGTCCGGTCACATCCCCGAGCTTCCAGAATGGCGACATCGAGCGGCGCACCTTCGGATCGAGATAGGCAGCAGGACGGCGCCAATAGGCGCAGAGCATGCCATCGGTGCAATCGTGGGGGATCGGAACAGCAATCCGTTGCACAGGCCCGAGCACGGCTTCGAAGACAGACATGCCGGGCATTTGTTGTTCGTCCAAAGTTCGCAGTTCGGGCAGATAGTCCAATAGCCAGAAGGTGGACGCCAGTGGATCGAAAGTGAGGATGATGATCTTGCCGCGCGTGACACGCCGCATTTCCTGAAGACCTTTTGGGACGTCACTCCAGTGATGAACTGTGAGGATCGCCATCGACGCGTCAAAGGACTTGTCCTCGAAAGGCAACTCCTCGGCAGTGGCCTGCACCACAACGGCGTCGCTCTCCGGCCTTTGCCGGATCATCGCAGCCGAAGGCTCCACGGCGGTGATTTTGAGGTGCGTGGGCTCGTAAGAGCCGGCACCTGCCCCAACGTTCAGTATGGATGCCGCGTCTTCCAGATGGGCGTGAATGGCTGCAGCTATCCTTGGGTCAGGACGGCGTAAGGCCGAGTAGTCAACCCCTATGGTGTCATACAGAGCGCTCATGCGGCTCTTAGCTCACAAATTCAGCTTCGACTTAAGACCAGCCTCGTCCGCCTTCCAGAGGTCGCGATGCTCCCCGCCGACGACACCTTCTGGCACTAAGCGAAGGAGGCCACTCACCGACGGCCAATGTCGGCTCTTGAGCGCGAAGCGCACGGCGACCACGTCTTGATGTCGTCGGTTTTCGATGCACAGGCGAACGTCGTCAGCGGCGCAACCGGGCGTAGAGCCGGGAGCGGTATCGCGGGCTCAGCGTCGGCAGCAACAGCTTCGTCATTGCGCACACTGCTCTCTCGCTCAGATAGGGAAACATGCGATGCAGCTCTTCATGGAAGAGCGTATCGATAAGAAGCTCTCCATCCTTGCGATGCAGATCGCGGTTTATCCGGACCACTCGGCGCTCGAAGTCTGTCTCGCCGTAGTCGCGCATACGATTGTCGACAATCCAACGCCACGGTCCGTCGTCCGCTCTGGCGGGCAGGATGGTCGTCTGCGAGTGCGCTTTTCTTCTTACTTTTTTCATGGCCGACGACCCCACTGATGACCTGCGCATAGCCTAGCAGGCGGTGCGGCAGTCCTGTGGCGAATGTCGGCCCTACAACGATGCGAACCCGCTGGTTTCGCGCTCGAAGCTGCCCACTAAATGCAGCCCAGCCATCTGAGAAATTTCCTGGCAACCGATCCAAGAAGGTGCATCAAAAAATTCGATTGCCCGAGGGCTCGCCTGCGAACAACGGATCGAATGGCTTGTTAGTGTCCCGCTGGAAATCAACGATCGGATGGACGTGCGCAGATGTTGCGACGCACACCCCCAGAAAGTCGGATTACCGACACCAATCAGCCCACGCAGTTGCTCGGGGCAGGCTCGATATCCGGTGCCTGCTTGGCCGATTATCTGTACTGGGAGTGAGCATAAGCAGCCTTCGGAAAATCCAAACGTGCCCATACTTTCGCCGCGAATCTGTCCGCTTAATACAGGCAGCGCTTTCGGGGGAAAGAGCATGAAAACACGGGTATTGAATCGGAAGCTTGCCAAGCAGGATCCGGAAGGAGCCTTCGCCTCCCCAATTGATATCGTACACGAACACCTTTTCACGAGGGGCGAGAAAGTCGCCACGCTGAACCGATGGCGTCAGACAGCGCTAAGCGCGTCGGTCTCGGTCGACACCCATCGGTTGCTCCAACTCATCGACGAGGCCAAGGGCCGTCTCGGTGCGTGATCAACGCGGACATTGGCGTTCGCGTGTGATCAACGAAGGGGCAACGATATGCAGCACGAGGTGCTGGAACTGCGCGGGCGGCTGAGAGCCGTCAACCTTGAGCATCGCCGCCTTCTCAGGGAGAGCACCAGCGAGGGTTGGTTTGCTCGAATGGGGATGCTGAGGTCGGAGCGTCGGGCCTTGATGGCGCAGATCGCGGATGCTCTCTGCCCTAGCCAAGTCAGGGCTGCCGGGGGCTACGCACCGCGTGAAGCGGCCAAGCAGGGCGCGCCCGGCCACTAACGATTTTTCGCCGGAACTCGGCTCCTGAGAGCAATCGAACCGACAAGTGGCTCGACATTGTCGTCGACACCTGCTCTGGCTGGCGCGCAAGAGCGCGCCATCGGCGCCAGAGCGGATTTGCAGATTCGATGAACCATTACCAAGACGCGGGTGATTGCGAGCAGGCATCTCTGCCAGATGCCGCACCCTTTTGGGTGTCCAAGAGCCTGGATGCGATGACGCCAGCTGAATGGGAGTCCCTCTGCGACGGCTGCGGGCAATGCTGCTTGCTCAAGGTCGAGGCAGAGGACACGGGCAAGATCTATCTTACCAAGGTCGCTTGCCACCTTCTCAACGTGGGCTCGTGCAGGTGCAGCGACTACGGAAACCGGCACGCGATTGTCCCGGATTGTGTTGTGATTACCCCGGATGAGTTGCGCCACATCCGCTGGCTGCCAAAAACCTGCGCGTATAGAAGGCTGGCTGAGGGACGCGGACTAGCCTGGTGGCATCCGCTTGTGTCCGGTACGACCGAAACGGTGCATCAGGCCGGAGTTTCGGTGCGTGGTCAGGCTCGAAGCGAGAAAAGGGTGCAGCTGGACGCGATCGAGAAATATATCGTTGGCGAAATCGATTGATTGTTGACCATCGCGCATAGTCGGCTCCGGCAGATCCGCGACATTGCATCGCCCGCGCTGACGGCGGATGCAATGGCAATGAAGTTCACGGCCTACATCTGAAAGATCATGCAGGTGGTGGTGCCGTGCGCGTACAGCATGCCCTTGGCATCGATAAGCTTACCTTCGGCCGTGCTGGCGCGGCGTCCGACGTGCAGAGTGCGCGCCTCGGCGCGGATCGGGCCTGTCTGGTCGGTCAACGCCCGCACGAAGTTGATCTTGATCTCCAGCGTGGTGTAGCCGGTGCCTGCCGGTAGATGGGTCTGCACGGCGCAGCCCATGCAGCTGTCGAGCAGAGTTGCAGCCAGCCCGCCATGCACGACGCCGATCGGGTTGTAGTGCCGCAACTCGGGCGTCATCTCGAAGCGCGCGTAGCCCTCCGAGACCTCGGCGAGACGAAAGCCCAGCAATGCGGCGATCGGCGGCGTCGGCAGACGACCGTCAGAGATGCGGCGCAGGAACTCGAGGCCGCTCACCGACTTCATGGTCTCGAGCGGCGCCACGCCGACGTTGTTGCCGAGCTCAGCCATGCCGATTTGCCCCGTTGCTCGATTACCCGGCGCGGCGCGTCACGACGTGAGCCTCGGCGGGCGCCTCCCGGCCCAATGCGAAGTCGAGCGGCAGCGCGGTGGTGTACTTGATCTGCTCCATGGCGAAGGCGGACGACACCTTGGAGATTTCGATGCGCGCGATCAGCTTCTTGTAGAAGGTGTCGTAGGCGGCGATGTCCGGCACCACGACGCGGAGCAGATAATCGACCTCGCCGCTCATGCGATAGAATTCCACTACCTCGGGAAAATCGACTACTGCGGTGTGGAACCGCTCAAGCCACGCCAGCGAATGCTGGTCGGTCTTGATGGACACGAACACCGTGACGCCGGCGTTGACGCTGGCCGGATCGAGCACCGCGACCCGCCGCTTGACGATGCCGGCCTCCTCCAGCTTCTGGATGCGGCGCCAGCATGGCGTGGTCGACAGCCCCACCTCCTTGCCGACATCGGCAACCGAGCGCGTGCAGTCCTCCTGCAGGATGCGCAGTATCTTGACGTCCATCTCGTCGAGCATGGCAGCTTCGCTCCGGGACCGGGCTGGGACGATAGGGTTGATTTGGAACATTTTTCTATTTACCCCTAGAGACAGTGCCCTAAAGTAGTGTCATTATTGCGTCAAGCGACGTTTGGCCATTGCTAAATTTTCATGGCGTCCCATATTGCCGCTCATCCGTGCCCCAATAGATCGGTCTTGCACGCCCATGCAGAATGTCAGGTTCATTACGCCCCACTTTGCCGTCACGGGTGCGCTCGGTGCGGAGGATTTCGCCGAACTCCGGGCCATGGGCTTCCGGGCGGTGGTGTCGAACCTGCCGGACGGCGAGTCGCCGGCTTATCTCACCGCTATCCAAGAGGTTGCACTCGCCGAGGCGGAAGGGCTCGCCTTCCGGCACATCCCGACCACCAAGTTCGACCTGTTCACGGAGCGTGTCGTGGGCGGCATGCAGGCGACGCTGAGTGAATTTCCCGCGCCCGTTCTGGCTCATTGCGCATCAGGGATGCGCTCGGCGGCGGCCTGGGCCGGCGCAGCCGCGCGCTTCCAGCCCGCGGACTGCGTGCTCGACGCCCTGCAACGGGCGGGCTTCAACCTGGCCGCCCTGCACGACGAGTTGCAGGAGCAGGAGCGCGCAAGTCAGACCGGCCCCATTCCGCCCGCCCTCGACGCCGAATGCGCCAACGGCCGGCCCAGCACGTCAAAGTAGCTGCCGCACCTCGCGTCGCACGGCCGGTACCAGGTCCTTCTCGAACCACGGATTGGCCGTCAGCCACCCATTATTGCGCCAGGACGGATGCGGCAGCGGCACATAGCGGGGCCGGCCCGGCGCGTTGAGCAACGATTGCCAGCGTTTGACGACGCCTGTCATGTTGCCTTTGCCGGCGTCCCCCAGGTGCCAGCGCTGCGCGTAGCTGCCGACCAGCAGGATCAGCTCGAGCTGCGGCATGACCGCGAACAGGCGGGCTTGCCAGGCCGGAGCACACTCCGGGCGCGGCGGCAGATCGCCGCCTGCCGCATCGTGACCCGGAAAGCAGAACCCCATCGGCACGATGGCGATGCGGCGCCGATCGTAGAATTCTTCGCTGTCGACACCGAGCCAGGCGCGCAGCCGGTCCCCAGACGGGTCCGTGAAGGGCTTGCCCGAAGCGTGCACGCGCGTGCCCGGCGCCTGGCTGCAGATGCAAAGGCGCGCAGTCGTGCTGGGCCGCAGCACTGGACGAGGCTCATGCGGCAGCGGCCGGCCAATGGGCTTGTCGCGGCAGATGCGGCAGGCGCGGATGTCGCGCAACAGGACGCCGAGCTGCCGCTCCGCCGTCCTCATACCTCGAGCACGAGGCCGTCGGCGGCGAACTCGCAGCGCGGATCGCGCACCTCGTGGCGCCGAGCCAGCATGGAGCTTGACATGTGCGTGAGCATGACGCGCTTGGCGCCGATGCGATCGAGCTCGGTCGCGATCCTACTCCAGCTCATGTGGAAGCGCGGCACACCGTCGAACTGGTAACACTCCATGATGAACAGGTCGGCGTCCTTGCCGGCCTGCACCAGGCTGTCGATCCACTCGGTATCGCCTGAAAACGCCAATATCTTGCCGCCGATATCAAACCGCAGGGCATAAGGCGGCGCACCGGAGGGATGGCTCACCTCGAACGGCGTTACGCGTACGCCTGCGACATCGATCGGTTGCTCGCGCTTCAGCTCCAGGAAGCGAAGCTCGAAGGGGCGGTCCACAGTTGTCGAGCCCGGAAACAACGCCTCGGCAGCCGTTACGAAGCGCGCCTCCACTCCGACCGGCCCGACCACGGTCAATGGCACGGTGCGCTTGGCCACGTGCTTGGCATGAACCATCCACCATACCAGGCCGCTGAAGTGATCTCCGTGCAAATGCGAGATGAAGATCGTCTCGATGCTGTTGGGGTCGATCTGCAGCCGGTTGAGGCCAATCAGGGCCGTCGCACCGCAGTCGATCAGGAACCGCCTCGGCCCGTCCTCGACGTGATAGCAGGTCTGCAACCTACCCCCCGAACCGAAGGCGTCGCCGCATCCCACAACAGTCAATTTCATAGTGGCGTCTCGTCTTGCAATGACGACGTTCCAAGACATCTGCGCCGGTTTCGCCAGACGTGTCTGTTCCCTAGGGAACAGAACCGTCCCTTGCCGGTCGGCAGAATATCAGGCCTTTGCGCTCGGCCGCCCCGACACTTCCGCATGCCAGCGCGCCAGGTTTCTCAGCTCTTCCGGTCGTTGCATCCGTGCCGGCTTCATGAAATCGATGGCGACCAGCGCCGTAATATCGGCAACCGAATAATCGGTACCGGCGACGTAGCGCCGCTTGCCCAGCTCCTCATCCAAATACTGCAGAATCTCGAGGGTCCTCGGCTTGTTGGCCTCACCCCAGGCCGCCACCTGCGGCACCTCCAGGTGCGCCATGGCCGGGTGCAGATGCCGGAACACCTGCGCCACACAGAACAACAGGCCAAGCTCCATACGGCGGTTCCACATCTCGACCATGGCCCGCTCCAGCGGGGCGGTGCCGAACAGCGCCGGCTGAGGCTTGGTTTCGTCGAAATAGCGGCAGATGGCCATGGTTTCCGAGATGGCCGTACCGTCGTCGAGCAGCAGCACGGGAACGCGCTGGAACCGGTTAATCTGCATGAAGTCGGGCGTCTTCAGCTCGCCCTTCATCAGGTCATGCTCCTCAAAGGGCACCTCGATGCCCTTCTCGGCGAGGAAAATGCGCACCCGCCGCGGGTTGGGTGCGCCTCGCGTCTGCAAAATCTTCATGCGGCGCTCCCGCCGAGCCTTTCCCTGGGCATCAAGTCGTAATGGAGGCCTGTTGCCCGTGCAAGCGGCCCTGTCGTCGGCGCTGCCGGGCCTAGCTAGCCGGGCTCAGTTCGGCGAGAAACCCGTAACCACAACCCATTGATAAACGCGAATTTAGTAATTTACACCGAGATTGCGTCTGCAGGGTTCGAAGTAAGGATCGGTCAACGTCTTAGGCGTGCAGCATTTGCGGCTGCGCATGCCCACGCGCGGCCCGACAAGGGAGAGGATGCAAGGCGTCGACGACATACCGGTCTCCCCGCACCGCCCACGCGCGAAAGACCCGCGAGCGGCCATGCAGGCACACCTGCGCGAGATCCGCGCCAAGCTATCGCACAATACGGTCCTGAAGCCGGAGTTCGAGTACGAGTTGCTCGCCATGTTCGTGCGCAACGAACTGTCGGCGCGCGTCACCCTTCCCCTGCTGGCGGTGATTTTCTCTCTGGCGACCATGTTCTGGGCGCCCGTGATCCAGGCTTCGGCGTGGCTCGCCACCGTCATCTCGGCCAAGTTCTTCATGATCGCCGCCTGTCGCAAGTTCATGTCGCTCCCGCAAAGCGAGGTGAACGTCGACAAGTGGCGGCGAAAGTTCATCTGGCTCGAGCTGGTCAGCGGCATCACCTGGAGCGGCATAGCCGTGGTCGGCTTGGGCGTAGCGGATGCCGCTTCCCACGTATTCATGCTGGCATCGCTGATTGTGCTCTTGGCGATCCGTATGACCTTCGCCTCGGCCGTGATGGACATTCTCTACGTCTCGACCATCCCGATGACGGTGGCCGTAGTCGCGCGCCTGCTCATTCAGGGCCACCCCTTCTATATGGCGATGGCGGCCATGGCGATCGGCTTGCATGTCTACTTCATATTCCTTGCCAAGGGCCTCAACTCGACGGCGCTCGCTATGCTCGAGTTCCGCGCCGAGAAAGACGCGCTGGTGGCCGAAATCGAGGAGGAGAAGTCGATCTCCGACGAGGCTCGCCGGAGAGCCGAGGCCGCCAATGTCGCCAAGTCGCGCTTCCTCGCCACCATGAGCCATGAGCTGCGCACCCCGCTCAATGCCATCCTTGGCTTCTCGGAGGTGATGAAAGGTGAGCTGCTCGGCCCCATGCAGAACGAGAACTACAAGGAGTACGCCGGCAACATCCACGACAGCGGCCGGCATCTCCTGCAGCTGATCAATGAGATCCTGGATCTGTCGCGCATCGAGGCCGGCCGCTACGAGCTGCACGAGGAGCCGGTGCGCCTCGTCGACATCGCCGAGGACTGCCGTCGTCTGCTGGCACTGCGCGCGGAGAGCAAGGGCTTGCAGATGGTGCTCGAGTTCGACAAGGACCTCGACCAGATCTGGGCGGACGAGCGCGCCATGCGCCAGATCTGCCTCAACCTGATGTCGAACGCGCTCAAGTTCACGCCGCGGGGCGGGCGCATCACGCTGACCGTCTCCCACACGGATGCAGGCGGCCAGAAGCTGAGCATTCGCGATACCGGCCCGGGCATCCCCAAGGAGGAGATCCCGCGCGTGATGCAGGCCTTCGGTCAGGGCTCACTGGCCCACCAGACGGCCGAGGGCGGGACCGGGCTCGGGCTGCCCATCGTGCAGAACCTGGTTAAGCTCCACGGTGGTACATTCGAGCTCAATTCTGAGTTGCGCAAAGGCACGGACGCCGTGGTCTTGTTGCCAAAGGGGCGTGTCCTGCGAGCCATGCCGCCGCTCCAGCCGCTTGGCAAGGAACGCCACCGCCAGCCGTCGAGCCCGGAGCGGAGGGCGCATCCGAGGTCCGCAGGCACAGAAAATGGCGTCCGTCCAGCCCAACCTGCCCTTCCATCCACAGCAGCCCGCTAAGGCGCATTGTCAGGACAAGGCCCGCTTCTTACATTCGCCCGGTTGAGCCGCGCGGGTGCCGGCCGCGCTGCAAAAGAACGAGGCCGATGGACTCCCCTTGCATCAAGATTTGCACAATCGATCCGGATACTGGCTTGTGTGCCGGATGTTTCCGTTCGCGAGGTGAAATTGCCGGCTGGATGGCGATGACGGATACCGAGCGACGGCGTATTATGGTGGAGCTGCCCGCCAGACGCAGCCGTATTCAGCCGGCCGCGCAGAGGTGACCGATGGGAGCATGGATTGCCCTAACTCTCCTGATGATTGCCGGCCTGGCATTGCTTCTGCGCGCCGATGCCGGCTCGATCGCTGGTTTCGATCCTTCCGACTTCGCCATCGGCGTTGCCGGCATGGCCATGCTGATCTTCCTCGGCACGTCCATCGCCGGCAGCTATCGCGGACGACCGGGTCAAGCAGTACGTGACCTGCTCGCCTGGACGGCCGTGGCCTTCCTGCTGGTGGCGGGCTACAGCTATCGCAACGAGATCGTGACGCTCGGCCATCGCGTGATCGGCGAGTTGCTACCCCCCGGAGCCATCCTGCGCAGCGACGCGCAGGTGGAGGGCGAGCAATCCGTGCGCATTCGCAAGCGTTCGGACGGCCATTTCGTCGTCAGGACGCAGGTCAACGGGGTACCGCTGACCATGCTGGTTGATACGGGCGCCTCCACAGTGGTGCTGAAGCCGGCCGACGCGCAGCGCCTCGGCATCGATCCGGAGCGGCTCAGATATTCCGTGCCGGTCCAGACTGCCAATGGCACCACCTACGCCGCCCACGTCCGGTTGCAAACCCTGACGCTGGGGCCGATCAGCCTCACCGACGTTGACGCCCTGGTGGCCAAGCCCAACGCGCTGAAGGAGAATCTTCTCGGTATGAGTTTCTTAAGCAGGCTGCGCTCATATGAGTTCTCCGGAGACTTCTTGACGCTGCGGAGCTAGCGGCCGCCAAGGCACGGTGCCGCCAATCAGCGCCGGCGTCCAGCGAGCGGTGCGCGCGTCAATGGCGATGCCGGTGGGTGCGAAGCGGGCGGCCAGCCAGGCCGCGGGATGGATCGTTGCCGGCGGTTGCGCGGCCTTCAGCATTGTCTATTTCACCGAAATCAAGGAAACGGCTCGCGGCCTTCTCGGCCTGCCGAAGCTCGCCGCCTCGCAACAGATCGCCAGCCGCGACCGCAGCCAACCCCACGGACGCGCTCTTGCGGGCCGCACGGTGGAACTGCGGGCGGGCGCCTACGGCCACTATCACGCTGATGTCGAGATCAACGGCCGGCGTGTCGAGGTTATGGTCGATACCGGAGCCTCACAAGTAGCCCTGACCTTCGAGGACGCCAGCCGGGCCGGCATCCATGTGGGCGACCGCGACTTCACGCAGATGGTGCGCACGGCCAACGGGGTGGCGAGAGTTGCTCCGGTCACGCTCGACCGCGTCAGCATCGGCGACATCACCGTCCGCAATGTGCCGGCGTCGGTGAGCGAGCGTGGCATGCTCGGCACCACCCTGCTCGGCATGTCGTTCCTGAAGCGGCTCAGCAGTGTTGACATGCGCGGCGGCACGCTGATCCTGCAGGAATGAGTGCAGGCCTCGCAGGACTGAACCATCCGTTCGGCGAGCCAGCCATTGATCCGCCACGGTCCTTTTGTCACACATCGGGCGCTGGCTTGTGGCCGTTGTCTGTGGCCGGCTAAGCCAACCACTATCTTTTTGAGGCGATTCCGTATGCTCCCCAAACCGCGCGCCGATTTGAAGCCGAACACCGCCGACTTCGAGCGGCTGCCGCTCGTCAAGCCGACCGGTTTTCGCGAGTACGACGCGCGCTGGCTATTCCCGGGCGAGATCAACCTGATGGGCCTCAACGCCATCGGCCTGGGCATCGCCACGCTGGCGGGCAAGCGCGGGCGGCCGAAGCGCTTCGTGGTCGGCCACGACTACCGCTCCTATTCGGCTTCCGTGAAGCAGGCCGTCATCAACGGGCTGCTGGCCGGCGGCGCCGAGGTGCACGACATCGGCCTCGCCCTGTCGCCGATGGCCTACTTCGCCCAGTTCGCGCTGGAGGTGGAAGGCGTGGCGATGGTGACCGCCAGCCACAACGACAACGGCTGGACCGGCATCAAGATGGGCATGAACCGCCCGCTGACGTTCGGACCCGAGGAGATGACCGAGCTCAAGGAGATCGTGCTCGACGGCAGTGGCGAACCGGCAGCCGGCGGCAGCTACCGCTTCGTGCCAGATATCGCCGAGCGCTACATCGCCGCCCTGACCAACCGGCCGAAGCTGAAGCGCCGCCTGAAGGTCGTATGCGCCTGCGGCAACGGCACGGCCGGCGCCTTCGCGCCGCAGGTTCTGGAAGCGATCGGCTGCGAGGTGGTGCCGCTCGACTGCAATCTCGACTACACCTTCCCGCGCTACAATCCCAATCCCGAAGACATGAAGATGCTGCACGCCATGAGCGAGGCGGTGCTGGCGCACAAGGCCGATGTCGGCTTCGGCTTCGACGGCGACGGCGATCGCTGCGGTGTGGTCGACAACGAGGGCCACGAGATCTTCGCCGACAAGGTCGGCGTGATGCTGGCCCGCGATCTGTCCGCGCAACATGCCAACGCCGTGTTCGTGGCCGACGTGAAGTCGACCGGCCTGTTCATGACCGATCCGGTGCTGCAGCAGAACGGCGCGCGCGCGCTCTACTGGAAGACCGGCCACTCCTACATGAAGCGCTACACGCACGAGCAGAAGGCGCTGGTCGGCTTCGAGAAGTCGGGCCACTTCTTCTTCCAGCCGCCGCTCGGCCGCGGCTACGACGACGGCCTGGTGGCGGCACTCGCCGTATGCGACATGCTCGACCGCGCTCCCGGCAAGACGCTGGCCGACCTCAAGAACGCCCTGCCCAAGACCTGGGGCTCGCCCACCATGTCGCCGCACTGCGCGGACGAAGCCAAGTACGGCATCGTCGACAAGATCGCCGCGCAGTACCAAGAGGCCTCCTCCGCCGGCGCGCAAATCGCGGGACAGAAGATTCGTGAGCTGATCACCGTCAACGGCGTGCGCGTGGTGCTGGCGGACGGCACCTGGGGCCTGCTGCGCGCCTCCTCCAACAAGCCCGAGCTGGTGATCGTGGTGGAGAGCCCGACGTCCGAGGCCAACATGCGGGCCATCTTCGCCGACATCGACGGACGCCTCGCGAAGTGCCCGGAGGTGGGCGAATACAATCAGAAGATCTGAGGCGGCCAAGCCGCGCGGCCTATACACCAATGCAACGCGTCGCCTCTCTCCCACCCCGGCGGCAAAGCAGTGCCAACTTCGCACAGGCACGTACTCCGGGATCACCGACATTTGCATATGCCGGCCCGTTCGCATCCCGGAGGTGCTAGCAGACGGGGACGCTTCGAGCCTCGTTAGGGAATTGCGCAGATGCAGACCCGGTCCCTGGCGGCTGCCCTTGCCGCCCTCTCCGTCGTCGCCGTAGCCGCTACGGCCGTTGCTGGTGAAAGCAAGCCCGGTCCGTGCGTGGCTGCCAGCCAAAGCACGATCACCTGCGGCAGCGGACCCGGCACGCTGACGGTACTCGAGGGTACTACATCGCCTTCCGGGAAGCTGGCGATTGCCTGGCGCTCCCCAAGCGGCAACCCGGAGGAGGCACCAGATACCGACAGCGTGGAAAACCACCTCGTTCGGCTCGAGGATGGCAAGAGCCTTGCAATCGTCGTCGGGCGGTCGTGGAGCACCGGCAACGCGCGCGGCAACCACATCTATCAGACAGTCGCCTGGTCGCCCGACAGCCGCTGGCTGCTGGTTGGCGATGGCGGCAAATGGGCGCTGGAGGCGATCGCCGTCTACTCGATCGATGAAGGCGCCGGTGCGGTCAAGAGCCTCGGCGTGTTCCGCGCGATTTCGGCGGCTGCGGCTCGCGTGCTCCGGGAGCGCGTCGGGGCCAGCAAAGCCAGATCGTACACGCTGGATATTGCCGGCGATCCGAAGATCGAGATCGCCAACACCGGCGCCGTGTCCCTGCCGATGCTGTTCCAGATACCGAAGCAGGAGGGCGACATCGATCTTCTGGTCCGGTTCAAGGCATCGCGTGACGGAGGCCAAGTGACCGCGTCACCCATCGATGTGTCCGTAGTCAAGCGATAGGCACGCCAACCTCGTGAGGCGCCATAGGCACCAGCAGCACAAGTCCTATAGCCCAGATACGGCACCGTTTAGGGTCGGCGCGCTCCAGGCCGCACCTGCGAATCAGGCATAGAGGGTTTCGATTGCCGTTGGCATTGTTCGAGAGCACGCTGCTTCAGTCTGCCCCGCGTTCGGACGAGCAACGGCGCCGCAGCCGATTGGAAACGTAGACGCATGGCCAATCCCTACGAGACCCTGGGTGTCGCAGCCAACGCCAGCCAGGACGATATCCGCAAGGCTTACCGCAAGGCCGCCAAGGATACGCATCCTGATCTCAATCCCGGCAAGCCAGAGGCGGAAAAGCGCTTCAAGGAAATCAACGCCGCCTACGACATCATCGGCGACGCCGACAAGCGCAAGCGCTATGACGCCGGCGAGATCGACGAGACCGGGGCCGAGCGCCAGCCCGAGCGGCATTTCTATCGCGAGTACGCCGAGGCCGAGCCCAATACGCGCTACAGCCACAGCCGGCGCCGCGCTTCGGCCGGGGCGCCCGGCAACGGCGGCGCCGAGTTCGACTACGATATCTTCTCCGATCTGTTCGGCGCGCGCGGCGGCGGAGGCGCCACCTTTCGCATGCCGCCGCAGGACGTGCGCTACGCTCTCGAGATCGACTTTCTCGATGCGGCAAACGGCACGCACAAGATGGTGTCGATGCCCGACGGCAAGACGCTCGACATCGCGATTCCCCCGGGCATCAAGGACGGGCAGGTGCTGCGTCTGAAGGGGCAGGGATTGCCGGGCACTGACGGCAAGGCGGGCGACGCCTACGTCGAGATCACGGTGCGGCCGCACCCGGACTTCAAGCGCGAGGGGCATGACATCGTGAGCACGCTGCCGGTGTCGCTCGGCGAGGCGCTGAACGGTGCCAGCGTGCGCGTCGAAACGGTCGACGGGCCGGTCGACGTCAAGGTGCCGAAGGGCGCCAAGGAGGGCACCAAGCTGCGGCTGCGTGGCAAAGGCGCGTCGCACGGCAAAGACGGTGGCCGCGGCGATCACCTGGTCGAGATCCACATCGTGCCGCCGGAAGGTGCCGACGAGGCGCTGGCTCAGTTCATGGCCGACTGGGAGAAGACGCACCCGCAGAACCCGCGCAGGAAAGGCGCAGTTTGACATGATCCGCGAAACCGAGCTGATCGCGCAGTTTACGTATCTTGAGCGGCAGGTGCTGCTGACCTGGATCGAGGACGGAGTGGTCGCGCCGCAGCGTGACGATCAGGGCTACCTGTTCGATCAGGTCGACGAGGCGCGCGTAGCGCTGGCGTGCGACCTGCACTACCGCATGGGCCTCGAGCACGCGAGCCTGCCGGTCATCCTGTCATTGATCGATCAGCTCCACCACGCACGGCACCATCTGCGGTCGTTGACGCAGGCGGTGGCCGAGCAGCCGGAGACGATACGGCACGACATCACCCTGCGCATGAGCCGCTGACCGCGCGTGTCCTTCGCGGCTGCCCGATCATCGCAACACGAAAGTGGGGAGGTCCGGCGCGGCCTCTACTCGCCCGCCTTGGTCCAGACGAACTCACCCTTGCTCGGACAGTACCAGCCACCCAGGCCGCAGGCACTGAACTTCAGCTTGTCCGCACCTTGCGGTGCGAGCCTCACATAATAGGCCGTGGTGTCGTCCAAGTTGAAGACACCGCCCTTCCAAGGCCATGCCTGGTCAGCGCCGCTCGCGACGCACAGCACGGGGTGCCCCATCACGTCCTCAGGCTTCTTGCCTTTGGCCTGCAGCTCGGCCAGCCCCTTGGGAAGGACTTTCGTGACACGCCCGCACAGACGCGCACCTTTGTCGGTGATGTACCCGCAAAGCGTTTCCAGCACCTTCTGGCTGCTGACGTCGTGCCCGGGCGCCCCGCAGCTGTAGATTTCGACCTCGGCTCGCGCCCCCTCGCTGGTCCACTGCCCGGCCAGGCTCTGAGCCCAGCCTGGATTGTGGCCGATCAACATGAACAACATCGAACACAGAAATCCAAATACGCCCTTCACGTCGCTCCCCCATGCCCACGCGCTTGCGTCCCGTGATCGGTAGCAACGAGATCATGCTTCGTCTACCCACACTTTGACGACGCAACGCTGCCGGCCGCGCAAGAACAGCCGCAGTTGCACACTTGTAACGCTTGGCTAGTTCGTGCGGCCGGCCTTGGGATCGGCAGTCTTCAGCGCCTCGCGCTCGGCGATGCGGGCATGGTGGAAGCGCTGGAAACTCTTGTCCTGCTCGTACAGCTTGTGGCGTACCCAAACGAACAGGTCATAGAAGGTGTCGCGGCCGTAGCTGAGCGGCAGGCGCTCGATGGCTTCGAGATCGCGCCCCCACTTGCCGTCGAGCCCCGCGAGATCGTCCTTGTAGAAGATAACGGTGGGCGTGAAGATCACGCCCCAACGCTCGGCCAGCGCCTTCTCGCTCATCTTCGTGCCGTCGAAATCGGTCACCTCTCTCGAACCAAACATGTCTAGCTGCACGACACGGAAGTTCTGCCGCACGTAGTCGTTGATGTAGCGCTGCGCCAGGATCTCGTTGTGCATCTTGGCGCAGTAGGGACAGCCGCGCTGCTCGAAGATCACGGCAAAGCGCAGGCCGGCCGCCTTGGCGCCCTCGAAGTCCTCGCGCAGGTCGAGGAACGACACCTGGAACCACCTCTGATGATAGAGCCCGTTGTCCTCCTTGTCGGGCTCCACGCGCGGCGTCTCGGCGCCGACAGGCGACGGCAGCGGACCCAGATCGGCCGCCCGCGCGGGCAGGGCCAGCGTAAGCGCCAGAAGCAAGCCGCCCAACATCGGCCACCGCATGTCGATCTCCATCGCTCTTCCCAGGCTCAGTCTAGCGCACGGCTCGCCCTCTGACGATCAAAGGCGAGTGATGGTCTGCGCTGCACGGCAGTTACGCGATTCTTAAGGCTGCTATTCGGCCGCCGCCATCGCTAGGCGCTCGCCTTCGGCAATCTCGATCGCCTCCAAGAGCACGCCGATGCCGGCGCCCTCGCGCGGCGCCTGCTCCGACAGATGCCGGCGGAAAGCACGGGCGCGCGGACGCCCGTGATAGAGGCCCAGGATATGGCGCACGATGTTGTTCAGCCGGCCGCCTGCGTGCAGATGCCGCTCGGCATAAGGCACGAGTTGCTCCAGCACATCCCGGCGCGACGGCGCGTAGTCCGCCTCCGTAGCGCCGAACACGGCGCGATCCACCTCGGCGAGGAGATACGGGTTCTGATAGGCGGCCCGGCCGAGCGCCACGCCGTCGACCTTGCCCAGATGCGCGACGGCCTGCTGGAGCGACTCGATGCCGCCGTTGAGCACGATCTCCAGCTCCGGATGATCCGCCTTCAGGCGGAACACGCGGCCGTAGTCCAGCGGTGGGACCTCACGATTTTCCTTGGGCGACAGCCCCTGCAGCCAGGCCTTGCGCGCGTGCACGATGAAGGTGCGGCAGCCGGCGTCCGCCACCAGCTCGACGAAGCGCTGCAGGGCCGCCTCGCTGTCCTGGTCGTCGATGCCGATGCGGCACTTGACCGTCACCGGCACGCACACGCGGCGCTGCATGGCCGCGACGCACTCCGCCACCAGCTCCGGTTCCGCCATCAAGCAGGCACCGAAGCGGCCCTCCTGCACACGGTCTGAAGGGCAGCCGACGTTGAGATTGATCTCGTCGTAGCCGAACGCTTCGCCGATCGCTGCGGCCTCGGCGAGCTTGGCGGGGTCGGAGCCGCCAAGCTGCAGCGCGACCGGATGCTCTTCGGGCGAGAAGCCGAGCAGCCGCTTCCGGTCACCGCGCAGCACCGCCTCCGCCGTCACCATCTCGGTGTACAGCAACGCATGCCGCGTCAGCAGCCGGTGGAAGAACCGGCAGTGCCGATCCGTCCAATCCATC
>CAWIZC010000014.1:0-39796 GCA_963840445.1 uncultured Alphaproteobacteria bacterium | reverse complement strand
CCAGTGCGAATTCAACGGCGGCCACACCGCGCGTGTCGGCCCGCCAGATCGCGAAAAGCTGCCGCATGAGCGCAGCCGTGCGGTGGCCAGGTCGCGTTGTTGATCGCGACAACCGGCGTTTTCGGTCCGCAGCAATCGATGGCAGGGGATAGGCAAGACGGCGTTTTCGAGGACATCTCGCAGCACTCGGTACTGACCGTGCCGAGCCGAGCCAACTTTCCTTTGGCCAAACGGGTTTCGATCGGCGTCAGCAAATCCCTGCTCGTGCAGTTCCCGTTCGAGCTGAAGGATGTGCTGGTATCTGATCCCGACAAGCTGGACGCGGTGGTGCAGACCTCGAACCGCATCTTCCTGATCGCCAAGAAGCTCGGTCAGACCAACGCCTTCTTCTTCGATTCCAAAGGTCAGCAGATCCTGACGCTGGAGATCTCCATCGGCGCCGACCTCAAGGGCCTCGACGGCATCTTGAAGCGCCTGGTGCCGGGATCGAACATCCTTGCCGATATGGCCGGCAACTCCGCGGTGCTGACGGGCACCGTGCGCACAGCCATCGACGCCAAGCGCGCGGGCTACATCGCCTGCCAATTCGTGGCTGCCAATAAGGATGTGGGTCCCTCCTCGGCCGCCACCCAGGGGGCCAACAGCACCTCCAATAGCTTCAGCTACAAACAGACATCGACCACGCAAAGCGCGGACCTATTCAGGCAGCAGACGCAGAACCAGGCGGCCGCCTGCTCCGGCGACAGCAAGCTCGTCATCAACATGCTCAGCATCGAAGGCGAAGAGCAGGTGATGCTCAAGGTAACAATCTCCGAGGTGCAGCGCAGCCTGCTGAAGCAGTTCGGCCTCAACATCGGCGCGGTCGTCAACGCGGGTAATTTCACCACGGCCCTGCTGACGGAGAATGCCTTGCCGCTCACGGCTGCGGCGGGTCTCGGCACGCTGCCGCTTGCCGGCATAGGGACGGCGGCATTGGATCCCACCCTCGGCATCACCTGCGCGACGACCGGCGTGCTCTGCAACTACAATAGCGGGCCGTCCGGGTCGTTCGGCAACTCGGGCATCACGAACCGGTTCGCCTCCGGCGGCACGCAGCTGACCCAGGCGCTACGCGCGCTCGAGCGCGATGGTCTGATCCGCACGCTGGCCGAGCCCAATCTGACGGCCGTCTCCGGCGAGACCGCCAAGTTCCTGGCCGGTGGTGAGTATCCGATCCCGGTCGTCGATAGCGACGGCAGATTGTCCGTCATCTTCAAGGAATTCGGCGTAGGTCTCGCTTTCACGCCGGTGGTCTTGTCGGAAGGCCGCATCAGCCTTCGCATCGACACCGAGGTCAGCGAGCTGACCAACGAAGGCGCCGTGGTTCTGTCCAACATCTCCATTCCGGCCCTCAAGAAGCGCGCAGCGAAGTCGACCATCGAAATGCCGTCCGGCGGATCGCTTGCCATCGCCGGCCTGATCTCGGACTCGACCCGCCAGAACATCGACGGCCTGCCTGGCCTCAAGGACCTGCCGGTGCTCGGCACACTGTTCCGCAGCCGGGACTTCACCAAGAGCGAGACCGAGCTTGTCGTAATCGTCACGCCCTACATGGTTCGTCCGACCGGGCGCCAGAACCTGTCGCGCCCGGATGACGGATGGGCGCCGGCCTCGGATGCGAAGGCCAACTTCCTCGGCCACGTCAACCGCATCTACGGCAAGGGCAGGGAATTGCCGCCCGGAGGTGGATTGAAGGGCGACTACGGGTTCATCGTCGAATAGCCGGACATGTTGGAGGATGCCATGACGTCTCAGATCGCTCCCCGCGCCTCCGGCTTCAGACCGGTCGCCGCGAAACTGCTGGTTTGCTCGCTGCTCGCATTGGCGCTTGCCGGTTGCAAGAGCATCGAGGAGCCGGGCGCCTACATCTCCGGATACAACCTCGTCGATCCGGAGCAGAAGAACCCCATCATGGTCTCGCAACAGCCGGCCACCCTCAACCTGCGTGTGCCGCGCACTGCGCAGGGCCTCAGCGAGAGCCAGCTGCGCGAGACGGCGGCCTTCCTCTCGCACTTCCGCAACACCGGCATGGGCAACAGCCGGCTGGTGATCAGCGTACCGGCCGGCACGCCGAACGAGGGTGCGGCAATGCTGGCAATGACCGACGTGCGCCGCTTGATCGTCGACTACGGCTTCTCCGATACAACCATAGCCACGGAGCCCTATCACGGCGGCCGCAACTCCGACGCCCCGCTGCGCCTGTCCTACCTGCAATATATCGCCGAAGGCCCGGCATGCGGGCGCTGGCCGACCAACCTTGCCAGGCAGAAGGACAATCTGAACTACGACAACTTCGGGTGCGCGCAGCAGCGCAACCTCGCCGCACAGATCGCCAATCCGGCCGATCTGCTCGGTCCGCGCTCAATGACGCCGTCGGATACGGAACGCCGCGTAACCGTGATCGGCAAGTATGAGAACGGCGTGTCCACCGCCGCCCAGCGGCCGCCTGAGCAGCAGGTCGGCACCCGTAGCCAACAAGACTGAGGTGGCAAATGAGCAAGCAGGCTCCTTCCGTGGCCTCAGGCGACCGGGAGACCGGGCATGAGCCATCGCCGGTCGGAAACGGCTCCGGGGATGTGCCACGCCACGCCAAGGCGCGGCCAATTCCGCGCATTTCGATCCAGGCGTTCTGCGAGGATGCCGCGACGGCCGAGGTTCTGCAGTTCGCCACAACCGACCGACGGCTCTCCAAGTCGCACGTCAGCGTGCACATGGGTGGAGCGCCAGCCGCCGTTGCGCACTACCACGAGAGCCCGACGCCGAACCTGATCATCATCGAGACGACCCTGCCGCGTGCGCAGATGCTGGCCGAACTCGACCGGCTCGCGGAATGCTGCGACACCGGCACCAAGGTCATGGTGATCGGTCACACCAACGACGTCGTTCTGTATCGGGAGCTGCTCAAGCGCGGTGTCAGCGAATACCTGATCGCCCCCGTCGAGCCGTTGCAGCTGATCGAGAGCCTGTCCAGCCTTTACAACAATCCCGACACCGATCCAGTCGGCAACGTCATTGCCTTCATCGGCGCCAAGGGCGGTGTCGGCTCGAGCACCGTGTGCCACAACACAGCGTGGGCGATGTCGGAGACCCTGCGCACCAACGTGGTGGTGGCCGACCTCGATCTGGCGTTCGGCACAACCGGGCTCGATTTCAACCAGGATCCCATCCAGGGTATCGCCGAGGCCCTGCAGAGCCCTGAGCGCCTCGACGAGATGCTGCTCGATCGGCTGCTAACCAAGTGCTCCGAGCGGCTGAGCATCTTCGCCGCTCCTGTGGTTCTGGACCGCGACTACGAGATCTCCCCCGACGCCTGCGACATCGTCCTCGACATCGTGCGCCAGAACGTACCCTTCGTGGCCGTCGACCTGCCGCACAGCTGGACGGTCTGGGTCAAGCGGGTGCTGCTGCAGGCGGATGAAGTCGTCGTGACGGCCGTGCCGGACTTGGCAAACCTGCGCAACGCCAAGAACCTGATCGATTTGCTGAAGCAGGGGCGGACCAATGACGGCCCGCCACGCCTCGTCATCAACATGGCCAAGACGCCGAAGCGCCCCGAGATCTCGATCAAGGAGTTCTCCGCAGCGCTCGACCTGGCGCCCTCGCAGATCATCGACTTCGACAGCGAGACCTTCGGCCTGGCTTCCAACAACGGCCAGATGATCGAGGAGTTCGCCGCCAAGTCGAAGTCGGCACAGCAATTCCGGGAGCTGGCGCTGCTGCTCGCCCATCGCAGGGAGCTGAAGGACGAAAAGAAGAAGCCGTCCGCGCTCGCCCAGTTCGCTCCCATCCTCAAGAAACTGAAACTGCAACGCTGAGGAGTGTGATCCGTGTTTGGCAGGCGTACCATCGATTCCCCCACGCCACCCCAGCAGCGCGCGCTGACCGCGGGCAAGGAGTCGGCGACTGCGCCGAAGCCTATGCCGGTGGCAAAGTCGGCCGAGAGCAAGGTGGCACCGGCCGACACGCGCGCCCCCACTCCAGCACGGCAGGAGCCCGTGGCGCCGGAGCGGCGTCATTCGGAGGAGTACTATGACGTCAAGACGAACGTCTTCAACGCGCTGATCGACACCATCGACCTGACGCAGCTCGCCAAGCTGGAAGCGGAGGCCGCGCGCGAGGAGATCCGCGACATCGTCAGCGAGATCATCCAGATCAAGAACGTGGTGATGTCGATCGCCGAGCAGGAGGAGTTGCTCGAGGACATCTGCAACGACGTGCTGGGCTACGGCCCCCTCGAGCCGCTGCTGGCACGCGACGACATCGCCGACATCATGGTCAATGGCGCCAACACGACCTACATCGAAGTGGCCGGCAAGGTGCAGCGCACCGGCGTGCGCTTCGCCGACAACGCGCAGCTGATGAACATCTGCCAGCGCATCGTCAGCCAGATCGGCCGCCGTGTCGACGAATTCGAGCCCGATCTGCGATGCCCGCCTCCCCGACGGCAGCCGCGTCAACGTCATCGCTCCGCCGCTGGCCATCGACGGGCCCACGCTCACCATCCGCAAATTCAAGAAGGACCGCCTGAAGCTCGAGCAGCTGGTCAAATACAAGTCGCTGTCGCCGGATGCCAAGACCGTCCTGGAGGTCATCGGCCGGGTGCGCTGCAATGTACTGATCTCGGGCGGCACCGGCTCCGGCAAGACCACGCTGCTCAACTGCCTGACCGGCTCGATCGACAACGACGAGCGCATCATCACCTGCGAGGATTCGGCCGAGCTGCAGCTGCAGCAGCCGCACGTCGTACGGCTCGAGACGCGTCCGCCCAACCTCGAGGGCGAGGGCGAGATCACCATGCGCGACCTGGTCCGCAACTGCCTGCGCATGCGACCCGAACGCATCATCGTCGGCGAGGTGCGCGGCCCCGAAGCCTTCGACCTGATGCAGGCGATGAACACCGGTCACGACGGCTCGATGGGCACACTGCACTCCAACAGCCCGCGCGAGGCGATCAGCCGTCTGGAGTCGATGATCATGATGGGCGGTTTCGCGCTGCCGCCCAAGACCATCCGCGAGATGATCACCGGGTCGATCGACATCATCGTGCAGGCGGCACGCTTGCGCGACGGCTCGCGCAAGATCACGCACATCACCGAGGTGCTGGGCATGGAAGGCGAGGTGGTGACCCTGCAGAACCTGATGGTGTACGAGATCACGGGCGAGGATGCGCAGGGCAACATCACGGGCCATCACCGCTCGACCGGCATTGCGCGCCCGCGCTTCTGGGAGCGCGCCGAGTACTACGGAGAGACCGAGCGTCTGGCGAAGGCTCTGGCGAGCGCCGAAGCCAACGGCAAGGGTGACTCCCTTGGATAGCACCGATTGGATGATCGGCGGACTGCTGCTGCTGGCGGCTGTATCGATCGGCGCCATGGTCTACCTGCTGATCAACCCGTACTTTTCCGGCGAGCGGCGCACAGACCAGCGCATTCAGGGCGTCACCGAGAACAGGGCGCGTCTGGGCGTCGGCAAGGTGCAGGCGGAGATCGCGCAGAACCGCAAGCGCCAGGTCGCCGAAACACTGCAGGAGCTCGAGGAACGGGAGAAGGCGCGTACCAAGGTCACCCTGCGCCTGCGCCTGGAACGAGCCGGGCTCGAGATCACACCGCAGACGTTCTGGATGGCCAGTGTCGCCTGCGGTGTGCTGGTAGGCCTGGGCATCTGGGTGTCGGCGCCGAATTTGCCGATCCTCGTCCCACTGCTTGGGGCGTTCGTCGGCACCTGGGGCCTGCCGCGCTGGATTCTCGCGCGCCTCACCAGGCGGCGGCAGTTCAAGTTCATCGACGAGTTCGCCAACTCGATCGACATCATCGTGCGCGGCGTGAAGTCCGGCCTGCCGCTGATCGAGTGCCTTTCCATCATCGCGCGCGAGGCGCCGCAGCCGATCGCCGGCGAATTCACCGACCTAGTTGAGCAGCAGCGCGTAGGGGTACCGCTTTCGGAGGGCTTCGAGCGCATGATGACGCGCGTGCCGCTGCCGGAAGTGCGCTTCTTCGCCATCGTCATCAGCATCCAGCAGCAGGCGGGCGGCAACCTATCGGAGGCACTAGGCAATCTCGCCGGCGTGTTGCGCGACCGCAAAACCCTGCAAGCCAAGGTGCGTGCGCTGTCCGCGGAAGCCAAGGCGTCCGCCGCGGTGCTGGGCGCCCTGCCGTTCGTGGTGATGATGCTCGTCTACATCACCACCCCCGCCTACATCGCGCTGCTATGGACGACGCAGGTCGGCCAGCTGCTGCTGGTCGGCGCCGGCGTCTGGATGTCGGTGGGCATTCTGGTGATGAAGAAGATGATCAACTTCAAGTACTGACCGCTGGCCTGAGACGCAACCGCCATGCTCGACAACCTTATCGCCCTGCTGACCCCACAGATGGCCGTGACCCTGCTCGCGGCGGTGGCGGCATTCGCCACGGTGCTGACCGTGCTGATGCCGGTGCTGTCGCGCGACCGCCTCAGCAGCCGCATGCAGGTGATGGCCACCGAGCGCGACCGCATGCGCGCCGCACGCCTGGCCGAGCTTGCCAAGAAAGAGGGCCAGGGCCGGCTCCGCACTGCGCCCAAGGGCTTCATGCAGGAGATCGTCGACAAGCTGCAGCTGCACAGCGTGTTCGATTCCGAGGAAGTGCGCGACAAGCTGAAGATGGCAGGCCTGCGCGGACAGGCGCCGCTTGTCACCTACATGTTCTTCCGCGTCGTGATGCCTCTGGCCGTCGCCCTGATCGGCTTCCTCTACCTGTTCGTGATCGCCGACTACGACTATCCGGCGCTCGTCAAGATCGGTCTTTGCATCGGCGCCGGCTATCTCGGCTTCTACATACCCAACATGTTCATCGAGAACCTCGTGCAGCGGCGCCAGACCTCCATCAAGAACGCGTTTCCCGACGCGCTCGATATGCTGTTGATCTGCGTGCAGTCGGGCATGTCGTCGGAAGCCGCATTCGGCAAGGTCGCCGAGGAAATGGGGCCGCAGTCGCTGGAGCTTGCCGAGGAGCTCAGCCTCACTACCGCCGAGCTGTCCTACCTGCAGGAACGCCGTCAGGCCTACGAGAACCTCGGCAAGCGCACCGGCATCCAGGGCGTGAAGTCGGTCGCCACCGCCCTGATCCAGGCCGAGCGCTACGGCACGCCGGTCGGGCAGGCGCTGCGCGTGATGGCCAAGGAGAACCGCGACATGCGCATGTCGGAAGCGGAGAAGAAAGCCGCCGCGCTGCCGCCCAAGCTGACGGTGCCGATGATCCTGTTCTTCCTGCCAGTATTGTTCGTGGTCATCCTGGGGCCGGCGATGATCCAGGTGTTCGAGCTCAACTGAGGCGTCGACCTCAGCGGCGAGATCGTCATCCCTGGGGCTGCGCGCCTCAGCCTGAAGCCATCCTGCTTTAGGCGTCGACCACCTTGAAGCCGTCACCCCAGCGCGTGATCCGCCCTGTCGAGGGCGAGGGGAAGTGCGCCATGCACATCAAGGTCGGCGTGTCGCAGACGCGGCCGAACAGGTTCCGCCGTGTGATGCCGGCCTGCTTGGAATCGTAGTCTACGCGCATGCCAATCTCGGGATAGCGCGCCTGCAGCGGCGAGTGGATCATGTCGCCGGTGATGATCGCGTCCTGGCCGGCCTTGCCGATCTGTACTGAGAAGTGATCGATGGTGTGGCCGGGGGTCGGGAACAGGTGCACCAGATCGTTCAGCGCGTGGTTGCTTTTCACCACCTCCGCGCGCTTCGCTTCCACGATCGGCAGGACCGAGTCCGTCACCCAGGGGTGGGCGGCGGCGTCCTCCTTGTGCTTGGCTGTCCAGAACTCCAGTTCCCGGTCGGCGAACAGGTATTTGGCCTTGGGGAAGGTCGGCACCCAGCGACCGTTCTCGAGCCGTGTATTCCAGCCGACGTGGTCGGTGTGCAAGTGCGTGCACATCACATAGTCGATGTCGGCGACACCGATCCCGGTCGCTGCGAGGCTCTTCTCGTAACGGTCGCTGTTCATCATGTGCCACATGGGCCGCGCCGGCCGCGGCTTGTGGTTGCCCACGCACGAGTCGACGAGGATGTTGTGGTGCGGCGTCTGCACGAGGTAGCTCTGCACGCACAGCACGATCTTGCCGGCCGGGTCGATGTATTTCGGCTGCAGCCAGGCGCGGTTCTCCTCGAATATCTCCTTGGTGAGCGACGGGAAGAATTCGAAGGCGTCGAAGATCGGCTGCTCCTGCTCGACCACGCGATGGATGGTGATGTTGCCGACCTTGATCTGGGTGGTCATCGCAAGTTCTCCCTCTGCATCGGGCGGCGTATTGTTACACAGAAGCGGATGGGCCGCCATCGGGAGCAAGCTTGGGCACGGCTCACGCCTGCGCGGAGAAAAGCGGCAGGCGCACGTTGACGCGGGTGCCGCCACCGGGGGCCGCATCGAGCGAGAGGGTGCCGCCGTGAGCCTCCGCGGCCTTCTGCGCAATGGCGAGGCCCAGGCCCGCACCGCCCGTGTTGCGGTTGCGCGATTCCTCCAGACGCACGAAGGGCTGCAGAACACGATCGCGCTGGTCGGGACTGATGCCGGGGCCTTTGTCGTCGATGGTTAGCAGCAGCTCGTTGCCTTTGACATCCGCGCCGATCGCCGCCTCGCGGCCGTAGGCTATGGCATTGTCGGTGAGATTGGCGATCAGCCGGCGCACGGCCAGCGTGTCGCCGAGGATCTGCGCCTTGGCCGCGCCGGGCGACATCGCCAGGGAGACCGCGGCGCCGCCGAGCCGACGGTCCTCGGCCTCGCGCTCAAGCAGCGGCGCGATCTCAAACAGCTCCTGGGTGCGTGGCGCAGCAGCGGCGTCGAAAGCGATCAGCGAGTTTTCGAGCAACTGGTTCATGTCGTCGAGATCGCGCACGGCCTTGGAGCGCTCCGCCGCGTCCGGGATCATCTCGGTGCGCAGGCGCAGCCTGGCCGCATACGTGCGCAAGTCGTGGGAAATGCCGCTCACCAGTACGCGTCTCGCCTGCAGCAGACTGAAGATGCGCTCAGCCAGCCGGTTGAAGGCGGCGATCAGCGCGCGGATCTCTGGCGCGCTGCGCGGCGCATCGGCAATGATCTGCGATTTCTCGGGCAATGTCATGCCGTCTACGGCCTGCGCCAGGTCACGCAGCGGGCGCGCTTCCCGGCGCAGCATCCACACCACGACGATGGCGACGCCGAAACCCAGCACGCCGGCCCAGAACCCCGGCGGAAACCCGAGCATGCTGAAGGTGAGCACGCCGCCGGTGGTGACAATCAGCGTCTCGCCCGTCTTGAGTGCAACGGCGATCTCGACAGAGCCGGGCGAGGCCCAGGCGAGCGCCTTCAGCGGACCAGCAAACAGCTCGTAGGAGGGCTCTATCGTAATCCGCACCTTGCGGCCGCCGAGCGAGGCGAGATAGCGCTGCATGATGAATTCGACGACGGGTGCCTCGTACCAGGGCGGCGCGTCACCCTCCGGCGGCGCATCCGACAAACGCACACGCAAGTCCGCGCTGTTGGCGGCGCGCAGCACCAGCGCCCACTGCTGCTTGGGTGTCGCCTCGAGCAGCTCGACCAGGGCCGCGGCCTGGTCGGGCACGGGCAGGCGGAAGCCCGACTCGGTATCGCGACTGCGCTGCAGGAAGTAGGCCGCCATGACGAGCAGCTGCAGAACGACCAGTCCCGTGATGACGATCAGGAGAAGGCGGGCGCCGAAGCCGAGCCGGATCATGGGTGCAGCAGTCTCACGGGGTGCACGAACAGGTAGCCGTTGTTGCGCACGGTGCTGATCAGCTCCAGGCCCGGCGTGGCGGCCTCGATCTTCTTGCGCAGGCGCGAGATGGTCATGTCGATGGTGCGATCGTAGGCTTCCGCCATCCGGCCGCGCGTCCAGTCGAGCAGCTGGTCGCGGGTCAGCACGCGGCGCGGCCGCTGCACGAAGCAGGTCAGCAGCTCGAATTCGGCCGCCGTGAGCACGATCAGCTCGCCCGCTTCCGTGCTGAGCCGGCGCGAATTGAGGTCGATGACGAGACCGGCGAAGGCGTAGCGGCGACTGGGCTCGGCGTCCGCCGTGCCACGCGCTCGCCGCAGCAGCGCCCTGACGCGCGCCAGCAGCTCGCGCGGGTTGAACGGCTTGGCCAGGTAATCGTCGGCGCCCATCTCGAGGCCGACCACGCGATCGATCGGGTCGGCTTTGGCGGTCAGCATCAGAATGGGCACTGAGCCGCCGCGCGTGCGCAGACGGCGACAGATCGACAAGCCGTCCTCGCCCGGCAGCATGAGATCGAGAATTACGAGATCGGGGCGTTGGCCAGCCAGCACTCGATCGAGCGCGGCGCCCGTCTCCGCCACCTCCACCGCGAAGCCTTCCCGCACCAGCAGGTCGCGCACGAGGCGCTGAATCTCCTTGTCGTCCTCGACGAGGATGATGAGGGCGTCGGTGGGTGTCGACATGGCGGTCACGGTACGAAGGCGCAGGCAAAAAGCAAGCGCGACATGGTGCCTGTTACACGCTGTTACATGCCGGCCAACACATGACATCAGGTGTTGCGGCGCCGGTAAACGGCAGCCAAGCGACGCGCTTAACGTGGCTGCTGCTGGGGTACTTCTCACGACACGGAGAAAGCAATGCACAGACGCACAATGATGGCCGGCCTGACGGCCTGTCTGGCGGCGACCGGGAGTCTGGCAATCAGCGCCATGCTGGCCACGTCCGCCGACGCCTGGAGCCGGAAGGGTTCGGTGACGGGACCGGGCGGCGGCACGACCACCTGGGAGAACTCGGGAAGCTGCCAGGGCGGCACCTGCACGCGCAGCGGCTCGGTGACCGGTCCCGGAGGAAACACCGTAACGCGCGAGAGCACCGTCACGCGCAACGGCAACAGCTGGGAGCGCGACGTAAAGGTCACCGGGCCCAACGGCGGCACGTGGACGCGCGAAGGCCAGGGCACCTGCGCCGGCGGCAACTGCACGTTCGGCGGCACGGTGACAGGCCCGCGCGGCAACACCGGCACCTACAGCGGCAACTCAGGCCCATCCCCCTAACGCCGGCGTCACTTCACTGAACTGCAACCCCAAACCAAATGGAGATCGATATGACAATCCGCAGCCTCTTGACCATTGCCGCCTTGGCAGGCGCCACCATCGTCGGCGCGTCGTCCGCAGGTGCCGCGCCAGTCGGCGTGCTGAACAGCGTCGGCGATGCATCCAGTCCAATCATCAAGGTGCATGGTTGCCATCTTTCATGCGAATGGGGGCCGGTCCTGCGCTGGCACCGGCACGTCGGTCCCGGCTGCCGCCCGATCGCCTGCTGGCCGCGCGCCGCCTATCCCAATCGCTGCTGGGTCGGCAGGTACGGCGTCCGGCATTGCCGCTGGTAGTCGACCATCGCACGGGTGGCCGCATCTCCGCGGCCACCCGCACCATCGAGGAGGATCGACGGATGAGTTGGAGAGCGATTACCTTCGTGCTGGTGCTGATGGCCATGTTCACGTTCGTCGTGACATGGCGAACGGCAGCAGCACAGCCGTATGATCGACCGCATCATCGGGCTGTGGGCGCCTTATGCGGATGGGACATCGAGCGCTATTGCGCGCGGGCCCACGACGGACAGCTGGCCTGCCTGGCCCACAACGCCGAGCGTCTCGGCCCGGCCTGCTATCGCGCGCTCAGGGTCGCTGCCATCCTGGATGGATGCGAGCCTGACTACCGGCGCTGGTGCGCAGACGTACCGCCCGGCGGTGGCAGGATCGCAGTTTGCTTGCGCGCCAATGCCGACCGGCTGAGCGGAGCGTGCGTACGTGCCCTGCGCGGGCCAACCCATGGCGCGGCCGTCGTCCGGCCCGATGACGGGGAAGACGAGGTGTTGAGGGGCGAGTGGGGCGATCTGCGCGAACCCGCGAAGTAGCAGCATGCGGCGCTCTCGACGGCGCGGCCCGACCTGCCTACAAAGAGTTGCACAACAGTTCGGGATCCACTTCTTCGATGCGCCGCCTGCCGCTCATGTTGGCCGTGACCCTGGCGTGCTCGCTCGTGCATGTGGGAGCTGCCTTCGCCCAAGGCATGATCCGAGTGCAAGCGCCGCCGTTCCGGCAGGCGTGCATTCCCGACTACATGCGGTTCTGTCGTGGCGTGCTGCCAGGGCGGGGCCGCATCATTCTTTGCCTGAACGACCACGTCAACGAACTCACCCAACCTTGTTTCCAGGCGCTGGCTTTGCGCGGCCTGGCTTCGGCCAGCGCGCTCAAGGCCTGCCGCGCCGATTATGATCGTCTGTGCGCCCAATACGGGCCTGGGCTTAACCGCGGCATGGCTTGCATGCTCGACAACGCGCCGGCGCTCAGTCCGATCTGCCGAGACGCACTCGTCAAGCAGGGGTTGTTCGACGACGAGCCGGAGCCGCGCGAGTTCCGCAGGTAGCGCCAGGGCGGAGTGCGCGGCCAAACGGGCCAGCCTAGCGACGCAGGAACGGCTGCATGCCTTCGCGGGCCAACTCGTCGGCGCGCTCGTTCTCATCGTGACCGGCGTGGCCCTTGACCCAGTGCCATTCGACCTGGTGGCGCTGGCGCGCGGCGTCCAGGCGCTGCCACAGCTCGACGTTCTTGACGGGCTTCCTGTCGGCGGTTTTCCAGCCGTTCTTTTTCCAGCCGTGAATCCATTTGCCGATGCCGTCCTGCACGTACTTGGAGTCGGTGTGCAGGTCGACATGCGAGGGGCCCTTCAGCGCCTCCAACGCCGAGATGGCGGCCAGCAGCTCCATGCGGTTGTTGGTGGTTTCCGCCTCCCCGCCCGACAGCTCCTTGCGATGCTCCCCGGAGATCAGAATGGCACCCCAGCCGCCGGGACCCGGGTTTCCCGAGCAGGCGCCGTCGGTATAGATCACCACGGCCGGCTTGCCGCCGCTCATGGCGCGGCCTCCCAGCCGTAGTCCGCGGCCGTGTGCACGCTGCGATGAAATTTCAGGCGGCGCAGATACTCGATCGGATCATGCGGTTTCACCAGGGCGTCCCTCGGGGTGTGCAGCCAGTCGTAGGCGCGCGTCAGCAGGAAGCGTAAGGCCGAGCCGCGCGCCAGCAGAGGCAGCAGCTCGCGCTCACGCGGGCTGATCGGGCGCACGTTCTGGTAGCTTTTGAGCAGCGCCTGCCCTTTGGTGACGTTGAACGAATGGTCGGTCTCAAAGCACCAGGCGTTGAGCGCAACCGCCACGTCGTAGATCAGCGCATCGTTGCAGGCGAAATAGAAATCGATCACGCCGGACAGGGCATCGCCCAGGAAGAACACGTTGTCCGGGAACAGGTCGGCGTGGATGACGCCTTGCGGCAGGTCGGCCGGCCGGTGCGTCTCCTGGTGGGCGAGCTCCTGGTCGATGATGGCGCCCAGACCGGGCGTGATCTCGTCGGCACGCGCGCGGAAGCGCTCGAACAGCGGCCGCCAGCCGGCCACTCCGAGCGCGTTGGTACGCTGCAGCTTGAAATCCGCAGCGGCCAGATGCATGCGCGCCATCACCTCGCCGACGGCGGTGCAGTGGCGCACCTGCGGACGGCGTATCCATAGCCCCTCAAGGAAGGTGACGAGCGCGGCCGGTCGGCCGGCCAGGGTGCGCAGCGTCTTCCCGAGCTTGTCGCGCACCGGCGTCGGGCAGGTGAGGCCGGATCTGGCGAGATGATCCATCAGGCCTAGGAAGAACGGCAGGTCGGCCTGCTCGACGCGCTTCTCGTAGATGGTGAGGATGAACTGACCCTTGGACGTGTGCAGGAGATAGTTGGTGTTCTCGACCCCCTCGGCGATGCCTTTGTAGGACAAGAGCTCGCCGACGTCGTAGCTGCCGATAAAGGCGGCGAGCTCGTCGTCGGGAACTTCGGTGTAGACCGCCATGGGGTTCGGATCTCAGGAGGGCGTCAGGGTGGCTCGCGTCGCTCAGTCAGTTCATATCCTAGCCAGGCTCACGGCCGAAGCGCGAATCCATGCCGCGTAGGTATTGTAAACGCACGGAGGGACAAGCTTATTTTTCGGACGGGGAGAGGCCGGGAGCGCGGTCAGTCCGCGACGCAGTCCAAGAGCGACAGCAGGCCCTGCAGAGACGGTGAAGGCTGGCCGTTCCACACCAGATGGGTGCGATTGTGCGAGAACCGCTTGGGGAGCGCGTGCTGGCGCAGGCTCTCTGCTCGCGCGCAGGGCCTCGAGCACGGACTTGGGCACCACGGCAAACCCGGTGCCGGCCGCGACGCAGGCGATCATGGCCTGGTAGGAGGCGAACTCCAGCACCCGTTCGGGCATGACGTTGGCGCTGCCGAGCCACTCCTCGATGCGCTTGCGATAGGAGCAGCCCTGGGCGAAGGCGATGAGCGTCGAGCGGCCGATGGTCGGCGGGACCGGACACCTTGCGCGTCGCCTTGGACGTCACCAACACCAGCTGCTCCTCGAACACCGGGCGTGTCTCCAGGCCCGGCGCGGTGAACGGCTCCGACACGAAGGCGGCCTCGATCTCGAAATTCATCACGCGCGTGACGAGTGCCGCTGCTGTGCCGGTTGCCAGCTCCACCACCACGTCCGGATAGAGCGTGTGATAGCGCGACAGGATCGCAGGCAGCCGGCTGCCTGCCGTGCTCTCGAGTGAGCCCAGCCGGAACGCACCCTTGGGCCTACCGGTGCGCATCTCGCTGACGGCCTCGTCCGCCAGGCGCAACAGACGGTTGGCGTAGGCGAGCAGGGTGTGTCCCTCCGCGGAGAGGCGGATCGAACGCCCTTCGCGGCGGAACAAGCGGGCACCGACATGCTCCTCCAGCTGGCGGATGCGCGTCGTGACATTGGATTGCACGCGATTGAGCTTGGTAGCGGCACGGACGACGCCGCCCTCGTCCACGACGGTGCGGAAGATCTTCAAGGACTCTAGATCGATCGTTCTCATACAGAGAATGATTATCCAGAATTATTCATTTGTGCAAGCGGGTGCCAAGGGCCTTACTGGTCCTGCATGAGACACGAACGGGAGGTTGAGACAGGTCTGCCGGCGCGCTCTGCCGCGCTGGTATGCGCCGTTGCCATCGTTTCTCTGGCGGTGGCGATGGGCATCGGCCGGTTCGCCTTCACGCCGCTCCTGCCGCTGATGGTGCGCGATGGCTCGCTTGCGCAGGACGCCGGTCCCTGGTTGGCGGCCAGCAACTACCTCGGCTATTTGGTCGGTGCGCTGGTGGCGAGCCGTGTGGCAATGACCTTGCCCACGCTGATACGGTTGAGCCTGATCGGCATCGCCGCGACCACGGCGGCAATGGGCGCCTTCGACGGCATCTGGGGATGGGGGCTTTTGCGGTTCGGCGCAGGCGTGCTGAGCGCTTGGGGGCTTATCGCCACCAGCGCGTGGGCGCTGAGGCACCTGGCGCAGGCGGGGAGGACGGACCTAGCAGGTGTAGCTTTCGCAGGCGTCGGCCTTGGCATCACGTTGGTCGGGGTATTCTGCATCATTGCAGCGCGCCCGGATGTGCCGGCGAGCCATCTCTGGCTGCAGCTCGGGGAGCTGGCGGCGGTCGCCGTCGTCGTTCCTTTCCTCCTGCTCGGCCGGCGGTCGGAGGCCGGCGTCGCAGCCGGCCCGACGCTGCCCGCTGACGCGGTGCCGGCCCGCTCGGCCTGGCTTGTGATCTGTTACGGCATGCTCGGCTTCGGCTACATCCTGCCGGCCACGTTCCTGCCCGTTCTCGCCCGTGAGGTGGTGGACGACCCGCAGGTATTCGGCCTGGCCTGGCCGGTGTTCGGTATCGCAGCGGCAATATCCACGGTCGTGGCCGCCCGTCGTTTGGGACACGCCAACCGCCTGCGCGTGTGGGCGGTCTGCCATCTCCTGATGGCCGTCGGGGTCGTCCTGCCCAGCCTGTGGCTTGCGCCGATCAGCATTGGAATCGCAGCGCTGCTGGTCGGTAGCACTTTCATGGTTGTGACCATGATCGGCATGCAGGAGGCCCGCGCGCGAGCACCCGGCAATCCGACCGCGATGCTCGGGCTAATGACGGCCGCGTTTGCGATTGGTCAGATGGCGGGGCCGGTCGCGTCCGGCGCCATTGATCTGCTGCCGGTCGGTCACCTCGCAGCGCTTGACTACTCTCTTCAGATCGCTGCGGCCGGGCTGGCGTTGAGCGCAGCAGTGCTCTGGCGCCTGTCGCGGCCCACCTCGAGCAAAGGAGCCACGATGATGCAAGCCAACGCCCAGCGGAGCACGCCAGGGTTTTGCGGCGGATATGCTCGAGCGCCTGCCCTTGCCAGCGCGGGATGCCATGAGCCAGGCACAGAAAGCCGCCAGCGACGCAATAATCGCGGGGCCGCGCAAAGCCATCTTCGGCCCGTTCGTTCCGCTGCTGCAATGTCCGGCTCTCATGGAGTGGATCGGCAAAACCGGCGAAGCACTGCGTTTCGGCGGCAGCCTTCCCGAGCGCATCCGCGAGTTGGCCATCTGCGTGGTTGCCCGCGAAACCAGCAACCAGTTCGAGTGGCAAACGCACGTGCCAAAGGCGCTCGAGGCCGGCGTCGCGCGAGGCGCCGTCGATGCACTGGCCGCCGGCCGGCGCCCCCGAGGACTGACGGCGGACGAAGAGGCCGCTGTGGATTTCGTTGCGGAGCTGATGCAGCGGCATGGCGTGAGCGACCAGACCTATGCGGAAACCATCCGCCGGTTTGGCGAACCCGGCACCGTCGAGCTGACCGCGCTGGTTGGATACTTCGTGATGGTCTGCTGGGTCATGAATGTGGCCCGCACGCCGGGTCCGGTGGCTTCCGCAACGTCACCGCTCGAGGCGTTTCCGGCGTGACCCGATCCGGGAAGCGCCGCGTGAGAATGCGGTGCGGCGGCGATGTCATCGACCGAGAGCGTTGTTTGCGTGACTATGTGGGCGATGTGCTGGGGATGCTCAAGAAATCATCTCAGGTAGCCAATACTGCTACCGGCCGGAAACCGCCCACGATGCTTTCGCAGAAGGCATCCAGCTGCTGCGAAATTTCCTGGGCGCTGAATTTTTGCACGTGCAAGTGGCCCGCGCGAGCAAGCTCCTGTCGCTTAGCGGCATCGTCCATCAATTCGAGAGTGGCCTCCCTGATGCTGTCCTCCTGAACTGCCCCCAGATACCGCGCGTAGGCGTCCGCTGATCTCTCTCAAGCCTCCCGTTCCTGACGAAATCACGGCGCAACCGCCGGCATGGGCTTCCAGAGCCGTGCGCCCGAAGGGCTCCTGCCACTTGGAAGCGATTATGGCGATTGCGGCGCGTTCGGCGCAATGCTTGACGAACTCGAAGGACTGGTTCGTTTCGATAATTCTACGTTCTCCCGTGCCCAGCGCCTCCACGACGCGGCGATGGTAGTCGGGATGGCAGTGAGGCTCGGAAAGAATGAAACGCGCCCGCCAATCCGGACGCATTTCGAGCAGCCGGCCCACCGCCCTCGCCGCTTCCAGAATACCCTTTTCCGGCGCGCTTCGGCCCACACACAGGATTTCCAGCTCTCGGTCCGCGGCGGCACTCCAAGTTGAGAAGTCCAGTCCGTTGTGCACCACGGCCTGCGGGCTTCTGATCTCCGGCCAATGGTCGAGGAAGCTCCGGCGACATGCCTCGCTCACGTGCAGCATGCCTGCCAGTCTCGAGTAGCGGTACAATCGGAGCAACCGTCGCAGTCTCCCAATCGGATCTTTCGAATACTGCTTCTGAAAATTGTGCGTCTGCAAGACAACCGGAAGATCCGTGGACGATGCAATGCCGGCGGCGGTGGGCAAGTGCTGCTGCACCACGACGATGTCAAATTCCGATTGCCGCAAGAGTGCCAGGACCGCCGCTACCTTCTGCCTGGTCGTTGCCCGCCGACCAGCGTTGAGGTTGACTACCTGAAAGCCGGGGAAGTAGGGGCCATTGGTGCCGACCGCAACGACAGCCGCTGCGCGATTGCGGCTGGCATGCACCAGGTCACGCACGCACAGGTCTATCGACGTTGCCCCGCGCGGACCGAAGTGCATGTTGCGCGACAGCACGAACAGTGGGCGGATCACTGACTTGGCCTCTCCTCAGCTCTGCCTGCGGACGCGAAGCTATGCCAAAATCACGGGATTTTCCGAACGATCCCGTCTGCGAACGGGCCGGTACTGGTCGACCCAGACCCGGAGCGTCGGTCTTCAGTCGGAGCGACTTCTATTTCGCGCCGCTCAAGAAACTCCAAACAAGGCTTGTTGATGTACTTTCTGGTGGATGCGAAGCCCACCAATGTTGTTCAGCAGGTGTCATGCTGACACTGCCGCCAGCCTTTGCCCGTGATCAGCTCGCCCCGGCTTCGCGCAGCTCGCGCGGCACGTTGAAAGCAATCCGCTCCTCGCGCGTCACAACGCTCTCGACCTCGGCGTCGAAACGGTCGCGGAAGGCCTGGATGATCTGCGTTACCAGCAGCTCCGGCGCGGATGCGCCGGCCGTGACGCCCAGCGTAGCGATGCCCTCGAATTCCGCCCAGGGGATCTCGGAGGCCTGCTGCACCAGCAGTGCCTTGGGGCAGCCGGCCCGCTCGGCCACCTCAACCAGGCGCAGCGAGTTGGAGCTGTTCGGTGCGCCGACCACGATCAGCCGGTCGCAGCGCGCGGCGATCGCCTTCACCGCCGCCTGCCGGTTGGTGGTGGCATAGCAGATGTCCTCCTTCTTGGGGCCGACGATGGCCGGGAAGCGCTCCTTGAGGATGGCGACCACGGCGGCGGTGTCGTCGACCGAAAGGGTGGTCTGGGTGATATAGGCGAGGCGCTGGGGATCGCGGGGCGAAAAGACGCGAGCGTCGGCGGCCGTCTCAATCAGGCTAGCAGCGCCGGGCGGCAGCTGGCCGAGCGTGCCCACCACCTCCGGGTGGCCGGCATGGCCGATCAGGACGATCTCCAGGCCCTTGTCCAGGTGGTCGCGAGCCTCGGCGTGCACCTTGGACACCAGCGGGCAGGTGGCGTCCAGGTAGAACATGTTGCGGGCCCGGGCCCGCTCGGGTACGGCCTGCGGAACGCCATGTGCTGAAAAAATCACAGGCGCCGAGGTTTCCGGAATCTCGTCCAGCTCCTCCACAAAAATGGCGCCTTTCGACTTGAGTGATTCGACCACGTGCCGGTTGTGGACGATTTCGTGGCGGACGTAGACGGGCGCCCCGTATTTCTTCAGAGCCAGCTCGACGATCTTGATGGCGCGGTCCACCCCGGCGCAGAATCCGCGGGGGGCGGCGACCAATATCCGCAGCTGGGGACGGGGGGATGCGACGTGGTCTTGAGCCATTTTTCGGGCCATGTTCGAGGCCATGCGAAGGAAGGCCGATGCCTGTTAACGTGAGGTCGCGATTCATACTCCCTGTGCTGGCCGTGGGTTGTACCGGGTGCTAGGGTACGAATCGCCGGACAATGTACCACTGGGCGTCAACAGGGCTCGATGGGGTAGGGAATACCGGTCCGCAAGAGACCGGGCAAGTGTTCGGACAGAGGCGTCGTGACGCAATCAGGACGTAAGTTTGCAGCTGGCTGGCTTAGGTGTGCTGCTGTGGCGGCGCTGATGAGCGTGCTCGGCGGCTGCGGAATGTCGTCGCTTACCTCGGGCATAGGCAGCGGCTGGTTCGGCGGCCAGAACACCACCAAGGCCGACGTCGGGTCGGTCAGCGAAGATCAGCTGCTGCAGGCCGCCAAGAGCGAGGGCGGCAACGCGCCGGAGATCGGCGGAGAGGTGGCCTATGGCTGCCCGCGCTTCCAGGTGTGGTCGCGCGACGGCTTTTTGACCATCTACGAGCAGGGCCGCATCGGCGACGGCCTGGCGGTCATGCATCGCGGCGAGATCACCAAGACGGCGCGCGAATGCCAGATCGAGCCGGGCCGCGTGACGGTAAAATACGGCTTCTCCGGGCGCGTGCTGCTGGGGCCGAAGGGCAGGGCCGGCTACGTCTCGATGCCGCTCACGGTGTTCGTCACCGACGCCAAGCGCGAGAAGGTGGCGACCGGCCACGTCAAAATCGACGTCGATGTGTCGCTAGACAAGCCGATCGGCTATTTCTCGGTGGTGCGCACAGTGACGTTCGCGGTGCCGGAAGGCTCGCGCCCCGGCGAGTTCGAGGTCTATGTCGGCTTCGACCGCAACGTGCCCGGCGCAGGTTAGCGGGCATTTCCTTTCCCTTAAGGTTGTCGGGCGCAGGCTTGGCCTAGCGCTGCCTGGTTTCGCGTTGCAGGCGGAGGAACTTTCGCGCGGCTGGGCGGTTGGCGCTCAAACAGCGGAAAGGAGATCCCTCATGCGAGCCCCAGTTCTTCTCGCTGCCGCAGCGGTGGCCGGCACTGTGGCATGGTCCGGCAGCGCCTCCGCCCAGGGCATGGGCGTCTATGTCGGGCCGGGTTACGGCGACTACTACAGTTATGGCCCGGCTCCCCGCGTTCGAAACTACTACAACGATGACGACGACGATGGTGGGGTCACGCTCGGCTATGCGCCGCTGCCGTACCCAGCTGGCGGATGCGGGGTTTACAAGTACTGGAATGGCTATCGGTGCGTCGACGCGCGCTGGAGGAAATAGCGCGAGCCTCTCGATAGGCGTGGCGTGGCGGGCATTCATTGCGCTGCGCTTCGCAACGCGTGCACCGCGCGTGCTCGATTCTTGAGCGTCCTGGGCTCGGATGTGGGTCGTTGCAGGGCCTGCGTTGACTTGAGCCCGGCAGCGCGTATCATCCGCGCCGGTCCATTCGAGATCTGCGGAAGAGACCGGCCTTCGTAAATGCATTGGCCGGCGCCGAAGGAGCAACCGCCCCGGAACCTCTCAGGCAAACGGACCGCAGATTGATGGCACTCTGGAAAGCAGCCGGTCGCAGTGCCGGCTCACCGAAGGGGTAAGGTGGTTCGGCCTGAACAGGCCGTGCACCGAAATCTCTCAGGTCCCGTGACAGAGGGGGCTTGGTCTTACGCGGACATCCGCGTGGGAAACGAGCCTTATGGGACTTGAGACGACATGACCGCGCCGGCCAAGCCCGACCTGCCTCTGATACGCACCCCACTCTATCGACCTGCACGTCGAACTCGGCGCCAAAATGGTGCCGTTCGCCGGCTACGAGATGCCGGTGCAGTACCCGCTCGGCGTCCTCAAAGAGCATCTGCATACACGCGAGAAGGCGGGGCTGTTCGACGTCTCGCACATGGGCCAGGCACTTCTGGCAGGACCGGACCACGCCACGACGGCAAGGGCGCTCGAAGCGCTGGTGCCGGCCGATATCGTCACCTTGAAGCCCGGCCAGCAGCGCTACTCCCAGCTCACCAACGACGACGGTGGCATCATCGACGACCTGATGGTGACGCGTCCCGTGTCAGCCGAAGAGGATGGGCGCCTGTTGCTGGTCGTCAACGCCGCGCGCAAGGATGTCGATGTCCCGCATATGCAGAGCCGGCTTCCGAGCGGCGTGACCCTGACCCTGGCAGACGACCGCGCGCTACTGGCGCTGCAGGGTCCCACCGCCAAGGACGTGATGACGAAGCTGTCGGACGTGGCGGGCCGTCTGGCGTTCATGTCGGCTGCGAACGGCAAGGTCGGCGACTTCGATTGCCACATCAGCCGCTCGGGCTACACGGGCGAGGACGGCTTCGAAATCTCGGTGGCGGCGAACCAAGCCGCGGACTTCGCCAGACTGCTGCTCGCCCAGAACGGCGTGCAGCCGATCGGTCTTGGCGCGCGCGACTCGCTCAGACTGGAGGCGGGCCTGTGCCTGTATGGCCATGACATCGACGAGACGACCAGCCCGATCGAGGCTGACCTGCAATGGTCGATCCAGAAGCGGCGGCGCAGCGACGGTGGTTTCCCCGGTTTCGAGCGAATTCGAGACGAACTCGGCCGCGGGCCGGCACGCAAGCGCGTCGGCATCAAGCCGGAGGGACGCGCGCCGGCGCGGGAGGGCGCGGAAATCCTGTCCATGCAGGGCGAACGGATCGGCATCGTTACGTCCGGCGGTTTCGGGCCGAGCGTCAACGCGCCCGTCGCCATGGGCTATGTGCAGTCGGCGCACGCGACGCCCGGCACGCCGGTCAACCTGATGGTGCGCGGCAAGGCGCTTGCGGCGTCCGTCGTACCGCTGCCGTTCTTCCCGCATCGCTACGCGCGCAAGCTCTAACAAAGGGATAGCACATGGCCATCGAACGCTTCAGCAAGGACCACGAGTGGATACGCGTGGACGGCGGCATCGCCACGGTCGGCATCACCAATCACGCGCAGGAGCAGCTGGGCGATGTGGTGTTCGTCGAGGTGCCGGAGGTGGGCCGCAAGGCCGCGGCCGGCGAGGCGGTGGCTGTGGTGGAGAGCGTCAAGGCGGCGAGCGACGTGTTCGCGCCGGTGTCCGGCGAGGTGGTGGAGTCCAATGCGGACCTTGCCTCCAACTTCGCGCTGGTCAACGAGGACGCCGAGGGCAAGGCGTGGTTCTTCAAGATCAAGCTGTCCGACGCGGGCGAACTCGACAAGCTGATGGACCGCGCCGCCTACGAGGCGTTCGTGAAGGACAACTCCTGAGCGCTCGGAGACATCGCATGGCGCATGAATACCTGGCCACCGTGTCGTGGAAGCGCGGCGACGCGGTGTTCAGCGACGGCAAGTACAGCCGCGCCCACCAATGGTCGTTCGACGGCGGCGTGACGGTGCCGGCTTCCTCCTCGCCGAACTCGGTGCGGCTGCCCTACTCGCGCGCCGATGCCGTCGACCCGGAAGAGGCGCTGGTGGCCAGCCTGTCCAGCTGCCACATGCTGACGTTCGTGTACCTGGCGCAGAGGGCCGGCTACGTGGTCGACTCCTACGATGACGATGCCGTCGGAGTCATGAGCAAGAACGAGCGCGGCAAGCTGTTCGTGTCCCGCGTGACGCTGCGGCCGCGCATCGTCTTCTCCGGCGCCAAGCAGCCGACTGCCGCCCAGCTCGACGAGCTGCACCATCACGCGCACGAGGAGTGCTACATCGCCAACTCGGTGCTGACCGAGGTGGTGGTGGAGGCTCCAGCGGGCGGCTAGCATCGGGACGAGAGCAGATGGCGCTCGACATCACCTTATGGGACGGCGGCCAAGGAGTTCCGGCCGAGGCCTGGCGCACAATCTGCGACCAGGTGCTCGCCGAGCTAGGCGCGAGCTTTCGGCCGGACATCGTCCGCTTCGGCGATGGCAGCGCATGCAACTTCAGCGACGCCGCGCGCCAAGCCAAAGACCCGCGCGCTGGCTGCAGCGTGCACGTGTCGGGCCTGAGGATCAATCGCCAACTGTGCCGGCTGCTGTTCGAGCTGGCGGAGCGCGCACGGTTGTTCATCCTGATTGTCGATGCACCGCAGTTTCTCCGTCCGCCCTCATTGCACGGTGCGGACCTTGATCGCGGCGGCATACTGATCTCCGACATCGACAGCGCCGAAGCGCTGTTTCGATACCTCCAGCCGCAACACGAAGGCGTTTGACGCAATGCGCTATCTCCCCCTCACTGATGCCGACCGCAAGGCCATGCTGGCCAAGATCGGCGTCGCCGATATCGATGCCCTGTTCGCCGACATACCAAAGGACAAGCGGCTCTCCGGCCTGATCGATCTGCCGAAGACCAAAGGCGAGTTGGAGGTGGAGCGGGAGCTCAACCGCATGGCCGCGCGCAACGTGGCCGCGGGCTCGGTGCCGTTCTTCGTTGGCGCGGGGGCCTACAAGCACCACGTGCCGGCCACGGTGGATCATCTGATCCAGCGCTCGGAGTTCCTCACCTCCTATACGCCCTATCAGCCCGAGATCGCCCAGGGCACTCTGCAATATCTGTTCGAGTTCCAGACGCAGGTGGCCATGCTGACCGGCATGGAGGTGGCGAATGCCTCCATGTACGACGGCTCGACGGCAGCTGCCGAAGCCGTGCTGATGGCGCATCGCGTCACGCGCCGCCGCAAGGCCGTGCTGGCCGGCAACCTGCATCCGCACTACCGCGAGACCATCGAGACGGTATCGCGCATGGCCGGCGACGAGATCGTGGCGCTCGAACCAGCGCCGGCCGGCCGCGAGAACCTTGCGGCAGCGATCGACAATACAGTGTCATGCGTGGTGGTGCAGACGCCAGATTTCTATGGCCACCTGCACGACCTGACAGAGCTAGCGGAGACGGCGCATGCGGCGGGTGCGCTGCTGATCACCGTGTTCACGGAAGCGGTTTCGCTCGGGCTGGTGCAGCCCCCCGGCGCAATGGGTGCCGACATCGTGGTGGGCGAAGGCCAATCAATCGGCAACGCGCTGTCGTTCGGCGGGCCGTACGTGGGGCTGTTCGCGACCCGCTCCAAGCTGATCCGGCAGATGCCCGGCCGGCTGTGTGGCGAGACGGTTGACCAGGAAGGCCGGCGCGGCTTCGTGCTGACGCTCTCCACGCGCGAGCAGCACATCCGCCGCGAGAAGGCCACCTCCAATATCTGCACCAACTCGGGCCTGTGCGTGCTGGCCTTCACGATCCACATGAGCCTGCTGGGCGAGGCGGGCTTGCGGCGTTTGGCGCGCATCAATCACGCCAACGCGGTGGCATTGGCCGGGGCTTTGGCGAAGGTGAAGGGCGTGAAGGTGCTGAACGACACGTTCTTCAACGAGTTCACGATCCGTGTGCCGGGCAATGCGGCCGAGGTGATCGAGAAGCTGGCAGCGAAAGGTGTGCTCGGCGGGGTGCCGGCGTCACGCCTGATGCCGGACAATCCGGACATGGCCGATTTGATTATCGTTGCCTCGACGGAGATCAATACCGACGCCGACCGCGCCGCGTATGTGGCGGCGCTGAAGGAGGTGCTGTGATGCTGTCTGACAGAGCGCTGGCCTTTGCCTCCCCCTTGAGGGGGGAGGGCGACGCGCCATCACTTAGCCCCGCACATGCGTGGCGCAATTCAGGCTCGGCAGCGGGGCTAAGTGATCGAGGCGCGCCCGGTGGGGGTGCTGCCTTGAGATGTCGTCCCGTCACCCCCACCAGGAACGCCATCGGACTTAGCTCGCCCGTACATCCAGACGACCGCCAGGAGATGGGCGAGCTAAGCCCGTGGCGTTCCGTCCTCCCCCCTCAAGGGGGAGGGGAAGCGTGGCGGCTGCGGCAGGAGATTGCATCATGCTGAACAGGCAGGGACGGGCGACGGCGCCGGGTGAGGCGGCCGAGCGCGCTGACGAGACCTTCAGCGGCAACCGCGGGCTCGCCATCGAGGAAGCGCTGGTCTTCGAGATCGGGCGTACGGACACCACCGGCGTCGATCTGCCCGAGCCGGGCAAGTTCGCCTCGCGCCTCGGCAAGCTGGCACGCACCGAGCCGCTCGGCCTGCCGGGGCTGTCCGAGCCGGAGACCATGCGCCACTACGTGCGGCTGAGCCAGAAAAACTACGGCATCGACACGGGCCTCTTTCCGCTCGGCTCGTGCACCATGAAGCACAACCCGCGCCTCAACGAGCGCATGGCGCGCGTGCCGGGCTTCGGCGACATCCATCCGCTGCAGCCGCTGTCCACCGTGCCGGGCGCGATTGCGTTGATCGCCGAGCTGTCCCGCTGGCTGTGCGCGCTCACAGGTATGCCGGCCGTCGCCATGACGCCCAAGGCCGGCGCACACGGCGAGCTGTGCGGGATGATGGCCATCAAGGCGGCACTCGAAGCGCGCGGCGAGAAGCGGTCGGTGGTGCTGGTCGCCGAATCGGCGCACGGCACCAATCCGGCAACCGCTGCCCTGCTCGGCTACCGCATCGAGGCGGTGCCGGCGCGGGAGGACGGTACTGTCGATCCCGAGGAGGTGAAGAAGCGGCTGTCGCCCGAGGTGGCGGCCATCATGCTGACCAACCCCAACACCTGCGGCCTGTTCGAGCGCGACGTGGTGGCGATTGCCGATGCCGTGCATGCGGCCGGCGCCTACTTCTATGCCGACGGCGCCAACTTCAATGCCATCGTCGGCAAGGTGCGGCCCGGCGATCTTGGCGTCGATGCCATGCACATCAACCTGCACAAGACGTTCTCGACCCCGCATGGCGGCGGCGGTCCGGGTGCGGGTCCGGTGGCGTTGTCGGCGGCGCTGGCGCCGTACATGCCGGTGCCATATGCGGTGGCGGATGCCGATGGCGTTCGCCACGTCGAGCATGCCGGCGACGGCGCGGCCAAGCCCTTAGGACGGATGTGCGCCTTCCACGGCCAGATGGGCATGTTCGTGCGGGCGCTTGCCTACATGCTCTCGCACGGCAGCGACGGCATGCGGCAGGCTTCGGAAGACGCGGTGCTGAACGCCAACTACGTGCGTGCCGGCCTCGCCGACCTGATGTCGCTCCCGTTTGGCAACCGCGCCTGCATGCACGAGGCGCTGTTCGACGATCGCTGGCTGCAGGGCACGGGCCTGACCACGCTCGACTTCGCCAAGGCCATGATCGATGAGGGCTACCATCCGATGACGGTGTATTTCCCGCTGGTGGTGCACGGGGCCATGCTGGTCGAGCCGACCGAATCGGAATCGAAGCAGAGCCTCGATCAGTTCATCGCCGCGCTGCGAGGACTGGCCGGCGCCGCCAAAGCCGGGGACACCGCCCGCTTCAAAGATGCACCTCGCTTTGCCCCGCGCCGTCGCCTTGACGAGACCAAGGCCGCGCGCGAGCCGAGATTGCGGTGGACGCCCAAGCCAGAAACCGCAGCCGCCGCCGAGTGAGGCGACGGTTGGTCGGCCCCGGGGATAGCTATGTCGCCGCCGGCGCCCGCACATCCGCAGTGCGCTCGCCTTGCCACGGGGCATCGTCGCAGGGCAGCCCACCATCGCGCGCCAGGTGCAACATGGCACGCTCGGCGAGCGCCGTGATGGTCAGCAACGGGTTGACGCCGAGCGAGCGCGGCATCACCGAGCCGTCGATGACGTACAGCCCATCGTGCACGTCGGTCGGGCCGGCACCGGCGCGGCCGTCGAACACCTGGCACTTGTGGTTGACGACGCCGGTCGCGAGTTCCATTCCCATGCCGCAACCGCCGAGCGGGTGCGCGGTGGCCGGCTGCTGGCCCATCACGGTGCCCGCCAGCGGGTTCTTCACGTAGCTGCCGCCCGACCTGCCGACCAGCGCCTCCAGTGCCTCGTCGAGCCGCCGGTAGACGGGCTCGTCCTTCGCGGTCGGCCAGCGCACGGCGACGCGGCCGTCCTCCAGCACCAGCCGCCCCGAGGCGCTGTCGTGCGACACGGCAAAGAACGTCTGCAGCCCGGCGAACGGCCCCTTGTAGACCCCGGCGATCAGGCTGTGCAGCGCTCCGAGCAGGCGCCCGTTGGGCACGAACAGCACCGGGAGGATCGGCGCCAGGGCCGAGGGCAGCACGCCTTCCTGGATCGTCAGGCTGTTGGCGAGATGCTCTTCATCGACGATCTCGATCTGGCCGGACACGCAGGCGCCGACCTGGAGTCCGGCGACCTTCTCCGGGAAGCCGACGCCGATGGCATTGACGGGCAGCTTGGCGCCATAGCCGAAGGCAATGATGTCGCCGTTGGCGGAGAAGCCCTGGCCGAGCCGGTCGGACACATTGAGGCCCTGCTCGCGCGAGCGCAGCAGGATCTCCGTGCTGCCGAGCGTACCGGCGGCGAGCACCACCATGTCGGCGGCAAGCGCCAGCGGCCGGCTCTCGCCATCGCCCGGCTCGACATGCACCTGCCAGCCGCCCTCGGCGCATTTGGTGATGCTGCGCACTTTGGCGTGCGTGAAAATCTCGGCGCCATGCCGCACCGCGTCGGGCAGATAGGTCAGCGCCACCGTATTCTTGGCGCCGACGTTGCAGCCGCCGCAGCAATCGCCGCAGCGTGTGCAGGCGGGCTGTAGGATGCCGGCCGCATTGACGCTCTCGGTAAAATTCACCACCACCGGCGCCGCCACCGGCTCTTTGCCGAGCGCCGCGCTGGCCTGCTGCAGCGCTTTCAGTTTGCTGTGCGCAAAGGCCTGCGGATCGCGCGCCGGCTTGAGCCAGCGCAGCGCCCGCGCATAACCTTCTTCGATCAGCCCGTCCTGGGCGATCTGGCCCGGCCACACCGCATCGCGGAACACGCGCGCATCGGGCCTGAGCGCCACTCCCGCGTTGATGAGCGAGCCGCCGCCCACCCCGCAACCGACCAGCACGTGCATGTCCTCGCCGAGGCGCACATCGTACAGTCCGGCCGGCGAGCCGGTGCGCAGGCGCTTGCCGGTCAGCTGCATCTCGTGGCGCAGGTCGGGGAAGCGGCTGGGAAACTCGCCCGTCACGAACTCGCGCCCGCGCTCCAGCACGGCGACCCGCTTGCCGGCCCGGGCGAGCCGCGCCGCGGCGACCCCGCCGCCATAGCCCGAGCCCACCACCACCACATCGTAGCGCGGCTTGATATGGGCTAGGCTGCGGGCAAGGCGCGACATGACGGAATCCCCGGGGACCAGGAGCGCCTCGCATTGAAGCACCTCCCGCCCATTTTTTACGCGCACCATAGGTGGTCGCAGGCCAGCCATCCAGACGGCGGGCCGCCGTTGTGAACAGCTCTAAGTGGCTTTGTGGCGGGAGAGGACGGAAGGCAGCGGCCGAGTGCCGCAATCTCGCGGCACCGCGCCAACCGTCAGCGTGGCCGCTTTGTGCCGAGCGAGAGACCCGACCGCCAGCGCGCAACTGCGGCCTTTCGCTCGATCAGCTGCACCGCCCACAGCGCCTCGCGCGTACCCGCGCCGATGGCTGTGATCAGCCGTTGCAAAGCTGCCGACGGGTCGACCGGCCGGTAGCTGCTACCGTGCTCCTGGAAATCGGTTCTCTGCCCCACGCTTAATCCCTCACCTTCCTGCAGCACCAACGCGATCCGCGCCAGAGGGTTGCGTTTTATCAGTCACCGTGGCGGCTGGTGTTCCGGTTCCAACAGATGCTCGCCAATCATCCTAGGCTTGCTTGCCCTCGCTGTTGGATCAGGCCTCAGGACAAGCCGGTGCAACCCGGGCACGCTGGGGAACAACAGCAAACACTACCGGCCGGCGCGCGGCAGGCCCGAAAAGTGGCCACCAAAAACTGCCCTGCGGCCCTTGCCGCCCTGCAGAATGGCGTCGGCAATCACGGTGCCGACCACCGTCACGATGATGCCGATCACGATCTGGGACATCCAGCTTCTCATACCCTCGCCTTGCCGCACGTGCCTGCCGATTTGGTGACAAGCATGGCTAGCCGGCCGAGGCGGCGGAATTGGGACGCGGCGCCGAGGACCGACATCGCGTCTTGCGCCTCTGCCTCCCCCTTGAGGGGGGAGGGTCAAGGGCCAACGACTTAGGCGGGCCAAGGCGGACGGTTCGCCGGACTCGACGGCCCGCGTAAGCCGTATGGCGTTCGGGGTGGGGGTGACGCAGCACAGGCGCCGTCATCGCCGATGCTCGACCCATCCTGCCGTCTGAGCCGCGCCCGTTGCTCCGCCTCAAACGCCGCCCGCCCGCCACCCTACTGGCGCAGCGGCTCGCCCATCAGGGAGACGATCTCGGCTTCCTCGCGCACCTCGCGCCAGAGGTTGGCGGCATCGTCGATGGCCAGGCCGTAGGGCGGGTCCTCGTCGAACTTGATGAGCACCAGCCGCTCGTGCTGGGCGCGTCCCACCGCCCATTCCTTGGGAACCTTCGTGAACTGAGGGCGGCTGGAACGCGTCGCGCCGTCGGCCAGTGCGCTCAGCACGGGCACCAGGTCGGCTGCCATCTGCACAGGCATGCTGATGGTGCGCTTGGCACCGGCCGCATCGACGAACGTCATCTCGAAGCTGCGCAGGTCCTTGCTGGTCTTGGTCTGCGCCAACGACTGTGCGCGGAATGTCCTGGCCATACGGTACCCCCCAACCCTGCAAAACTACGGTTTGCTACCCGTCTGCGATTTTTCTGCAGTCCGTTGCAAACCCGGGATTGCAAAACCCGGGCCGATCATGCACGGCGCCTTGCGGGGGCGACAAGGGGGGTGTGCCACTTCGCGACGGGGTGTGGCCGCAAACGGTAAACGCCCGCAGCCCAAGGGGCTGCGGGCGCCGTATATATAACCAGCAGGCGCTTACATGCGGCCCAGCCAGTCGTCGACATCCTTCTTCACCTGATCCTTGGCCTGGCCGTAGCGCGCCTGGATCTTGCCCTCCAGCTGCTCACGGTTGCCGTTGATCTGCGTAAGGTCATCGTCGGTGAGCTTGCCCCACTTCTCCTTGAGCTTGCCGGTCATCTGCTTCCAATTGCCTTCGATGCGGTCCCAGTTCATGGCATGCTCCTTGGTGGTTGGATTGAGTTGAGGGCACGCGGTGGTGCGGCCCCGCTCCTGCTGCTAAACGCTGGAGCTGCAGGGGTGTTCCGCCCGACCCGGTATGGTTAGCCAATCCTGGCGGGGCGCCGACGGATGGCGCTGGGACAAGCCTTCCGCACGCATTGACGCCTTCCGCCGCGATCTGCCAAGTCTGGGCCAGCGTGGACGAATCGAAGGTGCCTACCTCGCATGAGCGACATTGCTGCCCGTGATCGGCTGATGGTGGCCCTCGATATGCCGAGGGTCGAGGAGGCGCGCGACCTCATCGCCCGGCTCGGCGACGCCGTCAGCTTCTACAAGATCGGCCTCGAGCTGGTGATGAGCGGTGGCCTGGAGCTCGCCCGCGAGCTGGTACGCGACGGCAAGCAGGTGTTCCTCGACATGAAACTGCTCGACATCGGCAACACGGTGGAGCGAGCAACACGCGCCGCCGCCGCGACGGGCGTCACCTTCCTCACCGTGCATGGGCACGACACCAAGACGCTACGCGCGGCGGTCTCCGGCAAGGCCGGCACGAGCCTCAAGATTCTGTCCGTCACGGTGCTGACCCATCTCGATGCCAACGACCTTCACGAGCAGGGCGTCGCCGCCTCGCCTGAGGAGCTGGTCGTGCGCCGCGCAAGGATCGCGCAGGCTGCTGGCTGCGACGGCATCGTCTCATCGGGCCAGGAGGCCGCCCGCGTGCGCGCGGCCGTTGGATCCGGCACGCTGATCGTCACGCCCGGCATTCGCCTGCCGACCGATGATGCGGGCGATCAGGCGCGCGTCGCCACCCCCCACTCGGCCATCGCGGCCGGCGCCGACTACCTCGTGGTCGGCCGGCCGATCACCAGTGCAGACGACCCGCGCCGCGCCGCCCAGATGTTCGTGGCCTCGATCGAGGAGGCGCTGGCCCTACGCTCGCTCGGCCCGCCAGGGTGAGGCGCCGGCAGTTTCAGATCAACAGGGAGAAATCATGCCCAAGGGATACGTCGTCGCCCGCTCGGTCGTCACCAATGTCGAAGCCTGGGCTCAGTACGCCGCCAAGGCGACCGAAGCGATCAAGCAATACGGCGGCACGCCGATCGTGCGCGGCGGCCGCGTCGAAGTCGTCGAGGGCGAGGGCCGCGCCCGCAACGTGGTGATCGAGTTCGCCAGCTTCGAGGCGGCCCGCGCCTACGCCCATTCCCCCGAGTATGCGAACGCCCGCAAGCTGCGCGCCGGCGCCGGTTTCATGGACATGGTGATCGTCGAAGGCGCCCCCTGATTGTCATCCCGGAATTCGCGTCAGCGAATATCCGGGACCTGTGCGGTGAACCTCCGCCGCACCAGCAACCCCCGTCCTGAGCCTGTCGAAGGACGGATGAGATCCGCCGACGCGTGCTTCGACGCGCTCAGCTGAGGGTTGGAGCAGGCCATCCTGTCACGCTACACTGGCTTCGCAAACCGCACGCGTTCGGAGGAACCGCCATGGGCATCCCCAGGATCGCCATCGACTACGGCACCTCGACCCTGCAAGGCATCAGCCGCGAGGAATGGGAGGCGCGCGTGCAGCTCGCCGCCTGCTACCGCATCTTCGCTCACCTGGGCTGGACCGAGCTGATCTACAATCACATCACCCTGCGCGTGCCGGGGCGCGACAAGCACCTGCTCATCAATCCCTTCGGCCTGCACTACAGCGAGATCACCGCCTCCAACCTCGTCAAGATCGACCTCGACGGCAACATCCTGTCGGACTCGCGCTGGCCCATCAATCCGGCCGGTCTCGCCCCGCACGCCACCGTGCACCGCCACCTCGACAAGGCCCATTGCGTGATGCACACGCACTCCACAGCGGGCCTCGCCGTCGCCTGCACGAAGGGCGGCCTGTCGATGACCAACTTCTATTCCGCCCAGCTGTACGGCAAGGTCGCCTACCACGACTTCGAGGGCATCACCGTCAATTCCGAGGAAGGCCCGCGCATGCTCAAAAGCATGGGCGACAAGCCGATCCTGATCCTGCGCAACCACGGACTGCTGGCCTGGGGCGAGACCCTGCCGCAAGCCTTCGCGCATCTGTGGACCGTGCAGCGCGCCTGCGAGATCCAGATCGCCGCCAAGGGCATGGGCGACGAGCTGATCGAGATCCCCAAGCCCGTGCTGGAGCAATGCACCCGGGTGTCCCTGCAGTTCGATCCCAAGTACGGTGCCGGCGTCGACGTGTTCAACGCTCTGGTCCGCCAGATCGATCGCCACGATCAGTCCTACAAGACCTGAGGTCCCGACCTGATGCGCATTCTCGTGATCGGCGCCGGCGCCATCGGCGGCTGGCTGGCCGGCGTCCTGGCTCGCGGCGGGGCCGACGTGTCCGTGCTGGCCCGCGGCGCCACGCTGGCGGCGCTACGCTCCGACGGCCTGACACTTTTGCACGGGGACCGGCGCGAGACCCTCCGCTTGCCGGCCAGCGATCGTGCCGCCGACTTGGGCAAGCCCGACGCGGTCGTCCTCGCCGTCAAGACCAACGGCTTTGCCGATGCGGTCGCCTCCGCGGCCGCAGTGTTCGCGTACGGCCCGCTGGTGGTCACCGCCATGAACGGCCTGCCCTGGTGGTTCCTATCCGGTCTCGCAGGTCCTCTGCAGAACCAGCGCCTGGAGGCTGCCGATCCCGGCGGCCGCGCGGCGGCGCTGCTCGCCTCTGCCAGCCCGCTGGCGGCCGTAGTGCACACCTCTGCACGCGCCGTGTCGCCCGCCGTCATCCGCATCCAGCCGTCGACCGGCTGGTCGTCGGTCAGCCCGACGGACAGACCTCGCCGGCTACCGCCGCCTTCGCACGCATCGTCGAGGCCGGCGGCGCGCCTGCCCGATCTCGCCCGTCATCCGCGCCGACATCTGGGCCAAGCTGTGGGGCAACATGAACATGAACCCGGTCAGCGCGCTCACGCGGCGCACCGCCAACGGCATCCTCGGCGATCCGCATCTGCTTGGCCTGGTGCGCGACATGATGACGGAGTTCGTCCGCGTCGGCTCCCGCATCGGCATCACGCTGCCGATGACTGTCGACGATCGCATCGGCATCACGCGCAAGCTCGGCGACTTCCGCACCTCCATGCTCAACGACATCGAGGCCGGCCGCCCGCTGGAGGTGGAGGGCCTGCTCGGCGTGGTGGTCGAGATGGCCGGCAAGCTGGGCGAGCCGGTTCCCGCGAGCCGCGCCGTCTATGCGCTGGCGCGTGCCATCAATCCGGCCGCGAGCGCACAGGAATAAAGCCATGCAGGTCGTCAAGGCCGAGACAATCCTGGTGTCGATCCCCTTCGAAAGCGGCGGGCTGGCGCCGTGGGGATGGGGCGGCGCGCCACCAAACACCTTCGACATCCTTTTGGTCCGCCTGGAGACCGAGGACGGGCTGGTCGGCTGGGGCGAGGCCTTCTCGCGCATGGCCGACGTCGCCCTCAAGCGGGTGATCGACACGCGCGTGCTGCCGCTGGTGCTGGGCCGCGACTCGCGCCAGATCACGCGCATCAAGCACGACATCGAATTCAACCTGCACAACTTCGGCCGCTCGGGCGGCATCATGTACGGCATCTCCGCCGTCGACATCGCCCTGTGGGACATCGCCGGCAAGCGCGCCGGCCAGCCGCTCTGCAACCTGCTCGGCGGACCCAGCGTGGCCGAGGTCGAGGTGTACGCCAGCCTCGTGCGCTACGGCACGGAAGCCAAGGTCGTGGCCGCCGTGGAGCGGGCCATCGCCCAGGGCTACCGCTGGATCAAGCTGCACGACATTGCCGTGCCGGTGATCCGCGCCGCCTGCGAGGCCGCCGCCGGCAGGGCTGGCGTCATGCTCGACGTCAACTGTCCCTGGTCAGTCGAGCAGGCGCTCGCCATCGATGCCGAGATCGCCGACCTCGGCCTCTCCTGGTTCGAGGAGCCGGTCTGGCCGCCCGAGAACTATCGCGGTCTCGCCGCCGTGCGCGCCACCGGCCGGCATCGCATCGCCGCGGGCGAGAACGCCGGCAGCCTGTTCGACTTCATCGCCATGCAGGATGCCGGCGCCATCGACATCGCCCAGCCCGACGTGGCCAAGACCGGCGGCGTCACCGAGCTGATCAAGATCGCGCGCTTCTGCGAGGCCAATGGGCTGACCTTCTCGCCGCACTGCGCCATCTTCGGGCCGGGCCAGATCGCCACCATCCACCTGACCGCTGCCGAGGTGCGCCCGCCCCTGTTCGAGCGGCTCTATCTCGATTTCGAGGCCGAGATCTTCGGCGACGCCGGCGTGGTCAAGGCTGGCAAGCTCGTGGTTCCGACCGCGCCGGGGCTCGGCGTCGATCCCGACCCCGAGGTCGTCGCCCGCTACAAGGTCGCGTGACGCCGATGTCCAACCCGGCCAACAAACCGAGCGCGAAGCCGTGGCAGGCGGTCGTGCTGACACTGTTCCCCGAGCTGTTTCCGGGACCACTCGGCGCGTCGCTGCTTGGAGATGCGCTCGCGTCCGGCCTGTGGTCGCTGGAGGCGATCGGCCTGCGCGACTTCGGCAGCGGCCGCCACAAGTCGGTCGACGACACGCCGGCCGGCGGCGGCGCCGGCATGGTGATGCGCGCCGATGTACTGGGCGCGGCCATCGATGCCGCGCGCACGCGTCACGCCGGTCTGCCGGCAATCTATCTCTCCCCGCGCGGCGAATTGCTCACCCAGGACCTTGTGCGCGAGCTCTCAGCAGGCCCCGGCGTGCTTCTGCTCGCCGGCCGCTACGAAGGCATCGACCAGCGCGTTATCGAGGCCCGCGGCCTCCGCGAGGTCTCGATCGGCGACTACGTGCTGGCCGGCGGCGAGGTCGCCGCCATGGTGCTGATCGAGGCGGCGGTGCGCCTGCTGCCCGGCGTGCTCGGCCAGCCGGCCTCGCTCGGCGAGGAAAGCTTCGAGTCGGGCCTGCTCGAATACCCGCAGTACACCCGCCCGCGCGACTGGGAGGGCCACCCCATCCCCGACGTGCTGCTGTCGGGCGATCACGCCCGCATCGCCCAATGGCGCCGCGCCGAGGCCGAGCGCCTGACCCGCGCGCGCCGCCCCGATCTGCTGGCACCGCCTCGCCGCAAACCTGAATGAGCGTGCGCGTGGAACCGCTCACCAGTTCCGGGCCTCCGCCAAGCCCGCAGCTGTCGCCACGGCCTAAGCCCGGCATCCAAGCTGGACAGCCCAACTTCGACACCCTATAACAGCGCCGTTTCGCGAGCCCTGGACCGGGCACCTCGCGGCTGCCCAGGTAGCTCAGTTGGTAGAGCACGTGACTGAAAATCACGGTGTCGGTGGTTCGATTCCGCCCCTGGGCACCAATGATTTTCTTGAACAAAATCAACTAATTGTAGGCGATCACCTCCCAGGCCAAGCCGGAACCCAAATTGGTGTTGGGGACGCGCCGGGGACGCAAAACCTCCGATTACCCTCCTTGTCCGGCATCAGCACCTGCGAGACAGATTTAGCGGGTTGAGCGAGTACCGGCCCGTCAGTTAGGGGGCCGCCAATAGCGACGGCCTCATGACCGGCGAGGGACGTTATGGCGTCTCGGCTTGGCATTTCTTCATGAAGCTGGCCTTCGCGGCACCAGCCAACGCCCTACCGTTTTTGTCGACGGCTTTGGGCTCGCAAGCATCTCGCTTGCACTTCGCCAAAAAGGCTGTCTTGGCAGCCCCAGCGAGCGGCTTACGGCGTCAACATCGTGCCAATGCGCTGGTTCCGATGGCAAGGGCCGGGAGATGGAATGCGCCATTCAAGGAGTTGCCATGCTTACTCGCCCGATACCTTCGACAGGCGTGCCGATCCCAGTCATCGGTTGCGGCACCTAGCGTGGCTTTGATGTTGGCGCCAATGCGCATCGCGGGACCGAACGAGCTCTTCAACGTCGAGCACAAGTCGATCACCGATGGGCTGTCGAAACTCCCGGCGACCTACGAGGCTGTCATACCTGCCAAGAAGCCGAATGACGGCAAGAGGCCGACGACGCTGGCTCCTGGCATTCCGCAACTAGTGGAGCCGGCCAACGATCCAGTCAGCGAAACGGAGCGACAAGAGAGATGTCACCGAGCGCAGGACAGCCGAACTGGCTTTGAGCGAGCGCACCATGCAGCTCGCGCTCGCAGGAAAGGCGGCCCGCGTTGGCAGCTTCGCGTACGACGCCGATAGACTTCTGACGGCCATGCGGCCATCTACGGCCTTCCTGAAGGCACTACCGAGATAGCACGCAGCGAATGCATGGCTCGCGTGCACCCCGACGACGTAAGAAGGGTAGAGCAGTTCCGTAGCGAGGCGTTCCGTGAGAGCTGGCGCGAATATAAAGTTGAGTATCGTATCATTCGTCCTGGTGGCGAGCTGCGATGGGTCGAGACCCGCTGTTTCATTTCCTTTAACAGCGGACGACACCCATACCGAGTCGTCGGCGTCAGCATTGACATAACCGAGCGCAAACGGGTGGAGGAACAGCAGCGGACGCTTGTTGCGGAGCTCGACCATCGCGTAAAGAACGTGCTCGCGACTGTCAGCGCTATCGTCACCCAGACACAGGACCCTAAGGGTTCGCTTGCCGATTTCGTGACTGCGCTCGGTAGCCGCATAGAGGCATTGGCGAGAACGCATGAATTGCTGAGCCAGAGCCACTGGAGCGGCGTATCACTGGCAGAGATCGCGCGACGTGAATTGGCGCCGTATGCAGCGCACAATGTCGAGATCGGTGGTCCAGGCGTCACGCTGAAGGCGGAAGCCGCTCAGGCCATGGCAATGGTTCTTCACGAGCTGACGACAAACGCCGCAAAGTACGGGGCTTTCTCCGATCGAAAGGGCCGCGTGTCGGTCCGATGGCAGTGGTTACGCAATGGATCGACTGGTCGGCTAGGCCTGGAATGGCAAGAGATCGGCGGTCCTCTAGTGCTGCCGCCAAGGCAGCGTGGGTACGGAACAGAAGTTCCGTTCGAGCTCGACGGCACTGTGGAGCTCACCTTTCCCAGGGACGGTGTCAGATGTTGGATGGAAATCCCCCCTCAGTGGGTCAGCAGAGCCGGCCCACTAGACAATGAGGTCAGGGGTAGCGCGCACCGCTCCGGCGTGCGTGCCAAGCAGCCGGAACCGCTGGCGCATTGATCGCACGATGGTCGCATTGCCCGTGTTTGTTGATGGACCGAACACCGCGCCGTCGCAACAAAATGACCTTCGGGGACCAGAAAGGAGATCATCCATGGCTGCCATACCGGAAGGCTCCACACGGTCACTCCGCAGCTCCACGTCAGCAACGGCGATAAGGCCATCGCCCTCTACAAGAAGGCGCTCGGCGCCAAAGAACTGCGCCGCATGCTGATGCCAGACACGAAGAAGATCATGCATGCAGCGCTTGAAATCGGTGACTCGAAAGTGTTCCTGAGCGAATTCTCGCCGCCGGGACAAACGCCTCAGGGCGCAAACTCCAGCTTCTACATCTACGTCGCGAACGTGGATGCCGCCCACAAGAAGGCGGTCGCAGCGGGCATGAAGGAAACGATGCCACCGACCGACATGTTCTGGGGCGACCGCATCAGCCACCTCATCGATCCGTTCGGCCATGCCTGGAACCTCGCTTCCCACCTGCGCGAAATGTCCCCAACGGAGATGGAGGAGGGGATGAAGAAGCAGTTTGGGACCGGCATGCCGCCGAAGCCGCTGAAGGCCGGCCGCGCAAAGAAGTGAAGGCGGGTGCGGGTCAGCCGCGTGGACGGATTCAGTGCCGCGCGCATCGACACGAGAGCGCGCCGGTTGTCGACGACGTCGGCGACGAATTCGTCCTCCAGGGGTCGCGTTCGAACTCGACAAGATTCTGTGGCAACGGCACGCCGTAGGCTTGAACCTGCTCAATTGAAGAGCCCGCGCAGACCATTTCTGAAGCTGGACCAGATTGAATTCTTCAGTTCAATAGCGATCGGGCTGGGCTTTCTATCGGGCAAACCACCCTCGGCCATCGCTTGCGGACGGATCACGCCAACCGTGATTTCACCGTCGGTGAAATAGCGGTCACCTTCGCCGTTACGACCGTTGATCGTGGGACCGATCCCGCTGACTTGATAGATCTGCATGAGTACGCCGGCGCGCGAGAGCTCCGCGATCACCAGATCGCGCTCTGCATCTATATTGGGCGCAATGTGGTGGGTGATCTGACCGGTGTAGCGGCTGATGCCGACACCTCGATCAAAGGTCGCGGAACCCAGCCAGACCGGCCGCTGCTCTGCGCCGTTCTTGAGCGTCATCCACAACCGAACATGATGACGTTCGTCGGCGCTGCCACCCACAGGCTTCTCGAATGCAAGGTCTTGTTGCCGACCGTCGTAAAAGAGATTGCTGACCGGAGCGTCCGTATATTGCCTGTGCAGCAATACGCTCTCCGCGATCTCCAGGCTCGTTTTCAATGTGATCGGATCCGCGGGATCCCACCCAGCCAACCCCCAAGCCCTGACAACATCGTCCCTGCTGCCGACGAGACCAATGTTCAGCGGGCCGCCCGGGATTCCCTGAGCCGTGACTGTCTTCATAGGCCGGCCCTGCAGGCCGGGCTGGTGCTCGTAATGCGACCAGAGCGCGGGAAGGACCAGGTAAGCCAGCGCGAGATACCCGGATAAGCAAAGACCGAGCACCATTGCCACGCGCATAAGCATGGTTCTCCCGAGGTTAAGGTTGTTAACTGCCGTTGACACGCTGGGCCCTCCGGACCCCTTGAAGGCACGATGGTCCCCCCTGGCAGCGATTGTTCGAACCGTATCGCACCCAAGTTTTCGCCGAAGAAGGTCAGCAGCCTTGCGGGAACGTTATCAATGGGGACAAACCCGAGTTCCGCAAGTTGCAGACCCTGAGTGTGTCTTGTGATTGGTGGGTAGTTCGCGCACTCCGTGCATGTTGGCGCCTGGCACTCTTCGACCGTTCGCGCGCCGCACAAAGTTCGTCAGCTACCAGGGGCGGAACCGACGTCGCGTCCGGGGATGAGCAGCGCCGGACATCATGCCAGACAACAGGGGCCTTTTTAGAGGCCCTGTCTGGTATGTCCGGCAATCCTGGCGAGGGCCGGACATCAGGTCTTAGCGAGAGTGAGAATACGCACTGCGACCTGGTTAGACTTTAAGTCGCGCCGATCCCCCGTGACTGCATTTCCCTTGAGCGCAAGGGCACAATCGGCCACAGCTTTGGCTATATCCAATGGGATATGGAGACTTCGATCCAGGCGCCGAAGCAGCGCCGCGCCACGAATAGTGGTCTTTTACTGCGCTCCGGTGAATTGCCTGAGCTCGGATGAGCCCACAAAAACCTGCCCTATGGAAAGTGCAAACAGTTTCTCCCGGCCCCACGGGAAACAGAGCGCGGCCCATTTTCGGCCCCCACCCCCGTCTCGCGCCCGATCGTGCGCACACGCGCACTACGCGCGAGTTCCGCCAGCGCTCACAAGGGCGCGCGCCCGATCCTGTGGTGCACGGTTGTGGATGCAGCTTGCCGGTCGTCGGTCAGGAATGGTGCGCGCTCGATACCCATCGCGACACCTCCGTGGCGAGCGCTGTTTCTTGGCCCAATCCCTACCCCCGGTCAGCAACGCTGCGCTC